>NZ_JBCFQE010000003.1:0-6135 GCF_038562745.1 Pseudoalteromonas sp. D15MCD-2 | reverse complement strand
GTTTGTCTACGTCAAACACCAACCAGTATTTATGCGTCGGGCCATTCGCTTGGATATAGCGTGATTTGATCGCGTTCTGGGCACGCGCAATCGCTAAGCCATTCGCGAACTCATCGGTATGGTACGGTTTTTTGGGTAAACGCTGCTCAAAAAGTGAGAGCTGTTGTGCGCTATTATTCAATTCTCACCGCGCTTATGGCGGTTTTGACTTGTGAAGTATGATCCATGTGTTATTATTCTCTCTGAGATTATATAGTTTCGATTTTTCGGAATTATCTCGAACCCTGATTATTCATACCCTCCCGCCAAGTTGGAAATGAATATCGGGGTTTTGTTTTATTAGGGCTTAGGTTACGCCAAAAGATTTGGCTGAGCAAGGACCCTTTAGAACTACAAAACACCTCAAAAAATGCCTTTCGATAAAAACACCGCCTGAACCATCAAAAAGGGGGCGATAGCCCATACCGGTTTTTATGTTAAATAGGTTTTCTCAGTACAAACTCATCGTTTGTGCCCAACAAAGTGTATCATTTTACCCGGTTCACACTCAGATTCAGTGCAAGTACCAAAAAATGGTTAAACTCGTTTCCCAGCGTCTTTATACGCTTCTGATTTATCTCTTTTGCCTATCGCAACAACAAGGATCGACACTTTTTCATCGTGCACTTGGTATATTAACCGGTACCCAACTTGACGTAATTTAATTTTGTAGCAGTCTGGGAGTTCTCGTAGTCGGTTAGCTTCAACCCTTGGTTGTTCCAGCACTTCAGCTAACTTCTTTTTAAACTGCTCACGCACGGTTGCGCCTAATTTACGCCACTCTTTAAGCGCACGGGGATCAAATTCTAACTCATAGGTCATCTAACGAGACCTTTACTCCCGCTTTTGGATCAGCCAAACGAGCCTGTGCCAAAGCAATAAGCGCTTCATCTTCACTTGTTAACAGCACTGACTTGAATGGCAGTTTTTCTCTTTGTGCAACGTATTCCAGTGTTTGTCTCAATAACTCTGATGGCGTTATTCCTAATTTTTCTAACGCTGCGTAAGAACGCTCTTTCAGATCATCATTCACACGAATATTTATAGTAGCCATAACGCACCTGTACTTACATTTGTATATACACCTATTGTATTCTACTGACACAGCTTTGCAAGCTCCAAAAACGGATTAAAATCGCCTGTGGGCGATTTTAAACGTTTTTGTGAGCCAACAAGCGCAGCGCGTTAGCCCCTGCCAAAAACAGCGTGAAAATTCTAGATCTGTGCAATTCCGCCCCCGCTAGGTACAACTTCGCTTTGCTCGTATAACCTAGCGGGGGCAATGCTTATGATAATTTAACGCATGTAATTACACGCAATGCGTATGATTTGATAATTTTAAAATCATTCTGTAATATCAGAGGCTCTTAAAAAGTCCATTGCAACTTCGATGCAATCCAGCAGCCTTAAAAGGCATTACCTAACACTGGTTAAATAGTTAGAGTTTCATGCGGTATCCCTACCACCATAACTGGTTAGTCATGAAAATGTTAAACCCATTAATCAATAAAACTGGAGTTCATTAGAAACAGAGAGACACTGCCAAACTCACTCATTATGAGGTAGACGCTTAGGCGTAAAACGAAGTTAATCAAAAGGTGAGAACGGTCAACACCTTGCTTAGTAACTAAGCAAAACAAAGGCGAAGAGGCATTAAGTTGTCGCTGAGTTACACATAAGTGTTTCCAGTAAATCTTACAGAAATGAGGTTTAAGTTTTGACAGATTTTGATCCGGTAGCTGAAGTTGAAGCATTAAAGGCCCAAACGAAAACGATTAGAAAACGTAGCTACACACAGCGTAAAAGCCGCTTAGATAAATTCCACACAGAGCTAGTTGCCATGCACAAACACGGCGCAACAATCGCAGAGTTAACACGCTGGCTTAGAAAAAAGAAAGCTATCAAAGTAGCAGAGTCTACCGTAAACCGTTGGCTAAAAAATCATGGCTAGATTTGCCACTAAATCACCAGAGCAACAAGCTCACTCAGTAGAAAAAGCGCTACAAAAATCTGATGCAATAGATTCAGTCCGTACCTTATTAAATTACACAGAGCGATTAGAACAAGTAGCTAAAAACATGCCTGAATTTGGTATACAGGGTGAAATTAGAGATCTAACACCTGAAACTACCATTCAATACCTAGAGGCAAGAGGCCAGGACATCGGGCAAAAAACGCTTGATATGGAACGCCAGGCGATTCAATCAATGCTTACTCATGTAACAGGTAAGCTTGAACAAGGTGAACGACTTCCTGTTATCAAATCAGAACACGAGCAAGCACTTTCAAGCCGTGCTTACACGGCAGAGCAAGTAAAGCTTATTGCTGAGTCGCAGACCGACAAACACGCCTTATCCACTCAACTCGCTTATGCAGCAGGATTAAGAGCTCATGAGTTACACACGCTATCACGCGCATCTGAAAAACAAGCAAGTGAAAGACCTGTATTGGATAGTAAATTTCAAGGGAGGGAAGGTGTCATTTATACCGTTACCGGTAAAGGCGGACTAACTCGCGAAGTCCTTATACCTAATAAATTAGCCGACAAACTCGAAGAACGTAGGCTTGATGTACCGCAACAAACCACTGATCGCGGTGTTCATTACGAACAGAAATACGAGATTGGTGCTGGTCAAAAGTGGTCCAATTCATATACTCAAGCCTCAAACCGTGCACTTAGTTGGTCTGAGGGGGCACATGGATTACGCCATAGCTACGCACAAGAAAGAATGAACGAGCTTCAAAACTCAGGCTTTACACGCGATATTGCACTTGAAACTGTAAGCCAGGAACTCGGTCATTTTCGCCCAGAAATTACAGAGGTTTATTTACGATGAAAACAACTTATATCGTATTTTTAGTGATTATAGCAGCAGGTTTGGGGCTTTGGTATTCAGTCGATGTACTCAGCAATACAACTCTTTTAATCGAAGAAAATGGTGAGCTTTATAGAGACGGTTACACCACTGCAGAACGATTTTTTGCTCTATGGCCAGTCAGTATCATTGGCGGACTAATTTTAGCGATAGTCATAGGTGTTGTAGTCCTAATTACCTTCGATGTTAGCAAAGAATCAGAAGTGAAAGAGCTAAAAGCTAAACTTGAAAACCAAATCTCACATTATGAACAATTAAAAATTCAATGCTTATCAGATGTAAAAAGTGCAAATGAGCTAGCCAATAAAGCACTAGAAAATGCTCGCACCCAAGCTGAACTTGAAGTAGAGCAGGAACGAACAGAAATTGAAGCTGAAAAACAACTAATCTCAAAAACTAAAGTGGAGTTAAACGAGTTCTATCAAGAAATAAAAAGTAAATCTGACGAAGTTGAGAACACACGTATTGAAAATAACAAATTAATAGAGCACTACAAACGAGAAGTAAAGATCACAAAACAAAAAACGAAAAATCACGGTAACGCTCTTGAAAGAAGAAACAATTTTATAAATAGATTGAAGAACGATGCTGAATATCTAAACTCGTTCATCGAAGAAAATTACGAGACGTAAAGCAAGAACATATTTAGTCTTTGAATTTAAAACCACGTAGCAAGTATAAACCTCCAAACAAAACAAAGAATGTCAGAGCAACAACAATTAAACACAAGATTTGAACTAAGCTCATTAGAAAGACCTCTGTAAGTAAACATATCTCTAAGATATCAGAAAAGCCAAAAAGGCTATTATCTGATATGGCTTGTTTTCGCGATCGCTATTTAACAATTTTTGCATATTTACTGACTGTACTTGCTGAAATGCCCAAATAAAGAACATTTGAATTTATTAATAGCCCTCGTGAGGGCTATTATCTGATATGGCTTGTTTAGTGCCACATTAAATTAGGCCATTTTTCTTTTTCCTGAAGTACGTTCTGCGGCTAATACCCAGCTCTAACCAAGGTTCGTTTAAGCTCGGCCTACCACCACCTTTCGATACTTTGCCGCCTTTAGCCCCTTGTTTAGCTTGCCATTCACTAAAACCGGCTGCACTAAAGTTCTTGTGCGTCCACCGCGCTACACTCTTGGCAGTGGCTTTTATTTCACTCTGTGGCAGTGGCTCTTTGAATGTTTTTTTATTGTAACCCTCTGCCCTGGTTAAACACGCTTCAAGCCAACGTTCGTACTCTGGCCACCCCTGCCTAATCGCTTTGTAAGCCCACGTACTGAGATAATCAAACAAGTTACAGTTACGCCCCAACCCGTAGTCAGGGAGTCGCTTACGGCCACTGTAGGCGCTCAAATCAACATAATCAGCGAGCCAGTCTAAGTCATACAAGCACGGTTCCCATGTAGAGACTTGCCAATGTGGATTTAAGGGGTTTTTACAGATAAGGCCAGCGTAACCTATATCGGCACCGAGTTTTTCTCTCAGCGCGTTTTCCACGGCTGCTGCGTAGCGAAGTGGCGCACTGCGACCATCAGGTGCTGTTCGGATCGACACTTCAAGGCCGTAAATTAAATGTGCATGGCCGTTTTCGCGATTGGTTGCAACGATATTAGGTGCGGGTGCACCTGAGTCGTACCAATCTAATGATGCATTCGGTTTGTCCACGTCAAACACTAACCAGTATTTATGCGTCGGGCCATTCGCTTGGATATAGCGTGATTTGAACATCACTACCTCATTAGCAATAGGGTAGCATTTCAACAATAATATCGCATTATAAGGGCTCTAGGTTGCACTGTAAGATCAACCTAGAGCCCTTGCAATTCAAAGGTTAAATAAAATTTCACACGGGAAAGTTACACGCACAGCATGAACTGTATTATTGAACTTGATTTACAATAATTGACTGCTAATCTTGTGAATGGATTTCTCTTTCAAAATTAAGGAACTATTTAATGAAAACTTTTTTACCCATATGTATTGCGCTATCTATATTCTTATCTCACACAGTGTCATCAGCAACTGTTGAAAATCATATAAAAAATAAAACTATAAATTGCTCATATGAGTGTACTGAAATTATTAAACTTAATGCTGGCTGGCATGTAGTAGCTAAAAACTCGAACGGAGATATAGAAAAAGTAATTCCTGTGGATGACATACCTATTAATGCTAAGAGAATAATAAACAACAATGGAATAATAAATACACTATCATCCGTTCCTGGTGTTGGAACAACATCAACCTCTTACGAAACTCCAACAGAAATAGTCGTTGTCTATATTACTACTTACAGAGATGCAGATGGTAACTTACTAGACGTCCAAGTAACAACGGTAAGAATACCAAAAGATACAACAACAATGCCCAAATAAAGAACATTTGAATTTATTAATAGCCCTCGTGAGGGCTATTATCTGATATGGCTTGTTTTCGCGATCGCTATTTAACAATTTTTGCATATTTACTGACTGTACTTGCTGATATTTTAAGGTCCTCTGCGATAGCTGCATGCGCATAACCTTGTGACTTTAAGTTCTGTATCGACTCCCAAAGCTCCCAATTTACTTTCACTGAACCTGTAGGCCTACCACCACCTTTCGATACTTTGCCGCCTTTAGCCCCCCGTTTAGCTTGCCACTCACTAAATCCGGCTGCACTAAAGTTCTTATGCGTCCATCGCGCTACGCTCTTGGCCGTAGCTTTAATTTCACTCTGCGGTAGTGGCTCTTTGAATGTTTTTTTATTGTAACCCTCTGCCCTGGTTAAACACGCTTCAAGCCAACGTTCGTACTCTGGCCACCCCTGCCTAATCGCTTTGTAAGCCCACGTACTGAGATAATCAAACAAGTTACAGTTACGCCCCAACCCGTAGTCAGGGAGTCGCTTACGGCCACTGTAGGCGCTCAAATCAACATAATCAGCGAGCCAGTCTAAGTCATACAAGCACGGTTCCCATGTAGAGACTTGCCAATGTGGATTTAAGGGGTTTTTACAGATAAGGCCAGCGTAACCTATATCGGCACCGAGTTTTTCCCTCAGCGCGTTTTCTACGGCTGCTGCGTAGCGAAGTGGCGCACTGCGGCCATCTGGTGCCGTTCTGATAGACACCTCAAGGCCGTAAATCAAATGTGCATGCCCGTTATCACGGTTTGTTGCAACGATATTAGGTGCGGGCGCACCTGAATCGTACCAATCTAACGAGGCGTTCG
>NZ_JBCFQE010000002.1:0-917863 GCF_038562745.1 Pseudoalteromonas sp. D15MCD-2 | reverse complement strand
TAACGTGCTTGGTGCAAACTATGACCTTATGGCTGACTTAATTGTTAACCACGTTTCAGCACAATCTTTCCAATTTAAAGATGTACTCGCTAAAGGCAAGCAATCTGAATTTTGGGATTTATTTTTAACTAAAGACGATGTATTCCCAAATGGCATGTCTGAGGTTGAGCAACAAGCGATTTACCGTCCGCGTCCGGGTAGCTGCTTTACACCTATTGCGTGTGGTGATGGCCAAACCTATGATTTTTGGACCACATTTACCGATAACCAAATTGATATTAATGTGAAATCAACGGCGGGTATCGAGTATTTAAATACGGTGCTTGGCAAGTTTGCTGATAATAATGTCAATATTATTCGTTTAGATGCGGCAGGCTATGCGATTAAAGAAGCTGGCACAAACTGCTTTATGTTGGATGAAACTTTTGAGTATTTAAATAAGCTTTCGGCACAAGCTAATGAAGCGGGTATGGAAACCATTGCCGAGATCCACAGCCATTTCCAGACTCAGGTTGAAGTCGCAAAGCGTGTAAATATGGTTTATGACTTTGCTTTACCACCCCTTATTTTACACAGCTTGTTTAGCAATGATGCGCAAGCTTTACTGAATTGGCTAACCATTTCGCCGCGAAACTGTTTAACGGTACTTGATACCCATGATGGCATTGGCATCATTGACGCAGGCCCAATGGGTGATAAACCGGGTCTATTAAATGCAGCAGAAATTGATAACTTGGTTGAAACCATTCATGAAAAGAGTGAAGGGCAAAGCCGCCTAGCAACTGGTGCAGCAGCAAGTAATGTCGATTTATATCAAGTTAACTGCACATATTACAATGCATTGGGTGCAGATGACTTTGATTACTTATTAGCGCGTGCGATTCAGTTCTTCGCGCCAGGTATTCCACAAGTTTATTATGGTGGCCTATTCGCTTGTGAAAACGATATGGAATTATTGGCCCGCACCAATGTAGGTCGTGATATCAATCGCCCTTACTTAAATGCGCAAGACATTGATGCTGCGCTTGCTAAACCTGTGGTGAAAGGGTTGATTAAGCTGATTCAATTACGTAATGAGCATCCAGCATTTAACGGTGAGTTTATTGCGAAAGGTGAAGGCAGTGTGTGTCGTTTAAGCTGGCATGATGATACCAGCTCAATCGAGTTAAAAGTTGACTTCGCTAGCCGCGAAGTGATCATTGTTGATCACCGAGACGGCGAACAGAACATTGTTGATTTGGCTGACTTTTTAGCTTAACTACTTTGACCCAATTGCAGTTGATAGTCGATTTCGGCTGTTTGCTGCTCTTTCGATAGAAACAAGGTCGCAGCAATGCGGCCTTTTTCTTCGCTATTTTGATGGACAGTTGTGAGTTTTGGCACAAATCGTTGGCCTTCATCTATGCCATCAAAACCAACAATTCTGACATCTTCAGGAATTGATAAGCCCATTTTTAATGCTTCGCGCATGGCGGCAAGGGCGATTAAATCACTCATGCACAACAACACATTTGGTCTTGGTGTGCTGCTAAGCGCTTCTTTGGCGGCAATGCTGGCAAAGCGTTCACTGCTTTCTGGAATATTCCATGTTCTATCATCACCGAGGGTGATGCCAGCATCGCTGATTGCTTGGTGATAACCGCGCAGTCGTTGATGAGCAATCGACTGACCTGCTTCAAATTCATGATGTTCGTATACTCGGCATAATACGTCGTTATCGAGTAAGCGCAGGCCTAAAATAGCAACCCGATCATCATTTTTGTGCAGTGCATGTTTGGCAATATCAAAGCTGGCTTGTTGGTTGTTTACGTTTACTGAGGCATCGCGACCGATGTTAAAGTCAACCGTCACCACATGCTTAGCAACCTGTTTTAACTGTTCTACAAGTTGTTTATTACGAGGACGACCATAACAAATAAAGCCATCAACAAAATCGACCACGCTATTAAGGTTATCGTTGTTACCTGAAAATAATAAAAGATTAATGCCATTTTTTTCGAGCACCGCCGATACACCGCGCATAAAGCTGCTAGCAACCGGATCTGATACCATATATTCAACGCTGTCTGGCAATACTAAAGCAACAATATTAAAGGTGCCTCGGCGTAATGACTGCGCCGCCTTGTTTGGGCCAAAATAGCCGAGCTTTTTACAGGCCGCCAAAATTTCTTCGCGGCGTGCTTTCGATAATTGATCAGGACGATTAAAGGCATTTGATACGGTGGCATTTGAAACGCCTAACTCTTTGGCAATACTTTTTAGCGTCCAAGTTTTTGGCTTTGTCATTGTAGGTTCTTAATCGATTTACTTAATGGTAAATTACCATATAAAGAGTCGAAAAAAAGTGTTTTTAGTCATAAAAATAGGCGTACCATAAAAGAATGAGTACGAGTGTGAGAATAAGGCGAATAGTGAGTGATTTCTAAGTTACCAAAATGGGTTGAGATTGGCGCATTTATTTTGGCGCTGGTGGCTGGGTGTGTGAATGCGGTTGGTTTACTTAGCTTTGAACATCAAGCGGTATCGCATTTATCAGGAACTGCAACCTTGCTTGGCGCAGATCTCATGCATGGCAATAGCCTTGATGCTTTACATTTATTAGGTGTATTACTGTCATTTTTAGTTGGGTCTGGTATTGCTGGGTTCTTGCTGCATAGTTCAGCACTTAAACTAGGTCGTCATTACGACACGGCATTATTGATTGAAGCAGGGCTTTTACTGGGCGCACTTTGGTTATTGTTTAATGGCTCGGGTTACGGGCACTTTTTAGCCTCTGCGGCATGTGGTTTACAAAACGCCTTAGCAACAACTTACAGTGGTGCAATTGTTCGTACCACTCATGTAACGGGGATCTTCACTGATTTAGGTATTATGTTTGGTCGCGTTTTACGTGGCGAGGCACTTGATAAACGTAAGGCTAAACTGTTTGGCCTAATCATTTTAGGGTTTATTTTTGGCGGCTTAGCAGGGGCATGGTTATTTGCAAAAATGAGCTTTGCGGCGCTTTATGTGCCAAGTGCTATTTGTATTTTACTTGCCTTGACCTATCGTGTTTATTCTCATCGCAATCCAGAACTTAATGGTTAGCGATACTTTTAGGTGTTGCGCCAAAGGTTTGTTTAAACACTCGGCTAAAATGGCTTGGGTTATTAAAGCCTAATTGGTAACAAACTTGGCTAATCGCCTCCCCTTTTTCGAGCAGTTTATACGCTTTTTGTAAGCGTAATTGTTGTTGCCAAAGAGCGGGCGTAACACCAAAGGCTAACTTAAATTGCTGATAAAATTTACTGCGGCTCATACAGGCTATCTTACATAACACATCGATATCAATATTCTCAGCAAGATGCTGTTCTATATAACTTACTACATGGCTTAATGGGGTTGCGAGCTTGCCTTGCTTACAACTTGCTATCATTAAATCTCGGCTTTGCTGCTGTAACAGACGGGTTATGAGTTCATTGAGCGATAAATCAATTAAATAATCGCGGTGTTGCTCATTTTCACTAAATAGGGTGATCATGCGCTCAAGCAGTTGTTGAGTTTGCGGATTATGCTGGGCGTGCACTAACTTGGCTTGATATTGGAAAAAGTCATCCTGGGTAATTTGCTGGTTAAAATTTAGAGCATCAACTACTTGGCTTATTTTATCGGTACTGATTTCAATCGCTAAACAGGTTGTTGGTTGATTGAGAGATGCATTGGGAAAGTCGATTAGCACCCCTTGTTCTGGGGCAAGTACAAATGATTGGTTTGGTAAAAACTCTTCATGATAATCACTGTCGGCAACATGCATGATTTTTTTACCGCTGATCATGCCACAAAATAATAATTCAGTGGAATGTAAGGCCACTTTTTGGGCATCTAAATAGGTGTCGTAAATACTTAATTCGGCATGTTCGCCCGCAAAACTGACTTTATTTTCAATAAGCACATCAATACGTTGTCGTTTTTTATCTAAACTTCTGTTACTAACTGATGTGTTCATTGTTGCCTCGCTGTCGTCCTAAATTCTGGACAAATAGTCAAAAAGTCTGGACTAGGAATCAAGTGTGTTTTCAGTAACTGAGCTAACTTCAATTGTTAGCGGTTCATTAAACAATAACCTACCGCATAATTTAGTCAATGCTAAATAAAACACAACAATTTGAAGAGAGAACACATTATGATTTATGCAAATCCAGGTAGTGAAGGCGCAAAAGTTAACTTTAAAGCGCAGTATGAGAATTATATTGGTGGCCAATGGGTTGCCCCTGTAAAAGGAGAATACTTTGAAAACATTAGCCCAGTAAACGGTAAAGTGTTTTGTAAAGTACCTCGTTCATCAAAAGAAGATATCGAACTGGCACTTGATAAAGCCCACGATGCAAAAGCGGCATGGGGAACAACGTCAGTCACCGAGCGTAGCAATATCTTATTAAAAATTGCCGATCGTATTGAACAAAATCTAGAAATGCTGGCAGTGGCCGAAACCTGGGATAACGGTAAAGCAATTCGTGAAACACTTGCAGCAGACGTGCCATTAGCGGCTGATCATTTTCGCTATTTTGCAGGCTGTGTGCGCGCGCAAGAAGGCTCAATCGGTGAGATAGACGAAACCACCGTTGCTTATCATTTTCATGAGCCACTAGGTGTAGTAGGGCAAATTATTCCTTGGAACTTTCCATTGTTGATGGCTGCGTGGAAACTTGCGCCAGCCCTTGCTGCCGGTAACTGTATTGTTTTAAAACCAGCTGAACAAACGCCTACGTCTATATTAGTGCTGCTTGAGGTGATTGGTGACTTATTGCCTGCAGGTGTTCTAAATGTGGTAAACGGCTATGGTAAAGAAGCGGGCGAAGCGCTGGCAACCAGTACTCGAATTGCGAAGATTGCCTTTACAGGTTCAACGCCAGTGGGTTCACATATCTTAAAATGTGCTGCTGATAATATTATTCCTTCGACGGTCGAGCTAGGTGGTAAATCGCCAAATATCTTCTTCAACGATGTAATGGAAAAAGACGATGAATTTTTGAGTAAAGCGATTGAAGGAGCCGTACTTGCGTACTTCAACCAAGGTGAAGTGTGTACATGTCCATCGCGTTTATTTATTCAAGAAGATATTTACGAGCAATTTATTGAGCGTGTTCTTGCCCGAACTCTACAAATTAAACGGGGTAACCCACTTGATACTGAAACCATGGTGGGTGCTCAAGCATCACAAGCTCAGTTTGATAAGATCCTAAGCTACATCGAAATTGGTAAACAAGAAGGGGCCGAAGTGCTTGCGGGCGGCGAAGTCGAACAACTGTCTGATGAGTTTAACGGCGGTTACTACATTCAACCAACACTGTTAAAAGGCACTAACGACATGCGTGTGTTCCAAGAAGAGATTTTTGGGCCGGTAATTTCAATGTCGACTTTTAAAGATGAAGACGAAGCGTTAGCACTTGCTAATAGCTCTGAGTTTGGCTTAGGGGCAGGTGTGTGGAGTCGAAACATGAACCGTGCTTATCACTTTGGTCGTAAGATTGAAGCGGGCCGTGTTTGGACCAACTGCTATCATATGTACCCAGCACACGCTGCGTTTGGCGGTTATAAAAAGTCAGGCATAGGCCGCGAAACACATAAACTCGCCCTTGATCATTACCAACAAACTAAAAACCTATTAGTAAGTTACAGTGAGAATCCACTGGGCTTCTTTTAAAAGCAATTTCTTATTGTTGTCGAAACTACCCAAACGCCACATCTAGTGGCGTTTTTATTTTGCGTATATGTATTTCCAAACTTGCTTTTCTGTTATTAATTAACCAATTAATTAATGTTGAGTAAGGAATTTTCAATCATGATCAGAAATGTAAGGATTGAAGATAGTGATGCCATTGCTGCAATTTACAATCACTATGTTGTTAATAGTACGGTGACATTTGAAGTTGAGGCAATCACAGGTACTGAAATAGCCAAGCGAATACAGGCTAATCTTGATGCTGACTTACCTTGGTTGATTGCTGAAGCTGAAGGTAATGTCATTGGATATTGTTATGCAACACCTTGGAAAGCACGAAAAGCTTACCAACACTCAGTGGAAATCTCGGTTTATTTAGATGCTGATAGTCATACAAAGGGGATTGGCACCCAACTTTACGCCACTCTATTTACTCAGTTAAAAACGCAAAATGTACATGCTGTTATGGCAGGCATTGCATTACCTAATGAAGCAAGTATCGCCTTGCATGAGAAGCATAATATGCAAAAAGTCGCGCATTTTAAGCAAGTTGGTAAAAAGTTCGGGCAGTGGATTGATGTAGCGTATTGGCAAGTCATTTTATAACGGGCATAAAAAAGCCCGGCGAACACACAAGCCAGGCTTTTCGACAACAATTTGGTTGAGTCACCGCAAGTGCAGTGACTCGGAATAAAAAAGCTTAGAGAACACACAAACTAAGCTTTTGACAACAATGTGGTTGAGTTACCGCAAGTGCAGTAACTCGGAATAAAAAAGCTTAGAGAACACACAAACTAAGCTTTTGACAACAATGTGGTTGAGTTACCGCGTGTGCAGTAACTCAGAATAAAAAAGCTTAGAGAACACACAAGCTAAGCTTTTGACAACAATTTGGTTGAGTTACCGCGTGCGCAGTAACTCGGTATATAAAAAGCCCAGAGAACACACAAACTAGACTTTTTGTGACAACAATTCGGTTAGCGCAAACACTATCAATGGTGTGAAGCTGTTTAGCTTAAAAGCGCTGATGAGTTAACTTTAGAGTAATCCCTCTAAATCGACAAACGATTAAAATAAACCTGATAGATGAATTTTTTTAATCTATTCACATGTGAAGTCCTTTTTATTGCCATAACAATGCCTTAGTGATTAAATAGGGTGTTTTTTAAACATAATAATTATTTAAAATGGATTTTTATGAAACGCTTGACGCTTTACTTATCACTCACCTTTACAGCTCTAAACTTTAGCCCTTTTGGTGTGAATCTATGTCGCGCCGATGAGGGTCGTACAGTCACTCATTCTGAAATTAATTGGTCTGAACTTGCTATAAAAGATGTTGAAGCGGCTTATCGGTTATCGCTTATCAATCACCCTGGTATGCATGATGTACGTAATCCAGGCTTTGCTAAACAGCTTGAAAAAGCAAAGCAAGAAGGCTTAAAGCTGGCTGTAAAAGCGCATAGTTCACAAGGTTTTGCTGCGGCTATTGCACGTTTTAGAACTGTTCTACAAGATGGTCATGCAGGAGCGGTTGATACCCTACCTAGAGAACTAAAGCCACAAAGAAGTTGGCCGGGCTTTTCAACAGTTTGGCGGGGGGATGCGTTGCAAGTGTATTACAGTGAATTAGATACGGTTGCCAAAGGCGATAAGCTCGTAAGCTGTGATAATACAGCAATTAATACTTTGCTAGTTGAGCGTGTTTTTCGCTATTACGGCGAAGTAGAACAACCCGGTAGTTGGTGGAACCATGGCTGGCGACTAACGGTTGATGATGGAAACCCGTTTTTGTCGCCACTTGAAAGCTGCACGTTTGAAAAAGCTGACGGCTCTACTTACAGCTTAAAGTTAAACTGGCGTATTAGGCCTGATAGTGTCAAAGAAAAACTTAAAAATGCTTACAACGGCGATAAGTTACCAATCGAACTTAATTGGCCTTTAAAGGATATTGCTTGGATCAGTATGCCAACGTATGCACCCAATGAGCAGCAACAAGCAGATTACCAAACGATGCTGAGCGCCATTGAACAGCAACATGATAAGTTAATGCAAGCTAAAGCTGTGGTACTTGATCTTCGCCATAATCAAGGTGGCTCATCGATGTGGAGTGAGCAAATAGCCTCAGCACTTTGGGGCAGTGAACAATTTAAATATGGCCGCTATAAGTTACACAAAAATACCCAAGTGTGGTGGCGAACTTCTAAAGGTAATACTGACTATTTTGGCGATGTAGTCGCAAGCTATGATACGGCTAGCCCTTGGTATCAATGGTTAAAGACAACCCACGAAAGTATGCTGGCGGCTTATGATAAGGGTGAACAATTTTATGTCGAGGTAGCCTCAGCAGAGCAACAAGCAATGCCAAAAAACGCCAGTCAGTTTACTACACCCGTTTATGTGATTGTGCCAGGGCAATGTGCCAGCGCTTGTCTAGATGCACTGGATAGTTTTAAGCTGTTTGCAAACACACAATTAGTTGGTGCACCAAGTAGTACAGACTCTACCTACATGGAAGTGAGGCTCGAAACCTTACCTTCAGGCTTTGCTAAAGTGATTCTGCCGATAAAGGTCTATGTAAATAGACCACGTGAAAAAGGCTTTTATTATCAACCTGATATTAAATTCAATGAACTTGAATGGACAACTCAAGCGCTTGTTAAAATGATAGCTGAGTTGTAATTAAGCTGTATCTTTAGCTAAGCGTTTGGGAGACCCAGAGGGGAGTTGAAGTGTTGACCTTGCGGGAAGAAGAGCAACACTTTTTAAATTAAATAGTGTGTTAACAGGCTAATTCAGTCACAGGCTCTTCTGCTAACCAGTTAAGGGCCGCTGTTTTTGACTTAAATACATTCATTACCATGCCTGCTCGTTTATATAAATTGCAGTAGGTATCGCTAAGCAAACTACCGCCTTCAAGCCCTTCTTTTATCACTAAAGCTGTTTTGGCCGGTGCGATGCCTTTTCGTCGAAGCTCAACAAAATACACCATTAGTTTTTCAAGCGCCCCTGGTGTTGCCATGCATGAGTTTTCAAACTCAACCAATTCAAACCATTGACCATAATCAGCGCTGAGCTTGTTGATGTAATCTTTTTGCATAAAAGAGTGCGCGTCAATAATCTCTTCGTTGAAAGGCCCAGTAGCAGTCGTTAAAAGCACATGTTCACGTTGATAAAACTCGACAAGCCCATGGGGTTTAAAATCTTTGAATGGATAATGGTTGGTTGATACTTTTTTATGCATCCGTTCAATCCCTGAATATTTATTGAGCTATTGATAATAGCAGTGAAATAAATTAATTCAATCTTTAGGGTTTGGTTTTGATTTTATTCTAATTGTATTTCATTATAAAGAGGCACGGTCACGTGCCTTTTTATTGCATTTGCTAGGGGGTAACGATATTGAACCAGAAATTAAAATTGTCGAGCATGCCAAGAAAATCATCTAAAACTTTCTTGTCGCCAGATATTTCTAATTGACCAGAACTTAAAGCATCATCATAACTTATCTCTTTTAACTGAATGTTATTCATCGTTTTCATAGAGAGCGTGAGTGTGACATCTGCTGACTCTGCTTGTTTAGTCGTATAGTTTAAAACAGCATTTTCTACTGTAATGGTGTAATGTTTATTAATATCAGTAAAGTCAATATTGATACTTAATACTTTACCAGCCGCTTTATCAGCAATAAGTCTTACGGCTAGATAATCAAATAGCATATCTGGAGTCATCGCACGAATTGTATCAGGAGTTGCTGTTTGTGTGCCTCCAGTACTTGGCACTCCATTTCTAAGTTCGTACGCTCCTTGTAAATAGACTGAACGCCATGGCCCAGACTCTGCTTGATAACCTAATTGTTCGAGAGTATCAGCAAGTAACTCTTTAGATGCTTTGCTACTTGGGTTAGCGAATACTGCATGCTTCATAACTTCTGCAACCCAGCGGTAATCACCTTTATCAAATGACTTTTGAGCTTTTTTGAGAACAGCTTGCTCTCCACCCATAAACTCCATGTATTTTTGAGCAACAGCTTCTTGAGGAAGATTGTTGAGATCAGATGGATTGCCGTTATACCAGCCCATGTAGCGCTGATAAACAGCTCGACTATTATGGCGTAATGTGCCGTAGTAACCTCGAGTAGCCCAGTTATTTTCAAGCTCTGGAGGTAAAGTGATCATCTCAGAAATTTCCTCACCATTGTAACCTTGATTCATTAACCGTACGGATTGATCATGTGTGAACTTGTATATATCTCGTTGTTTCTTGAAGTAAGGCAGGATCCTTCCATTATCCCATAAAGGCCAATGGTGTGATTGAAATTTAACTGTTACTTTATCACCATAACGCTCAATAGTTTCATTTAAAAAACTTGACCACTTCAGAGCATCACGAACTTGAGCCCCCCGTAGTGTTAAAATGTTATGCATCGTATTTGTGGTATTTTCAGCCATCCATAAAGCGTTCCATTGAGGAAACCATGTATTCATTTCGGCTGGTGCTTCAGTTCCGGGCGTCATTTGGAATTCCATTTTCACACCATCAACAGTAACAACGTCACCTGTTTTACTAATTTCTTTGGTAGGTAATAGCAAGCCTGCAAGCCCTGTTGAAGTAGTCATTCCAAGACCTCCACTTAGGCCACCTCTGGGATCTCTTGGCAATAATGCGCCATACATAAATACAGCTCTACGACTCATTGCGTTACCTGCAATTACGTTCTCAGACACAGCATGTTCTGTAAAATGCTCTGGTGCAAGAATCTCGACCTTACCTTGTGCCACATCCTCCCGAGTTACAAGCCCTGGTGCTCCACCATAGTGGTCTATGTGACTATGACTATAGACGATGCCTGTTACAGGTCTTTTTCCTAATTCTTTATTAATTAGATCCAGTGCTGCTTTAGCTGTTTCAGGGGAGATTAGCGGATCAAAAACGATCCAGCCCTTTTTACCTTTAACAAAAGTGATATTTGAAAGGTCGTATCCTCGTACTTGGTAAATGTTTTTGGTTACTTCAAATAAACCATACTGCATCAAGAGTTGAGAGTTTCGCCATAGACTTGGGTTAACAGTATCTGGTGCTGCTTTATCAAGTTGTACAAATTTTTTATACTGCTCTAGATCCCAAACTACAGTGCCATCATCTGATTTTATAGTTAAGGTGTCGGGCTTTGTTATAAAGCCTCTTTGTGCATCTTTGAAGTCTTGAGTGTCATTAAAAGGCAGGCTTTTTAATACGTTAGCATTAGCTTGTTTAGTATATTCTGTGGCCGGTTTTGAGGCCGTATTAGCACTTAACTGCGATACAAAAACTAGTGTCAATACAGCAAAACCAAATTTTGCTATATTATTCATGATTATCCTTATAAAGTTATCGGCACTCTTAACACTAGAATAAAATGGGAACAAATCAAGGTGAGCTATTAAAAAAGTATTATAATCTTACCAAGTAGAACCCGCCTGAATGTAAATTGCGTTTTGTTCAGGGCCATGGGCTACATCTAAGCCAATACTAATTCCGTAATGTTCATCAATTAAATAGCGAAAGCCTGCACCTACAGTATCAATGGTTTCAGCTTTCGATAAGTCAGAAAAGTTATCGGCTGCCCAGCCCATACCAGTAAACACATTGAGCTTTATTTTGTGAGTGATTTTATAGCTCGCTTCTGCTTCGGTAACAAATACATCGAGACCTTGATAGCGAGTTGCAGACACACCGCGAAGGCTAATACTTGGCGGAATATAAACCGGTAAGCGCTTTTCACCACGGTTGTTAACTGAGTCATACTGCATGCGCAGGGCAAAGTTGAATTTATCGGTGTAACGCCAGTAATTTAAGGCGGTAAGCTTTAGACTGGTGTAATCAACCTTACTGCCAATAGCTTCATCATAATATAAATACTCAGCCTTGTAGTTAAAGCCTCGCTCAGGGTTTAGGGGGTTATCTCGGCTATCGTATTCTATTAATGGGCCAATACCTGACGTATTTACATCAAGTGAAAGGTGGTCTTTGATAATATCGTTTTCGAGCAGAAAATCTTCGATAGGGTTTTCGGCTAAGCTTATTTCTACCTTACGATAAATCTGTTTAAAGCCGTAAAAGAAGTTACTGTCGTCATAGCGCAACTTAAGGTTTTGAAACACCGCTGGGCCTTCAATATTCAACGACAATGGTGTGAGTAGCTTGATCTCGTCGAAGGTATAAAAATCAAGGTTTATACTCGCCCAGCCAACAATCCCTTGATAGCGAATACGGTCTTCATCCCAAAAGGTAATGTGGCCAACAGCACCGCCTTTGGTGCCATTTTTAGTGCCCATTAGGCCCACTAAACTAATGCTTTGTGGTAGGGTAGAGCCTTCTTTTTTCTTCTTTTTGGCCTTCTTTTCGTTGTCATGAAAAAAAAGGCCAACAACACCAAGCCCAGGCCCTACAGCTGGCTCTGTAATAAAAGTCGGTATGGGTAAAAATGAAATCGGTTCATCAACTTTTTGTTGTTGATTACTTAATTGCTGTTCTGCAGGTTTTATTGCATATTCATCGTAACTTGATGCAAAGCTTTGTGTGCTTAGCAAACTTGCTGTAAGCATATTTATTAGTACAACTTTTTTCACTTAATCCCTTACCTTGTTGTTTCTTGTTACT
Source organism: Pseudoalteromonas sp. D15MCD-2 (assembly GCF_038562745.1). Classification (NCBI taxonomy): domain Bacteria; kingdom Pseudomonadati; phylum Pseudomonadota; class Gammaproteobacteria; order Alteromonadales; family Pseudoalteromonadaceae; genus Pseudoalteromonas; species Pseudoalteromonas sp. D15MCD-2. The sequence goes on along the minus strand of NZ_JBCFQE010000002.1, from coordinate 905,520 downwards.
TCAAATTTTATAGCTGATAATTAAATTCGAGACGATGATCGCCATCCATAAAGTCAACGTTTTCATTCCAGTTTGCGAAATAGCGTAGATTCATACGCGGGTTAATTTGGTAACTTGCTGCAAATTCATGAGTCAAAATATGGCTTTGGTTTAGACCGTAGTAGTGATCTTTATAGTTATCGCTACCGCCGATAGTTGTTAGCCAAAATGGATTGTAGTTAAGCCAAATTTTATCGTTAATGGTTATTTTTGCGTACATACCGACTAAACCATAAGCACCCATAATGGAATAACCGCTGTCACGACTGCCGTCATCTTCTAGGGTATTTTCACCGAGTGATGCACCCACCCCAGCTAACGGGTAAAACGTAAAGCGCCCCATAGGTTTTAAAGCTTTTATAAAGCTATAAGAAACATCCATACTTTCGTCAGCGACAAGGTTGGCATTAAGGTTATAGTTAGCATCAATTTGCGTTGCGATTGTAGTGGTTAGGTCAACTGAGAAATTACGAAAGCGAAAAGAATCAATAGAATCTGTCGTTTTGCTGTCGCTTTCCCAGCCTAGCGCATCGCCATATATGCCTTTTACTTCAAAAACATTCATACCAGCAGTGGTTGCGATACCTGTATCGTATGCTTGGCCAACTTTAAAGTTGAGCCCTTTGTTTGTAACACCGACTCCTGCTTGTGTATAAACAGCCAGAGGATCTGACATATCCTGTACTTCTTTTTGCTCAGCCGCATGGCTTGAAGCAGCAATCATAAGTGCTAGTAAAGAGGGTAACCGAAGAGAAGTCATGTGTTTTCCTTACACAAAAGGTTGAATAATAAATGTTTAGTTTATTTAAGTTGAATTTAGATACTTTTGGCTTAATAAATATTCGACTTCAGCCTCTAAAGAGGCATCAATTTATTCCTTCCTAAAATAAAAATAGCATAAAAATAGTGACAAAGGCGAGCATAAAAAGCGAACAGGCCTCAGTAAATAAAACGTTGCTATCAAAAAGCACTTAAGTATTGTTTTACTATTGTTTTTCAGTTGTTTAATACAATTGTGTGATTTTTGTGTAAATTTGATTTAAATCGTTTTTGCCGTTTTTAGAGACTAGACTGGGTTGTTTTTTAATCTATACTAAAAGGTGCTTATCAAGAGCAAATGGTACTATTAATGAAAAGGGATGATTTATGAAAAAACTAATAGCGGCGGCTATTTGTGGTTTAGTTTCAACGGTAAGCTTAGCTGCAGATAAACCAAACGTATTAGCCATAATGGTTGATGACGTTGCGCCAATCTCACTCAGTGCATATTCGCATGGTATGACCTACCCAACCCCTAATATTGATCGCATTGCTAACGAAGGTGCATTGTTTACAGACCACTATGCACAACCTAGTTGTACAGCGGGTCGTGCTGCGTTTTTAATGGGGCAATTACCAATTCGAACAGGCCTAACAACGGTAGGCCAACCGGGTAACCCACTAGGTATTAAAGAAGCCGATCCTACCTTAGCTGAATTTTTAAAAGATCGCGGTTATATGACTGCGCAATTTGGTAAAAACCACTTAGGTGATTTAGATGAGCACTTACCAACAAAGCATGGCTTTGACGAATTTTACGGTAACTTGTACCACCTCAATGTATCTGAAGAGCCAGAACAAGCGGATTACCCAAAAGATCCTGAGTTTGTGAAAAAATTTGGCCCACGTGGTGTTATTGAATCTTACGCCAATGGAAAAATCATCGATACTGGCCCGCTTACTCGCAAACGTATGGAAACCTTTGACGAAGAAGTGTTAGAGCGCTCACTTAATTTTATGGAACGTGCAGTTAAAGCCAAAAAGCCATTCTTTATTTGGCATGCAACGAGCCGTATGCATGTTTACACTCACTTAAAACCAGAAAGCCGTCATTTAGCGACGGGCATTAGCTCTGAAGAAGACGTATTTGGTAGTGGTTTAATGGAGCATGATGGCCACGTAGGCAAATTGCTTGATAAACTTGATGAGCTAAAAATTGCTGATAACACCATAGTTATTTACACCAGTGATAATGGCCCTGAGCAATCAAGCTGGCCTGATGCGGGTACAACTGAGTTCCGCGGTGAAAAAATGACAACCTGGGAAGGGGGCGTGCGTGTGCCTTTCTTAGTTCGTTGGCCAAACAAAATACCTAAAGGCTTAAAGCTAAATGGTATTTCTTCACATGAAGATGTTTTCCCAACTGTTGCTGCTGCTCTAGGTGAAAAGAACTTACGAGAAAAACTTAAAAAGTCAGACAAAGTTTATATTGATGGTGAAAACAACCTAGCTTATTGGACAGGTAAGGCGGATAAGTCTGCACGTAATTATTTCTTCTATTACTATGAGTCTCAGCTTACAGCAGTTCGTTTTGGCCCATGGAAAATGCACTTTGCGACTAAACCAAATGGTTTATATTACGAAGACATGGTAACTCACAGCATGCCTAAACTATTTAACTTACGTAAAGATCCATTAGAGCACTATGATGGAGTAACAGGTTTCCACCAAATCATGCGTAAGAGCTGGTTGTTACAGCCAATCATTGCTAAGTTAAACGAACATGTACAATCTTTTGTAGAGTTCCCACCGCGTCAAGAGTCTGCATCTCTTAACGTGAATGAAGCAATCGAAAAAGCAAAATCACTAAACTATGGTCATTAATTATTAACCATAAGTTAAGTTGAAAAGGGCCTACTTGGCCCTTTTTTAATGATTAATGATTAATGCTATTCATCATTTCCAGCTGTTTCACAAACTGCTCAATTTGCTGGTTACCCGGTACCAGGCGGGCTAGGTTTCTGGCATAAAACAGCGCTTGGCTGTAATTCTCTTCTGCTACATACCACTGCGCCAAACTGTAGCTGATATCTGGGTTATTCGGTGTTAGGTTAAAAGCACGCTCAAGGGCTAATATTGCAGCTGGCATATTGCCTAAATCTTGTAATAGCAGGGCGTAGGTAAACTGATAGTTTGCATTTTCTTGTGCGAACTGCGCGGCTTTTTGTAAATGTGTAAGGGCTGTGTCTTTTTGTTTTGTGCGAATAAGGCTCATTGCCAGGGCATAATGAATATCGCCGCTTTGGGCGTTAACGTCTAAGCCTTGTTTTAAAATAGCTTGTGCTGCTTTTTCATCGCCTTGATTTCGGTATAAATCAGCCAAATTGACATAAGCGGGAGCAAAAATAGGCTCAATACTGATTGCTTGTAGGTAATGTGCTTTAGCTTGCGCGGGCTTTTGTAGTGTGAGCGCCAGATTACCTAAATTGGTATGGGAATAGCCACGCTCTGCTTGGTACTCTTGAATGCCTTTATACTCATCAAGGGCTGAATTTAAACGTTTGCTGTCTTGCTCGTTGAGCCCCGTAGGGAACGGTTGAATTAACATACCTGCAAGTGCTCTTGCTGCTTCGGCTCTGATAGGTAAATGCTCATCATCTAAAAGCGGGTTTAATAAGCGCCAGCGCTGGTTAATATCAAAAGGCATGGCCGCTTCAATGGCTGCTTGGCGTTTTAATGGCTCGCTGTCTTTTACTGAGCGAGCAATCGCAACGACAGCGTTGTTATCTGGGCTTGCAGCTAAACGGCTTAATGCTGAAGCGCGAATAATGTCAGGAAAGCCTTTATCTTGCACGATCTTGGTCAGCATGGTTGAGGCATTAGGTAAACGGTTATCGGCGGCATAAAACGCCTCAGAAAAATGCGCAGTGCCAAGGTGTTTTGAATTTGGATGCCAGTCTTTTATTTTGCTAACCGCCCACTGCGGCGTCTTGTCTTCATGGCAGCTATTACAGGCATTTGGAGCATTTGTTTTTAATGTTAAATCTGGGCGTGGTACCCGAAAGCTGTGGTCGCGCCTTGCATCAACTTGCATATAGGTGGTGGCAGGCATATGACAATCAACACATTGGCTACCAGTACTTGCCACTTTATGACCGTGATGTTTCGGCGTATCGAACACCTCTTGGCTGTGACATTGCGTACAAGTTTGATTCCCTGGAAGCTTTAATTTACCCGAATGAGGATTATGGCAGTTACTACAGGTAACCCCCGCGTTGTACATTTTACTTTGTAAAAATGAGCCCCATACATAGTCTTCATCCCACACTTGACCATCAACGTGATAAAGCTCAGGAGTGAGTAAAGAGCCTTGAAAGCGTTGTAAAAAACTATGTGGGTCCTTGCGGTCATCAAGTTGTGAGCGACGAGCATGACAGGTTGCACACATTTGCACTTGCTCGCTTTTTACCAGTGGCTGCACGCTTTGCATACTGCCATCAGCGTGTTGAGTAAACAGTGGGGTTTGCTTTTTAATATTATGGGTAAAGCCCTTATCGGCAATACTGCTATCGCCATCAGCCCATTTTAAATGAGCTTGTGTATCGCCATGGCACGCTTTACAGCTCACGTTAATGCTTGAATAAGTTGAATCAAAGCTATTCGTTTTAAGGTCAAATTGCTTTTTGAAATCTGTTGAATGGCAATCGGCACACATGTGATTCCAGTTTTGGCCTTTTTGAGACCAATGAAATAGGTCGTGTTTTTTCTGCTCAGGGTGCAGTACAAACCAGCGCTGACCGCCGTCTGCTTTACTGCGTGAGTCCCATGCAAATGGAAACAGCTGAATGTGGCCTTGACCCATATCAAACATGTATTGCTGCAATGGCTCATAGCCAAATGTATATAAAACGGGGTAGTCAGTGAGCTTGCCCTCAAGGTTTGGCATGCTTATAAATAGTTGTTGGTCTTGTTGATAAAAGCGCGCTTGCTGGCCTTGATAGTCGAGGGTTTGTTCGTTGAAATTACCAAGCACCGAAGCGGGAGTGGCTTGTTCCATAGCATGAAAATGATGGGATGTTTGCCAGTCTTCAACTTGGCTTTGATGACAGTTCACACACTGAGGTTCTGCAAATGCACTAAATGCGAAAAAGCTGCATAACAGCCAAGCCAATCTCATCACTGAATAAATCCTTTTTATTTTTACCACATGCACTTAGAGTTATATCAGTTTGTTATTGATAAGCAAAGTCAGGTAGGCAAACAGCAGCAATAAAATCAGGGATGTAAGGTGAAATAAAAACAAAAAGCCCGAGAAACTCGGGCTTAGTAAGTTATAAACTTTTTTTCGGTGGCAGCGCGACGTTAGCAAAGATAAGACCCGCTACTAATGACATGAAAATCAAAAATGTTTGCTGGCCAATATGGTCTGCATAAACGAAATCTTGGCCTTCAATAAGTGAGTTCAAGCCAATATAGGTTTTACTACCAGGTACCAATACGATCAGTCCTTGCATAGCTACAATAGAGGCTGGAGCATTGACAACGCGGTTAAACAAGTTACTAAAAACGCCCACGGCTAATGCGCCAACAAATGTGCCTAATGTGTAGTCTAGGTACATGGCTGAACCAATACTTGTGCCATACGCTATAAAGCCAGATGCAATAGACCAAACAGCATGCTTTAGCTTGGTTCTAAAAATCACGATTAGGCTGCTACATAGCATGAATATAGCTAGCCAAGCCGTCCATTTAGGTAAAGGCTCGGGTTGCACAAAGTCACTTTGGCCAAAAATAGCAAAACCAATACCAATACCAATAAAGGCGCCAAAATAGAGCTTAAACAGCAGCATGAATGAGTCCATCACCCGAGCCGTACCAGATACTAAATGTCTTGCCGCTAACTCTGCCAAACCTAGGGCTAACGCTAAGCCGGGTATAAACACAATGATGGCTGAAAGTACCACTAGCCGTATGTTAATTTGGGCATCAATATAGACACTAATAGCACAGGCTATAATCGCCGATACAATGGCTACTAATGGTTCAAGCATATGTGCAACACGTTTAGAGCGTGTTGACCAAAGTACAAATAAATACACCACTAAGGTAATAAGTGCTGACCAAAATACATCATTCCAGCTAGTACCCATCAACATGGCAAATGCACCACCTGAGGTTGCAAACGCAACGCCAGTCATAAATTTATTATATGGGTTTGGCATGGTGTAAATAATATCGAGCTGTTTATCGACTTCTTGTAGCGTCAGCTCACCATTAAGCATTTTGTTTACTAAGTCATCGGTATCTGCCAGCGAGCCTAAGTCATGATCGCCCGGATCTACACGCGCAACATGGGTGTACTCTTCTTCGTGCCCATCTGTCCAAATAACAAATGTCACTGATGTTGGCGACATAACAAAAGATGATTTCAAACCGAGGTAAGTCGCAACTTCCATTAAGTGCGCTTCTAGTCGGTATGCAGGTGTACCGTATTTATGAAGCATTTTGCCAAGCTTCACGATAAATTTTCGTTTTTCAGTAAACGTTGCGGTTTTCAAAGGCGTTTTGAACCAAAGGTTAAATTGTTCAGTTAAGGATAGACCAAAATTCAATAAGATATAGTCTAATAGCTAGGCTATATCGCTTAAATTGACCAGCGCGATTTTAGCGACAAAAGCCGCTATGTCTAGTGTTATTTACGGCAAAATTACTTATTTTTTGCTTCAATCCACTGCGCCATGTATTGGGTCGAACGCATGGTGTGATGTTTAAGCATTTGGCCGGTAAAATTTTGCTGTCTATGCTGCGCTAATGACTCACTAATGGCGGTGATTTTAGCGATTAACTGCGACTGAAGTTTTGATTTATCATAATATTTTTGCAATAACTGCTGGCCATTTTGCTGTGCCTGAGTAAATAACGCTTCATCTTGATAAAGTGCCACTGCTGCGTCTGCAAATTGCTGTGCATCTTCACAGATTGCGCCTGACCAAGGCTCATCTTGATGCATGCCTTCACTGCCAATAGGAGTTGTTACGCTCGGCGTTTGCATGATCATCGCTTCGAGTAACTTACCCTTAATACCAGCCCCAAAACGCAGTGGCGATAAACATACTCGGGCATCTTCCATCACTTGATAAGCATCATCAGCCCAGCCTTTGATCAAGAAGCCGGTTTTTGGATTGTTAAGCGCTGTAGCCTTAGGTGGTGGGTAAGAGCCATAAATGTGGAGTTCGGCATCGGGTAATTGTTTGCGGATCAGCGGCCAAATCTGTTGTAAGTACAGCACTGCATCCCAGTTTGGCGCATGACGAAAATTACCAATGGTCATAAAGTGTTTACGTTCTGAAAATGCTTTGGTGCTGGTGGGGATATGCTGTAAATCAACCAAAAATGGTAGGTGGTGAAGTAGGGCGTTATCGACTTTGAAAACGTCATTGAGTAGCTGCATCTCGTAATGCGAGATAATTAAGCTGATGTCTGAGCGTAAAATAGCGGCGATTTCTCGCTTGGCAATATCGCTGTGTAAATCACCATAGCTGAATTCTCTACCTGCTTTATGAGCGTCGTGACGGGCATTTCTTAGACACTGTAAATCTTCTGTATCGAGAACTTTAAGTGCATTAGGGCAGTATTTGTCGACTCGCCAACCAAACTGTTCTTCCATCATAAAGCGGTCAAACATCACAATATCAGGGTTATACGCTTGTACGTACTCATCAAAGCTAGAGCAGTTCAATGCAATGACCTGCGTGGTAATGCCATCTTCGCTGAGATCCACCATGTGTTCGGTTTTTTGCGCAGGGCTTGCAAATTCAACTTGCCAGTTCTCTGCGCGAAAGGCGCGCAGGAGTGACATCATGTGGGTGCCGGCTGCCGACGAATTAGGCTCAGGCCATACATAGCCGATCACTAACACTTTTTTCATTGACTTGAATCTCGTATTTTTAAGTTAACATCCACCAAGGTGCGAACGGGTGGTGTTGATTTATCTAATAGTTCTTTTAGCACCTGACAGGTGCGTTTACCGATTTCATCGGCATTAATGGCGATGGTTGAAAGAGATGGCAGCATTAAGCGCGAATCTTCTAGGTCATCAAAGCCAATAACTTTAATGTCTTTACCCGGCTCTAGGCCGTGTTGGCGCATAGCTTCAATCGCGCCGTAAGCAATCACATCATTAAAACAGACAATGGCTTTGGTATTTGGCGCTTTTTTTATAAGGGTATTAAATGCTTCTCGGCCACCTTGGCGGTTTGTCGGCGCCTGAATAACCGGTTTTTCGTCAGTGATATTAAATTGCTCAAGCGCAGCTAAAAAACCACTTAAACGTTCATGGTAATCAGATATTTCTGCCGTGCCACCTAAAAAGGCAATTTCTTCTATGCCTTGCGATAAAATATGGCTGGTCGAAATATGCGTGCCTTTTTTGTTATCAGGCAAAATACACGGCGCTGCTGAAAACGGAATTTCACGCATGATATTAATAACCGGAAAACCACTATTTATTAAATCATCTTGCCACTGTTGCTCAGTCCCCGGTGCCGGACACATAATAAACGCCGATACGTTGTATTCTTTTAGGGTTTTCACCACTTGAGTTTGCCTTTCGACACACTCCGCAATATTCACCAGCATTGGCAGCATGCCAAGCTCAAAGATGTGTTTTTCGAGGCCAACAGCAAGCTGAGCTGAATACGGGTTGGTTAAGTCGTTTATAACCAACGCGACTAGGTTTGAGCGCTTGCTGCGTAGTGCTGCAGCATCGCGGTTATACACATAGCCAAGCTTATCAATGGCAGCCAGTACTTTTTCTTTACTTTTTTTACTGACCTTATCACTGTTGGTAAGGACCAAAGACACCGTTGATTTTGAAACCTGTGCTTGTTCAGCAACATCCCAAATTGTGACTTTGCCTGTCGATTTTTTCATTTTTATTAGCAAAAAGTGGCGAATAGAGTGCTTTTATTTTAGCGTAATTTAGCTGTTTAAGTCACTGATTGGCTGCCAAAAGGGCCTAAACTCTTTATGAAATGCTGCAAACATGTTCTACTTGTTTACAGAATCGAAAATAAAAACGAAAAAGGAACGAACATGAAAGCATTTAAACTGCTTTTTGCGCTAGTTATTGGCGCAGCTGTTTGCACACCCAGTTTTGCTAATCAAGGTTATCAAACTCCATCGCCCGCACTGGCTGCTGTGGTTGATGCTAAGCTTGCACCGAGTAGTTATTTATCGAATGATGGCCAGTGGCTGGCGTTATTTGATAGAAAACGCATCGATACCTTACAAGACTTAGCCAAAGAAGAGTTGAAACTTGCGGGTATTAAGCTTAATCCTGCTAATTTTTCGCGCTCACGAGTGCGTAATAAATTCACATCTTTAGTGCTTAAGCATGTTGAAACCGGTTCTGAAATTGTTGTATCTGGTTTGCCAAACGGCATTTTACGTTCACCAAGTTGGTCAAGCGACAGTCAATACTTGGCGTTTGTGGTTGAACAAGCATCGAGTGCTAACTTATGGGTGTATAATGTAAGTACTAAGCAAGCCCGCCAGTTAAGTGATACACCACTAAATTCAGTGCTAACGCGCACGCCTTATACTTGGTTGCCAGATAGCAGCGCCATTGTAGCTAATGCAGCAGTTAATATTGGTAAAGCACGTATCAGCAACGACAGCTCGCAGATTGTGCCAGTTATTCAGCAAAGTAGTGGTGAAAAAGCGCCTGCGCGTACTTATCAAAACTTGTTAACTAGCCCATATGATGAAGCACAATTTAAGTTTTTTGCACAAAGCCAGCTGACTTATATTCCGCTTAGTGGTCAAGGCCAACCAATTGGTCAACCGGGCTTAATTAAATCGTTTTCGGTCTCACCTGATTCAACCAATATTTTGGTTGGCATGATTGATGAGCCTTTTTCTTATCAAGTGCCTTACAGCCGATTTGCTGCGACTTGGCAAATTTGGGGAATGCGTGGCTATACGCTAGCAGAGCTTGCGAAGCAGCCTTTAGCAGATAACATTCCACAAGGTTATGACAGTGTGCGTACTGGTCGCCGCGAATTTCAATGGCGAGCAGATCAAGGCGCTGAAGTCATTTGGGCAGAAGCACAAGACGGCGGTGATATGAAAACCGACGTTCCTCATCACGATTACCTTTATAGCCTAAGAGCACCTTTTAAACGTGATGCTAAGTTATTTGCTAAAGTTGAACGCCGTTTTGACTCAATAACTTGGGGCAACGGTAATGTTGCTCTGTTATCTGAATGGCGCTTTAGCGACCGACAAGTTCGCACATTTGTTATTCAACCACGTAATGCAGATAAAAACCGTGTGCTATTTTCCGAGCGCAGTTATAACGATGCCTACAAAAATCCAGGTTACCCAATTTATGAAAAAAATGATTTGGGCGCTGATGTATTAAAAGTCGTTGGCGGGCGTTATCTTTTCTTACGCGGTAATGGTGCATCTGAAAAGGGCAATATTCCGTTTTTAGACCGTTATGATGTAAAAACCAATACCACAACACGCATTTGGCAATCAGAAGCGCCATACTATGAGCGTGTGCGTGCAATGCTTGATGATGAAGGCGAGCGTTTAATTACGATTCGCGAATCTAAAACTGAGCAACCTAACTTTTTTATTCGTGATTTAGACGATAAAACCCTGACTCAACTTACGACTTTTGAGCACCCTTACCCAGAATTTAAAGGGGTGACTAAAGAGCTAATTCGATACAAGCGTGATGATGGTGTTGAGCTTAGTGGTACGCTTTATTTACCGCCGGGTTATGATTCAACTCAAGGCCCGTTACCGGTTCTAATGTGGGCTTATCCGCTTGAATATAAAGATAAAGCCGTTGCGTCACAAATGCGTGAGTCGCCGTATGAATTTACCTATATCGGTTATTGGGGGCCAATGCCTTATCTGGCAAAAGGTATTGCCGTATTTGACGATCCGAAAATGCCAATTGTGGGTGTTGATGGTAAAGAGCCAAACGACTTATTCCGTAAGCAGCTGGTGGCAAGTGCTAAGGCTGCAGTAGATGTACTTGTTGAAAAAGGGGTGGCAGATAAAGATAACTTTGCCATTGCAGGTCACTCTTATGGTGCCTTTATGGTGGCGAATTTATTAGCGCACAGCGACTTATTTAAAACCGGTATTGCCCGCAGTGGTGCATACAACCGCACCCTAACGCCATTTGGTTTCCAAGGTGAAGAACGTGATTTTTGGCAAGCACAAGATGTGTACGCGGCAATGTCACCGTTTTTCCACGCTGAGAAAATCAATGAGCCTATGCTGATGATCCACGGTCAAGAAGATCCAAACTCGGGTACATTCCCAATGCAAAGTGAGCGTATGTATGCTGCATTAAAAGGCTTAGGTAAAGAAGCCCGTTTAGTGATGTTACCTTATGAGGCGCATGGCTATCGCGCTCGTAAGAGCTTACTGCATGTACTTTGGGAGCAAGAGCAGTGGTTAGATAAATACTTACTAAGTGACGAAAAACCCGCAGAGCCAGTTGCCGCGGAAGGCGTTACTCAGTAATTTGTGAAATGGTTATATTAGGAATCCCCGCCCTTTTAGCGGGGATTTTTATATTGCCTACTTTTATATTTTTATTAAGTGATAAGCGGTTAGTCAATTAATTTAAGCCATTAAAGTGGCAGTTATAATTACAAGGATGCTCATGAATAAGTTTATAATTCTAATATTATTTTTAATATCGTCTTGCTCATTACATGCAAAACAAACCAAAAGTTTAGAATTTTCTAAAGTGCTAGATAAGGAGATCCCTTTAATTCTTGAAAAAAGCAAAGCGCGTGGTATTGCTATATCGATTGTTCAAGGGAATGAGGTGCTTGGTTCATATTCTTATGGCTATGCTGACGCTGAAAATAGAACCCCAATCACACACAAAACTTTATTCAATGTTGGCTCCATTTCTAAAGTGATTACAGCTTGGGGCGCAATGAAACTAGTTGAACAAGGTAAAGTTGAACTTGATAAACCAATTAATGATTACTTAAAAAGTTGGAAAATACCTAATTCTCAGTTTGATGCTAACAAGGTAACTTTACGCAATATTCTCTCTCATACTGCAGGGCTTTCATTAAGTGGGTACAATGGATGGGGCGCTGAAGATCCATTACCTACTCTTGTAGAGTCATTAGAAGGCGATAACACGGGTGATGGAGCCGTTAAAATTATTCATGAACCTGATACTAAATGGTCATATTCAGGTGGTGGTTACACGATAGTTCAGCTGTTAATTGAAGACCTGACTAATCAATCTTTCAGTAATTTTATGACTGAAAACGTTCTTCTACCCCTCGGAATGACAAATTCTTCGTTTGATATCAATAGTATTTCTCCGGCAAACCTGGCTAGTCCTTACGATGAGAATGGCAACAAAACAGCTATGGTGTATTTTACAGAAACTGCTGCCGCTGGCTTTATAACAACTGCAGATGATTTAGCTAAGTTTAATAAGGCAGTGCTAAAAAATGAGCAAGGTAATTATATTGGTTCAAATATTTTATCAAATCAGCTTATTGCAAATATGATTCAAGCTCAGCCTCACACAGAAGGGCGATGGAGTATGAGTTATGTCGTAGACTCTGAGAATAACAGTCTAGGTTTTGCAGGGTTTAATAGAGGCTGGACATCATTAACTCGCTCTGTGACAGATAAAAATATTGGTTACGTAATTTTAAACAATAGTAGCGTTGGTGGAGTGAATAATGAAATTGATCAACTTCTGCTATCTGTAATTAAAGGTAGTTAAACTGAAGCGCATATAGCAAGCATCTTAGCTCTGCGTAATCGGTTTTAGTTGCTCGCTTAACCAATCAATAAACACTCGGGTGCGCCTTGGTAAATGACGTCGATTTGGGTAGACGATATTCATAGGCATGGGCGGCAAATTATAGTCAGGTAAAACTTGGATAAGTTCACCACGACTAAGCTCGTCGAGAACACCATGACGTGGCACTTGAATAAGACCAAGCCCAGCTAAGCACGCTGCTTTATAGGCATCTGTATTGTTAACTGTAAGTTGTGATTTCATGGTGAGGGTTTGCCAATCGCCTTGTGTATCTTGGTATTCAAAGCCGGGGTCAAGTTGACCGAGTGTTTGGCTATAGCGAACAATGTAGTGCTTGGCTAAATCGCTAAGTTCTGTGATGTTGCCATAGCTTTTAATATAACCTGGGCTTACACAGTTAATCATCGGGCAGTGGCCAATTTTTTTCGCAATCAGCGATGAATCTTCTAAATTACCGACCCGCACTACACAATCAAAGCCTTCTTCAATTAGGTTAACTCGTCTGTCTGAACTACTCAGCTCAATCTCTAATTGCGGGTGTGCAGATAAAAAGCTGTCTAGATTCGGCAGCACTAAACGTCTGCTAATTGGCTGTGGCATATCTACTCTAAGACGCCCTGATAACGCTTCGTCTTTTTTATGAAATAGGGTTTGTAGTTCGTCTATATCAGCAAGCATATCTTTGCAGCGCTGATAAAAAACCGTGCCTTCGTTAGTAAGCGTAACTCGTCTTGTTGTGCGGTTTAGAAGCCGAGCACCTAACGTATCTTCGAGTTGTTTGACCAACTGCGAAACAGATGATTTAGGCATGCTCAGTGCAAGTGCTGCAGCCGAAAAGCTTTTTTGCTCTGCAACCTGAACAAAGGTTTTCATGGCATTCAGTTCATTCATGATTGTTTGTTATTTGCGAACAGTTAATTCAATTTTACATGGTTTATCTGAATTTGCAGTGTAAATATACTGGTTGCTCACAATTACTTCAAAGCAAAAGGGTAAACACGATGAGCAACAAAATTGCAGTGATCACAGGTGGTAATCGCGGATTAGGTAAAAATACAGTTTTAAGTTTGGCACGTAAAAACATTGATTGTGTATTTACTTACAGAAGCCATAAAGATGAAGCGCAGCAAGTTGTAGAGGAAGTAGCCGCACTGGGGGCAAAAGCCGTCGCCATTCAACTTGATGTGAGCGATATTTTAGGTTTTGCTGAATTTAAACAAACACTTGAAAGTACCTTAGCAACACAATGGCAAACGTCTCGATTTGATTATTTAATTAATAACGCAGGCCATGGCAGTGACAGTGCATTTGCTGATACCAGCGAAGCTATGTTTGATAATTTGATGAATGTACATGTAAAAGGTGTGTTTTTCTTAACGCAAGCATTGCATGAGATGATCAATGATGGCGGGCGTATTATTAACTTATCTTCTGGGCTGACACGCTTTGCATTACCAGGAAAAGCGGCCTACGCCACCATGAAAGGGGCCGTTGAGGTATTGACCAAATACATGGCAAAAGAACTTGCTGGTCGCAGTATTGCCGTGAATGTTGTTGCGCCGGGCGCTATTGCCACTGATTTTGGTGGCGGTGCTGTTCGTGATAATGAGCATGTTGCGCAATTAGTCAGTTCATTTACAGCCATGGGACGCGTTGGCCAAGCTGATGATATTGGTCCTATGATTGCGCAGCTACTTGGTGATGAAAACCGTTGGGTGACCGGGCAGCGCATTGAAGCATCGGGCGGTATGTTTTTATAAGCCTGTTAGCAATCGCGTGTTTGTTTGCTTATTTAAGTGAATGTGATTTAATCGCTTTCTCTTTTTAAGCAATAAACATGTGATTGCATTTATGCTCGATTTAGCTGTACTCGCGGTTTTTATTCCGACCTTTTTCTTTGTTTCTATTACACCTGGTATGTGTATGACGCTCGCCATGACGTTAGGAATGAGTGTAGGCGTTAGACGTACGCTGTGGATGATGGTCGGCGAAGTGTTAGGCGTTGCTACGGTAGCCATTGCTGCGGTGATAGGGGTTGCCAGTATTATGCTTAATTACCCTGAGTTATTTGCCTTTTTAAAATACTTAGGTGGTGCGTACTTAATTTACCTAGGGGTTAATATGTGGCGCGCTAAAACCAGCTTTAAACCTAACGATGATACACAGCAACAAATTGGTCGTGGGCAATTGTTTTCGCAGGGTTATATTACTGCCATTGCAAACCCAAAAGGGTGGGCATTTATGATTTCTTTACTCCCTCCGTTTATTAATGTTGATTTAGCGGTTGCTCCTCAGCTTGCGGTATTAGTGAGCATTATTATGCTGAGCGAATTTATCTGTATGTTGATTTACGCAACAGGCGGTAAAAGCTTAAGGCTGTTTTTGGATAAAGGCGATAATGTGAAGTGGTTAAACCGTATTGCTGGCGCGTTAATGATGTGTGTGGGCGTTTGGCTGGCGCTAGGCTAATACTAATTTGGATGATACCCATCCGAATACGGCAAATGGGTATTATCCTTGTAGCGTCTTAATCAACTAACTCAACTTGCTTAGACACATGGTTAAAGCACAGTTTTAACGTATCAATGGCAGTTTTTGTTTTTGCCGCTAAGCTGTCTCTGGCAGGTGTTACGGCATAGACAGTGTAATTTGGCATTGCCCATTCGGGTGCAATTTCAACCAGCTCTTTCGATTTTAATAAATGCCTGACTTCTGGCTCTGGTAGCACGCCATAGCCAACACCATCACACACTAATTTAATTAAGCTTTGCATATTATTTACGGTGATCTTCGCTTTTGGTAATGGCTTGCTTGCCAGCGTTGACGGGTTAAACGCATTACTGTCGGCGTTGCTGTGGGCGATACGGGCAAAGTTGCCAAGGTCTTCCCAACTTGCTTTATCGAGTTTGCTAATTGCATGGTCTTTATGAGCGCATAGCTTTAACGGCCAAGTAGCTAATTTACGAGCAACGAGGTTAGAGTCAGTTAATGGGCCAATCGCAATCGCTAGGTCAGCGCCGCATTTGATCATATCAATTGGCTCATCAGTCAAAATTAACTGAATACGTAAATCATCAAACTCGTTAATTAAGCGATCTAATGGCTCGCTTAATAGGCCGCCGCCAAACCCCACAGGCGCAACTAATTTGAGCTCGCCACTGGGCTTATTTTGTAATTGTTGCAATTGCGTACTGGCCTGATCCGCCAGTGCCAGTATTTTTAAACAGCTTTGATAATACAGATGGCCCGCCTCGGTTAACGTGAGTTCGCGTGGGCTGCGGTTAAATAGGCTCAATCCGATTTCTTGTTCTAATTGCTTAATGTGTTGACTGACAGCCGATGTGGTCATCGATAACTCTGCAGCTGCACTGCTCATGTTGCCTGTTTCAACAGTACGAGAAAATACACGTAATGTTTTTATCAGCTTGGAATTCATGGTTCAGGCCTTCTTAATTCAGTTTTAAGAAATCGTAAATTGTGAAAATTGGGACTTCTCATTAGTATGCAAACGCTAATTATTATCATTTATAAACAAAAAGTCACGGAGTATTATTATGACGAGGGTTGTTTCTTCTGTTTTACCACTCACCGCTGCTGTGTTAGCAGGTCTTTCCCATTTTGCATACGCTGATGACAAAAAACAAGACATGGAAGTAATCGTTGTATCAGCTTCTGGTTACGAGCAAATGCTAAAAGAGGCGCCAGCCAGTATCAGTGTTATTGACCGTGAGCAGCTTGAAAAGCGTTTTTACCGTGATCTAACCGATGCAATGACCGATGTTCCCGGTGTGGTTGTCACAGGTGGTGGCGACAGAAAAGATATCAGTCTGCGCGGGATGGCAAGTCAATATACTTTGATTTTAATTGACGGCCAGCGCCAAACCTCACGCGAAACTCGTCCAAACAGTGATGGCCCAGGTGTTGAGGGAGCATGGACTCCACCTATTTCAGCAATTGAGCGTATCGAGGTTATTCGCGGCCCTATGTCTTCACTATATGGCTCAGATGCAATTGGTGGTGTTATCAATATTATTACCCGCAAAACACCAGAAAAATGGTACGGTGAACTGCGTTTAGACAGCACGATTCAAGAATCAAGTGACTCGGGTAATATCAACCAAGGCAGTTTCTTTACTGCGGGTGGCTTAATTCCTGAGTTATTAGGTATGCAGTTATCTGGTCAGTTTTCAAAGCGTGACGAAGACGATTTTGAAGCAGGTTTTCGTGGTAAAGAGCAAAGCAATATCAAAGCTAAGTTTATCTTAACGCCCTCTGATAGCCATGAAATTATGCTTGAAGTAGGCTCTGCAAAACAAAAACTCGACGAAACATTAGGCAAAACAGTTGCTCCTTTAGCTGAAGGTGAAAGCTGTGGTCGACGTGGTTGCCCAGAGTCATCAACCACAGAGTACGACCAAGAAAGCTACTCACTAAGTCATAATGGTTTTTATGATTTTGGTTCATCACGCAGTTACTTAAAGTACGATAAATTCGATAATACCTCTCGCGAAATGTACGTCGAAAATACTGATGCGCAAACAAGCTGGACTTTACCTTTTACCAATCATAATGCTGCATTTGGGGCGTCATATTTAAAAGAAGAGCTGGACGATTACACCAGTAACCGCATTAGTGACTTAACGCATGTTGAGAACGAGCAGTGGTCAGTATTTGCAGAAGATGAGTGGGCAGCAACCAAGCAATTTAAACTCACTACCGGTCTTCGTTATGACCATGATGGCGATTTTTCAGGCCATTTCAGCCCGCGTTTATATGGTGTGTATACAGCGACTAAATCATTGACGGTGAAAGGCGGTATCTCAACAGGCTTTAGAGCACCGAATATTCGTCAATCTACCGCAGCTTGGGGGCAAGTGAGCCGAGGTGGTAATATTTACGGTAACCCAGATTTAAGCCCTGAAAAATCAGTAAACTACGAAATGGGTATTTACTATGATGCCAGCCGTGATTTATCGCTTTCAAGCACCGTATTTTACAACGAATTTGAAGATAAAATTACCCGTATTTCGTGCCCACTCACTCAGTGTACTGATGGGCCAAACCAGTTTGGTTCAATGCCAACGACCTATGTCAATGTGGATGAAGCCGTTACGCAAGGCTTTGAGTTATCAGTATCTTACGACATTACCAGTGAGCTTGATGTCAGTGCCAACTACACCTACACCGACTCTGAGCAAAAAACCGGTGAATACAAAGGCAGCCCACTTAACCAATTACCTAAGCATATTTTACAAACTTCCGTTAATTGGCGCCCGGTTGATAAGCTAGGTACGTGGCTGCGTGTTCATTACCGCGGCGAAGAAAGCCAGCCGACAACAGGCCCGTCGCAAGACAGCTTAATTGCGCCAGATTACACCTTGGCTGATATTGGTGGTAACTACGATTTAAGCCGCAGCATTAAGTTAGGATTTGGTGTTTATAATCTGTTTGATAAAGAAATCACTGAAGATGAATACGGATATGTTGAAGATGGTCGACGTTATTGGGTTTCTCTAGGCTTTAACTTTTAAATAATTATTAAGTTATTCGTATTTGCAGGTTTAACCACTAAGTTAATTGGTGGTTAAACCTTATTTTAGTAAAACTTAGGTTGTTATCTCAACGATAGCGCCGTAGTGCTGAATGACTTGCCCTGCAATATAATTTCCTTGTTTTGCGCATTTTTCAATAGCTTGATCCTGCAGCCAAGCCGACAAAAAACCAGCATTAAATGCATCTCCTGCCGCTGTTGTATCAATGACTTTATTAATTTTATTGGTAGGATAATGCGTTGCATTTTGCTGCTCTAAAGTACTGTATTGGCAACCATTTCCACCATCTTTAATTACAAGTTCTTTAACGCCTAATTCATGAAGCCACACTTTACAAGCTGAAATATCTTTGCAACTCCAAATCATTGCTTCATCATCAAACGTTACCAAAGCCAGGTCGGCTAATTGCGCCATCCGCTTATTAATATCCTGACAGTATTGCATCGAATGCCATAACGAAGGCCTGTGATTGCTATCATAAATTATTTTTACACCTGCGCGTTTTAAGTTTGTCAGCTCGTTAAGTAATGCATAGCAATCATCTGGGGGCAAAATTGCCAAACTAATGCCTGATAAATAAATAGCATCAAACTCAGTTAATTTATTGATGATATTATAAAATTTGGGCTGCTGAACAAGGTGCTTTGCTGCAGAATTATTGCGCCAATATTGAAAAGAACGCTCGCCATGTTGGTCTGTATGAATCATATAAAGGCCAGCGTGTCTTTGCTTATCTTTGAGAACAAAGTCGCAATTTATTTGATAATCCTGCCAACGAGCTATCATAGCTTGGCTTAATGCATCTTCACCCATGGCAGTTATATAACAGACATCGACTTTTTCGCCCGCTAATTTCTTTAGGTAAATTGCGGTATTCATGGTGTCACCACCAAAGTTTTGTTGCATGGCTGTGAACAGCTCGCCAGACAATTCCACCATACACTCTCCAATAATGGCGACTTTTTTAGCCTGCATTACAGAGTGACTCCTTTTTTCCAAATGGCGACTTCACGAATATCATTAACTTCGTTACAAGTTGGCTTACCATTTACTATCTCAACTAATAAATCGACAAATTCCTGATGCACTTCAGGCATGCTTTTACCGCTGACTAGCACACCGGCATCAAAGTCTATCCAGCGCGTTTTCTTATTTGCCAGCTCTGAGTTCGTAGCAATTTTTAAAGTCGGCACAAAGCCACCATAAGGCGTACCTCGACCGGTTGTGAATAGCACAATATGACAGCCTGCGGCGGCAAGTGCGCTGGTGGCAATGGGATCATTACCCGGTGCATTAAGTAAATTTAAACCAGCGACACTTAAGCGTTCACCATACTCAAGCACAGCCTGTACTTTGCTTGTGCCAGCCTTTTGTGTACAACCCAACGACTTATCTTCTAATGTACTAATTCCGCCTTTTTTATTGCCAGGAGAAGGGTTTTCGTAAATAGGTTGATTGTGTGCTTTGTAATAACCTTTAAAGTTATTAACCATGCTGACAAGTTGATTAAAGGTTTCTTCATCTTTACAGCGAGACATGAGTAATGTCTCTGCACCAAACATCTCGGGGACTTCCGTTAGGACTGTCGTGCCTCCTTGAGCAATTAAGTAATCAGAGAAGTAGCCAAGCATGGGGTTGGCTGTGATCCCAGATAGGCCATCACTGCCTCCACACTCAAGGCCAAATTTTACTTCACTGAGCTTGCCGGTTTCTCGCTTATCGTGTTTAACGACGCTGTAGATTTCTTCTAGTAGAGCTACGCCATCTTCAACTTCATCATCAGAGTGCTGTGAAATTAAAAACTTAATTCGTGATTCGTCTATTTCACCTAAACCCGCTTTAAACGCTGCTAATTGGTTATTTTCGCAACCTAGACCAACGATTAACGCGCCACCGGCATTAGGGTGTAAGGCCATATCTTGCAATAAAACTTTTGTGGTTGCTAAATCATCGCCTAACTGAGAGCAGCCAAATTGATGTGGAAATATGTGTACGCCATCAATTTCAAGTTCAGCATGGTTACGTAAAAACTCATCTTTCATTTGTTTGATCATGCCATTCACGCAGCCAACGGTTGGGATCAACCATATCTCGTTACGAATACCAATCTCACCATTGGCACGACGATAAATATTAACCTCAGGTGATGGCTCCTCGGGGGCTTGTGCAACGAACTCTGGCTGATATTGGTATGTTAATTCATCATGCAACGTTGTTTTGATGCAATGTGTGTGTACCCATGCGCCAGGATTAATATCTTCAAGTGCAAAACCAATTGGGGCGCC
Source organism: Pseudoalteromonas sp. D15MCD-2 (assembly GCF_038562745.1). NCBI lineage: Bacteria > Pseudomonadati > Pseudomonadota > Gammaproteobacteria > Alteromonadales > Pseudoalteromonadaceae > Pseudoalteromonas > Pseudoalteromonas sp. D15MCD-2. The sequence continues at coordinate 885,058 of NZ_JBCFQE010000002.1, read as the reverse complement.
ATATTTAATGACTCGCTCACCCTTAGCAATCGGCTTAAGCGCAACTTTATGACCCTTATCTATATCTTCTAACGTTGTAAAAGAAAAGCCTTCAAATTCGATTCTTTCATTTGCATTGATTGGCTGTAAGGCAATGGCCACATCATCAGTATTGTGAAGTCGTAATAGTCTGCTCATGGTTATGACTCCAATAAGTTAACAAGCGTTTGTTCAACTGAGCTTGATAGCATTAGATTTAATTGCTCAGTCACTTTATCTGTAAGGCCTGCAATTTCATTTAAGTCTTTATCCCAATGCCACTTAGCAGCTAACACAGAGCTTACTAGCTCATTGGTTGTTATTGATCCTTGCTGATGTTGTTGCCATTGCTCGTTGAATAAAGCCAACCACTTTGGATTGTCGGCTAATTCAATTTTGTCGTCATTTCGCTCGCCACGATAAAACAATATTTGCCCAGCTAAAGCTGTTGCGATGAGTAGTGGTACAGTTTTGTTGTCGCTAATATATTGCTCTAACTGAGGTAACAAGCGTGTTTTAAATTTAGTCATGCTATTTAATGAAATAGACATCAGTAGGTGACATATATAAGGGTTTCTGAAGCGGTTTAATACGTCATTCGCGAAAATCTGTAACTCTTCTTTAGGTAAGGATAGAGTAGGGATGATTTCATCAAATATCAGTTTAGTAACGTATTTTTCAAGCAGAGGTGAAGCGAGAGCCTCGCCAACCGAATCAATATTTGCCATATAGGCAAGTGGAACCATAGCAGTATGCGCACCGTTCAAAATAGCCACTTTTCGTTGTTTATAAGGAGCAATATCGTCAACAACCTTAATGTTTAAGTCACTGCCTTTAAGGTGTAATACATCAGCTAAATGCTGTGGTCCTTGGATCACAAATAAATGAAAGTATTCTGCTGTTACCATGAAGTTGTCGTAATAACCGCATTGTTGCTGTAAAGCTTGATGTTCATCGCGCGGAAAGCCCGTCACAATACGGTCAACGAGAGATGAACAAAAATGATTGTGCTCGTTAAGCCAGTTCACAAACTCGCTTGGTAAATCCCATAACTGACTGTACTGCAATACAATCTCTTTAAGCTTTTCGCCATTATAATCAATAAGTTCACAAGGAATTATGATCATGCCACTACTACTTGCACCATTGAAGTGCTTGAAGCGGTGAAATAACCATTGCGTTAGTTTTGCTGGAAATGCTTTTGCAGGTGTATCAGATAACTTGTCCTCGGGAATGTATTCAATGCCGGCTTCTGTCGTATTCGAAAAAATGACTTTAAGGTCGCTGTTCTCAGCAAGCTTTAAATAGTTATCAAACTCTTTGTAAACAGGGATTTCTTCGTTAACGCAACTGATAATACGCTGCTCAGAAACAGCTTTGTTTTGCTCATTGATACCACGAATAATACAGGTATATAAGCCATCCTGTGTATTAAGAAGCGGCAGCGAGTCGTAGTCGATGGGTCTGATGATAGCAACACCGGCATTTAAACCTGTTTGTTCGTTAAGCTTATCTATTTGCCAATCGACAAATGCACGTAAAAAATTGCCTTCTCCAAACTGCATTATACTCGTTGGATATTTGTTTTTATTAAAGTTTTTACGATTTAAAGTTTGCATTTTTGTGCCCGCTCTTAGCATTGTTACAGTGTATTGCAGAACATAGTAGTTAATTTTGCCACCGGTGGCAAATAAGATTTGACAATTTGCTACCGGTAGTCAAAACTGGCCTTTAACAAATAAGTAATACAATTAACGTTTGTTTATAGCTTTCCATTTAAAACTCACAAAATTTTTTAAATGGATACGCAGGTCATAGCTTGGATTGCCGTGTACCTTAATGAAATATAAAGGATTATATAAGACAACATGAACACACAACTGAACACACAAAGAAGACACAACAATGCATAAAATTCTTCTGAGCACGCTATTTCTCTGCTGCTGTTTATTTTTTATCAGTGCTTGCAGTGACGACAACAAGGTTATTCGCCTAACAATGGCGCATACATTAGATACCCGTCATGTTACCCATCAAGCCATGGAGTATATGGCAGAGCGTTTAGCTTATTACTCTGATAATCAAATGGAAATTGTGATTTATCCCGCAGCACAATTAGGCACGGAAAGAGAGTTAATAGAGCTATTACAAATCGGTAGTTTGTCGATGACAAAAGTATCGTCAAGCCCACTTGAAGGCTTTGTGCCTCAAATGAAAGTATTTGGAGTGCCTTATTTATTTAACGATAGTGAGCACTTTTGGAAAGTACTTAATAGTCAGCTTGGGCAAAAATTGCTTGATGACCTAGCTGTAGCTCGCCTTAAAGGGCTTGGCTATTATGATGCGGGTAGTCGCAGCTTTTACACAACAGATGCAGCTATTAGAACGCCCGATGACTTAATAGGTAGCAAAATTAGAGTTGTAACTAGCCCAATGGCTATTGCTACTGTGCAGTCTTTAGGTGGCGCTGCCACTCCCATTGCGTGGGGTGAACTTTATTCTGCCCTGCAACAAGGTGTTGTCGATGGTGCAGAAAATAACCCGCCTAGCTATTACCTATCTCGTCATTATGAAATTGCGAAGTACTACACCCTAGATGAACACACTTTTGTGCCTGACATCGTAGTTGCTAGTCAAAAGGTTTGGCAGCAATTAACGACTCAGCAGCAACACTGGCTGAAGTTGGCAATGCAAGATTCTGTTACCTATCAACGTAGTTTGTGGCAATCAGCATCTGATCAGGCATTACAGGCCGTTGTTGATGCGGGTGTTGAGGTTATTTACCCAGATAAACAAGTGTTTCAAGAGAAAGTAGCCCCTTTTCATGCCTCATTTAAAGGCACGCCTATCGCCGCACAAATTGCGGCAATAAAAGCGATGCAGGAGGCGTTATGAAAGAGTTTAATGCGAAAATAAATCAGCTCATTGAATGGGTATTAATTGTTGCGATGTTTGCCATTGTTGCAGTCGTTAGTTGGCAGGTGTTCTCACGCTTTATTTTGCGGTCCCCTAACTCTTACACTGAAGAACTTGCTCGTTTTTTACTTATGTGGATTGGCGTTTTAGGTGCTTCGTATGCCTATCGTACCCGAGCACACTTAGGGCTTGATCTTTTCTATCAAAAGATGATTCCAACGATACGTCGTAAGTGTTCATTTTTAATTGAGTTTTCAGTACTGATTACCGCGCTCAGCCTATTAGTTTATGGAGGCGGTATGTTGATGAACTTAAGCTTTTCATTAGATCAACGTTCAGCTGCTCTTGGGATCAATATGGGGTTTATTTACGCTGCTTTGCCAATTAGTGGCGTACTCATCACATTCAATTGCATTGAAAATATCATTTATTTTTTTAGACAAACACAGGAGCAAGAATAATGGAAATGACAGCCATCTTGTTGCTTGTTTGTTTTTTCACACTGCTGCTAATCAATGTGCCGATATCGATTAGTATTGCTCTGTCGACGTTGTTAGCGCTGGTTTTACACATGGATTTTACCCCAGCGGCAACGACAATTGCGCAGCAAATGATAGGGGGAATAGACAGCTTTGCACTACTGGCCATTCCGTTTTTTATTTTATCGGGTCTGATCATGGGGCAGGGGGGCATAGCTAGGCGTTTAATTGAATCTGCTATGGCTATGGTCGGTTTTTTACCGGGCGGATTAGCGCTGGTCAATGTGATGTCTTGTATGATGTTTGGCGCAATTTCTGGTTCTGCAGTGGCGGCCACATCGGCGATAGGCAGCTTTATGGTGCCAGAAATGAAAAAGCACGGTTATAGTGAAAATTTCGCCGCCGCAGTTACGGCCAGCGCAGCAACCACGGGTATGCTAATACCGCCAAGTAACATCTTAATTATTTATGCTATAGCAAGTGGCGGAGTGTCGATCGCGGCACTGTTTGTTGCTGGGTATTTACCAGGTATTTTACTGGGATTAACACTGATGTTGGTTTGTGCCATCTATTCTTTAAAAAACAACTACCCCGTAGCAGCACGTTTACCACTTGCTTTGGTTTTAGAAAAAGTGATTGCAGCCATCCCTAGTTTGCTACTCATCATAATCGTTATTGGCGGTATCATAGGAGGTGTATTCACAGCCACAGAAGCAGGGGCTGTCGCTGTATTATATGCACTGGTTTTAGCTGTTTTTGTGTATAAAGAATTATCGCTAGATGAGTTACCTAAACTACTGCTAAAAGCTTGTGAAACAACGGCAATCGTGATGCTTATTATTGCCGCTTCTAGTGCGATGTCGTGGGTTTTATCTTATTCACACATTCCGCAAATAGTGAGTCAATTTTTCTTAACCTTAAGTGATAACCCATTACTGATTTTGTTATTAATCAATCTCATTTTGATATTAGTGGGTGCCTTTATCGATATGACACCTGCAGTGCTTATATTTACTCCGATCTTTTTGCCCGTTGCAGCACAGTTTGGCATGTCACCGGTGCAATTTGGGGTAATGATAGTGCTTAATTTATCAATCGGTTTGGTATCGCCGCCGGTTGGTAGTGTATTGTTTGTCAGCTGCGCAGTAGCAAAAACTTCGCTTCATAAAATCATTAAGCCAATGCTGCCTTTGTATTGTGTGATGTTTATGGTGCTTATGTTGGTGACCTATTTACCTGCCATAAGTGAGTTTTTACCTCGCTTACTAGGGTTGATTGATTAATAAAAACAATTGCTTTGCTAGAGTTAACAGCTTTTATGGATAAAAGCTTGGTGCTACTATAGCTAAGTTAGTTATTTCGGGATCTTCTATGTCAGTGACAATTAATGATATTGCCCGCTTATCGGGGGTATCAAAACGTACCGTTTCTCGTGTAATAAATAGCTCACCTGCGGTAGGTGAAGCAACACGTGAAAAAGTGCTTGAGATAATAAAGCAAACAGGCTTCTCGCCAGATAAGCAAGCCAGAGGTTTAGCCTCAAGCCGTTCGTATTTGTTAGGGCTAATTTATGATAACCCTGATGCACTCTATATTGATGAAGTGCAACGAGGTGCATTGAGTGTCTGTGCTGAATTAGGCTACGAGTTAGTAGTACACCCAGGTTCTGCAAAACGCGAAGATTTTGTTGATGACTGCTTACGTTTTATCGCTCGTTCAAAATTAGATGGCGTCATTATCTTGCCTCCGGTATCAGAAAACAAAGAGCTCGCTGCAGCTTTAAGAGATGTTGATTGTCCATACGTAAGGCTTGCATCAGTTGATTTGGATGACGCTGATAATATTGTTGTATCTGACGAGCGTGCAGCAATGCGTGATATGGCAGACCATTTAGTCGAATTAGGCCATCAGGACATTGGCTTTATTTCTGGCCCACAAAATTATCGTTCATCAATAGAGCGTTTAGCTGGCTTTTTAGCTGAATTGCAGGTTTATGATGTAAATTTACCCTCAGAATATATTGTTGAAGGCAAAAATAGTTACGACAGTGGTTTAGAGTGCGCTAGGGAGTTGTTAAGCAAACAACCTAGGCCAACAGCAATCGTTGCTAATAATGATGAGATGGCTGCAGCTGTGCTCCGTGTGGCTAACAACCAAGGTATTAAAGTGCCGGAACAGTTATCGGTCGCGGGGTTCGATGACAATATTCTTGCATCTCGGATCATTCCATCGCTGACAACAATACGCCGACCTGTATTTAATATGGCATGCTTAGCCGTACAAAAGTTGATTAATCGCTCTCGTGGTAATCAAGACAAACTACCTATGCCAAAAACAGTAACGCCACATTTGGTGACACGCGAATCAACATCTCGAGTTCCTGAATAAGCACGACATTATGTCAATAATGCCGTGCTAGATTTTTATAAGTTATACGCCTTTTTAACCAACCCATAAGTCAGTTGATAAGCAAGCTGGTGGGCTGTTTCAATCGTTATTTGATGATTTGTAACAAGCTCTGCTAAGTAGCGGCAATCAACTCGACGTGCTACATCATGCTTTGCTGGAATCGATAGAAAAGCTCGCGTGTCATCATTAAAACCGACGGTATTATAGAAACCTGCGGTTTCAGTTGTTTGCTGACGAAAACGCAGCATACCTGCAGGGCTATCATGAAACCACCATGCCGGACCTAGTTTTAAACTAGGGTAATGACCAGCAAGCGGTGCCAGCTCACGACTGTAAGTCGTTTCATCTAGGGTAAATAAAATGATTTTTAACTTTGGATGATTACCATATTTACTTAAAAGAGGCTTAAGCGCATTAACATACTCGGTTTGGCTTGGAATATCTGCGCCTTTATCACGTCCAAATTGATTGAAAATTGGCTGGTTATGATTACGATGTGCACCAGGATGAATTTGCATCACAAGGCCATCTTCAATACTCATACCTGCCAGCTCCGTTAGCATTTGGCCACGAAATAGTTCTTGCTCTTGTTCTGTTGCGTTACCTGTGCGGCATTTTTTAAATAATGCTTCACATTCAGATAGTGATAAATCAGCAGTAATCGCACTTGGGTGACCATGGTCGGTTGCAGTTGCTCGACCTTCCTTTTTAAAGTAAGCGCGACGAATGCGAACTGCTTCTAAATAACCTTGCCAAGTACTGGTATCTTGATCTGTTAACTCACCAAGCTTAGCGAGATTGTCAGTAAAGTCTTCTCGGCTCGCATCCACAACATCATCAGGCCTAAATGTGGTTATAACTCGTTTGGCCATAGCTGTATCAGCCATTTCTTTATGGTGTTCAAGTGAATCTAATGCACCTTCAGTAGTTGCTATGAGCTCAATGTTAAAGCGGTCCATTAATGCTTGCGGTTTATAAGCATCTGTTGCAAGTTCAGCGGTGATTTTATCGTAGTATTGTTGTGCGTTTTCAGAGTTAAGTTTTTCTTTAAAACCAAATACATCACAAAAAACGGCATCTAACCAGTAGCCACTTGGGGTACCTGCAAATAGGTAATAGTTATCCGCAAAAATCTGCCAAGCTTTTTTTGGATCTGCATTTTTTGATCGTGTTAAATCGCCATCGATACCATGCTCAGGAATACCAAGCTCGTTTAAATCAATACCTTGGCTGTAAAGCATTCTAAATACATAGTGATCTGGTTTTATAAAGAGTTCAGTGGCGTTACCAAAGTTAGGGTTTTTATTAAACCACTTTGGGTCTGTATGGCCATGTGGGCTGACTATTGGAAGATCTTTTATTTCTTCATAAAGTTCTCGGGCAACACTAACAATTGCCGGGTCACTCGAAAATAGCCTATCAGGGTGAAGTGAAAGCGGCTGTGATTTAATTGACATAAGGTTCCTCAAAATCTTTCGTTGCCAGCGGTGGCAAAATTTAAATATGTAATGACTAAACTTAATTAGCAGTGAGTAACTTAGGCACGTTAGTTGTTTTTTAATGGCCTAAGGCTGTTATTTATGCAATCAACTTTAGCAAACATTGCCACCGGTGGCAATGTTGTTACGCGTAGATAAATCTAGTCTATCTAAAATGAAAAAAGCACTGACCCTAAGGGTACAGTGCTTTATTTTCTAACTTGATGGGGAAATCAAATAAACCTTCCTTGGTTTTGCTAAACTTAGTTAGAAGCTATAGCGGAACCCTAAGCCGAATGTACGACTATAAATAGAGGCTGAGTCGTTTAGAACAGTTGGTAGTTCGTAGTATTGACGATAAACCTCATCTGTAAGGTTTGTCGCATCAAATGTCACAACTAAGTCTTCAGTGACATCGTAACTTACTTGGAAGTCTAAACTTTGTTCTGGTCGACGATAAACACCTCGTGGATGTGCGAAACGACCTGAGCCATAGCGATTTAAGAATGAGTCACGCCAAACGTAAGAGAGGCGAGTGCTGAAATTTTCTCGTTCATAAATTAATACACCGCTGTAAGAGGTATCTGAAACACCAAATACGCTTCTGTTTGTGTATCCTGTTAACTCACCTTCGTTGCTAAAGATTGGAATGTCTTGATCCGAATCTAAGAAGGTACCACTTGCTTGAAGGCCAATGCCATCTAACCACTGTGGAACAGATTCAGGGAAGTAAACTAAGCCAACTTCAACGCCTTTCAGAACACCATTGGAGGTGTTGCCAGGTTGAGAAAGTATATAATCTTCCATCTCACCGGTTTCTGGGTTTGGAAATTGAGCTTGGCGTAATGAATCAAAAACAAACCCTTCAATATCTCTGTAGAAGTAGGTCGCATACGCTGAGCTACCTTCATTAAAGTAGTATTCTAGTGAGAAGTCATAGTTAGTAGATTCAACTGGGCGTAGGCTTTGATTACCACCGCTTGCGTTGCCGTAGCCAACATTTGTAGTGTCTGGACGTAAATTAATAAAACTATTTAATTGGCCAAACTCTGGGCGGCGTAAGGTTTGTGTATAAGCAAAACGAGTAATTAAATTATCGCTTAAATGATAGCGTAGCGTTAAATTAGGTAAGAACTTTGCGCTACTATTTCGGCCAGTACTCTGTACTATGCCACCAACTTCTCCATCCCAGTGGTAAAAGTCCATGTCAGCGCCTGCGTAGGTATAGCGAAGACCAATATCACCGTCTAATCGATTACCAAAAAGTTGTGTTTCAAATTGGCTTTGCACATATGCAGCCCATGAAGTTTGGTCGATATCGAAGTTCTTTTGTAGCGTCATTCGACGCTCGCCATCGGCGCTATCGTAGAAATTAAACGTATCACGATACTCTGCACGGTTTTGCCATAAGTTTTTTGCATTAAAGGCAACCCATGATCTCGGCAAATCACTTTTCCCATCAAAGAAATCACTATTTACGTAGTGCGCTTCTGAGCCTAGAGATGCTAATGGAATAGGGTTAAATCGATTAGAATCACGACTACTGCTATCAGCTGTACGTTTATCATAACGAACACCTGCTTTAGCTTTTGTAAAGATACCCCAGTCAACATAGAAGTCGAGGTCAAGCGTGAATGTTAAGCCATCACCATTATCCTCACCGCCGTTATCGAACATGGTACTGGTGGTCCATAAGCTTGGATCGGTTAAATCAAGTGGGGTACCAAACTCTTCATCGTAAACAGTCCATGCCATGATGCCGTCTTCATGATTGAAGTCTGCCATGACAAATGGAAAACGAGTATTTGCCTGCATAGCAACAAACTCACGTTCATATTTACTTGTTTGATAGACCAACTCAGATTTTAGTGTCGCATCTTCAGATAGCGCCCATTTACCACCTAATGCAAACATGTAGCTATCAGTTTGGCTCTTAGAAAAGTCGCCGCTGGTAAATGCACCTGAGTCACCCCAAGCACGAGATTTGATGACATTTGTGCCTTCAAACAACACTGGTTGTGTCACGGTTTCTACCCGTGAAGAATCTGCGTATGAGAATAATAGGTGGTTATTACTTTCGTTGCGGTAGCCATTGTAAAATGCTTCGAAAATATACTCTGATGTATCATTTGGTGCCCATTGAAATGACAGGTTTACTGCTGGGCGTTCACGTTTACCAGTTAGATCTGACTGATTTAGTGCGTCACGACTTAGATAGTACTCAACCTCACTGTCAGTTGCAGGGTCATACATGGTTGCCCCTGGCGTTCTGTCCATACCGTGCTCAAGGCCAGTTGGCCATGGGTAAATACGATTTAAGTTATCAGCTCTAAATGGCACGAAACCACCTGGCGCACTATTTTCATCTCGGTAGCTGGTGCTAGCAAATGAAAGGTTAATTAATGCGCCTACATCACCAACAGATGACTCCCAACGATTGCTGGCAAGCACACTTACGATAGGATCGGTTTCTTCAGATTGGTCTTGATAAACGCCACGGGCATTGACCACAACCTTTGAGCCTTCAAAATTAAATGGACGTTGGGTGCGAACATTAAGCTGACCCGCAATACCGCTCGCTAATTGGCTGGCATTTCGTGTTTTGTAGACTTCTACACTTTCAAGAAGTGCCGCAGGTATGTCTGCAACAGCAAGTTGACGCCCTGCTGCGGTGAACATTTCTCGGCCATTAATTGTAGTTGTAACATCGGTTAAGCCACGGATTGTAACAGTATTTACTTCACCCGATGCGCGGTCTGTTACCTGTACACCTGTTACACGTTGCAGAGCCTCAACAAGGTTATTATCAGGAAACTTACCAATATCTTCGGCAACAATCGCATCAACAACCTGAATTGATTGGCGCTTGATATTAACGGCTTTATTTAAGCTGCTTCGGATCCCAACAACTTCAATTATTTCAAGGGAATCATTGTTGTCATTTGCTTGAGCGTTTTGTGTTTGCTCTGCAGCCTCATCTGCTGCATAAACACATTGCCCAAAAAGGGCCATACAAATTGTGCTGGCTAATGTCGTTTTCTTAAACATTTAAAATAACCTCCAAAATTATTTTAATGCGAATCAATAACAGAAGTTATTTGATTCAGTGTTAAATCAGCATCATTAGAAAAACCTCTAATGTTCGACAAGGTGCTGATATCGTGTGTTTTTTTATTAAGTGTATTTTTCCTGCAATTTTGCCACCGGTGGCATTTTTAGCCAAATAGTTGCACCGCAAGTAAGCATGCCAGGCTTGTTGTGTTGTCTTCATCCCCCTAACCACGCTCCTAAATTTTATAACACAGAAAATTTAGATGTTTAAGTATTATTATATTCTTTTTAATATTTTGTTACATGTTTCTGCTTATTTTCTAAAATAAGTTGTTTTTTATCAGGTGTTTATTTTTTCGGTGGAATTTCGAAAAAAGAGCATGAGAATGTAGTTACATAGCAATTCGTATTATTTTTATGCTTCATAAAGAGAGGGTTCAGTTGTAGTGCAAGGTTTGATTTCTTTTTGGTGCAAGACAAAAAACAAATGACATAATTGTTAATTTATTTATTAAAATTAATGCAGTAGGTCGTTTTTTAGCGTCAAATATGATGAGTAAAACACGCGAACAAGGTGGATGAAACCTCAAAATGCTACCGGTGGCAATTGTATTATGATATGTATATACTTAATGGTAATATTAGCTTGTGTAGACTAAAAATTTTCTAAAAACATTATAATTTCAACAGTTAGAGGAACACATATGAGGAAGGATTATTTTGGCCGGCTTGAAAAAAAGCTAAGGTTAATAAGCAAACCAGCATGGTTTGAAACCAGTATATTAAGAAATGCGTTTATCGCTTGCTTGAGCTTCTTGGTTGTAGCCTGTAATAGTCAGCAAAGTGTTGACATTCAGCCTAATGATGACGCTAAAACAGACATAATGATGTTAAGTGGGACTGGCAGTGATGATGCGGTGAAATGGGACTTTTACTGTAGTGAAGGGCAAAACTGTGGTCAATGGAGCAAAATAGATGTTCCTTCTAACTGGGAGCAACAAGGCTTCGGTAACTATGATTACGGCTACATCCCAGATAAACATAGCGAACAAGGTATTTATCGTCGTGATTTTAGCCTACCTGCTGATTGGTCTGGTCGCAAAATTGAAATTGTTTTTGATGGTGTGATGACAGATGCCACTGTGTTTGTGAACCAACAACAAGTGGGGCCAACCCACCAAGGTGGTTTTTATCGATTCAGCTATGACATAACGCCATTTTTAAAAAGTGGTGAAGCTAATGAGCTAAAGGTTGTGGTAGATAAAGTTTCGGCTAACAAAAGTATTGAAGCAGCAGAACGCGCAGCAGACTATTGGGTGTTCGGTGGTATCTATCGTCAAGTCTTTTTACAGTCTTTGCCACAATCTCATATTGACTGGGTTTCATTAGATGCAAAAGCGTCTGGTGAATTTAAAATGGATGTTTATCTCGAAGGACTTGATAAATCAAATGCTTCTGCTGTTGAAGCACAAATTTTAGATTTAGATGGCAACCCAGTAAGTGAAACGTTTAATGCCAAACTTGATGGTAACAAAGTGCATTTAGCCACTAATGTTGACTCTCCTGAGCTTTGGAGTGCCGAGACGCCTAATTTATATCAAGTACGTATTGATTTAAAAGAAGGCTCTAAAACTCTACATAGTTTCGATAAAACCTTTGGCTTTAGAACTTTTGAATTACGCCCACATGACGGCTTATATTTAAATGGCGAAAAAATTATCCTTAAAGGGGTTAACCGTCACAGCTTCCGTCCAGCAACTGGACGTACTATGACTAAACAAGCCAGCATCGATGACATTAAGACGATGAAAAGCATGAACATGAATGCTGTTAGAATGTCGCATTACCCACCCGATGTGCACTTTTTAGAAGCGGCAGATCGTCTTGGTATTTATGTTATTAATGAGTTAGGCACATGGCAAAAGCCAGTTATTGATACGCCATCAGCGAGACGCCTAGTTGCTCAGCTTGTTAAACGCGACCAAGCACACCCAAGTATTTTATTCTGGGCGAACGGTAATGAAGGCGGTTTTAATACCGATGTTGATGATGATTATCACCTTTATGACATTCAAAACCGTCCAATTCTTCATCCTTGGGAGTTGTTCCGTAATATCGATACTGATCATTACCCAACTTACTCGGAACTAGTAGCTAAAAAAGCCCGTAATGAAGTATTTTTCCCAACCGAGTTCTTACATGGCTTGTATGATGGTGGCCATGGTGCAGGTTTGAGAGATTTTTGGGACTTCATGATGTCAACTCCTGTTGGTGCCGGTGGTTTCCTATGGGTGTTTGCTGATGAGGGTGTTGAGCGTACAGATCAAAATGGCCGTGTTGATACCGACTTTAACCATGCGCCAGATGGTATTGTTGGACCTTATGGTGAAAAAGAAGCGAGCTTTTTTACAATTAAAGAAATTTGGTCACCAATCCAAGTTGAAAACTTAAAGAATGGCCAGTTACTTGCCGGTTCTTTTGACGGTCAGTTGCAAGTTAAAAACCTGTATGACTTTGTTGATCTATCAACTATGTCGCTCGAATGGCGTTTATATCAGCCAGTGACAGCGTTTTCTGATAAAAAGCAGCTTGTAGCGAGCAATAAAGCCACACTCCCTGCTATTAAGCCAGACTCGACAGGAACAGTACAATTGAACTTACCTGACAATTGGCAGCAAAATGGGTGGTTAGAGGTTGAATTTTTTGACCAGCAGCAGAATTCAATTTGGACAGATGCTTGGCCTATCCAGAGTGCGGCTAAACTTGCAAAATTAACTCAAGAGCAATTTGAAAATCAGGCATCAGCAACTAAACCAGCTCAAATTGTTAGTCAAAACGAATCTGAGTTAGCGGTTAAGGCTGCTGATAGAACAATTATTTTTGATGCAACAACAGGTCTATTAAAGTCATACAGTAAGCAAGGTCAAACTGCGGCGTTGACAAATGGTCCTAGGTTACTTCGTTCTGATAACTCACTAAATAAAGGGGTTTATAATGGTATTGGTTCATGGCTAACTCATGATCCAAATGCTGAGAAAGAAGCGCAACAAGATAAAAAACCGACAGAATTAAAGTCTGAAATTATTGCTAATGATTTAGTGATTGAAGTGATGAACCCGCCAGCAGGCATTACAAAGCTAACTTGGACTGTTCACCCTGAAGGTCATTTATCAATGGATGTTGATTACTGGCTTGACGGTGAATACATCCTTCATGGCGTTGGTTTTAATTATCCGAAAAAAGCAATTGAGCATAAACGTTGGTTAGGTGATGGCCCTTACCGTGTATGGGCTAACCGCTTAGAGGGCGTAAACTACTCTGTTTGGGAAAATGATTATAATGAAGGCGTTGCTGGCGAGCGCTGGGAATTACCTGAATTTAAAGGGTACTTCTCGGATGTTCAGTGGCTTACATTAAGCTCTCAGCAAAGTGAAATCACTTTCTCTACTGCAACTCCGGAACTATATGCGCGAATTATGCAGCCTGATGATGGTGAGCGTCCTGATAATACATTAGCACTTAAATATGATGAAGAAATTAGCTTCTTACACAGAATTAGTGCAATAGGGTCTAAGTTCCACGCTGCTCATCACCTTGGCCCACAAGGTCGACCTGTGGCAGAAAGAGGAATAAACAATATCAAGCTAACGATATACTAATTTACAAAGAGTTACTCGTTTTAGTAAAAGCGCTGCAGAAACCTGCAGCGCTTTTTTGTTTTAATCCACTAAAGTGCATTAATAAAAAGTGATTGTTTAGGGTTAAGGTTTCTTATGGATGTAGCACTATAGTTATAGGTCGCTTTTTAAATAGTTCTACTACATTGAGTTAGTCATCAACTGACAGACAACAATGATAACGACTATAAAGGCGATATATGCAAAAAGTAACACAATTATGTAAACGAAAATCAGCGTCGTTTACTCCGCTCGCAGTGCTCTGTGCTGCTATTTTCTCGCAGCCAAGTTTTGCAGGGAGTTGGCAGCAAAATGTCAGCATTGGCGGTTTTAATAATGTTCATATTTACACTCCTGATACGCAATCAAGCATAGGCAATGGCCATTCTTTGATGCTGGTACTGCATGGCTGCGTGCAACCCATTAATAACTACTTAACTGCTAACCTTGAAGATGCAGCCGAAGCCCATGGCATGGTAATAGCCGTTCCTGATGCTATGAATAAAGCAGGCTATAGCTGCTGGTCATATTGGCAAGGAGCAATCAATCGCAGCTCTGGCGATTATAAAAATCTGGTTAATTTAGCCAATACATTGAGCGCTGATGCAACGCGTAATATTGACCCTAAACAAGTGTATATTGCAGGCTTATCATCTGGAGCCGCAATGGCTGCACAAACGGCTTGTGTAGCGCCTGATGTATTTGCTGGGGTTGCACCAAGCGCTGGGCCAACCATCGGCACAAGTTCAAGTGGGGCAATTTCGACCTGTGAAACAGTGTCTGAAAACACCTTTGTATCCCGCTGTGAAAGCTATGCTGGCAGTTATAAAGATCATTTTGCCACACAAATAGCGGTGATTGGTCATGGTACTGCCGATACCACAGTGAATACCTGTTACAACCAGCAAAACGCAGATGGCTTTGCTGCCCTTTATGGGGTTAATCAACTTTCAGGCACAACGACAATAAGTGATGATGCAACGCGTAACGCTGAGCAGTCACTTTGGCAAGAGAATCGGGTTGCTATGCTGTGGTTTAATAATTTGGATCATTCGTGGTCGGGCGGGCAAGGTGCGTCTGGCGATTATGTGGCGGCAAACAGTATTAATTTTGCAACCTATCTCGGTGGGTACTTTGCGGCTAATAATAAACGAGTTGATCGTAATGCAGGCCCTGAAATTAGTAATTTAACTGCCACAGACAGTAATAATCAGCTCACCATTACAGGCAGTGCAGTCGACCCAGAAGGCAGTGTAACCAATGTTGATATTAACGTGTATAGCCTAGTCAGTGGCGCGGCAAGCTTAATTGAGTCACTGAACGTGCAAGTCGATGCGAATAATACCTTTAGCGGGGTGACAAGTGCACTCAGCGATGGACTTTATGAAGTGCGTGTCAGTGCCACAGATAATGAAGCGAAACAAGGTGATGAAGCTAATCTTACGGTACGCGTTGGACCAGAGCCTGCAGCTACAGCACCACTACTGAGTGATACTGCGGCTAGTGTAAACGGGCAGTGCGCTACAGTGACGGGAACGGTGATTGATAATAATCAAAACTTAAGTACTGTAGTGGTCAGTTTTAGCAATGGTGATGTGACAGCTACAGTGAATGGGCTTGAGTATTTTGCTGAGCAATGCAATCTAGCTGGCGGCAATAATAGCGCAGTGATCACCGCAACAGATGATACCGCGCTGACATCAACAGATAGCATTAGTTTTGTCATCGATGCTGGCGTGACAGGCGATTACAATCTTCATATCAACGAAGGCCATATTAGTTGGGGCGAAGGTTATTCTGCCTGTTATTTAGCGTTTGGAACCGCTGCCTTTACAATGCGCGAGTATTCAGCGGGTACAAATCAATGTCAGTGGATTGCTGATGATGATTCAAGTTGTGCAGGGCCATTACAAGCATGCAAAACCACCACTGAACCGACTAATGACGCAGACAACGACGGTGTGCTCGACGGCGCAGATAATTGCCCGAATGTAGCGAATGCTGATCAAGCTGATAACGATAATGACGGGATTGGTAATGTGTGTGACAGCACTCCTGATGGTGAAACGAGTGACTCTGACAGCGATGGTGTTAGTGATAGCCTAGATAACTGCCCGCTGGTGGCCAATAGTGATCAACTGGATAGTGATGCAGATGGTGTGGGTGATGCGTGTGACTCAACACCGAATGGTGATTACCAATGCAGCGAAACTACTTCAAGCAACTATGCACATGTGCAAGCAAATCGCGCAACCACGAATGGTTCTTACGCTTATGCGGTGGGTTCAGGTGATAACCTAGGTCTTTATAACACTTTTTATACCAGTACCTTAGCGCAAACTAGTGCTGGGTATTATGAATTAGGTAATTGCCCTAATTAATAGATGTGTGTCGCCCATTCGGGCGACACTTTTTTCTAAACAGCGTTTAGAACTTATAAGTCAGAGTTAGGCTACCGTTTGTTGGCGCGCCATAATAACCCACAGTTTGTAAGCTATTGATGTATTGCTCATCAGTAATATTATTAACGTTTGCCTGTACTGCAACTTGGTCATTAATATTCCAACGCGCGAAGGCGTTTAGCAGCGCGTAACTACCTTGCTTAACATTGTAATCAGTGCTTTCGATTTTAGATTGCCAACGGCCATTTAAACCAACAACCACTGCATCTGTTAATGCATAGTCTACTGTTACACCAACAACATCGCGAGGTGCCCATTTATTGGTGTCATCACCATTTTCATCTGTTACATCAATATGCGTATAAGATGCGACGATATTCATAGCGTCGGTGATTTTACCTGTGACTTCAAATTCATAGCCTTCTGATTCAATAGACACGCCTTCATAGTAATAAATGCCATCTTCTGTCAGGCCTGCGTATTGCGCAAAGTTATCTTGCTCAGCAGTAAAATAAGCAAATGTTGTCATTAGGGCATCATCAAACCAAGAAGCCTTAACACCGGTTTCAAAGTTAGTGCCTTTGGTAGGTGCTAAGTATTGGCCGTTGTAATCAGCTTGCTCTTGTGGCTGATAAATATCTGAGTAACTAGCATATAAGTTTAAATCATCGTTTAACTTATAGGTAAAACCGATATATGGGCTAGTTTCGCTCTCATCATTATCGATAGATGCACCGGCATTCATACCTGAGCGTTCAAATTCAATAGCGTTAAAACCAACCACAGTAAATAATTTATCCGTAATATTTAACTGAGCAGAGCCAAAGTAACGGGTTAGCTTTTGTTCAATATCTGAATACAGAACCGGCGTTAACCATTCAGGTTCTGGGATCGCATCTAAATCGTACGGGAACGCAGGCGTTGGTCCGGCCGCTGGTGTATTTGCAAAATCAAACGGGTGCTGATACATCACATCATCACTTTTTGCATGGCTTACCCCAAAGCTCGCTTGGTGCTCTTTACCAAACAATTCAAAGGCACCAAATGCTTTGATTTCAAATAAATCAGCATCGATTTCACTATCATAACGACCAGGAGAACCATTTAGGCCAAGGTTAGTATCTTTATCAATAGTGCCATATGCATAAAAAAGTTTATCTTGCTCTTCAAAACCGCGGAAGTTGTAGCTCGCTTGAAGCTGCCATGCGTTTGCAAAAACATAGTTGTATTCAACAAATGCAGAGGTGTTAATGGTGTCCCACATTGTCCACTCTTGGGTGGTTGTGTCGCTGACATCCCATTTAGCTTGCGTGCCATCTGTGTAGTTATAAACAAGGCCGCCCCAAGTATTGCCATCGGTATCTGCATCTTGATATGAATAACCAATAGTAACCGTTGAGTTATCTGTAAGCTGACCATCTACCACCGCAGAGAAAAACTCGCGGTTGTTCTCAAGGCCATCTAGGTATGACTCTTTATCTTCTGCAGCAGCCACAAAACGAGCAGCCCAACTACCTGATTCAGTTAGTAAAAGAGAATAGTCAGCTTGTAAACGTTTAAAATCCCATGAACCAACAGAGACGCCGATCTCGCCGCCGTTTTCGTTTTTAGGGCGTTTGCGCACATAGTTAAGCGTACCCGATGCATTACCTACACCAGTGAGTAAGCCATTGGCACCACGAATAACTTCAATTTTTTCGTAGCCGTATGCTTCCATTGCGCCGGTAACGATACCCCAGTCATTCGGTAAGCCAACGCCATCGATTTGTGTATTCTTAATTTCAAAACCACGTGATGTGTAGTTGGTACGGTTAGTTTCCCATTCTTCAACATTGATACCAGGTGCTAAGCGTAAAGCATCATTAATGTTAAAAGCGGAATAATTCTTTAGTTGCTCAGCAGAGATCACACTAATTGATTGCGGCGTTTCATCAATTTCTAGTGCTAAACCTGTCGCGCCTTCACTAATACGGTTTTGTCGAATACCTACAATTTCGATTTTTTCGAGGTTAGCTTCTACGTCAGTTGTTTGTTCTGCAAAACTGATTTGAGGGTAAAGTGCACAAAGAATAGCGGTTGCAACAGGCAACTGAGTGAATTTCATTTTTATCTCCGCGTGTTATTAGCAAATTTTTATAGGATTATTGTTTTTAATAAGGAAACAATCGGCGGGTAAGTTATCACAACTGATAATAATTATCATCACCATTCATCGCAAAGGTGATATGTTAATACAAATAAATGTAACTAATTATGTCAAAGAGTTCTGTGTATATGAAAAGGCGAGTTTACTAATTGGGTATGAAAAAGGCGCCCTGAGGCGCCTAGATTTAGGAGTATTTATTTTCTGCGGATACTAAAGTTATCTGGACCTTTGGTTGTAATAGATTGAGCAAGGCTCACTTCCTCTATATCCATTACTTGTACCTGTTCTTTAGCATGAACCACTTCAGAATCTAAAGACTTATCTTCTTGTAAGAAATAGAAGTGCTCACCAATTTGAGCTCCCTCATGGTTAATACCGGCTTGATACAAGCTATATTGTTTGTTACCTGCGCGAGTCTCAAGAGTACCGGTCGTACCTGAGCCAGGAAGAATCGCAAAGTAAGCAACACGTTCATTACGGTGGCCTTCATTTAAAGTATCTTGTTCAAAAAATGCGGCACTAAAACCTGCATTATTTAAGCCTGCAACGCGCGTATAAACTGTATGAGGGCCATTAAAAGTTTGTGTTTGCAAGAATATATGTGGTTTTGCTGTAAATGCTTCGCTAAATTCTACCGCTTTATAAGCTTTAGTATCGTTTAAAATAAAGCTGCCAATTTCAACGATAGTGCCATCGCTCATTGTGTAGCGACCTTCGTCCATTGTTAAGAAGTCAAACGACTCAATATTAGGGTGACCTTGGCCGTCTTGCAGATATTGCCACTCTTGGAAAGATACAGAATATCCCGCTGGTGATACGTCAGTTAAACGGTTTGTACCACCGTGTTTACCATTAAATGTTGGCGCAGAGGTAAATACAGCTGGTGCGGTAAATTCTTGATCACCAAAGTCATAACTTTTCCAGTTGCTATCTAGCTGTTTAATCACTGCTTCTGAATAGTAAGGGATTTGTTCACTCGGTAATGAGCAGCTAGGCTCTACATCACATGCTACAGCATTTTGCGTATTGGTCGTTAAGTCGTTAATGCGAACTGGTAGTGTTGCTACAAGGCAGGTTTCGCCTGAGTACGGATCTAAACGGTAAAGCTTAGATTCGTTTTTATCGCCATGGTCATTGATGACAGAGCGGCTGATCACAAGGTCGCCATTGTTATTAACTGTCGCACCGCCTACCGCGATTAGCTCATGTTTTGAAAGCTCGGTAGCCGCAAAGCTTGTGCGGTCAATACTGTAAACTGAGGTTGTGGTTATTAGCAAAAGCTCGCCATTTTTAACGACTAAATCAGCGCGGCTTAAGCCATCAATGTCGCTAAAATCTGCAAGTACATTTGCTTCGCCAGTGTTTTTATCAATGCTGTATAGCTTGGTAAAACTAACTGCAAGTAGTGAATCAGAGCTTGCATCATAGGTCATACCAATTACAGATTTAGTAGTACCAACCACAACATGTTCACCTGTTGCATGATCTAAATAGGCTAAGCGACTATATTTGAATTTATCGGCACGAATAGGTAGGTGTGAATACTCCTCATCACTGACATCAAGGTGACTAACATCAACTTTGTACTGTAGCGGAATAGGTGAAGAAGTATAATAAGTACGATTTGTTGAAGCATCATAGGCAATCGCTGCAGAGCTAAACTGAGCGATTGAATGTGCCGTAGCCGACTTGTTTTGCTCGTCAAGGCTAAATACAACACCGGTTTCACCACGGCCAGAGTTCATTGCAAAGATTTCGCCCTGACAGCTAGCTGCAACAGCATTTGATGTAGCTAATGCACTTGCAACTGCAAGGCTTGAAAGTAACAAGTTAGTTTTTATCGACATAAGTAAATCCCACTATTAGGTTTATTCCGACACAAAGAGATAAGACCACTTTGTATTAATAGTGAGCATTATAGTGAGAACCCTCACTTTACGAATGCCGATAAAAGCTGTTTTTGAGTCTAAAATTTAGTCTTTAAGTATTAAAAAAAGCATTTAAAATGTTAAATCAGCTGTTTTTCTGACTTTTCTGATCTTCTGAATTACTCGACATCGAGCTGCCAACGGACGCGGTTATTACTAGTAAAATAGCTAACCATTGCCACACGCTTAAAAACTCACCTAGGATTATAAAGCCAGCTAATGCTGCAATCGCTGGCTCTAAACTCATCATAATGCTAAAGCCTTGCGCTGGCATATTACGTAGTGCCATCATTTCTAAGGTATAGGGTAGTGCACTTGACATGACTGCCACTAAAATACCGAGCGGTAATACTTCCCAACTCAATAGTGCAGCGCCTTGAGAAGCTGCGCCGTAAGGCACAAGTACAATCGCGGCGACGCTCATACCCATGGCAACGGTCATTCCGCCTGAGCCTTGGTTTCCAGTCTTTTTGCCAAACAATATATAAAACGCCCAACACGCTCCCGCCGCAAGGGCTAAAATAACACCTACAGGGTCAAGGCTGTCTTCGCCTTTCATATCTGGGAGCAATAAAATTATGCCAGCAATGGCGCAGGCTACCCAAAACAGGTCGCGTTTTTTACGTGACGAAAGAAGAGCAACCGCAAGGGGGCCAGTAAACTCTAGTGCTACACCTATCCCTAAAGGAATACGTTCAATCGCGTAATAAAACAGAATATTCATGCCTCCTAAACTCAAGCCATAAACGATGATCGGCATACGTTGCCCAATAGGCGGAAATGCGCGCCAAGGTTTAAACACAAGGCACAAAATAGCTGCTGAAAAGCCTAAGCGCAGTGCTGTGGTGCCTTCAGGGCCAATTAAAGGGAATAATTGCTTTGCAACAGAGGCTCCAGATTGAATGGTAACCATTGCGAGGAGCACGCAAATAACAGCAATAAAAAACGGTGGAATGGTGCGCTGCATCACTGTCCTTATGAAAGTTAATAGCTCAAGTTTGCGGCGATTCTACTGATGTTTTATTGGAGAAGAAATGTTTTTCGTTAAACGGACACAGATTTTCGATAAAGCAAAATTATGGGTATCAAATTGCTTTGATACCCATACTCAGAATGCTTAAGCTCGACTTGCTTGTTCAAAGGCTGGCATGATGTTTTGCGTGGTCTGTTTTTGTTGCTGGCGTTTGCCCATTTTAAAGAAAATAGCAGCAAATACAGCAGCGACAATGTCGACCATATAACTTGAGTAAAAGAGAGTGTTAACGTCACTTGAGGCAAGTTTTAAAAGTGTAGATAACACCATTAACGCACATAGGCTCGCTAGTATGTAAAAACCAGCAATGGTTGCCTTTTGTACAGGGTTTAAGAAGCTATATATCACAAAAACAAAAAAAGCTGCGTAATAACTGTATAGGGTTGCGTAGTTTGTGTTGCTCACAAGAGTAGGTAGCCATTTTGCAGCAAGGAGTGTGAAAGCGACAGCTATCATAGACCCTAAACAAATACCAATAGTGAGCCTAGCCATAAACAAGGTACTGCGTTTATTGGGATCTTTTTTAAAGCGTTTATCTATCCATAATAAGTTACCTGAATAGAATAAGAAGGCGCCTAGTAACCCCATAATAAAGTAGCCCCAACGACCCCAATCTCCACCATAGGTACCAAAATGGAGTGAGAAAATACTGGCAACCATGTTACCCCACACCGCATCTTCGCCTTGCGGGTAGCTTGAGTTAACCACTTCTAGCGTGTATGGGTTCATAAATAAGTAATCGGTATCCGGGCCACGTACTACCGCATTATTGTTACTCATCATAAACACCGCAGAAGGTGATGCTGAATTTAAATTACTATAGCGAATGTGGATTGGCTCATAGCCGGGGGCATAGCTTTTCGCTGCGAGTAATTGCTCATCAATACGTGGTAATTTCTCAATATGAAAACTTTGCGCGGCAGGTGTAGGGCGCTGAAACAATGGCTTACCATCATAAAATTGCGCTAAACCACCATAAATAAAATCATGAAACGCAAACACTACCACAGTAAATGCAATGACTAAGTGAAATGGTAAACTGGCGATACCGATAAGGTTATGGCTATCGAGCCAGAATCGACTAGGCCCTTTTTCTTTACGCAGTGCAAAAAAGGTTTTAACTAATGTCGGCAGTAAAATAATTACCCCAGAGACCAAAGCTAAAAAGTACAAAACACAGGCAATGCCAAGAATATAAACACCAGATTGGTCATGGCCAATTTCGCCTATAAAGCCTGCTGTACGGTGTAAATAATCAATTAAATCGGCAAGTTCGTTTTCGGTTTGTGCGCTGACGTTTAATGTGCCATCAGCATTTAGGTGTGCGAAGTTAAGTTGTTTATCAAGCTCCATGCCTCGGGCATTGCCTTTGATATACCACGAAAGAGGTGCATCTTGGGTATGTAAATCAAGGTTAAAGCCTTTGGCAAGTTGCTCGCCTCGCTCATTAATCGCAGTATCTACCAGCGTTTGGTAGTCATAATTAGAGCTGGTGATTTTAGGAGCTTGAATAGGTGCTGCCCATTGCTGGATTTCATGCTTGAACATGGTCAAACTGCCCGCATAAAAACCAATAAACAGCACTAAACCTGCAATGATGCCTGTCCATGTGTGTACACCTTGATAGGTGCGAAGAATATCCGATCTTACTTTCATGATGCACTCCTTAGCATAAAAAACACCCCATAAAGCAGCACAGTTAAGCTGCCAAGCACAAGCCACGCTTGTTTTGCTGAGTTGAATAAATAACTAAAACTAAAAATGGTTAGCCAAACAGGCGTGATCATCCACATGTTAAATTGCACTTTATCGCGAGCATCAATGCCTCCTGGGCCATACCAAGCAAAAAAAGCAACGAAAATAAATGAGAGTGCCAGCCCTAAAAATACACCTGCTAGGGTTTTTCCTAACCAAGTCGGCTGGCGTTTAGATGAGCTTGTCATGAATTATCCTTTTCTTTGCAGCAGGCTAGTAAAAGGGATCAGCATCAACATTAGCATGATGCTAAAGATGATGAAGAACACGGTTGCCGTGGTTGAAAACTGTTGAAGGGCAAGTATTAGTGCGCAAACGGTTAACGTAATTGAAAGTAATCGCCATTGTTTTTTGATTGGTTTTTTTAAGAATCGCTGCTGCTTTCTGGTGCAGTAGAAAATACTGACAGCGAAAACGACAAGCAGGGTAACGGTAAAAATGAGCATAAGATTATAGTTGTAGTTGATGTTAAATCTTATTGTAAATGATAACTAAACTCAATTGCAATATTATTAAGCTTGTGTTAATTTCCTAGCGCTTTTCTATCAAACTTAATTTGTTTAATTCTAATAATCTCTTACGGGGAAAGGACATTGGCTACTGCATTTAAACTTAATTCACTCACCAAAGTTATGCTTGCATCATTACTTGTTACGCAAGGCTCAGCATGGGCTGACGACGACCAAAGCAGTCGAAAATCCATGGATACCATTGTTGTTACAGGTGAAAAAACAGAGAAGTCACTTAAAGAGACCATGTCGTCAGTGGCGGTTGTTGATAAGTCTTTACTAGAAAACGGCCAACTTGCTTCGATATCTGAAGCACTGTCAGAAATGGCGAACGTCGTTGTGTTAACGGGCTCGGTGCCAGATATGCGAGGCGTATCAGGTAATGGTGGTGCAACGGGTTTTAACTCATTTAGTGGTGGCTCAAAGGCTCGTGTTTCAACCTTGATTGATGGTGTTAGCCAACCGTTTGTAGCCGATTTAACCGGTGATACGGGGCTGTGGGATGTAGAGCAAATTGAAGTTTACCGAGGGCCGCAATCAACCAGTAATGGTCGTAACAGTATTGCGGGTGCTGTCTACATGACAACCAAAGCACCTACTCAAGAATTTGAAGGGGCAGTGCGCGTCGGTTATCGCAACCAAGATAGCTACCTAGATACTGCCGCAGTGGTATCAGGGGCGTTAGTTGAAGATGTATTAGCATTTCGGTTATCAACTCAGTATGTTGATGGCGAAACGTTTTCGAATCCACCGGTATACGAAACGAATCCAACTGATCGTGAATTAAACAAGTTAAATACCAGCAGCACACGCGCTAAATTACTTTACACACCAAATGAAGATCTTGCTGTACAGCTAACTTATTCAACTTACAGTGAAGAAGGTAATTCGGGTCGCAAATACTTTTTAGCGGATGAGCCATTTGATTATGAGCCGCTTTATCAACGTATTATGGATACTGAATCTGATACCACGCAAGTGAATGTTGATTACAAAATTAACGATGATTTCTCGTTAGATGTTTTAGTTGCTTACATGGATTACAAATGGGGCTTTGAGGCATACGAGCCACTTGAAAGCGCAGAATCTGACGTATCAATGGATGAGAGTAATATCACTGTAGATTCCAAACTTAACTTTGGTTTAAGCAATGATTTTTACTCAGGCTTTGTTGGTCTTGCTTACTTTGATCGTGACCAAGACTTTGAAAGTGTGGGAGCAACCAACTATTACGGCGACGATAGCAGTAAATCGACCGCTGTTTATGGTGAAACAAGCTTTAACCTAAGCCGCGAATTAACATTAACAGCGGGTCTGCGTATTGAGCGTGAAGAACAATTACGTAATTTCAATATGGCATTTCGTGGTGATATGCTCGTTGAGCAACTTGATAATTCACACACACTACGTTTACCAAAGCTTGCGATTCAATATGATATTAGTGACGAAACGACTTTATTTGCCAGTGCACGT
The DNA here is from genome assembly GCF_038562745.1 of Pseudoalteromonas sp. D15MCD-2. Classification (NCBI taxonomy): domain Bacteria; kingdom Pseudomonadati; phylum Pseudomonadota; class Gammaproteobacteria; order Alteromonadales; family Pseudoalteromonadaceae; genus Pseudoalteromonas; species Pseudoalteromonas sp. D15MCD-2. Next base: position 859,784 of record NZ_JBCFQE010000002.1, on the reverse strand, counting down.
CGTGGCTACAACGCGGGTGGTGGCGCACTCGATTTTACCGCTGAAGATTATTACTATTACGACGAAGAAACCGTTAATACCTATGAAGTAGGTTCGCGCAGCGTTTTAAATAATGGCGACATGAATATTAGTGCTAATGTGTTTTACAATAACTTCAACGGTTATCAAGCGCTAAGCTCTGAGCGTAAAATCACTAATATTGAAGATGCTCATAGCTATGGTTTAGAAGTAGAAGCCTACAGCATGCTGGGCGATCAGTGGCAGTTACATGGCGGTTTCGGTTTATTGAAAACTAAAATTGATGAATCATCAGCCTTTCCTGATGCCGTAGGCAATGATTTAAACTCTGCACCGGAGTTAACGGCAAGTTTAGGTCTGTCGCATTGGTTTACCGATAGTTTAAAAGTGAATTTAAGTGCCAATTATGTTGATGAATTTTATGGTGACTTAACAAACACAGAAGAGCGTGTTGCGGGTGATTACACTATTACGCGTTTATCGATAACTTATGATACTGAACAATGGTTGATAAGTGCCTTCATCAACAACGCCTTAGATGAAGAAGCATATACCTCACAAGAACCTGTCAGTGGTCGTTACCCACAAGGCTATGTGGCAGTGGTTAACCCGCAAACTATCGGTGCATCTGTTACTTATCGATTTTAAACTAATCGCTAGTCGCTGAGCTGGATCAGCGACTAGCTTAATTTAAAGCGATTAATTTGCCCGTTTAAGTTATTCGCCAAGTTAGCCAGCTTACTCGATGAGTCCGAAATGCTTTGCGTTTGTTGCTGCGACTTTCGACTGGTATCTTGTACTTCGTTTAAGCGCTGGGCGATTTCTTCGGTCACTTGAGATTGCTGCTCAGATGCAGAAGCTATGGTCATATTGGCATCAGAAATGGCTTTTGCTTGTACGCTAATTTCATCGAGCATAAGGCCCACTTTTTCTGAGTTTATCACCGCTTCTTTAATTTGATTATCGCTAGAGCGTATCCTCTGCGTTACAGCATTGGTTGCAGATTGCAATGAGTCAATTTTATCTTGGATCTCAAGAGTAGAGCTTTGTGTGCGACTAGCTAAAGTTCTTACCTCATCAGCTACAACGGCAAAACCTCGGCCTTGTTCACCTGCTCTTGCAGCTTCGATTGCGGCATTGAGTGCCAATAAATTAGTTTGTTCGGCTATATTACTGATAACACTTAAAATAACCGTGACTTCATTTACTGATGCTTCTAATTGGTTAAGGTCTGTTAGTGATTTGGTGAGTGTATCGGCCACTGACTCAACAGAGCTAACTCCTTGTTGTACAACCTGTAGACCTTCTTGGGTTTTCTGATTAGCTGCGGTGGCACTGCTTGCCGCTTCTGCACAGTTTTGAGAGACTTCTTTAACGGCCGTTGAGTTTTCATAGACTGAGCTTGAAATCACCTCAATCGCTTGGCTTTGAATATCATTTAGCGTTTTAGCTTGCTGTGAAATTTCATCTAGGCTTTTTGCTGCCACTTGCGCTTGCTCTGATTGATCATGTATTTCTTTAAGTAGCTGAGATAGCTTATCAACCATAATATTAAAGCTGCTCGCAAGCTGGCCTATTTCGTCATCAGCTTTGTGATCAATATAACAAGATAAATCACCTTCAGAGATACGCTTTGCTTCATCAATTAAGGCATGAGTTGCTTTAATCACTTTTTTCTCTAATTGCCAGTAACACACTATCAAGGTAGCAATAATTGTCAGGACTAAAGCTGTGCTAATTAAACTTAGAGTGACCACACGGTCGTGATTGCTTTTAACATCCGCAGCACTTTTTTCCTCGATTGAACTTAAAAATGCTTTTACGGGTTGCTGAATTTTCTCAACTTCGGCCATGTAAGCATCGTTGGTTAAAAGCGTAATAGCTTGTACCCATCTTTTGTGCTCGCTTGTGGTTAAGTTATTTGTATCACGGCCAAGTAAATCATTGACTAAGCTAAACGCTCTTTCTTCTGTTTCAACTAGTTTGAGTGATAAGTCGTTGGATTTTTGCAAGAGAGCTAAATCATCAGCAGCCACATTAAAGGCCTTTAAACGCTGCACATAGCTTTTCTTTTCGCCATTTAGCCAAGCTGCTTTACCTTGAATTTGGTTAACAAGCTCTTGGTATTCTTCTTTATAGCGGTTTTCTAAGGTTACAACATGTTGACGAGCAAGTTCTGTAAGGTGAATCGAATTTGAAGATGAAAACTTAGCAAGGTGACTTAGCTCATAGCGCTGTTGAGCCGACTCCATACTTTCATCTTGGCCTGATTGCAAAAATAGAATAATGAGGAGTAGACCTGCTGCAAGGGTAATAGTTGCTGCAAAAACGGATCTGAGTAAAAAGCGAATAGTCAAAATATTACCCTTCTCATTGAAAGTAAATATTATTAACCATAGTACAAAAATCTAATTTCAATAAAAATTACAAGTAAGTTAATTAGAGGTCGTCATTTAAGCTTGTATGAAGGGGGCTAAAAATAACAAGGGCAGTGTCAACTGCCCTTGAATATTAAATTTATTGGTCGGCGGGGTACACAACGCCAAGTTGGCTTCGCGCCTCATCGAGCACTGCCATAACTTGTTTTGACAGTGTATGAGTATTAACTGATGACTCAATTTGTCCGGCATTCGCTGCTTGAATAAAGTGGTTTACTTCATGGCGCATAAAGTGTTCATCAAATGGCTCAGAGAGTTCTTCAACCGTGCCATCGTTACCGATATATTGCATACGCTTTAATAAAGAGACTGCTTCGATACGAATACGGCCTTTTTCACCTTGGATCTCAGTAAAATTATCGCCTTGCGAGATTTTCGAATAGCTGATCACCGCTTGCTTATCTGCGTAATTTAATAATACATCGCCAGCGCCATCAACGCCGGTCTCAAGTAACACGCCGCTGGCTTTTACACTCTGAGGCGCGCCCCATAATCCGAGCAAAATATACAGCGGATAGATACCTAAATCGACTAATGCACCGTTAGCAAATTCTGGCAAGAAAGTATTTGGTCGCTCGCCATTTTTATATTTATCGTAACGTGATGAGTACTGACTATATTGACCAATATATTTGCGGGGTGTGCCAATCTTTGCAATTGCATTTTTTAAGCGTGCGAAGTTTGGTAAATGGGTGGTCATCATCGCTTCCATGTATAAGCGTTGATGTGTTTTGGCCGCCTGAATGATGGCCTCTAGTTCTTTACTATTAGCAGCCGAAGGCTTTTCACCTAAAACATGTTTACCGGCTTTTAAACACATTACAGCATAGTCTTTGTGTAAGCTATTTGGCGCAGCAATGTAGACGGCATCGACTAATGGGTCTTCGCATACTTGCTCAATATTGGTAAACACCTTAGCCTTTTGAGCATCGTGCTTTGCAAGGAAAGCCTCGCCTGTTTGCTGCTCTCGAGAGCACACACCATATAAGGAGAATTGTTCAATTTGTTTAGCTGCACTCAGTAGTGTATCGCTTATAAAATTGGTACCTACAATCACAAAGTTCATGGTTACTCCTCGTTGTTTTGTGCAAGCCATGCTTGCCAATCCTGTTCAAACTTTTCCATTTGTTTATGTTTTTTGCTTAACAAATGTTTGTCTTCATCTTCTTGTGCCATATAAGGGCCTACTCGGCATAATGCACAGTGTTTATCACCTAAATAAGCGGGTAAAGTCAGCTTTTCAGTAATGCTATTGTCAGTTTTTTCGCTAAATACATAGGTAATGCCACTGGTGTCTTTAACGTGTTTATCGCGATCAACATTGCGAATTTTATAGCCTGGGAATAAATTAATATCGAATGGCATTTGCCCTAGATATTGGCAAGTCAGCCCTTGATTTAAGCTGCCTTCAATATTCCATTCGCGGTATGGTTTTACATCTTTAGAGGTGATGTAGCAGAGCATCGGGCCGTTTTTATCTAATGCGAACTGGCTTGCGTAGTCTAGGTAGCGATGCAACAAAGCACGGTTTAAAACATTCATACCACCTTGTTGGGTATGTGCTTTAAATGCAGCTTCACCTTTAAACGCTGGTATAAGTGGAAATTGAAAAATAACCACATCGAAATAGGCGCCATCTAAGCGCTGCCACGAGTCTGGCTTTGTGACATCAAACTCGGTGAGTGTTTCAATGTTAAGTTGTTGCAAGACGCTAAGTGCATTGTCGGCATATTTTTGTTCTATGGTGTTTGCATCATCATAAGTTGAAGCAACAAGCTTGGCAGGTTTTATATAACGAGCAACAGAGTGTGAAAATGATAAATCACCATCGCCAACCGTTAATATGCGCCAACTAGGGTCTAAAAACATGTTGCTATTTGCCTTGTGCTGGCGTTGTTTCTTGCGCGATTTCAGGGCAAAGGGCTAAGCGAGTTTTAAGCCCTTCAATGGCTATTTGCTTAAAGATTAAGTTAAAACTAATCAATACGGCAATAACGATATGAATAGGACCATGGGTAAAACCCGCGTCTGTGTCAAAAAGCATTAAGCCGAATAACAAGAACATGGTAGCTAAAAATATTTCAATCAACTGATTAGAATATAGCTTTAAATTGCCTTGGTTTTTATGATCTTTTTTAATGTGAATCGCACAAAAAAACGGGATCACTTTTATTTTAAAGTGAGCGTTTTTTTCTACGTAATTTTCGCCAAGGTGGTCTAGTTTAGCGCGCAGTTGATCTATCATAGCAAGTCCTTAAAAAACTGAGCCGCGGATGTTACCGCAAACGCAAGAAAAGGGCTACTCAGGATAGATATTCATGCCAATTACAAATATGTGGCATACAAACACCACTGACGTTAAAACAAAACGCATTTTTTGATAATCAACGTGATAGGTTTGCCACTGCGGTGAGCTTTTTTCAAATAACAGCACTAACCAAAAACTTGCTGCGAGCCAAGCCAGTGTCCAAGTTGCTGGTAAAAAGCTTAAAAAGCCAATCGGTAAGATAGGAATAATCGCTTTTATAGCATCAGCATGCGTTTGCTGTCCTGCATGCCATAAATTGCCAGCCATAAAGGCTAAAATAGCGATGCTATAAAAAGTGAAAAAGTCTAAATTGACGGCATTACTTCCTGCAATAAGTGGCCAACCTACGCAGCCTAAAAATGGTAGTAAACCTAAGTAACCAAGTTGAATGTGATTAATAAACTTTTCCATAATGACCTTTAAACCGCTTAAATTAAAAAGCAAATAGGGCGTGTTGACCTTTGTAGATTGAAATTTGTTCACTCTAGGGGCGATTTAATCGCGGCGCGAGATTTGTAACCTAGTGGGCTAAGTAAAAACCGAGCAACAAAGAGTTAATCGCCCCTAGGAAGAACCCGAAGGGCAGCGCGTGTTTGGCATTGATGCTGCGTTATCGCCTATTTATGTGGAACAACCACACTACATAGGCTCTGCCTTGCCTAAATACCAAACACACTGCTGCAAAATTAATCATAAAAGGTTAACACGCCCTAACGGCATGCTTTTATCTTTTAACTATTTTATACCAGTTAGGCGGCTAAAACGATCGCTTTATTATTGGCGTAACTCTCGACGTAGAATTTTGCCAACCGTCGATTTAGGCAATTGTTCCATAAAAATGATTGATTTAGGCACTTTATAAGCACTTAAGTTTTCGCGGCAATAGTCACTCACCTGTTGCTCATCAATCTGCTCTTTTAAAGTAATGTAGGCACAGACACGCTCACCGGTTTTTTCATCTTTTGCACCAATAACAGCTGCTTCGCAGATAGCTGGGTGCTGACAAAGTACGTTTTCAACTTCGTTAGGGTACACGTTAAAGCCAGAAACAATAATCATGTCTTTTAAACGGTCTACAATTTTGTAATTACCACTTGGTAGTTTTAGACCCACATCACCGGTTTTGAAAAAACCTCGCTTCATACATTTGTCGGTTTCATCTTGGCGTTGCCAATAACCCATCATCACCTGCGGGCCTTTAACAACAATTTCGCCAGACTCACCGTCAGCAACAGGCTCGTCGTTTTCATCCCAAATTTCCACAGTGGTGTTTGAGAGTGGGCGGCCAATACTACCAATTTCTTCTTTTTTAAAGTCGTTTAAGGTTGCAACAGGCGAGGTTTCTGATAAGCCATAGCCTTCTGTAATTGTACAACCTGTGGTGGTCATCCACGCATCAGCTGCAGCATGTGTTAAAGCTGCGCCCCCTGAGACGGTCATTTTTAAGTTTGAAAAATTCAGTGCCCTGAACCCTGGGTGCATACACAAGCCAATAAATAAGGTGTTAATCCCTGAAAAGTAATTAATCTCAAATGGTTCGATTTGCTTAACTAACGCATCTAAATCACGAGGATTTGGGATCAGTACGTTAAATTGCCCCATGGCAAATAGGCCAACCATATTCACTGTAAAGGCGTAAATATGATAAAGCGGAAGCGGGCAAATACCCGTTTCTTGACCGGGCTTTAAAATATCGTCAAAGCGCTCATTCATTTGCTCGGCATTGGCTAAAATGTTGCCATGACTAAGCATCGCAGCTTTGGCAACCCCTGTGGTACCGCCGGTGTATTGTAAAACAGCAATATCGTCACGACTTGCTTGATGAGCATCAAGAGGGGCGAGTCTTTCACCTTGGCGAATGAGTTCGTTTAACGAAAATTGACCCTCTTGCAATGTTGGCTCAGCAACAGCCGCTGCAACAATAACGGTATTGATCGAGGTATCATTGATAACCGTTGCTAATTTATCGGCAAGAGCATCAAGAATAACAATGGCTTTCACATCTGCATCATTAAACTGGTGTAGCATTTCACGAGCAGTATAAAGCGGGTTGGTATTGACTACGATTAAACCAGCACGAATTGCTGCATAGGTAACGACAGGGTAATCAACAACATTAGGTAGTTGAATGGCTATTCTGTCTCCAGCAACAAGACCACTTTGTTGTTGAAACCACTGTGCCAAATAGCGAGACTGTTGTTCAACTTGGGCATAGCTGAGTGTTTTACCTGCACTGTTATAGGCAGGAAGGTCGGCATAAGTCTGACAAGTATGCTCTATTAATTGCGTGAGGTTATCATGTGTGTTCATGGGGATTCCTTAGCGTGTTGTTCTTATTAATTGTTGTTTAATGAGGCGATCCATCACAGAACCCATTATCCAATTCGGTAAGTAACGACTCATGATATAGGTTAGTTTAGATTGTAAGCCTAGGATCACCATTAATTTTTGTTTATCCAAGCTGCGCAAAATGTGTTGTGCAGTATTGGCTGGGTTTGTTATGGCTTTAGATGTTTTGCTTGCGCAAATTAAGCTGATTTTTATGTTATTTGGCTTAAATTTCTTGCGTAGCTTTTTGGCTAAAATCAAAGCGTTTGGCTCTGGCGTAAATTTAGTTGCATCAATAAGGGGGGATGTAATTACTAGGTGGCCGTTCATGCTTAAGTGTGGCGTTATTAGTGTTGCAAAGTGCTGACAAGCAATACTATTTTCTTTACTTAGTTGCACATTGGTAATGCAGCTAAAAATGGCTAAATCTGGTTTGCCTATCGCTGCGATTGCATTATTTACTTGAGTTTGCAGCGTTTCAGTATCGCAGATATGCGTAGCAAAAAACTCAATGTATTGGTAATCATCAGCAAGAACACTTAACGATTGTTTTGTTTGTTCGTTGAAATGTAAATCGAATAACGCAACATCGTCACCACGGCTAATATATTGCTTTGCCAATTCGAACCCAATGCCACTGTTGGCACCGGTAATAAACACTCTTCTTAACATTGCACGACCACTAATTAGCGAAACTAGCTAGTCAATATATATAAATTGTTAACAGAAAACTTAGCTTTAAACGACCCGTTTTTAACTTTTTACGCCATTAACTCGAGTGTGTCTTACGATAATCTTTTGGTGGAATGCCATACCAGCGCTTAAAAGCGCGAGTAAACTCGCTGTAATTAGAAAAGCTTAAGATATCTGAGATGTTCGATAAACTGAGGCTAGATTCTGTTAAATATTGGTGTGCTAGATTACAGCGTACATCATCGACTAATTCACGAAAGGTTGTGTCATGCTTTGTTAAGTGACGCTGCAAGCTACGAGCACTCATTGATAATTTTTCGGCTATGAGGTTTACGCCAAACTCTTCGTGGAGTAAGTATTGCTTGATCAGTACTTCAACATGATCTGCAATGTTTTCACGTTTTGTGTCTTGAAGCTGCCCAAGCTGCTGGCTAAGTATAGAAAACAATTGCTTATCTGAGTTCTTAATAGGGAGTTTTAGGTATTTTCTCTCAAATACAATTGCGGTTTGTGCACAGTTAAATACTGGAATTTGGCCTAGCGCTTGGCGATAAACACTTTGGTTGTCATCGCAGCTATGGGGCAGCTCCAAACGAGACAACTTTATTTGATCATCGGTTAACTGCTTTAACAAATTGACCCCAACGCTTAAGGCTAAGTCAGCAGCATGGTAAACACTCACCTTTAAGCTAGTGCGAACTAAAAAAGATAGCTTTATATAGTCTTGGTCTACTTCAAGGAGTAAATCAGCACTATTTTGATGTACATGATAGTACTTAGTTAAGTTCTTTAGTGCCATTTCAAGGGTGTCGCAATTACCCATCAAATAACCAAGAGATCCTAAGATATTTAAGCTTTGCCACCGCCCTAACTCTAGCCCGAAATAGGGCAGGTTTAATTCTTTCGCGGTGAGTTCTAAAAGCTGAATGAGTTGCTGATACTGCACAAAGTTATTGGCATCTTGTAATTGTTTTCTGTCTAAACCAACGCGCGATAATAGTGCGTCAGGGTTCACCAATTTACTTTCGATCAGTTCAATATAGCCGTGTAGAGCAGATACTCTAATAAGATCAGGTGCTTGTGTTAAACGGGGCATAGTGTGCTCTTTTTTAGTGCGCTGGCGTAAAAAGTAAAAAAAATTGCGTGAAAAGTAAAGTAATACAAGTCATTAAAGTTTAACAATGTATTAACTGGAGCAATGAGTCGTTTTACAAATACTTAGAAAAGAGGGCACACACATGGCATTACCAGATATTATTAATCATCAAGATTTCTTACTGACTATTCATACAAATGATGAAAAGCTGATTAAAAACGCCTTACCAGGGGTACACATTTATCCACTCATGCTGGATTCAGAGAATGGGGTATGGGTATTACGTGTTTTATTTGAGCCAGGTACGGTTTTGCCAAAGCACTTTCATACTGGTGTTGTACATTTATATACCTTGGCGGGCAGCTGGCACTACACAGAATACCCAGACGATTTACAAGTGGCTGGTAGCTATTTGTTTGAGCCAGGCGGTTCGATTCATCAATTTCAAGTACCAGCAGACAACACTGAAGTGACCGATACCTTTATGGTTGTTATGGGGTCTAACATTAACTTTGACCCAGATGGTAACTATATGAACATTATGGATGCAGGTTGGATTGAGCAAGTGATGTTAGCAGCTGCAAAAGAGCAAGGAATTGAGCCTAACTACATTAAACCAAAGAGTTTATACGGTTTTAGTAAGTAATTTTGTTCCCTGAAGTGAAAGCCCTTTGTTACATAAGTAATTGAGGGCTTTGTAGTTTTTGGTATTTCCATTCTTTCAATCTAAAAAACAAATCGATTTAATCTAAACAATCAATTTTATTTTGATCGCTCAGACCTCTATTGTATTAATCAAGCAGACGCAAGGCTGCGTTAATTAAACATTTTTAAATACATCAATGAGGAATACTATGAGCACTTCATTAATTAACACAAAACTACAACCATTCAATGCAACAGCTTACCACAACGGTGACTTTGTAGAACTAACAGAAAAAGACGTGCTAGGTAAGTGGTCAATCTTCTTCTTCTACCCAGCAGATTTCACTTTCGTATGTCCTACAGAGCTAGGTGATGTTGCTGATTACTACGAGCAACTTCAAGAAATGGGCGTTGAAGTTTACTCAGTATCTACTGACACACACTTCACTCACAAAGCATGGCACGATACGTCTGACACAATTGGTAAAATCAAATTCCCAATGATTGGTGACCCGACAGGTCGTATTACTCGTAACTTCGGTGTGATGATTGAAGACGAAGGCCTTGCTCTTCGCGGTACATTCGTAATGAACCCTGAAGGCGAAATCAAAGTAATCGAAACTCACGATTTAGGTATCGGCCGTAGCGCGAAAGAGTTAGTACGTAAAGTACAAGCTGCACAGTACATTGCTAACCACGACGGTGAAGTATGTCCTGCATCATGGCAGCCAGGTGAAGAGACACTTGCTCCTTCACTAGACCTAGTTGGCAAAATCTAATTTGCCACTGCATTAAACGATAGCAAAGCTTGGCTTTGCTATCTCAATGCAACCCTAATTGCCCATCACAACTCACATTAAGCACATTAGCGGGTGGTGGGCAGTTATATTTAAAATTTTTCTAGATTATTTATTCTGAACTCAAGGGCTAAGCCATGTTAGATACGAATATCAAAAACCAATTAACAAGCCACTTTGCTTCTATTACCAGCCCTGTTGAGCTGCTTATCGCCTTGGATGACAGCAATAAATCAACAGAACTTAAAAACTTAGCAAACGATTTAGCTTCGTTAAGTGACAAATTCTCGGTGCGAGATAACCCTAGCCAAGATGTGCGTCGTCCATCTATGGTGGTATCTTCACCTATTAACAATACGCAAATCACATTTGCGGGTGTGCCTATGGGCCACGAATTCACAAGTTTGATCCTTGCTCTACTGCATTCAGGCGGTCATCCAAGTAAGGCATCAGAGACTGAAATTGAACAAATTAAATCATTACCAGGGCCGCTTAACTTTGAAGTGTATATTTCATTAAGTTGTCAAACATGTCCGCAAGTAGTGCAAGCACTTAACTTGATGGCGGCACACAATGAAAATATTACGGCTACTATGATTGATGGCGCCTTGTTCCAAGACGAAGTGAACGAGCGTAATGTGTTAGCAGTACCGGCTGTGTACTTAAACGGTGAGTTATTCAGCCAAGGCGCTGTAAACCTGACTGATATCTTAAATAAAGTAGATACAAAAGCGGCTGCACGCCAAGCCGAAGCACTGAACGATAAAGAGCTATTCGATGTACTTGTTGTTGGTGGTGGCCCAGCAGGGGCTTCTGCGGCAATTTATTCAGCACGTAAAGGCTTAAATACGGGTGTGGTTGCAGAGCGTTTTGGTGGTCAGGTATCAGACACATTAGCAATTGAAAACTTTATATCAGTTAAAGCGACCGAAGGTCCTAAATTGGTTGCACAACTTGAAGAGCACGTAAAAGAATACGACGTTGATGTTATGCAAAACCAACGTGCGGCATCGCTTACTAAGCAAGATAATTATCAAATCACGCTAGAAAATGGCGCGGTTTTAAATGCTAAATCAGTGGTATTAGCAACCGGTGCACGCTGGCGTGAAATGAATGTGCCAGGGGAGAAAGAGTATCGCGGTCATGGCGTTGCTTACTGTCCACACTGTGATGGTCCGTTATTTAAAGGCAAAGCAGTAGCAGTAATCGGCGGTGGTAACTCAGGTATTGAAGCTGCAATTGACCTTGCAAACATTGTTGAGCATGTCACCGTTCTTGAATTTGCTGATACTTTACGTGCTGACGAAGTACTTATTCGTAAAGCAAATAGCTTAAACAACATTACTATTATCAAAAACGCGCAAACGACCGAAGTTGTTGGTGATGGTAAACGAGTAACAGGCTTAAGCTATATTGACCGCATCTCTGGCGATGAAAAATCACTTGAGCTTGCAGGTATCTTTGTGCAAATCGGCTTGGTGCCAAACACTGAATGGTTAAAAGATTCAGCGTTATCACTGACTCGCTTTGGCGAAATCGAAATTGATAGCAAAGGTGCAACATCATTACCGGGTGTTTACGCGGCAGGTGATGCAACAACAACGCCGTTTAAGCAAATCATTATTGCTATGGGCAGTGGTGCAACGGCAAGCTTAGGTGCATTTGATTACTTAATTCGCCACAGCGATGAAACTCAAAGCACAGAAGATGCAGCTTAATGACTCTTGATTAGGCAGCTCACACCCATAGCTGCCGCTTTAAAGCCGCCCTCTCCAAAGGCGGCTTTGTTTTTATTAATACAGCTATTGATACTGCGCTGCAGTAATAAACTCCTCAAAACTTTCACACCAAATAACTACTGTATTGTAATCACTGACATCGATACCTTGTGGTACAACTAATTTAAAGCCATTGAACGAACGCACTCCTGCAACACGCTGCATTGTGCCTTTTTGTGCTAAGAAATCGGCTTCGTTATCAATAAAGTTTCGCGATAGATAAAGTTGATAGTCAGGCCCAGGTGATAACGTGCCCTGCATAGAAATAGCATCATTCGTTAGATACACCTTGCCATCACCATAATGTAAGCGATCTGAGCCTTTGAGGTCGGGCTTAAACGTTGCACTAAACTGCGATCGACCTTGGTGCTGCTTCAAAATAGCAATATCGGGTGCTGGTTGTTCAGTTAAAATAGGTAAACTGTACACTCCAGCTATAAAACCCGCAGCAAAAATCGCCAATGTCATAATGATAATTAGCAGCGCTTTTAGCATGCTTACTCCTTATTTTTTAGCGTTATGATGTGACGTTGCTTTAAAGAAAATTGTTTTTCAACATCACCAAAGTATTGCAAATAGAGCTTCTCAAGTTCACCTGATTGATGCAATTTTTGCATACCTTGTTCTAGTATATCTCTAATGTGTTGATTCTCTTTGCTTAAGTAAAAGTAATAGTCGCTGGAATATTGCAACATAATGTTTGGCGCAATGACAAAATTGAACTGTTTTAGTCTATCCAGTTCGGTGCCAATTGCCAGTACTGAGCGTGGAAAGTATTCACCGAGCCCTGTTTCAAGGGCTTTTATCATCCCTGGGTAATCAAGCTCGCCATTAACTGTTAAACCATTGTTTTTCAGCACGGTATAATCTGACCAACTTTGTTGTTGCAGGCCAACTAAGGGGGTTAATTCAGCAAGGCTTTTAATATTGCTAAACTTTTCTTGGTCTTCATGACGGATAATAAGCAAACGCTTGCCGTGTAACCCTTTATAGAGTGGGATTGTCGTTCTGACTAATGAATCAAGCTGCTTATGAGGTAAAGAAAGCCACGCTAAGGTTATCGTTTTATTATGGCTGAGCTGTTCGATAATTCTTTTATCGTTCATAGGTTTAACGTTATAAAGCAGCACAACATCCACATCCATTGCGGCAAAACTTTTGTTGAGAATATCGTGAATATACTGGTTTTTTACCGCATCGGTATAGCTGGGTTTAGCAAGCTGAATAACGATTTGTTCATGAGCTAAGGCCTGTAGACTCAACAGAGCAAACGTCATTTGTAATATCAGTATTGCTCTGTTCATTATTTCGAGTCTCTGCTTTTTGAGCGCAGTTTTAAACGACTATACTTTGAAAACATGCACCTGCTGTTGTAAACGCGAAGCCAATGAAGCCAATTCTTGGCTGGCTTGCGCATTTTGTTGCGAACTTTCGCTAACCAGTGAAATGCTACTACTAAATTCATTAATATTACAACTTAGTTCGTTTGCAACAGTGGTTTGCTCATCCGTTGCGGTGGATACTTGGTTGTTCATATCGGCAATAAGTGTCATTTCTTGAGTAATTTCAGTCAGTAATTGTGATGAGCGCTCTGCGTATTCAACACTTTGTTTAGCACTTTCGTCGGCATTACCCATGGCGGTAACGGCTTGCTGCGCCATTGTTTGTAGTTTACTGATCATTTCGTTAATACTGGCTGTGGCTTTTTGCGTGTTGTGTGCAAGCTGCCTTACTTCATCGGCTACTACTGCGAAACCGCGACCCGACTCACCAGCGCGTGCTGCTTCAATGGCCGCATTTAAAGCGAGTAAATTGGTTTGTTCTGCAACGCCTTGGATCATCATCACCACTTGATTGATATCTGTTGATTGTGTATTTAACTCATTGATTAATTTTGTATTCGCATTAACGATATGTGATAGACGGTTTATTGCGTCGATATTTTCTTGCACAGACTGCTGACCCTGTTTAGCAGTTTTATCAGTGTGAGTGGCTTTTTCTGATGTTGATAATGCATTTGCGGCCACTTGCTCTATGGCACTGCTCATCTGTGTAATGGCAGTGGCAATCATTGCTGATTGATGTTCTTGCTCTGTGGCTGTGCTTGCAACTTGGTCGCTAATTGAGTTCATTTGCTCAGCAGCAGATGAAAGGGTGAGTGTTGCACTGGTTACATCATTTACAAGTGCATGAATACGCTCCATCATGGCATTAAAGTGATGTGCTGCTTGGGCTATTTCGTCATTACCATGGGTTGTTGCACGTAGACGTAAGTCGGCATTTTCTGAGATAGAGCCTATCGTTTCACTAAGCGATAACAATGGGTTATGGATAGAGCGGTATATAATAAAGGCAATAGCCAATAATAAAATTATTAATATAGTGATAGAGGCTGTCATTGCAATACTGACTTGAGCAAAATCTTTATCTGCGGCGTTTTTAAACTTGTTAGCCTCATTGATTTGTAAGTTTATTAGCCCTTGATAGCTTTCACTGAGAGGGTCAAACACATCGTAAAGATTTTTTACGAATACCTCGTTAGGTACTGCTTTAAGTTGGTCACTTTTTACTTGGTTTAAAAATGTGCTTAGTTCGCTTTCTACTACAGCGAGATTCTTTTCCACGATATTAACTAAGCGCTGCTCTTCTGTGGTTAGCTTGGTCCCTAAGTAGCTTTTCCATTTGCTATCAGCAACATTTTTTGCATTTTCAACGGCGGCTAGAAAGTCAGTTTTTGAAATTTGCTCAGCGCGGTATTTATGGAATAGATCAACAATGCTAACTGCGTAATTGTCCGATACTGTTTTTATCTGCTCAAGGGGGATGACTCTATCGTCATACAAACTGTCGATGCCTTTTACCATGCCCGACATAATAGACATTGTAAAAATAGAGGTGATCACAAAAACTGTAACCGGTAACAAAGCCAAGACGGCTAATCGCGTACGAACGGTGTAGTTATTTAACATGAGCGTGCAAATTTTTGTAAGGACTTAGTATTAAAACTAATAGAGAAATAGTTTTAAGCAAGTTTTTGCAATTGTTTTGCTGGCTTTTTCTTAAGAGACATATCTATTACGACTTAAAGGTAGCGACAGAGGGCGATACCTTTGGTTAAGATAACAAAGCCAGTATTTACACTGGCTTTGTTTTGTTCCTGTTTTTACATTAATGGCCGCGATTAGGCATTTGTCTTTGTGTATTACGGCGCATTTGTTGACGCTGCATACCTTGCTGACGTGCTCTATTTGCCCTATTTAATTGCTGCATACGATTTTGTTGCCTATTTTGAGTGTGCTGGCGTTGCTGTAATGTTTGCTTCGCTTTACTTTTATCTATGCTTTGCAATTTATTTTGCACTTGTTGGCGGTCAATATTTTGTGCCCGATCTTTGATTTGTTGCTGTTTATCGGTAGGTAATGTTTGCCATTTACCCTCAACACGTTGTTGCCATTTATCGCCATCACGCTTGAGCACGTTACCTTTTTGATCCGCAAACACGTTGTTTGCTTTATCGTGTTGGCTGATGGCTGTTTTTAAATCGCGTTTCACTTGCTGCTTTGAAGCAAGACGAGATTTACTCTGATCGCGTTTATAAATATTATGCCTTGGTTGCTTATTATGGTGGCCAGGTTTATGACCGACATTAATTTTGTTACCAATATTGATATTGCCATTATTAATAATAACTGGGCCGCGGTAACCACCGCCATACCAGCCATTACAGCAATGATAAGGTCGATAATGGGTTGGCCATCCAACATTCCAATTCATACCTAGATTTAAAAATCCATTGCTCCAACTTAAGCCAAACGACCAACCCGTCCAGTTGTTATAGCCAATATTAAAACCCCAAGTCGGTGGGCGAGGGTAATAGTAGCCACCGCCCCAATATGGCGGGTAATACCAACCCGTTCCATACACTGGCACACCATAATAAGGGTATGACCACATGTAACCTGGGTAATAACCAACATACACCACCTCAGGAGTTGACTCGTAAATATCAACATAAGTGACATTGTAAACGGGGGAACTTGGAGGAATTTTTGCGATGTCATCTTTTGGAATGCTATCAGCAACAAGCCAAGGGCCTTGTGCGGAGTCTGCCTTAAACCACACTGCATTATCGACTGCATAATATTTGCCTTTAATTTGCAGCACTTGTGCATCGGTATTAATGGCATAAGAAACTTGCGTGCCCGGGATCCGTTCAAATTTAGGTTTACCATCATAATACACAGTTAAACTTGTGTCTTTACGGCTGATAGCCGCTGTTTGCGGCACTTTTGCATCTAATATTGCTTCGTCAGCTTCTCCAGTGCCAGCAACTGAAACTCTGAGGCCCCCTAAATCTGATTCAGGTGGAATATTGGCAAAGCTTTCTGGTAGTTCGTCGCCACGTACAAAGGTCCATGGGCCTGTTTGTTGTTTTGCGCGATACCAGCGTCCAGATAACAAGACATACATGTTATTCGTTTGCATTTCACGTAGCCACGGGGTTTCAGTGTTAAACACATACATGAGCTCGCCACCGGTTAAGCTTTTCCATTTAGCTGCGCCATCAGTTGCAATAAGTTCGGTGGGTTTAGTTGTAACAACAATGGCTGGTGGCGCACTTAGATCTGAGCTTTCGGTATCTTTAGGAAGCATTTTTACAAGTTCAGCCGGTGGCGACTGAGTATAGTCATAAGGCCCTTTGGCTTGTTTTGCCTGATACCAAAATTGCCCATCGGTGAGATAACATAGTTTGCTTTTGCTATCTTTAATCACTGTCATGGCAGTGTTTAAAGCGCGCTCATATTGGCTGTTTTCAATTTTACTAAACTTAGGTTCACCATCAAAACTCAATAATACCGACAGTTGCTCTGTGAAAATAATCGTTGGAGGGTCGGTTTTTAACTGCGTTAAACTTTGTTCTGCTGCTTCTGCACTTTCAAGGCTGGCGGTGAGTTGCGAAAGCGAGGTTTCGAATTGACTGGTTTTTATTGCTTCATTAACGACAGCAGTAAATTTTTGTTCGCCTGCATCTTTTGACTCAGGCCAGCGTACATCGGTGACAGTCATATTGCGAACGGTGACGGTATCGTTTTCGCGATCAGTATCTAATTTAGCTCTAAACCAAAATACGCCAAACACTGCGTCATTGCCAGAAACCGAAAATGACATTGCTGCACGGGCTGTTAAAGTATTACCGTTTAGTTTCTCGGGTTGTGGCTGGTAAACAATGAGTGTGCCTTGTGATGTTTGCACTTGTTGAGGCCATTCAATAGCTTGGCTAAAAAATGAAAAAAAACATAGAAAAGAGAGTATTAAAAGCCTGATGGCAGTAATAAAAGGTAGGGGGAGTTTCATGGTCAATCCTTGGCTAACATAACTCTTTAAAGTATAGCCAATGACATCGAAAACGCTTAAAAATTGTTCCTATTTTAAAGCGTTAGCTTAGGCAACTTGAGTTAAAAAATGTGAGCCCGCATTTAAGCCCATTTCATAACCCGCACTGAGTTTTTCAAATGATTTAGTTGTTCGACCAACAGCAAAGTTGGGTGGCGGTGCAATAATATTAATTTTACAATCGCTTGGTGGGTTGGTAATAAAATCAATGCTTTGATTGTAATTTTCTGCGCGTCTTAAGGTGGCTTCTGCTAATGCAGGGGTGTTTTTATAAAGACGTTTAACGAACCAAGGCGCTTTTGAAGGCTTTTTCTTATAGCCAAGAGGCTGAGATAAAATAACGGTGATTTCTTTATTACCCATCTCGTATGCTTTACGAATAGGAATAGAATCTGCCACGCCACCATCAGTAAGTTGCAAATTGTCGATAACAGGAAATTCTCGATAAGCAATCGGCAGCGCACATGAGGCTTTTAATTGCTGTTCAAGATGAACCGCATTTGCTTTTAAGTACTCTGCCTGTCCAGTTTGTATATTGGTTGTGACTATATAAAATTCACTGGCTTGTTTTTCGAAGGTGTCGAGATCTAGACGAATATCACGGATGGTTTCTTGCCACAGCCAGTCTAAATCAAACAGATGGCCACCTTTAATAAATCGAACAAAATCAATAAATTCTGGTCGGCAAGAGTAATCGGTGATCACTGCATGGTTACGTTTGTATTGGGCGCACAAATAAGCTGCAATGTTAGTGGCTCCGGCAGAAACACCATAACATTGATTAAAAGGTTGGTAATTAGCTTGAATAAAAGCATCCAGTACGCCAGTGGCAAAAATGCCACGCATTGCACCACCTTCTACAACGAGTGCCTTATTATTGTTCATTTTCGCAACCTTGCTTGTAACCGTGAGTGCTTCTAACCATAGCAAACACGGTTACAAAACTAAATAGAGTTTTGGCTCTAAATGAGGTTTAACTATTGCTGAGTTATACCGTCTCTACCCAAAGTACGCCAACTTGTTTGTCGGTTACTTTTACTGTGCTACCAGCAGCAATGGGAGACTGACTTTTTAATTGCCATGTAATACCCGAATACTGATGTGTGGTTAACCCTTTATCATCAACATCGGCATTAACGACAAAGGTAAGCTCAGCAAAATCGCTATGTATCGGCTTAGTATCGGTTTTATCCTGCATGCGTTTGAGAGGTTTCCAAAGCACGAGAGCAAAACCAAGAGTAAACACGATATTGCTCCAAAGCGCGGTAGTGTAACTCGTATCAAGTAGACCTATATTCATTAGTAAGCCACTGGCAAATAAAGATAAGCCTAAAAACAGTAATACATAGGTACTCATACCCAGTACTGCAACTTCAACAATTAGCGCGATAACACCTATAATCATCAGTGCTTCGGCTAAATGGGTATCTAAAAATGCCATTAGCTCACCTAACTTTGTTGCTTTTTATTCAAAGAGTTAATAATAGACATACCTTGAGCTACAAGCGAGCTTGCGTCAGTACCACTTTCAGGAAGTAATACCACAGATGATTCACGAGCAATGGCTTCTTTAGCGGCAATGGCTTTAGTAGCTAGGTCGAGTTGAATTGCTTTTTGGCCTTGCTCTGTATCGGCGGCTTCACCTACTTTACGTAGTGCATCTGCTTGTGCTTCAGCAACGGCGATAATCGCTTTCGCTTCACCTTCAGCGCGTAAAATTTGCTCGGCTTTTTCAGCTTCGGCAGCAAGGACTTGGGCTTGCTTTTTACCTTCTGCCACATTGATGGCAGATTGACGGTCACCTTCAGACTCTAAAATTTGCGCACGTTTTACACGCTCAGCTTTCATTTGTGCTTCCATGGCTTCCATTACAGAATTAGGTGGCACAATATCTTTAATTTCGTAACGTAAAACCTGAATACCCCAAGGCTCAGATGCTTGGTTAATCGCGGTAACTATGTTGGTGTTTAACATGTCGCGCTCTTCAAAGGTTTTATCTAGTTCCATTTTACCAAGTTCAGAACGCATCGTTGTTTGCGATAGCTGAGTAACCGCAAATACATAGTCATCAACACCATACGTAGCTTTATACGGGTCAAGCACGCGGAAATACAGCACACCATCGACGATAAGCGAGATGTTATCTTTGGTGATAGCAGACTGCGAAGGCACATCTTGCGCTTGTTCTTTTAAGCTGCGGTCAGCGGCAATACGGTCGATAAATGGCACAATAAAGTTTAAGCCGGCTTCTTTGGTCGAATGGTATTTACCAAAACGCTCGATTAACCAGGCACGATTTTGCGGCACAAATTTAACGCTACTTTTTAGTAGCACTAAAACAAAAATTAGAAGAAAGACTTCTACATTTAACAACAGGTCTAAAATGCTAGAAACGGGGTCCATGTACTTTCCTTAATACAATTAATATTATTTTTCACTGCTCAGATTACCACCACAAAGCAAAGCACGCTATTGATTTGTAATCGTTACCTATTTAAGTGCAGTTTTATTCTTTATGCCTTGTATTAATAATTCAGTGCATGTTTTATCAAATACATATGTTGATCTGCTTGTGCGACAATTTCATCGGCTGTTTTTTGTGTACCTAAAAACATGGTGACGCCGACACTGGCTGAGCCCTTATAGTTAAGATCTTGGTGAATAAACTCAACTTCGATGGCTGTTTGCAGTTTATCGGCAATGCGATAGGCATTTTGTTTGGCTGTTTGCTCATTTCGGCTTAGCCCTTCAAGTAATACAACAAACTCATCGCCACCAATGCGGGCTAAACAGTCTTTTTCGCGCACAACTGTTTTCATTCTTTGTGCAATCTCAACAAGATAAGCGTCGCCGGTATTGTGGCCATATTGATCGTTTAATTTTTTAAACTTATTAAGGTCGATAAATATTACTGCACCATAGTTTTGGTCGCGCTTGCTCATTTGTAACGCAAGCGATAAGCGAATATAAAAAAAGCGGCGGTTTAAAAGTTCAGTTAGCGGGTCGGTGGAGGCAGCGTAGAGGAGTTGTTCTTCAAGGTGTTTTCGTTCGGTAATGTCTGTTGCAATACCTAAAATGCCGATGACTTTGTTGGGCTCTGTGTCGCAAATAATAGGGGTTTTCACTTCCCAGAAAATATATTGGTGTCCGTCGGGAAAGGTAAGCTCAACTTCTTCACGGGTACGCTCACCGCTGAGCACCCGCTTGTCTATTTTTGCTAGCTTTTTTACGTCAGGAATTGGGAAAAAGTCCACATCACTTTTATGTTGTAATTCTTGCTCAGAGCAAGCAAATAAACCCAAGGTAAGCTTATTAGCATAAACGTAATGCCCGAGCTCATTTTTTATGTAAACGTATGCGGGTACGTTATCAAGCGCAAACTTTAATTCAGCAACATGAACGGGCAATTTAGAGTTATTAAGTTCGGCCACAATATGTCCCTATATAACAAGCCATAAATTGATAGTGAACGAAAATATCTTATTAAACAAGACTGACCACAGAGCAAAAATTATAACTAATGATTTAGGTATAGTTATGAAAAATAAATAAAAAATTAATAGTTAGGATGGGTGATGAACTTTGTTATTAGGTGTATTTTAGACTCGTTTGGTTATCTCAAATTTTAACTATTTTTTATTACTGTGTGATTAAAAACTTCCTTGTTTTTAGTCATCACTTTGGCTTTTATGCTTTGTTGAGAATGGCAAGGTGTTTTGTATGATGCGCGCTAAATAAGCGACAAAAAATATAACCCGTTACAAACATTGATAAGCTATAGGTTGCTCCAGGAATTGCCATGGCGGCATTATTGATTAAGGTACTCGCAATTAAAATGGCAAGGGTGCCATTTTGTAGCCCAACTTCAACCGCAATGCTCATTTGTTGCTTGTGATCTAAGCCCGATATTTTTGCAAAAAACAGCCCTAGTAACAGCGTGCTGAGGTTTAATGTCAGCGTTGCAATGCCACTGGTCGCAAAAAAGCTCAGCATTTGGTCAGCATTTTTATGAATAATGCTAAGCACTATCACAATTAAGAATACACTCGAAAAACGACGTATAAAGGGTTCTATTTTCAAGCTCAAATGGGGTTTAAAGTGATTAAATACCATTCCTAAACAAACAGGAAGTACCGTTATCATCAGCATTTGCACTATGGTTTTAATCACTGGCAAAGCGAATTCGTGGCCCGGCACACTCAATGTATGCATGGCAAAATGCATAATCAGTGGCAAGGTAAACGGTGAGATAAATGTTGCTAGCGTTGTTAGACTTATTGAAAGCGCAACATCCCCTTTGAATAAATAGGTATAAAGGTTTGAGGTCACACCACCCGGGCAGCAAGCCACTAAAATCAGGCCAATAGCGAGCTCAGGGGATAGGGTAAAACTCATTGCTAATAAAAACGCAACGCTTGGCAATAAAAGTAGTTGGCAGCTTAAGCCTATTGAAAGTGCTTTGGGGCTAATAAATAATGCCCTAAAGTCTTGCTTTTTAAGCCCTAACCCCATGCCAAACATGATGATAAATAGTGCTAAAGGCAGCACTATTTTAGTCATGATATCAATTTGCATGATATATCCTTATTGATCGTAACCCGGACTTTTATTGTCGAGTAAGCGCAGTAAGGCAGGCCAAGCAATTGCGCCACCCAGTCCCTTAGTAGCAACTTCAGTTTGCCCTTTGATACCCTCAATAATCGCGCTAGGTACTTGTACGAGTTGCTCGGTATTTTGTGAAGTACGAGTTTGTACAGCGCATGCAGCTTCAAAAACATACATAAACAAAAATGCATCAGCGACCGTTTTACCCACAGTTAATAGGCCATGATTACGTAGCATTAGAAAGTTATTAGAACCTAGGTCATTCACTAAACGGTCTTGCTCTGCAGGATTAAGGGCAATGCCCTCGTAGTCGTGATAACCCAAACCTGAGTGCACAACAACAGCTTGCTGAGAGATGGGCAATAAGCCGTCTTTGTTAGCAGACACCGCCGTGCCATTGAGTGAGTGGGTGTGAATAACGCAATGGGCATCATCACGTGCCATATGAATACAGCTATGGATATTAAACCCCGCAGGATTAACAGGGTATTCACTGTCATGCAGCTTATTACATTGTTGATCTACTTTGATAAGACTTGATGCGGTAATTTCGTGAAACATCATGCCATACGGGTTTATCAAAAATTCGTTGTCTGTGCCGGGAACGCGCATTGAAATATGGGTAAAAATTAAATCATCCCAGCCATATAAAGCAACTAGGCGATACGCGGCAGCGAGCTCAACACGGGCTTGCCATTCTTGCTCTGATAC
This sequence comes from Pseudoalteromonas sp. D15MCD-2, assembly GCF_038562745.1. Classification (NCBI taxonomy): domain Bacteria; kingdom Pseudomonadati; phylum Pseudomonadota; class Gammaproteobacteria; order Alteromonadales; family Pseudoalteromonadaceae; genus Pseudoalteromonas; species Pseudoalteromonas sp. D15MCD-2. The sequence goes on along the minus strand of NZ_JBCFQE010000002.1, from coordinate 836,973 downwards.
TGTGTGTTTCATCGTCATGGTGTTTTCCTAAAATGGTACTTTGCGAATAATAATGTCTTTAAACATGACCCAATCACCAATAAAGCTATAAAAAGGGTGTGTAAAAGTTGCGGGGCGATTTTTTTCAAAAAAGAAATGACCAACCCAAGCAAAGCCATAGCCCACAACTGGGCATAAAATTAGCCAGCTATATTGCTGCTGATAAATAGCGGCAAACAAAATAGCCAAAACAATCCAACTGCCAATGAAATGTAAGCGTCGACAGACTTTATTTTTGTGTTCTTGTAAGTAATAGGGGTAAAACTCTTTAAAGCTCGCGAACTCGCGTTTACTTGCTACAGTGCCCATATTGTTGTCTCCGTTGTTAATTACAGGTTAACAATAGGCTTTTATTCTTTTATTTACTTGATAATATAGGTCATTAAATTGTTTATTTAGGACGCGCATGAGAACCTTATCAAGCTGGTGGCTTCGTGCTATGGCTGAGTCGTTTAAGTGGCAGGGTTTACCAATTAATGAATTGTTTGCAGCGGCAAATATTCCTTTAGCAGAATTAAGTAGCCAAACAGCCCGATACCCACAAGCCAGTGTCAGTATGCTTTGGAAGCAGGCGCAAGCCATGTTACCAAACACCCATTTAGGTCTTTATGTTGGCAGTAACATGAATGTACGCGCTATTCCGGTGGTAGGCATGGCGATTATTCAGTCAACACAGTTATTGAGTGCTTTTCGGCTGATATTGCGTTATCAAAAATTGATGGGCGATACACATAATGTGTCGCTTATCGATCATGGAAGTGAGTATGAACTTCGCTTTAACTTTAGTGATGGTGAGCGTGATATGTCACTGCTAAGCTACGAAGCGCCCATGGCGTTTTGTGTAAAAATAGCGCGCACTGTAAAGGGAAAAGATTGGCACCCAACGCGAATTTGCTTGCAGCGTAAAGAGCCACACAGTGAGATTAATGCGCACTTTAATTGCAAAATTGAATACGGCTCAACGACCCACAGCCTGTTTTTTAGCGAAAATACCGATAGTGAACCTGTGTTATCAAGCCAGATTAAACTAGTGACGCAAACGAATGTGACGCAGGTATTGAGAATTTTGCTTGAGGAGCATTTAATTCAAGGCCAAACCACCAGTAAAGCAATGGCAAAAGCACTTAATATGAGTGAAAAAACGCTGCAGCGCCGTCTTGCAAAAGAGGGCACAAGTTTTAGTAAAGAATTAGCAAGTTTAAGACAGCAAAAAAGTGTTTCGTTGTTAAACGAAACAGATCTTTCAGTTACTGAGATAGCCTTTTTATGTGGCTACTCTGAAATTAGTGCATTTCATCATGCATTTCATCGCTGGTATGGCATGTCGCCAAAAACCTACAAGCAAAAAATGGCAATAATAGCAGAGTCATAATAAGCACGGTTTTATTCAGTGAGGTGTTTGTATCTAGCGTTTTAACTAGTAAAAAGGTACAAGTTGGCGTTTGTTCCTATTCTGTTTGAGTTTGATAATTATTAGTAAAAAAACAACAGTAAAAGCTTAAATAGCAATTGCTTAACACAGACTTGTTACCTAAAATTATTGATAGGACGCAAGGATGATCTAAAACCAAAACTCCACCATTAAGTATGAGGCTTGCTGAATGCGAAATCTATCGCTGCGCACTATTTTTATTAGTTTTGTGTTAATTGCATTGTTTGTTGTCACTGTGGTTAGCGCCTTAATCAATACCAGCCAATTCTCTCGGCTTTATTACCAACAAACAGAAAAGCAATTATTGCCTGACGCTGTGGGTAAAGTTGCTGCCGAAATTGACGCTCAAATGCGTTACCCCATCTCTGTGTCACAGTCTTTAGCTGAAAACCAAATTCTGCATACGTGGATGAACGAAGGTGAGAAAAGCTCGCCAATTCATCAACGTGTGATGGCGTACTTTGCTGACTTACAAAGAAAAAGTGGTGCGTCATCGGTGTTTTGGGTAAGCAAAAACTCAATGAGTTATTACACACAAGACGGCTTTTTCAAATCAATCTCACAAAGTGAGCCAAGAGACAGTTGGTTTTTTGACTTTATTAGCTCAGATAAACGCCAAGCGCTCGCTTTAGATGTAAGTGAGCAGGGCGGACACCTCACTTTATACGTTAACACCTTGGTTGAAATTGCAGGGCAACGCCTTGGTGTTGCAGGGCTTGGTTATGATATTTCAGATATTTCTAGCATTGTTACGTCGCGTAAAATTGGTGAGCAAGGGTATTTATTCTTAATTGATGAGAGCAAGCGAATTATTGCACACGCAAATGATGCTTATATTGGTAAACAAGTCACAAGCGTCGCTTCATTAAGCGCATTACAAAGCTTTTTGAGCAGTAAACATACTGGCTTTACTCTATCGCAAGTCGAGCTAGCAGATGAAGATGTTTATGCTGGGGTTATGCCAATCGAAGGCACTGGCCTTACTCTTGTGGCGGTTCAGCCTAAGCAAGAGATATCAAGCGCGATTAATACAGTCGTTTGGATGTCGATTATCGTAAGTGTCGTGCTTGCAGGTATATTTTTAGTGTTAACACTTTATTTTGCGAATTGGCTAAGTAAGAAAATACGCAGTGTGGGCGACGAACTACTGGGTATGGCAGGCCACGGCGGTGACTTAACAAAACGTTTAGATGACAGTGTTGATAATGAACTGGGGCATCTTGCTAAAGGCTTTAATGCCATCATAGGTAAAGTAGCTGAGTTGGTAGATGAAATCAGTGTCACCGAGCAAGCGATGCGAGAGGGGATTGACGACCTTGCGAGCTTTGCCAACAAAACCTTTGTTGCTACCGAAGATCAGCGCGCGCAAACCGATCAAGTTGCCACAGCTATTACAGAAATGGGGCAAACTATTAATGAGGTGTCTGATATTGCTCATCGTACAGCAAGCGACACGGAAGAAGCGGTACGAGAAACCGTGCAAACCAATCAAAGTATGGCTGCCACAGCACAAACCATGAATGAGCTGAATGATATTTTGATCACGGTTGATAAAAGTATCGGTGAGTTTGCTAATCAAGCAGCTGAGATCAACTCGGTTGTTGAAGTGATCAATGCAATTTCAGAGCAAACTAACTTATTGGCACTCAATGCGGCAATTGAAGCAGCAAGGGCGGGTGAGCAAGGCCGTGGCTTTGCGGTCGTTGCTGATGAAGTACGCTCACTTGCACAGCGTACGCAAACATCGACTTCTGAAATTAGAGAACAGATTTCGCGTTTACAAAGCTCATCATTGCAATCACAGGAAGCAATTGCCGAAGGCACGCAAAGTAGCCAAAAGGTCACTGAGCTTACGCACGTTGCAGTGTCTGCACTTCAGTCTATTCAGCAGAAGTTTGAAATTATTAGCCAAGGCAACCACCAAGTTGCTGCTGCGACAGAAGAGCAGGGCACGGTGGTTGAGCATATCAATCAGTCGGCTCATGATATTTCAGACAGTGCAATGCAAATACATGATAACGCTGAGCAACAACAGCGTGGCACGCAAAGCTTGTTATCGCGTGCTCAGCACCTTAAAGATTTAGTCAGTCAGTTTAAAGTTTAATAGCCTGCTTTTTAAATCTGCTTCGAGTAAAAGGCGTTAACAACATGTGTTGTTAACGCCTTACTGTTTTTTAGCTTACAAGTGAGTGTTTTAGTTTACTTGTTTGCTGCTAATTCCTTTCTTATTAGTAACACATCGTGCAAAAAACTTTCAAAAAGGGACTATTAACTAAGTTTTTAGTGCGTTTAAGTGCGCTGCGTATTACAATTGAGACTTTATATCATTACCGCATTTCCAGCTGATAGGTATTTCACTTCTTCATGACAGATATTACAACACACCAAGCATCTAGACGCCGCTTGTTGATTGCCTTAGCCATAACGTGCTCGTTTATGGTGATACAGGTTATTGGCGCCTATTATTCGAATTCGCTTGCTGTACTTGCTGATGCTGGGCATTTGTTTGTTCATAACAGTTCTTTATTCATCGCGCTTATTGCCTCAAGCATGGCGATATATTTCGCGAAAAACTTTAATGATGGCTACCAGCGAGCAGAGCTCACGGGTGGCTTGATCAATGGCATCTTATATTTAAGCATTAGCTTAATTATTCTTTATGAAGGAGGTGAACGTTACTTCCATCATAGCGATGGTCATGATTTACAAATTAATAGCTATTTAATGTCGGTCATTTCAGCTATTGGTTTTTTGTTTCATGGTGCTGCAGCATGGGTGCTATACAAAGGGCGCAAAGCAAGCATTAATGTGTATGCGGTGTTTTTACACTCGTTTTTTGATTTAATTTCAACGGTTTCAACCTTCTTCGCTGGTATTTTAATCCACCTAACTGGCTGGGCCGAAATTGATATTATTTCGAGTATGTTGATTGCTACCTTTGTCTTGTTTACTGGGGTTAAAGTGATCATTCGTTGTATTCAAGGCTTACTTGAAAATAGAAGTAAGCTGCCGAATGTAGCTGATATTGAACAAAGTATCGCTTCGGTTGAACATGTACAAAATGTTCATAATGTCACGGTAATGCGCCAAGACAAAGACATTATTGTTGGCGCGCACGTTGTTTTAAAACAGCATTGTACCGTTGAAAAGCATGACGAAGCATGTCGCTTAAAGGTCGAAAAACTATTGCAATCGCGCTTTAAAATTGGAAAAAGTGTGCTGCAAATAGAGAGTCATGAATGCCACCATGTTAATTAAAGTGGCAAAAAGTTTAATTTTCTTTTAATTTAAAGGTATCACTATGAAGTTAGGATACCTTTTTTGCTTCAAAATAAGCCTTCATATTTCAACTTTTTAGCCGCAGTACTGCTTGGTTGTATTGCGGGAGTTGTTAATTTATTACCAATTTGGTTTTTAGATAGCTCAGAATTTCTGCTTGGTCAGTTTTTTGTGATCTTAAGCTTGCTGCTACTTGGTTGGCGGTTTGCAATAATCACCTTTATTTTAAGTACAGGGTTTATTTTTTACCGCTGGGGGCATGCGTGGCCGTCCATAGTATTTGCACTTGAGCTTATTTGCTTACAGGTATACTGCTTATCAAAAGCGCGGCCGGTATTTTTACGAGGCATGCTATTTTGGCTAGTGATAGGCCTGCCACTACTTTGGAGTTTTGGCCATTTCTTTTTAGGTTTACCAATTCTAACGATTGCTATTGCACTTGCTAAGTACTGCTTAAATGCGGCAATTTACTTATCTGTTATTGATTTACTGAGCTTCTTCTTTAGCCGTTATTCGTGGCATAAACATTATTCGTCGCTCTATAAAATACTTAACTATGTTGTTACTTTACTGGTTGTGCTGGTAGTCATATTAACCTCTGTAGTACTAACCAATAACCATTATGCGCGCATTGAGTATGAGATAAATTCGCAGTTAAAAGAAAAAGCCAAAGAAATCGCACGCACCATTGATGCTCACCTTGATCATAATAAAAAAGGGGTGGTACTCACTGCCAGAAGCATTGCCAACGGTGTCCCTCGTCAAATTGCTCTTGAAAATATGGCAAACCTATACCCTGATTTTAGAACACAGATAATTGCTGATGCTCTTGCTGATGTCACTCATTTTTATCCACAATCGTTAGCGATTAGTTTGCAGCAGTCAAACATTCGCGCCAATGTGGCAGATAGAGATTACTTTATAAATGCACCTAATAATGAGCTTGGTTATATCTCTACAATATTTAAAGGTCGTGGTTTTGGTTCTTTACCTATAGTTGCAGTATCAGCACCGATTTATATTGAAGATACCTTTACTGGCGTCGTTGAAGGCTCACTGATGTTTGATTATTTTGCAGGCCTCAGGCCCAGTCTATTTAGTCATCAAGGCGAGTTGTTGATTTTAGATGCCAGCAACAAAGTGGTATTTAGCACATTAGATGACTTTACAGAGCTACAACAATTAACAGATGAAGAAATAGATTTGTTTGCAGACGAAGCACGCTTTAAAATGTTTGATGCTGAGAACGAACAGCAGTTTTACGCCAGAGAAGCTCGCTCAACAGAGCATAACTGGATTGTAATGACCATGCTCAATCGCAAACATGCCAATAATGTTGCGGTGAGTGCATGGGGTCAGTCTTTGGTGATGATATTGTTTATTATTTTATTAACCAGTGTGTTTATCACGCAATTGAGTCGCTGGTTAATTGCTCCTATCGAAAAGTTAGCTGAACAAATCGACAAATTTGAACCTGAGCGGGCAATCACAGATACCGACTTACCACAAACTTGGCTAGAAGTGAGTCGTTTGCAGTCGCAGTTTTCGAGTTTAGCTAATAAGCTAGCGCTTAATTTTAATCGCTTGCATCAAGCGAATCACGAAAACGAAGTGTTGAATAACAAACTGACCGATTTTAATGCCCAGCTCGAGCAACAAGTTAATGATAAAACGAATGAGCTAGTCGAAGCTGTTCGCTTAGCGAATCAAGCCAACCGTACTAAGTCGCAATTTTTAGCGAACATGAGCCATGAAATCCGCACCCCGCTCAATGGTATTTTAGGCATGACTCAACTGCTATTAGAAAACCCTAAACTACCCGAAACTGAGCGTGATGAGCTGGCGATGATCCATCAAAGTGCTAATAACTTATTGTTGATTTTAAATGATATTTTAGATTTCTCGAAAATTGAAGCGGGCGCTCTTAAACTTGAAGACCGTGTTGTTGAAATTAAAGCCTTACTGGCACAATTAGCCAAAGTTTTTAGTAGCACCAGTGTCAAATCTGGCGTTAAATTTAACTTGAGCATTGCAGACAACATACCTGAGTATATCCGCCTAGATCCACTGAGGTTTAGCCAAGTAATCAATAACATTTTGAGTAACGCGGGTAAATTTACTGAGTCTGGTGAAATAAACATGCAATGCCAAATGGTTAATGGTGCACTAGCAATAAAAATTCGCGATACAGGTATAGGTATTTCTGCAGATCAGCAGGCTAAATTGTTTACAGAGTTTACCCAAGCCGATATATCGACCACCCGAAAATATGGTGGTACTGGGCTCGGGCTCACCATTAGTAAACGAATTATAGAGTTGATGGATGGAGAGCTCTCTTTAGTGAGCCAAGAAGGTGAGGGCAGTGAATTTACTATTATTGTGCCAGTGATGGTAAGCGATGCAGAAGCAACTGCAGAACAAAGTACAGACAAGCCAATACTTAGTGGCATAAATGTATTAATTGTTGAAGATAACCCTGTAAATCAAATCGTGCTGCAAAAAATGATGCAAGACACCCAGTGTACTATCAAAAAGGCAAACGATGGCTTACAGGCACTTGAAGAGCTTAAAAGTTTTAAGGCAGATATTATATTGATGGACTGCCAAATGCCCCACATGGATGGCTATCAATGTACACAAGCAATTAAACAGAACCCTGCGCTGTATGGCGAAGCTATCATTATTGCTATTACGGCGAATGCCTTTGAAGAGGACCAAAAGCGCTGCCTTGTAGCTGGCATGGATGACTTCATCTCGAAGCCCATTAATAAAGATGAGCTTTATCGCTGCTTAAATAAATGGTTTAAAGCGCGTTTAGTCGATCAATGATTGCCTGAATCGTGCTTTCTGCAATTAGATCATCGGCCAACATGGGTTTTGCGAAGTAGTACCCTTGTAAATCTTCGCAGCCCATCTCTGTTAAGAAGCTGATTTGCTCACTTGTCTCAACTCCTTCAGCAATACAATATAAGCCTAAGTTCGATGACAACGCATGGATAGTTTTAATAATCGATTCATTACTTTTATCTTGGCCGATATTACGCACGAAGCTTTGGTCTATTTTGATCACATCAATCGGGAATTGACTTAGGTAAGTTAGTGACGAGTAACCTGTGCCAAAGTCATCAAGTAATAGTTTGAAGCCGGCATTTTTAAGTTTTTGCAGCTGCTTAGAAGCTTTCTCTTTATCTTCTAATAGTGTGTTTTCTGTAATCTCAAGGCGTAGCTGAACAGGCTTAACCATGTGATTATTCAAAATAAGTAATAAGCGTTCAGTTAAGTTTGATTTTAAAATATGCGTTGGCGACAAGTTTAATGATAAATAAAACTGTGGGTTAGCACGTAGCATTGGCAGCAGCTCTGTTAATGCTCTATCAAGTGCTTGCTCAGTCAACGCATCGATTAGACCTATCTCTTCAGCAATAGGAATGAATTCGGCAGGTGATACAAAACCTTGCTCGTTCTTCCAGCGCATTAAAAGCTCAACGCCGTTTATTTTTTTAGTTTTAGCATTAACAATAGGCTGATAGTTATTAAATAACTCATCGTCTTTAAACGCATCTTTCAAGGCATTTTCAAGTAACAGCTTTTTGGTCAGCTGGTTATTCATCTGCTCTGTGAAATATTTAAAATTGTTACGGCCAGATTGCTTAGCATGCATCATGGCTATATCTGAATTTTTAATTAAATCATCTGCTGTTTTCGCATCAAATGGGTAAAGAGCGACACCAACACTTGCTGAAATGTTGATTGAAAAGTCGTCAATTATAACCTTGCTTGCCAGTTCTTCAGTGAGTTTTTTAACGAGATCACTGAGTGTTTGTGGTGAGTGAAGGTCTTTAATAAGAACCAAAAACTCATCACCACTTTGACGGCCTATTACGGCGTTTTCGGGTAACATTAGGCTTACTCTTTGCGTGATATCGCAAAGTAATTGGTCGCCGACAGCGTGCCCGAATGAATCATTTACTGGTTTAAATTTATCTAAATCAATAAATAATAATGCAGCTAGTTTATTGTATTTTTTGGCGTTATTTATACAGTTGCTAATTTTTGTATACATTAAAGAGCGGTTAGGCAGGCCCGTTAACGGGTCATAATTTGCTAAATAACGCAAATCGTCTTCAGCGCGTTTTTGCTCTGTTAAGTCTGAAATTACAATTACATAATGACTAATTGATTGGTTTTCCTTGGCTACAGCCGTGACACTAATATGAACTGGGTGTGCAGGGCTTTTTAGCGTGCGAATAACAGCTTCTGTTTTCCAGTTTTGCTTGGGTTTAAGTGTTTTTAATACGTCTATATATTCAAGGTATTTTGCACGGCCTATGGCTGCAATAAAGTCGCGACTAGTAAGCTCTGCAACATTGTTTGGCGTGGCGAATGCTTCACCAAAACTGGCATTAGCAGAAAATGGTTTGAGTTGATTGTCTAAAATTAGCAACCAGTCGTTTATTTGCCCAAATGCTTCGCCGAGGACACTGGCTTGCTGGGCATTAGCGCGTTGCTCTGTAATATTGGTATAAATACCGGTTATTTTTAATGGGCGGTTTTTTTCATCGGTTGCAATAGTACGACCAATGTCTTCGTACCAAAGCCAGTTACCATTTTTATGTTTTAAACGGTAAGTGGTATTCCATTGTTGGTTATTTGTTTGCTTACAAAATAGTTGCCACTGGCTAGTTACATTATTGCGATCGTGCGGGTGCACTAAGCTCACAAACTTGTTGAGGCTTATACCATCTTTATACTCGGCATAGCCCAGTTCAGCAGAAAAGCGGGTCGTTCTTAAAAACTGTTCTACTAGGTTAATCTCCCAAACACCACTTTTAGTACTACTTAAAGCGAGTTCGGTTTGTTGTTGTGATTTTACAGCTTCTGCATGAGCACGGCCGATCATTTGCTGGCGAGCACGGTATTGCCAAAATAGGAAAAACAAAACAGCTAAAACAATAATGACATAACTTGCTTTTGCAGCAGGGGATGACCAAGGTGCATGTGCAACATTAAATCTTAGTTGTCTAGACGCTGATATTGCATCGCTTAACTCGATAGACGACGACACTGATAACACATAATCACCAGGCGATAATTTGGTGAAAAAGACCTCATTGGTTGTTAACTTGTCGTATTGCAGTGAGGTTGGCCCATCAAGGGTCACTCGATACGATGTTTTATCTTTATTAATGGTATCAAAGTTAGAAAAGGTGACTGCTAAGCCCATATCATCATAAGTGATCTGCAGAGGCGTATTTACATATTTATATGGATGGTAGTTAAGCTCTCGCGAAAGCAAAGATACATTGGTAATTTCGGTATTTATATTACCAGCCTCTACAGGCGACGATAAAAAGTCCTCTGGTGAAAGTAAAAGTACGCCTCGGGTACTACCAAATGCAAGTTGTCCGTTATGTAAGGTGGTGTCGGCATCAATGTTGAATTCATTAACGGCTAAACCATCGCGAATAAAGTAACGGTCAAGTTCTAAGGAGCTTAAATCAAGGCGGTAAAGACCATTTTGAGTACCTAACCATAAAAAGCCAAAACGATCTATTTGCAATGCAAAAACAGATTTAGCTTTTAAGCCAGATTGTATATTAATACGATGTTTAACTTCATAAGTTTTAGCATCGATGCCAATAAGCCCTTCGTCAGCTGAGCCAAGCCACAGGGTGTTGTTATAATCCATCACCCAGTCATCAATGGTAGTGAACGCTAATGGGTTATAATTTTCTGTTTGGTATATCAGTGTTAACTTTTGAGTCTGCTCATTGTAGCGGTACAATTTGCCAGACATACTCAGTACGTATTCGTCGGGGTGGTCTGGCAATGGCTTTAAAAAAGCATGGGCATTAACAAGGTCAACTTGTTCTTTCAATCCTTTAATGGTGGTTAGTTCGCCTGTTTTACCATTGTACTTATAAAAATTTTGGTCATCTAAAAATGCAAATTGATCATTACCCATAGCACGAAAGCCCCAGTTAGGGCCGTAATTTATGAGGTGCATGGTCTCAGCATTGCCTTTTATAGGCACTAATTTGCCTGTCTGTTTATCAAACAAGGCAAGACCTATGTATTTCATTAGCCACAGATAACGGTTGCTGTCATCAATGTTAGCTTCAGTAATACCATAAATACCATGCTCACCATGAAAGGCTTTTTCATCGTTACTAACTAAGTAGGGTGTAATATCTTTAGTAAGTTGGTTGTACTTCATTAGGCCATTATCTGTACCTATCCAAACGGTATCATTTTGATCTTGTAATACCGACCAGACATTATTATTGAAGCGAGCTTGGTTATTTTTTAATTCAATGTGTTTAAAACGTCTTGCTAGTGTTGACCATGTGAAAACGCCTTGTGAGCGGGATGCAAGCCACAGCAAGCCAGTTTTATCAATCATTACATCTTGAATTGAATTGTCAGACATTAAAAACTTACTTTGTTCAAAGTTTAAGATGAACTCAACTGACATGGTTTGGCGATTAAATTCGAACAATCCTTTTTCTGTGACGATATATTCACCGAATGAGCTAACAGAATAATCCCAAATATTTAAGTTAGGGATTAACAGCCTTATCTTATCAAATGCCAGTAAACGGTTAGCGTTAAAAGGGATATCAAACATGCCCTCTACAGTGCCTACAAATAAGCCGAGCTGCGCATCGACCCTTAAAAATTTTACGTTTTTATTATCTTCGGTGACCTGAGATTTATCGGTTAGCGGAATATGCGAGATATGATCATCTGCAAGGTTTTTTGAAAAAAGCCCATTTGATGTGCCGATATATAAAAAGTTGTCGTGCAGGGTGAGTGCCCGAACAATATGTTCTTCTTTATTGATAGAAAACTCATGCAAAAACTTTTTTGATTGCTTGTTGTATGAATAAACGTGCTGGGCAATAGCGAAGTAAAAAAAGTGATCGTCTTCAGTGATTGCTAAAATAGGCGAAAAGAAAACATCTTCAGGGTCTAGTTTGCCAGAATAGATTTTTTCAACTTTTAGCGTTTTTGGGTCTATTAGAAAAGCACCTGAAAACTCAGTGCTGACGAAAATGTTTCCGTCGTCAGTTTTATGCATTGCGGTAATTTGTCGCTGATCAAGAATATACTCCCCAGCAAAAGGCGCTACCTGATAACCATCATACCTATTTAAGCCTTGGTAGGTACCAATCCAGATAAAGCCTAAATCGTCTTGCACGATTTTAGTTACACTGCCTTGCGTAAGTCCTTCATCGGTTGAAATACGCTGCATTTGCAAAGCATAGTTTTGTGCCAACGCTGAAGAGGAGAGCGTGAAGAACAGCAAACTGAAAATCAAAAGAAAAAGTTTAGGCACTGACTGATTAACCCTAAATTATTATTTGCGCATAATTTTTAACAAAATATAGCACAATTATGACCGTAATTAATGGTTCTGAAAAGAAAAAATAGTAATAAGGTCTACTTGGTGCTGAAACTGAAACCTATGCTATAACTAGTTCAATTATCAGCAATTTGAGAACGTGATGCGCCATTCATTTATCAGCCAAAAAAGTAATGCCTTGTTATTAATTATTGACCTTCAGGCAGGGCTTGAACCGGTAATTAACGACTTTGGCTTAGCTGTTAATCAGACCGAAAAGTTAATAAAAGCAGCTAAAGCTTTAGATATTCCCTATTTATTTACCGAACAAAATCCAACCAAGTTAGGTAAAAGTAGTGAACAGCTCTTACCTTTTATAACTGGCACTAACTGCTATCACAAAATACATTTTAGCGCATGCCAAGAGGTTCAATTTAACAACCTATTGGCTGGCTCTAACCGTAAGCAAATAGTGGTAACGGGTACAGAGTCGCATGTGTGTGTACTGCAAACATGTTTAGACTTAATTGCCAATGGTTACCAAGTGTTTGTAGTGGAAGATGCCATTGCATCACGCAACGAAAAACACAAAGAGTTGGCTGTTAAGCAGCTATCGGCAGCAGGTGCTATTATTACTTGTACAGAAAGTGTGATATTTCAATGGCTAGAAAAAGCAGGGACCGATCAATTTAGGGCATTATTGCAATTTATAAAGTGAACCATGATGCTCATCAAACCGTATTGGCTCGATTAATTGTATTTTTGTAAATTATTTAATGATTAAGGCTTTATCTATGACGAGTGTGCGCCGCCTTTTTACTTATTTGTTCCTTTTATTGTTTGTTGAATCTTTAGTTTTAGGTTTTATCTATTCGACCCTAATTACAGGTGTGGTAACCGGTTTGTTATTGCTATCTTTACCGCTTTGGATGCTCCATCAATATCCAACGAGCAAATTAACAGCCCATGTTGTGGCTGCCGGTTGCATGATGTTTTCGTTTTTACACATCCAACAAAGCTACGGCCTCATTGAAGTTCACTTTGAAATATTTATTTTAATGGCCGTGTTGATCATGTTTGTTGAATGGCGCGTGTTTATTACTGCACTTGCTTTTGTGGCAGTTCACCATTTGAGCTTTTACTTTTTACAGATAAACGAAGTCGGTTTATACGTTTTTGACCCAGATCGATTGTATTTTAGCACCGTACTTATCCATGCCGTGTATGCCATTGTTGAAGCGATTGTAGCTGGCTACATTGCAAAAACCCTTCATCGTGAACGTAGTTCTGGCTTATCGTTAAGCACAACTACAGAGCAGATAATGGCCGACGAAAACAGCATTAATATTAGTTTAAGAGCGGATGATAGCCACAGTGAAGCCGTGGCGGGTTTTAACCGCTTACTAGGTTTTGTATCGAGCGTGATTGGTGATGTTCAAAGCCAAAGTAGTGTTTTAAAAAACCAGTCTAAACAATTACTTGAAGTACACGACGAATTGCATGAGCAAGCACTTCATCGTGAGCAGTTATCGACGGATATCGCGCAGTCAGGTGAACGAGTCGCCGAAGGCTTCGCTCATGTGGAACAAGAGAGTAATGAACTACAAACACAGTTTGAGCAGCTCCATTTAAGTGCCACAGAGGCATTAAATGAAGTGGCGAATACAGACAGCAAAACGGCTGAGCTTGCTAATAACCTTCAAGAAGCAGATCAAAACATAGGCCAACTAGTGAGTGCATGTTCGCATATCTCAGAATTACTCAATGAAATTTCGTCAATTGCTGAACAAACGAATTTACTTGCGCTTAACGCTGCAATTGAAGCTGCGCGTGCAGGTGAACAAGGCCGCGGCTTTGCGGTAGTGGCTGATGAAGTTAGAAACTTGGCAACACGCAGTAAAAACACGACGGATAAAATAACCAATACGCTTGAAAGTTTGATGCAAAACAGCGCCTCATCAACTAAGTCGATGCAGGGTAGTGTTGCGCTTATAGAGCAGTTATCTGCAATTAGTTCGCAGATGAAACTGCAAATTACCGAGATGACAGAGCAGGTGAATGTTGCTGCAAGTAGCTCACAGTCGGTTGCTCATGTAGTGCAAAATCAAGCGGGTAATACGCGTGCTATTGCCGATAATTCACAGGCCTTAATTGCTAACCAAGCTAACGACAACTTGATGATTGAAAAACTCACCGATCGCGTACAGTTAATTGATGTAAGTATCGATGTGCTGGAGCAAGGTATTGCTAAATTCAAATAGCAAATGGCTGATAATGGCAACTCTGGTTTGGGTTGCCTCTGTGGCATTAGCCTTGGTGTTTGCTTATTCTCAACAAGCAAGCACCTTTGATCCAGATAAAAAGCTAGCCACAACAAATTGGTTACCTGCTTTTCAACAAAGTATGGGGCTTGACATCAACAATGCCGATACCTTGTACATTATTGATGAAAATACCTGTGTATGCTCAGAGCGCTCACAACCGCACATAATAAGCCTTAGCAGCTATGCTTCAGAGCAAGGTATTAAAGTAGTAAAACTTAAACCAACATCTGCGGTTGCTGCAATATTACCCGCTCAACCTGCCGCAGTACTTGTTTCAGAAAATCAACAGCTTGTGTATGCAGGGCCATTATCAAAAGGACTCGCCTGTTCAAGTCAGAATGGCTTTGTTGAGTTAGTAATCGCAAACTTACGTGCGGGTTTTAATAGCCAGTTTATTAACTCAGATGCTGAGGGGTGCTATTGTGAGATTAATTGAGCGAGGAAAGTAACGAAAAGAGGCCAAAAATATTGGCCTCTGACTCTATAAAGTTATTGAATTTGGCCTCGTATCTCACCGCTTGGATTTGCAGGTGTATGAATGTTTACATAATGACCGCCTGAAGCTAAAACTGAAAAGATATCGGCATCTATCATTAAACCTGTGCTGCTCATCCAGCGATTCATGTCATCACTGTCTTGTACAAGAGGAGCTAACACAGGGCCATTTTCACCGGCTACACCGGTATGAATATGGGCTGCAGTTGCATCGCTTACACCCGATGTTAGTACTTGCAGTTCAACACTGTAATCATTGGTATTCACTAGCGCATAACCATCACCAGATGCATCCGTTGTGACCGCGGGTACTTCTTGTTCACCACTTAGCGGAAAGGTTACAAACACATAGTTGTCGGTAAGGATTTGACCACGTAGTTCACCACTTGGGTTAGCTGGAGTATGCACATTAACGTAATGACCACCTGATGCGAGTACTGCAAAAATATCTGCATTAATCATGGTGTTTTCAGGTGTTTGCCATAAGTTCATGTTATCGCTTGATTGTTCTAACGCGGCAAGTACGTCGCCATTGGTGCCAATACGACCCGTATGAATATGAGCTGCAGTGGCGTCACTCACACCTTCGGTTAACGCTCTTAATTCTAAATGGTAATTATCCATGTTAACTAAGGCATAACCACTACCTGATGCCATCGTATCAACGGCTGGAACTTCTTGCATACCACTAAGTGGGAAAGTAACGAGTTGATAGTTATCTGTTAGGATCTGACCTCTAATTTCACCACCCGTGTTAGCAGGTGTATGCACGTTAACGTAATGACCACCTGATGCAAGTACCTCAAATATCTCTGCGTTGATCATGGTATTTGCTGGTGTCATCCACATGCCTGCGTCAGTTGTTGACTGCTCAAGTGCAACGAGTACGTCGCCATTCGTGCCAATTCGGCCAGTGTGAATGTGTGCACCTGTCGCATCATCAACACCCATTGTGTTTACTAATAGCTCTAAGGCATAGTTATCCATGTTGATTAATGCATAACCTTCACCACTTGCATCAGATTCGACAGCAGGAACTTCTTGATCACCGCTTAGTTTAAAGCTCGTAAAGCCATAGTTACTGGTTAGGATTTGCCCGCGAAGCTCGCCGCCAGCATTAGCAGGTGTATGAACATTGACATAGTGACCACCAGAAGCCAGCACTGCAAAAATATCCGCATTGATTTGCGTGTTGCTTGGTGTCATCCAGACATTACTGTCGTCCATTGATTGTTCAAGAGCTACTAATACATCACCATTAGTACCGATACGACCTGTATGAATATGCGCAGCACTTGCATCGTCTAAGCCTGATGTTACAACAGTAAGCTCTACGCTGTAGTCTGTTGTATCAACAAGGGCATAACCATCACCATCAGCCATGGTGCTGACCATAGGCACTTCTTGATCACCACTTAAGTCAAAGGTCGCAACTGCATAGTTGTCTGTTAAGATTTGGCCGCGAATTTCGCCACCGGCAAGTTCAGGCGTATGAACATTAACATAGTGACCGCCGTCTAGAAGTACTGCCAGAGTGTCGCTGTCTATCATGGTATCTTCTGGTACAACCCAGTCAGTCATGACTTCGTCGTCTTGTTCTAAAGTCACGAATACATCACCATTTGAGCCTAATTTTCCTGTATGGATGTGAGCTGCTGTAGCGTCATCAACACCCATAGTCACCGCACGAAGCCGTAATTCTGTCGTTGCGCTATCATAAGATGCATAGCCATAACCCATTGCGTCACTGTCGTTCATAGGCACTTGCTGATCGCCATTTAAAACAAACGTGATGATGCTCGTTGTATCAGGCACAATTTGCGCACGAAGTTCGCCGTTTGCATATTGTTCGGTATGAAGGTTAATGTACCAATCGCCATCCATTAAATCAGCAATTAGGGTTTCATCAAGGTCGGTTATTGCGACTTCATACATACCATCGGTAGTGGCCTCAAATGCAAAAGCAACATCACCATTAGCGCCTAAATCGCCGTCGTGTATGTGTGCTGCGCTAAAGCCTTCGACTGAGTTTGCATCAAGTGTTGCACGAAATTGCATTAAACTTTCGTCAAGCTCTACCGTTGCAGTCGCTGTTTGCATTGAGTCATTCATTGGCACTTCTTGTTTGCCACTTAAAGTTACAGAATAGGTTTTACTTGGAGTGAATTCTTGAACTGGGGGAGGGGTAACAACTTCGGTATTATCGTCATCATCATCGCTACACGCGGTGAGAAAAAGTAAGCTGCTAGCCAGGAGTATGTATTTCATCGTTCTTCCTTATATCTTTGTAAGTTCGGACGTTACGACGTGTCCATTTCAATAAGGCTTACGGCAGGTGTTTAAAAAGAGATCACAAAAGGTTATTTAAAAGTTAAAAACTGGTTCTTTAGTATTGGTTTGTTGAAAGGGGGGATTAATAGTTAAAGTTTAATATCGCTAACTTTAAAGGAACATACATGCTTAGCAACATAAAAAGTTTTGGGTGGTAAATGGGTACGGATTGTGCATCTATTTTGTTTTCAAAAGGTTTAAAGCTAAACGTCAAAAAATTAACGATAGGAAAACTATGCAGCTAACTTCGTACACATCCTCATTCCTAAAAGAGCCATTATTAGATCAGCAAAATAAAAATGAGCTAAACCCAGAAAGTGAAAAAGCAACAAACCTTCAAGGCTCTAAACAACAAGAAGCGGGCGTTGATTCTGATCCACAAGCAGAAGCTCAATCAAAGACATCACAAACACAGCAAGAGCTAGTAGTAAAAATAAAGGAATTACAAAATAAGATTAATAGTTTAAAAAGCAACAAAGACCTAGCTCCAGAACAACGAGAAAGTGAGTTACTAGAGCTTAATAAACAACTTGATGAAGAAATAAATGCAGTCCAGCTTGCCGTAAAAAGTAATGTTTCTACGATGATAAACTCTTTGTTTGCTCCTACTTCTAGTAATCATTCTGGTATGCTGTTTAACAATAAAGCCTAAGTTTAAGGCAAAGCGCTTGTTCGCAGTTACTTTGCCAATTGAATATTTATAAGTCCGCTAAATCACATATTTTGTAAGTGAGTAGATGAGAGTACATATAAAGGTAAATAGGAAGAACCATTTTATGTGAACTGTTATTGGTGACCCGCGTTTGGCTGTTCTGATCATAGTGACTGGGTAATCATACTCAACAAGTGTCTTGAAGAGCTCAGGATGTTCTAAGCTCCAGTCATTTAAAGGAATTGAATCACCATAGCGAGTTTTAAAAATAACAGAAAATAGATAAGCACGCCTAGGTTGTGGATCGTTAATATCGTAGCCGCTTTTGGTGCGTGTAAAATTCCATACGGCCTCAACATTAAGTAAATCTTCTCTTTTAAGTGTTCGTGCTTTTCTGTCATCGAATAAAAGTGCAGGCAGGTAAACCTGTTCTTGGTTTATTTTAATTTCGCACAAGGGAGATTCATGGATGAAATAACGCTTATTGGCGATAAACATTTGAACTAAAAAGTAACTGAGATATGTAATGATCACAGCGGCAATTGCACCTGCACCGGATTGTGTTTTCCAAACAAGGTGGCAAGCAATGATGAATATAGCACCAGTGATTAATTTTGCTTTGAATTTCTGCGCTTTAGGTAAAGGGACTGCGCATCTCAAGATAGGTATTTCAGTTTGCACTTTCGTTTTTATGAAAGTCTGAAAAAAGATTGAGTTAAAGTTATCACGGGTTAATTTAAAAGTAGGCGCTTCCATGTGTCCTCGATTACTGATTTAGTGTTGGGCGTAAAATAGCAAATGCAGTGCTTTACTATCAACTAAAACACCAGATTGTGTTTAAGTTTGGTTGGAGCATAACTTGCTTTTTATTGGTATAGTAAGTTACTGATAAATATGTAAATGTGAACTGGTGAAATGATAGATTATTTTCTTATTATTTTGATGGTACTTTCGGCTGTTTTATTTTTGTTTGTAATGGTTTCGTTTATCTTAGCTCCAAAATTCGCAAAAAAAGAGCTTTTCATAAACTACTACGGCGGAACAGGTGCAATTTATCATGGTTTTAAGCTGTTCAAAGTTGAATCCTATCGGGAAGACAAAGTGTGGGTTTGTAAAGCCATTAAATACTCATCTATAGCAATTGTAGTAATGTTTTTCATTATGGTTTTTTTAATAAAATTGAATGGAGTTCAACAGAGCTAGGAGTCGGTTCTTGTTTTCCTTTCGTGGATTATGGTTAAGCACTATGCCAAAAAACGTAACAGTTTTTTTCTGAGCTAATCGTAGAGTTTCAAATTAAATGGTGGAGATACTATGAGGTATTTAATTTTTATCCTTTTATTCCAAAGCGGCATTTCCATGGCGTTACAGCCTATATCTGAATATTGTGAAGACTCTTATCTGTCAAGCCGAATCGGAGGTGATATTTTTGCAGCAAACAAATGCCTAGTATATGGTTACACTGCTGAGGATATGACTTTCTTTAAGAATAGAAACACAAGTATTGAATTCGATGATATTAAACCTTCAATAGAAGAGTTTATCAATATTGTCAATTCTGAAGTAGATTCATTTTTAGATAAACAAAAAGCTTTTGATGAATACACTGGAGTGATAGATAGTTTCTCAGTGCCTCTATTTTCGAGCTATGATGAATTCGAAGATGCTAAAGCTTCATTAGTATTTTCGATTAGCTATACAACAAGTTGCAGCATATCACTTTTGGATTACAGAGGAGGCGATAAATTTTTGGTTGGGTATAAACTTAATCGAATGACTGATGAAGGTAAGTATACCTATAACTATCTTATTATAGTTCTCTCAGTAGAAGCAAAAATAAATAAAGCGGATAGTGATGGTTTAATAGATGCTTTTTGTCATAATGATTTAAGTTTTAAAAATAAAGAATAATGGTAAGTAGCTTTTATCTACCAAAAGAGGTCGAGCTACATTTTCCTTCTAAATTATAATACCCACTTCAGTTCAGTCTTTAGTTGAGGTAAATATGAAAGAGCTTTAGCTATGTAGGCTGGCCGTTGTATTGATAGTCCATAATCTCGATTTTGTTTTTCAAATTTAATGAGTGTTTTTATGAAAGTCTTTGGAAAACTATTTTTAGTTATCTTTATTGTATTAACTTTATTCTGGTACATAACAAAAGGTGCTGGTGTATTTATCAAAAATCAGTTTGAGCCTTTTTATTTTCACTTTGATACAGAATTTAGTTCAATAAGAACACAGGAAGGTGTTGCCCACTCTGAGTACACTTATGATCAAGGTTTTAAATCAGTATTGATTGGCGCCGGAGATGAATTTGAAAGTGGTACTTTATTTTTTGACGGTGGACTTTTAATTATAGAAGTCAGTCTTTTTAAAAAGTTTTTGGGTTTTTCTGATTATTGCCTTATTTCAGCAAAGTTTAGAGGTGAGAAGGTATTAGTTTTGAAGACGAGCGCTGAATATGCCGGTGCTGAATTTGGAGGGAAAGTCGATTATAAGTGTAATTTTGATAAGTAAAGAGACATGGTTATCTCTACCATCAACATAAAAAATGTACACCAAAATTTGAGAATAAGGTTAAGCTTTACTTTCCCTAACTGAATTATGAAAACCATTTAAATTAAGCTATTAGTTGAGAGCAAAGTAAAAGTCCTGCCCTCATATGTGCATATCGCACACTTGCACAATTAATAAAGGAATATAGGTAATTCAATGGAGCAATCTTCAAATAACAAAGCGTTAGCTTGCTTTATTTTGTATGGTGCGCCCCTTGTACTTTTAGCTAAACATGGCTGGCAATTAGGTATTTTGATGTGCTTATTGTTTCTGGGGAGCTATAGCCTTTTGCCCCACATTAAAAATATTCGTAGTAATGTCAGAACATTAGATAAGCATGTTTTTGTATCGTATATTGTTGTAATTGCTTTATTTGCAGCAGTTGATATGTTTTCTAAACCTCATTACTGGAAAACTATTATCATTTTGATACTTGGGTTTCTTTCATTAGTACAATTGAAAAAGTTGCAACAATATTTTTTAGAAATGGGATGAATATGCATACTAAGAGGGGTTAGTCTTACAGTTTTACAAATTTTGATGAGCAAGTTACTTTTTATTTATTAGTGACAGTCAGGGCCTAAAACTTACTCTAGGTTTAAAGCACTATTTTCATATAAACCAATAGGGTCAGGTCTTTCTTTTTGCCTTTAAGCTAGTCCAATGTTGTTTATAAGCAATGGTTTAATAGAAGTTCTCAACGTGTAGGGCATTTTGTGATGGGAAAGCACAAACTCCAAAATGGATTTAAATCGACAAAATGTTACTCCAATTTGGCAAATCTAAAGCAACATCAAGGCGTAAGTTAGCGGTAATTGTCGAGCAAAGAAAAGAGTTGGGTGATTATTTCAATTACACTATTCAAGCGTGAGTCTGGTAGTGGCAAAAAGCAAGACCTGACCCCATGATCACGTAATATCACAGAGCGGTAGAGATTGGTATATACAGTGTTTATGCATATCAGACTACCCAAAAAGTTACTTATCACTATCAATATAACAGCAATAGTGGTAGATGGTCTTGTACTATATATATTTAGGAGATGGCAAATGTTAAGGTTCCTTTTTCTTTGTTTTTTATTTTTTAGTTTTAGTTCACAAAGCAAAGTAGTGTTCACTAATATATATTCTTTGCTAGGAAACTCTGACAAATATTTAAATAAGGAAGTCAAATTTTCTGGCTATCTTGTGAAGAATACTGGCGGGATTTATGAGTTATATCCCTCAAAGTCAGATAGTGAGTTTTTTCTCAAAGATAGATATTTAGATGTCATCACCTTCTATGATGGAGTCAATTTACTTGATGCTTGCGTGCAAAGCTATGTGTTTATAAAAGCTAGATTTACTTTTCATAAAGATAATTCTGAAAGACGAGTCTTAGATAAGGTCTCTTTTGTTCATAAATATGATGAAAACGAAAAGTACACTAAGTTTAGTCCTTGCTATATAAAAAATAAAAAAGTAAGCGTTGAGAGCTAGAATCAAACAGGGTCAGGTCTTTCTTTTGTCTTTTAGTTAGTCCAATGTTGTTTATAAGCAATGGTTTAATATAAGTTCTCAACGTGTAGGGCATTTTGTGATGGGAAAGCACAAACTCCAAAATGGATTTAAATCGACAAAATGTTACTCCAATTTGGCAAATCTAAAGCAACATCAAGGCGTAAGTTAGCGGTAATTGTCGAGCAAAGAAAAGAGTTGGGTGATTATTTCAAGCTGCACAATTCAAGCATGGAGTATGGTAGTGGCAAAAAGCAAGACCTGACCCCATGTGTGTAGGTTCTTGTTTTCTCTTTCGTGGATTATGGTTAAGCACTATGCCAAGCAACGTAATAGCTTTTTTCTGAGCTAATCGAAGAGGCTCAAGTTAAATGGTGGAGATACTATGAGGTATTTAATTTTTATCCTTTTATTCCAAAGTGGCATTTGCATGGCGTTACAGCCTATATCTGAATATTGTGAAGACACTAACTTGTTAAGCAGTTTTGCTGGTGATACCTTTGCAGCAACAAATTGCTTGGCTTATGGGTTTAATGCGGAGAATGCGTTCTTTTCTAAAGTTATTAATACAAGTATTAGATTTGAAAAAATTAAGCCTGCAATTGATACATTTGTCAAAATTGTCAATACCGATGGAGGGGCATCCTTTGACAAACAAGAAGGTTTTTATAAGTACGTTGGGGAAATAGATAGTTTCTCAGTGCCTCTATTTGCGAGCTATGATGAATTCGAAGATGCTAAAGCTTCATTAGTATTTTCGATTAACTACACAACTAGTTGTAACATATCAGTGTTAGATTACAGTGGAGGTGATAAATTTATGATTGGATATAAACTAAATCGAATGACTGATGAAGGTAAATACAACTATGATTATTTGCATATAGAGCTCCCTAAAGAAGCAAAAATAAATAAAGCGGATAGTGATGGTTTAATAGATGCTTTTTGTCATAATGATTTAAGTTTTAAAAATAAAGAATAATGGTAAGTAGCTTTTATCTATCAAAAGAGGTCGAGCTACATTTTCCTTCTAAATTATAATACCCACTTCAGTTCAGTCTTTAATTTAGGTAAAAAAAGAAAGACCTGAACCCATTTTGTGTTCGTTCGATATCGGCTCGGGGAAAAGAAACTAGCATGGTTCATACGGCAACTTCGGCCCATAGATTAGCCATAGGAGATTTAGTTAATGTATGAACTTTATTTTCAGTCCGATTTTATGGGAACCAAAATTGGTTTTTACTTAACACTTGTTTGTTCTGTTCTACTAATATTGTGCTGCCCGAAGATAAAATACTGGTACGAAAATAAACTACAGTTTGAAAAGAAAGTTAACTTCTGGTTTGGCTTCTTATTTGTATTTGGCTTTTTTGTAATGCAGTCACTGTCATTTTATGGCCTAGTATTAAAATCTAATGGCATAGATTCTGGAAATTATTCTACAGTTGAAGGAGCTATTGAAGATATTCAAATTGTTGAAAGAAATAGTAGAGAAGAGGCTTTTACTGTTGATGGAGTACGCTTTAAGTACAATGATTACGGAACAGAAAACACCTTTTTTGCGAATAGAAAGCATGATTCAGATACAATCCAAGAGGGGCAAGTTGTAAAAATTGCTTACCTTAGAGAAGGAAATGAAAACCTGATTTTTGAGTTGAGTGTCAAAAAGTAGTGTTTTAGGATGCAAACTAATAGAGTCAGGTCTTTCTTTTTACCTTTTAACTAGTCCAAAGTTGTATATAAGCAATGGTTTAATAAAAGTTCTCAACGTGTTGGGCATTTTACGATGGGCAATCACAAGCTCCAGAATGGATTGAAATCGAGAAAGTGTTACTTCAATTTGACAAATCTAAAGTGATAGCAAGGCTAAAGTGCGCGCTATTTGTCGAGCAAGAAAAAAGTTGGGTGATTATTTTCAATTACACTATTCGCGTGTTAGTAAGATTGTTGCAAAAAGCAAGACCTGACCCCTAGGTGCTTGTGACCCCTAGATGCTTGCTGACACTGCTACAATCTCAATGACCCCAGTTGGTAAATAATGGACAAAATATTAGAAAAGTTTTTACGAAAACGTAATCAAGCAATTAATAATCCAAGAAAATATAAAGATATTTATTTGAATAACATTGAAGAATTATATTTTTTTATTGAGTATGGGCATACTCAACGTGGTACTTTAAAAAATGAAATATCACCAATCTCTGATTGGGAGATGTTAGATTCAGAATTGTCAATTCCATGTAATTATTATGAAATGGATGCACAAGCTAGTTTTGTAGAGAAACGTAAGCTAGATTGTGATAGGTTAGCAGTTTTTTTAATGTATGGTTATTATAGAAACATAATAACGTATTCTCAGAAAAAACGTTTTTTACTTCGTTTTTCTCGCGAACCTGTTGGTTTAGTTTCGCCTACTAGCGTATTCCATCTCAGCGTTGCTGTAATATTATACAACAATGATTATGCCGGTCATTTTTATAAGCTTTTTCAAGCGGGTTACATGAAGCATTGGGTTAATAGATCAAAAAGTCACATTGGTGATTTTATTATCTTGCTGTTTGATAAGGTAAAAGGTGGCAATATCCTAAAACCAATCGTAGATGACTTTGCTTACCAAGCTATTTTAGATAACTGGGATAGCACTGACTTAACTGAAGTTACGGCTTTTCTAAATCAGTTATGTGATGATCAAGTCGCTCAAGTTGCATCACCACCGAGTAAGATGTTTTTTGAGTTCGATAATATGAACTGGCAATTTACACCTTATGCTGCACTTATGCTGCTAACGCTAAGAGCACAACATGGCCTTGAGAACCCTGATTTTGAGCACCCTGGTTTTGGCAATGTGACTTCTTTGCTATTAACGCAGCCTGTAGCCCCTAAAAAAGATGAGGTGCTTGAACAGCTTGTAGTCAAGTTACATGAGCAAGGCTTTGATGAATAAGCGTTACTAGCGTAGTGTGTGATGAGACTTTATAAATCTACTAAATCTAAAAAGGGTCAGGTCTTTCTTTTTGCCTTTAATCTAGTCCAATATTGTTTATAAGCAATGGTCTAATAGAAGTTCTCAACGTGTAGGGCATTTTACGATGGGCAAGCACAAACTCCAGAATGGATTTAAATCGGCAAAGTGTTACCCCTATTTAGCAAATCTAAAGCGATAGCAAGCCGAAAATTTGCGCTATTTGTCGAGCAAGGAAAATAATTGGGAGATTATTTTCAATTACACTATTCTCGTGTTAGTAAGATTGTTGCAAAAGTAAAGACCTGACCCCTAGATGCTTGCTGACACTGCTACAATCTCAATGACTCCAGCAGGTAAATAATGGACAAAATATTAGAAAAATTTTTACGAAAGCGTAAGCTGGCGATAAAAAATCCTGAAAAGTATAGAAAGGTTTATATAAATAATACAAAAGAGCTTAATTTTTATATTGAGCAAGGAAAAACGAAAAACGGTGTTCCTATAAATGAAAAATTACCATTTTTTAACTGGGAGGTATTAAATACGGAACTGTTAATTCCATGTGATTATTATGAGATGGATGCACAAGCTAGTTTTGTAGATGATAATTTACTAGATTTAGGTAAATTAAATATATGTTTAAGTTATGGATATTACATGCTTACAATACAAAGCTATAAGTTCAAGCGCTTTAGATATCGCTTTAGTCGTGAACCTTTAAGGTTGGTATCACCAACATCGGTATTTCAGCTAAGTATTGCAGTGATATTGAATAATAATGAATATGCTCGCCAAATTTATACGTTATTTCAAGCAGGTTACATGAAGCTCTGGGTGAATAGATCAAAAAGTCATATTGGTGATTTTATTATCTTGCTGTTTGATAGGGCCAAAGGTGACAATAACCTAAAACCGATCGTAGATGATTTTGCTTACCAATCTATTATAGATAACTGGGATAGTACAGACTTAACAAAAGTTACCTCTTATCTAAATCAGTTATGTGACGATCAAGTCGCTCAGGTTGCATCACCACCGAGTAAGATGTTTTTTGAGTTCGATAATATGAACTGGCAATTTACACCTTATGCTGCACTTATGCTGCTAACGCTAAGAGCACAACATGGCCTTGAAAACCCTGGTTTTGAGCACCCTGGTTTTGGGAATGTTACTTCTTTACTATTAACGCAGCCTGTAGCCCCTGAAAAAGATGACCTGCTTGAACAGCTTGTAGTCAAATTACATGAGCAAGGCTTTGATGAAAAAGCGTTACTAGCATAGCATCTAAAAAGTGTCACTAAAATGGTCAGGTCTTTCTTTTTGCCTTTTAGCTAGTCCAATGTCATATATAAGCAATGTTTAATAAAAGTCATCAAAATGCTGAGCATTTTGTGATGGGCAAGCACAAACTCCAGAATGGATTTAAATCGGCAAAGTGTTACTTCAATTTGACAAATCTAAAGTGATAGCAAGGCTAAAGTGCGCGCTATTTGTTGAGTAAAGAAAAGAGTTGGGTGATTATTTTCAATTACACTATTCGCGTGAAAGTAAGATAGTGGCAAAAGGAAAGACCTGACCCCGTGGTTCGCACTTGCATAATTAATAAAGGAATATAGGTAATTCAATGGAGCAATCTTCAAATAACAAAGCGTTAGCTTGCTTTATTTTGTATGGTGCACCCCTTGTACTTTTAGCTAAACATGGCTGGCAATTAGGTATTTTGATGTGCTTATTGTTTCTGGGGAGCTATAGCCTTTTGCCCCACATTAAAAATATTCGTAGTAATGTCAGAACATTAGATAAGCATGTTTTTGTATCGTATATTGTTGTAATTGCTTTATTTGCAGCAGTTGATATGTTTTCTAAACCTCATTACTGGAAAACTATTATCATTTTGATACTTGGGTTTCTTTCATTAGTACAATTGAAAAAGTTGCAACAATATTTTTTAGAAATGGGATGAATATGCATACTAAGAGGGGTTAGTCTTACAGTTTTACAAATTTTGATGAGCAAGTTACTTTTTATTTATTAGTGACAGTCAGGGCCTAAAACTTACTCTAGGTTTAAAGCACTATTTTCATATAAACCAATAGGGTCAGGTCTTTCTTTTTGCCTTTTAGCTAGTCGAATGTCATATATAAGCAATGTTTAATAAAAGTCATCAAAATGCTGAGCATTTTGTGATGGGAAAGCACAAACTCCAGAATGGATTTAAATCGGCAAAGTGTTACCCCTATTTGGAAAATCTAAAGCAACATCAAGGCGTAAGTTAGCGGTAATTGTCGAGCAAAGAAAAGAATTGGATGATTATTTCAATTACACTATTCAAGCGTGAGTCTGGTAGTGGCAAAAAGCAAGACCTGACCCCATGATCACGTAATATCACAGAGCGGTAGAGATTGGTATATACAGTGTTTATGCATATCAGACTACCCAAAAAGTTACTTATCAATATCAATAAAACAGCAATAGTGGAAGGTGTTCTTGTACTATATATATTCAGGAGATGGTAAATGTTAAGGTTCCTTTTTCTTTGTTTTTTATTTTTTAGTTTTAGTTTACAAAGCAAAGTAGTGTTCACTAATATATATTCTTTGCTAGGAAGCTCTGACAAATATTTAAATAAGGAAGTCAATTTTTCTGGCTATCTTGTGAAGAATACTGGTGGGATTTATGAGTTATATCCCTCAAAGTCAGATAGTGAATTTTTTCTCAAAGATAGATATTTAGATGTCATCACCTTCAATGATGGAGTCAATTTACTTGATGCTTGCGTGCAAAGCTATGTGTTTATAGAAGCTAGATTTACTTTTCATAAAGATAATTCTGAAAGACGAGTCTTAGATAAGGTCTCTTTTGTTCAAAAATATGATGAAAACGAAAAGTACACTAAGTTTAGTCCTTGCTATATAAAAAATAAAAAGTAAGCGTTGAGAGCTAGAATCAAACAGGGTCAGGTCTTTCTTTTTGCCTTTTAGCTAGTCCAATGTTGTTTATAAGCAATGGTTTAATAAAAGTTATCAACGTTTTGGGCATTTTACGATGGGCAATCACAAGCTCCAGAATGGATTGAAATCGAGAAAGTGTTACCCCTATTTGGAAAATCTAAAGCAACATCAAGGCGTAAGTTAGCTGTAATTGTCGAGCAAAGAAAAGAGTTGGGTGATTATTTTCAATTACACTATTCAAAATTGAGTCGGGTAGTGGCAAAAAGCAAGACCTGATCCCTATGGTTCTTATATGAATTTTATAAAGTTAGTATTCTATATCATAATGTCAAAGCGAGCCTTTATAGTTATAGGTATGACTATTGGGACTATTATTTATTTTTTTACAGGAAGTTATGTATATTCAATAAGTGGTGGTCTTTTGTTGTACATATTTTTTTATTGGAATTTTTTTGGTCCTGTAAGCCTTGCTGTTAAAAGAAGTATTGTAAGGTTAAAGAAAAGGGAACTTGCTATTGATACCTATAGTATATTTTTTTCGAATGAAGTGAAAGACTTTGGTATTTTGAAAGAAAATTGGTTTCATGGTTATGGTTATATTGACCATTTTACACGTCTTTATAAGACTCAAGTGGTAGAAAAAGGTATTGCATTTTACCCGATGACTATTCCTTATTTCCATGTATATATTATACCTTGGAGCACTATTAAAACCGTTGGTCAAAACAGGGATTTCTGTGTAGAGAGTAAAGTAAACCCTGAAGAAACTCTTGAAATCAGATTTAAAGGTAATGAAAGAATTTTTTTACCAATAAGTTCAGATATGCTTAAGGTGATAAATGAAAGTTTAAGTAAATAAACAGTATTGGCGCCTCGGCCTTCTTTCTCAATAAAAAGCTATCAAATGCGCTGTTAATCCCAGTAGAACTGCACATTTGCTAACAGCAGACTGTGCAATTTATGTCGGTGCTACTACCTAGTGCCGCTGGCTCAAATAGCTAGCTCTGCTGTTTTTAAGTGACACAGTTTACTTGATTTGTATGAACACGGTACTTGTTTCAGTTGCCCTTAATGAAGTGTATTTACGTGGCGGGTGTTTGTTATTAATTAAATGAATCGAGACAGAATTTGTTGTTTGAGTGTTTTTAAGCTCGTTGGTAGAGTCGGTTGAAATAAAAGGTTTATGAGCTCACGATTTCTGAATGGAAAATGAAGTTTTAAAATCGATTAATACCAATGGTGCTAGTTGGTATAACCGCACAACAGACCATATTGATGATTTAGCACGAAGAAGCATTAAAGGTAGCAGCGGAAATGAAGTTCCATTAGCTAACAGAACTTTAGACGTTCGGGTACAACCCGGGGGCCTTGCTGCTACAGGAATACTTAAAGAGTACGCAAGTGATGCAGGTATCAAAATAGTGATTAAGGAGTACACAGGTCAATGAGTTTATATTTAAATATCAACTTTTTGCCCCAGAGCTTTCCCAAAGCGTTAGCGCTTTGGGAGTTGGCTGATTTAAGCAACGGCCTCATTCAGCATGAGCAGTTAACTAAGTTAGTTAATATCAACAAAGGCACAACCATAAAAGTTGAAAACTTTATTAAAAGCAAAGCAAAAGATATAAAAAAATCTGATATTTTTTCAATTACGCATCCGAGCCCAGATATAAATATACAGGGAACGCATTATATAAAATTTGGACACCTTTCAGATTGGCGCATAGATCAGTTAATCATCAAGGGCTTTGATAACTTAATTCGAGCCCGCGACACTTGGTGGAAGCCATTGTTAAATCATCCTAATTTCTTAATGGCGCGTTTGATGGATCAAGATTATAACACGAAACAAAATGATGATTCAGTATGGGGTTATGAGTTAAGCGGTTGGTCTCATGAACATTTACCTAAAATAGGTAATGGGCTGCCACCGCCATTAGATGAAACAATTATTGATACCCGAGTAAACCCAGGTCATTGGCGATTTAAACACGGTTATATAGAAGGGGTAGCCGCGCAAATGTGGCTAGGGGATGCATTTTTTAAAGCGGTTAATCTTGAAAAGTCTGCTTTAAACGGTGTGCCTTGGTTAGAAGTGAATGAATTAGCTAATGGCGTAGTGCATTTAAAGGCGTATGACACAGAGTTCAATAGTGATCAAGGTGAACAACGAGAGCTACAAATTAAGTTACGTAAACTGTTATTTAGTCACTCAACCTATACAGATGATGCTGATTTTACATTGCTGCAAGAGTTTAACCCTGTTAGTGGCATACAAGAGTGATTTATTTAACGTTTTGTATACGTCGGGATATGTGACCAAAGTTAGGAAACTAAGGGGCAGTATTTAGTATATGATACGATTATTTCATTGCTTAACCCTTGGTTTAGTGATTCATTCTAGCTTGCTTTTAACAGGCTGTAATACAGTTTCATATCAACCTGATGGCCTTCGTGGTGGTTATAGCGATAAAGTGTTGGCTAATGGTGAGTACCGCGTTACGTACCAAGGCAATGGCGATATAAGTTCAACTCAAGCCCTTGATTTTGCAATGTTGCGAGCAAGCGTAATTGCCATGAGTAATCAAGCGGAATTTGCTATTGCTAACGAGATACTGCTTACAATAGAAACTGTAAAAATAGACTTAAATTTACCTTACATTTATAAACCCACGGCGAGGTTAACTTTATCGCTCAAGAATGATGAAGATTTAGCTGCTGTTTTAGTTTCATGTGATTTCATTGCGTATTATGTAACGATAAAAAACCAGAGTCGTGACT
The DNA here is from genome assembly GCF_038562745.1 of Pseudoalteromonas sp. D15MCD-2. Classification (NCBI taxonomy): domain Bacteria; kingdom Pseudomonadati; phylum Pseudomonadota; class Gammaproteobacteria; order Alteromonadales; family Pseudoalteromonadaceae; genus Pseudoalteromonas; species Pseudoalteromonas sp. D15MCD-2. The sequence goes on along the minus strand of NZ_JBCFQE010000002.1, from coordinate 806,327 downwards.
TTGCCTTTAAACCGAGTGAGTGTATCTCGAGGTTAAAGACTAAATATAAATTATCAGATAAATATATTTAAGTTTAAGAAGTTTTTAACTTGTAAATAGTGGTTTTAATAGAAAAGGATATTTTAATAAAAAATTTATTATTATGTTTAGCGCTTTTATTAACTGTATGCTCAGTAGAAGCAAAAATAAATAAAGCGGATAGTGATGGTTTAATAGATGCTTTTTGTCATAATGATTTAAGTTTTAAAAATAAAGAATAATGGTAAGTAGCTTTTATCTATCAAAAGAGGTCGAGCTACATTTTCCTTCTAAATTATAATACCCACTTCAGTTCAGTCTTTAATTTAGGTAAAAAAAGAAAGACCTGAACCCATTTTGTGTTCGTTCGATATCGGCTCGGGGAAAAGAAACGAGCATGGTTCATACGGCAATTTCGGCCCATAGATTAGCCATAGGAGATTTAGTTAATGTATGAACTTTATTTTCAGTCCGATTTTATGGGAACCAAAATTGGTTTTTACTTAACACTTGTTTGTTCTGTTCTACTAATATTGTGCTGCCCGAAGATAAAATACTGGTACGAAAATAAACTACAGTTTGAAAAGAAAGTTAACTTCTGGTTTGGCTTCTTATTTGTATTTGGCTTTTTTGTAATGCAGTCACTGTCATTTTATGGCCTAGTATTAAAATCTAATGGCATAGATTCTGGAAATTATTCTACAGTTGAAGGAGCTATTGAAGATATTCAAATTGTTGAAAGAAATAGTAGAGAAGAGGCTTTTACTGTTGATGGAGTACGCTTTAAGTACAATGATTACGGAACAGAAAACACCTTTTTTGCGAATAGAAAGCATGATTCAGATACAATCCAAGAGGGGCGAGTTGTAAAAATTGCTTACCTTAGAGAAGGAAATGAAAACCTGATTTTTGAGTTGAGCGTAAGAAAGTAAATGTTAGCAAGGATGTGCTCTTTTTAACTCAAGAAAACAACTGCTGGAGGCGTTCTATCAGATCTCCAAGGGGGCAAATTTGAACATAGTTTTATCACTGCTGCTATTAGAAAGGTATTGTGAAAATTCAAACCAATGCAACGTATGGGCGTGTAATAATCCAAGCAATTGCTGGGGGACTGTGGATGTGACCACAACAAACCAAACTCAATATAGTGAAGATTTGTATTAGTATGAGTTTGAGGTTTTTTAAAGATGGAACCTTAATCAACGATAATTTAATTGATTATTCTACTGAAATTAACTACGAGTCACAAACAGTGATTGGTAGCAAGTCCCACTTTCGGGTATTGAGTGGTTTTGGGAATAAAGGGGTCATATGCGAAGTATAATTTTTTTGGTATCGATAATCCTAAATTTTGTATTAATTTATATAGCTTATGGTTATAACCATGATGAGAATGGGGTTTTTATTCTAGCTAATCCTTATGAAAGAAAGTGTCTAATGGACTGGAAATCTAAAGACCCAAACGTTTCTTATATCAAAGAACATAAAGTGAGCGGTCCTGAGCCTTTTAAGGAAAGTGTCATATTGGAGTTTGGAGGCTACCCTTCAAATGTATCTTTCGAATATGAGTTTTCCTCTTGTTTTAGTGATAGTTTTACTTGGGTAAAATCACTAGAAGAGTTAGATGTTACGGTGGAAATCTTCAAGTCTCAGTCAAAAAGTGTTGGATTCTATAAACCTATGGATTCAGATAGAATACTTGTTTATGGAGATCATGATCACTAAGGGGCCTCAATAGACTTTTAATCTAGAAAAATAGTTGCAATGGGTTAATTTAGCACTTTCTGATTTTGTGTAACTTCCTTTGCTGAAATGAACAGTCTAAACAAATTTGAAGGTTATTTTAAAACCAATAGGGTCAGGTCTTTCTTTTTGCCTTTTAGCTAGTCGAATGTCATATATAAGCAATGTTTAATAGAAGTTCTCAACGTGTAGGGCATTTTGTGATGGGAAAGCACAAACTCCAAAATGGATTTAAATCGACAAAATGTTACTCCAATTTGGCAAATCTAAAGCAACATCAAGGCGTAAGTTAGCGGTAATTGTCGAGCAAAGAAAAGAGTTGGGTGATTATTTTCAATTACGCTATTCGCGTGTAAGTAAGATGGTGGCAAAAAGCAAGACCTGTCCCCATGGTTGAGCGAAATACTTACACTGGACGAGGGAAGACATATGAAATTCCATTACGCTAAAAAAACGTTAACATTATGCCTAGTGTTGCTATCGTTTGCTTCCTTTGCAAATCCTTTAACGACGAACCTCACATGTACTCCAAAAGAAAGCAAGGTTCCATTGATTGTTAAGTTGGATAAATCATTAACAGCAAAATCAAAAGAGTATGTTTTCCACTATCAGAATAACTTTTCTGGTTGGGTATTTGAATCATATCTGTTCATTGGAGAGGTTAATGGTGACTACGTTATTGTCAGTGCAGGAAGTGAACTAGCGGAAAAGGCGACCTCTATTGCAAAGGCTGAATACGCTCGGTTACGGAATAATGTGATAAAAAGTACAAGCCATAAAATTAGTAGTCCGATTACAGAGAACCAAGAATTCTGCCAGTATTTCGATATCGATGGTAAAAAAAGAGTTGTCTTAGATGAAGAGAATTCAGACCCTATGTTGAGGAAGCTAAGAAAAGAGCTTGATGCACTTATCATTTATCGTAAAGAATGAGAAAAAATAGGGCCGCGTCTTGCCTTTTTCCTATTTATTGCGGAACAAAAAGCTTTTAGTTCGCAGCCAATCCCAGTAGAACTGCGCACTTGCTAGCAGCAGGTCGTGCAATTTATGTCGGTGCTGCTAATGGGGAAAGCACAAGCTCAAGAATGGCTTTATATCGATAAAATGTTACTCCTATTTGGAAAATCTAAAGCAACATCAAACCTTAAGTTTGCGCTATTTGTCGAGCAAGGAAAAGAGTTAGGTGAAGCTATTCGCGTGTAAGTAAGATAGTGGTAAAAAGCAAGACCTGACCCCTAGATGCTTGCTGACACTGCTACAATCTCAATGACTCCAGCAGGTAAATAATGGACAAAATATTAGAAAAATTTTTACGAAAGCGTAAGCTGGCGATAAAAAATCCTGAAAAGTATAGAAAGGTTTATATAAATAATACAAAAGAGCTTAATTTTTATATTGAGCAAGGAGAAACGAAAAGAGGTATACCTAGCAATGATAAATTGCCTTTCTTTAACTGGGAGATATTAAATACAGAGTTGTCAATTCCATGTGATTATTATGAGATGGATGCACAAGCTAGTTTTGTAGATGATAACTTACTTGATTTAGGTAAGTTAAGCATATGCTTAACTTATGGATATCACCTGCTTATGATAGAAAACTATAACCTAAAACACTTCACACATCGCTTTAGTCGTGAACCTTTAAGTTTGGTATCACCAACATCTGTATTTCAGCTAAGTATTGCAGTGATATTGCATAATAATGAATATGCTCGCCAAATTTATACGTTATTTCAAGCAGGTTACATGAAGCACTGGGTGAATAGATCAAAAAGTCACATTGGTGATTTTATTATCTTGCTGTTTGATAAGGTAAAAGATGGCAATACCCTAAAACCGATCGTAGATGACTTTGCTTACCAAGCTATTTTAGATAACTGGGATAGCACTGACTTAACAAAAGTAACCGCTTATCTAAATCAGTTATGTGATGATCAAGTCGCTCAGGTTGCATCACCACCGAGTAAGATGTTTTTTGAGTTCGATAATATGAACTGGCAATTTACACCTTATGCTGCACTTATGCTGCTAACGCTAAGAGCACAACATGGCCTTGAGAATCCTGATTTTGAGCACCCTGGTTTTGGGAATGTGACTTCTTTACTACTAACACAGCCTGTAGCCCCTGAAAAAGATGACGTGCTTGAACAGCTTGTAGTCAAATTACATGAGCAGGGCTTTGATGAAAAAGCGTTACTAGCGTAGCATCTAAAAACTGTCACTAAAATGGTCAGGTCTTTCTTTTTGCCTATTAGCTAGTCCAATATTGTATATAAGCATTAGTTTAATAGAAGTTCTCAACGTGTAGGGCATTTTACGATGGGCAAGCACAAGTTCCAAAATGGATTTAAATCGATAAAATGTTACTTCAATTTGACAAATCTAAAGTGCGCGCTATTTGTCGAGCAAGAAAAAAGTTGGGTGATTATTTTCAATTACACTATTCAAAATTGAGTCGGGTAGTGGCAAAAAGCAAGACCTGATCCCTATGGTTCTTATATGAATTTTATAAAGTTAGTATTCTATATCATAATGTCAAAGCGAGCCTTTATAGTTATAGGTATGACTATTGGGACTATTATTTATTTTTTTACAGGAAGTTATGTATATTCAATAAGTGGTGGTCTTTTGTTGTACATATTTTTTTATTGGAATTTTTTTGGTCCTGTAAGCCTTGCTGTTAAAAGAAGTATTGTAAGGTTAAAGAAAAGGGATCTTGCTATTGATACCTATAGTATATTTTTTTCGAATGAAGTGAAAGACTTTGGTATTTTGAAAGAAAATTGGTTTCATGGTTATGGTTATATTGACCATTTTACACGTCTTTATAAGACTCAAGTGGTAGAAAAAGGTATTGCATTTTACCCGATGACTATTCCTTATTTCTATGTATATATTATACCTTGGAGCACTATTAAAACCGTTGGTCAAAACAGGGATTTCTGTGTAGAGAGTAAAGTAAACCCTGAAGAAACTCTTGAAATCAGATTTAAAGGTAATGAAAGAATTTTTTTACCAATAAGTTCAGATATGCTTAAGGTGATAAATGAAAGTTTAAGTAAATAAACAGTATTGGCGCCTCGGCCTTCTTTCTCAATAAAAAGCTATCAAATGCGCTGTTAATCCCAGTAGAACTGCACATTTGCTAACAGCAGACTGTGCAATTTATGTCGGTGCTACTACCTAGTGCCGCTGGCTCAAATAGCTAGCTCTGCTGTTTTTAAGTGACACAGTTTACTTGATTTGTATGAACACGGTACTTGTTTCAGTTGCCCTTAATGAAGTGTATTTACGTGGCGGGTGTTTGTTATTAATTAAATGAATCGAGACAGAATTTGTTGTTTGAGTGTTTTTAAGCTCGTTGGTAGAGTCGGTTGAAATAAAAGGTTTATGAGCTCACGATTTCTGAATGACAAATGAAGTTATAAAAACGATTCATCCCATCAAAAGAATTAGCTACCAGCCCAATTTTAATTGCTTGATCACATAGCTCTTTATACAAACCAAGCGTTGGCTGTAGGGGTAAACAGTTGCCAGATATTAATCTCATAGGGAGGCTAAAGTCCGTTAAAAGACTATAGGATCAGGTCTCTCTTTTTGTCTTTTGCTTAAAAAAGTTAAAACCAGATATGTTCCTGACGATTACGAGTTTTTAAAGTGTTGGCTTCTTTGTTTTTACATCGCCTAATGCTCTGTATTTGAGCCATCCTCTCTTTTTCTTTCAACTGCAACACTAACTACCCCTCAAAAAAGTTAAAAATTTTTTCTTTAGCCGCCTTTAACTAACTGCCCAAATCATAAGGGAAAATTTTTAGCTGTGTGCCATTTAGGAAGTTTTGGTATAAAAGTTATGCAAATATTGCCTATAACACTATTGCGAACTATTACCGTTTAGATTAATATGCTGACCATCAAGAGAAATGAGAGTGGTTTGCATTCATGTATATCTGTTTATGTCATGGTGTGACTGATAAAAAAATCGAACAAACAATTGATGATGGCGCTATGACGATGCGTGAGTTATCAAAAGAACTGCAAGTGGGTAGCCAGTGCGGCAAGTGTTGTGGTTGTTGTAAAAAAATTCTAAATCGCAAGCTGATCGAAATTGCAGATATCACTGAGCAAGTAGCTTAATTACTTGCTCTTAAGCATGTTTGCTTAACTATTTTTCATTCGTTTAATTCTTCTAATTAATCCCCATACTTACGAGTTTTTATTTGCTTTTAACCCCTTCATTTATTAGGGTTATAACAAAGCAGATACGTGTATCACACGGTCATTGGTAGGAAGCCATGATAATAGACTCTTTAAAATCACCTTTTTGTGCAGTACTCATTTTAATCACCGCGGGTTGTGCGCAGTTACCTTCACGAGAGTCAATTCAACCAAGCTATGCCATTGCAGCGGATACACCCAGTACCATAGGAGATGCAGTGGGTAATAATCATCCTGGGTTATCAGGGTTTTATCCTTTAGCAGATGGGGTCGATGCCTTTGTAGCTAGGTTAGCACTCATTGATTCTGCAGAGCACACCATTGATGTGCAGTACTATTTATACCATAGACAGCAAACCACCATTTTATTTACGGCCTTTTTATTAAAAGCCGCAGATAGGGGAGTAAGAGTTCGCTTGTTGCTTGATGACTTATCGCAAGCCGACAGTGAACTTGATTTAGCCTCTCTGTCTGTTCACCCTAATATTGAAGTCCGATTATTTAATCCATTTCCTAACCGTCGTTTTAGAGCGCTTGGTTTTGTTACCAACTTTAGCCAGCTTTCAAGACGTATGCATAACAAGAGTTTTATTGTTGATAATCGGATTTTTATCACCGGTGGGCGCAACATAGGTAATGCGTATTTCTCGGCTGAAGATCATTCTGAATTTATTGATTTAGATGTTATGAGTGTTGGTGAAATTGTTCCAAATGCATCAAAAGCATTTGATTTATATTGGAATCATCAGCTGTCTTACCCTGTTGAAGACTTGCACGGTGAACGTGATGAGCAATCACTTATTGATATCACTAACACCTTATCGACCTATGTTGAGCAAAATCAGCAGAGTAATTACGTTGAGCAGTTACGCGAAAGCGCCTTTGTAAAACGCTTGTTGCACGATGAAATAGAATTCGATTGGCAAAAGTCTGTGTTGTTTTATGATCACCCCGATAAGGTGATGAACGACGTCAGTGAAAAATCGGCCAATATGTCGCCAATGTTGTTTAAAGAAATGGGCGAGCCGAAACAAAAAGCAATTATTGTGTCGCCGTATTTTATTCCTCGTGAGCAGGGCGTTAAATTACTAACCAATTGGGCAAAGCAGGGCGTTGATGTCACTGTACTGACTAATTCTTTAGCTGCTACCGATGTATCTGCGGTGCATGCTGGTTATAAAAAGTACCGAGAAGATCTTATAAAGGGTGGGGTTAAGCTATGGGAGTTAAAACCCAGTGACTTAATGGCCATTAAGCGCAAAGCAGGGCGTAAAGTAACCGGGTCATCACAAGCAAGTTTACACGCAAAAACCATGACCTTTGATGATGAAAAGATTTTTGTGGGCACCATGAACCTCGACCCTCGCTCGCTTGATTTAAATACCGAGATGGGCGTATTAATCGAAAGCGAAAAGCTTAGCCGCTTTTTGGCCCATTGGGTTGATACGCAAATGCCTGAATATGCCTGGAAAGTTGAGCTCAAAGATAATGACTTAGTTTGGCTCGATACCGTGAGTAATGAGCAGTTTGATGAAGAACCACAAACGTCTTCGTGGCGACGCTTTCAAGTGTGGTTTATTTCGTTATTCCCTATCGAAGATGAGCTATAAGCCATTCCTTCAGTATTTATACCTAAGCCCAACTTTTTAGTTGGGCTTTTTGTTTTCAGCCTTTAGTTGTTAACCATTTCGGGATAAAAAATGGCGTTTGAGCGTACACGTGTAAACCCATTGTATTCAAGTGCTTAGCGTGCAAAGAAAAAATAAATATAAAAAAATGTTAAAAAAACTGGTTGGACCAATTGATCTATTGCTCGTTTTATGACGTAATGTAGGTATCACTATCTGGTCGGATGAGTTTATTATGAGCTTACGTACAAAATTAAAAAAAGTATTACCTAGTATTTCAATTACAGAACAAGAAGCGTTAGATGCGGGTGATGTTTGGTTAGAAGGTTCAATCTACCAAGGTAAACCTGATTTCGATGCACTTCGTGACGTGCCAGCAGCTAAGCTGAGCGCTGAAGAGCAAGCATTCTTAGATGGCCCAGTGAAAGAATTATTATCAATGATTGATGATTCTGAAATTCAAAACGGTGTTCATCTTCCTGACTACATTCTTGATTTCTTGAAAAAAGAGCGTTTTTTCTCGCTTATCATTCCTAAATCATTCGGCGGTTTAGAATTCAGCCCTTATGCAAACTCAACAATTGTTGCAACTATCGCGACTAAGAGTTCTGCGGTTGCGGTAACCGTGATGGTTCCTAACTCATTAGGCCCAGGTGAGCTATTACTTCACTTTGGTACTAAAGAGCAACAAGATCACTACTTACCACGCCTTGCAAATGGTCGTGATATTCCATGTTTCGCACTAACTAGCCCAGAAGCGGGTTCAGATGCGGGTGGTATTCCAGATATTGGTGTTGTTAAACGTGGTCAGTTCAATGGCGAAGAAGTGTTAGGTTTAGAAATTACCTGGGACAAACGCTACATTACACTTGCGCCAATTGCGACAGTATTAGGTTTAGCATTTAAAGTAGTTGACCCTGACGGTTTACTAGGTGGCAAAGAAAACCTAGGTATTACCTGTGCGCTTATTCCTAAAGATCACCCAGGTGTTGAACTTGGTAATCGTCATGATCCTATGGGCATCCGTTTTTACAACGGTACGACTCGCGGCGAAAAAGTATTTGTACCAATGGACTTCATCATTGGTGGTCAAAAGAACATCGGCCGTGGCTGGCAAATGCTGGTTAGCTGTTTAGGTGCAGGCCGTGGTATTTCGTTACCGGCACTAGGTGTTAGCTCATCACAAGTGGCATTCAAAGGTGCTTCTGAGTACGCAGCAGTACGTGAGCAGTTTGGTCTGGCGATTGGTCAATTCGAAGGTATCCAAGAGAAGCTTGCTGATATCGCAGGTAAAACTTACCTTCAAGAAGCAATGCGTGTATTAACAACAGAAGGTTTAGGCATGGGCTTAAAACCATCTGTAGTTACTGCGATTGCTAAATACCACATGACAGAAATTGGTCGTAACGTGCTTGATTCAGCAATGGATATTCAAGCAGGTAAAGCAATTCAAAATGGTCCGCAAAATACATTAGCAAGTGGTTATGTTGCACAACCAATCGCAATCACGGTTGAAGGTGCAAACATTCTTACTCGTAACCTAATGATTTTTGGTCAAGGTGTAATGCGTTGTCACCCTTACCTGCAATCTATGGTTGAGTCTATCCACAGCGAAGACAAAAATGCAGATAAAGAATTCAACAGCATCTTACGTAAAACAGTGGGTTACAGCGTAGCTAATAGCTTACGAGCTTTCCGTTTAGGCGTATTACCGTTTACTGCGGGTGCTAAATCGTCACTACCAGAAGTACGTGAATACGAAAAAGCAGCACACAAACTATCTGCAAAACTTGCAGTTTACGCTGACTTCTCGTTATTGGTACTGGGCGGCAAACTTAAACAAGCAGAAATGTTATCTGCACGTTTAGGTGACGTAATGAGCTTCTTATACGCTGCTATGGCATCAATTAAATACTACGAGCAAAAAGTAGCAAGCAGTGAACGTGAGCAAGCTGCGCCTTACTTCCACTATGCGACTCGCTTTGCACTACAAAGCGCTGAAGAAGCATTGCATAAGTTCTTAGATAACTTCCCTGCAAGTGGTACTCGTAAGTTTATGCGTTTCATTACGATGAACTATTCAATGAAAATGCCTAAGATTAGCGATGATTTAATCCGTGAACTTGCGACTCAAGCGCAAATGGATACCGCATTTAAAGCACAAATCACTCACTTGGTTAACCCAATTGAAGGTGATGGTCATTACATCAATGAGCAAGCGTACAAAGCGAAAATGGCGTGCCTTGATTTACTTAAGAAAGTTAAAAAAGCACTACGTGCTAAAACTATTAAGCCGGGCGTTCGTTTTGCAGAAACGCTTGATAATGCACTTGTTGCAAGTGTTATCAACGAAGAAGAGTATGCAAAACTGATTGATTACAACAAGAAACGTGAAAAAGCGATTCGTGTTGATGAGTTCGACTTTGATATGAACTTACTGGATGACAATGCAAAGCCAGTAAACCCACTTAAAAGTGTGGTAAACGAGTAATTCAACAATGCAAGTCCTGAGCAGTTTTAGGACTTTATCTTCGAAAACCCGTGCTTAGCACGGGTTTTTTATTGCCTATAGGCCGTTGTGCCAATAGCCAATATCACCTACCATTGCCATCGGTTTAGATAAATTACAGAGCGTTATGGATCTTAGGCAATTTGTTACTTGTCACTTTTCAAATATTACAGAGCTACAGCAAGCAGCATCAGTATGGAGTGGATGCGGTGAGATTATTCGTTGTCAAATGAATGGTGCTGCTGCGGTAATTAAAGCGATTGAAGTGCCTAGTCAGATCAATCATAGTCGTATAAAACAAAGTGATTTTGCGCTTGCCAGAAAGCGGCAATCTTACTTAGTCGAATTTAATTGGTATCGGCACTACGCTAAGCATTTACCCCATGAAGCTGCGGCTATCCACTGTATTGAGGCAATACAAGAGGGCAGTAAGCAAGCGCTGTTATTTAGTGATTTCAGTGCGCTTGGCTACCAGCAAGCAAGTGCTACACACATCGATATACAAGCAATTATAGACTGGCTTGCACACTTTCATGCTTTTCATTTAGCAAGTTCTGCCGATGGCCTTTGGCCGCGAGGTAGTTATTGGCATTTAGCAACGCGGCCTGATGAGCTACAACGCATGAGCGATTTAAGCTTAAAAGCGCAGGCACACGCTATTGATACTGCGCTGAGTGAGTCACCTTACCAAACGTTAATTCATGGTGATGCTAAGCTTGCCAATTTTGCGATTGCGCCACAAAATCAACATGTTCTTGGCTATGACTTTCAATATGTTGGCAAGGGAGTTGGGGTGATTGATGTGATGTATTTTTTAGGTAGTTGCTTAGATGATATGGCATTAAAATCAGTTGCCGATGACTATTTAAATCGCTATTTTGACACCCTCACACAGGCACTAAAACGTTATCAACCGAATGTAAACCCAGCGCATGTTGTTAGCAGTTGGCGAGCGCTTTGGTGTTACGCATGGAGCGATTTTTATCGTTTTTTAGCAGGTTGGTGCCCTGAACATGCAAAAATAAACGGCTACATGCAGCAGCAATTTGTAACGTACTTAAAAATAAAGGATTAGCAATGAATAAGCCAATGCGATTTGCCATTATTGGCTGTGGTGCTGTAACCGAAGTGAAAAGCGGCCCTGCTTATCAGCAAGCAGAAGGTATTGCGCTTATTGGAGTTACACGCCGCGACCTAGAAAAAGCCCATGATTACGCTAAACGTCATAATGTCGCAAAGGTGTTCGCATCACCAAGCGAACTAATTAACGATAACAGTGTTGATGCAGTGTATATTGCCACGCCGCCAGATAGCCATAAAGCGTTTGCTCTTGAAGTTGCTGCGGCAGGTAAACCATGTTGTATTGAAAAGCCGTTGGCGCCAAGTTATCAAGACAGCCTTGACATTGTCGCAGCGTTTAAAGAGGCTAAACAGCCGCTATTTGTGGCTTATTATCGCCGTTCACTACCACGCTTTAATCACGTTAAACAGTTACTAGAACAAGGCGCCATTGGTAAGCCTCGTCATGTTAGTTGGCATTTAAGTAAAGCTCCTAACGCCCTTGATTTATCAGGTGAATACAACTGGCGTACAGATCAAAACGTGGCGCGAGGCGGTTACTTTGACGATTTAGCCAGCCATGGTCTTGATTTACTTGCTTACCTTCTTGGTGATTTTAATAAGGTGCATGGTTTATGTGCTAATCAACAAGGCTTATATTCAGCATTCGATGCTATTACTGGGCACTGGCAGCATCAATCTGGTGTTACAGGCACCGGGAGCTGGAACTTTGCTTCAGCAAACCGTTTTGATGATGTGATGATTTACGGCAGTGAAGGCGAGCTTAGCTTTAGTGTGTTTGACGAAAAGCCGATTGTGCTTAACAACGCACAGGGCAAACAACAGCTCGTAATTGATAACCCTGCGCATATTCAACAATATCATGTTGAAAATATGGCGAACTATTTTCATGCTCAGCAACCACACCCATCAACCGGTGAGAGCGCACTACACACAAGTTGGGTTATGGAGCAGATTTTATCAGCTTAGTGCTCAAACGCTGCATTGAAGGCATTTACAATTTGTGTGTTTTCACCTTCATGAAATAGCGCCATTAGGCGCTCACTAACTAAAGTGCGTACCTTTTCTGTTTTAAGCGCTTTGTCGAACAGCGCGATTGCTTGTTTGCCAACCTCTGTTGGTGAGCAAGCAATATAACCAAACATCGCGGCTTTTTCTGGTTTAAGGCTGATATAACGAATACTTCTCAGTCCCGGAGCTCGTTTATAACGGTTGCTAAATATCGTTTGGTATTCTAAAACGGCATCAATTTTATTTTGGAATAGCATTTGCCCGAGTCTTGGTGCATTTGTAGCTCCATCGAGTATAAAAAAGTGCTCATCATTTAAACGTATAAACTTATCAATCTCTTCTGAGTATGAGCGACCTTTAGTGACGCCTATTGTTAAGTCGTAGTAATAGATAGCTTGTAGTAGGGTAATAGCGTCTGGAATGGTGGGCTTATTAAATACCACCAGTTTATTTGAAGGAAATGCCATCAGAGGGTACTGGCTAAACACAGCATGAGCTTCACGCTCTGGGGTTTTTAATTTATTGTACAAGCAAACATTGTTCATTTTTCTTAATTGCTGCCACTCTCTTAAGCGGCTTGCAGGTATAAAATGTAGGCTGATTTCATCACCTAATTCAGCTGCTGCAGCCAGTAAAAACGTGGTGGCCTCATTTTCAGGGTTACCGCCATCTTGGGGGACAAAGTCTGCCATAACTTGAATATCGAGAGTTTCACTGTGGGCCGGTTGGCAAATACACAAAAGTAGTATCGAGGTGAAGATAAACGTTTTCATTACTGCAGGCCCAAAATAAATAAAATGTTAAATATTGCCGGTGCGTGTTGTTGCAAAAAAATTAATATTTGCAACTGTTAGTATGATTTTAGACCAATTCAAAGAATTAATGCGGTGAACATGCATTTTTTGCAGTCGAGAAGACTATTTTGCGCTAAAATAGGCGTAATTTATCTCATTTAGGTTCTACTTATGTCTATCCATGTAATTACTCATCCGTTAGTTCAACACAAACTTGGCCTTATGCGCGCAGAAGGTATTAGTACTAAGAGTTTTCGTGAGCTGTCGTCTGAAGTAGGTACTTTGCTTACTTACGAAGCAACAAAAAACCTCCCATTAGAAAGTGTTCAAATCACAGGGTGGGATGGTTCAACATTAGATGTAGAACATATCAAAGGTAAAAAAATTACTGTTGTGCCTATTCTTCGTGCCGGCCTTGGTATGATGGATGGCGTAATGCAGTTATTACCTGCTGCAAAAGTAAGTGTTGTTGGTCTTCAGCGTAACGAAGAAACATTGGAGCCAGTGCCTTATTTTGAAAAACTGGTTGGTAAAATTGATGAGCGCTTAAGCCTTGTTATTGACCCAATGCTTGCAACCGGTGGTTCAATGATTGCAACTATCGACATGCTTAAAAAAGCAGGTTGTAAAGATATTAAAGTGATTGTATTAGTGGCAGCACCAGAGGGCGTAGAAAAAACCCTTGCAGCCCACCCAGATGTTGAAATTTTCACAGCATCTTTAGACAGTCACTTAAACGAAAAAGGATATATCATTCCAGGCTTAGGAGATGCCGGTGACAAGATTTTTGGCACAGTGTAAGGCGCTCACGTGGAAAATCATCAAACATTTTCGTTAAAAACCATTCTAACTGGCGCGCAAATGCTGTTTGTAGCATTTGGTGCACTAGTACTTGTGCCGTTACTAACAGGCCTTGATCCCAATGTGGCTTTATTTACTGCAGGTTTAGGAACTTTACTGTTTCATGTGGTTACTAAAGGCCAAGTTCCTATCTTTTTAGCATCGTCTTTTGCTTTCATCGCACCTATTATCGCCTCAGTGCAAATGTGGGGTATTCCCGCAACTATGGGCGGTTTAATGGTGGCAGGCTTTTGCTATTTTGCGCTTAGCTTGATAGTAAAATTTAAAGGCGTGAATGCGCTGCATAAAGTGTTACCGCCTGTGGTTGTTGGCCCAGTGATTATGGTAATAGGTTTAGCCTTAGCACCTGTCGCTGTGAATATGGCTATGGGTAAAGCAGGGGATGGCAGTGCACAATTAGTTCCTTATGAGCAAGCCATTTGGGTGTCTGGTTTATCATTACTGGTTACGCTGATTTTTGCGGTATGGGGTAAAGGTGTATTTAAACTTATTCCTATTCTTGCTGGTGTGGTAGCAGGTTACCTTGCTTCGTTATTTATAGGTATTGTTGAATTTAATGCGGTCACCGAAGCAAACTGGTTTGCGGTACCTGCATTTACTTATCCTGAGTTTAAATGGCAGGCTATTTTATTTATGGTGCCTGTGGCCATTGCGCCAGCAATTGAACATATTGGCGACATGATGGCTATTAGCCAAGTAACAGGTAAAGACTATTTAAAGAAACCGGGTTTACACCGCACTTTACTGGGAGATGGCTTAGCAACCTCTGCGGCATCGGTTTTTGGTGGTCCACCTAATACAACGTACTCTGAAGTAACGGGGGCGGTAATGCTTACGCGTAACTTCAACCCTCGCGTGATGCTTTGGACCGCTATCATCGCTATTGTGCTGGCGTTTGTGGCAAAAATGGGCGCGGGTTTACAAACGATTCCGGTTCCTGTGATGGGCGGCATCATGATTTTACTGTTTGGTTCTATCGCCGTTGTTGGTTTAAATACCTTAGTTAAATCAGGTGAAGATCTTACCGCGCCTCGCAACTTGGCTATCATCGCACTGATTTTAGTGTTTGGTATTGGTGGCATGCATATCGGTGGTGATGAGTTTAGTTTGCAAGGTGTGAGCTTATGCGCAATTTTGGGGATTATCTTAAATGCTGTTCTCCCCAAAGCAGTGCAACAAGCTGATTAGAACTTAAAAACTGCTTGAATATTGCACCAAAAAAGCGCATTAAATATGCGCTTTTTTTGTAACCATTTAAAAAATAAGGAATTATAAAACTGGTCTACTAACTGCATTTATCTCTATGTCATACTGGTAGGAGCGATTATGCAAGAGGCAAATGTTGTGGATATTACCCCGTTTTTAGCGAAGCATCAGTTACCACTCAAGTATCAATACTTAAGTGAGCAGTTTTTTATACCCCTCGCGCACGATATCTTAAGCGCAAAAATGACCGGCCAACCTATGCTGGTGGCGATTAACGGCTGCCAAGGCTCAGGTAAAACGACCCTCGCTGATTTCTTAGTGACCTGGGTTAATAGCAATACCGAATTTAATAGCGTGTCATTATCAATCGATGACTTTTATTTAAGTCGTGATGCACGCAATGAGCTTGCTAAAGATGTTCATCCTTTGTTTGCGAGTCGTGGTGTACCGGGTACGCATGATACGCAATTAATGGAACAAACCTTATCAGCTTTGTTGGCAGGTAAAGTAGATGTGCCATTACCTCAATTTGATAAACTAACTGATGATCCGGTGCCAAAAGACCAGTGGTCTAGTAATCAAAAGCCGATTGATATCGTGTTTTTTGAAGGCTGGTGTGTAGCCAGTACTCCTCAGCAGCCTTATCAACTGCAAACTCCGGTAAATGAATTAGAGCAACTAGAAGATGCCGACGGCATTTGGCGTCGCTGCGTAAATAGTTGCTTAGCGAATGAATATCAAAATGTATTCGCAATGGCCGATTACACCATTATGTTAAAAGCGCCTTCATTTGAAGATGTGTATACGTGGCGCTTAGAGCAAGAGCGTAAACTAATTGCCAAAAAAGGCCAGGGGCAGGGCACGTTTGATGAAGTGAGTTTAAAGCGTTTTATCTCTCATTTTGAACGTATTACGCGGGAAAATTTAGCCACTCTTGCGCACAGCGTGGATGCGTTATTATTGCTCGATACTGAGCGTGATATCACCAAGATGGAACTTCTCGCTGACCAGATTGCTCAGCCACTTATTTTTACTGACTTAGACGGCACATTGCTCGATCACGATAGTTACGAATGTGAGGTGATCAAACCATTTTTGGCAAAGTTGAATGATACCGGTGTCAATGTGATTTTTAACACCAGCAAAACCTTTGCTGAAGTCACTGATATTCAAAAAGGTTTGGATCATCACCAGCCCTTTATTGTGGAAAATGGTGCTGCTGTTTATATCCCGAAAGACTATTTCAAAGTAAAGCCGATTGGCTGTGATGAATATAAAGGTTATTGGCGCTTTGCCATGACGCAAAGTACCGATAAATTGCATGAAGATCTTAAACAATATGCGAGCCAATTTAGTCATTGTGTACGCTTATTTAGCCAATTTAGTGCACAAGAAATAGCCGAGTTAACAGGACTCCCCGTCGATAAAAGTGAATTGGCGCTACAAAGACAGTACTCAGATCCGGTTTGTTTTTCGGGCAGTGATGAAGAAAAGCAGGGCTTGATAGATGCAATGAGCCAAGCAGGCTACGAAGTGCTTGTTGGCGGGCGTTTTATCCATTTAACCAAAGGTAACAATAAAGGACTTGCACAAAAGTGGCTGTTAAATCAGTTCAAAAAAGCCTATCGCAATCCATTTACTGTGATAGCGCTTGGCGACAGTCAAAACGATGTCGCCATGCTAAAAGCGGCCGACACCGCTATTTTAATCAATAACCCTGGCAGCCAAGTACAATCACAAATATTACAAAAAGCATGGCAGCTCAGCGAAAAACCAGCCCCAGCAGGTTGGGTTCAAGAAGTTTCTGCGTTAACTATCATCAAAGCGCGTTTTGCAGCAAAACAGGAGCAATCTCATGGCTGATTTTTATCAAAATGGCATTATCACGACCTTACACAATATTGCTGACCGCCCAGTAGAAGAACTAGAAAAAGAGTTGTTGGGCTTTTCAAAACAACGCCCAATGGGCCTGATTTTGCCTTCGCTTTACAGTGAGTTAGAAGGACCCGCTCTGCAAAATATTATTGCTGAGCTGAAACATGTGCCTTATTTATCGCAAATTACCATAGGCCTTGATCGCGCTGATGAAAGCCAATATCGCCATGCACTGCAGTTTTTTGCGGAGCTTGATCAGCCTCATAAGGTACTTTGGAATGATGGCCCGCGTTTACAAGCTCTTGATAAAGAACTACAAAAATTGGGCGTTGCGCCACGAGAGCTAGGTAAAGGTCGCAATGTTTGGTATTGCATGGGCTATAAGTTGGCAACCTCAAAAGTAGAGTCAATTGCACTGCATGACTGTGATATTTTGACTTACGACAGAGCGCTATTAGCACGTTTAATTTACCCTGTTGCTCATCCTCGTTTTAACTATGAATTTTGTAAAGGGTTTTACCCGCGAACCGCTGAGGGCAAAATTAATGGTCGCGTGTCACGTTTGCTAGTAACGCCGTTATTGCGTTCATTCAAAACAATATTAGGCAGCAACGATTATTTAGAATATATGGATTCGTTTCGTTACCCGCTAGCGGGTGAGTTTTCATTCCGTCGCGATGTACTTAATGATATTCGTATTCCAAGTGACTGGGGCTTAGAAATTGGCGTGCTATCAGAGATGTATCGTAATTACTCGCATAACCGTTTATGTCAGGTAGATATTGCTGATAACTATGATCACAAACACCAAGACTTATCGCTAGAAAACCAAGCGGCGGGCTTGTCGAAAATGTCGATTGATATCACCAAAGCTTTATTTAGGAAGCTGGCTACCCAAGGGGTGACTTTTACGACAGAAACGATTCGCTCATTAAAGGCAACCTATTACCGTATTGCACTCGATTTTATTGAAACTTATCACAACGATGCGTTAATGAATGGCTTAACACTTGATATTCATCATGAAGAAAAAGCCGTTGAAATGTTTGCTCAAAATATTATGAATGCAGGTCAGCACTTTTTAGAAAATCCAATGGAAGCACCCTTTGTGCCGAGTTGGAACCGAGTAGCTTCGGCAATGCCAGAGGTGTTTGCTCGCTTAGAAGAAGCCGTAGAGCTTGATAACAAAGAATATATTTAACGGGGAAGGCACGTGACTTTAGAGCTTTTGCAACAAAGGGTTATTCAGCATTTAAGCTGCATCTACGGCGAGGTTGAGCTATCAACAACGCTTGAACAACTCGCAGATAGATTAATCGATACCATGTTAGGTGATGATCCTGTTCGAGACCCAACGCCGCATAAAAACCGTTGGGATGAGCAAGACATGATTTTAATTGCCTATGGTGATTCGATTATTCGTCATGCTAATACGGATGAAGCCGTTGCTAAGCCTGAAGAGCCGCCTTTGCAAACGTTACATCGCTTTGTAAAAAACCAATGCTTACCTGAACTTAATGCACTGCACATCTTGCCGTTTTACCCATATAGCTCAGATGAAGGCTTCGCGGTAATGAATTATGTGCAAGTGAATGAAGCGTTAGGTAGTTGGCAACATATCCGTGATATTTCAGCGGATGTTAGGTTGATGGCAGATTTGGTGATCAACCATTGCTCTAGCCGCAGCGTTTGGTTTGAAAACTTTATTCAGGGCAAAGAGCCGGGAAAAGGGTATTTTAAAACGGCAAGCCAAAGTGATGACCTTGTGCAAGTTGTTCGCCCGAGAACATCACCCCTTTTACAGGCGGTTGAAACTAAAGACGGTTTGCAACATGTGTGGTGTACCTTTAGTCATGACCAAGTCGACTTTGATTTTGCTAACCCAGATGTACTCAATGAATTTGTCAGCATTATTCGTCATTATTTAGATAACGGTGTGCGTATATTTCGCCTTGATGCGGTGGCTTTTTTATGGAAAAAACTCAATACCCGCTGCATTAACCTGCCTGAGACGCACGAAGTGATCAGGCTGCTTCGCACCCTTATTGAGCATTTTGAGCCTAATGTGATTATTATCACAGAAACAAATATCCCGAACCGCGAAAACCTATCGTACTTTGGTAATGCCAACGAAGCGCATTGTATTTACAACTTTTCATTACCACCGCTGTTATTACATACCTTACTCAGTGGCGACAGTACCGCATTAAAACATTGGATGATGAGTATGCCACCTCCTCAAGAAGGGACGGCATACTTTAACTTTATAGCTTCACATGATGGTATTGGCTTGCGCCCCGTTGAAGGCTTGTTGGAGCAAAGTGAAATTGCCGAAATGGTCAATACTACGGCTAAATATGGTGGTAAAGTCTCATTACGTACCGCCCCAGATGGCACCAATACACCTTATGAGTTAAACATTGCCTTATTTGATGCGTTGCAAGGTACCCATAAAGGCCCAGATAAATGGGGTGTTGCACGCTTTTTATGTGCGCATGCCATTATGTTTGCGCTTGAAGGTATTCCAGGTTTGTATATTCATAGCTTACTCGGTACCACCAATGATTATGAACGCTTTGAAAACAGCCAACATAACCGAGCGATTAACCGACACCGCTGGCAAGAGTCAGATTTACTAGCAAAGCTGAGTAATGAAAATGCCCATCATCGTACTGTGTTTAAAGCGATGAAAAACCTAATGGCTATTCGTAAGGCGCAAAGTGCATTTCACCCTAATGCGACGCAATATACGTTACATTTAAGCGAAGGGCTCTTTGGTTTTTGGCGACAAAGTATCAACCGTTCGCAAAGTATGTTTTGTGTTTATAATATTAGTGACGAGCCGCAAACGCTTACGCTTGCCGACTTAAATTTGATTGGTACCGAGCAATGGCGAGATTTGATCAGCGGTGAGCAAATTACTGAGCAAACACAAACAATGTCGCTAACCCCATACCAAGCTGTATGGCTCAGTAATAAATAAACCTATTATTTAGATAGTGCAAATCCTGTCGTTAACAAGTAAGCACATCAGTTTGGCTTACTTGTTAACAGGTTATTTTCAATTGTAGTACAATACTACCTTTTTGGGTGCCAATCTATCACTCCATCCTAATTTTTAGTGAAATTATCTTAGTGAATAAGACTTATTTGATCTAAATTACCTTTTTTCTCAAAAAATATAGTTAACAACATTTACAATGTAAAAAGCAACTATTATCATTCTGCTTTTAATTTTAGGTGCGTTTTACAATGAAGAAAGCAGTACTCTCTCTCGCTGTGTCATTGGTTTTGACTCCACTTTACAGTGTTGCAAATGATGACATGCAAGCTCAACTCGAAAAACTTCAACAACAACTCCTTGAACAACAAAAAGCGATTGATTATTTAAAAAGTCAATTAGAAGCAAAAAACACCCAGCAAGTTGTAGTGCAACAAAAAGCCCCAATTGTTACTGAGCAGGCAGCACCCGTTGCTACAGCGGTAAGCAAAAAAGAGTCAAAACTTACTTTCAAAAGCTATGGTACTTTGCTTTACAAAAGTGACGAAGTGTTTGCCAACGTTCAAGATACTTCTCCAGAGCGCCGCGCCACAACAGATTTAGAGCGTGTTGTTACTGAGTTCGAATATGAAATTGATGATAAATGGAAAGTCGAATTTGAACTTGAGTATGAACATGGTGGTACAGGTACCACGCTTGAATACGACGGCTTTGAAGAATTTGGCGAATTTGAATCAGAAGTTGAAGCGGGTGGTGAAGTTATTGTCGAAAAGCTACAGCTAGAATATGAATATAACCCTAACTTTACAGTCAAGTTTGGTCATATATATGTTCCGGTAGGCTTAGGCACAGACTTAAATAAGCCAGATCAATACTTTACCACGACTCGCCATTGGGGTGAGGCAACTATGATCCCGCAAGTTTGGCATGAAACTGGGGTTAACTTAATTTCTCGTTGGTCTGACTTTACACTGCAAACATTGGTGACGACGGGTCTTAACTCTGAATACTTCCGTTCGACTAATTGGATCGCGGGTGGTGCACAGCAACGCTTTGAAGAAAACACCGCAGATGATTTAGCGCTCACATTACGCCTTGATTATGGCAATGTTAAAGCTGGTAAAGGCTTTGGTGTTAGTTACTATACGGCAAATACATCGGATAACCGTCGCAATCAGGGCAAACTTGATGCGGATGGAAACGTGTCTATTCTCGGGTTACATGGTGCATGGACGTTAGATGATCTTGTGTTCCGTGGTCAGTACTTATATGGCGAGTTAGAGGACTCAGTTGCTATCACTGCTGCGAATAAAACAACGCCGGGTCTACGTCCAGGAAGCTTTGCACAGCTTGGTAGTAAAGCTGAATCTGCATTTGTAGAAGCCGCATATAATATGCAGGGGCTGTTTGATTTATCTTCGCCGCTGTATGTATTTACCTCGTTTGATTATGCCAACCCAATGCTTGAAGTGGCCAGTGGTGCGGCTATCCATCGTTACGACATTCGTGAGCTTAACTTTGGTTTAAATTACCTTCCAAACAAAAACTTAATTCTAAAACTTCAGGGTGGTCAACGTTATTACGCACAAGACGATATCGATGACACGACTCACTTTAGCGCCTCTCTTGGCTATAAATTTTCAACAGAACTATAAAGGAACCTTGGGATGAAAACAGTATTAAACAGCATCACAGCTGTCATTTTAGCGTCAACACTTGTTGCATGTGGTTCGTCTTCTTCGGATGATTCTTCAGACACAAGCACACCCGTTACTGAAGTAACAGGCTTTAGCTATGATGCAACTGATTTAATTGAAAACGTAACTGAGCAAGTGATTGTGGATGGTTACGAAATGCTAAACAGCAAGGCGACGGTTCTACATAACGCGACACTCACATTATTAGAAAACAAAAACGAAGCTGCGCTGGCTGCTGCTCAACAAGCTTGGAAAGATGCACGTGTATTCTGGGAGCAAGGTGAGTCGCATATCTTTGGTCCTGTTGATAGTTTATCAATTGATCCACATCTTGATACTTGGCCATTAAATACCGCTGATTTAGAAGCACTACTTGCAAGTAACACAACGTTCTCGGCTGATAATGTGAAGAACTTTGACGATGGTGTACAAGGTTTCCACACCATGGAGTTTTTATTATTCGGTAATGGCGTTGAAGATAACGATAAGTCAATTGACGAAATGACTGTGCGTGAAATGGAATACTTAATTGCATGTGCTGAAGTATTTAATATTCATACACAAAGCCTTGTTGATGCATGGGTTATCTCTGCAAATGCGGATGATGAACCTGCTTATAAAGATTATTTATTAACACCGGGCAATGATAAATACTCATCTGAGTTAGGTGTTATTGAAGAGTTAGTCAATGGTGTTATCGGTATTGTTGATGAGGTAGGTAACGGTAAAATTGCAGAACCATTCGGTACTAGCAAAGACACAGCTGATACATCATTGGTTGAATCACAATATAGCTGGAACTCATTAACTGACTTTAGCAACAACATTGTTGGTGTACAAAATGTGTTTTTAGGCACATTCAGCGATGAAAACGACAGCCCAGGTCTTAAAGCATTTATCAATGCCGGTGACGCTGAACTAGCAGCGAAAGTTGAAACTCAAATTTCAGCAGCGATTGCAGCGATTGATGCCATTGCAGGTGCAGATGATATGCCATTTAGACAAGCGATTAAGGATGATGCTGGTCGCGTTCGAATTCAAACAGCGATTGATGCGCTAGGTGAATTACAAGCGACCCTTGAAGAAGAAGTTGTGCCACTTATCAAAGAGTGGAATTTATAATCGCTGGGGAAGCATCTGCTTCCCCTCTTTACAAGATACCGTCATGAATGTAAAAGCAATTAAACCAATTCTATTTGCTTTCACAGCCATATCTATAGTGGCATGTGGAAGTAAAACCAGCGATAAAAGCGCGACCGAAACGACAACACCACCAACAAGCAGCGAAACTGATCCAAATTATATTGATGTCGTTGCCTTGGCTGGTGAAGCGACAGCCCTCGATACCAATAATTCAGGCCATGGTTTCTCTACACCTATGCCTAATTTAAGTGATTCAGAACTCGATATTCACTTAACTGGCGATGCTAATTTTGAAACATCCTTTACGACAGCCCCGAATGATGCACACCCGGAACTCGATGGTTTAGGACCTGTTTTTAATAATAATAACTGTAATGCTTGTCACCAACGAGATGGTCGCCCAAGCACTATTGTTCCAACCGCTGAACAGCAAACTGTGAAGTTAGCGAATGATGCAGGGATCTTTTTACGCGTTAGCTTAGCTGATGGCGTATGTGAAGTGCCAAGTAGTATCAATGATTTTTGTCAGGTTACAGGCGTTGAAGGGTTTGGGGATCAACTCTTTCACCGGGGGATTTTACAAGCCCGTGAAGACTGGCAAACGCATAATTTTGGTGGCCAAGCTGATGTATATCTAAGCTATGATTACACGGAGTTTAGCTACCCGGATGGAAGTACTGTCACGTTGAAAAAGCCGGTATTTACTATCGACAATGCATGGGACTCACCTGAAAATTTCAGTTTAAGTGCCCTTGCCAATGAAGATGTACGTTTTAGTGCCCGTAATGGCATGCCTGTCTTTGGTCTTGGATTGCTTGAAGCGATTGAAGAGCAAGATATTCTAGCGCTTGAAGATGTTGATGATGCCGACAACGATGGAATTTCAGGTAAAGCAAACTGGGTATTTGATGCTGTTAAGGCTCAAGCGGGTGATGAAAACCCTGTGTCACTTGGACGATTTGGTTGGAAAGCCAGTACACCATCAGTCAGACAGCAATCACTAGGTGCACTGCGTGGTGACATGGGGGTAACCAACTCATTGTTCCCTGAAGAAAGCATTGCTAATACATTAATGCACGAAAGTTATTTATCTCGTACTAACTATCAAGATACCGGTTCTGATGAGCAAGGATTGCCAGAAGCCAGTGATGAGTTTTCTGATACGGTCGTGTTTTACGCAGAAACGCTTGCTGTGCCAGCTCGTCGTAATGTTGCCGACGAAGATGTTAAAGCCGGTGCACGTTTATTCAACGAATTAAACTGTACTGGTTGTCATACGCCCCGTTTTGTAACCGCAAATGGTGCCGCTTTATTGTTGGGCGGTATTGCAGCGCCTGCGGCTGTAAAAGGGCAAGAAATTTGGCCATTTACCGACATGTTGTTACATGACATGGGTGAAGAGCTTGCAGATAACCGTCGTGATTTTATGGCAACAGGCCGTGAGTGGAAAACGCGTCCGCTTTGGGGGATTGGTTTAACGAAAACAGTCAACCCAGCCGCAGGTTTCTTACATGATGGGCGCGCAGCCACACTAGAAGAAGCGATTCTATGGCACGGTGGTGAAGCTGAAAAAAGTAAGCGTGAATTTACAGAGCTTAGCAGTGAAAAAAGAGCTCAGTTAATTAGCTTTTTACAATCACTATAGCCTTAAAACTCTTTAAAAGCGCACTGTCAACGCCCTTTACAGTGCGCTTTTTGTTGCCTCTAAAATAAGTGATTCAACACTGAAGGGAAGGGCATTTTTATTCGCATTACTGAAAACGCGAAAGTTAATTGCTAAGTTATCACTGTGAATTTGTTCAACTAGCTTAAGCGTTTGTTCGCTATGTTGGCTGAAAATGGCCACTTCATGATGCATAGTTCCGGTTGCGTAATTATTGAGTAGATCATGAACATTTACTATAGCTAAAGCTCCTAGTGTGACATGACCGCCGATAGTGACGTCTATTTTTTCTGCCACAACTCTGAGTGGCCAATTTATTGCGCCAACCAATACATCTTTGCGTTTATTTAACTCATCAAGCGCTGCAATCGCCCCTAATGCCATGGCATCATTGGCAGCCCAAACCATATTGATGTTAGATTGATGGCTAAAGTAGCCAAGACTCTGGCGATACGCTTGTGTTGCTGACCAGTTGGCAACTGTTTTAGCGGTGATATTAGCATTATCATGCGTTTGAACACTTTGCTCTAAACCTTGCTCTCTATCAAGTGCTGCATGGGTGGTGTAATCACCATTAATCGCGAGAATATTTGCCGTGTGCTGAGCTTTTTCAATCAGTTTTTCAGCTAATAATTGACCCGCTTGTTTGTTATCGGGCACAACGCTACCTGCGATATTAATACCATGATCAATCAAACGGTTTAGTTCTTGTTCTGATGGGCGGTTAAGTAAAAAATAGATGGGCGTAGAGATGTGCTTTAAGCTTAAAAGTTGTTGGGTTAGCACACTTTTCTCATCAACTAAAATCAGCATATCTGGCTTTGCTTTAATCGCATTAGCCACTAATGACTTCATTTCAATATGATTTCGGTTGGCATAATGAATCGTTAAATCGAGATCAAAGTCTTTGGCAGCATCACGCATCAACTGCGATACTTCAAACCAAAAAGGGCCTGTGACATTGGTATCAGCATGACCTGGATTTATAAAAATAATACTTTGCTTGGCAAAAACACTCGGTAAGCAAAATAGA
Organism: Pseudoalteromonas sp. D15MCD-2; assembly: GCF_038562745.1. Taxonomy (NCBI): domain Bacteria; kingdom Pseudomonadati; phylum Pseudomonadota; class Gammaproteobacteria; order Alteromonadales; family Pseudoalteromonadaceae; genus Pseudoalteromonas; species Pseudoalteromonas sp. D15MCD-2. The sequence continues at coordinate 780,848 of NZ_JBCFQE010000002.1, read as the reverse complement.
CAGATAATGAAAAATACCGTTTTGAGCATAGTCTTATTAAGTTAAAAGGCCGATAGGGTAGAGTATAGCGTGAATTGTCAGGTTTTAAGTAAATGATTGGAATAGGATAGTTTTTATATCTGATAGAAAAAGGGCTGCACAAAAGTGCAGCCCCAAGAGAATCAAATTTTAACGATTAGAAATCGTAAGATAGTCTTAAGTAGCCGAAACGACCGATGTTGTCGTAACTTGCACTACCTGAACCTGTGCCTCTTGTACCGAATGGAAGCTCTCGGTTAAAGATGTTATCAACACCTACTTTCACACCAAAGCCGCTTTCGAAGTTATAACCAACGGTTGCGTCAGAAATAACATAGCTACCAAACTTCATTAAGCTGTTTGGATTCGGGTTATCTTCTAATTCTTGGTCTGTGTAAAGGCTTACTTCATCTAGGTAACGTGTATCAAAGGTTGCAAAGAAACCATCACGCTTATAAGAGATAGTTAAGTTAGCTTGCCATTTAGCTTCACCCGTTGTACCTGCGTACTCGATGTAATCTTCAGGTTCGTCTTGGAATGGGAACTCTTTACGTTCAATTAGGTAAGTACCAATTAAGCGTGTAGAGAAGTTGCCTTCTAGAGCATCAAAGTCATAACCTAACTCAAAGTCAACACCTGATACTTCTTGTCCAGAAACGTTTAATACCGAGTTTTGGATAAGTGTAATTTCATGTGAGCTGCTATCACGTGTGATTAGATTACAGTATTGGTTATTAATACCGCCTTCAGCGTCAACACAACGGTCAAGAATTTCTTGAGAAGCAATCGTTGTAATTGCGTCTTCTAATTCAATTTTCCAATAGTCGATTGTAACAACTGAGTTTTCTAGGAATGATGGCTGGTAAACTAAACCAATTGTAGTACTGGTTGACTCTTCACCTTTAACATCTTTGTTACCGCTTACTAAACCTTCAAGCGTTTGTGAATCGTAATCTGATTCAAAACCAGCAGGAACACCTAATGCTGCACAGTTTGCACGGCGAACTTCTGAGTTTTGTAAATCATCTAGGTTATCTGCTAAACAAGGGTCATCAACGTTGTAGAATGTTTGGCTCGCTGCACCGAAAATTTCGCCAATGTTTGGCGCACGTAGTGCTTCAGATTGTGTTGCACGAACACGTAATTGATCGTTCACAGTCCAATCTAAACCAACTTTCCAGCTTGTTGCATCACCAATTGTGCTATAGTCAGCATAACGTACCGCTGTATCTAGTACTAAGTCTTGAACAAGTGGCAAGTCAGCTAGTAGCGGGATTGATGCTTCAAAGTAAATCTCGTTTACATCAAAATCACCTTTGTCTTCACCAAGTGCGTTAAAGAACGTTCCTGCTGCGTTATCAGGCTCTTTAGTTTCACTTTCTTCTTTACGGTATTCAACACCGGCAGCAAAACCAACATAGCCTGCTGGTAATTCATAAATTGCTGAGTTTGCAAGTGATGCTGTTACTACTGTTTGAGTAATTTCAGAAGTACCTGTTGATACTGTATTAATGTAATCAATCGCTTCTTGACTTGGTGCGCCAAAGCCCATGATGTTTACTGGTACGCAACCTTCAGCGCGCGCTTCTTCACTACGACAAACAACATTGCCTGAACCATCATCAATAGCATCTAGGGCATTGTAGTAGTTTGCCATAATCATGTTAGCGCCATTAATACGCTCTAAGTCAGTTTGGCCATGAACAACTGATGCATCTAATTCCCAGTCATTGAATACTGTGCCTCTTAAGCCTGCAACAAAGCGGGTTGTTTCACGTGTGTTGTTTTCAATACGACGACCTAAATCTGTCATCATACGGTTAACCATGATTGAGCTAACACCTTCTTGTTCCATTAGATCTTTAACGCTTGAGTCAAGGTATGGGTTGTCAATCTTGATGCTGTTATTAGGGTTAAAGAAGAAAAATGCTGGCTGGCCAATGCTTTCGCCTTCGCTGTTTACATATTTTGCTTCGAAGTACGCATTCATATCGTCTGCAACGTCATAGTTTACTTTAAAGTTTACGTTGTAGCGCTCAAATTCTGGCTGAATTTCATTGAATTGAGCAAGGTTAAATGAATCACAGTCAGCACATGCAAGACCATCTACTCGGTCACCTATATAAATGTCACGAAGGCTGCCATCTGGGTTGAATGAGTTAACATAGCCATTGCTTGATGCAAAAACACCTGCATTATTAATCGCATAATAGCCAGCATTTGGTGTGTAAATTTTATCAGGGAAATTTGGGTCGTCTTTGTTCTCTTCATTTTGAGCTGGGTTACGCAAGCTAAAGAAAGAGCCATCAGTCCACGGGTGATCAAGCGCATTTAATGTATTTTGGCCTGAGTATTCAACAGCAAAGGCAACATTACCGCGGTCATTATCAAAGTTTGTACCGTATGAAAACGTTGCTTTTTCGTTTTTGTAATCACTTAGTTCAGAGGCACCTTTGGTAACACTAACACTTAAGCCTTCGATATTCTTTTTAAGAATAAAGTTAACTACGCCTGTTACAGCATCGGCACCGTATACAGCTGATGCACCACCGGTGATAATTTCAACACGCTCTACCCAAACACTTGGAATTGTATTGGTGTCAACTGATTGAGTACCAGCAGAACTTGAAACATGGCGTTTGCCATCGACAAGAACAAGTGTACGAGCTGTGCCCATATTACGCAAATCAAGAATGTTAAGGCCCGCAGTACCGATAAAACGGCCTGAGTTTGATAGTGAATAAGTATTACCAAGTGCTGGTAATTTATTTAGTGCCTCACCAATATTAACCGCGCCAGTATTAACTAAGTCTTCACCGCTTATCACTGTAACTGGAGCAGGGGCAATAGCACCTTCACGTAAAATGCGTGACCCTGTTACTTCGATACGGTCAATTGATTTTGCGCCTTCTTCTTCAGCAGCTAACGATTGGCTAGAAATGGCAAGTGCCGATGAGCATAGAGCAAGCTTTATGCTAGCACCTAAATAATTATTTTTTATCATTGTTTCACCTGTTACTTTATTGTTTTATCCCTGAGTTGGGTGTTAACTAAGTGTTCTAATTGTTAACGTGATGCACTTTATCATTGTTCCTATTTTATGCAAATAAAAACTTCGTAGCAATTTGTAGTATAAATAAGCTTTTCTATTACAATATCTTATGAATTTATATGGTTTTAAGTTAGTGCTGTCACCATTTATTATTGATGTAATATAAATGATAATTATTGTTCTTTGATGCGCTTTCTAGATAGTACTATTTTAGTGAAAATTAAGAGAAGCTCATGTATTAGGCCAGTGACATTTTTCGGTTTATAATGGCGACAAGGTTTTACACATGAGTATCTTATGAAATTAATTCTTGTCATTTTTTTGCTGTTTTTTTCTAGTTTGAGTGCCGCCTCCGATATTGATCTTGAGGCCAATATGAAAAACATGGGGCTTGCTTATAAAAACTCAGTGCGAGCAACTGATTTAGCTACCTTTAATACCGCTATCGATGAATTTATTGAGTTGTTAGAGACTGCCAAAACAGCTGATTTTAAACAGCATAAAACGGCGTCTTTAGAAGGGCTTGATAAAGTCATAAATCAAGCAAAGCAAGCTAAGCAACTTGCAACGACCCGTGGCCTTGAAGCTGCAAAAGCGCCGCTTAAATCTATTGATGAGCTACGTAAGAAATACCATGAGCTACATGAGCCGCCAGGTTTTTGGGAATTGCTATTTGGTAAGTAAGTTATTGAGTTAAAATTACTTTAATTTAAAAAAGGTGCCTAGGCACCTTTTTTAACGCTTTTTCTTTTTACCTTGAACGGCTTTAAAGCGCGGATTGTCTTTATTAATAACATAGACACGACCTTTACGCTTTACGATTTGGCAGCCCGGGCGGTTCTTCGCGCTTTTTAATGAACTTAATACTTTCATGTTCTTTCCTTATAGCAACTACTTGCTAGCTAAGTTTTTGAAACGACGATTAAACGCAGCAACACGGCCATCGCTTGCAACGGCTTTTTGCTTACCGGTATAAAACGGGTGTGAATCGCTTGATACGTCAATTGGCACATAAGGGTAGGTTCTTCCCTCAAGTTCAATCGTGCGCGAAGTTTTGATTGTCGAACCAATAATAAAATAGCTGTCTGCCGCTGTATCATGAAACGCGACTTGCTGGTAATCAGGGTGGATATTTGGCTTCATAATGTACCTATTTGTTATGTGATAATGTATCAATCATAGGGTGATTGACTGTTTGGGTCAAGATAAAAATGATTCTTATTTATATTGGTTTGTCTTAATTTTGTACAAGCTGAGCAATCAATAAGCAGTTAGATTTAAAAAGCTGGATATTGTCGATAAGGCTGTTATAACTAGGTATGCGTGCTTATTTTAAAGAGGGATATGGAAGTGAATGATAAAACTAGCCGTGAAGAACTAGATCAAAATGTAATGAACACGCTTCGCGATAAAGACCATTCTGTTTTAGCTAGTCATGTAGACACCTTGTCGTGTACTCACAACGATATTATTGAGTTGTTAGCACAGTATTTAGCACTGAGTGAACAAGATGATGATGAGCGTTTCGATACCTGGTTTGATAATCTAAGTAAAGAGCAACACACCGTTGTGAAGACTTTCGAAGTGTATCGTGGTCAGTACGAGCATTTAGATTCTTAATACTTGATCAAGTTGTTTTTACATTAAAAAAGCCACCCGAAGGCGGCTTTGCTGATTAGCGCTAACTAATTAATCTAACATGTAAGCTCGCATGGTAATTTGCTCTGCTTGGCTTGAACCATAATCTGAAACAATCGTTCGAATATGGACAAAGTCACCGACGTTTCCAGTATTAGGGATCGTAGCTACCCATTCACCGTCAATGTGTTCAACTTGTGCATCTAACCAGTTTTCGCTTGAGAACTTCGTTGATACAGGGCAATAGATATAAGCAGGCACGTTAGCAATCGTACATTCTTGGCCGTATGCATATTGGAACTGTACACCTGCCAGCGCCACTTCACCTACACCGTCAAGTAAACCCGTTAACTTAACTTGAGCCGCTTCACCCGCTTTCATGCTGTTGTTAATATCAACCGGTAAATCAACCATAGGCACTAAAATTGGCTGAACACCTTGTTGCTGCTCGTCAGCTGTAAATGTATAGAAGCCTTGGTAAAGAGAACCTAGCTTATCATTGACTGGAGAGCGCTCACCAACACCGCGAGCATAAGAACGCATTTCCAAGGTAATTTGATGAGAGCCCGGCTCAAGGGTTAATGTACCTTGATATGGAGATGCAGCTTCACCATTTACTTTTAAACCAAAGGCTGAGCTACCCATAAAGCCAAAAATACCATCATGGTTTGCGGCATCGCCAAACGAGGCAAGATTAAAGTAAAGAACATTGGTATCGCGGCTAATAATCGCCGAGCCACTGCTGCCTAGGCTACCAGCGCGTGGACCTTTAAACCAAGTGGTGTTTTGTTCAGCACCTTCAGTCATAGCGCGTGGACCATCAAAATAAGCGCCACCACTTTGAATTTTATAGTTTGGCATAACGACATTCGTCCATGCATTTTTTGCACTTGCTGTGTAATATTCATCACGTTGATGAGGCAACATAATTAACTGTGAGCTACCTGTTGAGTAGAACTCCCCGGTACTGTTGGTCATTGCCATAACATCAGTCCATGCAGGGCGCTCATCATTTTGCGAGTGATAAGACGCACTTATTTTATGCATTTTATGTTCAGCAATATTGATTTGCCCAGATTGAATTCGGCCATCAACAATATGGTTTATTGAATAAGCATAAGGTGAGCGTTCAGCCGCAATACCAGACCAGCTAACGATATTGTTGCCAGCCTCGATTTCTGCCATTAAGGCTTCACCTTGTTCGGTACTAATACCAATAACGGGGACTTTTGGTGTGCCTGTGATTGTCCCTTTATATCGACCGCCACGACCAGGACGATAAAAGATCACACCACTGGCGCCATTTTTCATCGCATTACCGACCATGTAAGACGTGAGGTAATTAGGATTAGTAATAAGCGCAATTTTGCCGTCTAACTCAAATTGACTCCAATCAGTGCTGTAGCCAGCATCACCGACAGGCACGACTTCTGCAGAGCCTTCACCATGAAAAGACAGTGCTAAACCTTGTTTGATGTAATCAAGTTCAACTCCGTTTTGCATAGTGACGGTTGTTTCTGGAGCTACCGCGCGGGTGGTGATAAATGAGCGAAAGCGATCGTCATGACCTTGTGACCATGCATACATATCATTTACGTAATCAGGAGCCATTTCGATAGCTGCAAGCTTCGCAACTTCTTGATCGTCAATCGCGTAAGTAAAGCCAAACGAATAACCTTGTGGATCAAGAGGCTGGTCAGCTTTAAAGGTAACAGGCTGAGCGTTACGTGCATCAAAGTTAATCTCTGTTTTGCCATCAATCTTACGATTTAATACAGCCATTTGTGCCGCTGATTCTACTAAACCAGAGCTGGTTTGCGGATTATCGTAAGTCATAATGTTAGCAATCAACGTATAGTAACCAGCAGGTACATCGATATTGGCTTTACCGCCAGTGAGCCTAACAAGACTGCCCCAATCATCTTCTTCATTTATTAAGTAAAGCTTAGATGGAGAGCCTGCTTGATTACCCCAGCGATCAGTCAGGTTAACAGTTAAATTAACGTGAGGTTGGTCAATCCAAAATGACACTGGCACAGTCACTTGTTGGTCGGTATTGCCAACGGTTTTGCCTTTGATACGACCTGTAATTGCACCATAAGCACTGTTATTAAGTGCCACACTAGGGTCAATCCACATAGGGACTTGAGCAACACCTTTGGCTGGGATTGTCACAGATTTAACATCTAACCCTGCCAAGGTCGCCGGTAATTGTGTTTTGCCATCTTCACCGATTAAATCTAATTTCAATTTTAATTTAATATTTTCATCAGAGGTGTTTGTTAACGTGATCTGTGTTTCGGTAAATGCACTATTGGCATTATCAAAGTAGCCAAGTTCACGGTTTGCAGGGGCCACAATAGCTTGGTCAATGGCACGGTCGATATTCATGGCACCGGCACCTTGCTCAAGGACGTGAGAATCACTACTAAATACAGATGATGTAAGCACGTCTTTAATTTCTTTTGGCGTAAGGTCTTGGCGAGCTTGCATTACAATTGCAGCACCACCGGCAACATGCGGGGCAGCCATTGATGTACCTGAATACACGCGGTAGGCCGTATCACCTAAGCCACCAGAAGCCGCGGCAACCACAGAGACACCTTGCGAGGCAATATCTGGTTTTGCTGAGTGGCCATCTGGCGATGGACCGCGTGAAGAGAACGATGCCGTATTGCCATCACGATCAATAGCACCCACGGTTAATGCACTTGGCGCGCAGCCCGGTGAACCAATCGTTTCACGGGTAAAGCTATTGCCCGTAGAGATAACAAATAAAGCCTTATCGCTAAGCGCTTCAACCATCTCAACCAATGGGCCACTACAGGTTGTTGCTGTGCCACCCAATGACATATTTACAATGTCAGCTTGTTCTGAAAGCACCGCCCATTGCATGCCATTTAAAATACCGTAGGTTGATCCTCCTCCTGTATTACCAAGTACTTTACCGATAATTAAATCGGCGGCTGGTGCCACACCGACCCATTTGCCTGCTGACTCATGGCCATTGCCTGCAACGGTTGAGGCTGTATGAGTTCCATGACCATTTAAGTCATCTACACCGTTGCTCGAATACGTAAAATCACGTGATGCAATGACACGACCTAGTAAGTCTGGGTGCTCGGTGTCGTAGCCTGTATCAAGTACGGCAACTTTAATACCTTCGCCATTATAGTTAATCGCTGACTCACCATATGCGCCGGTTAGTGGGACTGTTGGAGTCAGTGTTTCTGACTGGGTAACCTTGTGAGCATGAACGACAGCATCAAGCCAAATACCTTCAACGTCAGCTTGTGCAACCAGGGTTTGCCAAGTTTGCGCTGCTTTGTCTTTGTTGATTGCAAATGCGGCGCTGTCGATTAGCTCAATTTCACCGGTTAATGACATACCAGCAAGCGTTGCTGGGACTGCAGATCCTGCAAGGGTGCCGTCGCGGTATTCAACAATGATGGGGAGCGCGTCGGTTGATGCATCATCGTAACCCGATTCATATAACTTATTAATGTTAAATAACTCTAAATCGATCGCATTTGAATCAACTAAGGCTTGAGCATGGTTTGGAACAACATAGGTGTTGTTACCACGTTTAAAGATACTGGTGAATGTATCTGAACCATCTGCATTCACTAATCGAATGCCGCCTAGTTTGCCGTCTTTATTGACAACAGCCGATACTTTGTCCCCAGTGATCAAAGTGAATGTAAGGGCATCCGCTTTACTTTGTTGTGTAACAAATGATTCTTCTGCGGTTGCTGGTTGGGCAATCGATAAGCCGAGCATGGCTAAGTAGGTCGCCTTTAAGCGACCAAGCCTTGGAAAAGGTTTCATCTTTTCATCCTTTATTTTGATGTAATTAGTTTGGAAGAAAGGAGTTATTGCTAGCTGTTAAAATAACAAATATGACAAGAGCAATAACTCAACCAGACCAATCTATCGATCAAGCAGATGAAAACCTACAAAACAAAGGTAGCAAATTGTATTAACCTATTTATAACAAAATAAACACTGTTGTAACTTTGAGCGATCATTCAGTTTCGCTTCATTTTAAGCGCAAAAATGAGAGGTTATTTTACCGATAGATCGTACTTTGCCACTACGTCATCAATATAACGATGGCGTAAGGTGTTTTTACCTTCGTTGCCCGTACCATGACTTAACGCGCGGTTCATTAATTTGAGCGCCTTATGTAAGCTTTGGCGCTCTTCCACGCTTAAACCTGTTTTAGTGCGTAGTTCAGTAATATCATCAATCAATAACTTAGCCACATCGAGCTGTACGGCTTCTTCAACTAAGCCATTTTGTGTTAGCACACCGTATTTACTGCATAAAAACTGCTGCCAAACTTGCTGTAAGTGCTCGTCAATTTCACTGCCAAATAATTCTTCATCGATAGCAAAGCCTTGCTCAGCAAGCTTACTGAGTTGATTTGAATATTGCTGAGCAAAATAATTAAACGCTTGGCAGGATGAGCTTATGTCATGTTTGATAATTAATTGCCCCCAACTAGTGGCACCACGAGGGTAATAGTCTTGATATTCTTCGCATTGATAAATGCCCGAATACGAACTGCATTCTAATTGACTCTGCAAACAATAACTCGGCTTTGGAAATAAACTACTTTGTTGCCATGCCGATAGCGTTTCCTCATCAATTGAGAGGGTATGGCACAGCTCTTCGGTGGTATAAAAGTAGGTTGCCAAAAATTTTGAAAGTTGCATTATCAAATACTCACAATAAATACTGTTAATTTATACAGTATTTGATTTTGACTTAACTTTGATTTTTTCTCAAGTATTTTTATTTATTGCAGCACACTACTCGGAAAATGCCTGTGTTTGTGATACAACTAGCGCAAATTTTCCAAACATTAAAAAAGTTATGCGCAACCTAGAAACAATTAAACAAGCAAGTTTGATCACCGCTATAAAAACACCTTATTTAACCAATGGTGAAATTGATCTTGCATGTTATGACGACCTTGTTGAACAGCAAATTGCAGCTGGTGTTGATGGCATTATTGTCGGTGGTACCACAGGTGAAGGGCAATTAATGAATTGGGAAGAACACTTAATGCTAATTGCTCACAGTGTTAGCAAATTCTCTGACCGTTTATTAATTGTCGGTAATACAGGTAGCAACAATACGCGAGAAGCGATTAAAGCAACCGAGTATGGTTTTGCCACCGGTATGGATGCAGCGCTACAAATTAACCCTTATTACGGGCGTACGTCGCTGGCGGGTGTGAAAGAGCACTTTAATCGTTTACTTGATATTGGTCCTGCGTTTATCTACAACGTAGCAGGTCGTACAGGCCAAGACTTAACACCCGATATCATTGAGCCACTCGCGAAGCACGAAAACTTTATCGGTGTAAAAGAGTGCGGTGGCAATGAGCGTATTGCTCATTATGAACAGCAAGGTATTGCTTGTTGGTCAGGTAATGACGATGAAGCGCATGATGCAAGACACATTCATAAAGCCCACGGTGTTATCTCGGTTACATCTAATATTATTCCAGGCTTATTCCGTCAGTTAATGGATGAGCAAAATGATGCACTTAATGCAAAACTACAGCCACTTATGGGTTGGTTATTCTGCGAGCCTAATCCAATTGCAATCAATACGGCACTGATGATGACAGGCGCGGTAAATCCTGTGTTCCGTCTTCCTTATGTGCCACTAGCAAGTGCTCAGCAAGAAATCGGTTTAGGTTACATTAACGAACTTGATGTTGCTGATATAGTAGGCGAAAAAGCACAACTTTTAACCGAAGAAGACGTTATTTTACGATAAAAATGAATGAGTGCTTAATTGCGGCTGTAATTAAGCACCATTGTTTTACTTTTTTGTAGCTAATAGGTAAAATTAGCAATCGTTTGGCGTTATAAGAATAATATTTGTGAAATTTGTTGTTGAGAATTTGTGTTTATGGGTTGCACCCGAGCAACAAATAGCAGAATTAAGCCATCTCAATCTTGCTGACCTTGATTTAAGCTGGGTTGCACCGATGCAGCGCCGCCGCTTAAGTCCATTTATGAAAATGGCGCTTCATACTATGCATCAAGCGCAAGGTGAGTATCAGCAGTTAGCTGTTAATTTTTCATCGCGTCATGGCGACTTACCAAAAACAGCGCAATTGTTACATTCACTTGTTGAACAAGAACCTCTTTCTCCGACCGCATTTGGTCTGAGTGTGCATAATGCTGTCACTGGGTTGTTCTCGATTATTGCAAAAAACAAAGCCCCGATGAATGCTATTGCTGGTGACCAAAACAGCATTATTTCTGCCATGATAGATGGTTTTGCGCGTGTTCATAGTGGTATTGAACAGCAGATTTTGATTGCTCATGCCGAAAGTGTATTACCAGATGAGTACTTACCATTTAGCGACGAGCAACAAATTGCTCATAGTGTATCGTTCGTATTATCAACAGCGCAGACCGGTAAGCCGTATTTTGAATTAACAAAACTACCTGAATCAGAACATACTCAAAGTGACTCGTGTTTACCACTGAGTTTGCAATTAGCAGCTGCTTTAACAAGCAAAGGATCACAATCGCTGCTTTCGCATCAACAATCAGCTTGGATGCTACAGTACCATGGCGACTAACGTTTACATTAAGTTGAATAAAATTTGGCGGGTACTGGCAACCGGGTTTTGTTTTTCTGTATTTGGTTTTGGCGGTATTGTACTCACCTTGCTGGTTTTGCCTCTACAACGTTTATTTGAACCTTGCCAAGCGAAACGTAAGCAAAAAGCCCGTTTAACGGTTCACTATAGTTTTAAATTCTTTGTTGCCTTAATGCATTACACCGGTGCTATCCATTTTTCTGTGCAAGATAAACAGAAATTTCATGACCTGAGAGGGCAATTAGTTCTTGCCAATCACCCTTCATTAATTGATGTTGTGGTGCTGATATCTGTGATTAAAAATGCTGACTGCGTGGTCAAAGCACACTTATTTAAAAATCCATTTATGCGCGGTGTAATTAAAGGCACAGGTTATATTAGTAATGAAGACCCGCAAGAGTTACTGAATGATTGTGAAGCATCTCTCGCTGCTGGAAATAATCTGATAATCTTTCCTGAAGGCACCCGCACAACCCCAGGTGAACAGCTAAAATTTAAGCGTGGCGCTGCGAATATTGCTGCGCGTTGTAAAGCTCCAATTACCTCAGTGCTGATTAGTATGAAGCCCAGCACTTTGACCAAAGGCACACCATGGTATTGCGTTGCTGCAACAAAAGCGCATTTTGAGATGCGCTTTGCCACTGACCCATTTACGTTTAACGACACTTTTAATAATGAACAACCCGCCATGCAAGCACGACAATTAACCCGTGATTTGCAACATTACTTTTCAGAGGAACTCAGGCACCTATGACTGAACTAAAGAACAAAATAAAACAATTAATCATTAGCAGCTTAGATCTTGAAGATATTACCGTGGATGATATTGAAAATGACCAACCTTTGTTTGTTGATGGTTTAGGCCTAGATAGTATCGATGCGCTTGAGCTTGGCTTAGCCATTAAAAAAGAGTTTAACGTTAAGATTGACGCAAACTCAGAACAAACAAAAGCCCATTTTGCATCGGTAGATGCATTGGCAGAATTTATTAACCAACACCAATCATAATACAGACTTAGAAGTAGGAATAAGCATGAAAACCGCTGCTGACATTTACAACGTTTTACAGGGCATTTTAGTAGATGAATTTGAGATCGATGCTGATGATATCAGCCTAGATGCGCACCTGTATCAAGACCTAGATCTTGATAGCATTGATGCTGTTGATTTAGTTGTAAAACTACGCGAAATCACTGGTAAGAAAATTGAGCCAGATGCATTTAAGCAAGTGCGTACTGTGCAAGATGTTGTAAACGAAGTAGAAAAACTCGTTTCTTAAACATTACTATGCTCAAAGCGATAACCACAACACTGCTCTTAGTATGCTTATCTTTATACCCATTTATTGTGTATTTTGGATTACAGCATATCTCATTAAGGCAAGTGAGCTTGGTATTGATGGTATTGTTAGGTTTAAGGCTTTTACTTAGCAAGAAGTTACTGACATCTATGCCATGGATAAAGCCAGCCTCTATTTTGGCTATTATCGCTTTAGCAACAACGCAGTTTTTTAACAGTGATCTGGGCTTAAAGCTTTACCCAGTCATTATAAATACAGTAATGGCCATAACCTTTGCTTATTCGCTGAAAAGTGGCCCAACAGTCATTGAAAGTTTTGCTCGAATTAAAGAGCCTGATCTTGATGAAAAAGGGGTTAATTACACGCGCCAAGTTACTAAAGTATGGTGCGCGTTTTTTATTATTAATGGCAGTATTGCGTTATACACTAGCCTATTTACTTCGTTACAGACATGGACTTTGTACAACGGATTAATAGCCTATATTTTGATAGCTCTCTTAGGCCTTGTGGAATGGCTTGTAAGACAAAAGGTTAAAAGTAATGGTAGCGAGTAACCTGAAATTTCACCCAGACGCTGCATTTGTTGTTGCAGGGCAGCCAATAACACAAACACAGTTTTTTGCTGATATTGCGGCTTATCAAAGTAAGCTCACAGCGCTTAAAGCTGGCAGCCATGTGGTGTTATTCCACCCTGATACCTACCAATTTGCAGTGCGCTTATTTGCTTTAGCGTGTAGTGGTTATAATGTTATTTTGCCACCTAATGGTCAGCACGAAACCTTAAGTTTATTGCTAGCACAGTCTGCTTTTTTTGCCGGCGATGCGACCAATATCAATGATGATGTGCTTTTTACTAACCTTGAGCAAAGTCTTGGTCACACGCCTTTGCAAACTAACCGTTTACAATGGCCAACAAACACAGCGGTTATATTTTATACTTCAGGCTCATCAGGACAATCTAAACCGATAGTAAAACCCTGGCGGGTATTAAATCGAGAGCTTGCAGTACTTTCAATGTCATTTGACTTACCCAGCCAATTTACGTTTTTAGCAACTGTTTCGCATCAGCATATTTACGGCTTATTATTTCGTTTACTTTGGCCGTTGGCGAAAGGCCATATAATTGATAGTGAACAAATTCAGTATCCTGAACATATTGCGCAAAGACTAAAAAATATTCGTTATGCAGCGCTCGTTTCAAGCCCTGCGCAACTTGGTCGTTTATGTGCTGATAATGTGTTAATTCCTGAACGCGACAAAATTAAGTGGTTATTTTCCTCTGGCGGACCACTCAACAATGAACATGCCGAAACTTTATTTAACCAGTTAGCTCGCCCGGCTACCCAAGTATTTGGTAGTACCGAAACCGGCGGTATTGCTTATCGACAAGTTACACAGGCGGCGGTTGATGTACCATGGCAGCCGTTTAATGGTAATTTTTTATCGCTGAATCATGAAGGGCGCTTGATGCTAGATTCTGCGATTTTAGAGCAATCGAATTTCCCTTTAGACGATAGAGCACTCGTTCATAAAAATGGTCAATTTAAACTGTTGGGCCGTATAGACAGAACGATAAAAATTGAAGAAAAACGTTTAAACCTAGATGAGCTTGAGAGTTATCTGCAAAGTCACGACTGGATAAAAGAAGCAAAAGTGGTGGTTATTCCAGCTAAGCGCGTGCAAATTGGTGCGGTGGTTGTACTCAGTGAAGAAGCTAATAAAGAGCTTGAACAACAGGGTAAATTGGCAATTAACCGCGCTTTACAAGCACACCTCTCAAACCGCTTTGAACGTATTTGCTTACCACGTAAATGGCGCTACATCGATGCACTTCCTTTTAACAGCCAAGCTAAATTAAGTTTAAAAACATTGGAGCAGTATTTTGCCAAGCCTGAATAACGTGACCCCAGAGGTGGCCGTTTTATCACAAACAGAAACTAGCGTGAGTTTAGCGTTAACCATTGCGGCTGATTTAGACTATTTTCGCGGCCACTTTCCAGATGCGCCAATTTTAGCAGGCGTAGTACAGCTGGATTGGGCAGTAAAATATGCTCAGCAATATTTGGGTTTTGGCAAACTAGTACAAGATTTAGAAGTGTTAAAGTTTCAGGTAGTAACAACCCCTGATATGACGGTAAACCTCACCCTTGAGCGCAATGCAAAAGGCAAATGTTTGTTTAGCTATCAATCAGAAAAAGGCCAGCATGCGTCTGGTCGAATTGTATTTTGTGATTAAGCCATGAACCAGTTTTGTATTGTTATTCCTAATTACAATCACACCCATGCTATTGCTGCTGTACTCGATGAGCTAAAAGAGCTACAGCTGCCGATAATCATGGTTGATGATGGCAGTGACGCTGATGCCAAACAAGTATTTGCAAAGCTTAACGCTAAGTACGATTTTTTAACCTTGATAAGCCATGCTCAAAATCAAGGTAAGGGTGGGGCAGTTCAAACTGGGTTGATGGCTGCCTATCAGCAAGGGTTCAGCCATGCCATTCAGGTTGATGCTGACGGCCAGCATTCGTTAGCAGATATTAGTAAGTTGATTGAACTAAGTAATGCATCACCTAACAAGGTGATCAGTGGTTGTCCTATTTATGATAGCTCAGTGCCTAAGCACCGTTATTTAAGTCGGTACATCACCCATTTTTGGGTTTGGGTAGAAACGCTCAGCTTTGATATTGTTGATTCAATGTGTGGTTTTCGGGTTTACCCCTTAGCAGCCGTTGAACAATTAATGGCTAAGCAAACGCTTGGCAAGCGCATGGACTTTGATATTGAAATTTTAGTCAGGCTTTATTGGCAAGGTGTTAAAGTCACGTTTTTGCCAACCCAAGTTATTTACCCTGAAAATGGCGTATCTCATTTTCGAGCCTTACACGATAACGTGGGAATTTCGTGGCTGCATACGCGTTTATTCGTTGGCATGTTGTTACGCTCACCTAAGCTGCTTTGGCGTAAGGTGGCAGGCTAATGGCTGTAAAACATTGGTCAAAAATGCAAGAACGTGGCAATCGCTTAGGCATGCAAATATTGCTCGTGTGCTATCGCGTATTCGGTCGTAAAGGCTTGTGGTTGGTGTTGTTTCCGGTGGTATTTTATTTGTTTTTAACAGGCAAAACTGCCCGCCAAGCGTCACATGCATTCTTAACCCAAGCGCGCAAGGTGAATGGCAATAGTAAAGCAGTTACTTGGCGCGATAGCTTTCGTCATTTTCGCTGCTTCGCTGACAGCGCCTTTGACAAAATAGATGCCTGGGTTGGACGAATTCAGCAACATAATATTCTTTACACCAACGAAGCGCTGTTTAAACAACTTGATGAGCAACAGCAAGGGGCTATTTTTATCGGCTCACACCTTGGTAACTTAGAGGTATGTAGAGCTCTTAGCCAACACCGAAACAGTAAAAAAATCAATGTATTGGTGTTTACGCATCATGCTGTAGAATTTAATAAATTACTGAAAAGTATTAATCCGGATGTTGCAGTAAACCTCATTCAAGTAACCGATCTTGGCCCAGATATGGCAATTATGCTCAAAGAAAAAGTCGAGCAGGGTGAAATTGTGGTGATTGTCGGTGATAGAACCAGTACCACCACTGCAGGAAGAGTTATCGAAGCTGACTTTTTAGGTAAGCCAGCCCCCTTTTCACAAGGGCCATTTATTTTAGCTGCGCTGTTAGATTGCCCGGTGTTTCATCTGTTTTGTTTAAAAGATAAAAAGCCCAATGGCGAAACATTTTACCGCGTGATTTTTGAAAAATACGCCGACAAACTCGTTTTACCGCGTAAAACGAGGCAACAAACATTACAACAAATTGTTAGCGATTATGCGCAAAGGCTCAGTTTTTATGCTGCGGCCTATCCGTATCAATGGTTTAATTTTTATGATTTTTGGCAAAATGACGAGCAAGTGTCTCGTAGTCAAAACAAGGAGAACTAAGGTGTCAGAGCACTCGACTACCGTTTTTGGCCAACAGCGTTTATCAATCGAAGATATTGTTCATATTGCATTAGAGCAAGGTGCTGTTGCGTTAACATCAGACCGTCAATTTGCTAATAAAATCGACAGCGCCGTGGCGTTTTTAGATAAGTTGCTTGAAGATGATGGCGTGATATATGGCGTTACCACAGGTTATGGCGACTCAGTAACCGTAAAAGTGCCACTTGATTTAGTCAATGAGTTACCACTGCATCTTACTCGTTTTCATGGTTGTGGCCTTGGCGATGTTTTTAATCAAGCCCAAGGGCGCGCTATTTTAGCGACTCGTTTAACTTCGCTTTCACAAGGTTATTCTGGCGTTAGCTGGGAGATGTTGAATTTATTACGTGACTTTTTAAATCACAATATCGTACCGGTGATCCCGCAAGAAGGGTCAGTGGGAGCCAGTGGTGATTTAACGCCGCTTTCGTATGTAGCCGGTGCTATGGTTGGTGAGCGAGATGTGTATTACAAAGGCGAAATTAAAAACAGTCTAGAGGTGATGCAAGAACTTGGCTTAAAGCCATTAAAGCTGCGCCCGAAAGAAGGGCTGGCAGTCATGAATGGCACTGCCGTGATGACAGCTTTGGCATGCCTTGCTTATGATAGAGCAGATTACTTAGCTAAATTGACCAGCCGTATAACAGCCCTTGCAAGCCTTGCATTAAAAGGAAACAGTCATCATTTTGATGATATTTTGTTTTCGGTGAAGCCACATCCAGGGCAACAGCAAGTAGCTGCATGGATCCGTGGTGATCTAAACCATGTAGAACACCCTCGTAATGCTGACCGCTTACAAGATAGGTATTCAATTCGCTGTGCTCCACATGTGATTGGTGTGCTGCAAGATAGTTTGCCGTGGTTTAGGCAAATGATTGAAAATGAACTAAATTCGGCAAATGATAATCCAATCATCGATGGCGAAGGTGAGCACGTATTGCATGGTGGTCACTTCTATGGCGGTCATATTGCAATGGTTATGGATAGCATGAAAACCGCTGTTGCTAATTTAGCCGACTTAGCAGACAGACAAATCGCATCCTTAGTTGATACGCGCTATAACAATGGTTTACCTTCTAATCTATCGGCGAGTAATGATGAGCGTCGCTACATTAACCATGGTTTTAAAGCGGTCCAAATTGGCGCCAGTGCATACACGGCCGAAGCATTAAAACTGACCATGCCAGCAAGTGTGTTTTCTCGTTCAACCGAGTGTCACAACCAAGATAAAGTGAGCATGGGAACCATCGCTGCACGAGATTGTTTGCGTATATTGCAGCTAACTGAGCAAGTGGTTGCAAGTACTTTGCTTGCGAGTATTCAAGGTTTGCGTTTACGTATTAATAGCGGTGAGCTTGAATTCGCTAGTTTAACTAGTGATGTACAAAGTATGTATCAAGACATTAGCGAGTTTTTCCCGCTGCTTGATGAAGACCGTCCTCTAGAGGCTGTTCTTCGCTTTACGGTCGACGCTATTCAAACAAAACGTTGGAGTTTATATGCATAGTCGTGGCTCGTTGTTGAGTACTCATGTTGAGATTGAAATTCCTTTTCATGATTGCGATCCAATGAATGTGGTATGGCATGGTAATTACCCGCGCTATTTAGAAGTCGCGCGCTGCGAATTACTGCGTTTGTTTGATTATGATTATGTGCAAATGCAAGAGTCTGGCTATGCGTGGCCGATTATTGACATGCATATTAAGTACGTCGGCTCAGCATTGTTTACACAAAAAATCCGCGTTGATGCCTACTTAAAAGAATATGAAACACGATTACGTATCGATTACGTAATCACTGATTGCGCTACAGGTAAAAAGTTAACCAAAGCAACGACTATCCAAG
This sequence comes from Pseudoalteromonas sp. D15MCD-2, assembly GCF_038562745.1. Lineage (NCBI taxonomy): Bacteria > Pseudomonadati > Pseudomonadota > Gammaproteobacteria > Alteromonadales > Pseudoalteromonadaceae > Pseudoalteromonas > Pseudoalteromonas sp. D15MCD-2. The sequence continues at coordinate 762,380 of NZ_JBCFQE010000002.1, read as the reverse complement.
TTGCGGTTGATATAGAGAAAAAAGAAATGCAGTTTGTTTCGCCGCCTGTACTCCATGAAAAACTTCAAAAGGTGATTTAATGCGATTAAGCGTGTTGTTACTGAGTATGCTCGTTTTTTTTCCTGTGTTTGCATCAAGCGCAGTAACAGAGCAAGGCACATTTAGCCAAGAAAAGCATTTTAAAGGGTTTAGTAAGCCTTTTATTTCATCAGGTTCGTTTGAACTTGCTGAAGATGGCCTCACTTGGCAAGTTGAATCTCCGGTTAAAAGCACGCTATTAATCAAGCAAGGGCAAGTATATACCCTGGATGACCAAGATAAGCCGCAGCTACAAAAAGGTGCAGAGCCTTACGTTAATTTACTGCAAGCAATTTTAAAGCATGATGAAGTGGCACTTGCTGAGCAATTTACGATGACAGAGCATGCAGAGCCCGGTTGTCAGACTTTATTGCCTAAAGATGACTTGCTAAAGCAGCTATTTAGTCTGTTCGAATTATGTGAAGCAGCAGAGCAAGTGAGCCGTGTGCGTCTTAAAGAAGCAAATGGTAACTTTACTGTGTTACGCTTTGCTTATCCTCATAAAGAGCAAAAACAGTGAAAGCATGGGGCCTAACGCTTGCTTGGCTGAGTCTATTAGTTAGCGCCTTAGTGGTTGTTTTTATTCTAAAACAGCCTACGTTGAATAATGATATTTTGGCTTTGTTGCCAAAGTCAGAACCGCGTTTACAGCAAGTCGAAGCACACTTTTTTGCGGCTAATAAACAGCAGTTGAGCTTTTCTTTCCGTGGTGAGAATGCAGTAAAAGCCTACGATGATTTAGAACAGTGGCTGGCGAGTAAACATATTGAGCCTCGTTTTAAGTTACCCGAAATATCCCAGTTGGCAGCATTTTATGGTCAGTACGCTGGGCATTTAGTTTCAGAGGAATATAAACAAGCGATTGGCGATGCTAATCGCTTTCAACAGTATTACTTTAGTCAGTTGAGTAAAGTCGCTGATCCTTTTGTTTCAAGTACTATCAACCAAGACCCAACACTTGCTACAGCAGGGTTCTTATCTGAGGCAATGACACACATGCAGCAATTTGAGCTGCAAGATGGCCGAATTAGCATTAACTATCAAGGTGATGAGTATTTAATGTTATTTGTGCAAAGTGCTGACAATGCCTTTTCAATAAACCAATCAATAGCTCTAAGCAATGAGATAGTTGCCTATATCGCTGAGCTTGAAGGCCGCTATCCCGATACAGAAATTCGCTATGCTGGTGCTTTATTTCACACCGCAGCAAATGCGCAGCAAGCCAAATTTGAAATGACCTTGTTTGGTTCGGTGAGCTTGCTGGCTCTTATTGTGATGGTGGTGTGGGTGTTTCGATCGATAAACGCATTGTGGTTGGCCTCTGTAACCGTGATAAGCGCCGCTATTGGCGGCACCATTGCGCTGATCAGTATTTTTAGCCAAGTGCATGTATTAACCATGGTGTTTGCCGTGACACTGATTGGTATTGCCATTGATTATGCATTTCATGGCATGCTTGATTTAACCGAGCAGCCGCAAGGTTTTAGTCAAGGGCTCAAACTGGCGCTGGTGTTGTCGTTACTAACTACCACACTCGGTTACGCGAGTTTGTTTTTCTCACCCGTGCAGTTACTCAGTCAAGTTGGCGTGTTTGTTGTTGCAGGGCTAGTTACAGCTTGGCTTTGCACACGTATTTTATTGCCTTATTGGCAAACAGGTTTAACCATTAACACTGCTGCGCATCAGTTAGCAAACATGTTAAGTGGTTATTTAAAACGATTAACGCATTACCGCGTCGCACTCAGTATGCTGATGCTAGTGTTTCTGAGTGCTTTTGCTTTACTAAAACCCCCTGTGATTATTGATGATGTAAAGCTGTTAAATGCAAGTCCTGCTGATTTAATGCAAAACGAAGCGCTGCATATGTCTTTATTAGGTAAAGATAATGGCCAAATCATGATTTTATTTGCCGATAATGCGCAGCAGTTATTAGTACAACAAGAAGCATTAAAAGCAACTATTCTCGGCCTTAATGGCACTGCCTTGATGCTTAGTGACTTAGTGCCTAGTAAACAATTACAACAGCAAAACTACGATCAACTGCATTCGGCCCAGCAAGCTATGAGTGTGGTTAGCCAAATGACAGGGACGCCCGTTGAGCTTTCAACATCAATGCTTGATTTAAACGCGGCACTTAATTCACCGTTAGCGCCGTTAATCGCTAACCAAGTGATCTCAAGCAATACACTAACCGCAAGCTGGTTTATGGTAACCGGTGTAAATAAATCCGAGCTGATGGATTTAGCCAACGCTTATCCAGATTTAATTGTTTACGATAAAGTCGCGATGATAAGCGAAGGTTTAAGTCATTACTCAAATTCGTTACTGATAACATTGGCCATTGCGATGACCTTTGCGTTACTACTCTTTAGCGTTAAGTTTGGTTTTAAAACGGCGTGTAAACAAACGCTAGTGCTTGTACTAACAACCGCGGCTGTACTGCTACTATGCAGTGCGCTGCAATCTCAGCTGTCGATTTTTAATTTATTAGGCTGTTTATTGATATTAGCGTTGGCAATCGATTACTTGGTGTTTTATCAGGTCAATAATTTAAGCTCGAGCAATGTACTCGCAATTAGCTTGTCAGCGGCATCATCGATGTGGGTATTTGGCATGTTGGCCGTTTCGAAAACACCGGCCATTTTCAGTTTCGGATTAACGGTATTAGTGGGGCTAGTTTGTATCTATATCCTGGCGCCGCTCAGTATTGCATTACCTAAAAATAAGGAAAAATAATAGGTGAATAATCAAGTTCAACAGGCTGATGTTGTTATTATTGGTGCTGGCCCTTCAGGTGCCGTGGCTGCCAGTTTACTGGTGAAAAAAGGTTGGCATGTAGTGGTGTTAGAGCAGCAAACCTTTCCGCGTTTTTCGATTGGTGAAAGCTTATTACCCCAGTGCATGAGCTTTTTAGCAGAAGCAGGCCTTGAGCAAGCGGTGCAAGCACAGGCACAATCACTTGGGTTTCAGTTTAAAAATGGTGCGGCGTTTCAGCGTCGTGGCGACCACACAACAATCGATTTTACCGAGAAATTTAGCGAAGGCCCTGGCACGACTTTTCAGGTAAAACGCGCTGACTTTGATAAATGCTTAGCCGATGGTGCCATGCAGCAAGGGGCTGAAATTCGATACCAACATAGCGTGTTAGCGTTTACCGATTGTGAGGATGGCGCTTTACTTGATGTTACGGATGAAAACCAGCAAGGCTATCAAATTAAAGGGCGTTTTGTCCTTGATGCTAGTGGTTTTGGCAGAGTATTACCTCGCTTACTTGATTTAGAGTCAGCATCAAATTTCCCTGTACGTTGGGCTTTTTTCAGCCATTTTAAAGATAATATTAGCGATCCCCAGTTTAACCGTGAAAAAATCTTAATTAATGTTCATCCAGAGCATAAAGATATTTGGTATTGGCTGATCCCATTTAGTGATGGCACGGCAAGCATTGGTGTAGTTGGTAAACCAGAGCAACTTGAGGATAAACAACCACTCGCTGGCTTAAATGAATTTATCGAACAAGATAGCTATTTAAGAGAGTTATTAGTCAATCGAGAAGCTATTGGTGAAGCGCGTGCTATCAAAGGCTATTCGGCTAATGTGTCTAGTTTGTATGGTGAGCATTTTGCACTACTTGGTAATGCTGGTGAGTTTTTAGACCCGGTGTTTTCATCTGGGGTGACGATTGCATTAAAATCAGCTTCATTGGTTGCTCCTTTAGTTGATAGCTACTTACGTGGTGAGCAAGTTGATTTCAAAAACGATTACAGTGAGCCTTTGCAACAAGGGGTTAATTGCTTTAGAACCTACGTCAGTGCTTGGTATGATGGCTCATTTCAGGACGTGATTTTTTACAGTGAGAAAAACCAACAAGTGCGCGAGATGATCAGTGCTATTCTTGCAGGTTATGCATGGGATTTACAAAACCCATTTGTAAAACAAAGCAACAAACGCTTAAATACACTGGTTGAATTATGTCGCGACTAACACGCTCTTTGCTCTTATCTTTGAGCATATTAGTGGCAAGTTGCGCCAGTGAATTTGCAGTAAAAACGGGTGTTGATTTAGCGCCAAATGCAGGGATTTATTTGCTTGATCCACCGCCGTCATTAGTTGCCGATAATTGGCAGCAAGTACTTGAAGTACACCATGGCGATGAGCAGCATACATTACTAGCGCAGCTGAGTTTAAACAGTGAAACGGGTATTAACTTGGCTGTTATGACGGCTCAAGGTATGCCGATATTTCAGTTAGAAAAAGCGCCACTAGGGCCGATTAAAAGCGAAAAAATGCTCCCTATCAACGCGGTTGATCCTCGCTATATTCTTGCTGATATCATGCTAGTACACTGGCCGGTTACTGTGCTGAACTCGCAACTTTATGGTTTGAACTTGGTTGAACAAGGCTCGACACGGCGTTTATATCAAGGTGAACAGTTAATTAGTGAAATTCGCTATTTAGACGGTACAACAGAACTTGTAAACTTTCAGCGAGATTACAAAATTAAATTTCAAAGGGTTAATTGATTATGCCATTTTGGCTTAACGACTTAGGTATTGTTAGTGCATTGGGGGTTGGTCATCAACAAACAATGCAAAGTATCAGCTTACAACCTAAACAAACACTCACAGAGGTGACGTCGCTTGCATTTGAGCAGCGCCCAACTTTTGTGGGGTTGGTTAATGAACTGTCATTAACAGCATCAATGCGATTTTATCAGCTAATCGATTTAGCGCTGGGGCAAATTGCTGACACATTAGCAAACATAGACATTCCGAGCAGCCGTATTGCTGTGGTGATTGGTACCAGTACTGCTGCAATTCAAGAAGGTGAAAGAGGTCGAATTGCCCATGCAGCTAAGGGAAAGTGGCCAGAGGAGTTTGATTATTACGACCAAGCGCTCGTCGCACCCGCCAATTACATTGCCAAGAAACTCGTTGCAAAGGGGCCAAGTTACAGTATTTCAACTGCGTGTAGTTCAAGTGCCAAGGCGCTTATTAGTGCGCGTGCCTTACTCAGTGCCGATTTAGCCGATGTGGTAATTTGTGGTGGGGTAGATAGCTTGTGCCAACTCACTATCAATGGCTTTGATTCGTTATCTTCTATTAGCGATGAAATTTGCAAGCCGTTTAGTGGCGACAGAGCAGGCATTAATATTGGTGAAGCCGCAGCATTATTTGTTATGAGTAAAGAGCAGCATACAAAACAGAGCATTGCCTTTTTAGGTGGTGGTGAAAGCTCCGACGCCCACCATATTTCAGCACCGATTGCAGACGGTTCTGGCGCAATTGCTGCTATGACAACGGCGTTGCAAGACGCGAATTTAACGCCTTCAGATATCGACTACATTAATGCCCATGGAACAGCCACACCGCAAAATGATGCCATGGAATCTCTGGCAATCAGTGAGGTATTTGGCAAAGATACTAAAGTGAGCTCTTCTAAACATTTGACCGGCCACACTCTAGGCGCTGCAGGTGCCTTAGAAGCGGGCTTATGTTGGCTTTATTTGGCTTACCCAGAGTTTAATCAATTAGTATGCAATCAGGTTGCAAAAGACGAATCATTGGCTGAAATTGGCTTAATAACACAACCAGAAACGGCAGAAATTAACACCTGTTTATCAAATTCGTTTGCCTTTGGCGGCAATAATGTCAGTGTAGTACTAGGACATCTAAATGAATCACTATAAAATTGAGCAAGTAGTCCCTCATAGTGAGCCAATGATATTGCTCAATCGCCTATCTAGTTACAGCGAAGAGTCAGGTTGCTGTGAAGTGGATATTAGTTCACAAAGCCCGTTTTATGACGAGAGCTTAAATGGGGTTGCCAGTTATATTGGTTGTGAATATATGGCGCAAACTATCGCAGCTTATGCGGGTGCGCTGGCAAAAGACAAAGGAAATGAAGTACAAATCGGTTTTTTAATTGGTACGCGCAAATATAAAACCTATGCACCGGTATTTAAAAACGAGCAAACGCTTAAAGTCTCGGTGACAAAATTATATCAAGAAGAATCAGGGTTAAGTGTATTTGAGTGTCAAATACATAGCGATGAAACATGCTTAGCAGAAGCAAAAATTAATGTGTTTCAACCACAAGACCCAATGCAGTTTATAAGAGAAAATCAATGACAAAACGTATTTTAGTCACCGGCTCAAGCCGTGGTATTGGCAAAGCAATCGCACTTAGATTAGCTAACGATGGCTTTGATATTGCTGTTCATTGTCGCAGTGGTGTGGCTGAAGCAGAGCAAACCTGTGAAGAAATCAGTGCGCTTGGTCGTCATGCTAGCTTATTGCAATTTGATGTTTGCGATAGAGAGCTTGCAAAACAACAAATTGAAGCTGATATTGCCGAGCACGGTGCGTATTATGGGGTGATCTGTAATGCAGGTATCACGAATGATATGGCGTTCCCAGCGATGCAAGGTGATGATTGGGATAAAGTGATCCGTACTGGCCTTGACGGTTTTTATAATGTGGTTCATCCAACGGTGATGCCAATGGTGCAAGGTCGTAAAGGTGGCCGTATTGTCACTATGGCGTCAGTGTCAGGGATTGCCGGTAATCGCGGGCAAGTTAACTACAGTGCCGCTAAAGCGGGCATTATTGGTGCGACCAAAGCGCTTTCGCTTGAGCTTGCAAAACGTAAGATCACCGTTAACTGCGTAGCTCCAGGGCTAATCGAAACCGAAATGACAGACGATTTACCGGTTGATGAAATGCTAAAAATGATCCCATTAAAACGTATGGGTTCGGTTAGTGAAGTCGCGGGTACTGTGTCGTTTTTATGTTCAGATGACGCCGCGTATATCACCCGCCAAGTTATTTCTGTGAATGGCGGTATGGTGTAATGAAGCGCGTTGTTGTTACAGGCATGTCTGCCATTACTGCATTAGGTGATACATGGGGTGAATTTAAAACCGCTTTGCAAAAAGGTGAAAATGCCGTCCAGTACATGACTGACTGGGATGTGGCGCCAGAACTAAACACTCGACTAGCAGCACCTGTTACTCATTTTAGTAAACCAAGCCACTATAAGCGTAAACAAGTTCGCTCAATGGGGCGTGTTGCTATGATGTCGACCCGTACTACAGAGCTTGCTCTAGAAGAAGCTGGGCTATTAGAGCACTCAAGTCTAACCGACGGCTCTACTGGTATTGCTTTTGGCTCATCAACGGGGTCAACGCCACCATTATTGGCTTTTGCAAAAATGATGGAAACCGGCGAAATGACAGGCGTAACGGCCACCAGTTACATCCAGATGATGGCGCATACAGCGCCTGTGAATGTGGGTGTCTTTTTTGGCTTAAAAGGTCGGGTGATCACTACCAGCTCTGCGTGCACATCAGGCTCGCAAGGTATTGGTTATGCTTATGAAGCGATTAAGTATGGTCGCCAAAAAGCCATGGTGGCTGGTGGCGCAGAAGAGTTATGCATCACAGAAGCTGCGGTATTTGACACCTTATACGCGACGAGCACAAAAAATGATGCTGCGAAAAGCACGCCACGACCATTCGATCAAAATCGTGATGGTCTGGTTATTGGTGAAGGTGCAGGCACGCTCATTTTAGAAGAGTATGAGCATGCCCTAGCCCGTGGCGCGACCATTTATGCGGAGCTGGTCGGTTTTGGTTGTAACTCAGATGGTCAACATGTGACGCAACCTACCGCAGAAACTATGCAAGTGGCTATCGAAATGGCACTTAATGATGCACAGCTTACTGCCGACCAAATTGGCTATGTGAATGCTCATGGTACGTCAACAGATCGGGGTGATATTGCGGAGTCTCTGGCGACTTTCAATGCCCTTGGCAAGAAACCTATTAGCTCATTAAAGAGTTATTTAGGTCATACCTTAGGAGCATGTGGCGCCATTGAGGCATGGGCAAGTATCAATATGATGAATGATGGTTGGTTTGCACCTACTATCAATTTAACGGATGTCGATCCTGAGTGTGCTGATTTAGATTATATCAAGGGCAATGGCCGTGAAATGCAGACAGATTACATTATGAGTAATAACTTTGCGTTTGGTGGCATCAATACCTCGTTAATTTTTAAAAAATGGCAAGCATGATCAACCGTTGCATCATAAGTATTTTATTTATTCTAACTTTTAATGCTTATGCTGCACAAGACAGTGTAGAAAAGAGCACTGCAAAAATGGAGTTTGGTGCAGGCCTTTTTTATGCAGATATCCCGCATTATTTAGGTTCAGATGAAAGTGAGCAATACCTATTGCCTGTGCCTTATTTTCGTTATCAAAGCGATAAAATGGCCATCGACCGTAATAACTTCACTGGCTTTTTGTGGCAACAAGAAAATCTCCATTTAGATTTATCTGCCAGCGTAGGTCTTGCAGTTGACAGTGAAGACAACAAAGCCCGAGAAGGTATGGATGATCTAGATTGGGTGTTTGAATTAGGGCCTTCACTTAATTACTACCTAATAGGTGAACCAAACGCTAAACAGCATTTGTATTTAAGCCTGTTTGCACGCAAAGCCATTGCGACAGATTTCTCAGGTATTGATGATATTGGCTGGCGTTATGGGCCAAGTGTGTATTATCGAGTGCCGATCATTGAAAAAGCGGATTCACAATTTTCATTAGCGTTTCGTGGCAATATCAACTTTGCTAGCGATAAATACCTTGATTACTACTATGGAGTGAGTGACTTACATAGCAATGAAACTCGCCAAGCATACTCAAGTCGTTCAGGTTTTTCTGGCGCTGATGTATCAATTGGGGTACATTTTGACACACCAAAGTATTGGTTAGGTGGTTTTGTTAAATATCATCACCTTGCTAACAGTCAACAAGATGCAAGCCCACTCGTGAAGCAAGATTATAATGTTTCGGTTGGTTTTGGTGTTGCATGGAAATTTTATAGAAGGAATTTTTAAATGAAGTTATTGACCCTTGCATGTGTTTTAGCGGCTTGTTTGTTTTCAACAAACAGTTTTGCACGTGATGATATACAAACGCTACCTGTACAAGCATTACTTGAAACCACCAAAGCGAAACAAGCGCTGTTAGATATTCCGCTGTATTTCGCTGATCAAAGTCATAACAGCATTAAAACTAATTATGGTGAAGTGATCACCAACAAGAAAACCAACGCATTTAATAAAACTGACCGAGAAGCGTGTGAGTGGGTAATGCTTAGTGCTTTAAAAGCATTACAAGAGCGTGCTGTTCGTGAAGGCATGAATGCAGTTGTAAATATTCAGTCGTACTACAAAAAACGTGAGTTCGTTAGCCAAACCGAATATCAATGTGGTGCGGGCACATTTGTTGCTGGCGTGGCATTAAAAGGCACTTTAGTTAAGTTATAACTAACTAAAGTCATTTTTTTTCTGTATAATTTGCGACCCTTGATATGATGGCCGCAGGTTATACAGCATGAATTTTAAATCATTTAGTTTTTCTTCTGAGCTTTTACAGGCATTAGAAGAGCTTAATTTCGAAACGCTTACTCCCGTTCAACGTAGTGCAATTCCTGCGGTAAGAAAAGGCAAAGACGTACTTGTTAGTGCGCAAACAGGCACGGGTAAAACCGCTGCATTTGCTTTACCACTTATCCAAAAATTATCAGAGTCAGCGGTTAGTGAAAATAATGCACCAAGTGCATTAGTGCTTGCACCTACCCGCGAATTAGCTGAGCAAATTGCTAATAATTTTAAAGCGTTTGCAAAATACACCGAACTCAAAACAGTGTGCTTGTTTGGTGGTATCAATCTAGCGGGTCAAGCTAACGATTTGAAAGCAGGTGTCGACATCGTGGTTGCAACGCCAGGGCGCTTACTTGATCATCTGCGTTTAGGTAACATCAGCTTAGCTAATGTTAAGCATTTAGTGCTTGATGAAGCTGACCGTATGCTAGACATGGGCTTTATCAACGATATGCAAATTGTTATTAATGGTTGTGATGAAGCGCGTCAAATCTTATTGTTCTCTGCCACTTTCCCGGCGGCAATTAAACAATTTGCGAGTAAAGTACTAAAGCAGCCTGAAATCATTCGTGTTGATCAAACAAACAGTACTGCAGAAACAGTGCAACATGTTGTTTATCCAGTTGAAGAGCGCCGTAAGCAAGAGCTTTTATCTGAATTGATTGGTAAGAAAAACTGGCAGCAGGTACTTGTTTTCGTAAACATGAAAGAAACCGCTGATGAGCTTGTAAAAGAGCTTAATCTTGACGGGATTCCTGCTGTTGTTTGTCATGGTGATAAAACCCAAGGTAACCGCCGCCGCGCTTTACGCGAGTTTAAAGAAGGTAAAGTTCGCGTGCTGGTCGCAACTGAAGTAGCTGCTCGTGGTATTGATATTGAAGGGTTGCCACGTGTGATCAACATCGATCTACCTTGGCTTGCAGAAGACTACGTGCATCGTATCGGCCGTACAGGTCGTGCTGGTAAGCCGGGTCAAGCAATTTCGTTTGTGAGCCGTGAGGAAGAAAACACTTTATTCGATATCGAAAAGCTAATCGGACAGCGCATCAAGCGTGTTGTTTTACCAGGTTACGAAGTAAGCAGCCGTGAAGTACTGATTGATAAAATTGGTAAAAAGCCGTCGCATTTACGTCGTAGCCGTACAAATAAGGCTTCGGGTCAGGCAACGGGTGAAGCGCGTGCAAAGAACCGTTCACGAATCGCAAATGTTCGCAAATCTTTGAAAGGCAATAAATTAAGCCTTAAAAAGTAATAAATTCCGATAACAAACGTATAAAAAAGCCCCATTGCTGTTTGGCAATGGGGCTTTTTTGGCCCTGCTAGTAGTACAAATGGAGTATTTTGTTAAATTTTATGACATAAAACCGAAAATTAGATTAACAAATGTACCTTACTGAATTACAATCGCTTTGAAATCAGTCAAGTAGCGTTTCTAGCGCGTCAGTGTCTAAATGGATGTTTATGCAGTACATAAAAAGAATAATAAATAAAATAGTCGCCCCTACCTTTTTACTTAGTGTTGCCTGTATGCCTTTTTCTGCCAATGCATTTGATAAAGCAGAGTTCTCCCTTGCCCATATTAAAGAGTCTATTAGCGTTGATGGTGTGATGGATGAGTCGCATTGGCAATACGCCACAAAAGTACCATTAAAATATCAGAATGAGCCAACCGAAAAAGGCACGCCGCTCGTACAAACCGATGCCTACATGTATGAAGATGGTAAATACTTGTATGTTGGTTTTATTGCAAAAGATAATGACCCTTCGCAAATTCGTGCCGCCCTTCGAGATCGTGATACGCTTTGGCAAGACGACAATGTTGCCTTGATGATTGATACCTTCAATGATGAACGAACCGGCTATGAGTTTTATGTAAACCCTCTTGGTGCGCAAGGCGATATGCGCATGACGGATATTGATGATTGGGTGGAAGATCCATCATGGGATGCCATTTGGGACAGTGCAGGGCAAATTACCGACGACGGTTATGTGGTTGAAATGCGTATTCCATTCACTGCACTTCGCTTTCCAAAAGATCAAACAGAGTTAACGTGGAGTTTTGCCGTTTGGCGAAATTATCCGCGTGATGTGTATTATCAAATGTCGAATGTTGGTTTTGACCGAGATGTAAAATGTAGCTTTTGCCAGTTTGATAAACTCACAGGCTTTGCCAACATGACAGAGAGCCAAAACATTCAGCTTACGCCCACTTTAACGGCGCTTCGCCATGATACCAAAGATACAGTGCCGGGTGATTGGCAAAATGGTGATATTGATACTGAAGCGGGCTTGGACTTACGTTGGGGGGTGACGCAAGATGCGGTTATTAATGCCACCATTAATCCTGACTTTTCGCAGGTCGAGGCAGATTCACTTGAACTTGATGTAAATACTACTTACTCAATTTATTATGCTGAAAAGCGTCCATTCTTTTTAGATGGCGCCTCTTATTTTGATACCAGCCAACTAGAGCTTTTATATACGCGAATGATTGCTGAACCTGATGTGGGTTTAAAGTTAACAGGTAAAACAGGCGCGCACAGCTATGGCTTTATGTACGCTGACGATCAGAATACCAGTGTCTTACTTCCGACGAATCAAGGTTCTGGCTTTGCTAATCTAGCAGATAAAACGCAAGCAGTAGCGGGGCGTTATCAGTTTGATATTGGCCAAAAAGGCACAATTGGTGTGATGAGCACTCACCGTGAAAATGATGATTATCATAATACGGTGTTATCTTTAGATGGCAGCTACTGGTTTAATCAATCAGATAGTTTGCAGTATCAAGTAGCAAGCACAGATACCACTAACTCAGAATTTTTAGTTGATTATTATGGCATTGATAAAAATCAATCAGATCAAGCTTATGCCATTGAATTTACAAGAACTAAGCGTGATTATGAAGTCTATGCTAGCTACGAAAATATAGGTAAAGAATACCGCTCAGATTTGGGTTATCAAGCTAAAGTTGATTACGAGCAAGTACAACTAGGCGGTGGACAAACATGGTATCGCGATGCTGATGATGCAATCACAGAGTACAGCTACAATGTTGAGTGGGATAAAACATGGGCGCAAAATGGCGACCTACTCGAAGAAGAATACGATGGCTTTTTTACCTTTAAAGGTAAGATGCAGTCGCAAACAGAAATTGGCTTTATTCATCGTAATGAGTTTTATGCCGGCGAGTTTTTTAATCAAAACATAGGTTATATCTATGGCGGTTTTAGACCCATTCGTGACATTAGCTTTTTATTGTATGCTCAATATGGCAGCAAAATTGATTATAGTAATGCAGCTTTAGGTACTATGGTTCGCATTGAACCTGAGATGACATGGGATATAAACGATCATTGGCAGGTGCAACTAGAGCACAGCTACAGCTATTTAGATAACGAGCAAAATGAACGTGTTTATACTGCAAATTTAACGGATCTGCGTGTTTATTATAAATTTAATATGCGCTCGATGCTGAAACTCGTTTTGCAGTTTGAAGATGTCGATCGAAACAATGAAGCTTATCGATTTGATGTAAGCCAAACTAACCGCGATTATGGCAGTCAGTTAGTGTATTCGTACAAGATTAACTCACAGACACTGTTTTATTTAGGGTATTCTGATAAAGGGTATCAAGATGATTCGTTGAAGAATCTTGAGCGTGATCAACGTACCTTCTTCACAAAGCTAAGCTATGCATGGCAGCTTTAGCTTAAGCAAAAATAATACATAGTTGGTCAGCTTATGGCTGACCAACTTCTTCGTTTACTTTACTTCTTACCACTCCTTCAAGGCTTTTTAAGCCCCATTGCTTACCAATCTCAACAGCTTCATCAACTGGCTTTTTCAAGGTTATGGCATTGTATAGCGCAACAAGAGCGCCAACACGGTTGCTGCTCGCGCAGTGAAGTAAGGTGGTTTGCTGTTGGTGCTCATTGAGCAAAGCCTGAAGTTTCGTAGCATTTTCAATGGTAATATCAGCTTTAGATTGCACAGGGATATGGTAATAGTTCATACCAAGCTCAGTGACTAACTCTTGCTCAGACCAATTCGTTTCGTTATCACCGCGAAGGTTGATGATGTTCTCAACACCAAGTTGTTTTAGCTTGGCAAAATCGGTTTGACTTGGCTGACCTGAAGTTAGCACATGCTCAGATTGGGCCTTAAGATTCAAAATATCCAGTTGCGTAGCAGCTGTTTGTGCTGCTAATGCTGAAAATGACAGCAGCGCAGCACAGGCTAATTGTATAAACTTATTCATGTTACTCCTTGAAAAGTGTTTAATTTTTGCTGTAGACGGTTTCACCACGGCTAATGGTTTCTATCACTTGTAAGTTATGTAGCTCTGCAGGCTTTATTTTCAACGGGTTGTTATCAAGGATAATTAAATCTGCTTGCATCCCTTGTTTTAATTGCCCTTTTGAGCTTTCTTCAAAGTGTTGATACGCAGGCCATGTTGTCATTGCTTGTAGTGCAGTATACACAGAAACACGTTGATCTGGGCCTAATACTTGATCTGTACGAGTTGTACGGTTAACCGTTGCATCTAATACACGCAGTGCATTGGGCAGAGCTACAGGCGCATCATGATGGGTACTGAACATTAATCCTTGTTTGCGAACTGCATGGGTGGGCGAAATAAAATCGGCGCGGGGATGACCAAGCACCGAATTTACATGCCAGTCGCCCCAATAAAAGGTATGCATTGGGAAGAGCGATGGAAATATGCCTAATTCTTTAAGACGGTTTACCTGATCTTGACGAATAGTTTGACCATGAATAAGTACGGGGCGGCGGTCTTTTTTACCAAGCTTGTTATTAGCATTTTCAACAGCATTTAAAAATTGTTCAATAGCGGCATCACCATTTGCATGAGTCATCACTTGCCAGTCATTGGCAAAGGCAGTTTCAATATACTGATAGGCTTGTTCATCATTAAAAGTAGGGTAGCCTGCATAGCCTTGCTCTTGGCCTTCAGGTGCTTTTAAGTATGGGTGAGATAACCAAGCGGTTTTTCCTTGTGGTGAGCCATCAAAGTTAAGTTTTACACCACCAATACGAAAATGATTTGTGTAGTTTTTACTGTTATAGGGTGAGTCCATAAAACTGCTGCTGGTAGCCATATCGGCATAGGCTACCACATCAATGACAAACTTATCCGCTTTGGATGCTCTTACCATCGAATCATAAGCTTCTTGAGTTGCTCGGCCTTCTTGTGCTGTGGTGTAGCCGTATTTTGTGTAGAGTTTTTGCCCTTCTTGCAGCATTAAATCTTGTAAGTCAGGATCAAACGACTGCATGAGTTTAAACAGTAAACCAAAGTGCGCGTTTTCTTCGAGCACCCCATTGGGTTCTTGTGAGTTGGCCATACGACGAATTAGCCCACCGTCAGGATTGTCTGTGTTTTCGTCGATGCCGGCCATGGCTAAGGCTTTACTGTTTGCAACACTTAAGTGCCCCGAAGTATGAATGATGATCACTGGCTTTTCGGTGCTAACGCGGTCTAAGTCCATTTTAGTTGGGTATCTATCAAGCTCAGCATCATCGTAACCAAAGCCTAAAATAGCACCCGTTTTTTCAATAAATGTGGTGTAGTCAGGGTTATTTTGTGCTGCGGTAAGAATATTAACGATTTGCTCAACACTATTGGCATCACCATCTGGGCTAGGTAATACATTGGCTACCATGGCTTGCAAACCAACACCATAGACATGGCTATGGCCATCAACAAAGCCTGGCATTAAGGTTTTGCCTTGCAAATCAATCAGCTTTGTTTTGCCAAACTTATGCTCAAGTGCTTTAGTTTTATCACCCACAAAAATGATTTTTTCACCTTGGGTAGCGATTGCTTGTGCATATTCGGGTTTGTCGCCAGTCATTGTAAGAATATCGCCACCATAATAAATGGTATCTGCTGCACTTACTTGCAGTGGTAGCGTTTTAGCTGTTTGTTCAGGGGGGTTATCGCAAGCCGTTAAGGCAAGTACTGAACAAGCGATTGCGAGGTGATGTTTCATATAAATCTTCCATGAATTTTGATTATGTCTAAGAATATAGTCTGTTTAAAAGTTTTGTCTTTAAAAAATAGTATTAAATTTCGTTAAAGTACAAGACAATAGCTGCACCATCGAGGCTACTACCGTTGTGAATATTGATGCCGATACCAAAGTTGTCAAACCACGAGGTCCACTTGCTACTATCCCATAAAAAGCCGATACCGTATTCATAAAAATGATCGGTCCCAAACGCTGCGCGACTATCGCCGCCTAAATCGATACGTTGGCCTTTAATGTAAAAAGCTTGCTCAAAAAGCCCAATTTTGAACATGTTAAATTTAGCTTTGATACCATTAAGTGTGCGCCATGTTTCAGGTGTTGCATTGCTTATCCCATCAGGGTGAGAGAGTGCCCAACCATAGTAATAATTAAAATTAAGCTTGTACTCGTAATAGCCCCAATGCCTAGGTAAGCGATAGATCATGGTCGCATTTGGGTTTAACACCAGTGCATTACTATTGAGGTTGGTGTAAAGATTTTCGGTTAAAGGCTTAAAGTTACGCCTAGACTCGGGAGAGTTATACTCATAGTCATTGTTGTAATGTAAGTAGTGAGTATTAAAGCCAAATTGATATGACCATTTAGAGCCAAGTGCTTTTTCGGCATTAAAACCGATCATGCCGTTATATACAGTTTCTGAAATATAGTCGTCAGCCACATTATCAAATAGCGAAATGAAATCTGATTGATTCAAATAGCTTACCCTGCTGGTCAAACTTAGTTTGTGTTGATAAATTGGCTTATCAAGCTGCCAAGTATAAGGAATACTGTAGAGTCTGAGTTTTTTTCTAAGCGCGATACTGTCTTCATCTTTACTGCTATGTTGTGGGTCAAACAGTGTTTGTGGGTCAAAATCACCCATACCTAAGGTAATACTGTCCCCATCCGTTAAAACCAACGATGTTGCAAATGCGGTTTCAAGTTGCTTAGTTGGATTGGCATATAAATTAAATACACTTAATGCGTGCAATAGAAACCACAGCTTTAATAGCTTTTTCATATAAAATAACAATAAAAATTAATGTCTTAATAATAGTCATAAAGTTAGCTTTCAACAATCTCAGGTACAAAAAAGCCAAGCTAATGCTTGGCTTTTTACCTCTCTAAGAAGATTAAGGCTGATAATAAATTGGTGATTCAGGGCCAACTGGGAAGCCCAGAACAAATACCCATAAATAGAATAACGCAACCCAACCAACAAAGAAGATCATACTGTAAGGAAGCATGGTCGCAACCAATGTACCAATACCCATGTCTTTCTTATACTTAGTGGCAACAGCCAGTATCAAGCCAAAGTAACTCATCATTGGGGTGATAAGGTTAGTAACCGAGTCACCAATTCGATACGCCGCTTGAATGGTTTCTGGTGCGTAGCCTATTAGCATTAACATTGGCACAAAGATTGGTGCTGTGACAGCCCATTGTGCAGATGAAGAGCCTAAGCTTAAGTTTACTAATGCACACATTAAAATGAATAGCACGAATACTTCAGGGCCTGTTAGGTTTAATGCTTGCAAAAGAGCTGCACCGTTAATGGCTAAAATCGTACCTAGGTTGGTCCATTTAAAAAAGGCAACGAACTGTGCTGCAAAGAAAACTAGCACAATGTACATCCCCATCGAGCTCATGCTTTTACTCATGGCATCGATGACATCTTTATCGTTTTTCATGGTGCCAACAACTCGGCCGTAAACAAAGCCTGGAATACCGAAAGTTACAAAGATAAATACCACAATGCCTTTTAAAAATGGCGAGTGTGCAACAAGGCCTGTTTCTGGGTTACGCAAAATGCCATCTTCAGGAACAATTGTCCAAGCAAGTAATAATGAAACCACTAACAGAGAAACGCCCGCCCATTTTAGACCTGACTTTTCTTTATCGGTTAGCCCTGCAATGTCGTTCTTTGGCAAATCATTGCTTGCTTCATCTGGGTTGTACTTGCCAAGACGAGGTTCAACGATTTTCTCTGTAACTAACGTACCTAGAGTAGCGATTAGAAATACTGAAATCATCATGAAATACCAGTTTGCTTCAGCGCCAACTTGGTAGTTCGGATCAATCATTTGTGCTGCAGGTGTAGTGATACCTGCAAGTAGCGGGTCAATGGTGCCGAGTAATAAGTTGGCACTGTAACCTCCTGAAACGCCGGCAAATGCCGCAGCAAGACCGGCAAGAGGGTGACGACCAAGACTGTGGAATATCATGGCTGCTAATGGGATTAGTACGACGTAGCCAAGTTCTGATGCCGTATTTGATAAAATCGCAGCAAACACCACCATAAAAGTAACTAAACGCTTTGATGCGCCCATTACCATGCCGCGCATAGCAGCAGAGAGTAAACCTGAGTGCTCTGCAACACTCACACCTAATAAAGCAACCAGTACCGTACCAAGTGGTGCAAAGCTAGTGAAGTTTGTAACAAGGCCAGTAACGATGCGCTGAAGGCCTTCGGCGCTAAGTAGGCTGACAACTTCAATAACACCATCAGGATCGCGACCAGCAGCACCTTCTGGGCGTGGGTCGATAGCACTTAAACCATACCAATCGGCAATGCCACTAAAAACTATAATGGCAACGCAGAACATTGCAAATAAAGTGATAGGGTGGGGTAGCATATTACCCAAAAATTCAACGGTGGCTAAAAATCGGTTAAACAACCCATTATTGCCACCCTCATGGGTGTTGTGAGAGTTTATAGTTTTTGACATGTCCAGTTCTCATTATTTCAAAATGGCGCTAACCTAGCATTTTTTACCGGACAGATCATGTTTTAGCGGTGGGATATCTAATAGGTACGTTCCAATACGCCCTTATATAGCAAGGGGTAGCGGCGCAAACGTTTGCCAATGTAATCATCGGCTAAAATTTGCGCACAGATTTGATCTACATCGTTACTTGCTTCAAATACCCAATCAAAGCGCTCAATAGCAAGCAAAAAGCCACGCTTAAGGAACTGTTGTTCACGATAGTAACTAAGGTTTTCGCGAATAATATCTAACTTACCTGGGTTAGATTTTAGTTCATTGATAACTTGGTTGATAAATACCTGCTGTTGCTTTGACTCAGCTTTTACCCGTCGTTTCATTACTTCTTTACAGCTCCTGTTCTGCGATATAAAGCACTTTCTTTAAAAAGTCTTCTTTGTTCTTTTCATGTTGATAGTCAAGGTGATAGGTATTATGAAAGCCGAAGCGCAGTAACACACCACTGCCTTTTAGATATACCGTATAACCATCGATATCCGAAAAAGCGCAAATACCCTCATAAAGCTTTCCATCTTCATGATCTTCACCGTGTTGAATGATTTTTTCATACACAGATAGAATTAATTTACCGTCTAGCTCATTTTTCATGATGACTCCTTTTTGAAGTAATACGTTTCAGATCTATAAAAAGTTTAGTGCCATTTTATGCAGGTATTAAACGTGCTGTGTGTTTTTAAAACCTTACTTTGCGATAAATCACTAAAATCATATTTAGATAGCAGATGTCGAAAATTTACAATATTTTCTCTTACCTTAAACTTAAGATAGATTTTATTTGAGGGACACACAATGAAATATAAGTTTATACCCCTGATACTACTAACAAGCTTGTTGCTTGTAAGCAAAAGCATATCAGCAAATACAGCTCCCCTGATGTTAGAAAATGAAGCGGGGAAAATAGTTAAACTTGACAGTTACTTAGGCAAGAAGCCCGTTTACTTAAAGTTTTGGGCGACTTGGTGCAAGCCATGTATGGAGCAAATGCCACATTTTCAGCATGCATATGAGCAATATGGCGATAAAATTCAATTTGTGGCTATTAATATTGACCTTAATGATGACGCAGACGCTGTTGCTAAGGTTAAAGAGCGTTTTTCACTCACTATGCCGCTATTTACTGATCACACAGCCCAAGTTGCTAAACATTATGAATTTATGGGCACCCCGTTTCATGTGTTGATTGATAGTGATAAAAAGGTGATTTTTCAAGGTCACGAAGCAGATAAACCACTTGATAACACATTACGTTTGTTATCACACAATGGCAAAGTTGATAAAGCGCGTTTACTAGG
The DNA here is from genome assembly GCF_038562745.1 of Pseudoalteromonas sp. D15MCD-2. Classification (NCBI taxonomy): domain Bacteria; kingdom Pseudomonadati; phylum Pseudomonadota; class Gammaproteobacteria; order Alteromonadales; family Pseudoalteromonadaceae; genus Pseudoalteromonas; species Pseudoalteromonas sp. D15MCD-2. The sequence continues at coordinate 742,740 of NZ_JBCFQE010000002.1, read as the reverse complement.
CGAAAAGCAAGGCCAAGCGACTCCTTTGGTTATTCCGAAACAGGGTAAAAAAGCCGTGCTGTTCACCGCTACGTGGTGTGACTGGTACTTAGCCGACACGCGCCCTGCAATGGCAAAACAGTGTGTACTAGCGCAGCAACATGTTAATAAGCTGGCAGAGCAAGGAATTGATGTCGAGGTTAAAGTGAGTCAGCTGTGGACTGATCAAAGTGCAGTGCAAGAATATGTTGATAAATTCGCTGCAACTATGCCGGTTTCTATCGATTATGGTAATGATTTATTTATCGAAAATGGCATTAATTCAGTACCCAGTTTACTTCTCTACAACGATGGAAAATTAATTTCTAAGCATGCTAAATTTTAGCTCAAAACCGCTTAATTTTGCTTTGTAATTATGCAAATTTAGCCTATGCTCAAGGCTCATTTTACAGTGAGCCTAGAGCATGATAGATAAGGCATTATTAGCAAAAACACGCGAGTTATCTGACCGATTAATCGCATTGCAAACACCCATTCGTATCCTTGATGCGATCAACTGGGATAAACAAATCAAAGAAGAGTTTTTTAAGCATAAATGCCAAAAGAACCCATCGGTTGATCAAGCCTATTACCAACAACGTGATCTTGGTTTTGTACCAAGCGAGTTGCGCCGCGCGTTTTCTGATTTAAATCGCGATATCATCAGCCAGTTAGGGCAGCTAAACCCAATTTCCCAATACATGAGCAAGATGTGCACTGAATATAAAACAGTACTCAGTATGATTGAGTATCGTGGTACTCCTGAATTTCATGATTTGTCTGTTGAGCTGTTCGGTCATCCAAAAGATTTATTCCATGCTGGGGAGCCTTCACTTTCTGAGCTTGCAACTATGCTTGAGCAGCCGCTAAAAAATATGCTTGATGCGGATATTTTACCGGATGATCCAAAAAACATAGATGCGCAAGATGCAGTGAAAATTTTAGCATCGCAAGTGACTCAAACGATGCCGGGCATCGATGTTGAGGTTATTCTGAGTGACGGTATTGTGAGTGATGCTGCGGCAGGTGCAAATAATATTAAACTTAATCAAGATGTTAAGTTTTCTCAGCGTGAGCTAGATATTCTTGAGGTGCATGAAGGCTGGATCCATGTCGGAACCACGCAAAACGGTCTTGCTCAGCCATATTTAACTTGTTTAAGTAAAGGCACACCGAGCTCTACAGTGACCCAAGAGGGCCTTGCGGTATTGACCGAAATTATTACTTTAAAGTCAACGCCACGACGTTTAGCAAAATTAGTGAACCGTATTCAAGGTATTACTAAGGTTATTGATGGCGCGGAGTTTGTTGATATTTATCGTGATTATGTAGCGCAAGGTTTGAGTAAAGACGACAGTTATACACTTACTCAGCGGGTGTTTCGAGGCAGCACAGCAACAGGCTTACCTTTTACCAAAGATATCGCTTATATCAAAGGTTTCGTGTTGGTGTATAACCTTATACGAGTTGCCATTCAGTTAGGTCGAATTGATCAATTGCACTTGTTATTGGTCGGTAAAATCTCAATTGATGATTTTAGACTGATATCGCAATTACATGATTTAGGTGTGATTGAAGACCCTAAATTTATTCCACCACACTTTAAAGACTTACGAGGCCTAGCAACCTGGCTAAGCTTTGGCCGTTTTATTGGTAACTTGTCGTTTGAACAATTAGAAAACGATTACAAACCACTCTTTCTTTAAACAAAGAAATAAAAAAATGCAGCTGGAATGAGCAGCTGCATTTTAAGAGTTAAAGCATGTTGCCTTACATGCTTTTAGTCGAGGAAACGATTAACCGGTGAGTGCGTCAACATGAACTACATCATTCAGTACGATAACTTCTGCACGTTTGAAGAAGTTAAAATCTGTTGCGGTTGCTAATGTGTAAGCACCCATCATACGGCTGATGATTAAATCACCATTGTTTAATTTTGGTAGCATGATTGACTCACTTACTACGTCGATGCTATCGCAAGTCGGGCCTGCTAACACTGACTCAACACGTTCGTTTGATTGTTTGAACGAGTCGATAGGGTACGAGGCTTCATCAAACAATAAACCACTGAATGAGCCGTAAATTCCATCATCTAAATAGTACCAAGGCTTGCCATCACGTACTGCTTGACCCATTACTGATGCAACACTGGTTACAGCACTGGCTACAATAAAGCGACCAGGTTCAGCAATTACGCGAACTGTCTCTGGTAACTGTGCTAAGGCATCATTGATTGGCGCACAAAATTCCTCAATTGGCAGCACGTCTTTGTTGTAAGGCACAGGGAAACCACCGCCAATATCAAGCGTACTAAGCGCAGGTAATCCTAATGCGGCTACGTCGTTAATCACTTGATTACATGCAGCAATGGCAGTGACATATTTAGCTGGGCTTGCTGTTTGCGAGCCAACATGGAACGACAACCCTTTGATACGAATACCTAATTGTTGCGCATAGCTAATGATTTCAACGGCCATTGCTGGGCTACAACCAAATTTTTTCGATAAATCAGCGAATGCTTCCGCATTACGAAAACTTAAGCGAACAAGTAACTCAACCTGGTTTTTGTATGCAATGAACTTTTCTAATTCGTTGATGTTATCAACCACAAACACATTACAACCGTATTCAAGTGCATCACGAATATCACGATCACGTTTGATTGGGTGCGTGTGAATAGTACGATCACTTGGTACGCCTTGGCTGGCGACTAGGTCAACTTCACCGCTGGTTGCTAAATCAAAGCTGGCACCTTCTTCAAAAAGCGTACGAACAACCGCAGGATGAGGAAGTGGCTTTAATGCAAAGTGTAAAACAACGCCAGGTAACGCACGGCTTAATGCACGGTATTGGTGACGAACAGATTCACAATCTAGCACCATTAATGGCGCGCCATGTTGTGCAACAAGTTGCTCAATAAATTGGTTTGATGGTTGTGCGACTGGTTCGTTTGCAGCAACCGACGCTGCAGGTACTTTGATTGTTAAGTCTTGTGTAAGTGTTGAAATAGCCATTTTACTCTCCGGCAATTAAGCAACTGCTCGGAAAAAAATGGAAGTCCGAGTCAGTTGAGTGTTATCAAGCGCACAGTATGTTCTGTGCAATCAAATACACTCTTGGATAGTTGCTCTATCGCCTTGCTACAAACTGGGTTTGTAATGTACTCGGATTGGCTATCATCAAGAAGCGGCGAGATAATAGATCTGCTTTTTTATTTGCGCAAGTATTTTTTAAATATTTTTTGAATTAATTTTGTACAGTAATTAATAGTCACTTAGTTACTGTTTTCAAAGCGTATTCCATAACTTTTTGAATAAATATCAAGCATGGCGTTTGCGTCATCAGGGTGATTACTTTGGCTGTGTAATTGCTGAATATAGGCTGCCATTTCTGCGCTTTTCATATAATCATCGATAAGTGCAATGGCACGATAACCCGCCGTGGTTTTACTGCAGGTAAAAAAGCCATTAATAAATTCAGGGTATTCAGCAATACGTCTTGATGTGAGTTGGCTTAGTTCATGAGCAGGTATGTGCGCTTCAAGTGCTTCTTTGTAAGCAACAATGTAATCAATACGCTTATTGAGTAATAGTCGACTTAATTGTAAAAATGCATTTTCGCCATAAATAGCCGCAACGTTGTATTGTTTATTAGCAAAAACATCATCGAGTTCACGGTAGCTGGTGGAGCCAATAATGCCAAAACTACCTTTGTTTTTGAGAAGCTTAGTGACAGAAATAGGCGCAGAACCTGACTTTAAGGTGCTCTTAAGTGCATAGACTTGACGCTGTATATGCATATAGGTGGGTATTTTAGAAAATACCATGGACTCTGCCCGTTCAGGGGTTTTGATTGCGTTAAAGGTGCAACTGGCTTCATCACTAGATAAGCGCTTCATTAAGCGCGCATGATTAGTAAAGTCGACGTTTATATCGAATTCATCAGCAAGGGCTGGATTGATAACCGCAGCAAGGTGGAGGTTAATACTGAGTTTATCTGCTTCGCTGGCAAAATATGCATGAGACAAAATTGTAAGCTTGGGTTTTTCTGTTGCCTTTGCTGTGTTTAGGGTAAATAGAATTACGATAAACGCAATTAGTCTCATACATATCCTTGTATACCAACTCGCTTATTTGTACTTAGCGAATTGGTATGTGCTAATTATCGAGCATTGGTGCTCTCAAAAATTTTGTCAGCTGATGCTGCCACAAAACCTGTGTATAGCTCACCATCTGGTTTTGCATAACGCAGAGCGAACTCATAAAAACAACTCGGTACGGCAACAACACCATCGCTAAATTCAACTTCGCTGTCATCAGCAAGAGTCGAAGATTGCTCAAGTAATACTTCTGGTGAACCTTTGATCTCGCCGCCAGATGTATTTAGCGCAAAACCTGCATCTTTAAGTGCTTGGTTTACACTTTCGATATCATCGAATTTAGCCAATTCATTGATGCTCACAGTAAAGTGATTAGCACGGTAACCCCATGCTGACATCCATGCAGCGTATTCGCTTTCTGCTAGCAGCTTTTTGTAAGTGTCTGAACTTACTTGCCAGTGTGTACCTGAATATAGGAAATTATCCGCTGTTACAGCTTCTTCGTCAATCTGTTCAACCATGTCGTTAACGATAGCTTGTAATTCTTCTGAGCATTGCTCAACAAGTAATTCAGAAATGAAAACTTTAGGTTGCTTAGGATCTGAATGTTCGAAGTGCTTTGCGTATAGTTTTTTCGCTTCGAAGTGATACTCGCCGCATTCTTTGTAGCCTACTGCTAAAAAGTGCGCAGCTAGTTTTTCTAAACCGATTTTTTCATGGTTAAAAGTACGCAGTGCGATGTGATCGTTAATCACGTCATCTTTTTGTGTTGAGCCAAGTAACTCATGTACTTTTACCGCCGATGGCGTAACTGATAAATAGTTGTCCCATAGGTTTTCAAATAGGGCGTTTACATCTGTGTGCATGTTTAATTCCTTCAATTAATGCGGCGGAGCCGCCAATCAATTATTCAATAATTAAGCCCGGCGCAAGGGTCTGTGGTAAGTTAACTTTTTCGGCTTCAACAGAAGCAACAGGGTATGCACAGTAGTCAGCAGCGTAATAGGCACTTGCTCTGTGGTTACCACTGGCACCAATACCACCAAATGGTGCAGCGCTTGATGCGCCTGTAATTGGTCGGTTCCAGTTAACGATACCGGCACGAATACGTTTTAAGAAATGCTGGTAGTCATCGCTATCATCACTTAATAAACCAGCAGATAAACCAAATGAGGTGTTATTTGCTTCATTAATCGCGCTATCGAAATCTGTGTAGCGATAAACCTTGATAAGAGGACCAAAGTGCTCTTCATCAGGCATATCTTTAACAGCCGTTACATCAATAATACCAGGGCTTACAAAACCAGTACCCGGTTCAAGATGCTTAAGTTCGACAAGAGAGGTTGCTCCCATATCAAGTAACTGCTGCTGAGCTGCAACCATACCTAAAGCCGCTTTTTCGCTGATCATTGCACCCATGAACGGTTGATCTTCGCTGAAGCTGTCGGCTACTTTGATATTTTTTGTTGCAGCAATTAATTTTTCTAAAATTGCATCGCCATTTGCCGAGTTCTCAATGAATAAGCGACGAGAACAGGTACAACGTTGGCCAGAGGTAATGAAACCAGACTGGATAATGTCGTGAACAGCCGCACTTACATCTGCGACATCTTTTACGATCAGTGGGTTATTACCACCCATTTCCAGCGCTAAAATCTTACCTGGGTGACCTGCAAATTGCTTATGTAATAGGTGACCTGTATTTGAGCTACCCGTAAAGAATAAGCCATCAATATCTTGGTGAGATGCAAGAGCAATACCTGTGTCTACTTCACCTTGAACAAGGTTGATGACACCAGCTGGTAAGCCTGCTTTTAGCCAAAGCTTTAAGGTGAACTCAGCAACATGAGGCGTAAGTTCTGATGGCTTAAATACAACTGTATTACCCGCTAAAATAGCTGGCACAATATGGCCATTTGGTAAGTGACCAGGGAAGTTATAAGGACCAAACACCGCAACAACACCATGTGGCTTATGACGAATAAACGCTTTAGCGCCAGGCATTGGGTTTTCTGTGGTCCCAGTACGTTCGTTATAGGCTCTAATTGAAATGGCGATTTTACCCGTCATTGCACCTACTTCAGTACGTGTTTCCCAAAGCGGTTTACCTGTTTCACGGGCGATGATCGTTGCAAACTCTTCGCTGTGCTCTTTAAGCTCTGCAGCAAAGTTTTCAAGAATAACGATACGCTCTTCAAGAGTCATATCAGCCCAGCCCAGCTGCGCACTACGAGCTGCTTTTATTGCATCAGCGACTTGTTCAGCCGTGGCTGTTTTACCTTGCCAAACAACCTCGCCATTACTTGGGTTGATTGAACTAAAATCATGACCAAGGCCAGCTTGCCATTGATTATCGATAAGTTGAGTTGTGACACTCATTTTAAACTCCTTAAGTGGTTACAAACGGAAGAACCGTGCTGCATCCCCTTGTTTTAATTTAAGTGCATCTGCCACTTCTTGGCTGATGATTAAGGTGTGCTTGGCGTGGTTATAATGAGCATGTTTGGTAAATGTGGCTCTAAAGTCATTCACACCATGGTTGCAGATAGCTAATGTATCTGAGCTTTGCTCATTGATATGCGCAAGCTCACCAATCGTGATAGGGCACACTTGTGACTCACGAACACTACGAATATTGCCAAGCTTTGCTTCAACAGTTGGCCCTGCATCGAATAGGTCAACATAACCACGGTGCTCAAACCCTTCTTTTTCTAGAAGTTTTAGCGCAGGCTTGGTTTTTTCATGAACCTTACCAATCACAGCTTGTGCTTTTTTGCTCAGTAAGTTGGCATAGATAGGGTACTTAGGCATTAACTCGCTGATAAAAACTTTATCGCCTAAACCCACTAAGTGATCAGCTTGCGGAAACTCAATGCTAAAAAAGTGTTCTTGTAACCACTGCCAAAAAGGTGAATGACCGTCTTCATCACTTACACCGCGCATTTCTGCAATAATGGTGTCAGCAAAACGTTCGCTGTGCTGGGCCATAAATAAAAAGCGAGAACGTGATAAAAAGCGACCCGTTAAGCCTTTGCGGTTTTGCTCACGTAAGAACAAGGTACAAATTTCAGAGCAACCCGTATAGTCATTACACATACTCAGAATATCAACCGTGTTATATACGTTGAGAGTAGGTGAATGGTGAACAGTTTTACCTTGGTGGTAATGATACAAAGGAACCGACATTCCTACAGCAGCTTCGATAGCCGTTGTGCCGATAACGTCACCCGTTTCACTGTCTTCTAATACAAATAAATAGGTTTCGTCTTGTGGTTTATTAATATCTTTTGCAAAACTGCGTTCAGCGCGTTCAATTTTTTCTTGTAGTAAATTGTCGTCAACCGGTAAAGAGGTAAAGCCATGACCAGATTCAACAGCAATTTGTTTTAACGCAGCAAAATCATTTGCTGTTATAGGACGTAATACTTGCATTAAGTGCACTCCAATGGCGCATGCTAAAGCATGCGCCAACTAGGATTAACCGTTTACAACGTCTGCAACCGCTTTTTCAAAGCGAGCTAAACCTTCTTTGATATCCTCTAATGGAATCACTAAAGATGGCGTAAAGCGCACAACGTTTGTACCAGCAACAAGGCTCATTAAACCGTGTTTAGTGCTTGCTACTAGGAAATCCCGTGCACGGCCTTCAAATTTGCTGTTAAGAACTGCACCTAATAATAGACCTTTACCACGTACTTCACTAAATACGTCGTATTTTTCGTTGATTGCTGCAAAGCCATCGCGTAAAAGCTGTTCACGCTCTTTAACACCTGCAAGTACTTCTTCACTATTAACAGTATCAAAAGCCGCTTCTGCTACAGCACATGCAAGTGGGTTACCGCCGTATGTAGAACCATGTGTGCCTACTTTTAAATGCTCTGCAATGCTAGCTGTTGTGATCATCGCACCAATTGGGAAACCACCACCTAACGCTTTTGCTGTTGTAAGGATATCTGGTGTTACATCTAAGCCTTGGTATGCGTATAAATCACCTGTACGGCCAACACCTGTTTGTACTTCATCAAAAATAAGTAAAGCATTGTGTTTATCACATAATGCGCGAACACCTTTGATAAAATCGCTCGTTGGCGAAATGATACCGCCTTCACCTTGTAGTGGTTCCATCATTACGGCACATGTGTTGTCACTGATAAGCGCTTCAAAAGAAGCTAAATCGTTATAATCACAGTGATCAACAGCAGCAGGCTTAGGGCCGAAACCATCTGAGTAAGCAGCTTGACCACCTACGGTAACAGTGAAGAATGTACGACCGTGGAAACCTTTGTTAAACGCGATGATTTGGTTCTTTTGCTCGCCGTGTACATCTAATGCCCAACGACGCGCTAATTTTAATGCCGCTTCGTTAGCTTCTGCACCTGAGTTTGCAAAATACACTTTATCTGCAAATGTAGCGTCAGTTAACTTTTTAGCTAAGCGAAGTGCAGGCTCGTTTGTCATTACGTTTGATAAGTGCCAAATTTTTTCGCCTTGCTCTTTTAGGGCATTGACAAGAGCTGGGTGACAATGGCCTAAACAATTAACGGCAATACCACCTGCAAAATCGATAAATTCTTTACCGTTTTGATCCCAAACACGTGAGCCTTCACCGCGAACAGGAATCACCTCTGATGGGTTGTAGTTTGGTACCATTACGTCGTTAAAAAGTTCTCTTGTTACTTGCATTTGTTGCACCTAAATCTGGCTTAGTATGAAAAAAGTTAAATTGCAAAAAATAGGTCAGTTAAGCCGTTCCTGCCTAATTAAGCACGATGAGATTATTTTTCTTATCTATTTTTCTTATTATCTGGGTTAGGGACTTAAATTTGCAGTGCTATTTTGTGAAAAATGACTAAAATAAAAAGCAAATTAACGAAAAGAGTAGTCAAAGTGATAACTTCACAAGATGAAAAACTATTAGCTATCTTAAGAACCAACGCGCGTGCGAGTATTTCTGACCTAGCGAGAGCGCTTAATTTATCGCGCTCAACTGTTCAAAGCAGAATGTTAAAATTAGAAGAAACAGGGGTGATCAAAGGCTACAGCGTAGACTATGGTGACGCCTATTTGAGCCAAATGGTATCGGCCCATGTTTCGATTAAAGTGAAGCAAAAACTGACCACCAAAACGAATCTTGAACTAAAGCAAATTGATGCTATTTCACAGCTCTATGCAATTAGTGGTGAATTTGATTTGATTGCTGTCGTGCAAGCGCAAAACCTTGAAAAGTTAAGTCACCTATTAGATGACATTGGTAACTTAGATGGCGTAGAGCGAACAACGTCGTCTGTGATTTTAGAGACAAAGTTTAAGCGTTAACCCTTAATCAGGTAAAACCGCTTCTTTTGTCTATAATAACTGTTACTCGTTAGTTATTTAGGCTTGTATTGATGCTTGCTTCATTATTGCTGTCACTCACTGTAGCTCAGCCTTTTCAGTTAGGTACTAACTTACCAATTAACGCACCACACAACGCAATTACGCATGTTGAATGTATTTTCAAGCAAATCAATGTGCCATTTCACTTGCAGAAGTTACCTTGGTTAAGGGCTAAAAGGGAAGTGCAGCTAAATCGGCTCGATGGTTACTTTACCGCAAACCTGTTATCGCAAATGCAAGATTATGGTGAGCTTTCTGCGCCGATGTTTTTAGAAAACTGGTACTGGTTTACCCATGCAGATTCAGCTTCAATAGCCGAACACGATCTTCGTTATGGCGTCGTAAGAGGGAGTCATCAGGCTGATTGGTATCAATTAACCAATCGGAAAATTGAAGTCGAAGTTAACACCACGCAAGAGCTTATAAAAGTATTTAAAAAGCAACGGGTAGATAGAATCTTGCTTGATTTAGAAGAGTTTGAATTCAATGCGGTGCAGTTACAAATAAAGCCAGATGAATACACGCAAACATTCTATCGTTATGTACCTTTGGGATTATTTGCTGCAAATAAAACACTTGAGGAGTTTCCTGACTTTTTAAATGCCTTTAACAGTCACATAAGTAGCTGCTCACAAAGTCCCTTTGTATTGTCAAAAATTGAAAAACTTACTTTAGTGCAAGGGCTTTTAGAAAAAATACAGCAATTAGCGAATTCAGAACAGGTGCAGCAAGCAGTAATTAAAAGTAATCAGCAACCACTCGCGCAGCAAGATCTCGAACAGCTTGATTATCAGTGGGCGCAACAAGTCCGTGACAATACACCTATACTTGCAGAGCGCTACTTAAAACTTGAAGGCTCACAATTCTTACAAGTATGGCAAAAGCAAATGCAAGGCGTCATTACAGAAATAATTGTCAGCGATAAACAAGGTAAAAATGTCAATATTAGTGAAGTAACAACTGACTATTGGCAGGGTGATGAAGCCAAGTTTTTAAATATGTACCAGCAAGATGATGACTATCACATTGATACAGTGGAATTCGATGAGTCGACTAAACACTTTCAGGTGCAGTTTAGCGTGCCTATATTTGATAAGCAAAATCAGCACATGGGAGTGCTGATTTTAGGTGTAGATATCGAAAAAGCGCTCTCTAAATAACGCACTTAGTCATTGATTGGTTTTGGGCGCTTTGCGAATGACTTTCTTTTCGACTTCATCGAGCTTTATCACATAGGCATTACCGCCAATGCCTTTAAATTCTTCATCTGTAAAAACAATTGTGTTGTCATCGTAAAAAGTGATTGCTTCTTTTTGCGTAACAATGCCTAAGTCAATGCGCGATACATCCCCTGAAAAAAACTTATCGCCTTGATAATTTTCAAATAACCAAATGCTGGTTGAATCTAGTAGAACTAACTTGGTTCTATCAGGGCTCAGAGCCGCAGAAGTGATCCAACAAAGTTTTTCCATTGTGGTGCAAGTTTGAAACGAATCTATTAATTGTGCATCAAAGTTAGCCGCATGATCGCCAACTTTATACACTTTTGTAATACCATCAAATGGCTCAGTGCGATTTTTAGTAAATAAATAGAGGTGTCGGCCAAGGGCTACAAAGGCTTCTAAATCAAAATTACGTTGTTCTGGTTGAATAGGGCTGCCATCCATTTCAGGATAAGTGAACTTGATTATCTCTGCTTCTGTGGTGTTACTTTTAATATCGATTGGGTTTTCTATTTTATAAATGGTTAACCATTTTCTATCGTTTTTATTATTGCCAAAGTCCCCCAAAAAGAAGTGACCAAATTTGTTTTGTGTCATATCTTCCCAGTCAATGTTTTTAGCATTGGTTACCAAAATTTCTTTTGCTATAGAGCCATCTTCATTAAGACGGTAAAGTTTTGGCTGGTCACCGCTGTCATTAATAGCCCAAAGTCGATTGAACTTATCAAATTCAATACCAGAGATTTCTCTCAGTTTTGGGTCCACAGTTAAACGTTTTTTGCTGTAAAGGGTATAAATAGAAGAGCCAACCAGTATTCCAATGATGGTGACTGACAAGATAAAAACTGTAAGTAAGCTTTTTTTTAACATTAACAAGGGAGTGGCTTTGAATAATGTGTTTAGTATAACTTACTAAAGTGGTTGCTGTATATTCCAAACCCCTGTTCCAGTAACAGACATAAAGTTAATGTTATCTTGCAATACTTTATGGCCAACATTAACAGACGACTCAGGGTGGCTCACTAGGTAGCCTTGAACACTGTTTATGCCCATCGATTTAACTAGTTCAAATTGAGCGAGTTCTTCAACTCCTTCGGCGACAACTTTAAGACCGAGTTTTCGGCCAAGCTCGCTGACAGAGTGCATGATTTCATTATATTTAAGGTTATCGTTAGCTTGCGCAACAAACAGTTTATCGAGTTTGATCACATCGATAGGTAAATCTGCAAGGGTACTTAACGAGCTAAAACCAGTACCAAAGTCATCAATCGCAATAGTGATCCCTTCGCTTCTGAGTTTTTCTAACGATTGAATAATCTTATTGCTTGCTTTGATTAAGGTTGATTCGGTTATTTCAAGCATCAGCGCTTTTGCAGGCAGCCCTGTTTTGGCAAGCTTCTCCATGACCCACTCATAAATATCGTAATGTTTTAATTGCACGCCAGATATATTCACAGAAATAGACACTTTCTTCATCCCCGCATTATACCAAGCAGACATTTGTCTACATGATTCCAGCATGATCCAATCACCAAGTTCTAGTATCAGATTAGACTCTTCAGCAATGGGGATAAACTCGTCAGGCGTGATTGAGCCTTCAACAGGGTGATCCCAGCGAACTAATGCTTCAAAGTAGTCAATTGCACAATCATCTACATGTACAATAGGTTGAAAAGACAAATGAAAACTGCTGCTAGCAATAGCAAGGCGCATCTCTTCTAGCAAGTAATGATAGCGCCTAATCTTTTTACCCATTTCAGGAGAATAGACTTTAAAAATACCACGACCATCTGTTTTGGCTCGATACATTGCTACATCAGCCATTTGCAGTAATGCTTGTGGGGTGGATGCACTATCTGGGTAAACCGCAATACCTATACTAGCGCTAATTTTGATTAGCTTGTTACCTAAAACAAAATCACGTTCGATTTCGTGCAGTACATTTTGTGCAACCTCTAGTGCTTTGTCTTTATCATCTTTTAAGTTAATGAAAATAGAGAACTCATCACCACCAAGGCGCGCTAAGTTTTGTTCTAGTTGACTAATTGGGGAAATATTACTTATTTTATGGTGGCGTAAAACACTGCTCAAGCGTGTTGCTACTTGAATTAGCACATCGTCACCAAAACTGTGACCAAAAGAGTCATTTACCTGTTTGAATCCATCTAAATCTATAAATAGTAATGCACAGCTGAATTTATCCATCTCAGCAAGTCTCAATTGTTTGGCAAGGTGTTCTATATAGGCATGTCGGTCAATAAGGTGGGTTAACTTATCTTGATAAATACTGACTTCAGATTCACGTGTGTAATTAGTTATATGGGTTGTAAGTGTTTGAAAATTTACTTGTAACTGTTCAAGTTGTGTATGCTTGTTTAGACCTGATTCACTGGCTAAGTTTAGACTATTGAGTAATTCAATTGATTTAGTATTGAGCATCTTGAGAGCGTATTTCTCATGATTATTTTGAAATCTTAAGTTAACTAACCAACTGATGGCTAATGCTAACAAGATTAAAATGATAATGTTTACTGGTGAGAATAATGTAGTGAGTATAAGATCAGAAGTCGCAGCTGTTACGACTGACTCATTTGTTGTATTAATAACAATATAAGAAATATTATTATCGTAAACTAAATGCTGGCCACTTAATACGAGGTTGTACCAAGGAGCTGTTACCACTGTAACATCTGTACCTTGAAAGGTATGTAGTTCTAAGCCTTTTGGCGCGTACATCAAATCATTGACCTGTTTAGTCAAGAAGATATTTAAGCCGTATATAAAAGCTATTAAAGTTATAATACTTATTGATAAAGTTCGAAGAGCATTGGCCATACATTACTACCATTGTGGTGTCTTTGTTTTACAATAAAACCTCACCAGTTAATACATCGAGTATATTGTTTGTATCTAGATTAGACAAAACCTTTCTCATACTTTGGGGCATGGATGAGTATAGAATGTGAAAATTCATAGTTATTAGTGTTAATGCTCTAAAATGTTTTTCTTATGCTAATTAATTGAAGCCTTACTTTTATACTGCATTATTGCTATTCATCGAGCAAACTTTAGCACTGTTCCCGACAAAAATGCTTAGATACTTTCATACTAATAGTGTTTATGGTTATTGTTTAGCTAAACAATAAGTCACTACTTTGTATTTATTTTATTATCTCTGATGGCTGTGTGTGGAATTTATTATTTTTTCGGCTAGTTGTTAATTTTTAAATGTTATATACCAACTTTTGCTGTGGCCTGCTAGTTTTATCCGAAACAGGTTTTAAGCTAGCTATTCTTGTGGTCAGAAAAAGTGGTTATAACATTACTGAAAAGCAGCACTGTTAATGCTTTCAGGGATTGGTAGTCCGTTCGAATTTACGCTTTTCTACTTATTGTGTTTGTATATGCACTGAGATAATTTTTAAAAAAGTTAATTGGGTAGTGCGGGATTAGCGTCTGGTTTATAAAATTAAATTTGCGTTGCGTTTTATAAGTTTTCCTGTGATAAAAAATTAATAATCAGTCAAAAAATAAAAGGTTTTATTACCATCATGTTTGTTAATTTATTTAACAGGGCTATACGATGTAAATCTGTTTTGTCTTGTTTTTATAAATAGTTAGTAGTGTATTTTTGACGAAAGAAGTAGTTTTTATTTTAGTATGATTGCTCTAACTTTCCACTTCAATTTTATTCACTTTACCCAATCTAAATTGTTATCTACTTTTTTATAAGTTGCGAATAAGGTTGATAAAAAAGGTACTGAAAATAAAGTATATTTTATTATCAACTTGGTTCAGTTATTGCTCGTAATAATACAGCAATATGATTGTTGTAGTTTTTGTGTGTTTTATGCACTATGGTGGTGCGAAAAACATACAGATGCACTGTCATAATGCGTAAATATAGGTTTGGTTTACTAGATACAAACTTGATGTTTTAGTAAGCAAGTTAAGAAACCTGAAACGCACAGCTTCCGCTGAATGAGTCGTCGAATGCGGTACTGTGGCAAGGATTAATTTACCAATTGGTTGAATTGGAGCCCACTATGCTAAGTAAACGTTTTTTTAAAACTAAAGACGAAACAGAAGTTACCTTTGAATTTCAACACCCTGACGCTGATGATGTGCAATTAGTTGCAGAGTTTACAGATTGGCAGCCAGTGCCAATGAAGTTTAATAAAAAAGAACAAGTATTCAAATGCAAGCAGCGCTTACCGCTAGATCAAGAATTTCACTTCCGTTACTTAATCAATGGCGAAACATGGGACAATGACCACCAAGCAGATGGTTATATTCCTAACGGTTTTGGTACTGATAACAGCATTGTTAATACCCAACGCGCTTAGGTGTTTTGATGCAGTCACTTTCGCAGTTATATTACCTGCATGGCATAGGCTATGAATATACAAAATACACTGGTGAGCATGTTATTTTCGATGAAAGTACACGCATGCAGGCACTTAGTTGTTGTGGTGTAGATACTCAGGATACTGATGCAATTAACCAACTTAATTTTGCATTAGATGCAGGTACATGGCTGAATTTGTTGCCTCATACAAGCATTATTGAGGCACACCACCCAATTTTGAAAGTACGCGTTGATGAGCGTTTATTATCACGCTCATGTACTCTAAGCGTGCCTTCGCTTGATATTCACTTTACTTGTGAAAACTTACAAGGTTTAGCTATTCTTGGTGATTATGGTCTAAACGGTATTCGTTATCTTGAGCTTGCATTGCCAGTTCCTGAAATGCCAATTGGTTATCATGATGCACTCATTACTGTGGCAGATCAGCAATCTCACAGTCAGCTATGGATCACACCTAAAGAAAGCTTCTCTATTGATGACAAAAAGCGTTTGGGCTTATCCATTCAGCTTTATAGCTTATGCAATGAAGAGGGGTTAGGAATTGGTGACTTCGCTGACTTAACAAAGCTTATTAAAGCAGCCGCGACTAAAAACATGGATTATGTGTTGCTTAATCCACTGCATTTACTGTTTGAACACAGCCCAGAGAGGGCGAGTCCCTATAGTCCAAATAGCCGAGCGTTATTGAACCCGCTGTATATTGCAGTGTCATTATGCGAAGACGCAAAAAATAATAATGCACTTATTAAATTGTTAGCGGATAAACCGCAAACCGATGCGACTTACATTGATTATACATCAGTTAGTGACTTTAAATATCAAGTGTTTAGCTGTTTATATCAACACTTTTGTGAATTTGGCTCAGCAGAGCGAAAACAGCAGTTCACTCGTTTTTGTGAAACCCATAAACACAGCCTGTCGACCATGTTGGTTGGGGACCGTGATTATGCTAGCTATTTACAATGGCAAGCTCACCTTCAATTAAATATCTGCCAGCAAGCTGCCCGTGACAGTGGTATGGCAATTGGCCTTATTAATGACTTAGCCGTTGGCTGTGCAGGTGATGGCAGTGAGTTCAAGAGCCAAAATGAATTATTTGCCGAAAATGCACATGTTGGAGCTCCGCCAGACCCTTGGGCTGAACATGGTCAGAATTGGGGCTTGCCGGCACTTAATCCACAGAAGTTAAGTAAAGACAATTTTGCGTTTTATCGCTCACTTATCCGCGCCAATATGGAAGATGTTGGTGGTCTTAGAATTGACCACGTTATGGCGATACGCCGACTTTGGTGGTGTTTTGAAAATAATTCCCAGCAAGATGGTTGTTATGTCTATTATCCCTTTGAACAACTATTAGCAATTCTAAAAATTGAATCTCACCTCAATCAATGTGTGGTTATTGGCGAAGATTTAGGCGTGGTACCTAAAGAAGTGCGTGAAGCATTAAAAGCAAGTGCAATCTATTCAAACGGGTTGTTCTACTTTGAAAAGGATCACCAAGGTGAGTTTTTAGCGGCTGAGCATTTTGCTCCTCATAGTCTTTTAATGATAGCCAACCATGACGTACCACCATTCAAAGGCTGGTGGATTGGCCATGATATTACGATTAAACAACAATATGGTTTGCTTGATGATGAGCAAACTCGGGCTCAATTCGATGCGAGAAACATTGAAAAGCATCGTATGCTTAATTTTATAGCACGAGAGTCAAATCAGCATTTATCGTTAGAAACAGATGCCTTTACGGTTTATGAAGCGTTGGCATCCTCATTAGCGGCAGCACCAGCAAAGCTATTTACTATTCAAATAGATGACTTAGATCAGCAAATACTGCCTGTAAATATCCCCGGTACTGATAAAGAGTACCCAAATTGGCGGCGTTTATTGTCGCGTCCAGCGGCGCAGATTATCGAAGCGCAACAGTCATTCTTAGCCAATTTAATTTCGATAAGGAATCAATAATGCGAAGTCGTGTTCGTCAAGAGCAAAGTGCACAACCTGTTATTTATCAAAAACAAATCGATGCATTAGCCAGTGGTTGTTTTAGAGATCCTTTCAGCTTTCTTGGGGCGCATAAAAGTGGCCCTACCAGCTATGAAATTCGTTGCTTTTTGCCTGGCGCAAGCAGTGTTTCGATTCTGCTTGGCACAGAAAAAATCGTTGCGCAGCAACAAGGTGATAGTCATTTATTTATCGCAAATATCAAATCAAAAACTAAGCCTGACTACCAGTTAGATGTTAGCTATAGCAATGAATTTACTCATCAACAATACGATGAGTACAGCTTTGAAAGCAGCTTAGATGAACAGGCAATGTATCTGTTTAATGAAGGCAGTTTAGAGCATGCGTATCAACATTTTGGTGCACATTTTGTGACTCAACAAGGCGTTGATGGTGTTCGCTTTACAGTGTGGGCGCCGAATGCCAGTAGTGTATCGGTTATTGGTGAATTTAACTATTGGCAGCGTAATCGTCATTTTATGCGTTTTCATCCTGCCAGTGGGGTATGGGAGTTATTTATTCCTGGGCTTAAAGAGCATCAATGCTATAAATTTGCTATCACCACTCTAACAGGAGATGTGCTTGATAAAGCCGATCCATTTGCGTTTAAGATGCAACAAGCACCGGGTACGGCGTCAGTGCTACAAAAGCTAAAAACAGGTATTCAGCTTTCTGAAAAGGCGTTAGCAAATCGTGCAAAACGAAACAGTATTGATGCGCCTGTTAGTATTTATGAAGTGCATGCGGGTTCTTGGCAAAGACGAGATGATGGCGAGCGCTATCTCACATGGCGTGAACTTGCTGATAATCTTATTCCTTACACAAAAGAGCTCGGTTTTACGCACCTACAATTAATGCCAATCAGCGAGTACCCATTTGATGGTTCTTGGGGTTATCAACCTGTTGGATTGTTTGCCCCAACCAGTCGCTATGGCAGCTTTGAAGATTTTGTTTACTTTGTCGAGCAATGTCACGAAGCAGATATTGGTCTCATACTGGACTGGGTACCTGGTCATTTCCCAAGTGATCCTCACGGTTTACATCGCTTTGATGGCACCCATTTATACGAACATGCCGATGTTAGACAAGGTTTTCACCCTGATTGGAATACCTATATTTACAATTATGACCGCGCAGAGGTTCGTAGCTTCCTAATTGCGAATGCAATGTACTGGTTGCATGAATTTGGCATTGATGGTTTGCGCGTGGATGCGGTTGCCTCAATGCTTTATCTAGACTATAGCCGTGAAGAAGGGCAATGGGTTGCAAATCAATTCGGTGGCAGAGAAAATTTAGGCGCCATTGAGTGCTTAAAACAAGTCAATATGCGCTGCTATGCAAAAAATCCGGGCATTATGATGGTGGCCGAAGAGTCAACAGCATGGCCAGGTGTTACGCGCCAAGTTGACCATGATGGTTTAGGTTTTGGTTATAAGTGGAACATGGGCTGGATGAACGACAGTTTGCATTATATGCAGCGCGATTCAATTTACCGTTCGCATCACCACCATGAAATGACGTTTTCAATGGTTTACGCCTACAGCGAGAACTACATTCTACCGCTTAGCCACGATGAAGTGGTGCATGGTAAAGGCTCATTAATTGAAAAAATGCCAGGGGATGACTGGCAAAAGTTTGCGAACTTACGTGCATATTATGCCTTTATGTGGGCGCATCCAGGTAAAAAATTATTGTTTATGGGGGCAGAAATCGCCCAGCGTAAAGAGTGGAATCACGACCAATCGCTTGATTGGCATTTACTTGAACATATTAGCCACAGAGGCATGCAGCAAACGATTAAAGATTTAAATGCTGTATACACTAGCACGCCAGCTTTATACGAGCAGGATACAAGCCCTGCGGGTTTTGCGTGGCTTGATAGCAATAATGCTGAGCAAAGTATGTTTAGCTTTATTCGCTATGCAAAAAAAGCTGAAGACTTTGTGGTGGTGATCTGTAATTTAACGCCGCAGGTGTATCACGACTACGTGATTGGTGTGCCAAAAGCTGGTACCTATCAAGTTATTTTGAATACCGACAAAGAGGATTATTTTGGTTCTGGCGTTGAAGCAACTAATCATGCAGAGCAAATAATTGTAAGCCAAGCGAAAGAAAGCCATGGCTTTAATCAAAGTATTAGTGTGTCTTTGCCTGGCCTTGCGACAATTTACCTTAAGAAGGTGAGCGATGAGTCATAGTGTCGAACTAGAAGTCGGTGTGAGCTCACCTTTAGGGGCGTCTGTTGTTGGTGAGGGCGTAAACTTTGCTGTGTACGCACCACAAGCACAACATATGTCTCTGTGCTTATTTGATAGCAGCGGTCATTCAGAAATTCTTACTCTTGCGATGCATATGAACGAAGGTGGCATCTGGACACTGAAAGTGAGCCCTTTGAAAAGTGGCGCCTTGTATGGCTTTCGCGCTGATGGTGAGTACGCACCCGAAAAAGGACTATTTTTTAATAATCACAAATTGCTGTTAGACCCGTATGCCCGAGATTTGTATGGTGAGTTTACTTGGAGTGAACGTCACTATGGGCAAATGCCTGTAGGAAAGTTAAGTCAGGTTAATAATGCCATTGATATGCCAAAATCACGAGTCCGTGAACTGGCACCTTACACAGGTAAAAAACCGAATCACTGCTGGGGAAAAACGGTAATTTATGAGTGTCATGTGGTTGGTGCAACCTGCCGCCACCCTGAGATCCCAAAACCGTTACAAGGTAAGTTTTTAGGTTTAAGCCACCCTAGTTTTATAGAACATTTACGTACTATTGGTGTGACTTGCTTAGAGTTATTACCCGTTCATGCTTTTATCAGTGAGCAGTTTTTAACAGCCAAAGGCTTACAAAACTACTGGGGCTATAACACACTTAATTTCTTTACACCGCATAAAGAGTATCTGGTTAATGATGATATTAGCGAGTTTCAAGAAATGGTGGCGGCGCTTCACAAAGCAGATATCGAAGTAATACTCGACGTGGTCTATAACCACACAGCAGAGGCGGGCACAGATGGACCTATCTTGTCGCTACGTGGCTTAGACAATCTAGGTTACTACCGCACCGTTGCTGATAAACCCCAGCATTATATTAATGATACCGGCTGTGGTAACACCGTAAATATTGATTCGCCTCGCTCTTTACAGCTGGTACTTGATAGCTTGCGTTATTGGGTTGAAGTGATGGGGGTCGATGGCTTTCGTTTTGACTTAGCAACCATTTTAGCGCGTAACCCAAATGGCTTTAATCAGGCACATGCGTTTTTCCAAGCTATTAATCAAGACCCAGTACTAAGCCAAGTTAAACTGATTGCAGAGCCGTGGGATATTGGCCCAGGTGGTTACCAATTAGGAGCTTTTCCTGCGCCTTGGCGTGAATGGAATGATAAGTATCGCGATACGATAAGACGCTTTTGGAAACAAGAGCAGGGCGTAATTGGCGAGCTTGCAAAACGTTTACATGGTTCGTTTGACTTGTTTGAGCACAACCTACGTGGGCCACTTAACAGTATTAACTTTATCACCAGTCATGATGGCTTCACGCTGGCTGATTTAGTCAGCTACGAGCATAAACACAACGAAGCTAATGGTGAGCAAAATCGTGATGGCCACAGTGGCAATCACTCATTCAATTGTGGTGTCGAAGGGTTTACCAACGATCCACAAGTGAGCAAATTACGCTTACAACAACAAAAAAATATGCTGTTAACTTTGTTACTTTCTAAAGGCGTGCCTATGCTTTCATTAGGAAGCGAAATGGCACACTCACAAGGCGGTAACAATAACGCCTATTGTCAAAACAATCGCACAAGCTGGCTTGCATGGAAAGACTCACAATTCAGTCATCCTCTAACTCGATTTATTGACGATGTTCTGCGCATTCGCAAGCAGTTCAGTATTTTTAAACATCGCTTTTTTGTTCACGATAATGACCCGCGTTATGAAGTCGCGTGGTTCACCGAATCAGGCTCCAATATGCAACAAGACGATTGGCATCAAGGTGATCGCCAAGTGTTGATATACAGCCTGACCGACAAGCATACAAATCAAGCTTTATTGATCTTATTAAATGCAGGAGCAGAGCCGGTAACTTGCCAACTTCCTAGTTTAGAAAAAGGAAAGTGGCAGTTAGCACTGACCAGCATTCATCCTATGTCAACACAATTTGTTGATAAGGAACACCAGATTGCTGCAATGAGCAGCTGGGTTTTTACCGCCAATTCAGAGGATCTAAATCATGGCTAAAAATGCCGATCAAGTATGTATTGTAAAGGGCTGGCAGGATGCGCCTACAGTTGATGAAAGTACGCTAGATGATGACTTATCACGCCATTTTTATTACACCCTTGGGCGTGACAAAGTGGGTAAATCACAACTGTATTTATACCATGCATTAGCATTAACTATTCGTGACCGATTAGTTGCTCGTTGCCGTGTGACCAAACAGCAAATCCATGAACAAAAACGCCGTAAAACAGCTTACTTATCACTTGAGTTTTTAATGGGGCGTGCACTTGGCAATGCGATTTTGAACTTAGACTTAGATGAGCAAGTCGCTAAAGCGTTACAAGAATACTGTACAGAGCTCGAGCAAGTTGCTGAGGCTGAGCATGATGCAGGCCTTGGTAATGGTGGTTTAGGGCGCTTAGCTGCATGCTTCTTAGATAGCTGTGCAAGCCTTGCATTACCTGTGGTTGGTTATGGTATTCGCTATGAATACGGCATGTTTAATCAAGCTATTGAAAATGGTCATCAAATTGAACAACCAGATAACTGGCTACGTGAAGGACACCCGTGGGAACTAAGTGCACCTGAGCAATCAAAGCGCGTAAAATTCTTTGGTCATGTTGAAAGCTATACTGATAAATATGGTCGTGAGCACCGTCAATGGCTAGATTCTCACGATGTCTTAGCTGTGCCTTATGATGTGCCAATTCCGGGTTACAAGAATGATATTGTAAATACCTTACGTTTATGGAAATCAGAAGCAACAGACGAATTTGATTTGAGCGAATTTAATGCGGGTAGTTACTCAGAAGCAGTAGCGCGTAAAAACTTAGCTGAACAAATTACCATGGTTCTTTACCCGAATGACAGCAGTGAGAACGGTAAAGAACTGCGTTTACGTCAGCAGTACTTCTTATCATCAGCGAGCTTACAAGACATCATTGATACGTGGGTTAGCAAACATGGCGAAGACTTCTCTGATTTTGCTGATTACCATGTTTTTCAATTAAACGATACACATCCAAGCATTGCTGTCGCTGAGCTTATGCGTATTTTGGTTGATGAGTATGAGCTAGATTGGCAAGAAGCGTGGTCTATCACGACTAAGACCATGGCTTATACAAACCACACTTTACTTCCTGAAGCATTAGAGAAGTGGTCAGTATCTTTATTTGCCCGATTATTACCGCGTATCTTAGAAATAATCTACGAAATCAATGCGCGTTTCTTAGCTGAAGTTGCGTTAGCGTGGCCAGGTGATGTTGAAAAACAACGTGCGCTGTCGCTTATCGAAGAAGGCCCTGAGCCACAAATTCGCATGGCATATTTAGCGATTGTTGGTAGCTATTCGGTGAATGGTGTAGCTGCACTTCACACTGAGCTACTTAAAGCGGGCCTATTCAATGAGTTTTATCAGCTATGGCCAGAGAAGTTTAACAACAAAACCAATGGTGTTACACCGCGTCGCTGGTTAGCGCATTGTAACCCTGAGTTGGCTAAACTGCTTAATCAACATATAGGTGATGAATGGGTTGCAGACTTTAGTAAAGTTAGTCAGGTACGTCGTTTATATGATGACACTAAGTTTCATAAACAATGGCAAGCTGTAAAACACAGCAATAAGCAACGCCTTGTTGAATTAGTGAAAAACCGTTGTGGTGTTGAGTTTGATGCCGAAATGATGTTTGACGTGCAAGTGAAACGTATTCACGAATATAAGCGTCAGCTATTAAACGTATTGCACGTTATTCACCTTTACGACCGTATTCGCCAAGGCGATACAGCAAACATTGTCCCTCGTTGTGTGCTATTGGGCGGCAAAGCTGCACCAGGTTACTACATGGCGAAGAAAATTATTAAATTAATTAATAACGTAGCAGAAGTGATCAACAAAGATCCGCTTGCTAAACCGTATTTAAGAGTTGCTTTTTTACCTAATTACAACGTGACAGCAATGGAAACTATTTGCCCAGCGACGGATTTATCTGAGCAAATTTCTACAGCAGGTAAAGAAGCATCTGGCACAGGTAACATGAAGTTCATGATGAACGGCGCATTGACTATAGGTACGTTAGATGGCGCTAACATCGAAATTCGTGATGCTGTGGGTGCTGACAACTTCTTCTTATTTGGTGCACGTGCAGAGCAAATTGATGATATCAAAGCGCACTATAATCCTGAGCAGATTATTCACCAAACTGACAGCCTCTATAAAGTAATGCAATTACTTGAGAGCGGTCACTTCAATTTGTTTGAGCCTAATTTATTTGACGACATTATTGCGGCGATTAAGAGCCCGCACGATCCATGGTTAGTTGCTCATGATTTTGCCAGCTTTGTAGAAGCGCAAGAGCAAGTTGAACAAGCCTACTTAGACACTGCTCACTGGACCAAAATGAGTATTTTGAATACTGCAGCCAGTGGCATGTTTTCGAGCGATAGAACCATTAGTCAATACAGTGAAGATATCTGGCATTTGGAGCCATTACTGGACACTAGTGCACAGCAAAACACACAGAAGAAAAGCAGCTAGCTTAAGACGGAGAGAGTTATGCCAAGTTATGCAAACCGATACATAAGTAGTTTAACCAGAGAAACGTATGCCCTAATTCTTGCCGGTGGACGTGGCTCACGTTTACATGAATTAACAGACTGGCGTGCTAAACCAGCAGTCTATTTTGGTGGTAAACACCGAATAATCGACTTTCCATTGTCGAATTGTATTAATTCAGGTATTCGTCGAGTTGGTATTGCTACTCAATATAAGTCGCACTCGTTAATTCGTCACGTAAACCGTGCATGGGGTCACTTTAAGAAAGAATTGGGTGAATCTGTAGAGATTTTACCTGCATCTCAGCGATATGGTGACGAGTGGTATTGCGGTACAGCTGATGCGGTATTCCAAAATATGGATATCATCCGTCATGAACTGCCTAAGTATGTCATGATCCTCTCTGGTGACCACGTATATTGTATGGACTACGGCGGTTTGTTAGCAAAACATGTTGAGACAGGTGCTGATATGACGGTTTGTTGTATTGAAGTACCTTGCGAAGAAGCTGCAGATACATTTGGTGTAATGACGGTTGATGAAAGTAATCGTGTCCGTCGTTTTGATGAAAAGCCTGCTGAGCCAACGTCTGTACCGGGTAAACCAGGAACCTGCTTAGCATCAATGGGTAACTATATTTTCAATACTGAGTTCTTATTTGAACAATTGAAAAAAGACGCAGAAACGGAAGGCTCAGGCCGTGATTTCGGTCACGATATCATCCCAGCTATCATCGAAGAGCATAACGTGTTTGCATATCCGTTTAGAGACTCTAACACAGATGGTCAACCATACTGGCGCGATGTGGGTACGCTTGATTCATTCTGGGAAGCTAACATGGAGCTGGTAATGCCAGAGCCTCAGCTTGACCTTTATGATCCAAAATGGCCAATCTGGACTTATCAGGAGCAGTTACCACCTGCTAAGTTTATTTTTGATGATGATGACAGACGTGGAATGGCTGTTGATTCAACAGTTTCGGGTGGCTGTATTATCTCTGGCTCTAAAGTTAAAAAGTCACTGCTGTTCTCGAATGTATATGTTCACTCATTCTGTGAAATTGAAGAGTCTGTGATTTTACCTGGTGCGAAAATACAGCGAAATTGCCGAATTAGGCGTGCTATTATTGACCGTAATTGTGAGATCCCAGCAGGTCTAGAAATTGGCTACGATCACAAAGCTGACAAAGAAAATGGCTTTAGAGTCTCGAAAAAAGGGATTGTGTTGGTAACTCGTGATATGTTGAATGAACTTGCAAAAAAGTTAAAACAACAAGAACAAGATAATAAACGACTTGCTTAAGCAATCGCGTTAAATGAAAAAGGGAGGGCATGTCCCTCCCTTATTTATATTTGAATAATACCAATTCGCTTAATTAAGTATTATTGCTGATTGGTATAACAGTTTTATGGAGTACTGCAAAGCATGCATGTATTGATGGTAGCTGCAGAGAATGATGCATTACCGAATGCAAAAGTCGGTGGTGTAGCGGATGTTGTTAGAGATTGTCCTAAAGCTTTAGTAGAAAAAGGCCTTACTGTTGATGTGGTGATCCCTGATTATGGCTTTGATTATTTAGAGCGTCATCACATAGGTGTAGTACATGTGCCATTTGCAGGTCAAATGCAAAAACTGGATGTGTGGAAGCTCGCTCAAAGTGATGAAGGTGTAACGCAACTACTTATATCTCATTGGGAATTTAGCCGCCATAATGGTGCTGTTTATTGTAATGATGAACCAGGCCGCCCATTTGCAACCGATGCAAGTAAGTTTGCTCTTTTCAACGCTGCAGTTTGCGAGGCCTTATTACAAGGGCTTATCCGCACGCCGGATGTTGTGCATTTACATGACTGGCACAGTGCCTGTGTTGCTCTATTACTAAAAACAGACAGCCGTTATAAGAAACTATCGCACTTATTTTTAGCTTACACAGTACATAACCTTGCATTGCAAGGGATACGTCCTTTTAAAGGCGATAGCTCAAGCCTAGAAGCGTGGTTCCCAAGCTTAGGCTATAACGGCGAACGATTATGCGATCCGCGTTATTTTGATTGCTTTAATCCAATGCGTACAGCAATTAATCTGGTTGATAAAGTACACCTCGTTTCGCCAACGTATTGCCAAGAAGTATTGCGCCCTAGTGATGCTGAAAAAGGCTTCTTTGGTGGTGAGGGGCTTGAAGCTGACCTACAAGCTGCTTATGAACAAGGCCGCGTAGTGGGCATTCTTAATGGTTGCGAATACCCTGGAATGAAGCTTGAGGACATTAGTTTAGCGAGCCTTTATCAACATGCCGAAAATGCATTATTTCAATGGATGGCAAAAAGTCCGGTTTTAGATTCAAGCTATTACATAGCGCATCAACGCTTACTTAAATTTAAAACTCAGCCGTTTTCAGGGCCATTAGTAACCAGTGTGGGCCGTTTAACGGACCAAAAAGCACTGTTACTTCGCCAGCCTTTTGATAAAGGACTGGTGTTAGATGAGTTGTGTCAGCGCTTAAAACAACATAACGGCTATATGATTATTTTAGGCTCAGGGGATGCTGAACTTGAGCAAATTATGACATCGGTTATGGCTCGCCAAGAAAACCTGCTATTTTTAAAAGGGTACGCACATTTTGTTGGCGAATATATGTATCACTTAGGCGATTTATTTTTAATGCCAAGTTCGTTTGAGCCATGTGGTATCAGTCAGATGTTAGCAATGCGAGCAGGTCAGCCATGTTTAGTCCACGGTGTTGGCGGTTTGCGTGATACGGTAGAGCATCATGTGAGTGGTTTTAGTTTCCAAGGTGAGAGTTTAGCATCACAAAGCTACGAACTTGTTACTAGTTTTAGCGATGCGCTTGAGCTTAAAAAATCACAACCAGAACAATGGTGTGCAATATGTGAACAGGCTGAAAATACCCGTTTTACGTGGCAATCCGTTGCAGAAGGCTATTTATCAGGCTTATATCAATAAAAAATGCGTGATTCATGGTAATTAAGTGACTTTTTTGTCAATTTCAGCTATTAATTACTTAGTGTGAGATAAAATATAAAAAGTAGGTAAAGTGGCTGTATTTGTTGCTAGGCAAGCGGTCTTTAATCGTCGTCAACAAGTTGTCGCCTATGAGCTACTATTTAGAGATAGTTTAAAAAATAGTTTTCCTGATGTGTCAGAGAGTACGGCAACGGCTCGACTCATTATGGAAAACCAGCTCAATTTAGGTACCCGACATATTACGTCGGGCAAAAAAGCATTAATTAATATAGGTCCAGAGTCTTTGAAGCTGGACCTTTGCGCGTTTTTGCCAACTCAAGATGTGGTGATTGAGTTACTCGAAACTATGGAACCTACCGACGAAAATTACGAATATTGTCGCGAGCTTTTTCACAACAACTACAAGTTGGCACTGGATGATTTTGTCTACCAACCTGAGTGGGATCGCTTTTTAAAACTTATTCGTCTTATCAAGTTTGATGTTCAACAAACACCCTTTGAAGAAATTGCCCCTGTTGTAAATAAGCTTAAAAAACATAAAAAAATAAAGCTTTTGGCAGAAAAGCTTGAAACAGCCGATGATTACGACAAAGCCTATAAAATGGGCTTTGATTTCTTTCAAGGTTATTTCTTTGCTAAACCCAAAATGATTCAGCATCGCGATATTGATTACAACTACGCGCTGGTATTATCAATTTATGCTGAAGTCATGCGCCCAGATCCAAATATAAGTGAAATTGCGGGCTTGTTCTCGTTAGATACCGCACTTGCTTATAAATTGCTGCGCTTAATTAATAGCGGCGTGTTTCCTATTAAAAGCAAAATTGGTTCTCTAAAACAAGCGCTTGTATATTTAGGCCATGAACGACTGAAAAAGTTTGTTAGCCTAATTATTACTGCCCACAGTGCCCAGTCAAAACCAGCCGAGCTTACTCGGCTTTGTGTTGTTAGAGCGCGCTTTTGCGAATTAATAGCGCAGCGTGTTGCTAAGCAACAAACAGGTGAGGCATTTTTAACGGGACTGTTTTCGTTGCTCGATGCCATATTAGATCAGCCAATGGAAAAGCTATTGGATCGATTGCCGTTTCCTGACGAAATTCATGCTGCTCTCATGCAAGAAAAAAATATCCTCTATTACATACTAGAAACTGTCAAAGCTTACGAAACTGGCAGTTGGTGGGCACTTGAACAGGCTGTTGCCTATTTAAGTATTGAAAGTGCTGACCTTCCCAAGATATACGAAAATGCGGTAAATTGGAGCGATAGCTGCAGGCAAAACCTATAAGGGATTTATGCGCAATATAAATATGGATGTTTTACGGGGTATTGCGGTACTCGGCTTGATGTTTATGAACATCTACACCTTTGCTGTGTTTGAGTATGACTATACCCCAAGTGCTACGCCACCATTTTCAGATTCACTCATTCACACCATAAATACAGTGTTTATTGATGGGCGTTTTAGAAGCCTTTTTTGCCTGTTATTCGGTGCGTCTTTAGTGATTCAATGGCAACTTTGGCAAAGCGTCGAGAAGCAACATAAGCGGCTAAAAGTTTTGGCATGTATAGGCCTTGCCCATGGTTTTTTATTTTGGGCTGGAGATATTTTGTTTATTTATGCTTGTGCAGGCTGGTTAACGCTTAAATTTAGTCAGCAAGATGACGAAAAAATACTGCGTATGGGCATGCTGTTTTTACTTCTTGGTGCCTTCATTTCATTTTTACTCTCCTTTATAGAGCCAGAGTTTAGCCCTGTAACGAGAAGCTCTGAGAGTTTTTTAATGGCGTATGACGCGGCTTACTCTTCTTATTTTGCAGGATTCGTCAGTAACTTTCTGATTTTTATAATAATGCTTATTGCTGTGCCGCTTATCACTATGTGGATGGCTGCAGGGTTAATGCTGGTGGGCGTTTATTTATATAAACAAGGGGTATTTGTTAAAGGTTTAACACACTCTCAGCTTAAGTTGATTACTGCTGCAGCGATAAGTTTTACGGCTCTAAGGTTGATGATAGAGCCTGACCAAAGTGTATTCATGTACGCGATTGCTGAACCGATTAATTGGCTTGCTGCTTTAGCTATGGCCATTTGTTATTGCCACATTATTGTGAAAATAGTTAAAAATTCCCCCAGTAACTGGTTACTGCTACAGCAAGCTGGACGCATGTCATTAACGCTATATCTACTGCAAACAGTGATTTTTATCCTGTTTTTTAAAGTCGTATACCCAAGCGCAGCACTTAATTTTGATCGCATAGATTATTGGTTGGTTATTGCTGTTGTGCTTGTTTTTCAATTGTTTTTTTGTAAAGTGTATAGTCAGTACTTTACACATGGTCCGTGTGAATTAATTTGGCGGAAATTGTCTAGATAATTCCTCGTATACTACAATCAAAGAAAAACAAAGCGGAGTGGTAATGCGAGTTTGCTTGTTGGTTTTTACATTGCTTTGCTGTTCACCACTTTATGCTGGCGAGCAATTCTCTGTGCTGTTAGTTAATCCCTCTGTTAAAAGCGATGTATTTTGGCAAAAAGTGACTGATGTGATGCAGGTTGCTGCCAAGCAAAATAATGTTTCCCTCACAACAATTTATGGTGGTGGAAATCGCCACATTCAATTAGCTGAACTAAAACAATACCTGCAATATAACCCTAAACCTGATTACGCAATTTTAATCAATTACCCAGGTGGCGCAGAGCAGTCAATGAGCTTGCTTGAACAACACAAAGTAAATTTTATCACTCTCGAAGAAACGATTGTTGGCGTAGAGCGAGACGAAGTCGGTAAACCCCGTCAGCGCTTTAAGTATTGGTTAGGTGAAGTATTTCACGATAACTTCAAAGCGGGTGAACAACTTGGCAAAGCCTTACTTGATGAGGCAATAAATACAAAGCAAACGCCTCACTTTGTCGCTATCAATGGCCATTATGGCACTGAATCTGACACCCGTAGTGACGGCCTTGTTCATTATTTACGAAAACAAGATGTTGAGCTTGAGCAAGTTGTGTATGCCAGTTGGAATAAGCAAGAAGCCGAGAATAAAGTGAGCCGATTATTACAACGATACCCAGATACGAATGTGATTTGGTGTGCGTCTGATTTGATGGCGCAAGGTGCCCTAGAAGCAGTAAAAGGTAAAAAAGATAAAGCCTATTTCATTGGTGGCATTGATTGGCTTGATGATAATTTAGACTTAATAGAACAACAAAAACTCACAGCCAGTGTTGGCGGGCATTTTATGATGGGAGCGTGGGCACTAATTAGCGTTATCGATCATCATAATGGTAACCCTTATTGGCAAAATCACGATGCGATTAAGTTTCAGCTCGGGGTGATCACAAAGCACAATATTCAAAGTTACAGCTGGCTAAGAAACATCAAAGACTGGTCGGTTATCCCTTTTGAAACCTTCTTACTGCAAAACAGCAAAAGCACTGAGTACGCTTTCGATTTTGATACACTACATAGTTTATTGAGCGAAAAGCCCAAAAACGCAGCACTACACTAAAAGTGCAGTGAA
Source organism: Pseudoalteromonas sp. D15MCD-2 (assembly GCF_038562745.1). Lineage (NCBI taxonomy): Bacteria > Pseudomonadati > Pseudomonadota > Gammaproteobacteria > Alteromonadales > Pseudoalteromonadaceae > Pseudoalteromonas > Pseudoalteromonas sp. D15MCD-2. The sequence continues at coordinate 712,369 of NZ_JBCFQE010000002.1, read as the reverse complement.
AGAGCCTAGATTCTACCTAGCTTGGTAAAGGCTTCTGGTATAAACTAGCGGCTTTAAAATCCAGACAGAAGTGTGCCATGACAGAGTTAAAGCGATTAAATAAATTTATCAGTGAAACAGGTTTTTGTTCACGCCGTGAGGCAGATAAATATATTGAAGAAGGTCGTGTTACTGTTAACGGCAACTTGCCAGAAATGGGCGTAAAAGTTAGTGACGCCGATGATGTACTTATAGATGGCAAACCTTTAAAAGCAAAGCCTAAGCTGGTTTATATTGCCTATAACAAACCAGTTGGTATTACTTGTACGACTGAGCGAAAAATCCAAAGCAATATTGTTAAAGCAGTTAATTACCCAGAACGTATTTTCCCAATCGGACGCTTAGATAGACCTTCAGAAGGCTTAATTTTCTTAACTAACGAAGGCGACATCGTTAATAAAATTCTTCGCGCTGGTAATAATCATGAAAAAGAATACGTAGTGACCGTTGATAAGCCACTTAATCGCCAGTTCGTGAATAAGATGGCAAACGGTATTCCTATCCTCGATACCGTTACTAAAAAGTGTAAGGTCAAGCAAACTGGCCCACAGCAATTTACCATTGTACTAACACAAGGCTTAAACCGCCAAATACGTCGCATGTGCGAATATTTAGGCTATGAAGTGGTGACTTTAAAGCGCACACGAATTATGAACGTGACCCTAAAGGGTTTAAAAGTAGGGCAGTGGCGTCACTTAACCGAACAAGAAATGGCTGAGATCAATAACTCAATTGCCGACTCAGGTAAAACACAAGAGCGTTCAATTGATGAAAACAAACAGCCAACGCAAGCTCGTGCTAAGCAAAAGCCTCGTAATGAAGAAGAAAAAAAGCGCGACTTTTCTAAATACGTGAAAAAAGCACGCAGTGATGCCAAGCAAGGTCAATCAAGAGCAAAGGCTGGCAATTCACATTCATCAAAACCAAATCAAACGAAGCGTAGCAGTACCAAACGCACAGGCACATTAAGTCTGAAAAAGTAAGCTCAGCGCATTAGAGCCCTGGCTAGTATTTACTCGTAACCTTCAGGGTTCTTTAATGATATATAGTGCAACCTCAGCCTTCATTAGGGTCAGTGGCATCAGCTTCAAGACGGTCTCTTTTCTGTTGAAATTCTTTTTTAGTGAGTTTTTTCGCGATAATATCGATAAGTTGATGTTTCCTTACAGAGAACAGCTCTTTTGTATTGTCATCTTCAAATAGTAATAGTGTTACTTTATTGTTTTTAACACTTGCTTCAATCAATTTGAATCCATTCACAATTAGCTTAGGTCTAAAATACAGAGCAATCTGACTGTTTTGTGGAAAGTCGTAATGAGATTCAACAGTCGGGCTTGAAACAGAATCACACCCGAGATCTAAATCGGGTGACTGTTGCCCTTCACAAATATCTGCGATTGGTGTGCCTATTTCCCCAAAAATCCATCTTGAGTTAAATATCAATCCATTTTGTCCTTCAATTGCTAAAACAGCATCAGATAAACTTTCAACGGCAACGTGAAAAGCTACATTAGACTCATGCTGATAGTATGTATTTTCATTGGCGCTTAAGGTACCACTGAATATTGCAATCAATAAGTAAAGTACTTTTCTACGCATCTTAGCCCTTCAAGTCTTAAATAAGCAGCAATAGGTTAGCACACAAGCTGATAGGTTAATCATTAAATAGACACCCACTTTAAACAAACCTTTTGGCAGCTTAGAGCATACTTGCTAAGGTAATCTCACTGATAGGTTGATTTATTGAATAAAGCTGGCGCTAATTCTAGGTAGTTAGTGTTGATATTTGGGTAGGCTGTACTGGTTTTATCTGCATAGTATTTTTTAAAAGGTTGTTGATGGTTTGAATCAGGTGAAAAAATAAATGTTATTTACTTTTCTTGTAATCTCATTTTTGGGATTTATATATTTTAAGTTATTTGCGAGGAAAAGAAGTGGGCTTGCGACTTGGCTATTTTATATTTCTACCGTCATTTTTGGCGTCTTTTCGATGAATATCTATATGGAGAGTGAAGAAATGTTTTATCTTGGAGTTCTCTCTTTTTTTATCTTCGTAATTACTATTTATTTGATGAGTGTGAGAATAAAAAATAAGTAAAAGCGCGTCTTTCCATTTATCATATATTACCTTTTAAAAAGCTATCAAGCACAGTTAACCTCAGTAGAACTGATGAGCATTTGCTGACATTTGCAGTACAATCAGTGCCATTAGTTAAACAGACAGCCACTTTATTCACAACCATAGCTAGACCACCATAAATGGACACCCACTTTAAAGATAGTCATTAAACAGACACTCACTTTATTTAAAACCACAACCAGAACATCAAAAATGGACACCCACTTTAAATGGACATCCACTTTAAAAGTAACTAGACACCCACCTTAAATAACAAAATACTTATGCTAGACACAGGCGAGCTCTCGGCATCCGACTTTACCGAGAATAATAAATAAGTTAAAAATTGATAGCTGACCAATTTTCACGACTAATAAACAGGGTTATCAATGGCTAGCTTTCAGAATGCATTTATCTTTATTGCATCCCTATTGTTTGTTGGTTATGGGGTGTTGGGGTTATTAACGAATAAAATTCGTGTAGGTAGCCGAAGTTATACAGGGAGCATTAGCACCATTTATAAGCACCAAGTACCAGTGCGCTTTTATTTTTGGTGTTGTTTATTTTTATTTGCTGGCTGTGGAGGATTTTATTACCTTTTAAAATAATAGGTAATAAAGAAAAAGCCCTAACAGTTTGCTGTTAGGGCTTTAGGTTGAGAGTCAACCTGTATTAATTAGCGTGACGCTGTTTAGGTACTTTGATCTTAAACAGCATGGTATAAAGCACAGGCACAACAATCAGTGTCAGCACTGTCGCAAAACCAAGACCAAACATAATGGTTACCGCCATTGACTGGAAGAACACGTCAAATAGCAGTGGGATCATGCCTAAGATGGTGGTAATTGCAGCCATCGCTACAGGACGAACACGGCTTACACCAGAGTCGAATACTGCTTTGTAAGGGTCTTTACCACTATCGAGTTCAAGATTAATTTGATCAACTAATACAATGCCGTTTTTGATGAGCATACCGCTTAAGCTCAGTAAGCCGAGCAGTGCCATAAAGCTAAATGCTGCATTCATTAGTAATAAACCAGCAGATACACCCACAATGGCTAGTGGCACTGTTGCCCAAATCACTAAAGGCTTTTTAACTGAATTGAACAGCAATACAGTTATAGCGAACATGGCTAAGTAACCTAGCGGTAATGAGCCGAAAATAGCTTTTTGCGCATCTGTTGATGACTCATATTCGCCGCCCCATTGCAACTCATAGCCACGAGGTAGCTCAATAGCTTCAATGGCTTTGCGAACACGTGCAAATAGCTTCGCTGGAGTTTCATCGCCAATAACATCGTGGTCGGCCATTACAGTGATGGTGCGCTTACGGTCACGTCGCATGATCAAGCTGTCTTCCCACTCAACAACAAAATCATCAACCACTTGTGTCACCGGTACAAATACACCTAACACTGGGCTGTAAATTTGTAAGTCACGTAAGCTTTCAACGTTTAAGCGCTCTTCTGCAGGTGAGCGAGCAATAATTGGTAGCATTTGCGTGCCGTCTTTATAAACGCCCACTTGTTTACCCGATAAGCTAGTTAAAAGCAGTTGATCAAGGTCAGATTTAGCAATCCCTAAACGACGGGCTTTTTGCTCGTTAAATTGCGGACGAATTAACTTCGAGCGAGCACGCCAATCGTCACGGATATTAAATGCCCCCGCATCTTGATGCAGAATGTCTTTTGCCTCTTTTGCTAATTGGCGAAGTACCACAGGATCAGCACCAGAAAAACGCGCTTCAATTTTTGCATCTGTTGATGGACCAATTTCCATACGTTTAACTTTAAGCTGAGCATCAAGTACATGTTCGTGTTGGTAATCGCGTACCTTTTTTATCATGATTGTAACAGCTTCGCGGTCTTTTACTCGAATAATCAATTGCCCATAGGCTGGGTATGATTTTTCAGGTGCGTAAGTCAGCATGAAACGCGGTGCACCTTGACCAACCGTTGTGGTTATTTCTTCAACCAGTGGGTCGGCTTGTAAGAATTTTTCGAGCTTTGCAACACCATCCATAGTGGTATGAATATCAGCGCCTTGCGTATGCCAATAATCAACATAAAACATAGGGGTATTCGATGCTGGGAAGAACGATTGCTTGATAAATTTAAAGCCATAAACTGAGCTAACAAGCAGGATCACCATCAGCAGTAGCGTAGTTTTACGGTACCGCATTGCTGTATGCAACACGCCTTTATAAACATTAAAAATAACACCTTGATAAGGGTCTTCATCGTGATGCGGCTGTTTTTCAGTGGCTTGTTTAAACATTAAATCAGCGAAGAAAGGCGTTAAAGTAATGGCTGTGATCCAGCTTAGTAACAATGAAATAAACAACACCCAGAACAAGCTGCCAGCAAACTCACCACTGGCATCTGAACTCAAGCCAATCGGCGCAAAGGCAGTAATAGCAATAACCGTAGCACCCAGTAATGGCCACTTGGTTTGATTAACAATGTTAGTCGCCGCTTGCAGTTTTGTTTGTCCGCGCTTGAGGTTTATTAATATGCCTTCGGTAACCACAATGGCATTATCAACCAGCATCCCTAAGGCTATAATCAAGGCACCTAATGAGATCCGCTGTAAATCAATGGCAAATAACTTCATGAAAATGAAGGTACCTAGTACGGTCAGTAGAAGTATTACACCAATCAATACTCCGCTCTTAAAGCCCATGAAGACTAAAAGCACGATTATAACAATAGCAACGGCTTCAAGCAGGCTGATAATAAAGCCACTTACTGACTTTTCAACTTCGGCAGGTTGGTTATAAACGCTGTTTATTTCCATACCATGTGGTCGTTGATATTCAAGTGACGCTAAATGGGCATCAATATTTGCACCTACATCAACAACGTTAACGCCTGTGCTAAATGACACGCCAACCAGTAATGCTTGTTGCTGGTTATAGCGAATAATATTGTTAGGGACTTCGGCGTACTCACGAAAAACGGTAGCAACATCACCCAAGTAAATAAGCTCATTTTCACCTGGTTTTGAAATGAGTAGGTTTTCGAGCTCTTTTACGTCTTTAAATTCACCGGTTGGGTGTAAGCGAATTGATTCATCGCCAACGCGCACTTTACCTGCGTTCGACACGCTATTTTGAGTTTGTAAAAGCTGATAAATACGATTAGGCGAAATACCTAACTGGGCAAGTTTGCGGGTTGAAATCTCAACCATGACTTGTGCTTGTTGCTCACCACCCACGGTTACTTTACTAACGCCATCGACTAAAACCAGTTCACGTTTTAAATAATCAACGTAATCTTTAAGCTCATCGTAAGAATAACCATCACCAGTGACTGCATACATCACTCCGTATACATCACCAAAGTCATCCATAATTTTACTAGGATAAACACCAGAGGGCATCGACGATGCTTGATCATTGATTTTACGACGCAACTCATCCCATATTTGGCGTAAGTCTTGTTTACGATAATTGCTTTTCATCTCGACGGTAATTTGCGATTTACCCGGTGATGAAATACTGGTTACGTAATCAACATACGGTAGCTGTTGAATTGCATTTTCAATAGGGAAGGTGACTTCTTCTTCAACCTGCTGTGGTGACGCGCCCGGATAAAGGGTGATCACCATGGCTTTTTTTAGGGTGAATTCAGGATCTTCTAGTTGTCCTAAGCCAAAGTAAGCGACGGTTCCACCAATCAGTAAAAACAGCGCGAACATCCAGCTAATGACTTTTCTTTCAATAGCGAGTGCAGCAAAGCTCATTATAAGCCTCGCTCTTTTTGCCATGGACGCACTTTCATGCCTTCTTCTAAAAAGTGCACACCAGCAGCCACAACGATTTGCCCTTCTTTGATACCTGAGAGTACTTCAATGCCATCACGGTGTAATTGGCCAACTTCAACAGCTTGCTTGTGCACTAAACCTGTGTTTTCGTCATAAAGCCACACATAGCTGTTGTTGTTTTCAGACTCAGTAGGTTCTGAGAATACCGCCTCAACAGGCAGTAATGTATAAGGTGACTGTGAGCTGGTGATTTTGCTTAAGTCTATATCAACGCGGCCAGTCATACCGGCAAGTAGATTAAAATCTTCTGGCACAGGTAATGAAAACACAACTTTATACGTTAAAGTAATTGGGTCGGCTTGGGTATCAAACTCTTTAATGGTTAATTGATATGACTTGTTTGGGTAACCATCAAATACAACTTCTGGTTGGTAATGTACGTCTTTATCGATACGTGCAATGAGCTTTTCAGGTACTTGAATAACCACATCCATCAGGTCGCGGGTTTCAAGGCGAAGAATGTTTTGTTTTGCTTGAATATTTTCAAAGTTTTTCACAAACACCTTTGCCACAGTACCAGCGAACGGCGCGCGTAATTCACTATTATCTAGGTTGGTTTTGGCAATTTTTAGCGCTGACTCAGCAACCTGTTTATTGGCAAGGGCTTGGTCTAACTCAGATTGACTGGCAATGGAGCGATTAAAAAGCTTTTGCACACGCTCAAGTTGAGACGCAGCAAGTTCAAAACGTGCTTTACGCTCTTCATACTGCAGTTGAAAATCTTCAGGATCCAGTTTTGCTAAAAGCTCTCCTTTTTCAACGTGTTGGCCCGCAAGAGCAGGGAACTCAAGTAACTCACCATTTACTCTAAAAGCGAGATAAGAACCTTGGTTAGCAACAACTTCAGCAGGAAAGCTGCGAATGCTTTGTTCTGAATTATTGCCAATATTAAAAAGTTTAACAGGACGTACTACCGGCTCTGCTTCATCTTGCTGTGCTTGCTCTGAACATGCCGCAAGAAGCAAAAACATGCTGCTCATTAACGCGGCGGTTGCCAATCTCATTGTCTTCTCCATAGATAAGAAAGCATAAATTTGCTGCAGGATACGCTGCAAAGATATAAAATAAAAATTATTAAATTTTAGAAACAGCATAAATTTTATTTATATAGTTTGCCATTAATGAATTTAAATCAATTAATCATTCTAGATGCTATTGTGCAAAGCTCTAGTTTGAGCCAAGCCGCACTTAAATTGCATAAGACTCAACCAGCGCTCACGTTAGCTATTAAGAAGCTAGAATCAGAGCTAGGGTTTGAGTTACTAGACCGAAGCCAATACAGGTTACATTTAACTGAGAAGGGCCGTATTTTTTATCGTGAGGCCAAGCAATTACTTAATGCAAACAGTGAGTTAAGCTCACTTGCTAAAGAGCTGGCACTAGGTAATGAAGCCAATTATAAAATTTGTTACGAGCAACTTTGCCATCAAAATAGTTATAACCAAGTGATCAGCCAAACCTTCAAACGTTTTGCTAGTACTGAGTTTAGTATTTCTTCAGGTAAGCGCTTTGTATCTCTAGAGCAGGTTAATAGTCATCAGGCTGATTTAGGAATTGGCCCTTGGTTTGATTTGTTTCATGCAACAGGGGATCTCGAAAGTTTACCGATTGGTAAATTTGATATAGGTATAGTTAGCGCGCCTGATGTAGTGCCCAGTGAAATCAGTTTTGCAGATATTCAAAATTACCCGTGTTTAGCCATGTTTGAAAGTGACTTGAGTTTTGACAGTGATAGGCTTTCTTATACGCTAGGCTCTGCGTTAATGAAAATTGACGATATAACCAGTGTTAAGTCGTTTTTGCTCTCTGGTGCGGGCTGGGCAATGATCAGTTTGCAACATTGCCAAGCGGAAATTGACGCTGGTTTATTACAACAAATTAAAATTATCGATCGTGAACACCAGTTTGGTGCAGAAATTCGTGTATTTAGACAGCACTCGGTTCATCATGGCCCTGTTGCAAGAGCCATTTGGCAGGATTTTAGCGAGGTCAGTAAACAGTATTTGGAGTCGAGTCGTGCAGCAGGCAACTAAAGAAGATTTAATTTATACCATTATTTGTGCCATTCCTGAGGGGAAAGTTGCCAGTTATGGGCAAGTAGCAAAGCTTGCGGGATATCCTAATAACTCAAGGTTAGTGGGGCGGTTATTAAAAGTGATGCCCGAGGGCTCAAGCATTCCATGGCATCGGGTGGTTAATAGCCAAGGTAAAATATCGTTTCCAGAAGGCAGCAATAAACACCTTGAGCAACGACAAAAACTACTCAGTGAAGGTGTTACTTTTAATAAGGCTAAAATTAATATGCGCCTGCATCAATGGGACTAATAAACATACAAACTAATTGATAAGTAGTGACAAACACATCCAACTAGCACAAATACATGCCAAATTGCATGGCTGTAATGGCGGGTTTTAGCGCTGTAAAACACAGTGCCTAAACTGTAGGCAATCCCGCCAGCTAGCAGCCACCATAAAGCGCTTAAATCAAGGTTCAAATAAAGTGGATAAACAAGTGCTAATGCAAACCAGCCCATTAATAAATAGGTAGCGAGTGAGACCTTTTTATTCGTTTTTTTGACTAGTAATTTATATGCAACACCACCAAGCGCTAAAGTCCAAATAAACACCAAAGCAGCAATTGCCCAAGCCCCAGATAACGAAATAACCAAATAAGGCGTGTAGGTACCTGCAATAAGCAAGTAAATCGCACAGTGGTCACATTTTTTATAAATGGCTCGTATACGCTCTCTGGTACTGGCGTGATATAAGGTCGAGGCTAAAAATAATACCAGTAGGCTTGAGCCATACACGATGGCACTTACCGTAGCTGACACAGCTTTAGATTGTGAAACTAAGTCCCACAGTACATATACCGCAAACAGGACTCCCATGCCGTGAGTAAGCACGTTAAGTTGTTCTTCTTGGCGTGAATAAGGGAGTTGTTCTGTCATACTTATCTACTAAAAATGAGTGAATAAAACATTTTCAGTGTACAAGTGTGCGCTGAAAATGGCAATGCTTATTTTTTCGCTAAATATTGGTCAAAACATTTAAATTTGTTGGTTTTATTAACCAATACTGAATGAGCTTAAAAAATAAATTAATTTTTAATCTATTAAAAATCAATGGTTTAAAATTTATTTTCAGGGTGGCACAACCTTTGATTAAGTAATTACGACTAATTACTTAAAGAGACAAGGAATACCACTATGAATAACTCACTTAAATTAACTACTGCTGCGTTACTTGTATTAGGGTCAACTCAAGCAAGTGCTACTGACTTTGAATTAGATATCAGCAACACAATTACACAATCTGTTAAAAGCTATGTTCAACAAGCGAGTAACGAGCTGAAGGAAAGCGTAATGAACAGCATTGAGTTTGATGCTCAAAAGTTACTAGATACTTACATGAGTGAAGATGCAATTGCTTCGAAAGAAGAAGAGTTAAAAGTTGCTCAAGCTCCTAAAGCAACAAACAAGCAGTAAGGAAACAAGACAATGAGTAGTGAAATCAGCTTATTTTTACTTATGGTTGCACCGGTTTTGAGTTTACTCAGTGCATATGCATCTATCGAATTATTTCGTAACGTTGCACAATGGTTCAACTTCTAAGTTACAAAGTAGATATTAAGATTTCATGAAATATTGATCGGCGGATTAAAAGCGCACGTAATTAAAGGCATGTGGTTTTAGAATAGTAGACTTTATGAAGCGTGCGATTTTTCCTTTACCGGTTTTTATTTTACCTGAAGGGTTCACCAAGCTAAGAATTTTTGAGCAGCGTTACTTAACGATGGTCAAAGAAGCTGTACAAGATAACACTGGTTTTGTGCTGTGCACCTACCAACACGATACAGATCTTAACTTGCCCGAAATTGGTTGTTTAGTGCAAATAACCGACTTCAATCAAGATGATAATGGTCAATTATTAATTGATGTTTATGCTGAGCATGCAGTGTCTATGCATAACGCTTTTCAGGATAAGCAGCAACTTCGACATGCTGACATCGAAATAATTACGTCACCTTCATGGTACGTAAGCACGCCAATTAATGACGAAAACACTTTATTGAGTGACACACTTCGTGCTGTATTTGCAAATCAGCCGGATTTAGCAGGCCTATATAAAGCCCCACAATTCGATAACCTTGCATGGGTTGTTGCCCGTTGGCTTGAAATTTTGCCAATATCGTTAGTTAAAAAACAACAACTTGCTTATAAATCTAACTTTGAAAACTTGCTAAGTTTCCTCCATACTCTAATCAACAACGAATTTACTGATTAATGTGATCTAACATCAACTATTTGCCGTATTACTTTAAACGACAATAATTGGATGACATAAAGATGGTAAGTCAACAACTTCAAACAGGTTGTAAACCTAACACAGGTCAATACTCTGCCATGCCAGATACTCCAAGCAAAGAGCTTGCTGATGCTTTATTTGCTGTTGCTGAGCACCGTGATAAACGTGCGTTTGCAATACTTTTCCAATATTTCTCACCAAAAATTAAACGTTTTGGAATAAAGCAGTTCGGTTCTGAAGCACAAGCGATGGAATTAGTTCAAGAAACACTAACCTCAGTTTGGCGTAAAGCACACCTTTACCACAAAGAAAAAGGTGCAGCGACAACTTGGGTATACACAGTAATGCGTAATGCCTCTTTCGATATGCTAAGAAAAATGAAGAGCAGCAAAGAAGAGTGCATTAGTGAAGATATCTGGCCATTGATAGATGAAGCCGAGCCGGGCCAGCACGAATTCAGTGACCACTTAGAAGATAAACAGATCAAACAGTACCTTGATAAACTACCGCTTGCGCAACGTGAAGTTGTGCGCGGGGTGTACTTTCAAGATATGTCGCAAGAGCAGCTTGCTGAACATTTAAATATTCCCGTAGGCACAGTGAAATCTCGTCTTCGCTTAGCCTTGCAGAAGTTACGCAATGAAATGGGAGATCACCATGATTAAGCACCATCCTAGCAACGAATTGCTTGCCAAGTTCAGTGAAGGTAATCTACCTGCCACTTTGAGTGTTGCAGTCGCTATTCATGTTGAAATGTGCCCTGTGTGTCAAAACGAACTCGCTGCGCTTGAAGCGAAAAATGCTGATAATGTTTTTACTGAATCAGCTACTGACTTGGATGATATGTTCGATAAAACACTTTTTGATGCCATCACCGCTGATGAATCAATTGATGAAGCGTACGAGCAAGAACAGGTGTCAGTTGATGTTAAAGATAAAACCTACACTTTACCTAGAGCACTTACACGCATTGGCCACAGCAATTTTATGCAAATAGGCAAACTTGCCCGCTCTCGTATTGATTTAGAAGATGGCCCATTACGAGCAAGCCTGCTTCATATTGATGCGGGTGGTGAAATACCTGAGCACACTCATACTGGATTTGAGCTCACTTTATTATTAGATGGGGAGTTTAGTGATGAAGACGGACACTATGTACCGGGTGACTTTATGATGTTAGATGGTCGTCACAATCACACACCTAAAACGATTGAAGGGTGCTTGTGCTTTACAGTTGTTAGTAGTGCCCTACACTTCAATAAAGGTATTAGTAAATTACTGAACCCAATTGGTAATCTTATCTATTAGTAGAGTTTATATGCAGCAATCGACAATTAAAATTGGTTTAAGCGCCTGCTTAGCAGGCGACAAAGTTCGCTTTGACAGCGGGCACAAAAAATCTAATTTTTGCATGGATGAGTTGGCTAACCATGTTGAATATAAAAAGTTTTGTCCTGAAGTAGCGGTAGGCCTGCCAATCCCTCGACCAACTATTCGTCAAGTGCGTGTTGGCGATACTATTAAAGTGTGCCGCCCAGATGGCACTGGCGATGTTGGCCCTAAATTAACAGAATACGGTAAACGTGTTGCGACAGAGCAAACTGCAGATTTAAGCGGCTTTGTATTTTGTGCCAAAAGCCCTAGTTGCGGAATGGAACGTATTAAAATCTACAACGAAGCGGGAACGGGCAATACCTCAGAAGGTATCGGCTTTTTTGCAGAGCAAATAATGGCACATAACCCATTGTTACCTTGCGAAGAAAACGGTCGTTTAAATGATATGCACCTTCGCGAAAACTTTGTAATGCGTGTTTATACCTATAAGCACTGGCAAACATTAAGCGAACAACCACTCACAGTACATAGATTGACTCAGTTTCATGCCCAATATAAGTACTTATTGATGGCTCATAACTACGAAGCTTACCGTAGCTTAGGAAATCTGCTTGGTACTTTTGATGGCGAAGATATCCAAACTTTGGCTGATGAATATATTTTGGGGTTAATGACAGCCCTTAAAAAACCAGCTTCACGTAAAAATAACGCTAATACATTAATGCACTTGCAAGGTTATTTTAAAAAATCGCTTTCTAAGATTGAAAAGCAAGAACTACGTGATGCCATCGATGAATATCGCCAAGGGTTAGTGCCACTTTACGTACCTCTTACGTTAATTAAGCATCATTTAAAAGTGCACCCAAACGAGTATCTTGCTAAGCAAGTGTATCTTGACCCCTATCCGAACGAATTAAAACTACGCTACGGAATTTAATGAATACATTATTTTGGTTTAGGCGCGATCTGCGCCTTTTTAATAACGACGCTTTGTATCAGGCAATCGAAAATGGTTGCAGAAATGCGGTATTTTTTATTACTGAAAAGCAATGGCAAAAGCATGATGTGGCTGATATTCAGCTAGATTTATTAAAGCGTAGGCTTAGCTTCTTGGGGAAGCTTTTAGCAAGTAAAGGTATTGAATTACATATTATTGATGCAGCTGATTACGCCGGTTGTGTTGAAAAATTAGCGTCATTTTGCGAGCAACACCAAGTAAAAAATGTATACGCTAACAACGAATATGAGCTTAATGAAGTAAACCGAGATAATGCCTTTTTACAGTACGCTGATAGTAAAGGGATTGCTTTTTGCGCATACGACGGCGATGTAATTGCGCCGCCAGGGAGTATCAAGAATCAAAGCGGCGAAATGTTTAAAGTATTCACGCCATTTAAAAATGCATGGCTAAAAGTTTATCAAGACACCCACTTTTATTTTGCTGAGCCGCCAGAGATGTTCGAGCCCATTGAGTGGCAGCCAAGTGAGTTATTAGCCTCAGACGGCAACTCAGAAAAGTGGCCTGTCGATGATGAAACGCTCAGCCACGTTTGCGCGCGCTTTATTGAAGAGAAGCTAGCAACATATCAAGACCAGCGTGATATCCCAAGCATTAAAGGCACTTCAGGTTTAAGCCCTTACTTAGCACTTGGCATTATTAGCGTTCATCAACTATTGGCACTGATCCAGCAGCGCCACCCAGATGTACTGCGAAGTAGTAAAAGTAACTTGTTTTGTTGGGTTAACGAACTGATTTGGCGTGAGTTTTACCGTCATCTTATCGCTATCTATCCAAATCTAAATAAATACGATAACTTTAATGAGAAATACAACGCCGTGAAGTGGCGTGATGATGAAAGCGACTTTAAAGCATGGTGCGAAGGTAAAACAGGCTACCCGTTAGTCGATGCTGCAATGAGGCAGCTACTGCAAACTGGCTGGATGCATAACCGTTTACGCATGGTGGTCGCGAGCTTTTTAACTAAGCACTTATTAATTGATTGGCGTAAAGGCGAACGCTTTTTTATGCAGCATCTCATAGACGGCGACCTTGCATCTAACAACGGTGGCTGGCAATGGGCTGCAAGTACGGGGTGTGATGCTCAGCCGTATTTTCGAATTTTTAATCCTATCACCCAAAGCGAGCGATTTGATCCAGATGGTGAATTTATCCGTAAATATTTACCAGAGCTGGAAAAAATACCTGCTAAACAAATCCATTTTCCGCATGATTATTTAGCGAAACAGGGTAAGTCGAGCAGTTATTGGCCAGCAATTGTTGATCATAAAGCCGCGCGAGAGCGAGCGCTAAACGCATTTAAGGTGTGACATGGACAAGGCGATCCTTGATAGGTTTATTGATGTTTATCAATCACTCAATAAAGACAATTTACAGTTACTGGATGAAATTTATCACCCAGATATCCAGTTTGCAGATCCTTTGCATGCAGTAAATGGTCTTGGGGAGCTGCGTGACTATTTCAAAAACCTCTACGCCAATGTGCTTTCTTGTGAATTCGCTATCGAAGACAGCTATGTTACTGAAAATATTCAGAGCAAAGACGACACCGCTTTTATCTATTGGACCATGTATTATCGCCATCCAAAGCTAAACAAAGGCAAAGCAATCTCGGTTGCGGGTCATAGCCGTTTAAAATTTGCTAGCAATAAAATAATTAATCACCGCGATTATTTTGATGTAGGCGCTATGCTTTATAGGCATATTCCAGTGCTTGGCTCGGCTGTGAAATACATCGATAAAAGAGCGAGTGCATAATGACGACATTAATTACAGGTGCTACCTCAGGTATTGGCGAGTCATTAGCAAAGCTTTATGCAGACAATAATGAACAGGTCATTGCATGCGGTAGAAATACAGAAAAGCTTGCTAAATTGAGCCAGCATCAAAATATAGAGTCTTGCCAGTTTGACGCAACCGACCTTCAAGATATTCGTTCGAGCACAGTGGCTTATACACAATTTGACCGGGTTATTCTCAATGCTGGCAATTGTGAATACATTGATGATGCTCGCAATTTTGACAGCAGTTTGTTTGAGCGGGTGATCACGACCAACTTGCTCAGTATGGGCTATTGCCTGGAGGCGTTATTACCAAAAATAAAGCCCGGTGGTCAGCTTGTAATCGTAAGCTCTAGTGTGACTTATTTACCCTTACCACGCAGCCAAGCATATGGTGCGTCTAAAGCCGGTGTAAGTTATTTAGCCAATAGCTTGGCGGTTGATTTAAAAGATATCGATGTCACTTTAGTTCACCCAGGTTTTGTTAAAACGCCGCTTACAGACAAAAATGACTTTCCAATGCCAATGGCGGTGAGTGCAGAAAAAGCGGCAAATTATATTTATAAAGGGGTCGCGAAAAGGCGCAAAGAAGTGCACTTTCCGCACCGTTTTACCTTCATTTTAAAATTTTTAAGAATGCTTCCTACGCCACTTTGGCTGAAGCTTGCAAAAGGATTATCACGTTGAAAAAAGTGGCTGTTATTGGATCTGGCATAGCGGGTTTAAGCTGTGCGCACCTATTGCATAAGCACTACGATGTAACCGTATTTGAGAAAAACGACTACATAGGTGGCCATACTGCAACCATAGACGTAAAAGTTGATGGCGTTGAGTACGCTGTTGATACAGGCTTTATTGTCTTTAACGACCGAACTTACCCATATTTTGAAAAACTACTTAAGCGCTTGGGTGTTGAGCGTCAGAAAACGCAAATGAGCTTTAGTGTGCATAACGAACAAACCGGCTTTGAATATAACGGCCATACTTTTTGGAGTTTGTTCGCACAAAAGCGCAATATCTTTCGCCCTAAATTCTGGAAACTTTTAAAAGACATTGTGCGCTTTAATGATGTGTGTAAATCATTACATGCTGAAAAAAATTATAAAGCAAATCAAACTCTAGGCGAGTTTTTAGACGAGCATGACTTTAACGAGTTCTTTCGTTTTCATTATATCTTGCCGATGGGCGCTGCTATTTGGTCTACAAGCATTAAAGAGATGGCACAAGTTGGCGTAGAGTTTTTTGTTAAGTTTTTTTATAACCACGGTTTGTTGGATATCACTAATCGCCCGCAGTGGTATGTTATTCCGGGTGGCTCTCGCGAATACATTAAACCTATGATCCAAGGTTTTGCTGATAAAATTCGTTTAAATAGTAATATCAGCTCGGTATCTCGAAAAGATGATAGTGTGCATGTCCATTTCGATGATGGTCATAGTGAAACATTCGACAAAGTTGTGTTTGCTTGTCACTCAGATCAAGCTTTAAAGCTGTTATTAGACCCTAGCGAAGACGAAAAAAGCGTTCTCTCAGCGATACCTTATACGGCTAATTCAGTGGTACTACACACTGATACTACACTGCTACCTAAACGCAAAGCCGCATGGGCGAGCTGGAATTATCTGTTAAATAACAACACAGACAAAGCCGCAGTGGTGACTTATCAGATGAATATTCTGCAAGGCATCAAAAGCGACACGCAATTTTGTGTCACGCTTAACCACCTTGATGGCATTAAAAAAGACAAAATTTTACGCGAGTTTACCTATCATCATCCGGTATTTAATAAGCAGTCGATTGCCGCTCAGCAGCAAAAGTCTCTTATAGACGGTAAAAATAACAGCTATTTTTGCGGTGCGTACTGGTACAACGGCTTCCACGAAGACGGTGTAAGAAGTGCTGTGAATGTGGCAAAGCAACTCGGAGTCGAGTTTGAATAGCGCCATATATGTAGGTGATGTTCGCCACAGGCGCTTTGCCGTCAAAGAGCATCACTTTAAGTACCCGCTTTATATGATGTGGGTCGATTTAGCTAAGCCTTATGAACTTAATGGTGTTCATCCTTGGCTTGGCTTAAGTGGTTTTAAGGCGCTTAAATTTAATCAGAGCGACTATTTTAATTATCAAACCGATATGCAGTTGCCACTCAAGCAGCGTGCACTTAACAAAATTAAAGAGCTTGGCATTGACGATGAATTTACCCATGTTTTTATGCTCGGACAGGTGCGCTGTTTAGGAATTTATTTTAGCCCGGTTAATTTTTTCTTCTTTCAAACTGGTCATGGCGATTTCACTCACATGCTTGCTGAAGTGAGCAATACGCCTTGGAATGAGCGTCATTATTATGTCGTACCCCTTGAAAAAAAAGTGAACTTTAAAAAGGTTTTCTCCGTATCACCTTTCATGAACTTAGATATGAACTATCATTGGCATATTAGAATGAATTCTGATAACACCATGATTCATATTGAAAATAAAAAAGACGACACTCTTTTGTTTGATGCAACCCTGCGTTTGCAAAAGCAGCCTCTCACGAAAGAGCAGGTTAGCGCCGTGCTTAAACAGTTTCCGGCTATGACGTTAAGTATTTTTAAAGGTATTTACCTTCATGCTTTGAAGTTGTTTTGCAAACGTGTGCCATTTATTGGCCACTCGGGCAAACAAGAGAATTCAACTAGGTGATGTGATGGAAAAAGTATCAAATTTAACACAAGCCCAAACGACCGGCTGGATGACAAAGCTTTATAAAAAACTGGTAATAGGTGCATTCAACAGTATCAATGTAGGTTGCATTACCCTAAAAGAGGGTAACCAAAAAGAGCAATTCGGTGACATTACAAGTGATTTACACGCAACGGTCACGGTAAATGATGCTGCTATGTATAAGTCATTTGCGTTATCTGGCAGTGTGGGGGCCGGAGAGGCTTATATTCTTGGCTATTGGGATTGTGACAACCTCACTAAACTTATTGAAATATTTGCTCTTAATCAAGATCAGCTAGATGCATTCGAGAAAAAATTCGCCTTTTTGAGTGGCATTGTGCACCGAGTTAATCACATTAAAAATAAAAACTCAGCAAGCGGTTCAAAAAAGAACATTGCGGCGCACTATGATTTAGGCAACGACTTATATAGTGCATTTTTAAGTGACGAAATGTTGTATTCATGTGCTGTTTACCCTTCAAAACAAGCTAGCCTTGAACAGGCCCAAGAGCACAAACTAGCATTGATTTGTGAGCAGGTTGATTTACAACCAGGTGATTCGGTGATTGAGATTGGCACAGGGTGGGGCGCCTTTGCGATTTATGCAGCAACACATTTTGATTGCCATGTAACAACGACCACCATTTCTGATGAGCAATATGCCTATGTTGAACAAAAGGTTAAAGAGCTTAACCTTGAGCATAAAATTACTTTATTAAAGCAGGATTACCGCCTCTTAGAGGGCAAGTACGATAAGCTTGTATCAATCGAAATGATTGAAGCTGTCGGTCATGAGTATTTGCCTGGCTTTTTTGCAAAATGTCAGTCTTTACTAAAAGACAGTGGTGCCATGCTTATTCAAGCAATCACCATAGCTGATCAGCGTTACAGCCACTACCTTAAAAATTCCGATTTCATTCAGCAGTACATCTTCCCGGGTGGTTGTTTGCCTTGCTTAGACGAAATGAATAAGCAAATAAAGCAGCAAACAGACATGGTTGTGCATAGTGTAAAAGATATTGGTGTTCACTATGCAAGAACACTGGCTGATTGGCGCGAGCGCTTTGTCGCTAGCTGGCCTGAAATAGATAAAGTCAAATTTGACCAGCGATTCTATCGTTTATGGTTATTTTATTTAGCTTACTGTGAAGGTGCGTTTAGAACCCGTGCTATCAGTACAGTTCATTTAGTTGCCCGTAAACCTCGTTTTGGCCATTCTGGCGATGATATCGCGCTCGATTATTAATTTTGCTTTGTTTCAAGGAGTCTGGTTTATGGCCTTACTCCTTGAGCATAACTCTCTGATACCCGCTTTAGCTGTTGTCGCTTTGATGATTTACCTATCAAAGCAACGCCAGCAAGATAGTTGGCTACTATTATGTGGCTTGCCTCTCGCACTGGGCTATGAATGGCTTGCCAGCAGCTTAAACTTACTTGCCTTTAAAGTTAGCCCCTTTCCCTTATGGCTTGCTGTACTTTGGGCTGCACTACTTTTAACCATTAATACTTCGATGCAGTTTTTACAAAAGCTGCCTTGGTATATTGCTTGGGGAGTTTGCGCGTTATTTGCTCCTGCTAGTTACTACGCTGGAATGCGCTTTGGAGTGCTTAATACTGAGCTCGTTCTGTGGCAGTTTTGGCTCGTTTATGGTTTGGGTTGGGCAAGTATGTTTATGGCTATAATCGCTATTAATAGGCGATTTTTAACGGCTAAATGATCAGTTTTAGGTGGTTTTTCGTAGTGTTTGATAACACAACTTTAAGGATTATTTGATGAAACAGTCACTTAATTTAAGTTTATTTGCTGCGTTATTGTTCTCTGCGGGAGTGTATGCAAATGGCTTTAAAACGGTGGGCCAAGCGAAAATGGAGTATCTGTTTTGGGATGTTTATAACGCTAAATTAGAGACCCCATCGGGCTCGTATCAGTTTGGCCAACACCCCAGCAAACTTACACTTACTTATTTGCGGGATTTCGATGCGAAAGACATCGTCAAAGCAACCAACGAGCAATGGCAACATTTAAAGCTCAATGACATGGTAGGTGTTTATGACAAACAGTTACTAGCCCTTTGGCCTGATATCAAAAAAAACGATTCGTTGTCTTTTCAAACAAACGAACAAGGAATTGGTACTTTTTACTTTAATGACAAAGAGCTAGGGCAAATCGATGATAAAAGATTCGCTGACAACTTCTTAGCAATTTGGTTAAGCGTCGACACGTCTGAACCATCACTTCGTAAACAGCTTATTGGAGGGAAACATGATTAAGCTCAAAGCACTCTTTATTTTCGCTATGGTACTGTTAATTACCAGCTGCTCTGCGCCTGATGTTGATTATTATCAAGGAACAGAGCCTAAGTTTGACTTTAAGCAATTTTTTAGTGGTGAGCTCAAAGCCTACGGCGTTGTGCAAGACCACAAGGGCGAGTTAACACGTAAGCTGGTAGTAGACATGCAAGCATCTTGGAATGGCAATCAGGGAGTGATTGACGAGCAATTTGTTTATGATGATGGCGAAACGCAAACCCGTGTTTGGTACATCACCATTAATGATGATGGCAGTATCACAGGGACAGCATCAGATGTGATTGGCGAAGCAAAGGGTGAGAGCAATGGAAGCGTGTTCCATTGGACATATTCTGTCGAGCTTCCATATGATGGTAGTACTTTAGTGGTAAATTTCGATGATTGGATGTACTTGGTAACACAATCACGCTTGATAAACCGTACCGCTATTGATAAGTTTGGCTTTGAGGTCGGGGAAGTTACCTTGGTTATCGAGAAAATTGAATGATGGTTTAGCTATCATAAAATTTTGTGATGGAAGTTAAATTAAGTCTTTATTAATACTGATGTCACTAACCTTGTGATTGATAGTTAAATAGTAGTCATTTTTGAATAAATTACGTAAAAATAGCAATTTGCTGTTGCTAACTTCTCAAAAATGCATAAAGATAGGTTTTGCGAAGGCAAAATAATAACGAATAGGAATCTAACAATGAATAAAGCTCAATTAGTTGAAAAAATTGCTACTGATGCAGAAATCTCAAAAGCGGCAGCAACTCGTGCACTAGATGCATTCACTGGCGCAGTTACTAGCTCTCTTAAAGAAGGTAACTCAGTAGCATTAGTTGGTTTCGGTACTTTCTCAGTAAAAGAGCGCGCAGCGCGTACTGGCCGTAACCCACAAACTGGTGCAGAAATCCAAATCGCAGCAGCAACTATCCCAAGCTTTAAAGCGGGTAAAGGTCTTAAAGACCAAGTTAATCCTTAATAGGGTAACTTACTAATTATTGAAAAAAGGGCTTATAGCCCTTTTTTTGTAACTGGCGTTTTGTTGCGATAGCGAAAAAGGCTTATGCCTTTAACGCTTTATCACCACGACCAATACCAACAGCACCTGAACGTACAACTTCAATAATGTCTGATTCATGACGCAGGGTATCAAGGAAAGATTCAATCTTTTCTGTGCTCGCTACAAGTTGTAGTGTGTAGCTGTGGCGCCCCATATCTAAAATAGCACCTTGGAACACATCAGCAACACGCGTTACTGCTGCTCGAGTGGTTTCATCTTGGGCAAAAACTTTCACTAATAACAGCTCACGCTCGATATGTGCCATTTCGGTTAAGTCAATAATCTTTAGAACATCTACAAGCTTGTTCACTTGTTTAGTGATTTGCTCAACGATGCGATCATCACCCATGGTTGTAATGGTAATACGCGAAAGAGAATGATCGTCAGTTGTGCCAACAGTCAGACTATCGATGTTGTAAGCACGCTGTGAAAATAAGCCTACAATGCGGGATAACGAGCCAGGTTCGTTTTCTAATAAGATTGATAAAATACGGCGCATTATGCTTTTACTCCTTTACGTAACCACATATCATCGACTGCCCCTAGCTTGATTTGCATTGGGTAAACATGTTCTTTTTCATCTACACAGATGTCTAAAAATACCAGTCTGTCGTTAATAGACATGGCTTTTTCAATAGCAGGCTGCAGTTCATCAATATGATCAACGCGAATACCTACGTGGCCATAGCTCTCTACTAATTTTACGAAATCAGGAAGTGATTCCATGTAAGAAGATGAGTGACGACCTGAATACATCATATCTTGCCATTGACGTACCATGCCCAGTGAGCGGTTATTCAACGACACAACTTTCACAGCTAAATTGTATTGTAAACATGTTGATAGCTCTTGAATGTTCATTTGGATAGAACCATCACCCGTTACACAGATAGACTCTTTATCAGGGAAGGCAAGCTTAACGCCCATTGCTGCAGGTAATCCAAAGCCCATGGTGCCTAAGCCACCAGAGTTGATCCATTGGCGAGGGTGTTTAAACGGATAATACTGAGCTGCAAACATTTGATGCTGACCTACATCAGAGCTAATGTAAGCATCTCCATCGGTTGCTTTGTAAATTGCCTCGATAACGGCTTGTGGTTTGATTTTATCGCCATCAGTGCTGTAGCTTAGGCATTTTTGTTCACGCCAGCTAATAATTTGACGCCACCAGTCTTCTTGTGCCGAACGATCAATTGAAATAGGGCTCTTATCAATCGCCGTTTGTAACTGCTCAAGCACTGTTTTCAAGCAGCCAACAACCGGGATGTGCGCTTTAATTGTTTTAGAAATAGAGGTTGGGTCAACATCAACATGAACAATCGTGGCATTAGGGCAGAATTTTTTAACGTTATTCGTTACCCGATCATCGAATCGAGCGCCTAAAGCCAAAATAACATCTGCATTTGCCATGGCTTTATTTGCCTCAAGGCTGCCATGCATACCTAACATACCAATAAAGTTAGGGTGAGTACCGCTGATACCACCTAGGCCCATTAAGGTGTTAGTGATTGGCGCATTTAATGATTCAACCAAGTGAGTTAGTTGCTCAGAGGTATTTGATAGAATAATGCCGCCACCTGAGTAAATAACCAGTTTTTTAGCTTCTAAAATTGCGCTAACTGCTTTGCGAATTTGTTTTGAGTGGCCTTTAGTGTTCGGGTTATAAGTTCGAAGCTCAGTTGTTTTTGGAAATTCGAATGGAAACTTTAGCTCAGGGTTAAGCATATCTTTAGGTAATTCAACCACAACCGGGCCAGGGCGGCCTGTGCTGGCTAAGTAGAATGCTTTAGCTAAGATTGTTGGAATATCTTTTGCGCTACGACAGTTATAGCTGTGTTTTACGATAGGGCGAGAACAACCAACAATATCAGTTTCTTGGAATGCATCATCACCAATTAAACCAGTAGGAACTTGGCCAGATAACACCACCATTGGGATAGAATCCATGTATGCTGTTGCGATACCTGTTACACAGTTTGTAGCGCCAGGGCCAGAAGTTGCTAGCACCACACCGACTTCCCCGGTAGCACGGGCATAACCATCAGCCATATGAGTAGCGGCTTGTTCGTGACGTACTAAGATATGTTCAATATCTTCTTGTTGAAATAACGCGTCATATAAATCAAGAACAGACCCGCCAGGGTAGCCAAAAATATATTTAACATTCAATTCTTTAAGTGCCCGAACAACTAGTTCGGATCCATTATATTCAGTTGTACTCATCCTCATTCCTCTGTGTGTGCAAGCATAAATGCATAAAAAAACCCCCGCATATGGCGGGGGTTTTTTAAAAAGCGTGCTTTCACCTTTTAATAGCCTCCCGCTGGGCTTGTAACTAAGACCAGTACGAGAACGTTGACGACTAAAAGGTGACGGCGAATATTCATTATTTTTTAATTTTCTTCTAAAAAATGCACAGCCGACTAGATGGCTGCTGTTTAAAAAATGTTAGGAGTATTTTTAAGCGTTTTGGAAACTGATGTCAACCGCAAATGTAGCTTTTTGCATTAATTTTTCTGTATTTAAGTTTTTTGATATTTTTGTTGCACCTACATGCTTAATTGTTATTGTTTTGGGTGTAACTATGCATTGAATTGTTCGTGTGGCAAATTGCTAACTATACCAATAGATAATGCATTTACGTTACTGCCTTGCATAACTTAGCTACTATCAGAATAGGTTTCTTTTTATAATTAGACACCCATCTTAACACCTCGCTACAATAAGGTTTGGTTAATTTTTAAAAAGACAGCCAACTTAAATATTTAACCAGACACCCAACTTATTTTTAATAAGAATCAGCTAAAGATAGATGTGAATTATTCAGAACAAGTTGAATTGCTATAAAAATAGTGATTTTTCATTGTCATTAATTAAATTTCAGTCTTATGTGCTGAGTTATTTTTTTAGTTTTACACACTGGTCAGTGCTAGTTGCAATAGTTGTTATGCTTCTAGAATTAAAAGGATTGGATTTGTAAAATTGATTTCTAGTGTCGAATGTGTAACTAAGTAAATAAGGCTAAGCTATTAGCTATAGAGCTTCTTCGTTTTCGCTTCATGTGATTTGTATAAGCTGTGATTGCTTGTTCTTTACCTGCAGTATTTTTAAATGAGCGAGTAAAGGAAGTAGTAAGTGTGAGCCAGTTTTCTGCACAAATGTTTAATCTTTCAAGTATTGGTAACGTATTATCTGGGATTTTCCCAGGCTTATTTTCTCGTATTGAGCGGCCTGTCCAATCAACAAGTTGCAGGTATGTTTTGAGCTCAAATGGTAGTCCCTTAGGCATATGTTTACGAGGTCTACCTGCAAAGCGCATAAGCGGTTTTGGTTGCTTATTATTTTGAGCTGCATTAATTCTAGATTTAATACTGGTGTAGTCAGATTGCTTAGGTAAATCAGCCGCTTTTGCTCTAACAGGATTTAAATCTACATAAGCAAGGCATGCAGCAAGTGCAGCTTCATCAAGTAAAGCTTGTGATTTAAAGCGACCTTCCCAAAACCGTCCTTTGCACTCATCTTCTTGATTCGCTTTTCGTGCAATACCCTCGTTAAGGACTCGCATAAACCAACTAATACTGCTGAGCCTCTCACGATATAAATTTACCCTGGTATTAACCGCAGAAAGCTCTGCTTGTGTTAGTAATTCGCTATTTAAGAACCGTTGGCAAAGGAATGTACTTTTGAATAATTTGTGCCATCTAATAAGAATCGCTTTATTATTTAGACGCTTAGCTTTTGCTATATCAATGTGAAGAACCAGATGAGTGTGATTACTCATTACAGCATAGGCGCAAATATCAATACAAAATATCCTGCCAAGTTGAAGTAGTTTCTTTTCAACCCAACCCCGCCTATGTTCATATGAACGACCCGTAAGTGGGTCTTGTCCACACAAATAAGCGCGACGAACGCAGCGTGAAATGCAGTGATAGTAAGGTGTGTTTGAAATGTTAATTAAGTTTCTACGCGGGGTTGCCATGCTCTTCTCCTCCTTGAGTTGAACAATACAAGTTTAGCCATAATTTTGAGAAGTGAGAAATTTTAAGTTGGATGTCTAGTTAGTCTTGTGGAAGTGTAGTGGTTAAAGTGGGTGTCTAGTTTTATGTTGAGGTTTTACTAAAAAGATAAAAGTGGATGTCCAAATAAGCTCTTAGCTTTTGCTATATCAATGTGAAGAACCAGATGAGTGTGATTACTCATTACAGCATAGGCGCAAATATCAATACAAAATATCCTGCCAAGTTGAAGTAGTTTCTTTTCAACCCAACCCCGCCTATGTTCATATGAACGACCCGTAAGTGGGTCTTGTCCACACAAATAAGCGCGACGAACGCAGCGTGAAATGCAGTGATAGTAAGGTGTGTTTGAAACGCTAATTAAGTTTCTACGCGGGGTTGCCATGCTCTTCTCCTCCTTGAGTTGAACAATACAAGTTTAGCCATAATTTTGAGAAGTGAGAAATTTTAAGTTGGATGTCTAGTTAGTCTTGTGGAAGTGTAGTGGTTAAAGTGGGTGTCTAGTTTTATGTTGAGGTTTTACTAAAAAGATAAAAGTGGATGTCCAAATAAGCTAAAAAATAAAAGTGGATGTCCATTTAAGTATTCAATTAAGTAGAGAGAATAAAAAAGCCAGTCGTAGACTGGCTTTTGGTAAGGAGGTGTTTAAGGGTTATTAGCTTGTCATAAGCCTTAAACAAATGTTTTTTATAGACGCTCAATTACAGCTTGAGTGAAGTCTGTAGTACCGTGGCTGCCGCCTAGGTCGCGAGTTGTACGGTCGCCTGATTTGATAACATCAGCAACTGCGCTGCGGATGCGCTCTGCAGTGTCGCCCATACCTAGGTGCTCTAGCATTTGGATAGATGCTAAGATCACTGACGTTGGGTTTGCAAGGTTTTTACCAGCGATGTCTGGTGCGCTACCGTGTACAGCTTCGAAGATTGCTGCATCTTCACTGATGTTTGCGCCAGGAGCCATACCTAAACCACCAACAAGACCAGCACATAGGTCAGATAGGATGTCACCGAATAAGTTTGTAGTAACGATTACATCAAACTCATCAGGAGTCATAACTAGTTTCATACAAGTTGCATCAACAATCATTTCTGTTGATTCGATTTGTGGGTAACGCTCAGCTACTTCACGTGCAACTTTTAAGAATAAACCAGATGTTGATTTAAGGATGTTAGCTTTGTGTACAGCAGTTACTTTTTTACGGCCTTCACGTACCGCTAGTTCGTATGCAAAAGTAACGATTTTTTCTGCACCTTCACGGGTGATTTTTGACATTGCTTCTGCTTCGTTACCATCTTCAGAAACCACTTGGCCAAGACCTGAGTACATACCTTGAGTGTTTTCACGAATAGTGATGATATCGATGTCGTCGTAACGAGCTTGTGTACCTGCGAATGATTTAACAGGACGAACGTTAGCGTAAAGGCCAAACTTTTTACGTAAAGTTACGTTGATTGAAGTGAAACCTTCACCAACCGGAGTCGTTAATGGACCTTTTAAAGTGATCTTGTTACGCGCGATTGTGTCGATTGTTTCTTGCGGAAGTAACTCACCAGTTTTTTCTAGGGCAGCAAGGCCAGCATCAACGAATTCATAATCAAAATCGCAACCTGCAGCTTTAAGGATCTCAAGTGCTGAATCAATAATGCTAGGACCAATGCCGTCGCCTTTGATCACTGTGATGGTTTGTTTAGCCATTTACTTTTCCTATTTATGAGTAGATAAACACGTAAACTTATCGCGAAATAGCATGCGATTTACTTGTTAGAGGGTTTACGTGGATGTGTTTGAAAATTTAAGCGGCTTTTATAGCAATTTATTCAGCTTTTTGCCAGTTTATCCTGTGAATACTGACTATAAACAGACTAAAGTTCATATTTATTTAACGTTTTCGCACTTTTTAACATCACATTCTAAAAATTGTCTGCAAATTCACAGTTTTTCAGATATGCATAAAAATCTGCTTTTGATTGCCAACCAGCAGCCGATAAGCTGTCGAAAATAATCTGTTCTTGCCAACTACTAAATAACGCTTTGGGTTGAAAAACATAATAAGTAAATAGCTTAATTGCGACCCAATGTTTTTCATTGATATCGAGAGTTTGTTTTTTATGTTGCTCACTACCAAGTAAATACTGTGTCCAACTGTTATCGCCAATCAGTTGATTTAAATACGCCGTTAGTGGCTCTTGGTTTAAGTGACTAACGCCAAACAAACAGGCAAGTGGTGGGCTTATTACCTGTTCTTCGGCCTGCTCAAATACAGTTTTACGAGAAATACTGGTTGCTTGATGTTCGCAAAGGTATAAAACATAGGCATATAAGGGCAAAGTAACTTGCTCAAATTGAATAGAATCGGTGTGCTTAAATAGCGCCTGAATAATGCGTACCATATTCTCAAGGCGCTTAGAGATATGCTGAAAAAGCGGGTGAGAGGTGGTTGCAACCAAGCGTTGAAATAATACTTTTTGGATAATCGCAGGGGCGTTATCGTACCCGACCATAGATAAACAATGGCGCAAGTCTTTAGCTCTTTGCTGCTCTTTATTATAGGGTTTAGAGGCAACAGTAAGCTGGGTTATCAATTCAGGGTAGGGACTTAAAAGTTTATTTAAGCCACGGTAGCTATATTCTTGCGATACTTTTAAAGAACTAATTAGCTCTAAATAGTGCTGCCTTCGCTGCTGATTTATTGGCTGTGACTCAGCAAAGTTAATGTTTTCACTAAACCAAACTGTGTACAGCAAACGAGTGTCTTTACAATGTCTTTGTTTGTCAAAAATAGTTAAGCTCGCTTTAAAGCGATGCCAACGAATTTTTTCAGGGCGGCTGGCATCAACCAATATATGGCGGCCGTGTTCATCTGTGGCTAAATAAATAAGTATTTGTTCGGCATACTTTACTTCACTGGCCGGAATGTAAGGGCCAATATGCGCAATCAGTGCTTTTATAGCATTTTGGGCAAATTCATTAGGGGTGCGTAAATATATATCAGCTAAGGCTTTGTGCACACTAATGTGACCACCCGACTCGCGGTAAGTCGTATTCATGGCAATAATATTAGCCAAAGCAACTAAGGTTGTTGCGCCATCGTAAATCATTATTTTCGGCGCGCTTAATAGGGCTTGTTTATATTTATTTAAACGCGCTAATAAATGCTGAATAGAAAGCGTATGTGGGCCTGAGTCTTTTAGTAACTTTGCTGCTAATTGGTGGCGACACTGCCAAAGCTTCTTATCTTGAGCCGTCAGGGTCTGTCCTGCCGCTAACTTATTACTTTGTGATTGCACGCAGAGGTAATTGGCTAAACAGCAGCTAATAATTTGTTCGCTAATGGCTTGGTTGTAGTTTAGGCTGCGGCACAAAATGCAGGCTACAACACATTGGTTTACAACTAAGTTTGTGGTGTAACCATGGTTCGGTACATACAAGCTTAGTTGTGCTTGCATACCTTTTGGGCAGGCTTGATACAGCAGGTAATAACGCTCAGCTAGGTTACTTAATAAAGGGAAAATTTGTGACCATTTTTGCTTTTGATGATAAAGCTTAAGTAGCTGGTGTGTACTATCAAATAAGCGTGCCAATTCCCGTGGCGTCACGTTTTCCATCATAAGCGGTTAGGTTTCTTGTTGATAGCTTTCATAGGCACTTGGCCCCCATAATACCAGCTGACCATTTTTAAATAGTAGGCCTGTGCATTCATCGATGGTGGTTATGCCATCAGATTTAACATGCTGAGTGCGGTAAAAAATAATCTGCCAAACATTGTCTTCGACTCGTTTTGCATAGGTTAGATCGGGGCTACCTAAATAATCAAGCACCGCATTCAGGTTTTCAGGCTTATCAATCGATAGTTTTGCGATATAGCGTTTATTAAAAGCTTCACGGTCTTGCCAGATCATGGCTTGCGGATCATCTTTATAAAAAGTGATCACTAGGGTTGCTATCAGTGCATAAACACCTAACCCAAGTACCAGATATTGGAAAACCTTTTTAAACATGTGTAACTCTATAAAACTAACGCGAATTTTCAGTATACGCTCAGTTGGCAAACTGTGCTACGAGATTGCGACTAATTGAGCCTTAACTGCTTTAAACTAAAGCCTAAGTTAATATCGGTACGCAGCATAACAAGGTTTTTTGATATTACGAACATGTCCATTTCTGAACTCAGCTTACGTTTAAGAGTCGGGTTTAGCTCATCATCGTTCATGGCCGCTTCTATCGACTCATAATTGTTTATTAATTGCTGCGCCGACTTATTACCTATCCCTTTAACGCCCGGAATATCATTGGTTTTATCACCAGCTAAAGCCCAAAAATCAGCAAGCCGATGCTTTGGTACATCAAAGCGCTGTTTGATATCTTCAAGCTCAATATACTGTTTTTTGAAGTAATCAAATATTGCAATTTGCTCAGATAAAAACGGCAAAAACCCTTTATCTGTCGAAACGATGGTAGAAGGCACATTATTAGTTGCGGCCTTGTAAGCAAGAGTAGCAATTATATCGTCGGCTTCATCATTATCAGGTGAAAACACCACAATGCCAGTGTCTTCAATTGCTTGTTTAAAGCGTGATAAGTTTTGCTTGAGGGTGTCAGGCATTGGTGAACGAGTGCTTTTGTAGGCCTCAAAGTAGTGATAACGCCAACTTCTTTCACCATCAAACACGGCAATCGCGTGAGTTGCATTCGTTTGCTGGCGTAACTTTTTGCAAGCATGTGCCACTCGGGCACAGCTTGCTTTTATCATATGCTCTTCACTGTGATGACTCTGATTACTATCAACAGCATAGATGCGCCTAATAAGATTTAGCGCATCTATTAAAAGTAATTGGGTTGTCACATAGGCTCCTGTTAGGCTTTTATCTCATAGCAAGGAATGTACTTACTGCCAGGCAATTTCATTCGGCCTTGCTCAACAAATGCAGCCAGTAGTTTGTCCATATCAGCCATAAGCGCAGGTTCACCACTTAGCACAAATCGGCCATGTTGTTTGATGGCTTGTAAGCCTTCGTCTTTAACATTACCAGCCACAATGCCTGAAAACGCTCGGCGTAAATTAGCTGCGAGTTGCTGAGTTGGTTGATCTAAATGTAAATCTAAGCTCGACATATTAGCATGAGTTGGTGCAAACGGCTGTTGGAAATCATGATCGATTTTTAGCGTCCAATTAAAGTAGTAAGCATCGCCTTGGCTTTTACGGTATTCGCGTACTTCAGCCATCTTTGCTTTAAGCGTTTTACCAACTCGCTCTGGATCATCGATGATCACTTCAAACTTATCTAGCGCAGCTTTACCGAGAGTTTTCTCAACGAATTTACACAGCTCAATAAAGTAGTTTTCACTTTCTTTAGGGCCAGTAAGGATCACTGGTAAACATTGTTTTTCGTTATCTGGGTGTAGCAAAATACCTAAAAGGTATAACAGCTCTTCTGCGGTACCCGCCCCACCTGGGAAGATAATAATGCCATGGGCTGTGCGAATAAAAGCCTCTAAACGCTTTTCGATATCAGGCAAAATCACCAACTCATTTACAATTGGGTTAGGTGGCTCAGCGGCTATAATGCTTGGTTCGGTTAAACCTAAGTAACGATTATTAGTAATACGTTGCTTGGCATGGCCAATGGTTGCGCCTTTCATCGGACCTTTCATTGCACCAGGGCCACAGCCGGTACAAATGTTTAAGCCACGAAGGCCAAGCTCATAGCCAACTTGTTTGGTGTATTTGTATTCCACTTCGTTAATAGAGTGGCCGCCCCAACAAACTATCATGCTCGGGTCACTATTCACTCTCAGTGCGCCTGCGTTTCGCAGCATATCGAATACCATATGAGTAATGGCTTTTTGCTCTGTTAAGTCTTTTTCGTACTTTTGACAAATAAACAGAATATCGCGAATAACCGAAAAGATATGTTCATGAATACCGGTAATAATTTCGCCATCAACAAAGGCAGATTCGGGTGGATTTTCAAGTTCGATCTTAATCCCGCGTTCGCGGCTTAATAAGCGAATATCAAAGTCTTCGTATTTATTATAAATTTCTAAGCTTGAATCGGTGTGGCTGCCCACATTGAGAACAGCGAGCACACAGTTCCTAAATAATTTATAGCGCTCGCTGGTGGATGATTGTTCGAGTAGATCAACTTCTAGTTGCGATAGTAAATCCAGTACACCTGTAGGATTCAGTTGTTTTAACATAAGCACTCTCCCGGCTCGTCTATGAGCCTTTATCATTGTGTGTCAAAGACCTCACATACTAGATGAGGCCTTTATTTGCTAATGCAAACTCTATTTCGTCCCTCGTTCTTGGCTTTGTATAGTGCTTCATCTGCACGGTCAAAGGCAATCAGCGGGGTATCACCTTTTTTCAACTGGGTTGCACCAAGAGAAATGGTGATTTCTACTTGCTTATTTTTAAATTTAAACGGAATGCCTTGAATTGTTTTGCGCAATTTTTCAAGTGGCACAGCGGCATTTTCAATCGACATTCCACTCATTAGTAACACAAACTCTTCGCCGCCGTAACGGGCTATAAAGTCTGATTTACGAATTGATTTTTGTAATGCTTTAGCAATTACTTGCAGTGTTTTATCACCGGCACTGTGGCCATATTGGTCATTGATTGATTTAAAGTGGTCTACATCAATCACTACAAAGGTAATGTCTGATTCTTGGACATTAAATAAGTTAAATTCATGATTAAAGCGTTCATCAAACGCTGCACGGTTTGGCAACTTAGTTAGGCCATCGAGTAAGCTTTTAAAGCGCTGCTCATTTAGGCGCTGCTTATAGGTCGAAAGCTTGGTTTCTAAATGACTAATGCGGCTATTAATATCGTTAAAGCTAGCGAGTAAGCTTTCGCGTTCTGTTTGTTCTAGCTTTTCTTTTGCGATTAAATCATCACTTAATGATTTTAATTCTTCTTCTACAAGCTCTTTAAGCGAAGAAATAGATGTCGCTTGCTGTGTTTGCGTATGCAGGTTTTTAATTTTGCTTTCGATTTGCTTGTTAAGCGTGTCGTATTCAGCGCTCAGAGATTCTGAATGCTTGCTGGTAGAAACAATGGAATGATGTAAATCTTCGATTGTTTGATTTAATGAGATCAAAAAGCTTTGCGCTGATTGGCGCTCTTTGCTCATATTGCGCGTAACGATGCTGATAATATTCAGTGCAGAATCAAGCAGATCGTCAACACTATCATTATGGGTTATTTTACTTTTGATAGTCTTAATTTGCTCGGCACTTTCATCTTCGAGCACTAAGTCATTGGCAAGAGAAAGCAGCTGTGTGGCAAGCTCTGGTCTTATTGGCGCCTCAGCTGTATTTGTTGTTGCAAGCTTGGCTTGTAAGGCTTGATGATAAATTAAAATCAGCTTTGAAAGTAGTGGCACAAAGTCATGATTAGACTGAATATTATTTAATTCGTGGTCAAGTAAGTAACGTAGCGAGCGACGAGCATCTTCAGGCAAGCCTCGTACTTTTTGCAGCTGCTTGCCAGCGTCAGTGACGCTTTCATTTAGCTCACGTTGCAGTGCCATTTGCTTAGTTTCTTGTTGTTTTAACAGGCCAAGCACATCATCGATAAAGGGGGTGAGTAATTCGAATTTAACCCCTTTTTTAAGGGCATTTCTAAATTTCGCTAAACGATTGTCTAGTTCAATGTCTAGTCCTTTACAGCTTAGCGATAATTTCGCTGCAAACTGAGAAAGAACTTCAACTTGATGTTTGCGCGCATCTTCGACCACAGTTCGAGCGTCGATCGCTTGCTTTAACTTTTTATTAAGAACATCATGCTGTTGCTGCACCTAGTAATACCGCCATCAAAAATTCAAATTTCTATTAGCTAAGTTTACAACAAATTAATACGAAATGTAGGTTCCAAGTCAAAAACTTAGCTATTTTGTCTATCAAACTTGTTGCAATGGCTGTTTATCGGTTTTTAATTCACATTTTTTCTCGCAATTGTTAGGCTATTTCGCAATTTTGATAGTAATAAAAAGAGTTGTTATGAAAAAGTTTTTGGCAATGTCTATTCTGGCGGCCTGTTCTAGTGGTGCGTTCGCAGATGTGAACTACTCACTGTCTATCACTCAGCCTGAGCACCATTTAGGTAATGTTAGTGTTGAGTTTCCGCAAACTGCACAAGCACATTTAGATATTAAACTTCCAGCTTGGCGTACTGGCCGTTACGAAATTTTAAATCTTGCCAATGGCGTGCGCTTTTTCGAAGCAAAAGATGATGATGGTAAGGCTTTAAAGTGGGAAAAAATTGACCACAGCACCTGGCGTGTTCACCTAAACGAACCTACTCAAGTCAATGTAGATTACCAAGTTTACGCTAACGAGCTAGGTAAACGTGCTCGTCATATAGATGACAGTCATGCCTTCATTGATGCTTCTGGCTTTTTCATGTTCAGCGAATCATTCCGCCAAGACCCAGTTAAAGTTGAGCTAAATGTACCAAAAGAATGGCGCTCAGTATCGGGTATGGAAAATGCGGGTTCTAAACACAGCTTTAAGGCCGCTGATTACGATATTTTAGTTGATTCACCAATCGAAACGGGTATCAATGAGCTACACAAGTTCACTGTTGATGGCCGTGAATATGAGCTCGTTATTTGGGGTGAAGGCAACTACGATGTAGATCAAATGCTAACTGACCTTAAAAAGCTAGTGACAACGGGCAACGTAATTTGGGATAACTACCCGTATGAGCGTTATGTGTTTATGGTACATGCTACGTCAGGTGCAGGCGGTGCAACAGAGCATTTAAACTCAACAATTATCCAGCGCCCACGTGACCGTTTTGGTTCTCGTAAAGATTACCTTGCGTTTATCAGCACCGCAGCTCACGAATTTATTCATACTTGGAACGTAAAAGCATACCGCCCTAAAGGTATTGCGCCGTATGACTACACCAATATTAACTACGCGAAAACATTATGGATTGCAGAGGGCTCAACCAGCTACTTTGAAGATCACTTAATGGTGCGCGCTGGCATTGAAACAACCGATGAGTTCTTCGGTACGCTAACTAAAACTGTTAATCGTCACTTACAAACACCGGGTCGCGAAGTACAAAGCGCAACTGAAACAAGCTTTGATAAGTGGATCAACCAAGGCGGCGATCATGCACGCAACTACAGCACCAATATCTATTTAGAAGGTGCATTGATTTCAATGGCGCTTGATATTGATTTGCTTGAAAAAAGCGATGGCAAAATCAGTTACCGCGACGTTCACCGCGCGCTTTATAACAAGCATCGTTTACCAGATGGTTTTACGCCAGATGATGTTAAAGCAATTTTAAAAGAGCTTACGGGTCGTGATTATAGCGCTTGGTGGCAAGCGAATGTGGATGAGCCAGCTGCTATCGACTTTGATGAGCTACTTGCAAAAGTAGGCTTAGGTTTAATTCGCCCTGAAGGCGCAAAATCAGTACCTA
Source organism: Pseudoalteromonas sp. D15MCD-2 (assembly GCF_038562745.1). Lineage (NCBI taxonomy): Bacteria > Pseudomonadati > Pseudomonadota > Gammaproteobacteria > Alteromonadales > Pseudoalteromonadaceae > Pseudoalteromonas > Pseudoalteromonas sp. D15MCD-2. The sequence continues at coordinate 678,419 of NZ_JBCFQE010000002.1, read as the reverse complement.
GTATTGATTCGTTTGCAAAAAACAGCGGTGAGTTATTAACCCTAACTCATGTTCGCCGTGGTGGCGCTGCATGGCAAGCGGGCTTAACGACTGATGACAAAATTGTTGCGTTTAACAAAAAGCATGTCGGTAAAGACCTAACAGCCAGCCTCGAAACGTTTAAAGCAGGCGACACAGTGACTGTTGATTTCATTCGACGCGATGCATTACAAAGCACAACGCTAACACTTAGCGAAGACTTTGATAAAGAGAAAAAGGTCAAAGCATTAAAAGATGCAACACCAGCTCAAATGGCATTGTTTAAAGCGTGGATAGGGGTTGACCACCCAAACCAGGCAAAATAATAGGCAAGCTAAATAAATCGTTAATGATTTTTTATTGGTAAGAGAGGAGCTGCGGCTCCTTTCTTTTTGTTCGGTACTAGCTGCGCTTTTACAAACTGCTTTGTGTACTTTGTGTTTAGTAGTGCACTATGAAGTTGCTGTTTTTTACGTCGCCAAAACGACTTTTTAACTTTGGTTGATCTATCCCGAATATCGCTTTGTGAATTATCGGGTTGTGACACTGGGAAGGGCAGCAAAGAGTATCCATAAACACCGGTTTCCCACACATGTTGTAAATCGCAGTCAACGGGGCGGCCAAATGTGGCTGTGGCTTTTAACAGCGCTTTTGCACCTTCAAAACTAACAGCAGTTGCACAGCAGCCAGACATAAGCTTTTTATGAATGACTAAGTGTTGCTCATCAGCAAGGTGTTTTGTAAAGGCAATTTCCCGACTTCGGTCTTTATAAGCGGCCAATTTTATTAGCTGCCAAGGCTGTTTTAATGTACTAATGTTTTCAATTGCACTGTGAATAGAGCGGTCGAGAACAAAGTCATCTTCTAAAATAATGGCGAAATCTAATTGCCTATCGACAATGGTTTGCCATGCTTTTCTGTGACTCAGGTAACAGCCAATTTCACCTTTACTCAAGGGCTTATGATATTTTTTTAGGTTTAAATCAGCACTATAGTGCTTGGCAATCGCTGTATCATACAGTTCTCTACCATCAATTGCATCAAGGCGTTCAAATGCCAAATTTTGTGCATTTAGCTCATGGCTAACACGGTTTAATCGTTCAGTAGAGCTTGCTAAGTTAATTACAAAAATAGCGGTCATTATCGTTACCTGATGGTCAGTTTGAATCAGGCTAACAAGCTTTAATGACGCTTGGGTGTCAGAACTATTTCGCTTTTATGTCAGGGCGAGGAGTATTTAAAATCGCTTGCTTTTCTTGTTCGGATAAAATGATCCAATCAAAAATTTCATCATTACTGCGACCACAGCCAGTGCAATAGCCATTTAGGCGATGACATTGACCGATGCAATCTGTTTTAAATTGACTGGTTGGTTTTTTTGATTTTGTCATAGTGATGTGAAGGCTAATGTAGCCTTCATGAGTGTATTACTTACCTTCAATTGGCTTACCAATTTCAAGAGTGGTAGACCAAGGCTGTTTACGCGATAGGGTTTTACCCGAATGGATTGAGATAACAGGGTTGTTTTCGTCAAGCACAAACGTGGTGCGTAACGATTCAGCTGACTCTTTTTGTGTTTGATGCCAATTATTACCCGCTAAACAAGCTTGGGTAAAATTAACCGCACGGGTGTGATCAGTGACAGCTTGTTGCTGTTGCTCGTAGTTGCCTACACAGCGGTAGGTAACATTGTCTTTATCAAGCGCCGTGATTTGACAGTTATCGGCAATAAGGTTGTATTTCGCTGTCCATGTTTCCATGTATTTAGTATTTACACGGCTACGTTTTAAGCCTTCAAAGCGGTTGTCGTAAGCACCTAATAGGGCGTTAATTTTCTCGCAAGGGGTTAAGTTATCAATGGCCGTTTGTTGTTCAGTTGTTAGTCCTGTACAACCTGTTAAAACAAGGCCAGTTAGTAAGGCGGCGAGTGGCTTTTTCATATCAGGCTATCCTTTTAAATAGCAGTTCCTTAAACGTTTCCTAAAGGATACCTAAGCCCTTGTAAAAATGCTAATAAAGATTGGTAATTACAATTTAAAATGCCTTCGCAAAGGAAGGCATTTTAGTTGCTAAAAACTATAAAAGCGTGAGCTTACATCTTGGTTTTGCCTGCAATGTTGGTTACTTTTACTGAGCCAGAGCCATCACTTAGTAACTCAAAGTTTGCTGCAGTATCAACGCGAATGCTGCCTGAGCCATCTGAAACGACAACATCACCCGAAATATCATTTAAGTCGATACCACCAGAGCCATCGTGTACTTCAATATTACCCTGTGCGTTGGCAACATCAATATTACCTGAGCCGTCATGAATTTTAATATCACGGCTTATATTACGTGCCTCTATGCTACCCGAACCATCATTGATTTCTAATGTGCCTGTAATGTCATTTGCGGTAATTGAACCTGAACCATCGTTGATCACAGTATTCGCAACTTTGCTAATGATAATTTCACCAGAGCCATCGTGCACATTTACATTAAATGAGCGAGGGATAGCGACGGTTAAATCAATGCGAGTTTGCTTATTGGTGTGGTAATCGCACTGGCCTGCACTAAGTGCTGCGTTATTGCCTTTGGCTTCAAGGTTTAAGCAGTATTCATCATGAGGCTTTTCTTGATAAATCTCGGCTTTAACGGTTACTTCATCACTGTCACTACCGGTAATGTGTAAAAAGCCAGAACCCGCTTCTACTTTTAAAGCGCTTAATGAGGCTGCATCTAGCGTTAAGTTTTTAGTTTCTTGTAGTGGCATATCACCCCAAGCAAATGTTTGTGCTGATAATAAGCCTGCGGCAATAAGTGAGAGTGTTTTTACTGTACTTAACATGGTTCTTCCCTTTCATATATGTGGTGTTATTAGCTTAGTCGCAGGTGCTGATAAAAAAGGTTTAAAGGCTTTAAAAACTTTTTTTACACAAATAGGCAAGAAAGCGCGAGCTTCAGGCATTTATGGTTTTTCGCGATGCTTTAGACTGAAATAGTAGACCAAAACCTAAGCAACCCAAGGAGAAACATATGAGTGATTCAGCGCAAACAAGCGATATGCAAGTAATTAAGTCAGGTTCTCAAGATCCAATCGCAGGGCCAGCAGAATGTTTCACAGGTAAAGTGCAAATCAGTACTTTATTTAATGCACCAGCACCTGCTCGCGTTGGTGTTGCTGTGGTGGAGTTTTCAAAAGGAGCTCGTACAAATTGGCATTCTCATCCACTCGGCCAAGTTTTATTAGTTACAGAAGGTCGAGGTTGGACACAGTGCGAGGGTGGTGAGAAAACAGTCATCAATCCAGGTGATTTAATTTGGTGTAACTGCGGAAAGCGTCACTGGCATGGTGCGACTGCTGATAGTGCAATGAAGCATGTAGCAGTTCAAGAAGCACTCGATGGTAAACCTGTTGACTGGTTCGAAGCTGTGTCAGATGAAGATTATTTAGCATAAGGTACATTGAGATGTGTGACAAACATGAAACGCAAGACTTATCACGTCGTAATTTTATTAAAACGAGTTCAGCTTTGGGTGCAGGCCTGTTATTAGGTGGCTTTGCGGCGCCTTCATTTGCAGCATCATCTGAGCAGCTTGCAAATGGCAATATAAAATCTCGTGGCTATGCGGCTTTTGATAATTCAGGCTTACTAAAACCATGGGAATTCGAAAGACGCCCAGTAGGCGATAACGATATTTTAATCGAAATTAAATTCGCCAGTATTTGCCACTCAGATATTCATCAGATGAAAGGGCATTGGGGCGCACAGCAATACCCTCAAGTACCAGGTCATGAAATTGCAGGTATCGTAACAGCAGTCGGTAAGAATGTGACTAAGTTTAAAGTGGGCGACCGTGCTGGTGTAGGCTGTATGGTTGATAGCTGTCTTGACTGTAATAGCTGTAAAGATCAAGGCGAGCAATATTGCCCAGAAACAAAATTCACTTATGGCTACCCTGATGAGCGCTCACCGACAGGTATCACACAAGGTGGTTACTCGAATAACATTGTTGTTCGCGATCATTTTGCAGTGCATATTCCTGAAAACATTAGTTTAGAGCATGCTGCTCCTTTATTATGTGCCGGCATTACAACGTATTCTCCGTTGCTTAAATTTAACTTGAAAAAAGGCGATAAAGTAGGTGTTGTTGGTATTGGTGGGCTTGGGCACTTAGCTGTTAAATTGGCTGTGTCACAAGGTGCTGATGTCTATGCGTTCACTAGCTCTAAAGATAAAGTAGCCGATATTAAAGCCTTTGGCGCTAAAGTGGTTGTTGTTGACGGTGAAGACGCTTACAACGAGCATAAGTCGCAGCTTGATTATTTAATTAATACCTTGCCAGTGAAATATGATATTGCTAAATATGCTTCATTAGTAAAACCATTCGGCACGTATACCCAAGTGGGTATGCCAGAAGAGTTTTCATTAAACATGAATGCATTAGCATTGGCTGCAAGCCGCGTAAACTTTAATGCTTCGTTAATTGGTGATATGCAAGAAACGCAAGAAGTTGTTGATTACTGCGCTAAGAATAATATTCTGCCAGCAACCCAGTTAATCAAAGCCTCTGAAATCAATAATGCATGGCAAAGTGTGGTGGAGAAAAAAGCGCGCTATCGTTATGTAATTGATGCCTCAACATTTTAAATAATTTTTAGATTGAGTAAGCCAAACGCCATACCCAGTATGGCGTTTTTTGTTGTTCCTTTTTTATTCGGTGATTTATCGCTTAAAGAGCGAATACTGCCGTAAAAACATATCATTATTTTTTTCTTTTGCTAACTTAAACTCTTTGGCCCCCAAGGAGTAATAATGAAAAAAATAACCTTCCTAAGTACGTTGTTGTGCTCCAGCTTTTTCGTTTGTAGCGAAGAAACAGATACAACCTTGAACGCTTATGCCGCTGGGTACGTCGCCAACTTTACCTGTAGTGCCACGTTTAACGCTGGCAAAAGCAAAGATCAAATCGATACTGATGAACTTACCGGTATTTACCCTTTAATCGCAGACACTGTAAAAACACTGAAAGCGAACATTGATACTGAGCACAAGAGAGTCATTGTTGATTACGATAAAGATAAGCAACGTATATCGGTGTGGCGGCCTCGTTTAGGCTGTGTTGATTTACCCGTAGGGGCAAGCCTTAAAGCTGCAACACTCGTGCAAGCACCGTTTAAAGAAAACTTAGCCTACCAAAAGGATGATGGTAAGCCTTGGCAAACGCTAAATGGTGTCAATAAAGCGACGGGCAATAAGGCGCTTGATGAGGTTATTGCACAGGCTTTTACCCGTCATTATGGTGAAGGCGCACGAACTTCGGCAATTTTAATAGCAAGCCCTGAGGCGATTCTAGCAGAGCAATATAAAGCAGGTTTTACACCTGAAACTGCCCAGCGTACTTGGTCTGTTGCAAAAAGTATTGGCGCGAGCATCATTGGTGTGGCGGTAGCGCAAAAGCGACTTGATGTTACAAAGCCTGCGGGGCTTGAAAGCTGGTCTCACCCGCTTGACCCTCGTGGCGAAATTACCCTTGAAAACTTGCTTCATATGGCATCGGGCTTAGACAGTAATAAAGCGGGCAATCGTACGGATCGTGTCTATATGGGCGGCGGTTTAGTGTCTGATACTGCAACGCATACTGCGTTAGAAGTAAAGCCTGGTAGCCGTTGGAAATACGCCAATAACGACACCATGTTAGCGTTACGTACCTTACGAGAAACGTTTAACGATGAGGCGAGCTACTTGCGTTACCCATATGACAACTTACTCGATAAAATCGGCATGCAGCACACGTTTTTAGAGTCAGATTGGCAAAGTGACTTTATTTTGTCATCGCAAGTGTGGACTACTTCTCGTGATCTTGCTCGCTTAGGGTTATTACACCTGAATAATGGCCGCTGGCAAGGTGAGCAAATATTACCAAAAGACTGGTTAAGTTATATTAGTAAACCTGCCCCTGCTCAACCCCCTGTAACGGCACCAGGATACGGCGCACAGTGGTGGCTTTATAACGAACGTTTTCCTGAGTTACCAAACGATACCATTGCAGCGCGAGGCAACCGTGGTCAATTTTTAGTGATTATTCCAAGCGAGCAGTTAGTTATTGTAAGGCGAGGGTACGACCTTGCAGGGCTTAAAGGCTTTAGTGAGCATGATTTTGCTCGTGATGTTTTAAAAGCACTGGGCAGATAAAGTCAGGCAATAAAAAAGCTGCTTTGTGGCGTACAGAAGCAGCTTTGCTAACTGGAGAGTTAGTATCTACTACAAGGGCTCAATAGTGACATCCGCTTGGCCTAAACTTTTAAAAAACTGACTATCGCCCGTTATTTTGCCAAGTTTTATCAGACCATTTGCATAACTTTGCTGCTTATAAAAGAGCGCAAGGTTACCCCAAGGTGCGTAATAAGTGATGTCTCCTGCGATAGCATCGGTGCCAGCAGGTAAGCCTTGTAGATTTAATTTCTCAGGTAAAGTGGCAATTTTCTCAGCATTGGCGAAGTCTTCTACTTTTAAAGTCAATGGTAGAAGTTGATAAAAATGCTTAGCGGCATTATTACTTTCTAGAGTCGCTTGCATAGTTTTGCCGTTACTGGTGAACTTTATTTGCATTTCACTTACCATCTTTACTGCTTTTTTAAATATTGCTTATCTGTTACTGGCTCTAACCAATCAACCACTTTGCCGTTTTTTGATTCTTGAATAGCCAAATGCATCATGGCTGTTTTATCCGTAGCGCCATGCCAATGTTTTACATTTGCAGGAATATGGACAACGTCACCTGGTTTTATAACCTGAGGTTGTCCGTGCCACTGATTAACCCAGCCCATACCTGATGTAACAATTAAGGTTTGGCCGACAGGGTGAGTGTGCCAGTTTGTTCGAGCGCCGGGCTCAAAGGTTACCATGGCACCAGCGGCTTTCGCTTCGCCATGAGCTTGGAAACTAGGCTCGACGCGTACTTTGCCCGTGAAATACTTGTCGAGCCCAGTCATTGGGTACTGAGTGCCATTTTTTTGCACTGTGATTTGCGGTAATTCTAAACGTTGTGAAGAGGCGTTTTCTGCATGACTAAATGCACTCATCGTTAAGATAAGGGTACCGATAATATACTTCATACTTTTCTCCATGTGTTTGTAACCTGATGAGAAATCATTTTGGCTAAAAATTGTGCCTTTAAAAAGTACAATGCACGCAAGTTATTGCCTATTAGTCCGAGGGTTTAATTTTTTAACTAGCCAACTTTATGAAATCGAGCGTATAGTTAAGTATCTTGAATTTAATTGGGTTGGTTATGCATTCAGATTATGATGCTATTGCTAAAATGAGCGCTGCTTTAGCAGATAAGATTGCGCCGCTTATAGGTCAGCAAGAAACCGCTGATAGCGTGATTGAGGATTTGTTTTTTTATCGACAAACACAGGCCGCCACCTCTTGTTCAATGTGTGTGGTTGAACCAAGTATTGCACTGGTGCTACAAGGGGCAAAAAGCATGACCTTGGGCGAAGATGTGTTCAAGTATGACCCACACAAGTATTTGATTACCTCAATTGATTTGCCTGCAAAAATGCAAGTTCTTGAAGCAAAAGACGACACACCTTATTTAGGCTTAGTTTTAAAGCTTGATTTGGCTATGTTAGGTGAACTGATTTCGCAAATACCGCTCGACAAATTAAACAAGCAATCACTCAATAAGGGAATGACCTTAGGTGAGATGACAGAGCCGCTACTTAACGCATTTACACGATTAATTGAGCTGGTTGATGATCCTGAGTCAATGCCTGTGCTTGCGCCATTAATTAAACGCGAAATTTTTTGGCGTGTACTTAATAGTGAGCATGGGGCAGAGCTTCGTCATATAGTGTCAACAGGTAGCCAAGGGCTTAGAATTGCACGTAGTGTTAAATGGTTAAAAGAAAACTATGATCAACCCTTGAGTGTAGAGGATTTAGCGGGTCTTGCGAAAATGAGTAAATCGACTTTTCACCATCATTTTAGAGATCTAACTTCAATGAGTCCGTTGCAATATCAAAAGCGTTTAAGGTTAATGGAAGCAAGAAGGTTGATGGTTGGCGAGAGTATGGATGCGTCAGGTGCTGCTTTTAAGGTTGGCTACGAAAGCCCCTCACAATTTTCTCGCGAGTATTCTCGGTTTTTTGGTTTATCACCAAAACGAGATGTTGAGGCGTTTTTAGCAACCGCTAAATAGCCGGCTACTTATAATACCAATCCGCAATAATAATTAATTAAGCGAATTGGTATAAAAAACGAATGGGCATATCCCTATGTCCCATTCGTTACCATGACACGTTTTAGTTAAAGACTTGCTGTGAAAAATTCAGCAATTTTAGTGAATGGAATTAAACCCACATCATCATATAAATCAACATGACCTGCATTTGGTACAACCAATAATTGTTTAGGTTCAGCAGCTAAATCATAGGCTTGTTGGCTAAACTCAAATGAGTGAGCGTGTTCACCAGCAACAAACAGTAATGGACGTGGTGAAATAGTCTCAATATCGTTAAATGGATAAAAGTTCATAAAACGCACATTGCTGCTTAATGTTGGGTGTGTTGTTAAATCTGCTGATGAGCGCTCTGGTGTATATTCGCCACGCTCAGTGCGGTAAAAGTCATAAAACTCTTTTGCAATTGGGTGTGAGCTTTCATCAATGTGATGCGGGCAGCCGCCTGTGTACTGCACTTCGCCACCAAGGTACTCAACATTACGTTGCTCTGCAGCTTCATCAAGCATACCTTTACGCATATCAAGGTCAATAGAGTTGCCTAAACCATTGCGCGTTGCGCCACCCATGTCATACATACTAACTGTTGCCACAGCTTTGATACGTGGGTCAATTTTTGCGGCACTAATGATGAAACCACCACTACCACATACACCTAAACCACCAATGCTTTCTTTGTTGACGTATGAACGGCTAGCAAGGTAATCGACACCGGCACTGAATGACTCTGCGTATAAATCAGGTAGTACAGTATTACGTGGTTCGCCGTCACTTTCGCCCCAGAAGCTAAGATCAACTGCCAAAGTTACAAATCCTAGCTCTGCAAGTTTAGTTGCATATAAAGTAGCACTTTGCTCTTTTACCGCACCCATAGGGTGACCTATTACAAGTGCCGGAAGGTTCGCACCTTTCTCTGCATTTTTAGGTGTAAAAAGATTACCGACTACATTCATTTGTAATTGGTTTTTGAAAATTACTTTTTCAAAGTTAACAGCATCGCTTTGGTAAAAATTATCAGTTGAGGTTGTCATAACACTCTCCTATTTTTTGATTAACAGGGACTGCAATTTGTTTTCACAATGCAGCTTTGATGAGGTTATTGTCGGTTATTTGTGCAGTTTGGCGTTATATTAGAACAGTCGATTTATTGCCTAAAAGTGTCGAATGTATCTTTAGGTGCTTAAAATGAACATTAGGTAGCCCAAGTATGAGCCACCTAATGATTTTTTAGGGTGTTTTTATAGTGAAATAGCTGGCAATGGCTGCAAAAAATAAGATAGCTGCGCTAACAAAGAAGGTAATAGGGTAGTCATAAACATCGAATAATATGCCGCCGAATGTTGAGCCTAGCGCTATCGAAAATTGAATAATTGCTACCATCAATCCTCCTGCAACTTCAGCATCTTTTGGTAAAGCACGAGCTACCCAGCTCCACCAAGCAACAGGCGCTGCAGTTGCAATTAACCCCCATAATCCAAGTAATACGATGTTGATGTTAAAAAGAGATATTTGATTAGCTAAACAAAATGCTATTAAAGCCATAACCGTAGGAGCAGCTATTAATGCAAACGCTAAACTGAGTTTTATGACCTTACTGATCAATAAGGTGCCAATAAAGCCTGCAAAACCAATAACAAATAACACCATAGAGACTTGTTGGCTGGTGGCTTGAAACGCTGACTCTAAAAAGGGCCTTACATAGGTAAATAAAGTAAATTGCCCCATAAATAGCAGCGCGACAGCTAGCATACCAAAACGGACGAGTGGCTTTTTAAATAACTTAAATGCAGAAAAAGGTCCTTTTGATTGCTGCTGAGCTGGCATGCTAGGCAAAGCCTGCCATTGCCAAAATACAGCAATAGCAATAAATGGCACTAAACACATAAACGCGCCTCGCCAGCCAAGAACACTGCCTAAATAACTGCCAAGTGGTGCTGCAATTATCATGGCAAGACCATTACCACCATTAAATACTGCCAGTGCTTTAGGCACTTTTTCCTCGGGAACTAAGCGCATTGCAGAAGCAGTTGAAAGTGACCAATAGCCACCAATGACTAAGCCGATTAACGCACGACCAAGCATATAAACAGCGTAACTATCAGCTATAGAGATTGTTAAAGTTGACAGTAGCATTATCAAGGTCAGAGCGACTAGTAAGGTCTTTCGATCACTTTTAGCAAATAAAGGACTCATGAATAGACTTGTGATCACCGCAAAAAAGCCCGATATTGCTAACCCCTGACCAACCATGCCTTTACTAATTGATAAATCTTCAGCCATAGGTGTTAATAAGCTTACAGGCATAAACTCGCAGGCTATTAAGGCGAAAATACATAATGTCATCGCAAAAACCCCACTCCAATTAGCTTGCTGCTCGATAGGATGATCATCTTGATAGGTTGAGTAATTTGTCATGCTAGTCCATACAGTTAAATGTGATGGAGTATTTTTTCAAACATAGGTTGAATAGACTAGCTAATGAATACTAATATGCTTTATTAGTAATACTTATTAATAGGCAGGTGGATGATCAAACAAAACCTCAATGAATTGAACTATTTTGTCATTGTGGCAAGAACTGGCAGTTTTACACGTGCTGCTGCTCAGTTAGGCGTAACTCAGTCTGCCTTGAGTCAGGCTATTCGTTCACTAGAAGCAAACTTAGATATTCGTTTGTTAACCAGAACAACTCGAAGCGTATCGCCGACTCTCGCCGGGGAGCGTTTACTCAATGCAATAGGGCATCGTTTTGATGATATCGAAAATGAGTTAGAAGCGTTAACTGAACTCAGAGACAAACCTGCGGGCACGGTAAAAATTACTTGTGGTGATTTTATCATTCAGAGCACATTACTACCAAAGCTGGCCAATGTATTAAAGCAATACCCAGATATTAATATTGAGTTCAATGTTAACTATGGCTACACAGACATTGTTGCTCAGCGTATCGACGCTGGTGTTCGCCTTGGCGAAACCATAGATAAAGATATGATTGCAGTGCCTATCGGTAAAGAGCTCAATATGGCAGCGGTTGCAAGCCCTGAGTATTTTACTAAGCATCAAAAGCCTAACACGCCAAAGGATCTTACTGCACATAATTGTATCAACATTCGCTTTCCTACCCATGGCGGTTTATATGCGTGGGAGTTTGAAAAAGAGGGTGAAGAACTTAATGTGAATGTACGCGGTCAATTAATCTTTAATACCTCTCATCATATTGTTGAGGCGGCGTTACAGGGGTTAGGTATTGCGTTTCTACCTGAAGAGGAGTTTGGTGAGCATATAAAAAATGGTAATTTAATTAAAGTGTTAGCTGATTGGTGCCCCGCATTTCCCGGTTATTATTTGTATTACCCGAGCCGAAGGCAACCGTCTCCGGCATTTAAAATTGTGTTAGAAGCGTTAAAACAGCAATAGAGTGCGGTATTTAGATACCACACTCTATGATTATTACTTATGGCGGCCTTGTAAACAGCTCACCACATCAGCCAGCGATAAGCCTTGGCGCTGCAATAACACAGTTAAGTGATACAGTAAGTCTGCTGATTCATTGGTTAATTCATCGTTATCATGTTTCATGGCTGCAAGGGCAACTTCAACGCCTTCTTCACCCACTTTTTGGCAACTACGGCTTAAGTCTTTTGCAAACAAAGACGCAGTGTAGCTTTTGCTTGGATCATCGTCTTTACGTGAAACAATCACTTGTTCAAGTTCAGCTAAAAACGACAAGCTAGGTTTAGCATCATCGCCGAAGCAGCTTTGTGTACCAAGGTGGCATGTTGGCCCAAGTGGGTTTGCCAGTACTAATAGTGAGTCGTAATCGCAGTCGGTGTGTACTGAGACTACTTCAAGGTAGTTTTCTGATGTTTCGCCTTTGGTCCATAAACGCTCTTTAGAGCGCGAGTAAAAGGTTACTTTTTGTTTGTCGAAAGTGGCAGCTAATGCATCTTGATTCATAAAGCCTTGCATTAAAATCACCCCAGAGCGTGCGTCTTGCACGATAGCTGGGATCAATTCGCTTTTGGCAAAATCGATTTGAGAAAGAGTGTCTTTGGTTAATTGCATAGTCTTGCCGCTACATTATTATCAGTTAAAAATTGTTTTAGTTCGCCAATATCAATGACGTTCTTGTGAAATACGCTGGCAGCGAGCGCGCCATCAACTTGGCTTTGTTGAAACACATCAACAAAGTCTTGCATCGTACCTGCGCCGCCCGATGCAATTAGTGGAATATCGCACAGTGCACGCATTTTTGATAGCTGAACATTGTCGTAGCCTTTACGCACGCCATCTTGGTTCATGCAATTGAGTACGATTTCACCAGCACCTAGGTCTTGCACGCGTTTAACCCATTCTTCGGTTTTATAGCGAGTACGGCTTGATGCATTAGGATCGCCAGTTAGCTGGTACACTAAATATTCGCCAGTGGTTTCATCATAAAAGCTATCAATACCCACAACCACGCATTGTTTACCAAACTCATCGTGTAATTCTTTGATAAGCTCAGGGCGAGCAATTGCAGGGCTGTTAATACTGATTTTATCTGCGCCACGTTCTAAAACACGTGCTGCATCGGCAACAGATTTAATGCCGCCCGCCACACAAAATGGAATATCAATGTGGCGTGCAATGTTCTCTACCCAATTGACATCAAGTAGGCGTTTTTCGACGCTGGCACTGATTTCATAAAACACCAGTTCATCCGCACCGGCATCGCTGTAAGCTTTGGCAAGCGTTAAAATATCACCAACCACTTCATGGCCTTTAAATTTAACACCTTTAACGACTTGGCCGTCTTTTACATCTAAACAAGGGATTATGCGTTTTGATAACATGCTAACGCCTCCTCAACATTAAAGGCACCATCGAGCAATGATTTACCTAAGATAACACCGCCAACACCCAGCTTTTTCAGCTTTGCAATATCATCCAGTGAGCTTACACCGCCTGATGCTTGAACTTTAATCTCGCTGTTGTGGTTGGTTAAATCTTCATAAAGTGCAAACGAAGGGCCGGTCATGGTGCCGTCTTTACTGATGTCAGTACACAGAAAATCAACCACACCAAGTGCCACGTAAAAATCAACAAGTTCGAACAAGCCAAACTCAGATTCACTTAACCAACCATGTGTTGCTGGTGCCCAGCCGTTGTCAGTTTTATTAACATCTAGTGCGATAACAAAGTGTTCACTGCCAAACTTTTCAATCCAGGCCTGTACTTGCTCACGTTTTTCAACGGCCATTGAGCCAATCACGACTTGGTTAGCTCCGGCTTCAAGCCAGTCAGCAACATCTTGCTCAGAGCGAATACCACCGCCCACTTGATAAGGCACATTTAGCGCTTTGGTTGCAGCTTGAATATGCTGCCACTGTTTTTTATTTGGATCGCGTGCGCCTTCTAAATCAACTAAGTGCAGTTTGCCTGCGCCGCTATTTGCGTACTCTTGTAAGCGTGCGCCAAGTTCGTAAGGGTAAAATTGTGCGGTATCATACTTACCTTGGTATAAGCGCACAATTTGGTTTTGTAATACATCGAGTGCTGGAATAATCACGTTTATTTCTCTTATTTTTTTGCTGCGCTTACAGCTGCCAATCTAAAAAGTTTTGTAAAAGTCGGGTGCCTACTTTGGCGCTTCGCTCTGGGTGGAACTGCATGCCCGCGTAGTTATCTTTGGCAACAATTGCTGAAAAAGCTTGCCCGTATTCACCGCTAACTAGGGTGGCATCGTTCACTGTGTGAGCAAAGCTATGCACAAAGTATACTTGATCTTGCGCTGATAACCCTTTGGTGAGGGCATGCTCTTTTAATACGCTTAGGTCGTTCCAGCCCATGTGCGGTGAAGTTAATTCACCTACATCTAAGTGCTTAACAATACCTGGAATTTTGCCTAGGCAATCAACATTGCCTTCTTCTGTGCTGTCGCAAAGTAATTGCATGCCTAAACAAATGCCCATCAACGGGCGCTGATATTCATCAATTGCTTGCTGCCAACCACCGTCTTTTAAGCGTTTCATGGCAACAGAAGCATGACCTACGCCGGGTAAAATGGCACGTTCAAAGCCTTTTAGTTGCTCAGGTGAGGTGATAACCTCAGGATTATTACCTAAGCGTTCGAAGGCAAAACGAACAGAGTTAATGTTGGCACAACCGGTATTAATTATGGCAATCATAAACACCCCTTAGAGCTTGCTGTTTGTTGTGAAGCATCTTTTGCAATCGCAGCGCGAAGCGCTCTTGCAAACGCTTTAAATAGACCTTCAACTTGGTGATGACAATTACCATCGCTAACCGACAAAATAAGGCTCATGGCGGCATTATCACTTAAGCTTTTAAAGAAGTGCTCAACCATTTGTACGTCTAAGTCGCCGACTTTTTCACGGCTAAAATCAGCATTTAATACAAACGAGGCACGGCCCGATAAGTCAATTTGCGCTTCAGCTTTGCATTCATCCATAGGGAGTGCAAAACCATAGCGACCAATTTGCGTTTTTGTACCTAGCGCTTGTTTAAGGGCAAGGCCAAGTGCAATGCCGATATCTTCAACTAGGTGGTGCTCATCAATGTGTAAGTCGCCAGTGGCTTGAATATTAAGTCCGATATTGGCGTGTGTGCGAATTTGGTCAAGCATGTGATCGAAAAAGCCAAGGCCAGTGCTAATTTCGCCATTTTTTGTTTGGTCTAAATTAACTTGCACATCGATTTGTGTTTCTTTGGTGTTGCGAGTGACACGGCCTTCACGGTTCGCCGTTGTCAGCTTAGTGACAATGGCATCCCAGCTGCCGTCATACAAAATGCCTTCACAACATAAGTTATTGGCAAGTCCAATATCAGTTTGGCGGTCACCAATCACAAATGAGCGTGCTAAATCGACTTTACCCGAGCGCATAAGCTCAGTAAGTAAGCCTGTTTTTGGTTTACGGCATTCACAATTTTGTTCATCAAAGTGAGGGCAGATCAGAACTTCATCAAATTTAATCCCTTGGCTGTTTAAGATATCCATCATCTTGTCTTGAGCAATATCAAAATCGGCCGTCGGGAAGCTATCAGTGCCTAAACCATCTTGATTAGATACCATAACAAGGCGGTAACCTGCCGCTTGAAGTTGTAATAGAGCAGGGATCACATTTGGCAAAAACACTAATTTTTCTAGGCTATCAACCTGTTTGTCGGTGATAGGCTCTTCGATAATCGTGCCATCGCGGTCAATAAATAAATACGGATTGCTCATGATAATTCCTGTTCTACTGTTTTACTGGTCAGTGATAAGCCATCTAACCAAACTTTTACTTGTTCTAGTTCTTGCCCGTTACCGATAGAAATTCGTAACCAATCATCTTCGCTATATAAGGTGAAGGCACGCATTACGAGTCCTTGCTCAAGTGCGATATTAAATGATTGTTTGTCTTTTAATTTTAAGGTGACAAAATTACCTTCACCGCTCAGTACTTTGATAACGGCAGGTGATTGCTCGAGCCAACTTTTTAGTTTGCTTTTTAAGCTATTTAGAATTGTCACCTGACGGCGCATTGAAGCGATGTTGTCACTACTTAATGCGTCTGCTGCAATGCTCGCCACCACCGTTGATACAGGGTATGGCGCAATCACTTTACGAATAGGCGCCAGTAGCTCGCTGTTGGCTAATGTGAAGCCTGTTCTTAAACCCGCAAGTGCAAATGCTTTTGATAAGGTTCTTAGTACCACAAGGTTACTAAACTCGTTGATCAGGCTTGCCGCTGTTTGTTCTGGGCAAAATTCTATATAAGCTTCATCAACCACTACAATCGCTTTACCCGCAAGTTGTTGGGTGATTTTTCTGATTTTGTCTAAGCTTGTCATGCTGCCGGTAGGGTTATTTGGATTACAAATAAACACCAGCTTTGAATCAGCAACTGCAGTGACAATCTCATCAACCGTGCCTTTTAATAACAGCTCTTGAGTTAAACCGTTAATCGCAATGTTGTGGGTATCTGCAGTGACTTTGTACATGCCGTAAGTTGGCAAAAATAGTGCGATGCTATCTGTAGCTGGGCTACAAAAAGTACGTACTAATAGCTCAATACCTTCGTCAGCGCCGCGAGTCATCAGTACTTGCTCTGGCTCTAAATTAGCATAGCAAGCGTAACGATTGATCACTTGCTGAGGCTGCGGATCTGGGTAGCGATTTAAATCAGCTAAATTGATATTTGGCGTACGTGAATAAGGGCTTTCATTGGCATTTAACCACGTTGTGCCGGTTAGCTTTTCACTTTTAGCCGAACTGTAGGCTGTAAGCGCTGCAATGTTATCTGGCAACAGCGTTGTTATTTTTGAATTATCGCTCATTGTTCATAGCCTCAAGACGAATCGAAACAGCATTGGCGTGAGCATCAAGCCCCTCTGCTGCAGCCAAAGGTAAAATTGCTTTAGATAATTCACGTAAGCCATTTTTACTGATGGTTTGCACTGTGTAAGTTCTAAAGAAGTCCAGTAAGTTTAAGCTCGAATAGGTCGCGCTGTAACCATACGTTGGTAGTACGTGGTTAGTACCCGATGCATAGTCACCGGCAGACTCCGGGGTGTAATCACCTACAAATACTGAACCGGCATTTTTCACTAAGCTTAAATAAGGCTGCGCATCAGCAAGTTGTAAAATAAGGTGCTCAGGACCATATTCAGCAGACACCGAAAAGGCTTGCTCAACCGAGTCCACTAAAATTAAGCTTGAGTTAGCAAGGGCTTGCTCGGCAGTGTCTTTACGACTCAACTTTGCTAGCTGCTCTGTTAAGGCTTGCTGTGTTTTTTCAATGATGCGTTCGCTGTTACATAGTAAAATAACTTGCGAATCAGCGCCGTGCTCTGCTTGCGACAATAAATCTGCCGCAATAAATTCAGGGTTTGCACGCTCATCAGCAATCACTAGCACTTCAGAAGGGCCAGCCGGCATATCAATCGCCATGCCCGGTATAGTTTGCGCAACAAGTTGTTTTGCCATGGTGACAAAGCTATTTCCTGGGCCAAAAATCTTGTTCACTTTAGGCACTGATTCTGTGCCGTATGCCATCGCTGCAATGGCACCTGCGCCGCCACTTTCTACAATGGTTTTAATACCACATAGTTTTGCTGCATATAAAATGGCAGGGTTGATGGTTTCGTCGGCTTTTACAGGTGTAGTTAGCACAACGGTTTGTGCACCACTTAACTGTGCAAGCACCCCTTGCATAATTACTGAAGATGGCAGTGGAGCACTGCCACCTGGCACGTAAATACCTACCGCTTCAATGGCTTGATATTTAAGTTCACACAATACGCCAGGTTGAGTTGTTAACTTAATGTCTTTTGGTAATTGTGCTTGGTGAAAACGTTTTACATTGGCATAGGCCGTTTCTATGGCGGCTTTTAATTCGTTTGATAATAACTGCTCAGCTTGGTTTATTTCTTCAACTGGCACTAATAAGCGAGGTGTTTCGCGCTTATCAAACTCTTTTGCCATTTTTAATAACGCTGCGTCACCCTCAGTTTTAACTGCATTTAAGATATCGATGCAAATAGCTTCAACCTCTTTACTTGCAGTAACAGCAGGGCGGGTAAGTACCGCCTGCTGTGCTTGTTGATTTTCCTCATTCCAGCGAAACATGGATAATTACTCCATCATTTTTTCAATTGGCATAACAAGAATTGAGTTGGCACCCAGTGCTTTTAACTGTTCCATTGTTTCCCAGAAAAGGGTTTCGCTGCTAACCATGTGTAGTGCAACATAATCGTCGCTACCAGCAAGCGATAGTAAAGTTGGTTGGCCAGTACCCGGTAGTAAGTCGCACACTTCATCAAGCTTTGCTTTTGGTGCGTGTAGCATGATGTATTTACTTTCTTTTGCTTGGCGTACACCACGTAGACGCGGCATTAACGTGTTGATTAAATCAAGTTTGCTTTGATCAGTAAGGTCTTTGTTTTGAATTAAACATGCATTTGATTCTAAGATGGTGTCGCCTTGCATTAAGCCGTTTGCTTCTAACGTTGCACCAGTAGACACTAGGTCACAAATTGCATCAGCCAAACCAGCACGCGGTGCGACTTCAACAGAGCCCGTTAACATGACTGTGCTTGCGTTAATGCTTTCGCGTTTTAGGTATTGGCTTAAGATTTCTGGGTAAGTAGTGGCAATGCGTTTACCTTCAAACCAGCTTTTATCTTGTGGACCAAGTTCTTGTGGCCATGCAAGTGCAAGGCGGCAGTAACCAAAATCAAGCTTAGAAAGTTTATTTACCTCGAATGCCACGCCTTGGCGTTCGCGTTCGGCTTGAACTTCAACAAGTACGTTTTCACCAACGATACCTAGGTCACACACACCGTCCATTACTAGGCCCGGAATATCGTCATCGCGTACACGAAGTACATCAATTGGCATGTTGGTAGAGTGTGCGATTAAACGTTGTTCACGAAGATTTAATTTAACACCAAGTTGTTTTAGTAACTCTTGGCAGTCTTTTGATAAGCGGCCGCCTTTTTGGATGGCGATTCGTAAACGATTGGTATTGCTCATTATTCATTTTCCTTTAATTCAAAAACTAAAAACCCCGAGGGAACCTCAGGGCGAAAATAAATAATTTGGTTGATTGCTCGCCAGAGGTTCCTTTTAGGAATAACCTCTCAGCGAAAAACCTGACAGGCTATTCCGGTGAATGATGGTGATGATGGATAGTTGTCAGATTGAAGCGCATAATTTTTCCTGTATTGCACTCGTTTGTGTAAAGCAGTGCGTATATCTGTTTAAATAAGTTACGTATATAGATAAACATGCTTTGCTAATCTTTGGCAAGCATTTTTTTGCGAAATTAAAGTATATCTTATAACTGCCGATATATAACGGTTAGATAGTAGGTACAGCAGGAGGTGCAAATGGATATCATGATCCCCTTTTTAGGTCGAATTACGCGCTTACAGTTGGAAAGTAAAGGTGCGTTTCATATTGCGGGCGTAAAAGATGCGAACGTGCAGCGAATTGAGCTTGAAAAGCGCCAAAAACGTGAAATAGAACGCCGCAAAAAAGCCGCTAAAAAAGAAGATAAAGGCAACAAAAGTGCCATAGAAGAAGATGAAGAGGGTAATAAACACCTAGATACATGGGCTTAATACTCAATATAAAATTTGTTTTTATGCAACTGTGCGGTTTTTTCTGCTAACGTTAAGAAACACTTGTGTTGTAACTTACAAGGCAATTCAATGGAACGACCCTCAGTGCCATTAAATGAGCAAGCTAGGCTTGAAGAGCTTCGCTCATTAGATGTTTTAGACTCTCAAAGTGAACCCGCCTTTGACCGAATCACTCGCCTTGCCCAGCAATTTTTCTCTGTACCAATTTGTGTTATCAGTTTAATTGACGAGCACAGGCAATGGTTTAAGTCATGTGTGGGGCTCGATGTAACAGAGACCGCAAGAGACGTTTCTTTATGCGCCCATGCAATTTTATACAAAGACCCGCTTGTGGTTGAAAATACCTTAAACGATAAGCGTTTTGCTGATAACCCACTGGTAATGGGTGACCCAAATATTCGCTTTTATGCGGGCTGCCCAATTACACTTAAATCAGGAAATAGAATTGGCACTTTGTGCCTTATCGATCATCAACCGCGCAGTTTTAACAAACAAGAAATTAAAGCCTTACAAGACTTTGCAGCAATCGTCGAGCGAGAGTTTGCAATCATGCAGTTAGCAACTACCGATGAGCTTACTTTATTGCCTAATCGTCGCGGTTTCATTAGCACCGCAGAGCATTATCTTGATTTATGTATTCGCCAGCATTTAAAAGCAAAATTAGTGTTTATTGATTTAGATAATTTTAAAGCAATTAACGATAAATTTGGTCATGCTGCTGGCGATAGAGTACTGAGAGATTTTGCAGGATTACTAGAGAACTGTTGTCGCAAGGCTGATTTATATGCACGTTTGAGCGGTGATGAGTTTGTGATTTTATTTACAGATTTAAATACCAGCGAATGCGACACCATAATGCATCGCTTGTTGTTGTCATTCAGTGACTTACCTAATAGCTTTAATAACCAAGTTGAGCTTGGCTTTTCTTATGGCATTGCTGATTTTTCTGGTCAGCAACCTTGCTCACTAACTAAATTGCTGTCTGCTGCTGACGCGCGAATGTATGCCGATAAAGCACAAAAAAAGGCCCGATAAACGAGCCTTTAGAGCAAAAAGCTGTGCTTAATTTTTTGCTTCTGCTGATTGAATACTACTTTGGATCAACGGCGAAATTGTTAAACCTTGTACGATAATCGAGAAAATCACTACCACGTAGGTGACAATAACAATTAGGTTATGAAGGTCTGAGCCTGCAATCATTACTTGATCGCGTGGGATGGCAGCTGCCATTGCCAGCGCTAGACCACCCCGTAAGCCACCCCAAGTGAGTATTTTCACCGAGTGCTTATCGTATTGGCGATACTTTTTAAAGAATACAAATGGCGCACCTACACTTATGAATCGCGCTAGCAACACCACGGGTACCATCAGTAAACCTAAGCCAATTTCTTCAAGAGTAATCGGCATAGTGACGATGAGCATACCGATAATCAAAAACAGCAAGGCGTTTAAAAAGCTATCGGTGGCATGCCAAAAGTCTTTCACGTAGCGAGTATCTTCAGGCCCCGTACGCTCTGTTGCTTTTGAACGAGTAATATTGCCAAGTAAAATACCACTGGTGACCATAGCAAGTGCACCTGAGATTTCCCAAATATTCGCTGCTGCAAAGCCGGCTGTTGGAATGGTCAGGGTTAGTAGCAAACGAATGTTAACATCGCGGCTATTAATAATTAAAAAATGCCCGACTAACGCAATCACTAGACCAAACACTATACCGCCAATTGCATCAACTAAGAACAATTCAGCAACGTCAGTAAAGGTGGCTTCGGTGCCATAAAAGGCCACTGAAAATATCGTTGTGAAAATCACCAAACCAATACCATCATTAAACAAAGACTCACCTTCAACTTGCACAGAAATACCTTCTGGGGCTCGCATTTGTTTAATAATGGCTAACACTGCAATCGGGTCGGTTGGGCTGATTAAAGCACCAAACAACAAGCAGTAAATAAACGGTACAGGCCAGCCTACAAAAGCAAACAAATAATAGCTTAAGTAACCAACAATGACCGTTGAGGTTATGGTTGAAAATAACACTAATGCGGTAATTTCCCACCGTTGTTTACGAAGGGCTGCTAAGTTGATTTCCAGCGCACCCGCGAACAGTAAAAACCCGAGCATGCCTTTTAGTAGCAACTGATTAAAGTTGATACTTGAGACAATTTGAGTCATTTCGAGGGCCGTGCTATCACCGAGCATTTTAACGGCAAGTATAAGAAGTAAAGAAATAACAACAGAGCCTGTTGTTATAGCAATCGTGGTTTGCATTTTGAGGATGTATTGGTTAGCAAAAGCAATAAAAATAGCTAATGCTGAAAGAAAACAAATGAGGTACCAAGCATTCATTGTTTGACCTTAAATATTTGTATAACAAGACGCAGAAAGCTGTCACTTTCTGGCCGCATATAGTACGCCTCTAATATAGGTATGTCACAGTGTTTATGCGATTTTTATGACATTTTAGAGTAAAAATTCAAGGTGCTGATTGCATATGTATAATCGCTGTTAATAATGTCTCAAAAGAGACAAAATAAACCTGATAAAAGCGCAATAGTGATAAGTTCAGTTAGGTCAATCAGCCTGTTTAAACTGGGCTGATTCTTGGCTGGTATTAATAGCTCTGATTGGGTAAGGAATAACAATTCCTTCTTCTGCGTAACGTTGGTGTAATGCTTTAATAAAAGCTGATTTTACCCAAAAGCGGTTAAAGTACTCTTTTGCTCTTAACATCACCGTAAAATTGATGCTTGATTGATCAAATGTATGAAAGACCACAAAGGTTTCGTAATCATCAACGCCCCATTCATGACTTTTTAATATCTGCCTTGCTACATCCAACGTAACCTGCTCAACTTTTTCAAGGTCGGAGCCATAATGAACACCCACTTCGACGGGGACGCTGAGCTCTTTTTCTGGGTAAAAATAGTTAATGATGCGTGATTTAGACAGCTGACTATTGGGGATGACTATCATGTTATTTGGCAACATTTTTACCCAGGTTGAGCGCCAACCAATTTTCTCAACAAAGCCTTGATCGCCACTTTCAAGCTCTATAAAGTCGCCGACCCGAATAGGTTTATCAATCACCAACTGAACGCCAGAGAAGAAGTTTTCGAGTGTCGGTTGTAAAGCCAAAGCGACGGCAAGAGAGGTAATGCCCAAAGAGGCAATAATCGGAGTGATTGATATACCCAACGTGCCTAATAACACCAATAAGCCAACACACACAATTGCGCAGCGGATCAAGCCTTTAATGATGCTATGACTATTCGAAACCACTACAGAGCGGGCGCTGTAATAATCAACGGTGCCAAATAAGAAATGGTCTAAAAATAACACTAAGGCAAAAATACAAATGGCTTTAGCGGTGGCCGCAATAGGTAAGGGGTGCTCAGCCATAAAGCCGGTGGTGTTTAATAACTGACCAAAAATGATCACAAGCACCATCATTGTGCATAAGGTTAATGGTGTAGACAGTGAGTCAACCAGTAATGAGTCGAAAACAAAGTCGGTTCGTTGGGTCCATTTCTTTAAGCAATAGATGATTACAAACTTTAATAAAAACAAAGCTGTGGCGGCTAATACAGTACCACCAATGACGACCAGCCATGGCTCATTTAGCCATTCGTTTTGTATCAGATCAGTAATCATGCTTAGTCCTTAAACCCTAGGTACTTAGCATTGTTGCAAGTTATGTACCCAGACATTTTTATGGATATCTAAGCCTTTTGGCTGTGAATCACAAATAATGAGGTGAGCAAAATAAAAACAAATAAAAGGTACAAATGTTTAATAAATGTTATTATTTTGTATCAATAATTTTACACTTTAAATGTATTTATTAACATTTTATAAACCTTTAAATTCCTATCCTGCTGTTAATTATGGCTTTTTAATTTAGAGCTAATACTTTATTTGTAAATTTTTTGTTTCATTTTCAATTTCGCTCTATTCAATCTAGGCTGGTCACTAATCGGGAACAGTGCAGTCCGGTTACTAGGAAAATATTAAATACATAACAATCTAACGGAGCGTAAACGTGAATTTATCTAAAATCACATTAGCAACTCTTGCTGCTTTTGCTTTGACTCAAGCAACAAGTGCAGTAGCTGCGAACAAGAAATACCTAAACGAACAAACAGGGATTAACCAAGCTTTGCAAACCAATGCATCATCTGTATTGAGTGCAAATCCAAATCAGTTAGTTGGTTTAGGTGCAGGGAATGATTTAGTTGTATTAAAAGAAATCAAAACCAGTAACGGCAACACCACGCGTCGTTATCAGCAGATGTATCAAGGTCTACCTGTTATCGGCGATACGGTTAGCCTTACATTTGATGGAAATGGCCAATTAAAGCGCGCACATGGTGCAGCGGTGTATGACATTGCCGCCGACATCGACTCAGTGTCTCCGGCACTAAACAAGAAAAAAGCAATGGCAAAAGGCCTTGCTAACTCACCTGCTGCAATTAAATCAGTTGGGTTAAAAAAGCATAATGAACAATCACGTTTAGCTATTTGGCTAGATGAGGACAGTGTTGCACACCTAGTGTATGAAGTAACTTATGTGACGTATGGCGACAACCCATCTCGTCCGTATCAAATTATTGATGCTAACAGCGGTGAAGTTTTATTTAGCTTCGATAACTTACAACATGCTAGTGCAACAGGCCCCGGTGGTAACTTAAAAACCGGTAAATACATCTACGGTACTGACTTTGATAGTCTAGATGTTACTCAGTCTGGCAGCACCTGTACGATGAATAATGCAAATGTAAGAACCATTAACTTAAATGGTGGTACAAGTGGTTCAACAGCGTATTCGTTTACATGCCCAGAAAATACCTTTAAAGAAATTAACGGTGCGTACTCGCCTTTAAATGATGCGCATTATTTCGGTAACGTCATTTTTAATATGTATAACGATTGGGTCGGCACTGCGCCATTAACTTTCCAATTAAAAATGCGTGTTCATTACGGCAATAACTATGAAAATGCGTTTTGGGATGGCAGTGCCATGACCTTTGGTGATGGTCAAAATACCTTCTATCCACTGGTAAGTCTTGATGTATCGGCGCATGAAGTAAGCCATGGTTTTACCGAACAAAACTCAGGGCTTGTTTATTCTGGTAAATCAGGTGGTTTGAACGAAGCGTTCTCTGATATGGCAGGTGAAGCGGCTGAGTTTTACATGAAAGGCTCAAACGACTGGTTAGTGGGTCAGGAAATCTTTAAAGGTAACGGTGCACTACGTTACATGAATAACCCAACCCAAGATGGAAGCTCAATTGACCATCAAAACAATTACTACTCTGGTATGGATGTTCACTACAGCTCAGGTGTATTCAACAAGGCATTTTATAACCTTGCAACCACACCAGGTTGGGATACGCAAAAGGCGTTTGTTGTGATGGCACGCGCTAACCAACTTTACTGGACAGCCAGCACAAACTGGGATTTAGCAGGTAACGGCGTGATGGATGCGGCCTGTGATTTAAGCTATGACCCAGCAGATGTTCAAGCTGCACTTGCGGCGGTTGGTGTGACTTCAAGCTTAAGTGCGGGTAGTAGCTGTGGTACAACTGAGCCACCTACGGGCGGTGATGAAGAGCTAACTAATGGCGTTGCACGCACAGGGATCAGTGGCGCTGCTAAAGATCAAATGTTCTTTACTCTTGAGGTGCCAGCAGACGCAACGAATTTACAATTCAATACAACTGGTGGAAGTGGTGATGCAGATCTTTACGTTATGTACGGCGCAAAACCAACACTGAGCAACTTTGATTGTAAAAGCACTTCATCTACTAGCACAGAAAGCTGCGCTATAAGTAATGTACAAGCGGGTACTTACTACGTAATGGTAGAAGCGTGGAATCAAATTTCAGGTGTATCACTTACAGGTAGCTTTGATTCGGGCAGCGGTGGTGGTGTAACACCGATAAACCGTACTGAGTCTAACTTAAGTGTTGGCACAAATAGCTGGACTCGCTTCACGCAAGACCTAGATGCGGGTTATTCGTCACTTAATGTGACTATTTCTGGTGGCTCTGGTGATGCTGACTTGTATGTGAACTTTGGTTCACAATCGACAACATCTAGTTATGACTGCCGTCCTTATAAAAACGGCAATAGCGAAACCTGTACATTTACAAACCCACAAGCGGGTACTTGGTATATCGACCTTCGCGGCTATCGCGCTGCAAGTGGTGTAACACTCACCATTTCGGCTAACTAGCCACCCTTTTAGGGAGCTTCGGCTCCCTTTTTTTATTTTCATTAAAATGCAAATCATAAAAGGATTGATTATGACAACCCGTCTAACACAGTGCTTAATGGGCTTTGCCACACTGTCACTGAGCCAACTAAGTTATGCAGCGCAAGACGAAACAATTTGGGTCACCATTGATGCCCTTGCTGCAGAGCACTTTCAACAAGATACACTGAGTAAACGTAAACAAAACAGCAATTTTGCGATGCAAAAATCGGCTTTGAATCAAGTTAATTTTATGCGCGTTAACAAGCAGGATATCGCTGGATTAAGTGAGTTTATGCACGATAACTATCATCGCTGCGGTGGTTTTGTAGCCCATGACTCATTAGCAGATGCCGAGCTCTATACTCAGCAATTAAATGCTGTAGCTCAGACAGCTATGAATGCGAGCCTAGTAAACTACAGTATTGATAATGCCACGACAGTTAACGCACTAATATCATCGATTGATAGTAGCGAACTGAGCGATACGGTTAATAGCATGATGAACTTTCATAACCGATATTATTCAGTGCAAAGTGGTGTTGATGCAGCCGATTGGTTAAAGAGGCATTGGCAGCAAATAGCCAGTAGCCGCAGTGATATAAGCGTTGAGTATTTTAACCATAGTTTTTCGCAATCATCAGTTATTGTGACCATTCCTGGTGCAGAAAAAGCAGATGAAATCGTCGTTATTGGTGGTCATTTAGACTCAATCAATCAGTCTAATCCAAGTAATGGTCGTGCTCCTGGTGCAGATGATAATGCCTCTGGTATTGCAGTGCTCACACAAACCCTTAAAGCAATTGTGGAAAATAACTACCAACCTCAGCGAACCATACAAATTATGGGGTTTGCCGCTGAAGAAGTGGGTCTTAGGGGCTCAAAAGATATTGCTCAGAGTTATAAAACTCAGAGTAAGAATGTTGTAGGTATGGTGCAGTTTGATATGACTGGCAATAACGGCAGCAACACAGATATTGTGATGATGACCGATTACACAAACTCATCGCAAAATCAGTATTTATCGCAGTTGCTCGATGCTTACCAGCCCACAGTGAGCTATGGCTTTGATCAATGTGGTTATGGCTGCTCAGATCATGCCTCTTGGTATCAACAAGGGTTTGCCGCCTCAATGCCATTTGAATCAACAATGAGTGATATTAACCCATTGATCCACACATCAAATGATGCCCAATTTGATGCGGCTCACGCGAGTAAATTTGCAAAATTGGCAGTGAGCTATGTTGCTGAAATGGCAAAGAACGCTGGTGATGTGGTAACTGAGCCGACTAATCAGCTTGAAAATGGCGTAGCTAAAACAGGTTTGTCGGGCGCAGCAAAAGATCAGTTATTCTTTACACTTGATGTACCCGCAATGAGCAGTAACCTTGAGTTTGTAACCGAGGGCGGCTCGGGCGATGCTGATTTATACGTTAAATTTGGCGCTAAGCCGACCTTACAGGATTTTGATTGTAAAAGCACAACCTCTACAAGTAATGAAAGCTGTGTGATGTCGTCAGTTCAAACTGGCACGTATCATGTCATGGTTGAAGCGTGGAATGAGATTTCGAATGTGTCACTCACGGGAAGTTATAGCACCTCAGGTGGCGGTGAAAACGTTGACCGAACTGAGACAAACGTGAGTGTGGCTACCGGAAGTTGGCTGCGCTTTACTCAACAAATACCCGCAGGCCTAAGTAACTTAACGGTGACTATTTCTGGCGGTAGTGGCGATGCAGATTTGTATGTTAACTATGGCTCAGCGTCAACAAGTTCAAATTATCTATGTCGGCCGTACAAAAATGGTAACGAAGAAAGTTGTCAATTTGATAACCCACAAGCTGGCACTTGGTACATAGATTTACAAGGTTACCGAGCTGCATCGGGCGTTACATTAACGATTCAAGGACAATGATTTAAACCCAATCATACTTTTAACCATGAGGAAGCCTTGCTTCCTCATTTAGTCTTGCCCTTGGCAAGTCAGTTACGTAAAATCTGCCCATCACTTTTAATCTATTGGCGAAGTTTATCAAACAACTTTTCAGTGTCACTGGCCCCCTTGCACTTTCTCTTGATGGATATACTCCTCGGCAGCCACAAATTGACATGGCTGTTGCAGTTGATGATGCCTTAAAAAAACGTCACCAATTAGTGGTTGAGGCGGGCACAGGCACGGGTAAAACCTACGCTTACTTAGCGCCTGCGTTAAAATCAAAAGGCAAAACCATCATCTCTACGGGTTCAAAAGCACTACAAGAGCAGTTGTTTCATCGGGATTTACCCAACTTAGTCAAAGCACTAAGCGCCACTAAAAAAGTTGCCCTTTTAAAAGGCCGTGCGAATTATTTGTGTACCTATCGCTTAAGTCAGCATGTTGCGCATGTACCAACAGATGATCCTGATGTAATGCATCAACTCGCGATGGTGGCAAAGTTTGCAAGTGAAACCCGTTCAGGCGATTTAGCAGATTGTATTGGCATAGAAGAAGACGCCAAAGTACTGCCTTATGTTAGCTCAACCGCAGATAACTGTTTGGGTAAAGAGTGCCCCGATTTTCAAGATTGCTATATTCGTAAAGCCCGCTTAAATGCCATGGAAGCCGATGTGGTGGTGATCAACCATCATTTATTCTTTGCTGATATGGCCGTGAAAGACACAGGTTTTGCTGAACTTATGCCTACGGCAGACGCCTATATTTTTGATGAGGCGCATCAGCTCAGTGAAATTGCCAGTGACTATTTTGGTGAAAGTGTTAGCACTAAAAAGCTGGTGGATTTAATTAATGACTTACGTGCAATTTACCGTGCCGATATCCCTGACATGCTGCAATTAGGCAAAACTCTCAACAAGTTAGAAACTAGCGTGGCAGATTTACGCTTGCAGTTTGGGGTTGATGGTAGCCGTGGTGATTGGCGTGAAAAGCTGGCTGATAAAGATATTTGTGCAGCACTGCACCGGGTCATTAGCGACCTCGACTTTTTATACCAAGTATTAAAGTTATGCTTGGATCGTAGCGAAAAAATAGAGCATCCGTTTGAGCGTACGCTGGCCTTTAAAGGTCAGTTAGAGCGGGTATTTGATACAGCCCAAACGGGCTATAGTTATTGGTACGAAACCACTCGCCGATACCTAACGGTAAACATTACACCACTCAATGTATCGGCTAAATTCGCACAAATGATGAAAGACACAGGAGCAGGCTTTGTGTTTACATCGGCGACTCTATCGGTCGATAACGAATTAGAACACTTTAACGCTAGCCTTGGTTTAAAACCAACGCAAAGCATGATTGTTGAAAGTCCGTTTGATTACCAACAACAAGCGCTACTTTGCTTACCGCGCTACTTACCTGAGTCTCATGCGAATAATATGCCCCATGCAATTATCAAGCTGACCCTTGAGTTGATTAAATCAGCAAAAGGTCGCTGCTTCGTGCTCTTTACTAGCTATCGTATGATGCACTTAGTGGCTGAAGGTTTAACCACACAAATGGATTATCCGGTTTATATGCAAGGACAAATGTCTAAACGCATTATCCTTGAGAAGTTTACCCGTCATGGTAATGCTGTTTTACTCGGCACAGCCTCATTTTGGGAAGGCGTAGATGTTAGAGGCAGCACATTAAGTTGTGTTATCATTGATAAATTGCCGTTTGCCGCACCTGATGACCCATTATTGCAAGCAAAAATGCAAGATTGCCAGTTACAAGGCAAAGACCCATTTGCCCATATTCAATTACCCCAAGCGGTCATTGCATTAAAGCAAGGGGTAGGGCGACTTATTCGCGATAGTAAAGATAAAGGTGTGTTGGTTATTTGTGATAACCGCTTAGTAACACGCCATTACGGCCAAGTATTTTTAAAAAGTTTGCCACCCATGCGCCGCACACGCGATTTAGCAATGGCAAACGCGTTTTTAGAACAGATCAATTAGAGTAACTTAGATGATTAAACACAATATTCTTGCCTTAGATGCATCAACTGAAGCTTTATCGCTGGTGCTACATTATCAAGGGCAAACATTTCATCATTTTGAAGAGTGCCCTCAGCAGCACAGTCAAAAGATTTTGCCTTTAATTGATGAGTTACTCGCAAAGGCACAATGTAAACTAGCCGACTTAGATGTGATTGGCTTTGGTCAAGGACCGGGTAGCTTTACTGGCGTGCGTATTAGTGTTGCGATTGCTCAAGGTTTAGCGTATGCCGCACGCTTACCTTTGGTTGGCGTATCAACATTGCAGATGATGGCACAACAAGCGTTTGAGCAAGACCAAGCTAACGATGTGTTTTCTGCGATTGATGCACGTATGGGTGAGATTTATTACGCTCATTATAAAGCTGATGATAATGGCTTAATGACGCTAGTTGATGAAGAGCAAGTCATTAAACCTGAGTTGCTAACGTTACCTGGAACAACAGCGGCAGCGGTGGGTACGGGTTGGCAGACCTATCCTGCACTTGTTACAGGTTTGGCAAATGTAAGCTTAAATGAAAACATTTTATTGCCTGATGCAAAGTACATGCTGGCCTCGGTTGCCACTGCATTCGCTAGCGGTGAAACGGTGACTGCAGCCAATGCACAGCCTAAATATGTTCGTGATACAGTGACTTGGAAAAAGCTACCGGGCCGAGAGTAACTGAAAGAATAACGGGACTTGCGTGCCCGTTAGTTATGGCACATAATTTAGTCATGTTTGATGTGGAATTACGAGTTTGACTTTACCTATTGGCTCAGGCTTTTATACCGGTGACATTCCCGGTCAATATAGCCGTAAAAATACCGTTACTGATAAGCCCAAAGCTATATCAGAGCAAACGGCTGAGCAAAAATCGTCAACAGAGTATGTTAAATCAAGCCCTCAAGCTGTTGCTATTGCTGATGAATTTACAGCTGAGTCGCAAAACTATCAGCAAACAATTTATGACAAACCAAGCAACCCAAAAACCAGTCGTGCTATTTCAACCTATACAGAATTTGCTAACTTAGAGCGCCGCGCCGAAGTGCAAAGCCTTATTGGCGTTGATGTATATGCTTAGCTAATTGGTAAAACTGAATTCACAAAAAAGCCTAAACAAATTGTTTAGGCTTTTTTTATGATTGGACAGTATTCAATATAACTTACTGTTTTATATAATCAATCAGTTTGTCGGCAATCGCAGTATTGTTTTGCGAACCGTAGAAATCTTCTGCACGTTTACCATAGGCAAATACTTGTACATCAATAGCGGTGTGGCCGCCAGTCGTCCAACCTGTGAAGCTGGCATGATTGATAATATCTTTTACTGCAAGTAGTAACGCTTTCTCGCCCATTTTCTTAGCTTGGCTAAGCTTAATGCTGTTTGCATCAGTAAACTCGATATCAGAATACTTTTGCCATACTGCTTTTAAGTCATCGCTTTCAAGTAGATCTTTTGTGATAGTGCCTGCTGTTGCTTTAACACCTTTAACAACGTCTGTTTCCCACTTATATTGACCATGAGCACCAAGTGTTAATCCACCTGTTGAGTGGTCGGCGGTGATAACAAGCAGGGTATCAGGGTTTTTATCTACATACGCTTTTGCTTGTTCAATCGATTTAGCAAAGTCGTCCATTTCGCCCATTGCGCATGCGATGTCGTTTGCATGACCACACCAGTCAATTTGGCTGCCTTCGATCATCACAAAGAAACCTTTGTCGTTTTGACCATCAAGTAAATCAAGCGCTTTAGTTGTCATTTGCGTAAGGCGCGTTGGATTTTCGTCAAGCGCAAACGGTAAACCGACTTCAGCAAATAAACCAAGCGCTGGAACTTGCTTTAAGTCATTCATTGCTGCGAAGTCATCGCTGTACTGATAGCCAGCCGCTTTAAACTCTTCCACTAGATTACGGTCTTTACGAACATAATATTTCGTGCCGCCACCTAGCATTAAATCAACCGGTAATTTACCTGCGATTTTGTTATCGATATAGTCGTTAGCAATCTCGTCGTAGTTACGGCGTGATTCGTTGTGTGAAGCAAAGCTTGCTGGTGTAGCGTGATTGATTTGCGAAGTAGCTACGAGTGCTGTTGTCATGCCACGCTCTTTAGCAACCTCAAGCATGGTTTTTACTGGTTTTTTATCAGTATCAACGGCAATTGCGCCATTATAACTCTTATGACCACTGCTCAGTGCTGTTGCACCTGCTGCGCTGTCTGTTACATAGGTATGATCGTCAGGGTAGGTATGTGCCATACCACGCAAAATAGTATCGAAAACAGTTGGGTCAACAACTTTAGTATTTGGATCATCTTTAAAGTAACGATATGCAGTTGTGTACGCCGGGCCCATACCATCACCAATCATATAAATGATGTTTTTTGGTGCTGATTCAGCCATTACTGAGCCTGCTGAGCATAATAATGCTAAAAGACTTAATTTTAATTTCATTGATGTAACCTTATTATTGTGCCCTTATTTATACTGCGAGGATTATTGTATACTAGCCAGACGATAAATAAACGCCTTTAAGTTGAAACGCTTAATAAATAGGAGCAATTGTGCAACCTTTTTCTTTTCAAACTGGCACTCAGGCAATGCATGGCCTAACCTTTGGTCATGGCGAAGAGGTTGTGGTTGCCTTACATGGTTGGCTTGATAACGCACATAGTTACATACCTATGTTACAAAACGCGCAGTTAAACCAGCGTTGGTATTGCCTTGATTTTCCTGGCCATGGTTTGTCTGATTGGCGAAGCAGTGACGCCCATTATTACTTTATTGATTATGTTGATGACGTCTATCGGTTTATTGAGTCACTTGATGTAACGAAAGTGCATTTAGTTGGCCATTCTATGGGCGCTATGGTCGCTGGCGTTTTTGCGAGCTGCTTTCCTGAAAAGGTGGCATCGGTAAACTTTATTGAGGGAATTGGCTGCGTTACAACCAACAGCAATGAAGTGAGCGGCCAACTTCGTAAAGCGATATTAAATAGAGCGCGGGTAAACAGCAAAAGCCCTCGTGCATTTGACTCAATAGCGCACATTATTAGTGCAAGGCTTGCAAGTGGCGACCTTGAATACCCACAAGCAGAACTATTAATGACACGAAATAGTTACGAAAAAGCAGGTAAGTGGTATTTAACAACCGATCCTAAGCTTAAAAATCACTCAGGATTTCGCTTTGATGAGGCGCAATGTATTGCAACCATCAAACAAATTACCACACCATGTCAGCTTATCCTAGGGGATAAGGGTTATCCTTTTGTTAGAGATAACCTAGAGGCATATGGTAAATATTACAAGGAGTTAAAAATTCATGAGATACCTGGAGGTCACCATTGCCATATGCAAAGTCCTGCATTAACCTTAGAGCACATTCATGCATTTATTGGGCAGTATAAAGCAAGTTAATTGTATAATTGCACCAAATGTGGGATTATCTGCACCATTAGAGTATTTACTCCATTGAGAAACGGCCTTAGTTAGATTAAGGTTATTAAAAAATATAATTATAAACAGGAGCTAAGAGTGGAAAAAATCTGGCTTAAACGCTACCCAGAAGGTATGCCTGAAACAATCGACCCTGAGCATTATCACTCGCTACTCGACTTGTTTGAAAAAAGTTTTGCTGACTATAGTGACCTTCCAGCCTTTACCAACATGGGTAAAGTGTTGACCTATAGTGAGTTAGACAGTGCTACAAAACGTGTTGCGTCGTACATTCAAAATGATCTTGGTCTGAAAAAAGGCGATAAAGTAGCGGTGATGATGCCGAATCTACTACAAACGCCTGTGACTATTTTAGGCATTCTTCGTGCAGGCTGTGTAGTGGTAAACGTAAACCCACTTTACACCGTGCGTGAATTAGAGCATCAGTTAAATGACTCTGAGTCATCAGCAATTTTCATTCTTGCTAACTTTGCCGATACCCTAGAAAAAGCATTACCTAAAACCAACGTTAAGCACATCGTGGTTACTCAAGTGGGTGATATGGTGGGAGGCCTTAAAAAGCACATCGTTAACTTTGTGGTTAAGCACGTTAAGAAAATGGTGCCTAGCTACACATTGCCAAATGCAATCAAATTTGCAGATGCGCTTGCTGGTAACGAAGCGAGCTACAAAAAGCCAGAAGTTGATTTAAATGACTTAGCATTCTTGCAATACACAGGTGGTACAACGGGTGTATCTAAAGGTGCAATGCTATCGCATGGCAACATGGTTGGTAACCTTGAACAAGTATCAGGTTGTTTAGACAAAGTATTAGAGCGCGGAAAAGAAGTGGTTATTACGGCACTGCCGCTTTATCACATCTTTGCTCTGACAGCGAACTGCCTAACCTTTATGAAATACGGTGGTTTAAACGTACTTATTACAAACCCTCGTGATATGCCGGGCTTTGTAAAAGAGTTAGCACAACACAAATTTACTGCTGTAACTGGTGTAAATACGCTATTTAACGGTTTACTAAATACCCCAGGTTTTGCTGAACTTGATTTCTCAAGCTTAAAAATGTCACTTGGCGGTGGTATGGCGGTACAGCGTCCAGTTGCTGAAAAATGGCAAGCTGTAACAAAAACCAAATTAATGGAAGGTTATGGCCTAACTGAGTGTGCACCACTTGTAACAGTCAGCCCTTACGACCTTGAAGGTTATAACGGCTCAATTGGTTTACCTGCTCCTAGCACTGATATTAAGCTTATGCTTGAAAATGGTGAAGAAGCAGCGAAAGGTGAGCCAGGCGAGCTTTGGGTTAAAGGCCCACAAGTTATGCAAGGTTACTATAATCGCCCAGATGCAACAGCCGAATGCTTAAAAGACGGTTGGTTTGCAACAGGTGATATTGCAACTTACGACGATGAAGGCTTCTTCTACATTGTTGATCGTAAGAAAGACATGATTATCGTATCTGGTTTCAACGTGTTCCCAAATGAGATCGAAGAAGTTGTTGCTATGCACGATGGCGTGCTTGAAGTAGCAGCTATTGGTATTCCTCATGAGGTCAGTGGTGAACAAGTTAAAGTTTTTGTCGTGAAAAAAGATCAATCTTTAACTGAAAAAGATATAATAAAGCACTGTCGTGATAATTTAACGAACTATAAGGTGCCTAAACTCGTTGAGTTTAGAGATGAACTACCAAAAACAAACGTTGGTAAGATTCTAAGAAGAGCCTTAAAGGACGAACAAAAATAATTAAAGCCGGCATTAGCCGGCTTTTTTATGGTAATGAAAGGGGTATAAGTGCAATATCAACTGATCGAAACGCAAAATCAATTAAATGATTTTGTAGAAAAAATAACAGGAAAACCGGTACTGGCAATTGATACCGAGTTTATGCGTCGTCGTACGCTTTACCCTGAAGTTGCACTTATTCAAGTATACGATGGTGAGCATTTAGCGTTAATCGACCCACTGGCTGAGTTGTCGCTTTTTGATTTTTGGCAAGTACTTAAAAACCCAGAGGTGTTGAAAGTATTGCATTCACCGTCAGAAGATATTGAAGTGTTTCAAAAATACGCTGGCTTTGTACCAACACCACTGTTTGATACTCAATTTGCACTGCAAGTATTAGGTCATGGTAACTGTATGGGCTTTGCCCACATGGTTAAAGAGTTGCTTGATATCGAAATTGATAAAAGCGAATCACGCACTAACTGGCTACAGCGCCCGCTAACAGAAAAGCAGTTAGATTACGCCGCTGCCGATACGTATCATTTACTGCCTTGTTTTGAAATTATTAAAAAACAAATTGATGAAGCTGGCTTTTTTGACATCGTTATCAGCGAAAGCGAGTTAGTTGCGCAAAAACGTGCTTACCAACCACCTGCAGAGCAGCTTTACAAAGACATTAAAAATGCTTGGCAACTAAGACCGCACGACTTAGCTGTATTACGCGAACTCGCCGCATGGCGCCGTGAAAAGGCAGAGCGCAAAAACCTCGCGCTTAATTTTGTGGTAAAAGAGCATAACATGGTTGAAATTGCTAAGCGCAAGCCTGCAAGTTTAAATGCGTTACGCAGAGTGCCAGGTGTTGAACCAATGGAAGTGAACCGTTCGGGCGTTGAAATTTTAAAATGTATTGAGCGTGGTAAAGCCGTTCCTGTAAGCGAACAACCTGCACAATTAAAACGTTTAATTGATTTTCCGGCTTACAAAAAAGCCGCTAAAGATATTAAACAAAAAATTACCAGAGCTGCAAAAGAGCAGGGTATTCCTGAAGATGTATTGGCCTCTAAAAAACAGATTAACCAACTGATCAGCTGGAATTGGAAGCTCGATGCAGATGAGCGTAAAGCTGCATCAAAGCCAGATCTATTCAACTCATGGCGCTATGAGTATGTGAAAGACGTACTTAAAGAGTGGCAAAATTAAGTAACTATTTCAAAGGGCTTTTTATACTTTGACTTGCATTAAAAGCCCTGAAACTTACTGCGTTTACGCGTAACCTCTAACCAATGCAGCAAGTTATTATCATATCGTTTAAGTCGTTGTTTTTGTTTCGACGTTAAATAATAAAATGGCGCGAATATAAAATAGCCATGACCAATGATTACCACACAATTAAAATTATATTTAGAATATTGTTTAATTAGTTTAGTCTTTTTTGGCTCAATATGAACATTTCCAAACGCAGAGCTATAAAATATACCGTGACGACATATAGTCAGCTCATTTTTACTGCTCAAAACCAAAAAAGTAATGACTAACGATATCAGCATAAAAGCCAGCAAAAGTAGCTCATAAAGCGGGTGCTTTTGGGATGTCGCTTTTAGAATAGACAATGTTAAAACAGCTAAAGTCACGAGGATCGCAAGTGTGCTTTTCTCTGAACTCTTCCTTAAATTCAATACGTTCATTCTCAGTCCTTGAGAGGCTTTTTTAATATAGTACTTCGCTACTTAGATAATACAACCTGCCGAACAAATGAAAGTAAACGCTGTTTTTAATGTTTTATTATTAATTTTTAATGCTGTGTTTTATTTAGCTTGTTGAAATTAAATAAGATGTTGAACGATGAGAGATATAATAATAAATGTAAAATAGGTTGGTAGAATAAGCGACGTTATATATTTTCATTAAGGATAATGATCCATTGAAAACTGCCAAGCTGTTCTTTGCGCATATTTTTATTAAAATGATCGACGCGAGTATATTAATGTATTCAACTTTACATAAAATATTTTAAAAAAACCTGAGATAGCAATACCTTAAGTAATTTGTTAAAACTATATCAAAGGGGGAAGCCACATAACAAACCGCTGTAGATCTGGGAGGAACATGCTGGGATTAAAGAATGTGAATCGTCCTCGCTTGTTAATATAGCTCACGCTTTTTGTCCCTATGCGAGATGGGTGGTACGTTTAAGGATATTCCCGCAATTAATTTTGGCGTTGGTATTTTTAAAATATAAACAGATGTATTGAACGGAAATTTAGGAGCGCTTTTGTGAAAGGGACTGCATTCATTCTTCTCATTGTAGCCGTTTTCGGTATTCTAAAACTCATTGCTCCGAAGATTGTGGAGTTTTTGCCTGAGTGGGTAAATGGACTTATTTTTCTCATTGTATTTTTAGTTTTGTGTTTTCAATTTGGGCGAATTATCTTTAAACACCTAAGAAAGGACGATTAGCTGTTTGTTTTAAAGTGTATAACAAACAATTTAAGCCGTCGTTCGGTCGTTTTCACAGTATATTTTTTGACATCAATAGGATTAAGGTATGGAAAACTATTCACTAGCAGGCTTGGGGTTGCTAATAGTGTTCAATATTTTGATTAATTTAGTAATTTATAAAAGAAATGATTTTGAAACTTTTCAAAAAGTAGCACAAATAGTTCTGGTTTGGTTACTCCCCGTCATAGGTGGAACTGGAATCTTAATATTCTATAAAAGTATAGACAAACCAATCAGGAAACCAGAAAGCTTTGCAAAACGTTCTGAAGGTAGTAGCTCTTGGCAAGATGAACCCTAATATAGAGCTATTAGGTAGCGACTATTAAAATCCAAGCCATGAGCTCACTTGTTTAAAGCGAGCTCATTTCTAAAATAACCCTACAAACCAAGTAAAATTTTATCTAAATTTTGTTTTGATTTAGCAACGCTTTGTAGTGGGGTTAATCCAGTTGGGTATTCTTCTTGCTCAAGCACTAACCACTTGGTGTTGCCGTGCGACTCTAAAGTATCGATGATGGCAGGCCAATCAATGTTGTTTTCACCGATAATCGGGCTCATGTTGCTACCCTCAATCGTACGAACTTTAATGTGCGTAGCAAGAGTGCGGTTAGGGTACTTTTTAATAAAGTAGATTGGATCTTTAGCAGCATAATTGACCCAGCCAATATCTAACTGCAATGGCATGGTCTTGGGTGTATTACTGGCAATATAATCCCAAAACGTTGCGTTATTAAATGCATTAAACTCTTTATTATGATTGTGAAAACCGATCTTCATATCAAAGCGGGTTGCATAATCACTGACTTTAGTAAGCTCTTTAACCAGAGATTTAACTCCCTCAGGGTGCCATGCTCTTTCATCCCAAGGTACATAAAGTGTGGTAACGCCGAGGGTTTTGTAAAACAGCAGGGTGCTATCAATGGTGTTTTCACTGAGTGCATCAAGGCCTATATGGGCACTACTGGCAACTAAGCCAAACTCACTGAGCTTTGCTTTTAAGGCTGCTGGCTTATTTGAGTATGGGCCAAAGTCTCCGGCAAACTCCACGCCGTCAAACCCCATTTCGGCAAGAGACTTAAGCGTACCATGAAAGTCATTTTTTAAGGTGTCTTTGACTGACCACAGTTGCACACTCACGGGCAGTTTTGCGAATAATTGACCACTAAATACAAGGCTAATAATAAGCAATAAAATGCGGGTTTTAAACATACTTAAATCCTAAAAAAGCAGGGGAGTGACCCCCTGCACTGTGTTACAAATAACACAAGGGGGAAAGTTAATCAGTATAGGCGTACTCACTTAAACCAAGCTCAGCTAAAACTTGATCTAAATGGGCTTTTGCTTCATCAGAAGGGCCTGGGTAATCGCCTGCAATAGGCACATTACCAAGGTAACCTATGTCTTTACAGCCCTCAGGTGTACAGAAAAAGGCAGCAAGCACTAACTCTTTAAAGCGTAAAAAGGCTTTACCAATGCGCTGAAATTGCAGAGGTGTTTGCTCGTTTAAAAACGCAATATCGTCTAAAATCGCGCGATGTTGCTTTTCGTTAAGTGCAACAAATTGCTTTTTAAAACGAAGCTGTGCTTCATCGTTAAGCCACGCTAATGAGTTTAAAATTTTAATTCTATCGCGTTGTTGGCCTTCATAAGGTGCGCTTACCCACTCATTAATAACCGCCGGTACTTGTAGCTCACTGGCTGAAGGAATAGCACCTTCGCGTGGCACAATGTAGTCAGCTAATAGTGCTACTAACGTGAGTTCGTCTGCTGTTAAGGTCAGCGGCCAAGGTGATTCTGGTGGCATCACTAAATTTGGATCTTGACCATAGCCTTTAGCGGTTACAGGCTTGATATCTAAATCAGGCCAATGCTCTTTTGCAGAGGCTGCAACGTCATCTTCAAGTGCTTTTGTGCAGCCAGCAGTTAAACTAACCGCCGAGCCCGCAGCTAATAGACCAAGCCATTTTAAAGACTCACGGCGGCTCATGTTAGAAACATAGTTATATGAGTCGTGTTCGTTACGATGATGCATAATTAAAGTACCCCGTTATCAATTTGTTGAGCAAGCCAAGTTGAATTACGCATTGCCAGTGTCATGATGGTGAGCGTACAGTTTTTATGAGGGTTAGAAGCAAATACACCCGCATCCATTACAAATAGGTTATTACAATCCCATGTTTGACCCCATTGATTGGTGACTGAGTCTTTCTTTGAGCTGCCCATTCGTGTGGTACCCACTTCGTGAATGATTTCGCCACCTTTTGAAATCGCTTTTTCAGCAGGTGGGAGTTCGCCAACGGTCGCACCCATGTTTTCTAGAATTTGCTTCGCAGTTTTTAAACCATGTTCGATTTGCTTTAATTCTCTGTCAGACCACTTAAAGTGGAACTTTGATACCGGAATACCCCATTTGTCTTTAACGTTTTCGTCAATTTCCATGTAGGTATCTTTGTTCGGTAACATCTCGCCACGTAGGGCAAAGCCAACGTAAGAGCCATATGCATCACGAATTTGCTGTTTAAGGGCAGCTCCATAGCCTTGTTTATCACCCGACACACCCGAGCCAGGTTGTCTAAAGCCACCGCCAATTTCAAAGTGATAACCACGTGGGAAATCTAATTCATTGTTAGCTTGTGCTTGATGACCCCACCAAGGAATAAATAAGTGATTAGCGGTATGTCCATCTTCGTTATAACGTGGGCGACCTTTAAGTGCTGGAATTTGCGCACCTAACCATGCACCCGTTGAATCCATTAAGTTTCGACCTACTTGGCCACTTGAGTTAGCAAGGCCTTTAGGGTGCTTTTGATTCTTTGAATTTAATAAAATACGCGCTGATTCACAGGCGCTGGCGGCTAAGATAACCACATCGGCATCAATAGCATGTTCGCTAACCGTGTGTTTATCAACATAGGTGACGCCAGTGACTTTACCTTGCTCATCAACTTTGACTGATTTAACCATGGCATCAGTAATAACTTTTAAGTTGCCGGTGGCTTTTGCCATAGGTAATAGCGATGTCGTAGTTTGAAAGGCAGCACCAATTGAACAACCAGAGCCACAAGGCGTTGCATAAAAACAAGCCATGCGATCATCTTTAGGGCGAGTTAATACCGCACGGTGCATAGGCACTGCTTGAATACCCATTTTCTTTGCAGAAGCGGCAATTAAAAGCTCAGGAACACGCGGCTTTGGTGGCGGCTGTAAAATACCTGGTGACGAGTCTGGCATATCTTCATGGCCAGTATTGGTGCCACATACACCCACAAGTTCTTCGGTTTTATCGTACCAAGGTGCTAAATCAGCGTATTCAAATGGCCAGTCGGCACCGTGACCATCACGGCTTTTGCCTTTAAAATCGTGCTCACTAAAGCGTAATGAATAGCGGCCCCAGTGGTTAGTTCGACCACCTAACATACGTGCGCGCCACCAATAAAAGTCACTCCCTTTAGCACTTGTGTATGGCTCATCAGGTACTTGCCAGCCGCCATCAACGGTTGCATCGTAAAAGCCAAAGTTTTTGTCTTTGTTACCTGCACCCATAAGTGGGGCTTCGTTGTTTCGACGAAACATCGGGCTTTCTGTTTTCGGGTCATAATTACGACCTGCTTCAAGTAATAACACTTTGTGGCCAAGTTTGGTTAGCGTATAAGCGGCCATTGCACCTCCAGCACCAGAGCCAACAACTAATACCTTATGTTTAAAATCAGACATCTTATAGCTCCTTGATTTTTATATTTTTAAACCACACTTTGTCACCATGGTCTTGAAGCCCGATATGGCCTTGTTCAGCCGTTGCAAAGTTTTTCCAGGTTGCAAACTTACTGCCTTTAACAAGGGTGTTCCATGTTGTACTGCCAATCACAATGCTGGTGGTGCTAATACCGTTTTGCCAAACTTGTAAGTGGTTGTCTTGCATTTTAATGCGCACATGGTTCCAGCTATTTGCTGGTTTGTGCGCCGCAACTGGCGCTGCAAATAAATCGTAAATTGACCCAGCTAAGTGCGAGTCAATTTCGGTATCTGGGTGTTCTTCGTTATCGATGATTTGAATTTCAGGCGCATGAGAGTAAATCATCTGTCCCGTTTCATCAGCTAACACAAAAATACCGCTATTGCCTTTGGTAGAGATTTTCCAATCAATCTGTAATTCAAAGTTTTGATACTGCTTTTTAGTAAGCAGGTCGCCACCACCTTTAGTTAATGTCATAGCGCCATCTTCAACGACCCATGCAGGATTTAAAGATTCGCTTTTAAAATTACGCCACTGCGACATATCTTTGCCGTCAAACAACAACTGCCAGCCAGCTTGCTTTTCTTGTTGTGTAAGCTGATTGTCAGCCGCATTTGCGAGTGCACAGCTACTAACGGTGAGCATTAAAGTCAGTGCTTTAAGAGATTTAAACATTGTGTGTTCCTCGACGATTTACTTGCTTAAGACGCACATTTTTCGGTGCGTTTGTTGTTATTAATTACTAAATGCAACCCAATGAATGCGACGATTAAAATAATTGGGAAGATCAGTAGGTTTTGTAATACAGCCTGTCCGGCTAAAATTTCAATTTGTTCTGCGCTTGCGCCACTTGCTTCTGCTGATGAGCGTGCCGTATCTATCCAGCTACCAATTACAGGGTTCCAGATGCTCATAGCAAACATGCCTGCACCGCCCATTAACGACATACCCAGCGCCCCTGACTTTGGAATGTATTCTGCAACGCAGCCAAGCATGGTTGGCCAAAAGTAGGTAACGCCAAGTGCAAATAATATGGCCGCTATATAAATCATGCTGCCCTCGGCTTGGCTCATCATAAAAATACCTAAGCTTGCACAAATGGCAGAGCCAAGTAATACACCGGTAGGGTTGAGCTTATGCACAATTGGGCCTGCAAAGAAGCGACCAACCGCCATTAGGCCAGTGATCAAGGCTAATACCACCATAGGAGAGGCACCCGATGAACCTAAAATACGCTCAATCCATTGTTGTGTGCCGAATTCAGTAGTTGCGGTAAACGTCATGCAGGCAATTAAAAAGATGTATAACG
This sequence comes from Pseudoalteromonas sp. D15MCD-2, assembly GCF_038562745.1. NCBI lineage: Bacteria > Pseudomonadati > Pseudomonadota > Gammaproteobacteria > Alteromonadales > Pseudoalteromonadaceae > Pseudoalteromonas > Pseudoalteromonas sp. D15MCD-2. The sequence goes on along the minus strand of NZ_JBCFQE010000002.1, from coordinate 636,114 downwards.
GCGTAAATAAGTGGCGAATATTGCTGCTGGTAGAGTGAGTACGCGTATCAAAGCGTGGAAATTGTGCTTTGATCAGCATAGCGCCATAGATAACCGTAGGAATTAAAATTAACGCTACTTGCCATTGCCAGTTTAAACCTGCTCCCGACATAAAATTCGACGCAAGTGCCCCAATCACGATGCCACCTGGGAACCAAACATGAAAACGGTTTAGCATAGTGGTGGTGTTTTTAGGGTACATTTCTGCAATTAGTGGGTTACAGCCAGCTTCAACAGCGCCGTTGGCAAAACCAATTAAAAAGGTAGAAACCAGTAAGCCCCAAAAACCATCAGCTGTTATGGTCAAAACAAGGCCAAGTAAATGACAGATAAAGGCTAACGCCACTAATTTTTTCGCGCCAATGGCATTATAAATAATACCGCCGACCATAGTCGCAACCGGAAAGCCTAAAAATGCCATGGCATTAACCCAACCTAGTTCGGTGTCGGTTAAGCCAAACTCACTGCCAAGTTGACCCAAAATACCAGCACGGATGGCAAAGGTCATAGAGGTCACAATCAGTGCTATACAGCAAAGCCGAAAGACAATGCGGTTATAATTATTGTTGTCCATATTGTGTGTCCTGTGTGTTCTATTGTTGTCGGTTTATAAACCTAAAATTCGATTATTACGCTCAGTGTTTGTTGCGCCACTGGCAAAATCGTCAAAGGCTTTGTCGGTTGGGTTTATTAAGTGTGTTTTAATAAACTCAGCGCCTTCTCTTGCCCCATCTTCTGGGTGCTTTAAGCAACATTCCCATTCAAGTACAGCCCAACCATCAAAACCATATTGAGTTAACTTGCTAAAAATTTGCTTAAAATCTACTTGGCCATCTCCTAAAGAACGAAAACGCCCCGGTCGGTCTTGCCAGTTCTGAAACCCGCCATAAACACCTGAGCGGCCATTTGCGATAAATTCGGCATCTTTGACATGAAACGCCTTAATGCGCGAATGATAAATATCGATAAACGCTAAATAGTCGAGCTGTTGCAATACAAAATGGCTCGGATCATAAAGAATATTAACGCGTGGGTGATTATTGGTAGCTGCTAAAAATCGCTCAAATGTCACACCATCATGTAGGTCTTCACCCGGATGCAATTCATAACATACGTCCACACCATGCTCGTCAAAGCAATCTAAAATAGGCAACCAGCGCTTAGCTAGCTCACTAAAGCCTTGTTCAACAAGTCCTTGTGGACGCTGTGGCCACGGGTAAAAGGTATGCCATAAAAAAGAACCCGAGAACGTCGCATGGGTTGTTAAACCAAGGTTTTTACTTGCTTTAGCAGCCATCATCAGTTGTTCTGTTGCCCATTTTGTTCGCGCTGCAGGGTTGCCTTTTACATGCTCTGCGGCAAAGTTATCAAACATTTCATCGTACGCAGGGTGCACAGCAATTAACTGGCCTTGCAAATGTGTTGATAGTTCTGAAATTGTAAGTCCATACTCTGTAGCAATACCAGTGACTTCATCGCAGTAATGCTGGCTTTGAGCTGCTTTTTCTAAATCGAAAATTTCAGGGTTTGAGGTTGGCACTTGAATCGCTTTGTAACCTAAACCGCTTGCCCATTCACATAAACCACGAAAGCTATTGAACGGGGCTTGATCTGAAATAAACTGCGCCAAAAATATAGCTGGCCCTTTGATTTTATTCATTCTTTATTATCCAATCTGTAATTTGTGCCATTTAGTATCTTGTTTAGCTGAAGCAACAACATGTTCAATAAATGCCATACCCCGCACAGCCTCATTGATGCCTGGCACATCAAATGCTGAATTTGTTGCGTTGTCGCCTTGCTTGAGTGCATGAATTTGCGCTGCAAAATTGCTGTAAATGTTGGCAAATGCTTCAAGGTAGCCTTCTGGGTGACCGGCAGGGGCGCGCAGGGCATTTTGCGTGTCAGGGTGTAATTCACCTACGCCCGCTCTAAGTAATGTTGCGGCTTGATTGTGGCCTCGTAGCCATAAGCTATTTGGCTCAAGTTGCGACCATTCAAGACTGGCTTTATCGCCATAAATTCGCAGACGTAAGTTGTTTTCATCGCCAACAGCAATTTGGCTTGCCAGTAAAACGCCTTTACAACCATTATTGAATCTAAGTAGCACAGTGCCATCATCATCAAGGGCTCGGCCTTCAACTACATGGTTTAAATCGGCGCAAAGCTCGGTGATTTCGAGATCAGAGACATACTCGGCTAAGTTAGCTGCATGCACGCCAATATCGCCCATACAACAACTAATGCCAGCCTTACTGGTGTCTAAACGCCAGCTTGCTTGTTTTGAACCTTCGTCTTCACTTTGAGATAACCAGCCTTGGGTGTACTCAACAATGACTTTACGTATGGTGCCGAGCTCGCCTGCTTTTACGCGATGCTTGGCTTCTTTGACCATAGGGTAACCGGTGTAAGTGTGGGTTAAGCCATATAAAACCTGCTGTTTTGCAATAATGCTTTGTAATTGCTCTGCTTCTGCAAGTGTGAGCGTTGCTGGTTTATCTGATAACACATGAAAACCATGTTCAAGCGCCATTTGCGCGACCGGAAAATGTAAGTGGTTTGGGGTGACAATAGCCACAAAATCAATACGCTGATCAGCAGGTAATTTTGCTTCTTCGGCAAAAAGCGTTTGGTAACTGTCGTAGCAACGGCTGCTATCAAGCCCAAGTAGTTCGCCAGTTGCTTTACATTTGTTTGCGTCTGAACTGAATGCGCCTGCAACAAGCTCTATCATTCCGTCTAATCGCGCTGCAATTCGATGTATAGCGCCAATGAAAGCACCATCGCCACCGCCTACCATTGCCATGCGGATCTTAGCTTTGCTCATCTTAAGCGCTCCTAATTTAAATAGCGTTTGCTACTGTTAATATCATGTTATTGATAATAGGAAAGCTTAACCAATAAGCGCTAATAAAAATTCGGTTGACAATGCAACAAAATCGGCGTTTAAAATATATAGTGCTATTCTTTATAGAGACAAATTTAAGCGATGGATATTCAAGAAATAATAAAAAAAGCAGGCGTAAATCAGCTAATTGCTGCATTTGATTTACTGCCAGATATCCTCTTTTGGGTAAAAGACACAGATAGTAGAATCTTGCATTGTAATCAGCATTTTATTGAGCATCAGGGTTATAAAACACTGGAGCAAATATTGCTAAAAACAGACTTCGATTTTTCACCAAAGCACCTCGCGTTTCAATACGTCAATGACGATAAACGGGTGATGGAAGGCTACATAGTGACTGACCGTTTAGAGCTTAACCAAACCCAACAAGGTGAGCTTGGTTGGTTTTCTACATCAAAGCATGCTTTAAAAGATCATGATGGCAATGTGATTGGCACTTATGGAGTGACCCGACATCTACAAAAAACCTCAAAAGCGCTTTCTCATGTTAGGGCAATTGAAGAGCCGGTAAAATTTATTCGCGAGCATTATCATCGTCAGATCAGCATTGATGAATTAGCAGAGCTTGCGCATTTGTCGGTAAGTGCTTTAGAGCGTCGTTTTAAAAAGCACTTAGCAAAAACACCCAATCAATTTATAAACGAAGTACGCCTCGAAAATGCCCGCAAGCTACTGATTGAAACGCAACTGCCAATTTCACAAGTAGCCTACCAGTGTGGGTTTTCTGAACCAAGTTACTTCAGCAAACAATTTCGGCGTTTGTTTGGCGAAATTCCCTCACAAATGCGCTCGCAATTAGGTGATTAAATTGCAGCTCTTGCCATTAAAATAGCCCCTTGCTCTGCACTGGCAAGGGCGGGGGTTAAACGCGCTTTACTGGCATCAGTTAAGTAAGGCGTGATAGCACTAGCAATACCGCCCATCAAAGTAACGTTTTCAATGCCTTGCTTTTCAAAGTAAGCGATATAGCGGGTAATGTATGCGCACGCTTCATTGATTAACTGCTGACAAAAAGCATCGTCAGAATGGCTAAAAACAAGCGGTGCAAATTTGGCAAGCTCAGCCGGGCGCGCCGATATTAAACGCTGACTTAACGCTTGGCTTGAGTAGCAGTTAAGCTGGGTGAGTAGGGTATCTATAGCCGCTGAACTTTGCGCAACACCATCAAGCACTTCAAATGCTTTGCGGCAAAGTTGTAAGCCTAACCAACCACCACTGGCACCATCGCTCAGTAATAATCCGTAACCACCTAATTCGCTAAATTGGTTTTGTTGTTGGTAACCAGCGCAAAAGCCCGTACCAAGAATAATCACCGCGCCATCATGGTGTTGATGTGCGCCTTTACAGGCAATCAGCATATCTGTAGACAGGGTAAATTTAGCAAAAGGGTGCTGCCATTTGATCATAACTTGGTAAGCTGAGTCGATATTAGCTCCAGCAAGTCCTGCATGCACATAGGTGTTTTTCAGCTCGCTTAAGGCAAGCCCTGCTTCATGAAAAGCAAGTTCAGTGGCGTGGAGTATTGACTCTTGGCTTTGTTGGCAGCTGGTGGCCACGTTTGCAGAGCCACTTACGGCTTCGCTAAGTAGTGAGCCGTTTTCGTTTTCTAAACGAACTTTACACTTACTGCCACCGCCATCAATACCTAAAAAATACGTTGCTTTGCTTGCCATGCTTAATCCTTTGAAAGAAGCTTATTGATAGCCTCAGCGTTAATTGCACCATTTTCGTTGTGCACGCATGAGTGTACATGCACAGCTGCCTTTGCTGAATGATTTTTTATTAATTGCCAAAGTGTTGCCGCGTTTTCTAAAGTAACGCCACCACCCATAACAATTTCTATCTGATTAGCGCTGTGTGCTAAGTATGTGTTGAGCTGATTTAGACCATCTACGGCACTTTGACCACTTTGCCATGGCGTGCCTGCTGTTAAGATGCGGTCAACGCCTAAGCTAATGAGTTTATCAAGTGCGCATAACGGGTTTGTAAGGGTATCGAATGCACGGTGAAAGGTCACCATCAGGCCATGCTGTTTGGCTGTGGCAACTAAAGAGTGCGTCACCTCTAAATCAAGTTCGCCGTGTTTTACTGCACCAAATACCACGCCATGTGCCCCCGCATTCGCTGCCATTGTTATTTGTTTTTGCATAACTTGGTGACACTCAGTACTAACAATAAAGTTGCCTGTTTCGGGGCGGATCATCACCACTAATTCTGCGTTATTGGTCAGGCTTTTTACAGCGTAATCAATTGCTTTAACAGTTGGTGTCAGGCCACCTAGGTGTAAATTACTGCACAATTCAAAGCGCTTTGCACCTAAGTTACTAGCCATTGAAATGTTGTTAGCGAGCTGCTTTAAGCACCCTTCGTTTAGGCATACTTCAAGAAATTTACCATTGTTCATGGGCGAGTTTTTACCATATCTATTACACCTACCTTTTAGTTACTCAATCTGTGAGTCATCAATAAATACGCAATATGTTAAATTGTTATTTAGTATCAATGCTTTAAGTGTATTTTTGACTTTATTTTTCTGAGCCAGTTAACTTAAATTCGCTGAGCTTAACTATAATTCAGAAAATATAAAAATGAATATAAAATATTCCTAACGCCGATTTTGTCATATCTCTCACCGAATTTTTATTATCACTTTTTGACCACTCACCCTATTCTGAATTTGAGTTTAACAAGCTGTTAACTACCAATAATCAGTTTAAAAACCGACAACAATAAATCGTTTTTGCAGGGGCTAAAGGCTCTTAAACAAAAACAGAACACACAACTGGAGATAGGCATGGGCAAGCAAACTGTAATAAAAACAAAAGGGCAAGGAAGGCATTTTAAGCGTAATGCAATTTTGATTTCGCTACTGGCGGCAATCAATACAAGTTACGCAGCAGAGCAAGCAAATGAAGATGTAGAAGTGATTGAAGTACGGGGTATTCGTTCTTCAACTGCAGAAAACTTAGCAATAAAACGACTTTCAACAGCGACAGTTGATGCAATCACCGCAGAGGATATTGGTAAGTTTCCTGATAAAAACGTCGCTGATTCATTGCAACGTGTATCGGGCGTTTTGATTGACCGCGACGGTGGTGAAGGTAGCCGCGTGAGTATTCGTGGTACGTCACCAGATTGGACTCTCACCCAATTAAACGGTAACTATATTGCTTCATCAGGTTCTGGTACTCCTACCCGTAGTTTTAATTACACGTTATTGCCTTCAAGCATGATCAAAAGTGTAGAAGTGTACAAAAGTGCAGAAGCACGCATCGATGAAGGCGGTATTGGTGGTACGGTTATTTTACACACCCGTAAACCGCTTGAGATGGAAGCAAATTCAGGGGCGTTAAGTGCCGAGGTGACTTACGATGATGTGTCTGAGGACACAAAGCCGCAAGTTAACGTGCTGTATTCATGGAAAAATGAAGACGAAAACTTTGGTGTACTGGCCGGTTTTACTCGTCAAGATCGCACCGTAACAACCATCACTAACAACGCATCACACTGGCGTTTTCACTCAGATACCGTTGAAGGCGCAGAGCGCCCCGCGCTGGTAGACCAAGCCACTGGCGAAGTGTACAACAATGTGTGGGCACCGCGTGCGATGAGTGTTAATAACTCAAACCAAGACCGTACACGCGATGGTTATCAAGTAGCTGTGCAGTGGGCACCGAGTGACAGACTTGATTTAAATTTTAACTATTTTGGTGCTAAGTTAGGCTACGACCAAACAGGGCAAAGCATTACTTTTGCCGAGTGGAACGATAACCACAACCCGTATTACGGCATTGTGCTTGATGGCGATACTGTGGTTGCCTACGGTAATGGCGATAATGGTTTACTCAATGATAATAACTGGGGTGATGCCGATGTAAATGGTGGTGTGGCTGTTCGCCGTGGTTTGTTATCACCGCAGTTAACAGGGCGTGAGCGTTTTGGCGAATCAAAATCAAATACCTATGATTTTGAAGGCACTTATTATGGTGATACTTACAGTGTTACATTAAAGCTGGGTCATACCGAAGCTGAAGGCGGTACTTCAAAAGAAACCTACGCTAATATTGATGCGCGTTTAGGCTCAGTAAACAGCTGGTTATGGTCAATTGAAAACGGAAAGCCAAGCTACGAAGTGTCGACTGATTTAGCCACCGATAAAGAAGCATATCAATATTATGATTGGTTTGACTCTTACTCATCTGAAAATGAAGACTCAGAAGATTACATTCAAACAGATGTAAAATTTGACCTTGATGGCAACTTTTTCACCCGTGTGTATGTAGGTGCTAAATACCGCGACCACGAAATTAAAGGCATTCGTAACGACTTTCGTTGGGATGACGGCATTGCTGACAACGGTGGCTACCGCGGTTACTTACCAGGGACTGAGTGGTTCCATAATCCAGATTTTCACCCAGATGCGCCAACATTGGTAAGCGACCATGTAGTTGATAACAGCGCGGGTGATACAGGCGCATTTAACTTTTTAGCGTTTGATTTTAGAGCGCTGGATGATTACTTAAAAGAAAACTTTAGCCAGACTGTAGTGCCAACACTTTCGGGCACGTACGCCCTTGAAGAGAAAATTTGGTCTGTTTACACTCAAGCTGATTTTGAGTGGCAAGATTTCCGCGGTAATGTCGGTGTGCGTTATGTGAATACAGAGCTAAGCACCTTGACCTACGATGATGTCATTGGCCAAGATGATGACGACACCGATCCAAACGAGCGCAGTAGCAATGGCAGTGAAGTACTACCAAGCTTTAACCTTGCATGGGATGCAACCGAAGATCTTGTGGTGCGCTTTGCCGCAGCACGCACCATGGCAAGAGTGAGCTATTCAGACTTAAGCCAAGCAGAGTCTTACGGTCCTCCAGTTAATATTAACTCGCCTGATTCATGGACAGGCCGTGGTAATGGTACCTCGGTAAACACAGGCCTTGAACCTATGTTATCTGACCAATTCGATTTAGGTATTGAATGGTATTACGGCGATGGCTCAGCACTGGGTGCGACTTTATTTTCTAAAGATATTTCAAACTTACCAATCTCGACCGTAGAAATTGTAGAGCGAGAACACGATTGTTGTAACGGCCCAATCGAAGTCGAAATGAATACCAAAGTGGGTGGGGGTGATGCAAAATCAGAAGGTTTGGAGCTTTTCTTCCAGCACTCATTTGATAATGGTTTTGGTATTTTAACTAACTATACCTACACAGATACCAGCACCAGCGAAGTCTCGACAGACGGACAAAAAACAGAGGCCGAAATACCAGGCACCGCTAAGCACCAATATAATGTGTCGGTGTATTTTGAGAATGACGGCTTTAGTGTTCGTGCGTCATATAACTGGAAAGATGACCGTGCCAACGGTATTCACCAAGGCTACAACTTATATACCAAAGACTATGGTCAGCTAGATGTGAATGCCTCGTATAACTTAACAGAGGATCTTTCGTTTACCGCGTCAGTAGTGAACCTAACAGAAGAAATAGAAGAAGGTTATTGGAAACAAAGTAATCGCTTTACCTATAACCAATATTCGGGCCGCCGTTTTTACCTAGGCGCAAATTATAACTTTTAACTATAGGCATGTTGTTTGTTGCAACCTAAAAAGGTACTTTTATTTAAGTACCTTTTTCTTTTTTAAGACAATAATGATTAAATTTGTAGCAGCTACAGAGCAAGACAAAGCCTATTTACTCGACTTAAGATTAAATACCATGGTTGAGCATTTAGAGAATCAAGGGTTGTTTTTATCACTTGAGCAGCATCAAGCACGAGTGGCTGAGCACTTTGAGCATAGTCATTTAGTGTTAAATGATGGGCAATGTGTAGGCGCTGCCAAGTTCATCGTGAGTGAGCAAGCAATCAGTTTATTACAGCTACAAATTGCACCTAAAGAGCAGGGTAAAGGGTTGGGCACTAAGGTGTTAGATACACTTAAAGCGCAAGCAGCAGAGATTAATTTAACGGTGCTAAAAGCGAACCCAGCTTATGGGCTATATCAACGGGCAGGGTTTAAAACTCTAGGCGAAGACGACTATGAGTTTCATATGCAGTGGCAGAAATAAAAAAGGGCGCTGTTAAAAAACTAAGCGCCCAATTTTGACTATTTCTTTTCTTCGTCAGGTAAGGTGACGTTTAGCTCAAGTACGGCTAAGTCATCTTCGTTTTGGTCAAACTGCACCTGAACTGCATCAGTGTTTACATTCACATATTTACGAATAACATCAAGGATGTCTTGTTTTAGCTGTGGTAAGTAATCTGGTGTACCACGCTGTGAACGTTCGTGCGCGACAATGATCTGCAATCGCTCTTTTGCTAATGACGCACTGCTTTTCTTTTCTGAGCGGAAGTAGTCAAGTAAAGACACATTAACCTCCAAAAATCCGTTTAAATAAGCCTTTTTTCTCTACGTCTAAGAAACGAAAATCAACAGTTTCGCCTAATAAACGATTTATTGCATCTGTATATGCTTGGCCTGCATCCGATTCACCATCAAGGATAACCGGTTGACCAGAGTTCGATGCACTAAGTACAGCTTGTGATTCAGGAATAACGCCCAGTAGTTTAATCGCTAAGATTTCTTGTACGTCTTCTACCGAAAGCATTTCGCCTTTTTCAACACGCTCAGGATTATAGCGAGTTAGTAGTAGATGTTCTTTTACGCTTTCAAGGCCTTCTTCAGCACGTTTTGATTTGCTGTGTAAAATGCCAAGAATACGGTCAGAGTCACGTACTGATGATACTTCTGGGTTCGTTGTTACAATCGCTTCATCAGCGAAGTACATTGCCATCATTGCACCAGCTTCGATACCCGCTGGAGAATCACACACAATGTAATCAAAATCTTTTTTCAGCTCGTTTAGTACGCGCTCAACACCGTCACGGGTTAGGGCGTCTTTATCACGGGTTTGTGAGGCAGGTAAAATATGTAGCTTATCAACGCGCTTATCTTTAATAAGTGCTTGATTTAAGTTAGCTTCGCCATTGATTACGTTTACAAAATCATAAACAACACGGCGTTCACAACCCATGATAAGGTCAAGATTTCGTAGACCAATATCAAAGTCGATAATAACGGTTTTAAAGCCCTTAAGCGCTAAACCTGTGCCAATCGCAGCACTCGATGTAGTTTTACCAACACCACCTTTACCAGAAGTAACGACAATCACTTTTGCCATGAGATTTATCCTTTAACCAAAGCTGAAATTTCTAATGAATCATTTTTTTGTTGGATTTGTACTGCGCTGCCCCAGTGTTCACCTTGTAGAGAGTCGCTGATCCAATAACTACCATTAATTGAAACAAGTTCTGCTTCTAATTTCTGGCAAAATATATTTGCTTCGTTGTAACCTTTAGCCCCTGCAATTGCACGGCCGCGAAGGGTGCCATAAATGTGCACGTTGCCATCGCTAATCACTTCGGCGCCATGACTTACAGCACCAATTACGATTAGGTCGCGGTCTTTTGCATACACTTGCTGGCCCGAACGTACAGTGCCATGAATAACTTGCGCAGGCAGGTGAACGGTTTTTTCAACGATAGATGTATTTGTTTGTTGTTTAGCGGTTGCACCCTTAACGTCTTGTGAATAATTTAACACCGACAGGCCCGCAGCTTTTGCGCTTTCGTTTTGCTCTTGAGAGCCATTACAAACCCCAACAGGGTTTAACGAAAGGCCGCTTAACATTGATTTTAAGAAAGAGAAATCAAGCGCTTCATCTTGTACGTCGCTTAAGTTGATTACGATAGGCGCACCGGCAAAGAACTTAGGTGCTTGGGCGATTTTCTCATCTAACTGCTTACTTAAAAGGGCTGTATCTGCTGAAAATAAATGTAAAACAGATAACGTAAAAAGGTTCCCTTTTAATTCAAAAATTTGTTCCGACATACACGCTCAATTGAATTGTCTGGATTAGCATCATTTAAGTATAAACACAGGCTGAACAAGGCATATACAGTAAAAATCTAATCTATTTTTTCTAACTTATTATATCACTCATGTTATAGTGTGCGCCTTCGTTAAGCAAGATATTATAGGGCCATAATGCTAACTGCGGTGTATAAAAGTATTAAAAAAGCGGATACATACCTTTTTGTAGAAAAAAGAGATGATTTCTCACGCGTACCTGAACCATTACTAGAAACGTTTGGTCAACCTAAGTACGTGATGATGATTAATCTAGCAAGCCGCGAAAAGTTAGGTGTGGCAGACTTAGACGCGGTTAAGCAAGCGTTAATTGACCAAGGGTTCTACTTGCAATTACCTCCGCCGGAAGAAAATCTGTTAACCCAATTTAAAAAAGACAAGGGAGTTGAGAGTGATTAAAAAACTTGCCGTCATTTTACTCAGTGCTTCACTAAGTACTTCAGTATTGGCAGAACAAAAGACACAAGCTGATTTTGACGTTTACGTTGCAGCATTAAAAAAAGAAGCACTTGAAAAAGGCTATGATGAAGCCTTAGTTGATCAAGCACTTGCAACAGCTAAATTTAAAAAGAAAGTGATCTCAGCTGATAAAAATCAGCCAGAAGTAAAAGAAACCCTCGAAACTTATTTACCAAAACGTGTGCCGCAATGGAAAATTGACCGCGCGCGTAAGCTATACAAAGAAAACCAAGAGGTTCTTGAAAAAGTCGCTAAAGAATACGGCGTTCAAGCACGTTTTATTGTGGCACTTTGGGGCCTTGAAAGTAACTTCGGTAAAATCCAAGGTGGTCACAGTGTAATTGCATCATTAGTTACACTTGCTTTTGATGGTCGCCGCGAAACCATGTACAAAAACCAACTTTGGGCAGCGCTTGATATCTTAAAAGAGGGTCATATTACCCTAGATAAGTTCAAAGGCTCATGGGCTGGTGCAATGGGGCAAACGCAGTTTATGCCAACCTCATTTAACGCTTACGCTGTTGATTACAACGGTGATGGCCGCAAAGACATTTGGACCACAGAAGAAGACGCCTTTGCCTCAATTGCTAACTACCTTAAGCAAGCAGGTTGGAACGATGATTTAACCTGGGGTCGCCAAGTTAAACTACCTGAAGGCTTTGATAACTCAAATATTCTTAAGCGTGGCACTAGAACACGCAGCCAATGGTTAGAGTATTGGAAAGATTCAGAGCGCAGCCTTGCTGATTGGCAAGCAATCGGTGTTCGTAAAATGGATGGCAGCGACCTACCAAACGTTGATGTTACCGCCGCAATGGTAATGCCAGATGACGTAAACGGCCGTATGTATCTAGCCTACGATAACTACAAAGCACTTATGCACTGGAATCGCTCGTATTACTTTGCAACCAGTGTAGGTTACTTATCAGATCGCATCGGTTACCCAGCGATTAAGTAATTGATTAATAAAAGTTAGCAAGGTCCAAGGGTAAAGCTACAAGTTTTACCCGAGCAACTTGCTAACTTATTCGGCGTTAAAACGCCTCCTACGCCGAGAGATTGTATTGATGTAGGTCGTCATTTATGGCGACACAATCTTGAACATTTTTTGTAGGAACGGCTTCAGCCGTGAATCTCAAATACTCGGCGTTGAAAAGCCTCCTACAAACTCGCAAACTTTCCCCTCGATACAATTTTTAAACCTTTACTTTGAGTGCTTGTTGCAGTGCACCAGCGTCTTTACAGCCAAGGTATATGTTTTTTCCGTCAGTTAAAGTTATTTTAACGGCTTGTCCAACTGACGCATTGTATAACCAGCCATCATTTAGCATACGAATGCCAATCCCTTGATACCACTTTGTTTTGTAAGCTGAGGTCTGTGCAATCTGAGATAATTCAACATCTTTGCTAATAATCCCAAACCCAAAATACCAACGAAGCGTTTGCTCATCGATGACTATTGTGAGCGAAAAGAACAGCAAAGTAACAAGCAGGTTTATCGATAATATAATTATTTTGAGGTCAGCCAGTTCAGGCGAGAAAATTATAAAGGCACTAATTACTAATAAAATAATAATTAACGAGTAATTTATTTCTGTCTGTTTATACATAGCCTAAGATCCATTTAAGTCAGAACGTAAATAAACGTTTAGTCATTAGTATAGCAAAGGTAAGTGTAATTATGATTATCCAATCAAAACGTGCTAAAGCACGACCTACAAGAGTGCGCGTGAAACAAGTTTCATGCCTACGATGAATCATGTAGGAACGGTTTCAGCCGTGAATCTTTAAATATTCGGCGTTAAAACGCCTCCTACAAACTTTACTCTTGTAACTTGCTAACTTCCCCCTCAATCGCGCTAAAGCATGACCTACAAGAGAGCGCGCGAAACAAGTTTCACGCCTACGATAGAAAACACTAGGCTCTAGGATTTAGGCTATGGGACGCGATATGAAATCGCTGCTACATGTTCGGCGTTAAAACGCCAGATTTCCTTTTCCTGTGATTACACTTTTACAAACAACGTCATAAATCTCATCATAAAACATTATTTGAAAATGCTTACACCCAGCGATTTTGTCTTGATTGAATGATAGTAGCCAATTCGAATTAAGCACTTCAAATATGGCTGCCACACACTTTGTATTCGCTAGAATACAGTCATGAACATCATCCGTTGCCATTGAATATGCTTTTACGTTATCTAATCTTATATGCTTAAGGTTAGCTAATGAATATTCATCATCAGGATTGAAGTACTCAAAGCCTAAAAGGTCTTTACCATTTCTTTGCCAAATAACCTTTTGTAGTTCAGGTCCTCTGCCATCATGATAAAAGTGTTTTTCTAAAATTGGTTTGGCAGTCATAGTGACCTTTTAAAAGCTAAAATAATTTAAGTTTGTATAGTATTAAGAGCCCAACACCCGTACTCAATAAATGCAGTCTATAGTTTAAAATCGAAAAGGTATTACTCGACACTATTTTTAAATAAGAGTCTTCTTTGTTAGCAACCCCGACAGGTAAAAAGTCATATAAGAATAGAAGTATGCCTGCCAAAATTAATACAATACTGATTATCAAAAGAAGCTTATTCACATGATTATCCTTATTTTTAGCTACTTGTTCGGCGTTGAAACGCCTCCTACAAACTTTCCCCTAGCAACTCGTTAACTTATTCCCCTTTCCCCGGCTTTTTCAAAATCTTATCTTTAAAATCAAGCACCTTGCCAATACCAGAACCTAGTTTCATTAGGCTTTGAAGTTGTTCAGGGCTTAAGCGTTGTAGCTCTGCTGACCATTTGGTTACGGTTTCGAGTAGGTCGTGAATTTCTTGCATTTGCTGCTGAGCAAAGCGCTCATCATCTGTGTGGGCTTCTTCTAAAATGTTATCGCGAAGCAGGCTTAGGGTTGGGTCTATCTCGCGTTTTTTACGCTCTTCGAATACGCGGTTGGCCATATCCCAAATGCTGCCAGCAGGGCCGTAGTATTCTTTACGGTCACCCGGAATATGATGCACTTTAATTAAGCGCCAAGACTGTAGCTCTTTAATGCCCATACTTACGTTTCCGCGCGAGATACTTAAGGTATCGGCAATTTCATTGGCGGTCATAGGCTCTTTAGTAATGGTTAATAATCCACACATTTGACCAATGGTGCGGTTAAAGCCCCAACGGCTACCCATTTCACCGCAGTGCATAACAAAAGCTAAGTTTTTTTCAGATAGGCTCATAATTTTTAGTATTCAAAAATTTCAGAAATTAAATGCTAGCACGCTCGGGGTATAACTAAAAGAAATAGCCACTATGCAATCTGCTACTACTAAAGTGTAGATACGCCATTATTTAAATTTAAGTTATTGAATTTAAATAATAGTTTAATTAAATGCCGCAGTGGTTAGCTATTTGATGTGGATCAATAATAGTGACAGTTAATGAGTTTATCGTATAGGCTGAATCGCAATTAATACCATGGAGGAAGGTTATGAAAGCTGCAGTAAATAAAGAGTACAAAGGTAAATTAACTATCGAAGATATCCCATGCCCAGAGGTGGGAATTAACGATGTGCTAGTTAAAATTGCCGCGTGTGGAGTGTGCCACACAGATTTACATGCTTGTCATGGAGATTGGCCAGTTAAACCAAAAATGCCATTAGTACCGGGCCATGAAGGGGTAGGTACTATCGAAAAAGTAGGCGCAAACATTAAACACTTATCAGTAGGCGACCGTGTCGGTGTTCCTTGGTTATATAGCGCATGTGGTCACTGTGAGTTTTGTTTAGAAGGTAAAGAAACCTTATGCCTTGAGCAGCACAACACTGGGTATTCAGTTGATGGTGGTTACGCCGAGTACTGTGTAGCTCATGGCGATTACGTGGTTAAAATTCCTGAAGGATTAGGCTTTGCAGAAGCCGCACCTTTGTTTTGTGCGGGGGTTACAACCTATAAAGCGCTTAAAGTGACTGATGCAAAAGCGGGCGACTGGGTTGCAATTGTCGGTGTTGGCGGCCTTGGCCACTTAGCAGTGCAATACGCAAAAGCAATGGGTTTTAATGTAATTGCCGTTGATACCGGTGAGAGCAAGTTGGCACTAGCCAAAGAGCTTGGCGCAGACATCACCATAGATTTTATGAAGCAAGTGCCTTCAGAAACCATTTTTGAACAAGTGGGCGGCGCACATGGTGTTGTGTGTACTGCCGTTTCAAAACCCGGTTTTGAGCAAGCTTATAAAAGCGTACGCCGTGGCGGTAAATGTGTGCTTGTAGGTTTACCACCCGAAGATATGCCACTGCCAATTTTTGATACCGTATTAAATGGTGTGTCTGTTGTAGGCTCTATCGTTGGAACGCGTAAAGACTTACAAGAATGCCTCGACTTTGCAGCCAAAGGTAAGGTTAAAGCCATTATTGAAGAAAAACGCTTAGAAGATATCAACGATATTTTTGACGACATGCTAAAAGGCGATATCACAGGCCGAATCGTAATGACGCTTTAAGCTGAGTCAGTTAATGCTGTCAGGTTTGGTTGAGTGACTCAATTGAATCTGACAGTTTTCATATGCTAAAAAGCAGGGTACAGTAACTCGTTATTGCCTTAATACGTGTTTAGGCGAATTTCTCAAAAGAGCGAACTTCGGCCGTTCACAATTGTATTTCTATTTCGTCAAAGTTTATTACTGCATAGTCAGGAAATGACCCAATCGCTCGCTATAAACATGTTATGTAAGCCCAAGGAGTTGATGTGAAATTTAAGATTTTATTTATATTCACTCTATTATTTGTTTCGACTCGGCTAAGTGCGGAATCTGTTTCTGGAAAGCTCTCGATTGAGCCTGAAGAAATGAGAGTTATAGAGTTTGAGGTTGGGTATTCAGACCTAAATGCATCAAACCAATTGAAACTGGATGAGCATGTAAAGTTCTTAAAGAAATTTCCTTCAGTAGTTTTGCATATAAAGGGAGTTGCCAGTGAAACTGAATCCAATGGAGTAAGTTCAATCTCTTTAGCTGCTGATAGAACAACTGTCGTATCTAATTACTTAATCGAAAACGGTGTTTTACAGGCTCAGCTAATTTTCAGTGCTTCAGTAAATGACTTTAAACTGTCAAATAAAAGTAGTAATGAAAAGCAAAGTATTAAAGGTTATATAAAAAGTTGTAAGCACGGACTAAAAACAGCTGGCTTTGTTCGTTCATCATAAATTATAGTCAACTTTTTAAGCTGTTTATTAAGGCCTTATGTGCTTCGGTAGAAATATGGATAACCTAAAAAATTCGATTATGGCACTTGCTGCATCAGCAAAAGCCCAAAAGGCACTATATCCAAGTTTCGCGGCTATTGGTGATGAGTTGGTTCTTGAGTTTGGTGAATGCTTAGGCAACTTGAAAATTAGCGACTTAACACCCAAACAAGCTGCATCTATTGAAGCGTTAGAAGTTTTCATTATTCAACATTCAGGTAAGCAATTCTCAGCAATGTACCTTGAAAATAGTGCTCTATTTGAAGATCCAAATTGGGATGAAATCAGGTTACTTGCCAAGTTGGTTGCTAAAGAAATGGGGTGGTCACCAACCGAACCAGTGAAACAAAAACATAGAGTTGTAACTGGTTAGTTGAGAGTACATAGCAAGCGCATCAATGAGTGGACGTCTAAAGCTTGGCTTGTGCTCCTTCGTCGCTGATTTTTAGCCAAGAATTTTCAGCTCCTTACTAGGGTGCTATAAGGAACAATGATTTGGAAATTATTCTTTTCTTTCTATTTTTTAGCATTGGATTTGGACTTTGGATAAGGGCTAGTATAAGTTTAGGTCAGTTGTTTAATAAAGCTCTTGGAGAAGAGGAACTTGTTAAGCAAATCGAGAACCAATTGAAATACTTTGACCAGTTTTGGGGTTTGATTTTCGGAAAACCAGATAATTATAGCATTTATCGACCAGAACTAGACCCGTATATTAAAAAAGCGAAGTCAGATCTAAAGCTAGCTTTCGTGGTAATCCTCTTTATTGTGATTTGTCTGGTAGTTAGTAGTGCCTTATAACAAACAGGTTATTGTACTCGCTACCGCTCGTTGGGACGCAAAACCTTGGCATGCGCTCTCGTGACTAATTTTAACCAAGCACAACAACACATAGTTTTTCGTTATCTACCTAGAGAGAGCCTGAGTTAAATGGATGCATTGAGCAAGCTTCAAGAAAAAAATAAAATCCACTCTAAGCATCAGCGTAATGGTAGCTGGAGCGCAGTTTGGGTGTTTTTACTAATGAGCCCATTATTGTCTAGCTATGGGAGCGAATTTTACTTTTCTGTGATAAAAAACATTCAAATTGAGGCTCCGCACCCATTTATAGTCTTATTTGGCTCGTTATGTTTTGGTTTACCTTTATTAGCTATCGGTGACTGCATTCTTTTCAAGCGCGTTAATAAATTACTTCTTTTAATTATCGCAGAAACTTGGTTCATCTGGTTTTGGGTTGTTAATCCATTATCTTGGTTGGCTTTTTTACCATTAATTCCTGCATTTGTTATATTGCAAATACAACTCCCTCAAATAAGAACAGGTAAGTAAAGGGTATATAACAAGACAGTAAAGTGCGTAAATTAACAGTTTGCTGTTTTCATTGTGTTCAACAGTGTCAGCGAACTATAAATTTATTAATTAGGAGAGAGTTATCCATGGAAGCACTAGAAAGAATCACTGAAAGAGTATGTCGCAACGGTCATCCAGATGACCCGGAGACACCAAGACCATTACTTTCAATTGATGAGTTTTTCGAGGGAAACGATGTAGTAGGAAGCATAGGATGCAATTTAATTGATATTCCGCATCCCAATGAATTTTTCAAAGTATTAAAGGCTATTATCAACCGACCTGATGTAAAGGATATTAGAATCCAAGTGTCTGCTTTTGATGATCCAGATTGGCCATTTTCGGATACAGTGTACATAATGACCTCTGCTTCTGAATCTGAGATAGGTTCATGTTTCCCTGAACACTTAAAACCCGACGAAATTTGGGAGGGCTTTGTTAATCAAGATTACGAGGCTTATGAAATACCCGCTGAAACCCGACCAGTAGCAGTTTGGTGGGATTAATAAGCAATTTATCAAACGTTGATTATGTGCTTAATTATTAGAGCGTAAGATCCCGTTGTATTACTTACAACCTAAATGGGTCGTTTACTGTCAAAAGGATGTTCAAAATTAAAAAGTTAATATTGATTTGTCTTATCTATGCTTTATCGGGGTGTGCTTCTTCTGATGTGGAACCTGTTCCAAAAGGCTGGGTTTTGCTTTCGTTCGATATTGATAGCAATGGAAGCCCAATTAATATCAAAGTTCTTGAGTCAAATCCGTCTATCGTTTTTGATAAAGAAGCTGTTATTGCCTTGGAGAAATGGAAATTCAAACCTAAAGTTGTAAATGGTGTTCCAGTTGCTCAAAAGGAAATGCAAGTCAGATTGGATTTTGAGTTGAATGACGAAAATTAATAATCCAATAAAAGCTCATATTACTCATTCTTTGTTTTAAACAATCACAATAGGCTAAAGCGGGTGCTAATCTTGAAATTGAAAAGGAATTTCTTTTTAAATTCGACGATACTCGTTTCAAGCATATAAATGCTACACCAGTTAGAAACTATCTAACCTGTCGGGTTAATTTATAAATGAGACTATACATACTCAAATTTATAAAACTTGAATGCTTACCAACCATCCAAATATGTACCTAGTTCTTTACCCTTTTCAATATCCTCTTTAGCTAAATAGCTGATACGACTTTGTTCATTTCGCATACTAAATCGATGAAATGAAATACATAAAAGCAAATACATCAACCAGAAAAATAACAGAAACCCTGTGAATAATAAGGCTTTTTCAATGAGATCAAGTCCATCCCTAAAAAACACTATTGGAATACCGATTAATGCAACTAGCCAAGAGATATAAAAGAACGATGCTTTTGCTGCAGTCTTTATAATTGTCGAATTGTAGTATTTCAATGGCAGACCTTTTGGTATTTCATAACATGTATAGCTAAAGTTTGGCTGTTATCCTATCAACTCTCATCGAAGTTACAGTACAGACTGTAATAGCCTATCTAACTCTTGCAGTATTCCGCTAGTAGTGCATTAACGTAATCTGCACCAAGCTCTTTTGCTTTTTTCCAATTCTGACAAGCGGCTTTTAAATCGCCTAAAGCTTTGAAAGAGTTTGCCATATTAGCGTAAGCGCGCTGCAATGTAATTTCATCCTTCGGGATAATTTCAATTACAGAACCATAATCAGCAATTGCCCCCAGATGATCGCCGTTGTCATCTTTTAACGCTCCTCTATTTAATAATGCGCTAGAAAAGTTTGGTGCAATCTCTATCGCTTTATCATAATCAATCATTGCAGCATTAGAAGCATATAATTCATTCTTTGCTATCGCTCTCGAATAAAGAGCGTCTACGTCTTTGCTATTCACTTTAAGTGTATTTGTCCATTGCGCAATGGCAGCAGAAAGATTGCCTTGATTATAGTAATCAAAACCTTTGTTAAAAAATTCGTCTGCTGTTGTTGCCTCAAATGGCGGAAAAAATTGATTGTTTTTATCGAATGGCGCTCCAAACCCATCAAATTTCGCATCAAACTCGTATCCTCTTTTGTACATATCTAATGTCCAATACACCAAGTTATCTGCAGTTACAGGAAAGGGACTCGTTTTTCCTGATAAATGCCATACACCATTTTCGGTATTAACTGGCTCTAAAACTTTATATCCGTAACTATTTTTCAGAAGTTCAGCCAAATTATTTAATTTGGCTTTACTATCAGAAAGAAAATGAAAATCGAAAGCAAGCATTGAATACGTTGTTAAGCCATTCGACTCCATGCTGAAATAAACAGAATCTGCACTATTAATTTCATCGTTATAATTTTTAGAGAACTCCGCCCATGTGAAGTATGTGTTTTCCATTGTAATTCCTTTAAATGAAACTAGCGTTGTAACTAGAAAAATTGTCTTAAAATTCACAAAATCCCTGCAAAATTATCTGTCATTTAAAATCTATCATCTTATGTTTAATATCAAAAATCCAAACAAAAAAGCGCGACCCAACTAAGCCGCGCTTTTTGCTATCAATTCACAATTAAAGTGTGTAGCTAAAGGTTAATTTAGCATTACGCTCTTCACCTGGCATACCGCCTAAGAACATTGCTTTTGAGTAATAGGTTTTGTTAAACAAGTTATTTAAGTTTAACTGTAGTTTCCAATCATCTGTTTGGTATTGAATTGCGGCGTCGTAAACCGTGTAACTCGGTACGTAGCCATCAGGAATACCAAACGAGGTTGAGTTTGTGCTGCGGTCATCAACATATTGCACGCCTGCGCTAATTGTCAGTGGCTCGGCTAAATCAAACCATTTAGCGTCATAGCTTAACCAGCTGCTTGCTGTTACATAAGGCACACCTTTTTGGCGAGTATCGAAAGATGATGAGTTAGGGTTTTTCTTATCGCGGGCGTCTTGATAAACCGCGTTTACGTTAAGTTTCCACTGCTCGTTTAAATCGGCATTTAAATCAAGTTCAACACCTTTGGTTTGCTCTTCACCATCGTAAAAGCTTTTTGGTACTGAGGCATCAGATACACCGGCTTCGTAATCTGGGTTGGCATACTCAAGGTTTGTACGAGCACTATCAAATACCACAAGTGATGCTAGTAGTTGATCGTCAAACGCTTTTACACGCATACCAATGTCGTTACTGACTGACTCGGCGTCATCGCGGTCTGCTTCGTTACCCGACACGCTACCAAGTACGCTGTAGGCAGTTCGACCTTTAGAGTGGTTTACAAAGAACGAAATATCATCGCTAAGTTTGTAAGTTGCACCTAGGTTGTAGGTCATACCGCTGTCTGATGTATCTGCTTCTGGTGTTGGCTCGGCGGCACTAGCACGGTAGCGCGCATCAACACCAAAGTGTTCGTAGCTTTGTTTAATACGGTTAAAGGCAACGCCTACACGGGTTGTGAAAGTGTCGTGAATATAGGCAACATGTTGAATACCTACACCCCAAGCTTGAACTTTTTTGTTGTAATCGCTGGTTTTTAGCGGATCGTAGTCGTAAAAGCTACCTTCGCCCCAGTTCGGGTTGCGAATATCAAAAATGTAAGGTAATTGACCTTGGTAAATAACCTCTCCATCTTTGTTTTTAATGACCTTGTCGGCATCGTAAATTGAGTATTGTTTAAAACGAATATCTCGGTCTTCGTAGTTGGCGTTTACAAGTAGCTCGTTATCGATTCCGGCAAAGCTAAAGTCATAACGCAGATCAGCAAAGTATTGCCATGATTTTTCGTCAGCTTCTACTTGGCGGTACTCTTGGCGACGAGCAGCAAATGGGTAAAGTACGTCATCAACCACTAAAGGAGCGCGCGGATCAGCATTGATCACGCCTCTGCGGTTCCAATAAACATAGTTATAAGCACCCGTTTGGCGGGCAAAGCTTGATTCGTAATTACGGTATTGTAGTTGCTGATTTAAAAATAAATTATCAGTAATGAAGTAGTTATGGGTTAACTTAAAGCGTAGTTCTTCGCCTTCGTTATCATTCGCCATTGGCGAGATAATACCGTTATGACCAAAAGTGTAAGGTGTTAGGCCATCATTTGCTGCCAGTGAATCTGCTAATTGCTGGCGTTGCTGTTCAGTTAGTTGCAGCCCTTGTGCCGTTGCATCGTTAATTAAATCGGCAGCGGTTACTTCACCTGCGGTTTTGCCATTCACTGAGTCGCTGTTAAAAATACGAATAGGGTGGCCAATTGAATCAACGGCAATGGCATCTTTGATATAAGCGGCCGAAATCATGATGTCTTGTTTGTCGCTTAATACGTATTTTAAGGCGCCATAAATTTCATCACGGTCGTCTTTTAAGTCGCGGTAACCATCGCTGCGAGCGGTTTTTGCGTTAACGCGATAAGCAATGTTGTCGGTTAATGCTGCTGTGCTATCAAAGCCTAATGAGTAGCTATCCCATTGACCAAGCTCGGCATTAACTGTGTGTTTTTCAGTAAATTGTGGTTTCTTTTCGATTAGGTTGATAACACCACCTGCGCTACCCATACCATATAAGCCTGTAGCAGGGCCTTTTAGTACTTCAACAGATTCAACGTTGGTCATTGAGCGTGTTGGGTTAAAGGTGTTACCTAGGCCTGCACCGCCGTACATGCCATCGTAAGTATAGTTTGCACCTAAACCGCGGATCACTAAGTTATCGCCAATACCGTAGTTGTTACCGGCTTGGGTTACACCACTGATGTTACGCACTAAGTCTTGTAAGTTTGTTGCGCCTTGCGAGTTGATAAGCTCTTGATCAACAACTACAACCGGGGCTGGCGTTTCCATTAGGGTCATATTTGATTTAGTGGCAAGGCCAGATTCAAGTACTACATGGTTTTGTTTGTCGTAAACGGTAATACGTTCAACTGAATCTAAATCGTTGGCGGTTGCATTGAATGCGCTTAAGCAGGCTAGGGCTAAAATTGAGTATTTATGTGTCGTCATTATAGGTAATTTGTCGAGATTTTTCGGCAATGATAATGCGAGCTATTTTCATTTCAAGTTTTATTTATCTATTTTGGGTAATTTCTTTATTTAGATACAAGTTGCTAACAACTAATTTATGATTGGTAATTTTGTTTACGATATAGATACAAAGAAGGGTTGCTGACTTCACTCATGCAAAGCCAGCATAATAGCTTATTTAAAAACTTTACCGTCTTTCATAACAAATTGTACATCTTCTAGTACTGCAATGTTTTCAAGTGGGTTGCCTTTAACGGCGATAATATCGGCTAAGAAACCGCTTTTGATTTGGCCAAGTTGATCATCAGCTTTAAGTAGTTTGGCACTATTGATGGTGGCAGACTGCAATGCTTGCAGCGGTGTCATACCAAACTCAACCATACGCGAAAACTGCTTCGCGTTATCGCCATGAGGGTAAATCGCTGCATCGGTACCAAATACCATGTTTACGCCTGCTTTTACTGCACGGCTAAAGCTATCGCGTTGCTTTTTAGACA
The DNA here is from genome assembly GCF_038562745.1 of Pseudoalteromonas sp. D15MCD-2. Classification (NCBI taxonomy): domain Bacteria; kingdom Pseudomonadati; phylum Pseudomonadota; class Gammaproteobacteria; order Alteromonadales; family Pseudoalteromonadaceae; genus Pseudoalteromonas; species Pseudoalteromonas sp. D15MCD-2. The sequence continues at coordinate 612,716 of NZ_JBCFQE010000002.1, read as the reverse complement.
CTTGGCGCTCTTTATTGAGGTTTTCTTCTGCAACCCCGTTTTGTTCGCCAAAGGCAAGAGTGTACTCAGTGTTGTAAATATCCATTGAGAACCAAGTGCCGTGTTTTTTTGCAAGTTTAATGGCTTCGTCATCGACAAAACTAACGTGCTCAACACTGTCTACACCAGCAACAATGGCTGCTTTAATACCACTGGTACCGTGCGCATGGGCTGCTACAGTAAGGCCACGTAAATGAGCCTCGTCAACGATGGCGTTCATTTCGTCTTGGCTATATTGTTGAATACCGACTTTTGTGCCTTTTGAGAATACCCCGCCTGTTGCACAAAACTTAATGGCATTGGCACCGTACTTAATGTTTTCACGTACTTTAGCGCGCACGGCCCATGGGCCATCAGCAACGCCTTCGGCGGTGTATTTCATTTCTGGTGGTAAACGGTTGTTATCGCAGTGACCGCCAGTAACACCTAATGACGGGCCTGCAGCCCAAATACGTGGGCCAACAATGTCGCCTGCGTTAATGCCATCTCGTACTGCAATCACGCTGTAGCCTTCTGCGCCTAAGTTACGCAGCGTTGTAAAACCCGCATACAGTGTTTTTTCGGCAAAATGCGCCGCTTTAATTGCTTTGCGCGGAATCGATTGACCAATTCGCTCACTGCGCGGCACGGTAGGGTCGCTCGTTAAATGCACATGCATATCCATTAAACCTGGCACCAGAGTCAGTTCTAGTAATTGAATGTGCTTATCGCCATCTTTTAAGCTAGGCTGTTTATTACTTTGTACAGCTGTAATTTGACCGTTATCTATACTAATAAGTGGTGATTTAATCAGTTTACCTGAATTTACATCTACCATGGCTTTTGCCGATAAGTAGGTAGTTGCGTAGGTATTTAAAGAGGTTAGGCAGGCTAGGCCTAGGCTAATAGCAAGAACTGTCTTTTTCATTTTTATTCAAAATTGGTAAGTCGAGCCGCCACTCTAGCAATCAGCTTACAAAGTGTAAATAAACTGCGATAAGTTGCAGCGATACTTGCTAAATAGGGAACTAAACCCTCATAATTTACGCGTACTTAATATAAGGGCAGGGAAAGAATGAAAAACGTAAAACTAGCACTACTTAGTTCAGCGGTGATGTTTGCATTACTTGGTTGTAATGAATCAACGCCAAGCAACGAAAAACCAACTCAAGAAGTAAGCAAACAAGCACCAAGCGCAACGTCAGCCACAGAGCAACTTGATACATTATTAGCAGACTACTTTGAAGCAGGCTTAAAATTTAATCCAATTGGTGGTACTTACATTGGCCGTAGCGAATATAACGACCAATTTATTGCACCTATTAGTAAAGCAAACCGCGATGAGCAGCTTAACTTTGTTAAAGAATACAAAAACAAACTAGCAAATATCGACAAGGCGCAATTAACAGGTCAATCATTATTGAGCTACGAAATTCTAGCCCGCGATTTAGACCTTGCGATTGAAGGCGCTCAGTTTCCAAGTTACTTAATGCCAATAAATCAAATGGGCGGGGCGCACAATACCTTTGCTGCGTTAGGTTCTGGGCAAAGTGCACAGCCTTTTAACACGGTTGAAGATTATCAAGCATTTGAAAAACGTGCTGATGGTTTCATCGCGTGGTTAGACAGTGTTGAGCAATCAATGCGCCAAGGCATGAAAGACAAAGTGGTTCTTCCTAAACCGCTTGCTGAAAAACTATTACCGCAATTTCAAACTCATATTTTAGAAAAACCAGAAGAGTCATTATTCTGGGGGCCAATTGCTCAGTTACCTGAGTCTTTCAGCGACGAGCAAAAAGCACAGCTAACAAGCGCGTACACGGCAATGATCAGCGAGCGTTTAGTGCCTGCGTATCAAAAAATGGCTGACTTTTTAGCGAATGAATACATTCCAAATGCCCGTGAAAGCATTGGTTACAGCGACCTGCCAAATGGTAAAGCATGGTATGAGTATCAAATTAAACAGCATACTACGCTGAGCCTAAACGCCGATGAAATTCATGACATTGGTTTAAGCGAAGTATCGCGCATTTTATCTGAGATGAAAAAAGTCAAAGAAACGGTCGGTTTTGAAGGCGATTTAAAAGCGTTTTTTGAACACCTAAGAACCTCAGATGAGTTTTACTACGATACGCCTGAAGAGCTAATTGCTGCGTACGAAGCAGTAAAAGAAAAGATTGATGCTAAGCTGCCGCAAATGTTCGATATTGCGCCAAAAGCGCCATACGTTGTAAAAGCAGTTGAAGATTTCCGCGCTGAATCTGCTGCGGGTGCATCTTACCAGTCGCCAGCGCCAGATGGCTCACGCCCAGGTATTTTCTATATCAATACCTTTAATCTAAAAGCGCAGCCTAAGTTTTTACTTGAAACCTTATCTATTCACGAAGCCGCGCCGGGTCATCACTTTCAAATTGCCTTGCAGCAAGAAATTGAAGGATTACCGCTGTTCCGTAAATTCGGTGGCTACACGGTATTTGCAGAAGGTTGGGCATTGTATGCAGAAAGCTTAGGTAAAGAGCTTGGCTTATTTACCGACCCTTACATGTGGTACGGCCGTTTATCAGATGAGCAATTACGTGCAATGCGCTTAGTGCTTGATACTGGTTTCCACGCAAAAGGTTGGACACGTCAACAAGGTATTGATTACATGTTGGCTAACTCATCAATGGCCGAAAGCGACATTATCGCCGAAGTTGAGCGTTACATTGCATGGCCGGGCCAAGCTCTGTCGTACAAGTTAGGTCAGTTCAAAATTCAAGAACTACGTGACTATGCGAGCAAAGAGCTAGGCGATAAGTTCGATATTAAAGCTTTCCATACGCAAGTGCTGATTGATGGCGCATTACCGATGCCAATTCTTGAAGAGAAAATTAAGCGTTGGGTTAACGAGCAAAAATAGCACCTTTGCGCGCATGCTGGCTTTACGCTAGAATGCGCGCTGTTTAGGGGCTTTGAGTAATACCATGTTAGAAGATCAATTTTGGCTTAAGCGCTCGCTTGAGCAAATGTCACAACCCGAATGGGAAGCCATTTGTGACGGCTGTGGTAAATGTTGTTTAAACACATTTATCGACAGTGAAGACGAAGATGAATTTACCGCAACGGATCAACTTCGCGAGGGTGAAGAACTTATCTTCACTAATATTGTTTGCCAATACCTAGACAACGACACCTGTGGGTGCAGCGAATATGCGAACCGCCAAACCTTGGTGCCTTCATGTGTAAAGCTCACTAAAGAAAACCTCAAAGATATCTTTTTTATGCCGCAAAGCTGTAGCTACCGCCGCCTTTACGAAGGCCGTGGCCTTGCGTCTTGGCACCCGCTACTGAACGGTGGCAGTAAAGATATGATGCATGAGCTGGGTATTTCTGTGCGTGACAAAACAGTGAAAGACTGTGATGTAGACCTTGATGACTTTGATCTGTACGTGGCCGAATGGCCAACCAGAGACATTGATTAATGAGCACACTTAAAGCAAGCATTGGCTTGTTAAACCCAAAAAGCCCAACCAATGTGGGTGGGGTATTACGTGCCGCGGGTTGTTACAATGCTAAGCAGGTGTTTTTTACTGGTAGCCGCTATTTACGCGCTAATAAGTATCACACCGATACCAAAAATGTGCTTGAACATATTCCGCTCACGCAAGTTGAAAGCCTAGAGCAAGCAAAGCCTGAGGGTGCCACAACGGTGGTGATTGAGCTTGTTGAAGGTGCAACGCCGCTGCCTGAATTTAAGCACCCTGAAAACGCATTTTATGTATTTGGCCCTGAAGATGGCTCGGTCAGTAAAGACGTGCTGAAATGGTGTGATGAAGTAGTGTATGTGCCAACCATAGGCTGTATGAACCTAGCCGCAACCTGCAATGTGGTGCTATACGACCGACTTGCCAAACTCGGTGGTATTGAGAGTTCAAACGACACAATTTGTAACAGCCGTGACACCAACAACTCACTAAAATGGCAACAAAAAAAGAGCGCTAAATAGCGCTCTTTTTAGATTCAAATTCAAAAGCTACTTTTTAGTAATTTGTACGTTACTTTCAAGGCCAATGCCGTTGTCAGTAATGTCTGTGGCAAAATAAACACCGACAGGTTGCTCGCGTAGCGAATCAAGCTCAGCCATTTCTTCATCACTTAATTGACCCGTTGCAGCAATCGTATCAAGCAAAGGTAATAAGATTTTTTGTACGTCGAATGCCATGTTCACAAAGCCATTTTTAGTAACACTTTGCGACTCTAAGGTTTCGGCAATCTGCGCTGACTTATCACCCGTAAAAATCACAATATGATTGCCTTTAAGGGCCATTTTTATATCAAAGTTAAGTGGCACAGGCGATGGAATGTATTCATTGATCAACACTGCATCACCATTGGCTGGTAGTTTTATGTTAGCAAGCGGCGGTACAAAACCTTGCGCAATTGAATACAAACCATGGGCATCAGTCGCCGATAGGGTAACGATGGCATCAAGCTTGTCTATTTGTGGGCCGTTGTAGTCATCAATGGTCAATGCAGCGTCTTGAACGCTTACACTCATGCCTTGTACGCCATTTGCAAAACCCGACACCATAGCAAGGCCAGCAGTGCTCACTTCTTGCATTTCATTTTGTAGTGCGACAATTGGGCCACAGTTAAACTCAGCTGATTTAATTGCACCGGTTAGTGTGTTGGCAAGCGGGAGGACTTTTGCTACATCAATACCATAGGCAATACTCATCATTTGCCCATCAAGCTCAGTGGTATGTTTTGGTACAAAACCACGCACAGCTTGTAGCGTATTTAGTAAGTCTTGATCTGTGCTTTGCAGTACTGCTTTTACGTCAAAGTCAGCGTAGTCGGCTGTAATACGTGTTTTTGTTGTGCCTGATACTGTTGCAGGCCATTTAGCGGCAATGGCGGCAATATCATCTTGGCACTCAGGAGTTGAAATCATTGCTAACGCATTTGCTTGCTGGGCTTTATCAAGTAGCTCTTTGAGCATCTGGTGTAAGCGAGAGTCTTCTTTGCCTGTTACAGCATTGGCGATACGTTGATGATCAACAAAGCCAACCGAGTTGCCATCAAGCGAAAAAGTTTTAATAAGCTCAGGCAGTTTTTTAGTCTCAGCCAGTGATTGAGCCGGTTTTTCTACGCCAAGGGCAATACGTAAATCTTGTTCATTAGAAAGCGCAGTGGTTAGCGTGATGGTAGCCCAATTGTTGTGAGTTGATGCAATTAGGTTGAAGTTATCTAAGCCTTCAAGCTCAATGGCAAAGCGTGTGTAGCTTACGCCTTCAAGGCTTTCAGTTGTATACGCAATACCGGCTTCATCAGCAGATTGTTTAATGCTATTGATAATGCTGCTTTGATCAGCGACCTGAAAGCGCACAATCGGCATTAAACCTTGTGCGTACATCATGCCTTTGTAGTCATCACCAAAGCCCCAAATCGATTTGAAGGCATCGTAAGAGCTCAGTGATTGTTGGTATTTTTCCATCAGTGATGCAAGGAATAGGGCATTCTTATCATCAACAGTTTTAAGCTCAGCAATGATGGGCGTTAAATCGCTAGTACCTTTCATTGCATCTGGCATAAGCGCAAAATACTTGCTATACGGAAAGGGTTTAAGTTGACCATAAAAAACTGCCGTATCGGCAGGTACGTAGGCTAGCTCTGGTAAATCTACATCAACACTGGCTTTATTTTGTGAGTACAACAACGCACCTGCAACAATGGCAATCGCGCCCCCAGCAAGAAGCTTATTATTCATAGGATGAATTCCTTTTTCTTTAATTAGTTAAAAAACATACCATGAAATTTAAGCACTCTCCACTAGAGTGCTTAATAGATTTGTAAGCAATTATGAGCTGTTATAAAAGATCTTCGGCGCTAGGTAATGATGCAAATGCACCATAACGGCTTACAGCAAAAGCGCCGGCCTTCGCTGCGTAAGCAATGGTTTGTTCGATATTATCTGGAGTTTGACAAAACGCTTTAAAGCTTTGTTTGTTTTCACAGTGCTGACCAATCTTTGACAGCATGCCGCCAATGAACGCATCGCCTGCGGCTGTGGTATCAACCACTTTTGTAGCTGGTGGGCTAACTTGGCCTTTAAAGTCTGCGTGGTAAAAGCTGATTGCTTCGCCGCCATTAGTAACTAGCAAACAGGTTACACCCGCCTTTAAAATGGCATCAATAGTATGCTCAAGTGGCATTTCTTGATGGCTTTTTTGATTTAAAAACTCAAGCTCTTCAAATGACAGTTTCACGATATCTGAAAGTGATATAACGTGCCACATTCTATCAAGCGTATGGCGCATACTTGGCCAAAGGTTTTCGCGCAGATTCATATCAAAGCTACAAATTGCACCGGCTTTTTTCGCCTGAGTTAAACCATAAATTGTGGTTTGATAGATGTTGTGCTCAGTTAAACTGTTGCTGCATACATGCATGATGGCGTGATTTGCAAACATTGCATGGTCAAAGTCGTCCACTCGATACAGTAAATCTGCGGCTGGTGGGCGATAAAAGCTAAATGAGCGTTCGCCACTGTCATCAAGTGATACAAACGCCAATGCTGTTTTAGCCGCATCGGTGAATGTACAGTACTGGGTGTTTACTGCATGCTGGTCAAGCTCTTGTTTAATAAAGTGACCGAACATATCATCGCCTAACATACCGCAAAAACTGGTGTTTAGGCCTAGTTTTGCTGCTGCAACAGCCACATTAGCTGGTGCGCCACCTGCGTATTTGGTAAATGATTCTGGTTGTTTACCATCAGATAAAAAGTCGATTAATGCTTCGCCAAAACACACTAAACTCATTATGCATTCCTCAAGGTTAAGGTTCTTAATACTTCGTAGCAGGCACCCATAGTATGGTAGTCGGTTTTGCCTGCTGGCGATTTTTCGTCACTGTATGGTTGGTTTTGTGCTGATAAAATGCGATACCACGCACCATATTGGTGATCTACCATATGTTGCCAACTGTACTGCCAAATTTTTTCGTACCACTGCCAATAGCTTTCGTCATTTGTGGCATCAGCGAGTAGGGCTGCTGCGGCTAATGATTCGGCCTGCACCCAAAAGTATTTATCGCTATCACAAATTTGTTTATTTGGTGCAAAGCCATAGAAAATGCCCCCATGTTGCTGATCCCACGCGATGCTCAGGGTTTCATCAAACAGGCTTTTAGCGCGCGTTACCAGCCAAGGTTCATCAATATGGCGGTTTAAAATAAGTAATAGTTTTGCCCACTCAGTTTGATGACCTGGTTGAAATCCCCAAGGTCTAAATAAATGCTGCGGGTCATCTTTGTTGTAATCTAAATCGATTTGCCAATTTTTAGAGTAGTGCTCCCACACCAACTGCTGGCTGTGGGCTGCCAGTTTTACGGTAAAAGTTTCGGCAAGTTGTTTAGCGCGTTTTAAATAACGGGTCTCGTTAGTTGCTTCAAAACACATGAGTAAGGCTTCGCATAAATGCATATTGGCATTTTGGCCGCGATAGTCATCTGCACAGCTAAAATCGGCATTTTGCTCATCTAAATAGGCATTATGCTGTGGTTCAAAGTAGTGCTGCTCTAATAAATCCCATACCTGTGAAATAGTTTTTTTGCAGTCGTTCACCCCTGCTTTTAAAGCAACCGCGTTTGCAAGCATAACAAAGGCAAGCCCATAGCAATGGTTGGTGTCGTCTAACACTGTTACTGTGCCGTTATCATCTTGCTCAATAAGCCAAGCATAACCACCAGATGCTTGTTTATGCGCATGTTCAAGGTGGGCTAAACCATGTTTAGTGAGGCTTAAATATTCTGGATCTTTAAACTCGATATACGCCATCGCGTAATTAAAAACAAAGCGGGTGCTCGACACTAAATGCCGAGTGTGTTTTTCGTAAACCGCGCCATTATTTTTAAAGAATTGATAAAAGCCCGCTAAGCCATGGGCTGAATGATCAACACAATGGGGGTGATAAAAAGCAAGAGTATCTTGGATATGCTGCTTAAGAAAATCAGGGCTTTTAAAGTTAACTGTGGCCATGCGTTATTAATAAATCTGTGTTCATCTTGCAACTATAGCAGGAAATAAAAATATTGGAACGTTCCTAGTAAATCTTTGTGCTATTTTTACTTCAATGTGTAGAATCAAAGGTAACTTGTTAACGGAGTGAAAACCACGTGAGTGAAATAAATACAAACCAATCGTTTGTCGCCGATGGTTCGCAGCAAAATAAAAACTACCTGCTACCACTGACAGCAATGACAACCTTGTTCTTTTTATGGGGTTTCATTACAGTTTTAAATGACGTGTTGATCCCGCGCTTAAAAGGGGTATTCGATTTAACCTACACAGAGGCAATGCTTGTTCAGTTTTGTTTCTTTGGTGCTTACTTTATTGTTTCGCTACCTGCGGGTATGTTGGTTAAAAAAATGGGCTACAAAAATGGCGTACTAACCGGCTTAGTCGTAGCATCAATTGGCTGTATGTTATTTTACCCAGCAGTTGTTGTGCATGAGTACTGGTTATTCTTAGGTGCGTTATTTGTTCTAGCAGCAGGTATTACCGTATTACAGGTATCTGCTAACCCGTATGTTGTGGCGTTAGGTCCTGAAAAAACGGCGTCGTCACGTTTAAATTTAGCACAAGCACTTAACTCACTAGGTACCACAGTTGGTCCATATGTGGGTGGTATTTTATTCTTTGGTACAGCAAGCACATTAGCTGCAAACGCAGCAACTGCAGAATCTGTAAAAGTGCCTTACCTTATGCTTGCAGCAGCACTACTGACCATTGCTGTTGTATTTGCTTTCTTTAAATTACCAGTGATTGCAGAGCATACAGAAGAGCAAGACTGTAAAGCGAAAGGCCACAGCCTTGCCGAAGCACCTCATTTAATGATGGGTGTTATAGGTATCTTCTGTTACGTAGGTGCAGAGGTTTCAATTGGTAGCTTCTTAGTAAACTATTTTGGTGAAGAACACATCGCTGGCCTTGAAGAGCATGCGGCTGCAAGCCTAATTGCTTATTACTGGGGCGGTGCAATGGTGGGTCGTTTCATTGGCTCTGCAGCTCTGCAAAAGATTGCGCCTTCAAAAGCGTTATTCTTCAATGCCATGATGGTTATTGTATTGCTGTTAGTGACTATATTCACTGAAGGTGATGTGGCGCTTTACTCAGTACTTGCAATTGGTTTATTCAACTCAATTATGTTCCCGACTATTTTCTCTGTTGCTATTGAAGGTTTAGGCTCACTAACTAGTAAAGGTTCGGGTTGGTTATGTTTAGCAATCGTTGGTGGTGCCTTAGTACCATTAGTACAAGGTGTAGTCGCTGATACAGTAAACATCCAACAAAGCTTCTTCGTACCAGTGATTTGTTATGCATTTATCGCTTGGTATGGCTTAAATGTTGTACGTTTAGCTGATAGCTGGAAAAAACGCATCGGCTAAAATTACTATCAATAAAAACCCCGCACTGAGTTGCGGGGTTTTTTTGTGCCATTTTTTTGCTAAAGCGAACAAAACTAGATGACAAAATGATTTAATGAATACGTATTCAGGGACGGTTTAAGTAATAATTGATAGGAACGTTCCAATTGGTTTTTGCTGCTTTTTTATTAATGTGACTTAAGAAGTGGAATTGGCTGCCGTTAACAAAGTAATTGATTTTCAAAGAAAGCGTACTTTAATAAAAGGAACGTTTTTCTAGTTTTAGCTTAATTTTATAAGACAAAGAGCTTTAAATTTGTTAAATATAATGAGGCTAACAACGAAAAAAATAACAAACAGGTTTGTCATGCAAAGCACTCTTAAATTTACCACCAAGGTAACTGTGGCTGCATCACTGGTTTTAGTGATAGTGCTCGGTTTATTCACCATTAATAACTTCATCTCTATGCGCAGCCAAACGCAGGAGCAGCTTTCGCTCGTTCTTCAAGAGATTTCTCAGTCAGTGTCGCAAAACATAGCTAACTGGTTAAATGCTAAATTAGCGATTGTTTCGTCAGTTGCTGATACCTATCAACTTGGTGATAGCAAAGAGCTTACACTTACGCAGCTGAATACAGCCGACAAAGCGGGGAGTTTTAAGAATACCTATATTGGTATCACGGATGGCACCTTTGTATTGAATGACCAATCTGTTGTCTTACCGCCAGACTACGATGCAACAACACGCCCGTGGTACAAGCTTGTTGAAAACAAAACAAACACTGCCTTTACTGCTCCTTATATTGACGTAACCACCAATGAACTGACTATTTCAGCTGTAGCGCCTATGCAAGCCAACGGTGTGTTTAGTGGGGTTGCAGGTGCCGACATCGACATGAAAACCATTACTAAAATCGTCAACGAAATTGACTTTTTAGGCTTTGGTTATGGTTTTTTACTAGATAGTGAAGGCCGCATTTTAAGCCACCCAGAAACTAAATTTAACGACAAAAACATGAGTGACTTATTTGGTAAAAGCTTGTCGTTACAATCTGAGTTTGTTGAAGTACAGGTAGGTGGCTTAGACAAATTGGTATCGTTTACCAAAATCAAAGGAATTCAAAACGTTGATTGGTATTTAGGTGTGGTGATCAACGAAGAAATTGCTTACTCATCAGTTGCCTCATTTAGAAATATGGCGGCTATTTACATGCTAATGGGTATAGTGGCGATTGTATTAATGATGCAGTTTTTACTTCGCTATTTAATGCGTCCAATGCAGCGTTTAAACGATGCAATTAAAGACATTGCCCAAGGTGAGGGGGATTTAACCCGCCGACTTGAGGTTGAAAATAATGACGAGTTTGGTGAGCTAAGCCATTACTTTAATGCGTTCATCGAGAAAATTCATACATCAATCGAGCAAGTTAAAAATACCACCGTTGAGCTTGAACGCTTAGTTGAGAGTTTAGTTAATCAAACTCAAGGCACGCTCGACATGTATGCTGACCAAACAAAACGTACTGATAACGTGGCAACGGCAATCAATGAACTGACATCGAGTGCGGTAGAAATCTCAAATAGTGCAAGTAATGCGTCAACGTTAGCAACCAGTGCTAACAGCCAATCATTACAAAGCCAATCTGCATTAGCTGACAACTTATCAGCTATTAATGCTTTATCTCGTAATATGGAGCAGGCGCAAAAAACCATTAATAGTTTAGATGCACACACTGTGAGCATTGGCCAAGTGCTTGAAGTGATCAAAGGTGTGAGTGAGCAAACTAACTTGCTCGCTCTTAATGCAGCGATAGAGGCGGCCCGTGCCGGTGAAGCAGGTCGTGGTTTTGCGGTTGTAGCTGACGAAGTACGCCAACTTGCGCACCGTACACAACAATCAACACAAGAAATCGAAGACACCATTTCTCAGTTACAACAAGGTTCTGCAACTGCCGTTGAAGTTATGACGGCCAGTATTCGCGACAGTGAAAAGAGTGTTGAGCAAGCTCATGTAGCAGGCGATAAAATGGCTGAGGTAACCCGTGCCATTGAGTCAATCGATGAGGTGAACCACAGTGTTGCTAATGCCACGACTGAGCAAAACCAAGTGATTCAAAGCCTAGACAGTGATATACACTCAATTAGTGAGCTTTCAAATCAAGGTCAAAGCAATCTTAATAATACATTGAATGAGTGCACTAAATTGAAAGCCCAGTTCTATGAGCTTGAGCAATTGGTACTTAAATTTAAAGTTTAGTTGTTAAGAGACTGCAATTTTGGATCAAAATTGGCTTAATGCCATTACGTTAAACAGTGTCGACACGGCGGATAAACAGCGTCGTGCCTTCACGTTATTTGCCATGGCTTTTTTTGCCATCGTATTAATCACTTCGTTAGTGTTATCTAACTATCAAATTTACGCCTTACCGCTCACTATTATGTTAGTGGTGAGCGATATAACTATTGTGCTGTGCATGCTCTATTACTTTCGCACTGGTGCTTTAGTCTCTGTAAGCTGCATTATTTTATCGATTATTTTGCTTCTCTGTGTGGCCTTGGTGTACACCGGCGGCAAAGAAAACACCGCTTTATATTGGCTCATGTTTTACCCTATTGTGGCTTATGTCACTTTAGGGTTAAAAGTGGGCAGTGTGTTGGTTGGTATTATGTACGCTAGTGCAGTTGCACTGCTGTTCAGCCCCAACTTTGGGCAAGCGCATTACGGGCAAGTTGAAACCTCACGGTTTTTAGCCTCTTTCACTATGGTAATTTTGTTTTCTGGGATCAGTGAATATTTTAGGCAAAAAAGCCATCAAAAAATTGCTGATATTACCTTAATAGAAAAACGCGATGCATTAACAGACCCACTAACAGGCCTTGCCAATCGTCGTTACATTTATGAGCATATTCAGCCGCGCCTTGAAGCTGAAGCGGCTAATTATTTACCTATGTCGGTATTATTAATTGATTTAGATAACTTTAAATCACTTAACGATACTTATGGTCATGACTTTGGCGATCAGGCATTAATAGCCTTTACCTCTATGCTGCACGATAAATTACGTGGCACAGATATAAAAGCCCGTTATGGCGGCGAAGAGTTTATTATTTTGCTGCCAAAAGCCGGGCTTAACATTGCCCATGCGGTGGCTGAAAAACTGCGTAGTTATGTCGCCGAAAAACAGATCCCTTATGATGTTGGGCAGTCTGTAACCATTACCTGTAGTATTGGCATTGCCAGCCTAGAACGTGGTAGCCAATTTAGTAAAGCGATTAAACAAGCCGACGACAACCTCTATAAAGCCAAAGCGAAAGGGCGTAATGTAGTGGTCTCTGATTTAACTGAGATAAGCTAAATGGCCAAGCTAATTTATGTATACGACCCAATGTGTAGTTGGTGCTGGGGCTACAGAGAAACCTGGTTAAAACTAAAAGCTGCCCTTGACGATAAACTGGCTATTGAATATAAAGTGGGTGGCCTTGCGCCTGATTCAGATGAGCTAATGCCAATAGATATGCAGCAGTTTTTACAGCAAACATGGCAACGTATAGAACAGCAGCTTGGCACTCCATTTAATCATGAGTTTTGGCATACCGCGCAACCACGTCGCTCTACTTACCCTGCATGCCGTGCTGTGCTTGTTGCAAGGCAGCACAATAAAGAATGTGAAATGCTTTACGCCATTCAAAAAGCCTACTACTTAAATGCACAAAATCCATCTGACATCAGCACTCTTGCAAGCCTTGCTGAGCAAATAGGGTTAGAAAAAAACGCATTTATAAACGAAATTGAAAGTGAAAAAATAAATTCATTACTCATGGCCGAAATAAACCAAGCCAGAAGCTTACCTATTCAAGGATTTCCATCTTTAGTCCTTGAAAATAAAGGGCTATACACTGCTATCCCGGTTAATTATCAAGACTGGCAAAGCACTTATCAGCAAATAACATCTCATATTTAGTTCCCGAAACCCTCCAACTTTTGCCTTATCTTTGCGCAATATAAACTAATTGTTACAGCTGTCATATTTTTGTATTTTTTGCGCAACATGCTTGTCATTTTTCATCGTTATCCTTTCGCACAATAAAACAACCCAACTAGCAAATTAAGCTAACTTAACGAGTAAAGGTGTATGCGATGAAAGGCGTTAAACCACTGATTTTAGCAGGTATTGTAGCGGCATCTGCAGCAGTACATGCAAACGATCTAGATAAAGTAATTGATAAAAGCAGCGAGATAAACAAATCTGCAGCGCAATCACAAACTAAAATCGACAAGATTGCAGATTCAATGCAAGGTCGTTTACAACAATTCAAAGCCCTTAATAAAGAAATTGACGGCTTAACTGTTTATAACGCGCAACTTACTAAGCAATTGAATAACCAAATTGCAGAAATGGACGCGTTAAACGAGTCAATGGATCAGGTATCGGTTATCGAGCGTCAAATTACGCCGTTAATGATGCGTATGATCACAGGTCTTGAACAATTCGTTGCACTAGACGTGCCTTTCTTAACTGAAGAACGTAGCAAGCGTATTGCATCATTAAAAGAAATGATGGATCGCGCAGACATCACTTCAAGTGAAAAATTCCGCCGCTTACTTGAAGCTTACCAAGTAGAAGTTGATTACGGTCGCACTATCGAAGCGTATACATCATTACTGAATGTAGATGGCCAAGAGCGCGAAGTAGATTTCTTACGCATCGGTCGTTTAGAACTTATTTATTTAACACGCGATGGCAAAAAAGCAGGCAGCTGGGATAAAGAAACAAAATCGTTTGTTGAATTACCAGATTCTGCAATCAGCCAAATCAACAAAGGCTTACGCATTGCACGTAAGCAACTTGCCCCAGATATGTTAACACTGCCAGTCCACGCTGCTGAATAAGAGGTTTGAGATGAAATTATTTACGAAAATGACAAAAATGGCCGTGTTTGCAGCTGGCCTTGGTTTTGCTGGTAGCAGCCTAGCGGCTGAGCCAATGGATTTAGACTCATTACTAAAAACATTAGAGCAAGGTAAAGCACAGCAAAGCGCCGAAAATAAACAACGTGAACAAGAGTTCATGGCACGTCAAAACGAACAAGTACAAATGCTTAAAGATACACAAGCAAAACGTACTGCAATGCTTAACGAATCAGAGCGTTTAGAAACTCAGTTTGAAGAAAACGAAGTAAAGCTAGCTAACTTAACAGACACACTTTCTAACCGCATGGGTTCACTTAAAGAACTATTCGGTGTGTTACAACAAGTTGCGGGCGATTCAAGCAACAAATTCATGACGTCAGTTGTTTCTGCAGAGCTTCCTGGTCGTAGTAACTTCATGGATGAACTAGCACAAAAAATGGGTTCAACGTCAAAGCTTGCTTCTATCGATGATATCGAAAAAGTTTGGTTTGAATTACAACGCGAAATGACTGAGCAAGGTAAAGTATCTCGCTTTACAACAGATGTAATCGTTGAAGGTGGCAGCAAAGCACAAAAAGAAGTGGTGCGTGTTGGTGCATTTAACTTAATCGCAGACGGTAAATACCTTGAGTACACACCGGCTACAAATACAATCAGCCAGCTTACGCGTCAGCCTAGCAGCCGTTACACAGCAACTGCAGCTGATTTACAGCAAGCAAATTCAGGTGTTGTACCGTTCGCACTTGACCCTACAGGTGGTTCAATCTTAGGCCTTTTAGTACAAGCACCAGATACTGAAGAGCAAGTTCACCAAGGTGGTACGGTTGGTTACATCATCTTAGGTGTTGGTTTAATCGCTTTACTAATTGCACTTGAGCGTTTTGTATCTCTGATGATTATGGGTAGCAAAATCCGTCGTCAGCTTAAAGACACAGTGGCACGTGATGACAATCCACTTGGTCGCGTAATGAAAGTGAAAGATCAGTACCCAGATGTAGCGTACGACACGCTTGAGCTTAAATTAAGCGAAGCAATCATTCGTGAAATGCCAAAAATTACTCGTAACCTGACGCTAATTAAGATTATCTCTGTGGTAGCACCACTACTTGGTCTACTAGGTACGGTAACCGGTATGATTAACACCTTCCAAGCAATTACCTTGTTCGGTACAGGTGACCCTAAACTAATGGCGGGTGGTATTTCTCAGGCACTTGTAACAACGGTACTTGGTCTGGTTGTGGCTATCCCAACAGTATTCTTATACACACTTCTTAACACGCGTTCTAAAAATATGCTGTTGATTTTACAAGAGCAAAGCGCAGGTATCATCGCAGAGCGAAGCGAGAAAGGAGCATAAATCATGGTGCTATTGATTGATGCAATCAATGCTCTACGTGATTTCCTCGACACAGGTGGCCAAGTTCTCTTGGTCATCGGTGTCCTCATCTTCGCGATGTGGTTATTGATACTTGAGCGTTTTATGTATTTCTTTGGTGGCTTTAAACGCTACAAGAAAGACGTAAAAAGTACTTGGAGCAATAGAGCAGAGCGTAACAGCTGGAACGCAGAGCAAATTCGCCAAGCGATGATTTCACGCGCTGGCATGCAACTAAATAATAACCTTGCGCTAATCAACGTAATGGTTGCGTTATGTCCACTTTTAGGTCTGTTAGGTACCGTAACCGGCATGATCGAAGTATTTGATGTAATGGCAATCACAGGCACAGGCAGTGCACGTTCGATGGCATCAGGGGTGTCTAAAGCCACTATCCCAACAATGGCCGGCATGGTGGGTGCACTTTCAGGGGTTTTCGCATCAACGTTCTTACAACGTCGTGCAAAACGCGAAGTGCAATTACTTGAAGACAACATGGTCTTAGACCACTAAACGAATTTTAGGGTGATGTGAGCATCACCCACTAGGAGACTAACAATGAGAGCGCCACTAGGTAACTTATTTCAAGAAGACGACGCTGAAGAAATCAACATGACGCCAATGCTAGACGTTGTTTTCATCATGCTTATCTTCTTTATCGTAACAGCATCATTCGTAAAAGAAGCCGGTATTGATGTAAACCGCCCAGAAGCGGCAACGGCAGTGAAAAAAGAGCGTGCCAACATCTTAGTTGCTATTTCTGACAAAGGTGAAATTTGGATCAACAAACGCCAAGTAGATGTTCGTGCAGTACAAGCAAATATCGAGCGCTTAAAAGCTGAAAATCCACAAGGTAGTGTGGTTATTCAAGCTGATAAGAAAGCCACAACCGATGTACTTATTAAAGTAATGGATGCATCACGTGCTGCAGGCGCATTTGATGTGTCGATTGCTGCGCAAGAAGCATCATAAGGAAAGTGAGCGATGCGTTATATAGTTGCATTAATCATCGCTGGTATCGTGACTGTCATGCTGTTTTTAGGCATGCAGGCACTGATCACCGGTGGTGAAGGGGCCATGTCTGAGCCCGTAAAAGGAAACGTACTTGATTTTGTTCGTCTGAAAAAAGAAGAGACAGTGCAAAAGAAAGAACGTAAACCGCAAAAGCCACCAACGCCAAAAGAGCCACCTCCGCCAATGGAATCACCGCAAATGCAAAACAGTGATCCTAACGCGAGCAATGCCAACTTTGACTTTGGTGCCAGTGTTGAAGCCGACGTTAACTTAGCTGGCGGCTTAGCCCTTGAATCAAGCGACGGTGAATACTTACCGATTGTAAAAGTAGCGCCTGTTTATCCGCGCCGAGCTTTATCACGTGGAATTGAAGGCTATGTGATTGTTGAGTTTACAGTAACCAAGCAAGGCACAGTACGTGACCCGAAAGTTATTAAAGCTGAACCAGAGTCTTTGTTTGACCGCGCTGCGATGGATGCAGCACTTAAATTTAAATATAAACCGCGCGTTGTTAACGGTGAAGCTGTTGAAGTAGCGGGCGTACAGAACAAAATTTCTTTCCAAATTAACGGTTAGAAAAGAGGAATGCGATTATGAAACCTTTAAAAGTTGCCGTGATTTGCGCGGCTGCTTTCACAAGCAGCCTTGTAGTCCCAAGCGTTGTTAGCATGTTACCAGGTGTCACACTGGCAACGGCTTACGCACAAGAACAAAAAACTAAACGAGTACCTGCACTGCGCGAAAAAGTGTATAGCCAATTAGCACGAGCACAAAAGCTGGCTGATGATGGAGATGCAAAAGCAGGGTTAGAAGCTCTTGATAGTATTCAAGAGCGCTCTTCGAGCATGAACTCGTATGAAATTGCCATGATGCATAATTTCTACGGTTTTATTTACTACAACGAAAACGACCTTGATAAAGCAATTGCATCGTTTGAAAAAGTAGTAAACGAAGATGCGATTCCAGAAACCTTACGTGTAAGCACCACGTTTAGTTTAGCGCAACTTGCAATGGCTAATAGCGATTACGAAAAGGTAATCAAATACTTAGCACAGTGGGATGTGATTAACGACAAGCCTAAAACAGATGCTTATTATGTATTGAAATCTCAAGCGTATTATCAGCTTAAAGATTACCAAAAAGGCATTGAAAACATTAACCTAGCTATCGCAGAAGCCGACAGCAAAGGTGAAATGCCAAAAGAAAACTGGTTAATCTTACAGCGTGCAATGTACTACTCACTTAATCAGTCTGACAAAGTGGTCGAGGTACTTGAACGTTTAGTTAAGCTTTACAACAAGCCAGAGTACTGGGTTCAGTTAGGCGGCATGTACGGTGAAACGGGCGCAGAGAAAAAGCAATTAGCGGTTTTAGAAGCGGCATATCAACAAGGTTTCATGAAATCTAAATCAGATCTACGTCAATTATCACAAGTGTATTTATACAACGGCCTGGCTTTTAAAGCGGCAAATGTGATGAGTAAAGCTATGCAAGACGGTGTCGCTGAAAAATCAGCGAAAAACTATGCCTTTGTTGCAGAAGCAATGGTACAAGCAAAAGAGGCTGAAAAGTCACTTGCTTACTTTGCAAAAGCCGCTGATTTAGTAACGCATGGTCAGTACGAACAACGTATTGCAGAGGTAAGCATTAATCTTGAAAAATACGAAGAAGCAGCGGATGCAGCACGTAAAGCACTAGATAAAGGCGGCTTAGAGTTTGAATCAAATGTGTATGTAGCCCTTGGTATGGCGCAATACAATTTACAAAACTTTGATGCCTCGATTTTAGCGTTTGAACAAGCGGAAAAACACAAAAAGTCGCAGCATTTAGCTGAGCAATGGATCAAGTATGTGAAGCGTGAAAAAGTGCACGCCGAAACATTACGTACCGCTTTACTCTAAAATGGTATTCAACAGGTAAGCGTACAAAAGAACTAATTTATAATCGCAACACCAAAGCTGCCTTCGGGCGGCTTTTTTCCGTTCCTAAAATAAACTAACTTACTCTTTTTTATATAATTAATATTGTCATTTTATGTTTATTAAAGTGTAACTAGTTTGTCATACAGCTCCCGTAAGGTAGTCGCAGTTTAAAACTCAAGTGACCCAAAAGCATTAAGTTTCAGTGCTTTTTGGTGACTTGAGTTTATGCGCTAACACAATAATTAAATATCTATCTTAACGGAGTGAACAATGAAATTATCTGGCTTATTCAAGGTTAGTCTTGTAGCTACAGCAATCTCACTAGCAGGTTGTGGCGGTGGTGATATCAACATCAACGTAGAAGAAACAGTTGAGCAACCAACTACACCTACTAACCCAACTACACCACCAACAACTGAAGAGTTACCGGGTGTATACAGCCAAAGTCTTTCGAACGAAGTGTCTGCTGCATTAGGTCGTGATGTGACAGTACAAGTTCTTTCAGGCGTAATCACTGAAGATACAACATTATCAACAGACGCATTTTGGGCGCTTGATGGTGCTGTATTCGTTGGTAACGATAAAGCAGACAGTGCAACGTTAACAATTGAAGCGGGTGCGGTAGTATTCGGTAACAGCGGTTCTGATTACCTAGTTGTTAGCCGTGACTCTAAAATTGAAGCTACAGGTACTAAAAACGACCCTATCATCTTTACTTCTAAGCAAGACGTAGTTGGTGAAGAAACATCTGCAGGCCAATGGGGCGGTATGGTGCTTCTTGGTAACGGTATCTCTAATAAGTGTCCTGCTGAAGGCGATTGTGCTCTTCAAGTTGAAGGTGTTGAATCTGGTGCTGTATTCGGCGGTACAGACAATACAGATAGTTCTGGTACTTTAAAGTACGTTGTTGTTAAAAATGCTGGTTATGAAATTGCCCCAGATAATGAACTAAATGGTATTACATTTGGTGCTGTTGGTTCTGGTACAACGGTTGAGTACTTACAAGTTCACAACAACTCAGATGATGGTGTTGAATTCTTCGGTGGTGCGGTAAATCTGAAGCACGTTGTATTAACAAGCATCGACGACGATAGCATCGACTGGGACAATGGTTACCAAGGTAAAATGCAATTCGTTTACGTTGAACAAGATCCAGATTCAACAGATGCAAACCGTGGTATCGAAGCAGATAACGACGGTAGCACACCTTCTAAAGAACCAAAATCATTACCAATCATCTCTAACTTAACAATCATCGGCAACAACTTCGACGGTGAAGACGATGCTGAGGGTATCTACCTTCGTGAAGGTACAGGTTTACACCTTTACAACTCTGTGATCACTGGCTCTGACGAAATGGGTGAGTGTTTAGAAATTGAAGGTGCTGAAGACGGTGTAAGCGAAACAGTTAATAACGCTAACGATGGTACTATCTTAATTCAAAACACATTCATGTCGTGTACTAATGGCGAAAACTTCAAAAACCCAGTTGATGGTAGCGGCAATTCATTACTAGAGCTTGAAACGTGGTTTACAGCACAATCTGGTAACGTAATCAATGATAAGCCAATGCTTGGTGCAAACGGTCAACCAATTGCAGGTTCTCCATTACTAGGCGCGGGCCAAGATGTAGCAAATACTGTTGATGCGTTCTTCGATACAGTTGACTTTGTTGGTGCACTGAATGATTCAGATGACTGGCGTGAAGGTTGGGCATTTGGTTACGGTGGCGGTGAAGTAACTGCACCACCAGCAGTAGCAGGTTGTCCATCAGGTACAACGTCAATTTCTCCAGTTGATGGCAGCACAACAACATGTGAAGTGTCTGGTCGTATCACCGCTGATTTAACTCTTACTGCGGGTAACTACTACGCATTAAGCGGCGCAGTATTTGTAGGTGAAGATAATGCAGATTCAGCTACTTTAACAATCGAGCCAGGCGTAACAGTATATGGCCGTACAGGTGATGATTACTTAGTAATTAGCCGTGGTTCAAAAATTAATGCTAACGGTACTAAAGATGAGCCAATCTCGTTCACTTCAAGCCAAGATGTGATGGGTGGTACTACAGCCGCTGGTCAATGGGGTGGTTTAGTACTTCTTGGTAACGCACCATCAAACAAGTGTCCAGCAGAAGGTGATTGTGCACTTCAAGTTGAAGGTGTTGAGTCAGGTGCGGTGTTCGGTGGTACTGATACAACGGATAACTCAGGTACACTGCGTTATGTTCGTGTGATGAATGGTGGGTACGAAATCGCACCAGATAACGAATTAAACGGTATCACGTTCGGTGGTGTTGGTTCTGGTACAACTGTTGAGTATGTACAAGTACACCAAAATGCGGATGACGGTGTTGAGTTCTTCGGTGGTAACGTTCAAGCGAAGTACTTAGTACTAACAAGCATTCAAGATGACAGCATCGACTGGGACAATGGTTTCCAAGGTAAAATGCAGCACATTCTTGTTAAGCAAGCAGCTGATAACTCAGACGCGAACCGTGGTATTGAAGCAGACAACGATGGTTCTACACCGTCTAAAACACCTAAGTCAAACCCAACAATTGCTAACTTAACAATCATCGGTAATACCTTTGATGGTGAAGATGACTCAGAAGGTATGTACTTCCGTGAAGGTACGGGTGCGCAAATCTATAACGCAATCGTAACGGGCCCTGAAGGTATGGGCGAATGTCTAGAGATTGAAGGTGCTGCTTCAGGTGAAAGTGAAACAGTTAAGAATGCTCAAGATGGTACCTTAATGATTAAATCATCAGTGATTGCATGTTCTGAAAACTTCAAAGACCCAAGTGGTGTAGATTTCAGTGTTGAAAACTGGTGGACAAACACATTAGGTAACTTAGTTGCTACAGGTCAAACGCAAGTTGTAAATGGTATCTTCACTATCGATACAACAACAGCGACAGACGTTAAAGCAATCGACGGTTTCTTCGATACAACAACGCACATTGGTGCAGTATCTGCTGATAACAACTGGACTGAAGGTTGGACAGTAGGTCTGGAATAACACAGTAAGCGAGGTGCTAAACAACGTGTTTAGCACCTTTAAACAACTTTCTGTAACTTATTTCAGATAGAGGTAAACATGAAACAATATTCAAAACAGTTCAGCTTAACAGCACTAAGCGCAGCTATCTTATGCGGATTGAGTGTCTCAGCACACGCAGCTGAAGCAGACGAAGAAGCTGTTCTTGAAGAAATTGTTGTAAGTGCAAGTCGTTTAAAAGGCACTGCAACAGCTGTTCTAGAAGAGCGTAAACAGCAAGCATTCGTTGCTGATATTATGGGTGCAGAGCAAATTTCACGTAGTGGTGATAGTGACGCTGCTGCAGCGCTACGCCGTGTAACAGGTTTAACACTTGTTGATGGTAAGTTTATTTACGTTCGTGGTTTAGGTGAGCGATATTCAAGTACACAGTTAAATAACTCTGCTGTACCAAGTCCAGATCCAACACGTTCTGTATTACCACTGGATTTATTTCCATCAGGTATTATCGAAAGTTTATCAGTACAAAAATCGTATTCACCGTCAATGCCAGCGTCTTTTGGTGGTGGTAACGTTGATATTCGTTTGAAATCAATTCCAGATCAATTTGTATTTGATGTGACGGGTCAGCTTGGTTATAACAACAATAACTTTGATGATGGCCTTGAATACAACGGTGGTTCGGACGATTGGTACGGTGTTGATGATGGCACACGCGAAATTCCGCGTCCTATCCTTGATGTGTACCAAAGTGGTCAATCGCTTGATGATTTAACACCTGAGCAAAGCCGTGCTTTAGCACTGTCGTTAAATCGCGATTATGATCCAAAATCAGCAAAGGTTGATCCGAATACGAAGTTCACTGCCACATTAGGTAACAGCTTTGAATCGGATAAATGGCGCTACGGTTTATTATCGTCGCTTAGCTACGATAATAAACACGTTGTTTCAGATGAGTATCAAGGTCAAGGTTTCTTGATTGGTGAAAACTCAACAACCATGATCCGTGGTTATGACCAAGTACTAAGTACAGAACACACGGTTAAGACATCAGGAATGGTTACGGTTGGTGTTGAGTATGACAAAGCGCATAAAATTGACTACACAGCTTTAATCTTACGCGATACTGAAGATAAAATTTCAGACCGTTTAGGTATTGACCAAAACAACAATACCTCTGATAACAAGCGTGTACGCTCGTACGATGTTCGTTATGAAGAGCGTGAGCTGATCGTTAATCAATTAAAAGGTATGCATACTTTTGATTGGTTGAATTACGCGGGTTTTGACTGGAAGTATTCAATTGGTCGCTCAAACCGTTACGCACCAGGTAACATGGAAACTCGTTTCATTGTTACTGATGCCAATGAAGATGGGTTTTACGATACAGTAAACGAAAGCGCATTAACCAATGCAACAACAGCTGCACGTTACACTTTCCAAGATTTGGATGATGAAGTAGAGAACTACGGTTTTAACTTTACGTTGCCTATTATGCTAGATGGCGTGGATGTTGAGCTTAAATCAGGGGCTGACTTTATCTCTAAAGAGCGTTCAGCAACTAACCGTCGTTTTGATATCAATACACGTGCATTCTCAGATGTTGACTTAAACGGAAATGAGTTAAACACCATTTTATCTGATGATGTACTTACAAACGCGTCACTAACGCAGCCAATCTTAAACGATACAACGGTTTCAGGCGATGACTATAAGTCAGCGCAGAAAGTGGATGCATACTACTTCGAAGCTGATTTCTTCTTCAATAACACATGGCGTATTACCGGTGGTTTACGTTGGGAAGATTTCCGTCAAGTATCTGTTCCTCTTGACCCATTTACTGGTGGCCTTGCATCTTCTATCGATTATGATGAGTTAGATCAGCTCGCATTCCGTGAAGACGACGTTTATAGCGCACTTGCATTAACTTATGTACAAAGTGACGAAACGCAATGGCGCTTAAGCTATGGTGAAACTGTTGTTCGCCCAGATTTACGTGAGATTTCTGACGCAACTTACATCGATCCGCTTACAGAATACCCTGTAGGTGGTACGCCAGGTCTACGTACAACCCAAATCAAAAACTATGATTTCCGCTGGGAAAACTATTTTGATACGGGCGAGAACTTCTCTGTTGGTGTGTTCTATAAAGACATGGTTGACCCAATTGAGTCTGTTCAATCACCTGCACAAGATGGTCCACCTCTGGTACGTATTGCTAATGCAGAAGATGGCTATGTTGCTGGTGTTGAATTTGAATACCTGAAAGATTTCGCTTTCTTAGGTGGATTCTGGCAAGACGTATTCATGACAGGTAACGTGACTTTAAGTGACTCAGAAATCAACATGGACCGTCAGGCGATTGTTGAACAAACAGGGGTTTCTGCAGCGGTTACAAATACAACACGTCGCATGACGGGTCACTCAAAATATGTTGTAAACATGCAGTTAGGCTATGACGCACCTAGTGGGCAACATGCTTCAACGCTAATCTATAACGTATTTGGTGAGCGGATTATAATTCCTGGCATTGAAGGTCAAGAAGATTGGATGGAGCAACCTTTCCACTCTCTAGACTTTAACTACACCTATTTCCCTGATTTCAACTCAAGCTTGAAGTTTAAAGTGACGAATATTTTGGGCGCAAAATCTGAAATAGAGTCAGCGGGTACCTTAACTCGCTCTAAAGAGAAAGGCACTGAGTTCTCAATTGAGTACAAATATCAGTTTTAAATCTCTGACCAAGGAAGGATACAATAATAAATCCTAACGTTGATTTAGCCCTGCACTAGCAGGGCTTTTTTGTTTCTGTATTGTCTATAAACCATTGCGTGTTATGGTAGTTCTAAGTGTTAAAACAGGGATTTAAAATGGACTTACGGTTAATTATAAATGGCAAAAAAGCGGCTGATGAGCAGCTTCGTGACGCCATCGGTCAATTTCGAACTAGTCAGCAACTTGCGGTGCGTGTTACCTATGAAGGCGGTGACATTGAGCGCTTTATCAATGAAGCCGTGGCAGAGGGTGTAAAACGTGTTGTAGTAGCTGGTGGTGATGGCACCGTTAATGAAGCCGTTAATGCATTAATGAAACTGGAAAAGTCACAACGTTTAGAGCTTGCAATTTTACCTATGGGCACAGCAAATGATTTTGCAACAGCCGCTAATATTCCTCACGGGTACTTGCCAGCGCTGAAACTTGCCGCACAGGGTCAGCCGTATGCAATTGATACGGTAGAGGTTGATAAGCGCTATTTTGTGAATGTAGCCAGTGCTGGCTTTGGGGCAAAAATTACCGCAACCACACCGCCTGCACTGAAGAACTTACTCGGTGGTGGCGCGTATACCTTGGCTGGTCTTGTACAAGCGCTGAGTTTTGTACCTTACAGTGGCGAGTTAACGCTGCCTGATGGTGAACGTACTTCGGGAGATATTATTGCCGCCGCCGTATGTAATGGCCGCCAAGCGGGCGGTGGCCAGCCACTTGCGCCACATGCGTACATAAATGATGGCTTGGTTGATTTAGTGGCGTTTACATCATTTGCAATTTCAGATGTACCAGCGGTTATCGAAGAGCTCAGCAATTACCCTAATTCATCGCAACAATGGGTAAAACGCTTTCAAGTGCCTTGGCTTGAATGGCAAACACAAACAGAAATGCCAATAAACTTAGATGGCGAGCCAATTACCTCAAAACAACAGCGTTTTGAAGTGCATGCTGGCGCGCTAAACATGGTGCTACCAGACGCTTGTCCGATGCTAGGGCGTGCTGACCTTTTATGATTGATTTTGCAGCAGTGTGTTTGGTATTTAGGCAAGGCAGAGCCTATGTAGTGTGGTTGTTCCACATAAATAGGCGATAACGCAGCATCAATGCCAAACACGCGCTGCCCTTCGGGTTCTTCCTAGGGGCGATTAACTCTTTGTTGCTCGATTTTTACTTAGCCCACTAGGTTACAAATCTCGCGCCGCGATTAAATCGCCCCTAGAGTGAACAAATTTCAATCCACAAAGGTTAGCACGCCCTAATAAACGATGATGAAAAATTTTGATGTTACTCGGTTAGCGCTGGTTTTGCTAAGGCCGCAATGCTAGATTACTTCTGTAAAAATTAAACTCTCACGCAATGGACTTTAATTTTTAACAGTTTAGGTAATTTGAATGAATCAAACAGTGGAACAAACAATGAAAAAAGTAGGATTAGTCGGTTGGCGGGGCATGGTTGGCTCTGTGTTATTAGAACGTATGCAGCAAGAAAATGATTTTTCTAATATCGACACGACTTTTTTCACCACCTCACAAACCGGTCAATTAGGTCCTGATCTTGCGGGTCCTGCTAAACCGCTTTTAGATGCCAATGATATCGCAGAGCTTGCGAAGATGGATATTATTGTTACTTGCCAAGGCGGTGACTATACCAAAGCCGTTTACCCGCAATTACGCGAATCAGGTTGGCAAGGTTATTGGATTGACGCGGCATCGGCACTGCGTATGAGTGACGACAGTATTATTGTGCTAGATCCGGTAAATAAAGACGTTATCAGTGCGGGCTTAGAGCAAGGTGTTAAAACCTATGTGGGCGGTAACTGTACCGTATCACTAATGCTATTAGCGCTAGGCGGTTTATTTGAGCAAGACTTGATTGAATGGGTAAGCCCAATGACATATCAAGCGGCTTCTGGTGCAGGCGCACGCAACATGAAAGAGTTAATTGCGCAAATGGGTGCAATTCACGAAACAGTGGCAGACAAGCTTGCAGATCCAAATGCTGCGATTCTTGAGATTGATAAGTTAGTCACCGAAAAAATTGCCTCAAGCGATTTACCACAAGACCAGTTTGGTGTGCCTTTAGCTGGTAGCCTTATCCCTTGGATTGATGTACCAATGCCAAGCGGTCAAAGTAAAGAAGAGTGGAAAGCGCAAGTTGAAGCAAACAAAATTTTAGGTAGCAGCGAACAACCTGTCCCTGTTGATGGTTTATGTGTTCGCATTGGCGCAATGCGTTGTCACTCACAAGCGATGACAATTAAGCTGCGCAAAGACATTAGCGTTGAGAAAATTGAAGAAATTCTAGCTTCTCACAATGAGTGGGTAAAAGTGATCCCGAATGATCGTGACATTACCGCTACAGACTTAACACCTGTAAAAGTAACTGGCACGTTGTCTATTCCGGTAGGTCGTATTCGTAAATTAGCGATGGGCCCAGAATACATCAGTGCATTTACAGTGGGTGACCAACTATTATGGGGTGCAGCTGAGCCACTTCGTCGCATGTTACGCATTATTGTTGATGGCCAACATTAATCACACAACTCAATATTAAGGCTAGCAGTTTGCTGGCCTTTTTTAGCACTAAAGGAAAGTAATGCACACCCCCAATAAATGGAAAATGACACCAGAGCGAGTATCGCAGTTCATTAAAACCTACAGCTTTGCACTGATGGTTGATAGTGAGTTTGAGGCAACTCATTTACCTTTAGTTTATAAGCCCGATGAGGGCGAGTTTGGTACCTTATATGGTCATGTGTCACGGGCTAATAGTCACGGCAAAAGCTTGCAAGGTACCCGTGTATTAGTGGTCTTTAACGGCCCGCATAGTTATATATCTCCCACTTGGTATAGCGAGAAGCCAGCTGTATCAACTTGGAACTACGCTGTGGTGCATGCCAAGGGCAAAGTAGAATACCTCAATGATGAAAACACCTTAGCCTGCCTAGATGAGTTAATTAGCCAATACGAGCCGAGTATTTTAAACGACACCAGTTTATTGCCAGCTGATTATCAAGCCAAGTTACTTCGTGGCATTGTTGGTATTAAAATCGAACTTGATTCAATTCAGGCAAAAGAAAAGTTAGGCCAGCATAAATCGGCAGCGGATCAACAAGGTGTTGTAACAGGGTTAAAATCAGATAAACACCCAGATGCCCAAGCCTTACTTAGCTATATGCTTAAACATGAAGTAGGAATAGGCAGCTAATTTGCATCCCGCAAATGCTGCCAATTGGTTGGAAAGTATCAAGCACTGCTTTGTTAAAAGCATGTTAACTACTAAAACTAAAGTTAGTACATTCCATGTATCTGTCAACTAAATGTCATATTTAGAGACGGTAAGTTTCGAGTTAAAGCAATCTTAGAAGATATGTAAAACTGATTGATTTTATTTATCCTAATCTACTTTGCACCGAAAAAATAAACACTTAATTATTTGCCGAACTTCCAAGCCCTCACTATATTTTCTTAAGTGCTTAGTTGGAAGTTGGCTATGAACATTTCAAAAAAATTAAAACTCGCCTTTGCGTCAGCCATTGCGCTGCCACTCATTATCATTGCTGTGCTTGTAATTACACAAACAAGACAGCAAGCCCTCGATAGTTTTGCCGAGCTTAGTGAAAGAGAAGCAAGACAAGTCGATAATGGTATCAGTATGTTTTTTGCCGAAATCGAAAAAAACGTCGATTACCTTGCTTCCCATGCCGCTATCTTAGATGCCAAGCAAGGTGTTAAAACCCATATGCAGTCACCTAGTGCAGAAAAGCTTGATCATTTAAGTGGTAGTAACATCGAACAAAACGCCTTTAGTTTGTTTGATCACTTTGGCGCCACCCACCCGGGACTTGCATATATTTATATGGGTAATGAGCAAGGCGGTTATATTCAATGGCCAGAGGGGGAAGTTACAGCGAATTATGACCCTAGAGTGAGGCCTTGGTACGAAACAGGCAAAGCAGCAGATGGTAAAACGGTAAGAACCAATGCCTATTATTGGGCAGCCGATGACATGGTAATTGTTTCTACTGTTAAAGCGATTAAACAAGCAGGAGAGTTTATTGGTGTGCAGGGCATGGATGTATCCTTGCAGGGCCTTACCGATATTATTGCGAACATTAAACTTGGTGAAACTGGCTATTTAATGTTGATTGAAGATAGTGGCAATGTACTCGTTGACGTTAAAAATGCTGATTACAGGTTTAAACAGTTAGCACAAGTCAATAACGGAAAATACAAACAGCTCGCTGAGAATAATCAGGGGCAATTTGAAATCGACATTAATGGCAAAGATTACTTAGCAAATATTTACACCTCGCAAAAATTAGGCTGGAAATTTATAGGTTTAGTTGAAAAATCTGAAGTGATGAGTGCTGCAAACGCAATGACGATTACCATTTTAGTCATCAGTGCAATCTTGATTGCTGTGTTCATTTTAGTTGCTAGCTATATTTCTAAATTAATTTCTGCACCTATTGTTGAAGTAAGTGATGGTCTTACCGAGATATCGCAAGGTGGTGGTGATTTAACTAAACGTTTAGTGATTAAAACACGGGATGAAACGGCCAAACTGGCTAACAGCTTTAACTTATTTTTGAATCTAATATCGGATTTAGTCACGCAAATTAATGATTGTGCGCAAAATGTTAGTGATACCTCAGCGCAAACATCATCACAGGCGGCGCAATTATCTGGCTCAACATCACAGCAACAACAAGCCCTTGAAATGGCGGCCACAGCAATTAATGAAATGGCAGCGACTGCTAATGAAGTCTCTGCTAGTTGTGCCAATGCAGCAGAGCTTGCATCGCAAACACAGCAGGCCTCTGAGCTTGGGCAAAGTGTTATATCTGAAACGGTTGATAGTGTTGTATCTTTGTCTGAGGTGATAACCAAAGCAACCCAAGATATAAACCAACTCGACGCTGAAAGCGAAAACATCATGTCGATATTAAGCGTGATAAGAGGCATTGCAGAGCAAACCAATTTGTTAGCCTTAAATGCAGCAATTGAAGCGGCGAGGGCAGGCGACCATGGTCGAGGTTTTGCGGTAGTTGCAGATGAGGTGCGTGCGTTATCACAAAGAACCTCAGAATCAACAGAAGAAATAGCAAGTCAGTTAGATACGTTACGTAAAATGTCTGATCAAGTGTCAAAAGAGATGACAACCAGCTTAAACCGTACAAACAAAACGGTTGATTTAGCCCATTCAGCACAGCAACAATTTAGCGAAATAACCGCGTCCATCGTCAATATTAGCGATTTAAATACACAAATTGCCACCGCAGCCGAAGAGCAACAGCATGTAGCTGAAGACATTAACCGCAATGTGGTTGAAATTAAAAATGCGGCTGATGATGTAAGCGAAATTGCCGATAGTGCAAGAGGTAATGGAGAGAAACTAAACCTGTTATCGAATACACTGACTGATTTAGTGGGTAAATTTAAAGTGTAAGTGAGGCATTATTGAAACTTTGTTGTTATTTTTTTAAGTAGACTTACGAGCTGGATCAATTTATCAAAAAATAATTACCCGTTTTAGGTTCTAGGACTTGATTTGATAATACAATATGATTAAGTTTTAACAGCAACCAACTACACAGTAATGAGCTATGCAGGGAAGAACATTCAACTTTAACAAATTGCCACTTATTGTTTGTTTACTAATGTTCTTTCTAACCTGCGTTTTTCATGTGTCTGTAAGTTATTTTCAGGTAAGACACCAAAAGCAATTTTCGAACGTTTTATTAAATAAGGCTGAGCATATCTCTGCAGATATCTCATCAGCAATAAATGCCGCTTCACAGATATCATCTCGTCAATGTGACACTCAAACCATTAATAAATTACGGGTGATTTTGGCCAATTATGAATACGTTCATGATCTAGGTTTAATTAGAAAAGGTAAGGTTAAGTGCTCTGCAAATTGGGGTAAGTTAGACAAAACAACTTTACTTACTCAGCAATTATATAATTCATCTTCAGGGTATGATTTTGCAGCAGAGGTTGCAGGTGTTTTTCCTGTAGAAACAAAGTATGACGTCACTAAACGTGACGATATCATCGCATTCACTGTAAACAAGCCTTTTAAACATATTGATGAATTAAACAAGCACTTTGAATTTAAAATTATTTCTAAAAATAAAGAGTATGTTTTTCATCACTATGAAACCCAATATCAATTTAACAGCAAAACATTATTGCCAACTCAACAGGTAGAAACGTGTAGTACACAATTTTCTTATTGTGTTGTCACTGAGAATAATCGCCCAGGTATTTTGTATTTCCCGCTGTACATATCTGTATTGATCATATGTATGCTTGGTTTAATTAGCTTTTTAATAGCGTATTCTTTGAGCTCATATTTTGATATACAAAACTCCATGGAATTCAGACTTCGAAGGGCAATCAAAAATGCACAGTTGTATCTTGAGTATCAACCAATCATAGATGTTAAAACTAACAAAATAATTGGTGTTGAGAGTTTAGTCCGCTGGAAAGACGAAATACATGGCCAGGTTTCACCGGAACTATTTTTAGGTGTTGCTGAGCAGTTATCTTTGTATCCTATGTTGGCCTATGAATGCGCGACGAAGGCCCTTCAAGAATTAGCACCAATTATGAAAACCGATCATGGTTTTTCTGTCGCAATTAATGTTAATGCATATGAAATTGAAAACCCCGAGTTTTTAGATTACTTACATCAGTTTTGTAGTAAGTATGAGCTAAGGAATGAGCAAGTAAAGATAGAGATCACAGAGCGCATTGGCCTGCCATTAACTTTATTAGCTTGCTTCGCTTTAAAGGCTAAAAAATATGGCTTTAAAATAGCGCTCGATGATTTTGGAACCGGGGTATCTAACCTTGTGTGGCTTACAGAAATCAACTTTGATGTAATCAAGATAGATAAGGTATTTACCCAATCAATTACAGATGGTGTTAAGCAAAAAATGATTTTGGCGATAATGTCATTAGTCTCAGAGCTCAACCGAACTGTTATCTTTGAAGGGGTTGAAACTGAGGACGAGTACAATTTTATCGAGAGTCATAACGAGGATTACCAAATACAAGGTTGGTATTTTTATAAATCATTGTCTTTGCGAGAGTTACAAAGTGCTTTGGTTGATAATGACAATGCTCAAACGCTCTAGACTTATTTTGCTGTTACACATTAGTATGTAACCGGCAATCGCTGTAGAACAAAATGGAAAATAATGAAAGTAGACAATGCGAACGCTGAAGATTACCCAGAGCTACTCGCTGTATGGGAAAACTCAGTTCGATCAACCCATGATTTTATAACTGAAGACGACATCGCTTTTTTTAAGCCAATTATTATT
This sequence comes from Pseudoalteromonas sp. D15MCD-2, assembly GCF_038562745.1. Taxonomy (NCBI): domain Bacteria; kingdom Pseudomonadati; phylum Pseudomonadota; class Gammaproteobacteria; order Alteromonadales; family Pseudoalteromonadaceae; genus Pseudoalteromonas; species Pseudoalteromonas sp. D15MCD-2. The sequence goes on along the minus strand of NZ_JBCFQE010000002.1, from coordinate 580,959 downwards.
GAACAGGCATTTCCTAATGTGACTTTAAAGTGCATTAAGGATGAGCATCAGGCCATTTTAGGCTTCGTTGGCGTACATGAGTGTAAAATAGAAATGTTGTTCATTTTAGATGCCGCAAGGGGTATGGGGATAGGTAAAACACTCTTGAACTATGCGGTTGAGCAATTAGCAGCCAACAAAGTGGATGTTAATGAGCAAAACCCACTTGCAGTGGGGTTTTATCAGCATATGGGGTTTAAAGTTACCTCACGCTCGCCATTAGATGATATGGGCAAGCCTTTTCCAATATTACACATGGAACTCGCGTAGGAATGACTGCAGCCGTGTAGGTCGTCATTTATAGCGACAATAACCGTGAACGATGAATGTACTACGTTGAAACGCCTCCTACATACTTTCAGCTTGTGTCTCACTAACTTCTTTTTAACGCGCTAAAGCACGACCTACAAACGCGCGAAACAAGTTTCACGCCTACGAAAGAAAACATTAGGCGCTAGGATTCAGGCTCTAGGACGCGATGTAAAATCACTGCTACTTGTTCGGCGTTGAAACGCCTCCTACAAACTTTCCCCTTGTATCTTATAAACAAAAAAATCATTACTTGTCATACAAAATAATCTATTGTATTTTCAGGGAATTAAGGTTTAAAAATAAAAGGATTTTAGTAATGGTTAAACTAAATGGATTCACAGTTTTAATTTTGATTGCTATCAGTTCGCTAATAACTTATTTGGTTACTTCATCGAGCAACAATAGTGAGGTGACGGCTACCGTAATAGAGAGTCAAGTTAATAGTGATTCTAATAAAGAAGTGATCTCGGCGAATAACAAAGATATACATCAAAGCACTATTCAAGTTAAACAATTAGCCAATTCAGAGCCTGAAGGTAATAAGGTGAGTGAAGAGCAAGGTCAACAAACGAATTTAGCTGATAGACATTTTTCATCATCAGAATCTGTTACCAATTCATTCATCACTGATAATGGGCAAATTAAACAGCAAAGCGTATTTGGCGCAATCACAATTCCTGAATTTCATGACTTTTTGAATAATGTACGAGGTGCAGAAGAAACCGATAATTCAATAGTAAGAGAAGTTAAGCTGCTCGAGATGTTGAGTCAAATTCGCACAAACGACGTTTATGCTGAAGACTTTGCTTGTAGAGGTAAAGTCTGTGCTATGTCATTTCACCATGAGGCTAACTCTGATTTTGATCTTGATAAGTTGAGTACTTTTGATGAAAACTACCTTTTCACAAACACATCAAAAGATGAATCAGGTTCAACAGTGACAAGAGTCTTGTTTATTCAAACAGACAACCCATCTCAATTAGTTTTTACCAATGGATAGTCTTTGTAGATCGTCATTTATGGCGACAATAACCGTGAACATTCTTCAAATTACGTGCTATAGCACTATCTACAAGACAACGCGCGAAACAAGTTTCACGCCTACGAAAGAAAACATTAGGCGCTAGGATTTAGGCTCTGGGACGCGATGTAAAATCGCTGCTACTTGTTCGGCCTAGAAACTTTCAACTTGTAGCTTGCTAACTCGCTAACTTTCCCCTTAATCGCGCTAAAGCACGACCTACAAACGCGCGAAACAAGTTTCACGCCTACAATAGAAAACATTAGGCGCTAGGATTCAGGCTCTGGGACGCGATATAAAATCGCTGCTACTTGTTCGGCGTTGAAACGTATCCTAGAAACTTTCACCTTGTAGCTTGCTAACTTTCCCCTCAATCGCGCTAAAGCACGACCTACAAACGCGCGAAACAAGTTTCACGCCTACAATAGAAAACATTAGGCGCTAGGACGCGATGTAAAATCACTGCTACTTGTTCGGCGTTGAAACGCCTCCTACAAACTTTCGCCTTGTAGCTTGCTAACTCGCTAACTTTACTCTCGCAACTCGCAACTCGCTAACTCATAACATATCTTTTGCTTAATTTAATGAACGCGATATGCTGAAGCAACGAATAAATCACTTCATGGGAGTAGCAAATGAATCTCAATCAGGTGACGTTACCTGTAAAGGATATGAATGAAGCGGTGGCTTTTTACTTAACACTGGGAATGATTCAAATAGTGGATACCCCGCATTACGCACGATTTCAATGCCCAGATGGTGATGCCACATTTTCGCTGTCATTAGAAACTGAAGAGTTTAGTAATAGTGCGGTAATTTATTTTGAACATGAGCAGCTCGATGAGCTCTACGAACGCCTTGTTGAAAAAGGTATTCGCTTTGAACAGCCGCCTACCGCCCAGCGTTATTTATGGACGGAAGCAATTTTAAAAGACCCATCAGAGAATAAAATTAAATTATATTGGGCGGGAGAAAACCGCTTAAACCCACCATGGAAGGTAGAAAAGCGAGGGTAAAAAAGGCGCTAGAATCTAGGTCCTAGCGCCTAATAGCAAAAAACTATTATCTAAAAGCTATTATCTAAAAACTTTCTACTTTTCTTTCAGTAATTGTTTTAGTTCAGCCATTTCAGCTTGAAGCTGAGCAATTTGCCCTTTGGTTGCTGGCATGTCGGCATCAGATGTTTGCTCTTCACGGGCGTTACGATGCTCTTCAGACATGACCTCTAAAATCGCACCAACCATCATGTTTAAAAATACAAAGGCTGTTAAGAAGATAAACGTTAGGTAGAAAATCCAGCTGAGTTCATACACAGCCATAGTTTCATACATAACATCGGTCCAATCCTCAAACGTGGCAATCCTAAATAATGTGAGCATAGAAATAGACACATCACCCCACAGTACTGGATTTATATCAGCAAACAGCATGCTACCCATGGCGGCATAAATATAGAAGATCACGAACATGAGCAGGGCAATATAGCCCATTTGTGGAATGGCTTTTAAAAGCGAGTTAACCAGCAGTCTAAGCTCTGGGATCATAGATACAAGTCGCAACACGCGGAAAATACGCAGTAATCGAGCGATAAAAATCGTAGAGCCAGCTGCAGGGTAAAGGCTTCCCACCACGATTATAAAATCGAAAATATTCCAACCTTTGGTGAAAAAGTCTTTAAAACCACGACTGGCGATAAAGCGGATCACCAGCTCAACTAAAAAGAATACCGTGATACCTAAGTCCATCCAATGTAAGGCAAGCTCAGCAGTTGGATGTAAAGAGTAGGTGTGTGCACCCACTGTTAGCGCTGAAATAACAATGACAGCAATAACAAATGATTGAAAAATTTTACTTTTATCGATACGCTGAAACAGCTGTTGTAACTGCGACAACATCATATAGAACCCTTTGGTAATAATATTTAAACCCACGCAATATACAGGAAAACGCAGCACCAATGTATAACTACATAAAGGAAATTTAATGTTTTTAAATGCCTTAAAATTGGCCGTGATTGCGACCCTTGCAATACTTTTATCAGCTTGTAGCTCAGATGCCCGTTATCATGAAATTCAATCGGCGCGTTTAAGTGAATGCAATCATATGGCAGATAAAGAGTACCATGAGTGCGTAAAGCGCCAGCAAGACAGCTACGAAGAATTTAAAAAACAACAAGCAGAACATGACTAAAACTGAAAAACGTCTAGATAAGGCTATTCGAGTTGCATTAACGCAAGCGTGCGAACAAGCAAAAGAACAAGTACAGGAATTTTCATGGTTAACGCATACTGCTGACCTAAAAAAGCTACCTCAATCACTAAAAGTAAGTTGTTATTGTAAAGAGCTGCCGATAACCGCTGAGCAAACCCAGTTAATTTCCAGTTTAATTATCAAAGAATTGAGCGCTATAGATTTCGCTATCAATGCAAAAGCAATTGCGTTTTTAAAGGAATAATAATGTACGTAAATTTAACCCCTAAACAGATGGTTAGGTTAAATCTAGCCCTTGCTATGTTATTTATTTGTATAGGTGTGTACAGCTTGCAATCAGACTCATTACCTATTTCAAGTTTTACCGGTTTTATATTTGCAATCGGTTTTATGGTACAGGCCTACCGCTCAACAGAGAAATTTGCTGCCAAATCAGCCCTTAGTAAAACACTCACGGCAACAGACAGAAGCTTAACGGTTAAGCAGGTTTATTATGGCGATAAAGAAGAGACTCTTGAATTAAGCCGTATTACGCAACTGAAAGTTGCTGATAACTATTTAGCCGTCATATTAGATGGCAACGGCCAAGGTTATGACTTTCAAATAAAAGGCAAAGCTGAAGCAATCACTAAACGTTTAAATGAGATATTGCCAAAGGCGCTGCTTAAAAACAGCCCAATCAAACAGGTTTAATTTGGTAAGCCAGCCGCAAATGGCTATAATCGGCAAAAATTATTGAAAGAGATATAGCAATGGCAGTGCCTACGCGTTCACAAATTTCAATTGGCTGCGAAGTCAACATTGTTTTAAAACAAGATCAACGAACAGGTCAGTTAACTCAAGGTGTGGTGTCACGTATATTAACTAAATCACCAAACCACCCGCATGGTATTAAAGTTCAACTTGATGATGGTCAAGTTGGGCGCGTGAAAGAGATTTTATCATGAGTGTTTTAAGCGAAAGTGAATTTTGGCAACTCGTGACCGCCGAAGACAAAACTGCCGAGCCTGAGTCTGTTTGTAACGCATTAAAAGCAAAGCTGACTGATTTATCTGACCAGCAGCTGATGGAATTTGATAAGCAGTTTAACCTACGTATGCGTAAAGCCTATACCTGGGACTTATTTGGTGCCGCTTATGTAATGGCCGGTTGTAACGATGATTATGGTTTTTCTGAGTTTTTATGTTGGCTTATTTCACGTGGTGAACAGGCTTTTTTAAAGGCGCTTGAAAACCCGGACTCAATTGCCGAGTGTACGCCGGTTTATCATTTAAACGAACAGCCTTACCCGTATTTAGATGAGTACGATTTAATTGCCGGTATGCTTTACGAAGAACGTAATGATGACGAATTACCCTTTGTACCATCAGGCCTTGAGCAACCAAAAGGTAAACGTTTTAAAGATAAAGCTAAGTTTTTAAAACAAACCTACCCAAATTTATATGCTAAATATTGGCAGCAACCGAGTTAATTAAAAGCACCTAAGGGTGCTTTTTTTATGTCTTTAGGTTACTTGCTTTTACCATGACAACTCAGTAAGTTATTAAATAATATTAATAAAGTGAATGCTAACATGCGTCAGGAGCTTATTGAGCTAAAGCAGTATTTAATAAAAAAAGGCATTAAAAGAGAAACCTATGCAATTGATACTTTACCAAGAATTGAAGGGCATTGTATTTACGACGCAAAGAGTCATATTGAGGTCTTTTACTTCGAACGAGGGGTTAAGTTTCAGCAAAAAACATTCTCTGATGTTGAAGATGCGATAAGTTATTTTAAAGCAGAGTTACTTTCAGACCCCTTTGCAAAAAGTTAAGGACACGCTATGCGAATGGAAAATTTAGATATCAAATCAGAGCTTCACGGAGATGATGCCGCTAAAGTCGCATTTCAATGGTTAAAATGTTTTTGTCCGCATCTAACATCATTTTCCGAATTTGTTAAAGGGAAAAGCTATGTGTGGGATGAGCTCAAAGAGTTTACAAGCAATGATGAAGCATTGACTGACTTTAGCTCTCATCAGGCACTAAACTACTACATCATGCCTGACTACTTTAAACCAGGCGAAGATAGTATCTATGTCACAAATAAAAAACCACAAGGAAACTTGCATCGCCAAGACTTTCATGTTTTCCCAAAAAACTTTGCTTGGTCAATGGCTTTTACACATGAAGATGGTTGGCTCGGCCCAAAGTTTGTAAAATATACAAATTATCAACAGTTAAACAATTTAAATATAAAAGCGGTAAATGAAGTTGCTTCGTTAAAACAAAAATGGAGCGGTGGTTAGTTGCTTGCTTAATTTCTTAGTACCCAAATCCAATCATTTTGTGTTATCTTATTCATGCTTAATTCAGCACTATTAACAACATAAATCAGCAGACTAGATTAATTTGTTTGCTACAACACATATCAAAGGAAATGACAGTGTCAGAAAACGTATATCAAGCCCCAGAATCAAACCTTGCTACAGCATCAACAGAAACAACCACTTTAAGCATGAAAGAAATTTTGTTTTCTTTTAAAGGTCGTATTCCTCGTAAGACCTATTGGTATTCTTTCTTAGGTATTATTGTAGCTTCATTTGTTTTTATGTTCGTAGTTGCATTATTCACAGGTGGTAATGAAACAGCAATCTCTGTGATCACACTAATCTTTTATATCCCACTTATGTGGGTTTCGCTTGCGGTTCAAGTAAAGCGCTGGCATGACCGTAATAAATCAGGTTGGTGGGTATTGATTGGCTTAGTTCCAGTTATTGGTGGTATCTGGGCGTTAATCGAAAATGGCTTTTTAGCAGGTGATGAAGCTGAGAACCGTTTCGGTCAACCTACTAGCTTATAAGCTATACTGTGTGCTCTGAATATCAGAGCACACAAAGTAAATTTACCCAATGAAGCATTTAACTACGATTCAAATCGCTCGATTTATTATCAGCTTTAGTTGGCTTTATCATGGGCTGATGCCAAAACTTGTTCACATAGCCCCCCTTGAACTAAAAATGACAGCCAGTTTTGGTTTTAATGCTGAAATTTCAACACTTATTACCCGAGCAGCTGGCATTGGTGAAATTATATTTGCCGTGCTGTTTTTTATTTTCTATCGTTCAATCTTAATCAATATTCTCAATATAGCTGCTTTAGTTGGGCTAATGCTGTTTGTAGCTGTTTTACAACCTGCACTTTTAATAGAAGCGTTTAATCCTGTGACTACAAACATTGCTTTGATCGCCTTTAGCCTCGTATTAATTAAAGAACTCAAAGAACCACAGCTCAATGCTTAATACGCCGCACCAGTCACCAATAACTCAATTTACAAAAAAAGAAGAAAAAAAATTTTTATCTTCTTATTTATTTTTTATAGGGTTAGTACAGATTATTGCCGCATTCTATTTTTTGGATTTGCCTATAAAAGAACAACTAATAGATGAGCCGGGCGTAGTACAACGCTTTTATGATTCACATAGAAATTGTGGCAAATTTAAATGTAAACTCATGACAGTTGTTGGTACTGAGAAGACGACTACATTCCTTAGACCAACTAACTTACCAATTAGCTTAAATGATAACGTTCATATTTTGGCTTCGTATGATAAAAGTGCCGAAGCGTATAAAGTCCATCAATTAAAACTTAATGGTAAGATGATTCAAAGTTATGAACAGGCGCTATTTAAAAGCAACATAGCTCGTATATTGCTTGGTATTTTTGGTCTGATTTTGATTGCTTTTAGTTTAATCAACAAGTTTAAAGCTAAACCGAATAACAACGCTTAATTTCATCAATCATGGCATTTGCTAAAGGCGAGCTGGCATTTGTTTTTGAGGTGATCAATACCACTGGAATATCGTAGTGATATTTGTTTGGCTGGATAGCTTTAAAAATTCCTTTTTCGACCCAGAACTGTGCGTAGTGATCGGGTAAATAACCAATAAATTCACCCGATAAAATTAAATGTGCGATACCTTCATCGTGATAAGCAACAGCACTGTTTTGATAGTTTAAACCGTCGTTTCGGCTTTCTTTATCGCGCATGTAGTTACTGGTAATGACTTCAGCTTCTTTAATGAGCTCATTGATTTGTTTGTCATCACACTCAAATAATGGGTGACCGATTGCGCAATACAAAAAGTTAGTTTCGTTATGTAGGGCGGTGTAATTTAATCCGCGAATATGATGGCGGCTAACACCAATTCCCACCAACGAGCGGCCATTGGCTACTGAGGTTTCTACCTCTCGTGCCTCGCACACATTAATATCAAACTGAATGTTTTTACCTTTGCCTTTTAATCTTGCTATCGCGCGGGGAATGGCACAGCGTGGGTCGCTGACCATGGTATCTATCATGGCAATACTTAAACGTCCCGATAACTCGTTTTTAGAGCTGGCTACGGTATTAGCAAAGGCTTCGCATTGCTGAAGCAGTTCAATTGATGCCTGATAAGTGATGGCGCCAGCGTCTGTAATTTCAAAACCACTGCGGCCACGTTTACATAATTTAATACCAAGCCTTACTTCTAAATCAGATAAATGCGCACTGATGGTTGAGCGGCCAATATTCAAACGTGACTCTGCGGCTGAAAGCCCGCCACACTCAACAATTGCTACAAAAACGCGCAATAAGCGCAGGTCTACGTCATGAACTTGCATAGCTCTTCTTTTAGTTCGATAAATCTGGAATGAATAACGATAATTATGCATTTGTAAAACAACTAGAGCAAGCTAGACTCCATCTAAATAAAACTTAATCCTGTTCTTTAGGAGTTATAAATGACATTTAAGTATGGTGTTGACCAATTAACGTTAGACAGCGTTAATGCTATTGCAGCCGGTACGTTACAGGCAGAGCTTTGCCAAGAAGCAATTGATAAAATTAATAAAAGCCGCCAAAACGTAGACAAAATGGCTGCCTCAGATAAAGCCATTTATGGTATCAATACGGGCTTTGGTCCATTGTGTGATACACAAATTTCTCCAGAAGAAACTAACCTATTACAAAAGAACTTATTGATCACACACGCTGTTGGTGTGGGTGAGCCAATCGCTAAACCTATTTCAAAGCTGATGCTAATCACCAAAGTACACGCATTAAGCCAAGGTTTTTCAGGTATTCGTTTAACCGTTGTTGAGCGTATGCTTAAGTTTATTGAACTTGATATTATCCCTGTTGTACCAGAGCAAGGCTCAGTTGGCGCATCAGGTGACTTAGCACCGTTATCACACTTATTCTTACCTCTTTTAGGTGAAGGTGAGTTTTGGGTAAACGACACAATCAAGCCAGCAGCAGACGTATTAAAAGAGCACGGTTTAGCGCCTTTAGATTTACATGCTAAAGAAGGCCTAGCATTAATTAACGGTACTCAATTTATTTTATCGCATGCCATTACTGCGCTTACTAAAATGCGTTATTTATTAGACCTTGCAGATATCGCTGGTGCTATGAGCATTGAAGGTATGCAAGGTAGCGAATCGCCGTTCCGTGAAGAGTTACACGCAATTCGTGCTTTTAAAGGTAACGTTGAAGTTGCAGCGCGCATGCGTAGCTTTTTTGCAGGCTCTAAAAACATGGCTTCACACACTGATTGTGACCGTGTTCAAGACCCTTACTCATTGCGTTGTATTCCACAAGTTCATGGTGCATCACGTAACGCGTACTACCACTTAAAAGAGCTTGCTGAAACAGAAATGAACTCTGTAACAGATAACCCAATTGTGATCAGTGAAGAAGAAGCAATTTCGGGTGGTGGTTTCCACGGCCAACCACTTGCTATGGTATTAGATTACGCATCAATCGCAGCGGCAGAGCTTGGTAACATTGCTGATCGTCGTTGTTATTTATTGCTTGAGGGCTTACACGGCTTACCGCGTTTGTTAACGACATCGGGTGGCTTAAACTCTGGCATGATGATCCCGCAGTATGTGACTGCGGCACTGGTAACAGAAAATAAATCATTGTGTTTCCCGCCATCAGCAGACAGCGTACCAACATCAATGGGCCAAGAAGATCACGTATCTATGGGTAGTATCTCTGGTCGTAAGTTAAACCAGATTTTAGGTAACCTTGATAAAATCTTTGCTATTGAGCTGATGTATGCAGCGCAAGCAATCGAATTTAGACGTCCTAACAAGTGTTCAGACATCATTGAAGAAAACTTTGCGCTCATTCGCAGCAAAGTTACCAAACTAGAAGAAGACCGCTTACTTAAGCCAGACATTGATGCCATGGTAGAACTTGTTAAATCGCAAGCGTTTAAAGTTAACTAAGGGAGCAAATAATGACTTTTCAAGAACAAATTAAGCAAGGTATCCCAAGCGTATTACCAGAGCCAAAACCGTATCCAAGTGATGCAAACCGTGCTCCAAAACGTAAAGACATTTTATCGGCTGACGAAAAGCAATTAGCTATTCGCAACGCATTGCGTTATTTCCCTAAAGAATGGCACAAAGAATTAGCTGCTGAATTTGCCGTTGAGCTTAAGCAATTTGGCCGTATTTATATGTATCGCTTTAAGCCTAATTATGAACTTAAAGCGCGCTCAATTAGCGATTACCCGGCTAAATGCGAACAAGCTGCCGCTATCATGTTAATGATCGACAATAACCTTGATCCTGCAGTAGCACAGCATCCTGAAGAGCTAATCACTTACGGTGGTAACGGTGCGGTATTCCAAAACTGGGCGCAGTACTTATTAACTATGAAGTACTTAAGCGAAATGGAAGAAGACCAAACGCTACACATGTACTCGGGTCACCCTATGGGGTTATTTCCATCATCAGTTGAAGCACCGCGTGTGGTTGTAACAAACGGTATGATGATCCCGAACTATTCAAAGCCGGATGACTGGGAAAAATTCAATGCACTGGGTGTAACTCAATACGGTCAAATGACTGCGGGTTCATTTATGTACATTGGCCCACAAGGTATTGTTCACGGTACAACTATTACGGTAATGAATGCATTCCGTAAAGTACTGGAAAAAGGCGAATCACCAAAAGGTAAGATCTTCTTAACTGCTGGTTTAGGCGGTATGAGTGGTGCTCAGCCTAAAGCGGGTAATATTGCTAACTGTATTACCGTATGTGCCGAGGTTAACCCTAAGGCAGCTATTAAGCGTCATCAACAAGGTTGGGTTGATGAGCTAATCGATAACATGCCAGAGCTTGTTGAGCGTGTACGTACGGCTCAGCAAAATGAAGAAGTGGTTTCAATTGCCTTTATCGGTAACGTGGTTGATGTTTGGGAAAGCTTCTTAGCAGAAGATATTTTCATTCACTTAGGTTCAGACCAAACTTCACTTCATAACCCTTGGTCAGGCGGTTACTATCCGGTTGATATCAGCTATGAAGAGTCAAATCGTTTAATTCGTGAAGAGCCAGAAGTATTTAAAGAAAAAGTACAAGCGACACTTAAGCGCCACGCCGATGCTGTTAACAAGCACACGGCAAAAGGTACTTACTTCTTTGATTACGGTAATGCGTTCTTGCTAGAAGCATCACGCGCTGGTGGCGATGTAATGGCTGAAAACGGTATTGATTTTAAATACCCATCGTACGTACAAGATATTCTTGGCCCAATGTGTTTTGACTACGGTTTTGGCCCGTTCCGCTGGGTATGTACGTCAGGTAAACCAGAAGATCTTGATAAAACAGATGCGATTGCTGCAGACGTTTTAAATAAAATCATGGCGGACTCGCCTGAAGAGATCCAACAGCAAATGCAAGACAACATCACGTGGATCAAAGATGCGAAGCAAAACAAACTGGTTGTTGGTTCGCAAGCACGTATTCTTTATGCAGACGCACAAGGCCGCGCTGAAATCGCTAAAGCCTTTAATGATGCCATTAATCGTGGTGAAATTGGTCCGGTTGTACTTGGGCGTGACCACCATGACGTAAGTGGTACGGATTCACCTTTCCGTGAAACATCAAACATTTATGATGGTAGCCGCTTCACCGCAGACATGGCGATTCACAATGTAATTGGTGATGGTTTCCGTGGTGCTACTTGGGTATCTATCCACAACGGTGGCGGTGTTGGCTGGGGTGAAGTGATCAACGGTGGTTTTGGTATGCTACTAGATGGTAGTGAAGCTGCCGAGCGTCGTTTGAAATCTATGCTATTATTTGATGTAAACAACGGTATTGCTCGTCGTAGTTGGGCGCGTAACGAAGAAGCTAATTTTGCGATTAAACGTGAAATGGCTCGTACCCCTAAACTTAAAGTGACCTTGTCTAATAACGTTGATGATGAAGTTTTATCAAACTTAGATTTCTAAGTTGTGTCAATGCAAAAAGGCCATGTTGTAAACGCAACATGGCCTTTTTTATTGCCAAAAATTATTAAATAGCGCATCGTTTAGGGAATAAATTTTTAGCTTAGCGAATAAAGAGATAGATATGACTAAAACACTTACTGGTGGATGCTGCTGCGGCGAAGTGAGTTATAAAGTCGCTGATAACTTTAGGCGTTTTTTCTTCTGCCATTGCGAACAATGCCGCAAATTAACCGGCACTGCTCACGCTGCAAATTTGTTTACCTCGCCTGATGCTATCGAATGGATTAAAGGTCAACATCACATCACGCGGTTTAATTACCCTGGTCGTGCATTATCTAGGGCGTTTTGTAAAACCTGTGGCTCAGCGCTGCCATTTGAATCACAAGACAGTAAATATCTACTTGTACCTGCTGGCAGTTTAAATGAAGAGCCAAGTAAGGAATTAGACGCGCAAATTTTCTGCGAAGAGCAAACCGAATGGCATAAAAAAGGTTTAAATGGCAAAAAGCTGATTGGTTTTGGTCGCGATTAAGCCCGATTATAGGGTAAAGTTTGCGAGGTACGAGAGTAAAGGTAGCGAGATACGAGAGTAAAGTTAGCGAGTTACAAGTTTGTAGGAGGCGTTTTAACGCCGAACAAGTAGCAGCGATTTTACATCGCGTCCCATAGCCTAAACCCTAGTATCAAATGTATCCTAACGTAGGCGTGAAACTTGTTTCGCGCGTTTGTAGGTCGTGCTTTAGCGCGTTAAAAGAGAATTTAGCGAGATACGAGGGTAAAGTTAGCGAGATACAAGTTTGTAGGAGGCGTTTCAACGCCGAACAAGTAGCAGCGATTTTACATCGCGTCCCAGAGCCTGAATCCTAGCGCCTAATGTTTTCTTTCGTAGGCGTGAAACTTGTTTCGCGCGTTTGTAGGTCGTGCTTTAGCGCGTTAAAAGAGAATTTAGAGAGATACTAGAGTAAAGTTTGACCAGTTGGTCTAGTTTGATTAATCTGTAAAACACATTTTAAAAGGAGGTTTAATATGTTTAAAGTTTTAACCTTAGCTGCTTTAGTCTCGTTAGCTGTACCTACAAACGCAAATGAAATTACAGCTGAGTTTCTTAAAAAAGAGCTTGAACTTGCTCATTCTCAGTACATCAAAGGTTCGAGCGATAGTGCGCTTTATGCGTTAAATGCACTAGCAAGAATTCTTGAGCTTGATAGCGCTAAAGCGCTACATACAGAGGTAGGCCCTAACAATCTTGCTTTTACTTATCTTCGCATTGGTCTCATTTATGAGCATGAAGGTGATCAGCAGCAAGCCAACAGCTACTATGCAAAAGCGATTAATGCTCAACAAGGCGAAAAACTTCAGCTTGCAGAGCTCAAAGCGTATATAACTAAATTAGATAAATCAGATGCTCACTTAATTTAAATATAATTGGAAATACAAGGAAGACGATGATCAAATGGCACGAACTAAATAAATATCAAAAAGCCGCATTTTGGTGTTTGATAGCTATTGTTGGTTGGTTCTCACCTGAGATTGCACTGTTATTTCATTTTGGTGGAATAGAAGTTGTATTTGCTTTTTTAGCAATGTACAGCTTGCCTATCATCAGAGTAGTGCGTTCTTATTTTCTAAAAATTAAAGAAAACCTGCTACTTGCCTATGTGTCATTTCAAAAAAGTGCCTCTGGTAAACCCAACGTCTTTTTAATGCAAACGGCATTTTGCTGTCTTGCAGTTGCATTCACCGGATCATTCTCTTTTGCAATGGTGTTTTTAATGCCAGGAATGATGTTAAACAATATGCTTGTTTAATTGGGTAAAGTTAGCGAGGTACGAGAGTAAAGTTAGCGAGGTACGAGAGTAAAGTTAGCGACATGCAAGGGTAAAGTTTGCGAGTTACGAGGGTAAAGCTAGCGAGTTACAAGTTTCTAGGAGGCGTTTCAACGCCGAACAAGTAGCAGCGATTTTATATCACGTCCCAGAGCCTGAATCCTAGTGCCTAATATTTTTTCACGCTTTTGTAGGTCGTGCTTTAGCGCGTTTAAAGTGTAAAGTTAGCCGGTAGCGTTTTAGCGCCGAATAACTAAGAATCACGGTCCAATCCGTTCCTTCGAGTCCAATAAAAAACACTGTAAATTATGAATGAATTGATAGAGATAGGTTTGAGCACAGTAAAGCAATATCCGTCTTTACCGTTTTCGATTTACTGCGCTAATGATGAACAGCACATTGTTAATGTGCCTATCGCAAACCCGTTACTTGTCGTTGTATTATCTGGTAGCAAAACGCTAATAGATACAGAAGAAGTTAACTGCTATGCAGGTGATTTTGTTTTTATGGCAAATACACCACAGGTTGCAATGCGCAATATTCCACAGGTTGCAATGCGCAATATTCCACAAAACTTTGGCTATATTGCGCTATTGATTGAATTTGATTACACCGACTTTGAGTGTTTGAAATATCGAGCCGGCGCAAAGAAAAAGTTTATTAAAGGGCAAGTTGATCCACTGTTTAAAATGACCTTAAAACAATTTATTGAATGGGCTGCAGTAACACCACCACAATTATGGCCAATTAGAAGACAAGAGCTGCTGCAAGTGCTATTTTCTCAGGGCTTCAAAGATTTAGGGGCAATTATTGAGCCGCCAACACTGACTCACAAAGTTCATACTATCATCGCTAGTGATTTAACGCGTGATTGGGATGCAAGCAGTATTGCAGCTACGTTAGCGATGAGCGAATCGACACTCAGAAGAAAGTTAACCGCAGAAGACAGTAGTTTTCAGTTAATTAAAGATAACGCGCGTTTAAGCCATGGACTACACCTGATTCAAAGTAGCTCACAGTCTATTGGCACCATTGCACAGCAATGTGGTTTTTCGTCGCAATCTAGATTCACCGATAAGTTTAAACTTTTGTTTAATACGACTCCAACAGCCCTTCGTAAAACAATAATGAGCGAAGCAGGCTAATAATTGACAGTTTTAGTACTAATTTGATCTGTCTTTGCTAGGTATTATGATTATTCTTATTAGTCGGAGAGTATTATGAAATCATCAACATTGAAAATTGCTACACCGTTATTTCTGCTATGTTTATCTGGCACCACATTCGCTGAGACATTTACTCTAACAAGCAAAGACATTGCCCATGGTGACTTTATGGAGAGTGCGCAAGAGTTTAAAGGGTTTGGTTGCAATGGCGATAACCTTTCTCCACAACTCGCGTGGCAAAATGTACCTAAAGGAACAGAAGCATTCGCATTGACCGTTTATGATCCTGATGCGCCTACAGGCAGTGGCTGGTGGCATTGGCAAGTTGTGAATATCCCTAAGTCGGTATCAAGTTTAGCAAGCGGTGCAGGCAGTGCAGAGAAGAACGCAATGCCAAAAGGCAGTGTGCAGATCACAAATGATTATGGTTTCAAAGGTTTTGGCGGCGCTTGCCCTCCAGAAGGCCATGGCGCTCACAGATATCAATTTACACTACATGCGTTATCACAAAACCTTGAATTACCAGAGAACGCATCAGGCGCGTTGGCAGGCTATATGATTAATGCCTATTCGCTTGATTCAGCAACAATTGAAGCGCTTTATAAGCGTTGAGAGAGTTAACGAGATACGAGAGTAAAGTTAGCGAGATACAAGTTTGTAGGTCGTGCTTTAGCGCGTTAAAAGGGTAAAGTTAGCCAGTTTCGAGGGTAAAGCTTGTAGGAGGCGTTTCAACGCCGAACATCTAAGGTTCACGGCTGAAGCCGTTCCTACGTGAAAATTTTCACGGTTTTTGTCGCCATAAATGGCGACCTACAAGGGCACTCTAAGGCGTGAAGTTTGTTTAGCGCGTTAAAAGGGTAAAGTTAGCGAGTTACAAGCTTGTAGGATACGTTTCAACACCGAACAAGTAGCAGCGATTTTACATCGCGTCCTAGAGCCTAAATCCTAGTGCCTAATGTTTTCTAAAGTAGGCGTGAAACTTGTTTCGCGCGTTTGTTTTTAAATAGTCGCGTCGGAAAGACGCCGCTGCTTGTGAAACTGTATAGGCTCTAACATCTTGACTCGCATCTCGCAACTTTAATCTTCTTTCTTTGCTTTTTTTGCGAGAATTTCAACTTCGGCTTTTTCGGTTACGCCTGCCATACTAAGGGCTGTGCTGCCTACTGATTCATATTCAAGTTTGATTTTATCGAGTTTAGCGTCGTTTTTGTCTGGCAAATTTAAGCTACGTGATGACATTCCTTTGGTTAAAACACCTAGGTTATCAAATACTTTTTCTTCACCGTTGTTCATAACGACTTTAATTTTCTTAAGATTCACAGTGCCATGGGTGCACTTAACTTTAATATGGCTGTAGTGGCTGCTGCTGATAGGGTTAACGGTATCGGTTTCGCTTTTGTAGCTGACCTTTTTCTCTGCGATTGTTTTCCAGTCGTCATCACCCGCTAGGCTTTGAGTACTGGTTAAGGCCAAAAATGTGGTTAAAGCGATGAGTTTGAGTATTTTCATTTGATTCCCTCCAAAAATTATCATCATTAAAATTTATAGCATATAAACTGGCTGGTTGCCTATGCAAAGTTCATAAAATAGAACCAAAAGCATTTTTTAATCGTATTAACTAATACGTTATAAATTCACCAACCTTAATCAGCATGCTATGCTAGTAAAGTGTCTATAAGTTTATGGATTTTCAATGAGATATTACTTTTGTTTAGTGGCTTTTTTACTATCAACCTCGTCAATTGCCAGCGCTCTGCTGGATGTAAAGCCGAGCAATAAAACACAGTTTTTGGCTCTGATAAAAGACAAACAAGGTGATTACAAAACAAAAGAAGGCAGTGATGCGGTTTGTCAAAACGCATCTTTTTCATTGATAAAAGAACCAACGCAAGGCTTTACCTTAGGGACGTTAATCGATTTTAGTGACTTACACAACGGCACGCAGGTAAAGAAGATACCTAACTTTTGCGTTGTCAGTTCGAAGTTAAAATACTTTGTAGATGGCATTGTTAGAACCAAGCGATATTTTCGCTGTGATAATGAAGACGACAACGGTTCAACAACTGAAGATCTGCGTTTTAAAGAGAACGGCAGTATTACTTACACGCTGAATAAACCTGAAGTCTCATGTGTGTTCGAGAAGCAATGAAATTCCATCTAACTAATGAATTTTAAAAGCCAAATTCGAAGGCAACTTGTCATATCCGTAGACATAAAAAAAGCAGCCTAGGCTGCTTTTTTAAGTTTTAGCAAATTACATTTGAGATTGCAGGTAATTCTCAAGCCCTGCGGTTTTGATTAACTGCTGCTGTGTTTCAAGCCAATCAATCTGTTCTTCTTGCTCATTTAAGATGTTATCTAGCGCTTCACGGCTGATGTAATCTTTTTTCTCTTCAGCAAGTTTAATTGCCGCTTTAAGATCAGGTAGAGAATCAAGTTCAAAGCTCATGTTAGCCTCGATCATTTCTTCAGAGTTTTCACCAATACGTAGGCGACCTAAATCTTGTAGGTTTGGTAAACCTTCTAAAAACAAAATACGCTCAATTAAACGGTCGGCGTTTTTCATTTTTTGAATAGATACTTTGTAATCAGCTTTGTCTAGTTTTGAAAAGCCAAAATCTTTAAACATACGAGCGTGTAAAAAGTATTGGTTAATACCTACTAATTCATTCGCTAATACTTTATTAAGTGCAGCAATGACGCTTTTATCGCCTTTCATACAATTAGCCTCTATTCGCCCATTTGAGATTGATGGTAGTTTTGGCTACCAATTTTGTCGATTAGACCAAGCTGTTGTTCTAACCAGTAAACATGATCTTCTTCTGTATCAAACAATAGCTTTTCAAGCACTTCGCGTGATTGATAGTCTTTTTCTTCTTCACAGATGGCAATTGCTTCTTTAACACAATCAACCACTTCTAGTTCAAGTGTTAAATCGTTTTGCATCATGCTTTTCACGTCTGAGCCAATTAATAGATCACGACGCTTAGTCATGTTTGGTACGCCTTCTAAAAACAGAATACGTTTGATCAACCAATCAGCGTGATCTTTTTCTTCTTCCATTTCGTGGTTAAGACGCTCATACAGCTTATTTAGGCCCCAATCATCATACATACGAGAATGAATAAAGTATTGATCTATAGCGGCTAATTCGTTTGCGAGTAGTTTGTTAAAACTATCGATGACTTTTTGGTTACCTTTCATAATGCTGTCCTCGAATTCCAAGTTGCGGTAATTGTAGTATATAAAAACAAGATTGCAAACTTTTTCCTTTGTAAATCAGTTGTTTACTATTGAGTGTGATTCTCGTTTAAGTTTGCGTTAATGGTTGATAAATGAACAATTTATCGTTTCTATTCTTAAATAAAAAAAGCCCTTACTAAGAAGGGCTTGTTGTTCTAAACAAAATTTAACTTAGAAACTATAGGTTGCACCAAGTGTAACAGTGGTACCTAAACCTTTAATGTTATAGCCACCGTAGGTGTATGACTGGGCACGGGCAGGGTAGTAATCATTGTTAAATAGGTTTTCTACCCCCATAAACGCTTGCCAGTTCTCGCTAAAGTTATAACGACCGCTTAGGTTAAATAGGTTGTAACTGCTAATTGGCCCTTGGTCGCCAACATAGTCGCCGTCTGCATTTGGTTCAAAGCGTTTGCGTGAACCCACATATAAATAACTCACCGTAAGTGATAACTCATCATTAGGCTGCCAGTTTAAGTTAGCAGTGCCTTTTGGTGGGCTTATTTGGCGCGAACCTAAGTAAATGTCGTCTTCGGTGTTTTTACCTTCAACATAGCTGTAAGTTGCAACCAGTTTTAGAGTTGGGTTAATTTTATAATCAACTAATGTTTCGTAACCCCAAATCTCTTGCGGTGCACGTACCGGCTCATAAACACCGGTTACTTCATTAAAGCTATTCGTGGTGCCAAACTCTGATGTACTGCGGTAAGCTGCAAATTCAAAACGTAAGTTATCAAACTGTGAGGTAAAACCAATTTCATAGTTATCGATGATTGATGCTTCTGTTTGAATTAGACCAATATCATTCACCGTTGCTGAACGTAGTAGGCGGCCAATATCTGAGATATCAGACCCTTGTGAATAATTGGCAAATGGGCTGAAAGCCTCAAGTAAATTGTATTTAACACCTACATTATAGGTGGTTGCATCGTAATCAATGGTGTCGCCTTTTACGCTAAGTGGCACAGAGCACTGGGTTTCTGAACGGCAAAGCTTTAAGGTATTGTAATCATCAACGGTTAAATCAATGCTCTCTTGGCGCACACCCGCTTTAATGACTAAATCATTATCGATTACCCATTTTGTTTGTAAAAAGCCAGCAAGGCTTTCCATATCCATTTCTGGTACCCAAACACGACCATCAACAAGTGGCTGAGACGTCACATCATTCAGTGCATCTAGGCCATAAATGAAGGTCGCTTCAACATTGTCAAAATCAACAAGGGTATTGAAGGTAGCGCGTGCCCCTTTCTTTTCAGAACGAATAATTGATTGGCCACCTTCGTAGCCTTCGTCTGGGTTAGCTAGGTTTGTAGAAAAGAAAAACACATTCTCGATATCTTGCATGTAAAGGTCGAGCGTCATTTGTGTATTAGTAAACAGGGCGTAGTCTGTGTATTTTAAGGTAATGTTTTCGTTACCATCTGGGCCTTGTGGTTTGCCTTGTTTTTGTAGCTCTTTAGGTACATGAATAGCATACGTTTTTTCGCCATCGTTTAGGTTACCAACAACGTCACCTAAATCGGTTTTTTGTTGAGAGCTAAAGTAGTTATAGCTAAATTGCAGTCGCTTTTCATCGTCAAAGTCATAACCAAGTTTGGTGAAGTAGTTTTCTGTTACTGCATCAGATAAACCATACTGTAAGCCAAGAATATCGCCTTCGGCGTCACGTTGAACGCCATTTTCTTCGTAACTTGCAGTAAATAAATAGCTGAGTTTATCTGCTCGGCCATTAACCGCAGCAGAGACTCGCGCACCAGCGCTTTCTTCTAACTTAACTGCACTAAAGCGGGAAGATAGGCTGATCTCACCTTCTGGCTGACCATCACTTGTAGCCTGCTTTGTGATGTAGTTAATAATACCGCCCGATGCACCATTACCATAAACAGAGGTAGCACCTTTGATCACTTCGATACGCGCAATGGCACTTGGGTCGAGTGTTTTAACTCCTAATGAGCCGTTTCTGAGTGGTGTAGATTGTGGCACACCATCAATCATCACAAGTGGTGCACGGCCACGTAAACTCTGGCCTGTATTACTCGAACTACCTGTATCTGGTGCAAGGCCTGGTACCATTTGCGCAAGTAAGCTTTGTAGTTCTGGATTAACTTTTAAATGCTCTTCAATTTGCTTTTGGCTAATAATCGTGACAGAAGCGGGTACTTCATCAATGCTTTCAAATACACGGCTGCCTGACACAACAACGTGTTCCATTTCTTCTGCGGTAAGTTTTTTATTGATGGCATCATCAGCAAATGCCTGGCTGCTAATTGCAATAGCGACCAGAGTCAGTGAAGTTTTTAACATGTTTATCCTTGTTAAATCGGTATTTATTATGTGATTGAGCGGCAGTCTAAATGTAAAGAAGTGTAAAGGCAAGGCTAATGATAATTATTTGCAATAAATTGTTGTGTTGTTTTGTACCTACTTATTTGAATTAGTTATTAAGCAAATAGCGATTAGGATTAGCAGGACAGTAGCTGTGTTTTAGCTGGCGCTAGTTTAAAAAACGTTTTAAGTCGTCTGGAATAGGCATTGGTTTGAAAGGGCTAACATTAGTGCCGCCGGTATTACCGAGTGGGACCCAAATACGCGAAAATACAATTGAAGCTGCCATGCGAGCAAACTGACCAATTATTTCCTTGGCATTATGGGTTTTAAAGCCAATTTTACACATCCACCAATGTGAGTAAGTATGCGCAATGATATAGCTTTGACCCAGTATATGAGCCCGCTCTAAGTGATAAAAAGCGGTTGTGTAGTCTGCTTTCTTATAACTAGTTTTAGCCAATATCATTTCGGTGTTAAAGGCATTTTTGAGCTCAATATTCATGGCGAATGGTATTTTCGATAAAATTGTTTATTTGTAATGCCGTTTGTACCAAAAGTAAACACCTGAAATCGTGAAAAATAACGGTGACAAAGCAAATAGTAACCACAGTAGTTGCACAATAGGGCCTGCAAAATCACCAATATGAAACTTATATTTAAAGTTCCATGTTTGCGTGGTCCAAGAACTTTGGCTGGCATCATAGTTTGCAACAATATCTGCTGAATATGGGTTTGCCCATACCCAACTATAGGCATGGCTTTCACCTGGGTTCTCTATTCTAAAACCAATGTTATCAGTTGGCTTTTTCGGTAAATAAATTCTAAATAACTTACCTTCAGGAAATACAGTTTGTGCGTTATCAAACGCTTTTTGCACTTGAAAAGGCGTATCCGTTAAAGGGGGAACAACTGCTGGCGGTTTTGGTCTATCTTCAACTGTGCCTTGCATCACAAATTCTAATATGGCTTTGGTTTGTGGTTTCCAGTTAAACGCCATACCTGTGTAAGCAATTAAAATAAGTGGAATTAAAAAATACACACCCAGAACGGTATGTAACTGATACATCAGCACTCTAAATTTTGCTTTACGTTTAATAGCCAAGCGTTTGATACGATTTTTTGGTTTAACCCAAATATAAAAGCCGAGCAGAATTTCAATAATAAGAATAAGCGCACACACCGATACCCAGTTTCTTAGCGGGCGGTTTTTATCGCCATCTTCATAAAGCAGCCAGCGGTGCAAAGCCATGGTAAAGCCATAAATCGTAGTGTAGTAATCGTACTCATGTAACACTTGACCGTTGTATGGATTAACACTGACATAGCGGTTGTTTGCCAACTGTAATTGCCAGGCAAGATCACTTCGCTGTTCAGGCATTAACAGGGTAACGGGTTGTTTGGTGGAAGCTGAAACATGTTTTATGAGGCTATCAAAATCAAGTGCTGAAGCCGCTGGCGTTACAGTCCATTTATCGCTTTGAGTAAGGTATTGAATATCTTTTGCGTAAATAAGCAACGCACCGGTCAAACTTAAACAAATTAAAAATAAACCGCTTACTAAGGCAAGCAATAAATGCGTACGACGTAACCACAACTTCAACAAGGTTAGTTCCTTCAGTTTACTGTTAAAACAAAACTGAATGGTAAATGATAACGCGTAACATTTACACTAAAACTTGTTCTATGGTGCAGCTTTCAATTGCAAAGTTATCATGCAAAAAGTGACGTATTTCGTCGTTATTGATGTTGTGCTTGGCACTAAACTTGAGCTCGCAATGAACGTGATGATCATCTATTTGCCATGTTTTAAGGTAATCAATATTAGTGATGGCAAATTGGGCTTTAAGCTCATTAATAGCTTCTGTTAAAGCAAAATTATCAGGGGCTGCCTGCATCAAAATTTTACTGCTCGCTATTAACAACAAAACACCATGGTAAATGACATACACAGAAATCAGCATAGTGGCAATTAAATCAACAATATACCATTGATAAAGAATGATTAAGGTACCTGCTATAATCACCACCACAGAAGCTAATGCATCAGACACATTATGTATAAACGCAGCACGAATATTCATACTGTCTTTTGCGCCTGCTTTGTAAGTTAAAAGGGCGGTGACTAGGTCAACAACCAGTGCAAACCCTGCAACCCAAATGATGATCCAACCATCAATAGGCTCTGGGTTTAAATAGTTGGAGATGGCTTCAACAATTAGGTAACCACCAATCACAATTAAACTTAAGCTGTTAAATAAGGTTGCTAAAATTTCAGCGCGTTTGTAGCCGTATTGATAACGATCGTTGGCAGGTTTGGCACCAATTTTTCGGGCAATTAGGGCAATGAATAACGACGAGGCATCACTTAAATTATGCAGTGCGTCAGCAATTAACGATAAACTGCCAGAAACGAGGCCGCCAATCACCTGAGCGACAGTTAATAACACATTGATTGCAACTGCCAGCATGAGTTGGCGGGTGCTTTGGTTATTTGTATCGTGATGATGGTGGTGTCCGTGTCCCATAAAAATACCGAGTTATTGATTTGCTTTATTTTTATACCATGCGTGCCGTGGTATTGAAATGTTTGTAATGATTTGTTCGTGTGCGGATTATAATTTACTGTTCAAATGCCGGTGGATTTGTTAATTTAGCGCCATTGTACCATTTTTAGTTCTAATTTTTAGGCTCAATGTGAAAGCTGCATTTATTATTTTGATTAGCGTATTATTGCTCCAGCCATTGCTGGATAGCTTTGATGTGGCCGATCATAATGCTGCGTTTAATCACACCTCGGTACTGCTATCAGAAGAAATTGACCTTGAAGCCCATTGCGCAGCCAATGGCGATCACCTGTTACATCAATCAGAGCATGCCGAGCTTAGCAAACAGTTGTCTGACTCAGCCGAAAAAGGCCATTGCCATGTTTGTCACAGCCCAGCGTTTGTCGATTCGCTGCAATTGTCTGAACCTACAGATGTCTACTTCACTAAAATTGAATCACTTGTTTTCAACTTCAAATCGGCTGACTTAGCACCGCTTCATCGCCCACCTATTTTAGCTCTTACTTAATCCAAAACCCTTTTTAGATTTTATTTGGGCTGAGCCCATTTTAAGTAAGAGACACTATATGTATTTAAGAAATTTTATGCGTTACGCATTGCTGTGCGTATGCTATATGATTGTGACAAATATTTATGCGACAGAACAAGCGCATAACCACCAAGAAAATGAGCAAGCTGAACATGCTAATGAAGTCAGTTTAACTGAGCAGCAACAGCAACTCGCTAATATCAAGGTTGAGCGCCTTGTACTGAAAAAACACAAGCAAACCTTGTATGCACCGGGCGAAATTAAAGCTAATGGCTATGCCAGTTATGTGGTGTCACCGCGTGTTGATTCTATCGTTGTAAAACGCCATGCCTTATTAGGGCAGCATGTAAATAAAGGAGACTCTTTAGTTACTTTATTTAGTGGCGAAGTGGCCAGCCAGCAAACTGAATTTAGATTAGCAGAAGCCGAGTGGCAACGCGTTACTAAAATGACCCCGGGCACAGTCAGCGAAAAGCAAATCTTAACTGCCAAAGCCGAGTATGAAGTGGCTTATAGCCGTTTAGTTGCCTTTGGTTTATCAAAACAAGCTATTGCACAAACACTCACCATAAGCCCAGAAAAACTCGGTGAATATACCTTGTTTGCACAAACATCGGGAGCTGTTTTAACCGATAACTTTGCTCAAGGTCAGCGAGTTGATTCGGGGATCGAGCTAATGCTAATAGCCGATGAATCTTCACTTTGGGTTGCTGCTCAGCTTTCAGCTAATCAAGACCGTACTATCAGTAATGGCTCTACGGCGCTGTTAGAAGTTAACGGTAATCGCTATCAAGCAAGGGTTATTCAAGAAGCACATACCATTGATGAACAAACACGCTCACGAACCGTTAGGCTCGAGGTAAAAAACACGCAGCATAGTTTGCACCCAGGCATGTTTGCGGATGTGTATTTTCATTTTGAAACCGATCAAGTGGTACTCGCCGTACCAGAAAATGCATTAACACGCAGTACAGATGGTGACTGGCAATTGTTTGTTGTTGATGACGATGGCGGCTTTGCTGCCCAAGAAGTAACCCTTGGCAGAAGTTTTGGTGATTATCGCGAAGTGTTAGGTATTAAAGCCGGGCTTGAAGTTGTCACCCAAGGTGCTTTTTTTATTGCATCGCAGCTAGCTAAAGGCGGATTTGATCCGCATAACCACTAGAGGTGACGCATGTTTAATTTATTAATTGAGGCGGTGATAAAGAACCGTCTACTGGTGGTATTGGCCTTACTTGCAGCGATTGCAGTGAGTGCATTTATGATCCCAAAACTTAATTTAGATGCTTTTCCTGATGTGACGAATGTGCAAGTGGCGGTGAATACCGAAGCACCAGGGCTTGCGGCTGAAGAAGTAGAGCAACTGATCACATACCCGATAGAAGCAGTTATGTATGCGCTGCCCGATGTAGAGCAGGTACGCTCTATTTCTAAAACAGGGTTATCGGGCGTCACTGTGGTGTTTAAAGAAGGCGTCGATATTTACTTTGCTAGGCAACTGGTTTTTGAACGTTTGCAGTCTGCTAAAGAGTTGATCCCAGCTGGTGTTGGTATGCCAACCATGGGCCCTAATACATCAGGGCTTGGACAAGTCTATCAGTATTTACTTGAAGCAAAACCTGATGCCAACATAGATAGCATGGCACTGCGTAGCTTAAATGATTGGGTGGTTAAATTACTTATATTACCTATTGATGGTGTTACCGATATTCTGTCATTTGGCGGTGAGGTAAAGCAGTATCAAGTGAACATAAACCCCAATAAGTTACTTGCTTATGACTTAACACAGCAAGATGTTAGTAACGCACTAGATGCTAACAACAGTAATGTGGGTGGCTGGTACATGAACCGTGGTCAAGAGCAGCTTGTTATTCGTGGTACAGGTTGGTTTACCCCAGGCGAAAAAGGGCTTGCTGAGATTGCGCAAACACCTATCAAAACCATTGATGGTACAGTCGTTAAAGTGGCTGATGTTGCAACTGTTGAGCTTGGTAGTGAAATTCGCCAAGGTGCTGTCACTTTATCTAAACGCAATGATCAAGGCGAAATAGTCAATCGTGGTGAAGTTGTAACAGGTATCGTGCTGAAAAGAATGGGCGCTAATACCAAGCAAACGATTGATGGCATTAACGCGCGTATCGAGATGATAAATCAAGCACTGCCAAAAGGGGTTGAATTTAAAGCCATTTACGACCAAGCAGAGCTTATTAGCCAAGCGGTGCAAACGGTTATTGATGCACTGCTTCTAGCTTTTGTATTTATTATCATTGTATTAGCGCTATTTTTGTTGGATTTAAGAGCAACATTTTTGGTGTTGTTGTCGATCCCTATTTCGATTGGCTTAGCACTGAGTGTAATGGCATGGCTTGGCTTGTCGGCAAACTTAATGTCGTTGGGTGGGATTGCTGTTGCCATTGGTATGCTGGTAGATGGCTCAGTTGTGATGGTTGAGAATGTATTTAGGCACTTAGGGCTTAAGCATAATCAACATAAGCCTTCTGCGCAGCTGGTGGCTATTGCTGCAAAAGAAGTGGCACGGCCTATCTTTTTTGCCTCTTTGATCATTCTAACGGTATTTTTACCGTTGTTTAGCTTTGAAGGCGTTGAGGCTAAGTTATTTCAGCCAATGGCAGTGAGCATCATGTTGGCAATTATTAGTGCTGTGATCGTTGCCTTGGTTGTAGTGCCAGCTCTGTGTGTGTACTTATTTGCTAAGGGCGTGACAGTAAAACAAAGTATTTTATTAAAACCTATCGATATGCTTTATCAACGAGCTTTACAAAAAGCATTGCAGGCTAAGCGTAGCGTTTTAGCTATAGCAGGGTTATTACTGATTGTAGCGGCCGTTATGCTACCTAGGCTGGGTACGGAATTTGTGCCAGAGCTTGAAGAAGGCACTATTAACCTACGTGTGACACTTGCTCCATCAGCAAGTCTCGATACGGCAATCTCAGTGGCGCCTAAGCTTGAAGCCATGTTGCTTGAATTTAGTGAGGTAGAATATGCGCTGAGCCGAATCGGTAGGGCTGAAGTCGGGGGAGATCCTGAACCAGTTAACAACATTGAGATCTATTTAGGCCTAAAGCCACACGAGCAATGGGTAAACGCGAAAACGCGGGTCGAATTACAGCAGCTAATGGAAGCTAAGGTTGAGCAATTTCCGGGGCTTTTGTTTAACTTTTCACAACCTATAGCAACCCGAGTAGATGAGCTTTTATCCGGTGTTAAAGCGCAATTGGCCATTAAGTTATTCGGTAGTGACTTAGCCGTTTTAACTGAAAAAGGCCAACAAATTGAGCAGTTAGTTCAGCAAATACCTGGCGCTAAAGATGTCGCGATGGAGCAAATAGGCGGCGAAGCACAGCTGATAGTTAAACCTAACCGTTTGGCGCTGTCGCGTTTTGGTTTATCGGTGGCTGATTTAATGGATATAGTTCAGAACGGTATTGGCGGGCAATCTGCAGGGCAAATCAT
The DNA here is from genome assembly GCF_038562745.1 of Pseudoalteromonas sp. D15MCD-2. Lineage (NCBI taxonomy): Bacteria > Pseudomonadati > Pseudomonadota > Gammaproteobacteria > Alteromonadales > Pseudoalteromonadaceae > Pseudoalteromonas > Pseudoalteromonas sp. D15MCD-2. The sequence goes on along the minus strand of NZ_JBCFQE010000002.1, from coordinate 553,970 downwards.
CGATGCTAATGAGCGCTATGATATTTATGTGCGTATAGCAAAAAGCTTTCGGCAAAACCCAAATGTGATTGCTGATCTTAGATTGCAAACTCCCACGGGTGCCATTGTAAGGGTGGGGGATGTAGCTGATGTACAAATTGGGTCTGGCGCGCCGCAAGTTCGTCGCGATGATGTTCAAAGGCGTGTAGTTATTCAAGCGAATGTGCAGGGGCGAGATATGGGCTCTGTAGTTGCCGATATTCGCGCTACCATTGCCGATAAAATGCAGCTACCTAGTGGTTACAGTGTGGCGATTGGCGGGCAGTTCGAAAACCAACAACGGGCACAGCAGCGGCTGATGATAGTAGTGCCTGTAGCCTTGTTACTGATTGCGTTATTACTTTATTTTGCTTTTAGTAACCTATCGCAAGTGGTGCTGATTCTTGTCAATGTTCCTTTGGCAGTGATTGGTGGGGTGATTGCATTGTATGTGTCAGGACAATACTTATCTGTACCCAGTTCAGTAGGGTTTATCACACTATTTGGGGTTGCGGTATTGAATGGTGTGGTGATGGTCGAAAGCATTAATCAAAGGATTAGTGCAGGAGATAGCAAAGATAAAGCAGTATTTGAAGGCGCTGTTTCACGGCTAAGACCCGTACTGATGACCGCGCTTACTTCAATGCTTGGACTAATTCCAATGCTCCTAAGCACAGGAATAGGCGCCGAAATACAAAAGCCCCTTGCAACGGTTATTGTTGGCGGCTTGGTCAGTGCAACCTTCTTAACTTTATTTGTACTTCCGGTACTTTATAAGTCGATGAGTAAATAAAGCATAATGGGGCTAACTTTTAGTAGCCCCTTCTTAATGCCGTGTATTTCTGTAAAGGGCGTTTACACCATGCTTAAGCCCTTATAAACTGGGCGTTACAATAATGATGTAAAAAAGGAATACAGAGTGAGTAACGCAATTACAATTCGTCAGGCAGTCGCGAGTGATGCTGCAACAATCCTACATTTTATTACCGAACTTGCTATCTACGAAAAAGAACCCGACGCAGTTAAAACAGACGAGCAAGCTATTTTAAAAACGTTGTTCAGTGAAGGTGCAACGGCGCATAGTGTTATTTGTTTAGAGGGCGACACACCAATTGGTTTTGCTGTGTATTTTTATAATTACTCAACCTGGCTTGGTAAAAATGGTTTGTATTTAGAAGATCTTTACGTCAGTGCTGACAGCCGTGGTAAAGGCGCTGGTAAGCAAATTATGCAATATCTTGCTAAGCAAGCACTCGAAAAAGACTGTGGTCGTTTTGAGTGGGTGGTACTTGATTGGAATAAACCAGCCATTGATTTTTACGACAGCATTGGTGCTAAACCGCAAAACGAATGGATTATTTACCGCCTAATAGGCCAAGAGCTTATCGACTTTGCGCATCAATAAGTAATGTTGCTATGGCTCAAAGTTAGTAAATAGTAATATAAATAAAAATCATTTGCATTTGGTCTTTTCTGTGTGTAGTTTAAATACACATAGAATGATTGGTATAAGTGCAGGTGATTTTTATGACTCAAACAACACGCCACACACCGTTAACATCGAACAGCATTGATGACGCGCTGGCCCCTTGGCAAAGTGCAATTTATCAAGGCAACTTAGCATTTGAATCTGGCGAGCTTATAACTGCGCGTGATCATTACACGGTTGCGAGTAGCTGTGCCGAAACACTTCTAGCGCAATTTTCTAGTATCCCAATCAACCAGTCGGTAACTCGCTCGTTAGAGCATTGTATTGCAGCATTTGTTGTTGCCACTTTGAATCTTGCCGACACTTTTAAAGTCATGCAAAAACCCGATAAAGCCTGCACCTGGCTTTGCCATGCTCATCAACGATTAAGCGTGCTTTTAAATCATCCAGAGCAGCAAGTTCGCACCTTGGTGCTGCACCACCATCATAAAACCTATTATGAGCTGGTTAAGCTTGCCAGCATGGCATCGGCATTTCCGACACTCATTAACCGTATTAATCAGCTATTAGCTGACCATCCCCACAAAACGCAGTTATTACATTAACGATAAGGAATCAGTATGCCTTTTACATTACCCGATTTAGCTTATGACTATGATGCACTTGAACCGCACATTGATGCGAAAACCATGGAAATACATCACACCTTGCATCATCAAACCTATATCAATAAAGCGAATGCTGCACTAGAGGGCAGTCATTACTCTGAACAAGATGCGGAAACACTACTACGCACTATTTCATCAATGCCTGAGTCTTTACAAAAAGCAGTGCAAGAGCATGTGGGTGGCCATCATAATCACTCATTATTTTGGCAAGTTATGTCTCCTAATGGCGGTGGTACGCCTAGTGCAGAGTTAAACACTGCAATAGTTGATACATTTGGTAGCTTTGACGCATTTAAAGAGCAATTTACTAATGCCGCGGTAAGCCGCTTTGGCAGTGGCTGGGCTTGGTTATGTGTTGATGAAAATAATCAATTGGTCGTTGAAAGTAGCCTCAATCAAGATAGCCCACTGATGCAAAATCACACGCCTATTTTAGGGCTTGATGTGTGGGAGCATGCGTATTACTTGAAGTATCAAAATCGTCGCCCTGAATATATTGCTGCATTTTACGAAGTGATCAATTGGCCGGAAGTTGAGAGCCGATATTTAGCCGCAGTTAAATAGCTGTTTAAATAGTTAAGGTCCGAAACTGGCTAGTCAAAAAATAATATTCAGTTAAGCTAACGGTATTAGCGTGTAACGAGAATAATTATGACTAGCCAACAATGGCAAACAGCAAGGCAAAGCCGCGACCCACGCTTTGACGGGGTGTTCTTTGTGGCGGTGAAAAGTACTGGCATTTATTGCAGACCCATTTGCCCTGCACCAACGGCACAAGAAAAGAACGTTGAATATTACCAATATGCGCACTTAGCTGCGCAAGATGGTTTTCGGCCATGTATTCGCTGCCGCCCAGATAGTGCACCGAATAGCCCAGCATGGCTAGGTACTAAAACCACTGCATTACGCGCCAAACAACTTATTGATAAAGGTGAGGCCTACGACTGTGAGGTTTTAGCAGACAGGCTAGGGTTGTCGAGCCGCTATTTACGCCGTTTGTTTAACCAACATTTTGGACTCTCGATCACCCAATATCGATTATTTAACCAATGCAATTTTGCCAAGCAGCTATTACAACAAACAGATTTATCAGTGGCAGATATCGCATTTGCTTCTGGTTTTAATAGTATTCGCCGTTTTAACGATGCTTTTTTAAAGCAGTTAAATATTGCCCCTTCAAAGTTACGTAAGTCTGATAAAAAACCAGCCTCAACATTAACTCTAACACTGGCATTTAGGCCGCCTTATAACTGGCAAGCACTCCATGACTTTTTTCAGCGCCGTTTAATTAGTGGCCTAGAATGGTTGAGCGCAACGAGCTATGGTCGCACTTTTAAAGACAAATATTGCCAAGGGCAATTCACAGCGCATTTTGTTGAGCATAAAAATCATTTTAAAGTGGTTATTGATATTGATAACACTCGTTATTTACAGCAAGTGATCCACAACATTCGTCGTGTGCTTGATTTAGACGCCGACACGCACACTATTGAACAACATTTACATGCAGAGCTTAAAGGCGCGATGCCGCTTTGTGTTGGGCTGCGTTTGCCGGGAATTTGGTCAGACTATGAAGCGGGCATACGTGCGGTACTTGGTCAGCAAGTGAGTGTTACAGCGGCTCACAACCTCGTTACACAGCTTGTAAGTGAGTTTAATCAGCAAAGTAATAACCACTATTTTCCAAGCCCTGAATGGGTTGCCAATTCTGAACTCGATTTTTTTAAAATGCCACAATCACGCAAAGATGCGCTAAGGCGTTTAAGTGCTTATTGTCAGCAAAACCCAGATAATCAAGAGCTTGATAATTGGCTTGAGCTCAAAGGTATTGGCCCGTGGACAGTTAATTACGCCAAGCTACGTGGTCAAAGCCACCCTGATATTTTATTGGCGGGCGACTTAGGGGTTAAAAAAGCCCTCGCTGGAATCAGCGAATTTAATAGCGAGCACTGCGCGCCATTTCGCTCTTATTTAACTTTTCAACTATGGCAACAATTATGAGTATGCAACAAGTTATTATGCCAAGCCCCATTGGCGATATTACCATTCAAAGTACATCAATAGGCATCAGTTACGTTGGCTTTTACCCGGTGGTTGCAATGCAAACAGAGGTTGTTGATGAGCACACCCTTACACCTATTTTAATTTGTATAAGTGAGCTTAATGAATATTTTAACGGTGAGCGTACACGTTTTACTGTTCCCCTTGATACCCAAGGTACTCACTTTCAAAAGCAAGTTTGGCGTGCACTGATGGATGTTGAGTTTGGTCAAAGCAAAAGCTACCAAGATATAGCAATTGCCATTAATAACCCAAAAGCGGTGCGTGCAGTGGGCGCTGCAAATAGTAAAAACCCGATTAGCATTATTGTGCCGTGCCATCGAATTATTGGTGCAAACGGTAAACTCACAGGCTATGCAGGTGGCCTTGAAAGAAAAGAGTGGTTACTGAAACACGAAGGCTTGTTATAAAACAGCACTTTTACTGGGACAACGATTGAGGTAATAAGAGTAAGGTAATAGATGATGTTGTCGCGCGATTAGGGTAGCATATTGCGACTTTAAAATTTGGGCAACATCATGGCACAGCTGTACTTTTATTATTCTGCAATGAATGCAGGCAAATCTACCACACTTTTACAATCTGCATTTAACTACCGCGAACGTGGTATGGAACCGGTTATTTTAACAGCGGCTATTGATGATAGAGCAGGTGTTGGCAAGGTGTCTTCACGTATTGGTTTACAGGCTGATGCGCATATTTTTGATGCAGATAAAGATGTATTTGAGCTAATCAAATCATTAAATGCAGAGCAAAAGCGCCATTGTATTTTAGTTGATGAGTGTCAGTTTTTATCAAAAGACCAAGTAATGCAATTGACAGATGTGGTTGATGAGCTTGGTATTCCGGTGCTGTGTTATGGCTTACGTAACGATTTTAGAGGTGAGCTATTTAGTGGTTCACAATACCTACTTGCCTGGGCAGACAAACTAATTGAGTTAAAAACAGTATGTCATTGTGGTCGTAAAGCTAACCATGTACTGCGTACTGATGAGCATGGCAATGCGATTGCAGACGGTGATCAGGTAGAAATTGGCGGCAACGACCGATATGTATCGGTGTGCCGCAAACATTATAAAGAAGCGTTAAATCTCGGCCGCTAATGCCGAGATAAAGCTATCAATATCTTGCTTAGTGACGCCTAAATGGGTCACTAATCGCAGTGGTTTACCCGGTGAAAACAGCATGTTTTGCTCTTTTAACGCATGTGCCACTGCTTTTAAATCGATATGTTCGGCAACATTTGCGTAAACAATATTGGTATCGATTTGAAAAGTTGACGTATCAAAACCAGCTAACGTGTTTAACTGTTCAGCTAAATACGCCGCGTTATCGTGATCCTCAGCAAGCCTTGCTACGTGATGCTCAAGTGCATACTGGCCAGCGGCTGCAAGCATACCCGCTTGGCGCATACCACCACCAAGTACTTTACGCCAGCGGCGCGCTTTATCAATCAGTGCTTTGCTACCTAGTAATAGTGAGCCAACAGGCGCACCGAGTCCTTTTGATAAGCAAATAGACACTGAATCAAAATACTGAGTGATCTCAGTGATATCAACACCTAACTTAACCGCCGCGTTATACACGCGGGCACCGTCTAAGTGCAGAGCAAGGTTATGTTTATCAACACACTCTCTGGCTTCTTTTAGATAACTTAGCGGGAGAACTTTGCCACCAATGGTGTTTTCTAAGCTAAGTAGTTTGGTTTTAGCAAAGTGAAAGTCATCAGCTTTAATTGCAGCCACAACTTTGTTTAAATCTAAGCTGCCATCGGCATTATTTTCAATTGGTTGAGGCTGAATAGAACCCAATACAGCAGCACCGCCACCCTCAAATTTGTAGTTATGTGCTTGTTGCCCACAAATGTATTCGTCGCCACGTTCACAATGTGCCATCAATGCAAGTAAGTTTGCTTGCGTGCCTGAGCTACAATAAAGGGCGCTCTCAAAGCCATGGCGCTCAACAGCATATTGTTCAAGCTGATTAACGCTTGGATCGTCGCCATATACATCGTCGCCTACTGGGGCGTCATTCATGACCGCGCGCATGGCTGCTGTTGGTTTTGTAACTGTGTCTGAACGAAAGTCGATCATCTTATTATCCTTATACTAGTTCGTTAAGAATGGCTTCGCGGTCGGCTTGGTCAAAATAGCTCCAAGCAATAAAGCGACTAATTTTTTGGCCTTGTGCCATTTTTATAACTCTTACTTCTTTCACATCAAGTGTACTAAGCAACTTTTTTATATGCGGCAAAGTGTCAGACTTTGAAACAAGCGATGTAAACCAAATACATTGCTCTGCAAACTCTTGGCTCTCAATACACATTTTACTGATAAATTCGCGCTCACCGCCTTCACACCAAAGCTCGTTTTGACGGCCACCAAAATTAAGCGCTTTTTGTGGCGCTTTGTTTAGGTTTTTCCATTTACGCTCAGTACCTGCTTTGGCCTGTTGCTCGCTGGCATGAAACGGTGGGTTGCATAAAGTTAGATGAAAAACATCTTTATTCGATATCACGCCTGTAAACATTTTATCGGCGTTGTTTTGCTGCTTAACATTAATTTTGAGGCGGTTGAATTGCACGATTTGTTTGGCAATTTTAACAGACAAGGCATCAATATCGGAGCCCGTGAAGTGCCAGCCATATTCGTGATTTCCAGTAAGCGGGTAAATCACATTTGCACCCGTGCCTACATCAAGCACTTTTACTTGCTTACCCGTCGGAATATGACCTTGGTTATCGTTTGCTAATAAATCGGCCAAGTGATGAATGTAATCCACTCTGCCAGGAACCGGTGGGCAAAGGGTGTTGTCGGGCAAATCCCAAAAATCGATTTTATAATGGCTTTTTAATAACGCTTGGTTGAGGGTTTTAACCGCTAGTGCATTGGTGAAATCAATGGTATCAGTGCCCGCTGGCGTTTGCTTCATATAAGGTGTTAGGGCAGGAGTAACTTTGCATAGCAAAGTAAAGTCGTAGCCATTCAAGTGGCGATTTCGCGGATGCATTGAGGAAAACCTATCTGTTAGCCATATCAAAGACTGATTGTACCAAATAAATCTTAGCTCTGAGTTAGTTTGCGGTGGATATATTTTTGCTTAGTAGCATTAATACATGGTGAGCAAAAATAAGTTGAAAACTGATTGAGTGGATTTACTCAAAGTATGGGCTAGTTGAGGTTAAGAGCGATAGAGCGTGCATTTTGGCGATGATACAAGCAACTAAAATTTGTGTTTAAAAAATTTTGACACAAATTGGGTCACATTGGTACTACCATAAGACATTTAAAGCTGATAAATTCTAAGTGATTCAATCAAGGAAAAATAATAAAAATCATGGTTAAAAAGATACTTAAAGGAATTGGTATAACATTTTTAGTGTTAATTAGCTTATTTGTACTTTTAGCAATTTGGACTGCGAATAAATCCTCTGCTTACAAAGAAACTGCTATTCCTTACCTAAATTCAGCAATTACAGATATCTCTCAATGGGACCCTCAGACTCTCAAAAACTATATGACCCCATCATCAATTGAAAATGCCACAGATGAAGATATTTCTAAAATCATGCGTGCATTCTCAAAGTTGGGCGAATTAAAAGAACTAGGTGAATTTGAATTTATAAATGTTAGCTCTAAAGCTGTCACTGGAGGTGGTTCTGGTACTTATGTTACTTATTTAATTCCAGCTTCATACACTAATGGAGACGCAAAAATAACCGTCACGTTAAAAGAAGAAGGTGAGTCATTTTCTATTTATAACTTCAATTTAAATTCGATGGCACTGATAGATTAAGTTTTATCAAAAATAGCAAGCGCAACTGTTTGTATTTAAATAGTTTATTTTCAAGGGAATGTTAATGTCTAAAATTTAAAAAATAGTGATAGCTGTAGTAATTGTGCTAAGCCTAGGCGCAATTGCTAAACAATACAATGAGCACAATCACACAGAGATGGCAATTAAAGAGTGTGGCAATAAAGACAACGTCGCCAAAGTCGACTCTAAAGGTTTTGAGTGTAAAGACTAATTGACAAATACGCTGTTAGGTGAGTAAAGGTGAAGCTGTCATCGCTATCCAAATTATTAAATGAGTACATATCTCCAGAAGTGTTTCTAGGAGAGTTTATAACTGAATTTTCAGATTATGAAAATAAATTGGATATCAAAGGTTCTTCTATTACTCTCGATGTCATTGAAGATGAAGAGATTGTTATATCTTTTGCTGATATTAAGAAACTATGTGAATTGTTCATTCAAGATAAACTAAATAAAAATCACTTATGCTTTATTGCTGATGCTCTTCAACTATGTGATTTAGTTGATTTTGAAGAGGAAGGAATTTTTGACTACGTAGCTGAATTAACAGATCCAGAAATTAATGGTGTTTTTACAAAACAACGAGCTATTGAAATAGTCGAAAAGTTCACCTAACAAGGCAATTATAGGTGGGACGTCTAAAGCTTGGCTGACGCTCCTTCGTCACTAATTTTAGCCAAGCTTAATACGCCCATATTGCGGCTTTATAATCCACAAGGAAAGTATGAAGGTTGTTTTTAAGTTTATTGGATTGATTGGAACTGTTTCTTTCTTTTTGGTTTTTGTTCTATTCATCTACGTTGGAAGTGGAGGTGAAATACCTCCTACAGCTCAAGAGTATGTGATCTACTTTCAGACGGTATTAGCGTCTTTTCTCACTTCAAACTGGTTTTTTGTTGTTTTTGTAGCTGGTTGGTTTGGAGTTTGTTATGGGCTAGGAAAAGAAAGTGGTTGGCAAAACTTAGCTAAGAGATACAGAAAAAATAATGACAGAGAGCTAGAAGAAAACTTTCGAATTGGAAGTGGGTATATTGGCAAAATACGACACAACGGAATCTTAAAGGTTGCAGCAAATAACAGGGGACTTTATTTAAGAGTGCTTTTTCCCTTTAAGTTTGGTCATAACAACCTGTTTATTCCGTGGCAAGAAATCTCGGCTGTTACATTAGAAAGTGGTTTATTTTCAGAGAATACTCCGCGCTTTCTGAAGAGTATGACTAAACCATTTTCAAAAACTGAGTATTTAAATATCCAACTAAATGAGTTCCCAAAGCAGCGTTTAACTATTCGAAGTACTGAACAATTACTTAGCTGTATTCCAAAAAACTTGAGAGATAGAGCTGAGTAAGTGGCTTATAACAGAGTAATGTAGTCACTCGCTGGCGCTCGTTGGGAGACAAACACGCAGGCTCCCTTCGCTTCTTTCCGCATTATAGCCTGCGTATTTGTTCCCTTAAGTAGAGTGTTAGCTTGCAAATGAGACCAATTTACAAATTCTTGATCATTGTTGAAGCCATAATTGGGTCCGGCCCTTTAGTCATACTACTAGGGCTAGGATTAATCACAATTACCATTTCAATTATGGGTATATTAGATGGTTATTATGGTGCACTTCTTATGCTACTTATTGAGATCGGAGGCTTTCTAGGCATGTTCGCGTTTATCTCAGTTTTAATGCATATTCTTGAGCCAAGCAGATATTTTTTGTCGTTTACTAAATTACGTTTCTTTATAAACTGCGGCTTTTGCTCAATTCTTGGGTTTGCATTTATGTCAGGTATAAATATCGAATTAATTTGGCTTCTTATACCTATAGCTGTTTCAGTACACTTTATTTATTTAGGTCGCAAATATGTGTTTGCTGATAGCTAACATACGCTTTAACGAAGCCCTTTCTCTAATACAGAGCCTTAGTTTGGCTCAAACTCATTTTTCTCCAGAGGCGAGTTATTTATATAACTCTTCTTTGTCCATTAACGAGTGAGCAAAGTGCAAAACTTGCACATTGCTTCTGCCCCCAAATAATTCAGAGCAGATGCTCTAGAGTCGAGTTTGAACGAACTACGAAAGTTACCCAAAACAGAACGACTGAGCAGTTAGATAGCAGCCTCTATATGCGTAAAAATATAATTGCTTATTAAGGCAAATTTAGGTGTAATGAATACATAAAAAGCGCTGAGAATGCAGGGAAAGCTTACATAACACTAGCTAAGCTGATTAAATTGGCTAGGCAAGTGAGAGCCACCAAAGAGCAAATTCCCATAGCATAAACAACACCAACTCTGACACACCGAGCAGGTAGCGGCTCAGTCCAACAAGCGATTATGCAACACAAACTGCGTGTCGCATAAATACTAAAATGTTAGGAATACGATTGAACACTTACGTGGATTTAAGCATTGAGCAGTTTTTGTCCTGGGAACATCGTAAAGAATGCCCAAAAACGATTAATTTCCCTTCAGAATATGAAGGGCAAACAGATCTCCGTATTGCTTGTACAAAATTAAATTTATCACAATCAAAACAGAATAATTTAATCGATGAATGGACTCAGGTTATACCGACTCTAATTGATGTAGAGCATATTTGGTTTTACAGTCGCGTACCTCAAAAACTAATTAATTCTGTAGCAGACTTACCCAAACTAAGGTCTTTATTTATAAAATGGAGCGGTAATGGAATTACTGATTTGTCGAAAATTGGTGGCTTAAAATCACTGGAAAGACTATACATCGGGAGTTGCACTCAGTTGGAAACATTGGACAGTTTAAAAAAACTGTCTAAGTTGAAGTGGCTGGAGTTACATGAGCTAAAGAAAATCAATGATATTAATGCAATAAAAAATCTAAATAACTTAGTCGGTTTAACATTTACTGGTGGTATGTTTGGAAAGCAATATCTTACAAATATCGATGCCATCTCTCATTTAACTAATCTTGAATTTCTAGATTTGCATAGGCTGAAGGTAGAAAGCGAAGATATATCTGCAATTGCTAAACTGAAAAAACTAAAGTATTTAGATCTTCCAATTTATTATCCATTATCCGAGTATGCCCGTATCTATGCAGCTTTGCCAAATTGTGACCACGATATTTATGCTTTCCGGAAAACAAAAGAAATTTGTGTAAAATGCATGAAAGGTGAAATGGTGTTGCCTATGGCTAAAAATAAAAGGAAGATTTGCACAGTTTGTAGTGCACAAAAAGTCAAGAAGCTAGAAGATGAATTTTTAAGTCTGGTGGAGTCGTATTCCTAACAAGTCACTGAACAGAGACAACCAGTTCATGTCATGCCACTTGCATTCGCAACCGTCACGCCATAATCTGGTCGCTCGTTAGTGAAGCGTTAGAAAGCCTATGAAGAATTTGAGTTACCTTTTAGCTTTGTTGTTTTTATTTGGTTGTGGGAAGAAGGAGCCGGATCCTGTTTGGGATTGGGGGTATTTACCTTCGTCAGAAATATCGAACTCTAAACGGGAGCAATGTGCTCACGAGTATTACCAGTCTTTTCCAATTTCGACAGATAGTGGAGAAAGCCTTAGGATTGGACAAAGCTCAATTTCTGGCCGTTCTCATAAACACTATATTGGTTCTGGCTGTATGGTTGCTAAGGTAAGCACAAAAGTCTATTTGGATGCTGATAAACAAGCTAATAACTTTTACTCGGTTTCTGTTTCAATGCCAACTTTAGATGATAGATGCAGGAGTAATTCTGACATACCAGCATGTAAGGAAAGCTCAGTTAGTCACACAGTCTTATTTTCTAGAGATATTTTAGCTAGTGAGATTGGTGACTATTTTAAAAGTAAGACTATGAATCAAATCGTAAGTTATGACGAATATAGCCGTGTAGTAACTTTTCAACTTAGAAATAAAAGTCTTGAGTATAGAATCCAGACTTTCTAACAAAGCAAATTAAAAGTGCGGACAAAAAACAGTTGGCTTTGTTCGTACCTCACAAATTTTGCCAACTGTTTTTAGCCGTTAATTTGCGGCGTTAGGGCTACAAGGAAAGTCATGTATAAAAATTTAAGTATTGTTGTGTTGTCCACTCTTATTACAGCATGTGCTGGTGGAACAATTGGCGGCTTACTGCCAGCACCGAAAATATTGGATGGCAAAATGGAAGGGTTAACATATACATCGCCGCTAGGTGAGTTAACCATAAAGGCACCAGCTACGGAAGAAGGCGGAGAGTGGACATACACTCAGGTGAAAGAACACTCGGAAAACCATGCGGATCAAAAATCAACTTTTGTTGGGTTTAAAACGCCTTATGATAGCCACTTCTACACAGCTGAAGTTGTGAGCTATAAAAACAATGAAACACTGAATCATGACCAATTTTTACTCGTTATAAGTGATAATTTGAAACGTGTTATAAAGTCAACTGAGGAGCGGTGGAAAAGTAAAGTTCAACAACTAAATGAAACTAATATTATTTGTGAAAATAATAAAACTTTCACATACTCAATATTTAAGCAAACGGTCACCTCTTACGATCCAAACTTTGAAAAATTCTATCTAATTTCTCAGTCATTTGAGAGCAATAGTATTGCTATTGTTACCAGCGAGCTTAATTATGACTTAAGGCAAACAATTATACCTGAAGAAAATATTAAAAATGCTAAGTATGTAAAACACCAAGAGTTTGTTTGTTCACTAAAGTATGGCGTGTAAGTAGCCCTAACAAGCGCCTAAACAAAGGGCGTTAGCTTTCTATAAGGTTTCGAGTTGAGAACAATATTAAGTTTCATTTTGGCTTCGTTGGTTGTGGCTTTCCTAGCGCCAATGGCTATTGAAATGAAATTTACAACAGTGCCTATTGGTATATTCGTTTGGTCATTAATAATTGTCCTCTTTTTGGTGCCATTTACTGCATTTCCAATATACAAATTTATTACGAAAAGATGCGGTTACTCATTAAATACAGTGCTTAAATCTGCTGTCGCTTCTGCCTGTTTAGTTTCCTTCTTTTTTGTTTTTCCTTTTGGTTTAGAGCGCTCGGTTGTAAATGGAAATGTATTGGTTGAAAATGGTTCCATTACGCTAATCGGTTATGGATAGCTTTTTACAGTGGTTCTTGTTTTCAATTGTTGGGCTTATTGCGGGGGTTGTCTTTTATATCTCAAAAATAGAGTTCCGCAAAAGCTAACAAGTCATTAAAGAAAGACTCGTCACGGCTTGCTCGAGTTCCTTCGTCACTTAGTTTAGCAAGCCTAAACTCGCTTCTTAATGAAGCGTTAGCTGTACAAGGAGTTCAATGGAAGTTTTGTGTAAATGGCATGTTATTGTCAAATACATTCTAGGTCATGAGTCAGAGGAAAAATTTTTCCCTGTAATGACTTGTGCGTTTTGGTTAAACGTCGTTCTTCAAAGCTTATTTTTTATAATTTACATTGAACCTAACAACGTTAGTTTTTATTCAGAGCTTCCTAAAATACTCATTATCATCTGTTTCTTTTCTAGTATCGGTTTGCTTTATTTTGCTGTTAATAATAATCGCAGATATCAAGTGGCTGAGAAGTGGTTTACTAGTTTAAATGCAACCTATGCAATTCAAATTAAAATTATTGTTGGCGTTGTTATGCTCTTGAGTTTTTTCACATTAATGGTGTGGGCGATTTATTTAATGTAAAGTACAGCTAACAAGCTAATTAATAAGGACAAAAAACAGTTGGCTGTTTTCGTTCCTCAACATTTTAGCCATAATTTCTTAACTCGAATTAGAGCCATTTAATATATAGGATGAAGCAAGTAATTTCGTCGGTTTTCATGCTGGTATTCGTTGGTTACTCATTTTCATGAGCAGAGCAGACCTTACTTAACTCGACGTGGCACCTGTCTACAGTCTATATTCGTGGTTCAATGTTGCGGTAGCAACATTGCCATCCTAACGCCGTCGGTGGTTGTGCCACAACCGATGCTTGACCCAATGCATTAACTCTAATTCGTTCATATTAAGCAGGTACTCTAGATAATCTTAATTTAGGATTTATCGGAGAGAGTACAATTTGTTTTGCAATTGCCCAGATATACGCAATCATTTCACGGGCAATGGCGGTGACAACAAGGTTGTAATGCTTACCTTTATTAATGAGCTTTTTATAACGTTTACAGAGCCTTAATTGTGCTTTCCATGCGATATCAACAATCTGTTTTGGTAAACCTTCTTGTCGTTTTTGTAACTCGGTCGATATGTTGGCAGCATGACGGTAACTATGAGCACCTTCGACTAATAAGCGCCTTGCTCGGCCATTGCCGCATTTAGTAATTGCGCCAATGTGCTTTTTACCCCCGCTCGAGTGTTCACTTGGTACAAGGCCAAGGTAGCTCATCAGTTTACGCGGATGGTCGAAGCGCGTTAAATCACCAAGCTCAGCAACAACGCCAGCGGCCACGAGTAAGCGAACACCACGCATAGCCTGAATGGCTTTAACAAGGGGATAGTATCGCCATTGATAAACATGGTGAGACAGTTCGTTGTCGAGTCGCTCTAATCGTGCAATTCGCTCATTTATAGTTTGAATAAACTCTTGTAAAACGATTTGCTGTGCTGGATGCGGCAGTACTAGTTCAGTAAGCCATCGTAAGTGTTTGAGAGACCAGTTTACAGTGCCTGCATAGTTGATATTGTTGCGAAGAAGCAGTGCTTTCAGCTGGTATTTGGTATCTTTTAAGTCTTTCATTGCAACCTCTCGAGCACGAGATAAATCACGAATATCTTCGTCTTCCGGCTCAGGTACATAAATAGGAGTTAAGTCTTCAGACTTAAGTAATTTAGCCAGTTTAAGGGCATCACGCTTGTCAGTTTTTACGCGCTCGCCAGGCTTTTTAGGGATAAGCGAAGGGGCAACCACGTAGCAACAATGTCCGAAAGAAGGAATTAAGCGATAAATCCAGTATCCACAGGGGCCAGCTTCATAAACGAAATGCAGAGTTGCATTAGGGTATTTAGATTCAAATTGCCTGATAAGTTTTTTAATAGCGACTTTAGCAGAAGAAATGCTGCCGAAATGAATGGGTTGTGCGCCACGATTGTCTTCAATATAGGCAACTTCAATGA
Organism: Pseudoalteromonas sp. D15MCD-2; assembly: GCF_038562745.1. Taxonomy (NCBI): domain Bacteria; kingdom Pseudomonadati; phylum Pseudomonadota; class Gammaproteobacteria; order Alteromonadales; family Pseudoalteromonadaceae; genus Pseudoalteromonas; species Pseudoalteromonas sp. D15MCD-2. The sequence goes on along the minus strand of NZ_JBCFQE010000002.1, from coordinate 538,913 downwards.
ACTCTTTATGAGTATCTAAGCCAATGAAAAGTATGTTATGTTTAGTCATGCTAGCCTCTGCTATTTAGTTATTTGACAAACTAATTATGGCTCTGGCTTTAAGCTAACCCACGAAAATGCGAAGGCTAGCACCGTGTGGGAGTCATTATGTCTAGTTATATGGTGTAATCGAATGAGAGTTTTAGTCTATTTTTTATTGGTTGGTTTAATAGCTTGTAGTAATAATTATCAAGTTTCTACAATCAATTATAAGAAATTAACAAAATCTCAAACTTTTACATTAACGAGTACATGTGGAGATAAAGTTATAGCTATTAAGATAGAAGGCTATGGAAACTCTACCGGTTCTTCCGTTATACATTTGATGCTAAACGGTGAAGCGTATGAATCTGAAACTATAGATGGTGAGTTCAAATTTAAATGGTCTGGTGACTGGTACAGCGAAAAGGCTATTATTCGTTACATTGCAAACTCAGATAGCATAACTAATTTAACTTTGAGCTACAGAATGGAATGTGTATAGCTAACAAATCAATCAATGGACGAAAAACAGTTGGATTTACTCACTGCTTTCGTTTTTTAGCCAATAATTACCTCCTAAACGAGGCATTATAAAAATATGGATATTGAACTACTATATGCTGCTAAAGCGGCTCACAAAAAATCGATATATCATCGAGATTCTTTGCGAAATAGCAATAAATGTGGTTGTTTCTATTGCCTCGATATATTCGATTACAAAAATATCGTATATTGGACAGATGATGGGGATACAGCTCTTTGTCCAACTTGTGACATAGATTCAGTCATTGGCGATGATTCTGGTTATCCTGTTACAGAAGAGTTCTTATCAGCTATGCAACAAATCTGGTTCAGTCCGTAATGAGTATGGGCAAAAAACGCATGGCTTGTACTCCATCGTCGCTAATTTTAACCAAGCTTTATACGCCCCATATTGCGATGTATTTGTGTTTAGGAGTGATGCAATGAACGAGCTGAAAGGAATGACTGTAAATGAGCGGCTTTTTACACTCAATAAATTTGAAGCATTCGATGAAGCAATTAAATCTAAAAGTACTCATCAGGCAGTGAACATTCTTATTCAATGTGAGCTGGCCAGAGAAGAAGCTTTAAAAATCGTAAAAACGATTTTCCAAACCCCGGACAAATATGGATACTAATATATCGGTTTGGTTCAGTTTTTAAGCACATATAGCAAGGCACTTAAAATTGACCGGACGCGTAACATTTGGCTCGCGCTTGTTCCTTGCAAATTATAGCCAAGTTTTAGTTGCCGCTTAGTGTGGCGTTAGCTTTTTGAGAGAATTGTTTGCACCCTGTCGAGTTAACTTTCTATAGATTAGTATCCAAAGAAATCGAATTAAATGACTTCGAGAATTGGGTGTACACGGAAACTACACTCGAACAAACCTTAGACTCTGATGATTATCTCGAAATCATTTCAATAAACTACAAAAAGGCTGCTGGTTTATATGAAGCCCAAAAAGTGCTCTCAAAGTATTTTTCTATGGGTAAATATTATGAATGGAGTATTCGCAACATCCTCCATAAAATAATTGCTAAGCCGCACGATGTGGATAAATATATCGAGCAATGCTATGACCTATATTGCGAAGGATTTGGTTTCATGGATAACCTTGGGTTAGGTTACGGTCTTGGTTTAACTTGTCCAGATGGTTTTAATGATAAAGTTGATGAATTCTACCCTAACATTGCTGAAGAAGCTGAACGAGTAATATTGTGGCTAGATACAAGAAAAATAGTAATAACGGGGCATAGTGGTGAGTATCGGGGTATCGAATACGATGATAATCGAAGCCCAAATGAAAAAGAGCCAACAGGTTATAAAATATAAAAATCAAAAAAGTGATGGCAGTTTTGGTTCTAAGTACAGCTAACAAACACACCAAGTGATGGGACTGTTAAAGCTTGGCTCGGTTTCGCTACTATTCATAATTTTAGACAAACATTATCACCCCCTTTACAGGGCAAAGGTTTATTAATGAGATGGTATCTCACACTATTCATCATTGCAGCGCTTGCGGGTTGTGAAAAAAACACTTTACCTTCTGGGCTAAAGATGGAGAAGTCTAAGGTTTTAACTTCTTCGCTTGGGCATAAGGCATATATTGTTGAAACAAGTTCTGTAAGTGGTGATGTTACTCAAGTATTTCTTGATTTTGCTAACGGCACTTGTGGTACGGGAGTCTTAGCTTCTTATCAATTGAGTGCTGAGTTCAAGCTGACTTGGTTGACTGGGAGTGAATTACAGATTAAGAAAACTAAGCCTCTTGAAGTTCAATTTAATGCTTCGTGGCCATTATTACGCTGTTCTGATCACGTGGTTAAAGTTAGGGTCGTAGAGTTCGAAGCTAACAATAAAATTTAAAATGAAAAAATACTGGCTGGCGTTTATTCTTCACGCACTGTAGCAAACAAGTAGTTGCCCTTTTATTTAGTAGTTAGATAAGCGGTTTATATCTATTCTGAGAGTTTAATTGTTAGGTTTAAACATCAATTGAGAGACAGCAACTAGCAAATTCACCATCCGAAGTGCCAGCTTTCCCGAAGTTCCGCGAAGAGCCAATTACTGACCATCAAGCATGACTCGTTACTGTCCCAAGACGTTTTTAGGCGAATTACTAAAAAGAGCGAACTTCGGCCATTCAAAATTGCTTTTCTATTTCGTCAAAGTATATTGCTTGCATAGTCAGGAAAGCGAACCAATCACTCGTTTTTATCCTGAGGTAAAAGCGAGAACTCCTAAATTTTAATAACACTGGTAATTAGTTAACAAGTTTGTTAGAAATAATCTAATAAGAAAAACGAGCTACGCTGTGGTAGAAAAACGCGCGATTAGCTCGCTATAAACATGTTAGGCATACAAAGGTAGGCATTTGGCAAATTTCAAAACCCTTACGAAATGGCATGTTTTCCTCGGAATTCTGAGTCTTATTCTGTTTGGAATTCCCAATTTTTTAGCTGGTGATAATATTACTGAAGCTGGGAGGTTTTACTTGCCATTAATGAATGTGTTTTTTCCGTTACTGCACTTTTCAATTGCTTACGGGTGTAATATTCAATCTGAATTTGGAAGGCTAGCGTCAAGAACATGCGGCTTTTTGCTAATGCCTTTCTTTCCGTTCGGCACAATTATTGGATTTATTCTTTTTGAAAATACAAAGAAAAAGTTCCAGCTACAAGATGCCTAACAAGGCGCGTCACTCAGAAAACCACTCGCTGGCCTTCGGCCAAAATACTCGTGTTTTCTGGTGCGCTTGGCGTTAGTAGTCTCGGAGGCTTTGGTGGAATTTGACGACTTAAAGTCAATCATTGATGTCAGCAGGGATCTGGAACTGACTCTTAAATCACCTAATTGGGAAGTGATAAAATACCCAATCTCTGACAGTGGGAGCTGGATGTCAAAAGAGCTCTTTCTGAAAGTATTTTCAGAGACATCTGAGTATAAGAATAGTGATGAAGTATTTGCTTTTGAGTCTTTTGAGCGCATGTATAAAGCAACTGGGAAAACTAACAGGCTAAATGCCGAGTTCAATTTAAACTGGGCAGACTTTAATAATTTTCAGGAGTCTACTGAAATTCTTTATTTTTATTTAGTCCCTCAAAATTTAAGTTGGGTGCTTTACGGTAACCGCGACTTTTGGCAGTTTGCAAAAGGCTACTAACAAGTTACTCAAAAGGACACAAAACGCTTGGCTTGTGCTCCTTCGTCGCTGATTTTAGCCAAGCATTTATGCGCCCATTAGTAAGGCGTTATATAACACTCGGGAATCGGAGAAATGAGTAAAATCTTACTAATAATCGGTATAGCTCTAGCAGTTGCAGGTGCACTGATGTTTATTGCTGACTTCTTACCAGTTGATTTCCTAAAACAGAGCTCAGAAGAAAGCTATCTAAAAATTGAAGCTAGTAAATCATTTTCTCTAATAAGTTACAGGTTACATTTTCTAGTTGTTGGTATTATCTGTTTGTTGGCTTATAAATTTAAAAATGTAATTGGCTTTTAATGTGTTATATAACAAAGCAAATTAAAAAGGGCGGACAAAAATCAGTTGGCTTTGTTCGTACCTCACAAATTTTAGCCAACTAATTTTTGCCGTTTATTTGCGGCGTTATATGCCTATGAATAAACTACTAACATTTGCGGCACTGTTTATCTCTTTTAGTGCTGTCGCTGAAGTATCAGACAAGATGGCAACAATTTCTCAGTTGTGGCTTCAAGGCTTTTTATTTGGCGCTCCTGTTTATTTTTTAACAGTATGGCGTAAAGGTTTTCTAGTTCTTGGTATTTTACTTACCGTGTTTTTTGCTTACGCTGCATATGCAACTCTTAGTGATCCATATGTTGGCGTAGGAATAATTCAAGAACAAGGAACGCCTTATATAATTGCATCATATAGTGCAGCCGTAATCATTGCTTTATGTTCAGCTTTCGGTTTATTTAAAAACAAAGCCAAATTTAAAGCCGGCATATAACAAGGCCATAAAGCCGAGGGACATAAAACAGTTGGTTTGTCGCTCGTGCCTCGCTACATAAAACAGTTGGTTTGTCGCTCGTGCCTCGCTAAAGTATAACCAACTGATTTTATCGCCCCTTATGGCGGCGTTAGGTGCTCCGGTGAAAGAGAGGTTAAATTGAAGCGTAGTGTTCAGTTTAAAATATATTTGGTTTTGTTAATCTTATGCATCATAGGCTACCAATTCCAACATACAACCGTTGATGACTTCTTTGTTAACCCGTTTTATATCGGTAGTATGGTTCTTGGTGTTCTATTAGTAATTAAAGCTTTGGGTTATACCTGCCAAAAGTGTAATAGAAATCAAGTAATGCAAGGTTTTTACAAATATCACTTACCATCTTCAAATTGTTATAACTGTGGTAACGATATTGACCAAAATCGCACCTAACAAGCAATTAAACAGGGATAAAAACTTGCGGGCTATTCGCTTCGCTCAATTTTAGCCCACAATTTTTTACCCGTTAATCGGGCGTTACTGATTAAATACTCTAACGTGTTTTGTCCAGTGATGAGTTATAAATATAACTCGCCTTTGCCCCTTTTCGAGTTAGCAAATTGCATATTTTGCAAATTGGTCTTGCCCCAAAATAATTCAGAGCAGATACTCTAGAGTCGAATTTGAACGAACTACGGAAGTTACCTAAAATAGAACAACTGAGTAGTTAGATAGTAGCCTCTGCATGTGTAAAAAATAAAAATTGCTTCTTAAGGCTAATTTAGGTGTAATGAGTACATAATAAGCACCGAGCAATGCAGGGAAAGCTTACATAATACTAGCTAAGCTGATTAAATTAGCTCAGGAAGTGAGAACCACCAAAAAGCAACTTCCCATTGTATAAACAACACCAACTCTGACACACCGAGGAGTTAGCAGCTCAGTCCAACAAGCGATTATGCAACACAGACTTCGTGTCGCATAAATACTAAAATGTTATACGAAGAGCAGGCATCAAGGATGATTTATAAGAAGTTCATGAGAGTATTCAAAGAAACGAAAGGGATGCCAAAGTTGTTCCGGTTTCAGCATTTGCTCAACTCAATTACATACTCACTGATTGTGCTTTTTGCTTTCTGGCCTTGGCCAAACGGAGAATATTCGTTAAATGGGCGCAGCCTTACTTACCAAGAATTTTGGTTAACAGGTATGGCGCCCAGCTTTCTGTTATTTAGCATACTAATCATAGCAATTTGCTTTGCTTCAGTGAATAAACACTGGGCTGGCCGCGTTGGAACTTTCCTATACTGGGCATCTATTATTGCCTTCATGACTTTTTATTCTTTAACTGGGGTTTTAATAGGTGGGGTGATAATAGCTGTTTGGGCGTACTATGTGTTCTATAGCGCTGGCATGAGGCAGTTTTTTGTTCAGTCAAACGTATAACAACCCAATTAACCCTCTCACTTCGTACGCTGGGACGCATACACGCGGGGCGGCTTCGCCATTATACCCCACATGTCTGCGCCCATTATTGGAAAGTTGGTAGCTAGGTAGAGTATGAGAGTATTTTTAACTTTCTTTGGATTGTTTATTTCAAGTTATGCCTATTCAAATGCTTCATCAGATGCTGAAAATGAAGGCGAAGCGATTGGAATAGTTTATGGGCACATTAAAGAAATTGATGTTTTTAAATTTATGTGCAATAGAAAGGCTTCTGAAGCTGGGGCTATAGTTACTGAAGCTATTGATGCATGGATGTCTAGGAATAACGCGGTTGTTACAAACCTAATGACTGGCTTAGATAGAATTTCGACAAAAGAACGAGAGCAATTGTTCGATCTTGGAAAGAAAGTTTCAAATAACTTAATAATTTTGTTTAACAAACAGAGCCAACCTGAAAAAGAAGAGTTGTGTCTGGCACTAGCAATGAAATTGAGTTCTGATTTGTATAAAAAAGAGTACCCAATAGCCTATAAGATAATGGGTAAAGGTACATAACAAGGGCTTCAAAAAGTGAGTAAATAAAGCTTGGCTTTGTTCGCTTCGCTCAGTATTTTAGCCAAGCTTAATCCGCCCATTATACGGGCGTTAGCTTTTAAAGTAAGGATTGACTATTGAGGAATGTTTTAGCTGTTATAATTGTCACTTATATTTTTTATGGGTGGATTGGTTATTTTTTGGATAATTCAGAAGGATCAAATAAATTAGCTAAATTTAGTAGTCTTACTCTTGAAGATATTGTCTCAATTGAAGCGATAAATTCTGAGTATATTAATGTGACAAATTCAGCATTAAATTCCACCCAATCAAAAGAACTATTAATTAATGCTATTACTAGTGCGGAGCAAGCATCAATCGCTAAGAGACCACCCAAAAACACCAAACTATATATTAGAATTAAAACAAAGAACGACACCATAGGTTTGAATCTGATGGTTCCACTTACCAAAAGATGTGAAATGTATTTTGTTGTTGTAGATCGGGTTTATGATGGTGAAAGTTACACTCAGGATAGTTATGGCCGCTTTATCGCTACTGGGCTTTATGAATTTTTAGTTGAGGCAAAGTTAGTAAACGAGAGCTAACAAGCAATTAAACAGGGATAAATAACTTGCGGGCTATTCGCTTCGCTCAATTTTAGCCCACAATTTTTTAACCGTTAATATAGCGTTAGGCAATCAGGCATGTCCAAGTTTACATATTATAGAAATCTTATATTAGCTGCTGTTTGTGTTGCTCTTGGTATATCTATTAGCTATGTTCAACTAACTCAAAAAAACGGTGGCTTCCCTTATAAAGAAGAGCTGGTTAGTCGTGATGGGTATATCGATTGGGTGCAGGAGTATGATTACGGAATTCGCTTTGCATTTGTAGATGATAATTATAATTTCAATTACCCTTCTAAATCTAACGGCCAGAGCATAGTTTATGACTCATTATTCAACTCTAAAGGGAAAAGAGTTGAGGTTCTATTTGAACCTAGCGAAAGTACGAAGCCAATATATACAACTAAAGAGTTTCACGATGTATTTGAAGTCAAGATAGAGCAAAATGTAATCCGTTCCTATGCCGAATCAGAAAAGGCGTGGAAATCAGATAACCTACTTATGCCGTTTATATTGGTACTATTTTTAATTGGTGGGCCTTATATATGGTGGAAAACCAAGAAAGAGTACAAGAATGCCTAACAAGCGCATATTGTCGGACTGCTTTTCTGCTGCGCTCCAAATCAGCCGAAAATGTGGGCGTTAAGTATATTGCAGGGAAGTATGATTAGACTTTTAGCTTTATTATTTTTTATTCTACCGTGGTGCTCAGTTGCTACTACTGATGTGGTATTTATTTCCGAGAAAATAATTACGCCTGAGCAAGCGAGTGAATTCGGTATTCACAGGCTAACCGCTGGCAATGACCAGAGCTGGAACGTATTAGTTTATCCTTCTAAAAACGCTAATAATGAGCCAGTCACAGAAGCATCAATGACATTCACTATTAAAGAAAAAGAAGTGGCATTGGTACTTCCTAAAATCAGTAATTTTGAACAGACTAGTTTCAAACGTTCAGATGTCGTTTTAGATACCAACTCTGATGTAGCTGTAAGTTTCGCAGTTACATATGGCTCTCAACGCTTGGTACTAGTTAATATTACCCACTTAAAATCGAGAGATTATGAAACGTTTGCAATGCAATATAACAAACGCCTTATCTCTGAAAATGATTAGTTGTCATGGTTTTGGAAAACAACACAAAAAGCCATGCCAACACATTGCTTGTTAAGCAGGCGTTATACATATAAAGGATTCAACTTGGTAAATATTGAAAGTACGGCAGGAATTGTTGCAACGGTAACATTATTAATACTGTTTATGTTCTTTGCTGCCAATATAGGAATGATCATTCTAGAGCAGAAAATATCCACAGGCAGCCTACAAGCATTTGGCTCAGGTTTGGTGAAGATGCTCAATAAAAGTGACAATCCTAATAGTTACAAGCAAGCGAGGGTTTACTTGGTTGGAAGTGCTCTATCATTTTTTGCATTCATGGCTCTTTTGGAGTTTGGCTATGCATAACAAACACCTCTATAGGTCACTTTTGAGCTATCAGATATAGTGATTCGCCTAATGATATTGGCTCTGCTCCATAATTTGATATTGCACTAACTTTTATGTTGGTGATGACATAAATACTAAAATGTTATAAATAGGAGGAGTAATGATCGAAGAAATTGAGGAATGGATACATCAGGTGAATTCCTCACATAGGGAAGTGCGTCGGTCTTGCTCCGTCTTTGAAGAGCATTTCAACGGTTTCTACTCGCCTGAATTTCTGAAGACAGCGTTTTTCGTTGTTACCGACGAAATCCCAAAGCCTGATTTTCCAGGACTCCGGGAAGCAGGTTTAGGAGACTTCATCGACATGGATGTGGGAGGTATTACCTACAATGATACCTATTACGTAAAGAAAGAAGCTGCAAACGAGCTTCGGCTTCACTTCCATGAATTGGTTCATGTGCTGCAATGGCGTGAGCTCGGGCCTCAAGGTTTCATAGAGCGTTACATTCGAGAGATTCAAGATTTTCGGTATGACAACGCTCCACTAGAAAAGATGGCCTACGCCTTAGATGGGCACTACCAAAGCAAGGGGCGGCATCTCGGTGTTGAGCAGTTTGTCCGAGAAAATTTATAACAATTCGCGTCACTCGGGCGCACTAAAGTGCGCCGGTGCGCTCCGCGTTATATAACACTCGGGAATCGGAGAAATGAGTAAAATCTTACTAATAATCGGTATAGCTCTAGCAGTTGCAGGTGCACTGATGTTTATTGCTGACTTCTTACCAGTTGATTTCCTAAAACAGAGCTCAGAAGAAAGCTATCTAAAAATTGAAGCTAGTAAATCATTTTCTCTAATAAGTTACAGGTTACATTTTCTAGTTGTTGGTATTATCTGTTTGTTGGCTTATAAATTTAAAAATGTAATTGGCTTTTAATGTGTTATATAACAAAGCAAATTAAAAAGGGCGGACAAAAATCAGTTGGCTTTGTTCGTACCTCACAAATTTTAGCCAACTAATTTTTGCCGTTTATTTGCGGCGTTACGAATAAATGCTCTAACATTTTTTCCAAATATGGTCATGCTCAACATCTGTTCACACTGAATGATGGCCTTTAGAACGCTCATGGCAAAAGGCCATCTCCTCCGCATATGTTAATTACGTAACATAGAAATCATCAAACAATTAGCCAAAGGCTCGTGCAAGTCTAACTTCAATGAATAATGGCTCTGCATTGGTGTTACTATTTAATCAAAATCTCATCGTGCCTGAGATTCTCATTTTAAGTGGCAATCGCCACACCAAAAACTTGCTTTGCTAAATAGACTGGCGTAACTTAGCACTGGTACGACGAGTCTATAAGAATAAAAAGGTCAAACGTGACGATTAAACAAGAATCGGTGTTTATTAAACTCGCCGAAAGCCAAACCTTACATTTACGCCGTATTAGTAAGACTGATGCGAAAGGCCCTGCGGTGTTTTTTATGCATGGTGCCGTTGAAAATGGCAAAATCTTTTACACCCACAGCAATAAAGGTTTAGCACCATTTTTAGCTGAGCATGGCTATGTTTGCTATGTGGCTGATTTACGCGGTCGTGGTGAAAGTAAACCTGCGATTTCAAAGCATGCAAAGTATGGTCAAACCGAGGCTATTTTAGAAGATATCCCCGCATTTTTAGATAAAATTAAGCAGCTTGAAGGCGAGCCTGCGCGTTATTGGGTGGCACACTCATGGGGCGGGGTGTTAATGAACAGTGTGTTTGCCCGTTTTCCTGAGTTGATTGATGATGTGAAAGCCTGCGGTTATTTTGGTTCTAAACGGTCTTTGTATAACCATCACCCAAGCAAGTATATTCAAGGTAATTTGATTTGGTATGGTTTGGCGCCATTAGTTGCCCGTAAGCATGGTTTTGTGCCGGCTAAAAAACTGAAATGGGGCAGTGATGATGAAACCCGTAAGTCACATTATCAAAGTATGCAGTGGGCTAAGCGTAAACCTTGGGTCGATACTGACGATGGCTTTGATTACGCCAACGCATTAGCTGATAAGGCACTACCGCCCATTATGCATGTGGCAGGTGTTAAAGATAAAGCCCTATGTCAGCCGATTGATATTGAAAAGTTTATGGAAGAGTCGGGCATCGGCAAGCAAACGATGACCATTTATGGCCGTAAATTTGGCCATAAGGTCGATTATGATCACATTAATATGCTTACTCACCCACAGGCGCGTTTTGATCAGTTTGTTGATTTGTTGAACTGGTTTGAGACTCACGCATAAGCGTGTGCATTGCGCTCTCGTAGCGTTTGTATTTCTCTAATGCTTTATCAGTTAACGGCTGTCTTACAGCCGTTTTGCTGAGCGTTGCCACCGGTTTTTTTGACTTATAAAAATCTAAAAACTGTGTGCTGTACTCAATGTTTAAGAACTTACACAGGGCTGTTAGTGTTTGTTCGCTGTCACTGATAAGTGCTTCATAGCTTAAATCAAAAACCGCCTCTGGCATCACGTTTTGCCAATGCTCCATTAACTGCTGATACAAATCAAAATACTGTTTAAACTCTGGGAGTGAACAAAAATAAGGTTCGTTTTCAGCAAAATAGTTGCTAAAAACTGACCAAGCAATTGCATTATACTCGCGCTGCATATTAATAAACTTGGCGTTAGGAAAGAGTAAGTAAATCAATCCAAGTGACTGATAGTTAGCAGGTAGCTTATTGATCATAAAGGGGCGCACAACTGGCGCTTGCTTTATTCGTTCAATATAAATATTACGGGCATTGTTAATTAGCCCTTGGTTTAGCTCTGCTAAGCAATCTGGGTAAGGGAGCTGTGTTTGTTGTTCAAGGTATGCAACAACCTGATTGCTGATACTGGCATCTTCGCCAAGACTGGCAAAATTATCATGGCTTGCCAGCATTTGCTCCACCAGTGTTGAGCCACTTCTTGGCATACCAATAATAAAAATGGGTGTAATTGTGCCGGTGAATGTTTTGTCTCTGGCATCAATTAGTTCAGCTGTATTTTGCTCTATGATGCGCTGATAAAAAGGCACTAAGTCACGGGTTTTAAACTGCGTGAGTTTTGTTTGTAGCTTATTAGCTAGGCTAAAGTAGTTAAAAGCTTGTTCTGTATCATTTAACTGATCGTAGCTTTTACCAAGGGCATAATAACACACCATTTTTAAGCGCAGGTTATTGGTCAAAGTTAAAAATTGGTGTAGCTCATTTATGTAATTTTGTTCATTGTTAAAACGCCCAAACTGCACTAACTCAAATAAAATGTACGCCTTTACAGGGTAATTTCCCATACCAAGGGCATGCTTTAAAATACCGTAGGCTTTGTCTAACTCGCCATAGGTTAAATAATGTTGGGCAAGATAGTAGTGTGGCTCAGGGTTGTGGCTGGCAATTGATTTTGCATATTCGAGTACGGTTAAGGCATCTTGTGGTGAATGCACGCCATTAAAAGCATCGGCAAGAGCATGGAGCGGTTCAAGCATATGAGGTAATCGTTCACAAGCTCTTTGTAGAAGGTAAACAGCAGCATCATAACGTTCTAAACGCAGTGCAATACGGCCCAATCCAAATAACGCTTCGCCGTTTTCAGGATCTGAATCGAGAATGGTTTTAAAATGAAACTCGGCCTCTTTAAGCTTGTTTTCATTCAGTAGTTGATTCGCTTTTTCTAACAGCATAGGAATGGCGGGTTATTTGTTATTTTTATTTACTATAAAACGAAAAAGGCGAAATGTCTTTCGCCTTGGTTAACTATAAATATCCAGAATAAATCCGGGGTATCGACTTTCTAGGTTGATTGTTCAACCTAGAAAGCTGTTCTATTTAGAAAGTATACGTAGCTTTCACGTAATAGAAGCCGCCGTTGATACCATATGGCGACGTTTCGTAGTATTTACCACCCCAGTTATTGTTAGGGATGCCAGTACTATCTACAAAATCAAGTTTCTCTGCTTCTTGGTCGAATAAGTTGGTCGCACCTACAGAGAAGCTAAGCTCTTCAGTTAGGAAGTAAGTTACTTCTGCATCAATCGTTACTGCAGCATCAGCTGTTTTCGCTGTTGCATCGTAATCTACGTGTACGCCTTGGTATTCGCCATAGTAGTTAACACGTGTAAATGCAGAGAAATTCTCCCACTGTTGTGCCCAGCTAAGCGTTGCACGGTGATTTGGTAAGTCATTTTCTAAACGGCTTACTTTAAACTCACCAGTAATGTCTGTTGACTTAGTTACTTCAGTGTCGTTCCAGTTGTACGCTAAGCTGAATGTTGAGCTACCGCCTAACAAATCAGTTGAGTAGTTAGCTACAGCATCAACACCTTGCGTTGTTGTATCGAAGTCATTCGTGAAGAAGCTTACTTGCGCTAAGTTTTGTACGTTTGGTACGCCTGCTGCTTCAAGTGTGTCTTTATCAGCTTGGCTTAACTCAATTTTATCTGATTGACTGATACGGTCATCAACTTGGATGTTGTAGTAGTCAACTGTGAAGAATAAGTCACCAAGTGTCCAAACTGCACCAAATGTATAGCTTTGTGATTCTTCAGGTTCAAGCTCTGTACCACCTAATTGCACAGCAATTGGGTTTGTTGGTGGTAAAAGTGCTGAGTCAACAAGTACACCGCTGCTTAGGTTTGTTTGAACGTTACTTACATTTGCTTGACCAACAGTTGGTGCACGGAAACCTGTACTGATTGAACCACGAATGTTTAAGTCTTCAGTTAAGTGGTATTGACCAGTTAACTTGTAGTTAGTTGTTGAACCAAATGAATCATAATCTTCATAACGTAGTGCTAAGCCCATTAAGAAGTCTTCTGTGAATGGTGCTTCAACATCAACGTATGCAGCATAGTTACGACGTGTATACTCGCCCGCATCAGATGGTTTGAAACCAGGGAAACCATTTGAACCGATACCAAAACCTTGTTCTGTTAGTGGGCCAGCTGTGAAAGACGCTTCGTCACCAGAAACAACTGTGAATGTTTCTTCGTGCCATTCTAGACCACCGGCAACGTTTACATCGTAAGCTAAGCCAAAGTCAAAACCTTTTGATAAATCTGCATTAAAGTTTTTCTCTAACTGTGAGTATTTACCTGGGCTGAAATCGCGCGGGCTTTCTGGGCCTAATGATGCATTGATTGTGTCGTAGATGAAGTAACGAGATTCGTTGTAACCAACTGTACCGCTTAAGTCATAGTAAGCACCTTCAAGGAAACCAGAAGTGATTTCACCTTTAGTACCAATTGTTAATGCAGTATCTGTGATGTTACCACCGAAGTTAGGTGTAAAACCGCCCGGAAGCATTTCGTTAAATGCAAAACAGTCTGGGTTGTTAGCAACTAGATCGATGTATCTTTGGTTATCTAAAACGTTATCATCAATCATGATATCGGTAGGACAGTTACCGCTCATATCGCCAGTTAAATCACCAACAAGCAGTGTTTCACCGCCGTCATTTGAGTAAACACCTGGGCGTGTGTGTGGGTTACGATAGTAGAAACCACCACGTACGTCACGCTCAGAGTAGTTACCAAACATGTAGAATTCAGATGAGTTACTTAACTCAAGACCAATGTTACCAAAGATTGTAATATCATCATCAACTTCAGGTGCACCCCAAATTTGTGCTAAAGAAGATACTTCAGGTACACCTGCTGCGTTAAGTGCCGCCGCATCAGGGCGTTGTACTGAACGGCTAGTTGCATCAGCTGTTTTGTATTGGAAGCTTAAGTTAGCAAAACCACTATCGGTAAATGGTAGACCCACGTTACCTGAAATTTGTGTTGTATCGCCATCACCTTCGTAGTATTCGCCTTGACGAATTTCGAATGAACCACCTTCAGAGGCATCTTTTAATACAAAGTTCATTACACCAGCGATTGCATCAGAACCGTATTGTGCCGCAGCACCGTCACGAAGTACTTCTACTTGCTTTAGGGCAATACTTGGAATAACTGAGATATCAGCACCTTGAGCACCATCATTGATACCACCACCTAAGAAGGCAATAACTGATGCGCGATGACGACGTTTACCATTAACAAGTATTAATGTGCTGTCAGAAGGAAGACCACGTAAGTTAGCAGGGCGTACAAGTGACGCTGCATCACTAATTGGGTTTTGGTGAACGTTAAAAGAAGGAACCGAGCCTTTTAAAAGCTCTAGCATATCGGTGTTGCCGCCTTTATCTAGCTCTTCACCACCAATAATATCAATTGGTACTGGTGAATCGCCGATTGAACGTGGTGCTGAACGAGTACCTACCACGGCAATTTTTTCTACGTTTTTGTTAACTTTCGTTTCTTCTGCTGCTTGCTCTGCAGCAACAACTGAACCCGACACAAACAGGCCAGCTGTTGTTGTCGCTAAAGCAAATTTAATTGCTTGTTGTAGCGCATTATTTTTGAATTTCATTCCGACTTCCCCAGTTAGAATATTTATGATTATGTCACCGAAGTTAAATAATAAACTTGGTGTAAATCTCTTATACAGCCTGTAAATTTATTTTGCAAATTGTTAATGTGATGTTGTTTTTGGCGTTTTTATTTGGGCGTTATTATTGTTTTTTTAATTATGTGCATGAAATTAAAGGGGATAATTTATTCTTATTTTTTCTTTTAAGCGTAAGAAAGTATATAAAATATCTAAAAATATTTTAAAAAAGGAATTTTTTGATTGGTTTTTAAGCGAAATTGGATTTGGAACGGTCTATTAGGCTTGTTGCGGAATGTTGTTTAATTGCCATTGCTTTAATTTTTCTCGGTATTCATCCCATACACATGGGCAACAACTACCACCACCACAACATTCATCTGGGGCCGGCTTTTGGGGTTTTGGCTCACCCTGTTGTATAGGTGTGTTCATGTTTAATACTGAAAAATAATTACGAATAGAGTATTAAGAATAAAACAAAAACTAATATAAGTAAATTATGCTTTGTGAACTTAACATGCTGTGTGAAAATAGCCAAATGCGATTATACAAAGTTATTCATCGAGCCCCATTCAGAGTGGCCAAAATTACCAAAAAGCGTCAGACACTACGCTTCAAGCGCGCTATGGTAGCACTTAAAATCGCACTAGCCCAAGAAAAGCAAGAAACAAAAGAGATGCTTCATATCTATAGGCGATACACCCAAGGCCAAGCTACTAAAGAAGAATTGCATACTGCCAATGAGCAATTTTTAGATATATTAAAAGGGCTCGGTTTGGGCGTATTTGCTGTATTACCCTTTGCACCCGTGACAATTCCTTTGGTTGTAAAACTGGGTCAATGGGTTGGTGTTGATGTGCTACCTAGCTCATTCAATATCAATAAGTCGATTAAAGAGATTGATCAACAAGTAGAAAAAGAAGAAAAAGAGAAGCAAAACAAAGACTGATTAGGTTTTGCTTATCTGATTTTGCCTATACCTTTTGTATCAAGATATTGGTATGCTTAAATACCTTTTCTTTATATCGAGTCGTTTAATGAGTTCATTAATTCGCCATTCTTCTACGGGAATTCCCCTGTCATTTATTGCTAAAGCTGACCTATCAACGTGGTTAACCGAGCAGCCGCAAGCCTTACAAAATTGGCTAACAAATTGTGATTTTAAAAACAAAGGCATGGCCTTAATTGCTGATAGTGAAACCGGTTCTCTTGAGCATGTGTATTGTTTAGTTAATGATTTACAAGACTTTTGGTTAGCGGGTGACTTATCAACAAAACTGCCAGCAGGTTGTTATCAAATTCAAGGTGATGACAAGTTTGTAGAACAAGTAGCGCTGGGTTTTGTGTTAGGTGGTTACGAGTTTAGTGAATATAAAGAAAAACCATCGCCACGTGCCACACTAGCCATTAAAGATGAAAGCTTAGTTAAACGTTTATCGCAGCATGCAAGTGCCATTAATTTAGTGCGTGATTTAGTTAATACGCCTGCTGCAGATATGATGCCGCAACACCTATCACAAGTAATGGCTGATTTAGCCGACACCTTTGATGGTGAGTTTAGCGAGTGGGTTGGTGATGAATTATTAGAGCAAAACTACCCTACAATTCATATGGTTGGTCGTGCGTCTGAGAATAAGCCTCGCTTACTTGATTTACGTTGGGGCGCAAAAGATGCTCCACAAATTACATTAGTTGGTAAGGGTGTTTGTTTTGATTCTGGTGGTTTAGATTTAAAACCAAGCTCAGGCATGCGAAATATGAAAAAAGACATGGGCGGTGCCGCGCATGTTATTGGTCTTGCGCAGTTAATTATGGCTGCCAACCTACCAATTCGTTTACGCGTATTGGTACCTGCAGTTGAAAATGCGGTTTCTCGAAATGCATTTAGACCGGGTGATGTGATCAAAACTCGCAAAGGGATCACAGTAGAAATTGATAACACGGACGCTGAAGGTCGTTTAGTGCTGTGTGATGCACTTGCTGAAGCACAAAACGATAATCCTGATCTTATCGTTGACTTTGCTACCCTTACTGGTGCTTGTCGTGTAGCCCTAGGTACTGAATTACCGGGTTTTTTTGCAAATAACCGTGATGTTGCTAACAAATTGATGGATGCAGGCGAAAGCTGCCATGATCCTGTATGGCAACTTCCGTTATTTGATCAATATAAAGCATTATTAAAAAGTGACGTAGCTGATATTGCTAACTGTGCTTCCACTCCTTTTGGTGGTGCGATCACTGCAGCTCTTTACTTAAAAGAGTTTATTGAGCCAAGCACTCCTTGGGTTCACTTTGATGTCATGGCTTGGAACCTACGTGCATTACCGGGTCGCCCTACAGGTGGTGAAGCATTGGGTATTCGCGCTGTGTTTAATTACCTACAAGAACGCTTCCAATAATCTAGAGTTGGTAAAGCTCTAAAGGTAAATCATCGGGATCGGCAAAAAATGTAAATTGCTTCCCGGTGATTTCATCCACTCTTATTTCTTCAACCGAAATGCCTTGTTGTTCTAAGTACTGCTTAGATTTTGCAATATCGGCAACTTTAAACGCCAAATGGCGTAGCCCTTGTGCCTCGGGATAGCTTGGTCTTTGTGGTGCTCCAGGAAACGAAAATAATTCTAATTGGCTACCATCAGGAAGTGCTAAATCTAATTTATACGAGTCACGTTCAGCACGGTATAGTTCGTGGACAATCGGCAGTTTTAATACTTCATTATAAAAATGCTTTGATTTTTCATAGTTGCTACAAATGATTGCAGCGTGATGTATGCCTAATAATTCCATTATATAGTCCATTTTTTGCTCATAAAAAACGCGGACTAAGCCGCGCTTTTCTACTAAAGAGTGTCGAGGATTACTCTGCCGCTTTACATGCTGCAACAGCTGGTGCAACAAGTTCAAGGCCTGTTTTATCACATTCAGGTAAAGCTGCATCAGACACTGCAATAGGTGTCACGCGCTCGCCCCATTTAATGTAACTCGCCGCCCAAGTTAAACCAGCGCCAAAGGCTGCTGACATAATGTTTGAGTTTGGCTTGATAAGGCCTTGCTCAACAGCTTCACAAATTGCAATCGCAATTGTTGCAGCAGACGTATTACCATAGTCGGCAATGTTTACCATTACTTTTTCATCAGCTACTTTCAAGCGTTGCTGAATCGCTTGGATAATACGTAAATTTGCTTGGTGAGGAACTAATACGTCAATGTCATCAAGCTCTAACTGTGCTTGGTTCAGTACGTCGTCACAAGCTTCACTCATACCTTTAACAGCACGTTTGAAGATCTCGCGACCTTCGAATAATAAGTTAGACGGGCCAATTGGCTCGTACTTATTTAAATCGCTACCAAAGTTTTCGATGTGTAAGATATCGCGATCTTCACTATCACACCCGGTTTTAGTTGCAAGTAAACCAGATGGTGTATCTGAGGCTTCTAATACAACGGCACCAGCACCATCACCAAATAATACAGCACTGTCGCGACGCGCCCAGTTGATGTACCAAGTCATGCGCTCAGCAGCAATAACGACCGCTTTTTTGATCATGCCTGCACGAATTTGTGCCGTTGCTGCTTGTAATGCGTATAAAAAGCCTGAACATGCAGCGTTAGTATCCATTGCTGCTGCGCCAACCGCACCAATATTTTTCTGCACTAAAGAGGCCGTATTTGCCACCATAGTTGATGGTGTACAAGTCGCAAGAAGCACAAGATCAATGTCTTTACCATCAACACCAGCACAAGCAAGCGCTTGCTTTGCGGCAACGGTAGCTAAATCGGCAGTAGAAACATGGCTGACACGGCGAGATTTGATGCCTGTACGTGTTGTGATCCATTCATCATTGGTATCAACAATATTGCTAATTTCATCATTGCTGATGCTTGCTGGTGGTATACATTTACCCCAGCCAGTAATTTGGGCATAAGACATAATGTGTTCTCTTTATGTGGTCAGACTTGTTAAATTTTTCCGAAGTTATATCAAAATTCACTTGTTAACACTAGTTCATTGCTGCGCTATGTCGTAAATAATGGCATTTACTCAGTATTTAAGTTAAACCTAGTATAAAAAAGAGGCGATTATGAAAAAAATAAACCTAAAAATAAGTACATTATCGGTACTGTCTTTATTATCTTCGTTTGCTGTTAATGCACAAACCACCATTATTCATGCTGGAAAGATGCTGGTAGGCACTGATCAAGATGTCAAAGAGCAGCAAACGCTGGTTATTGAAGACAATAAAATTGCCGCAATAAAAGCTGGTTTTCTATCAAAGCAGCAATTAAACCTCAGTGATGCAGATGTTATTGATTTAAAAAATCAGATGGTATTGCCGGGTCTGATTGATATGCATGTTCATGTAACCTTTGAGCGAGATGCAAAACGTAACCCTCACCAATGGGCAACTGAATACGAAGCCGATTACGCTCTTCGCTCTCTAAAGTACTTACAACGTACGGTTGATGCAGGTTTTACCTCTGTGCGTGACCTAGGTAGCAGCTATCAAGTTATCTTTCCATTAAAGCGTGCGGTTGAACGTGGCGATATTGTTGGCCCGCGCATTTTTGCTGCGGGAGATATGATCACACCGACCGGTGGTCACGGTGATATGCATGGCTATCGCCGTGATATTACCAAAGCGACAGAAGGGGGTGGCTTGGGTGTGTGTGATGGCGCAGCCGATTGTACTCGTGCAGTGCGCGATGTAATTAAAAGCGGTGCCGATGTGATTAAAATAACCGCGACAGGTGGTGTTTTAAGTAATACAGCGGCAGGGGTTAATCAGCAATTTACTGATGAAGAACTCAGTGCCATTGTAAACACAGCCCATCATTTAGGCCGCAAAGTGACCGCTCATGCTCATGGCACAGAAGGTATAAAAGCAGCACTTAGAGCGGGTGTTGATTCAATCGAACATGGCTCTTTTTTAGATAAAGACACGGTTAAGCTTTTCAAAAAGCAAGACGCGTATTTAGTTCCAACCTTACTCGCTGGCGCAACAGTAAAAGAAGAGGTGCTAAATAACCCTAATATGCCAAAAGCAATTGCTGATAAGGTCGAAGTAGTAGCGCCAAAAATGGAAGCATCGTTTAAATTAGCGTTAAAAAACAAGGTTAAAATAGCCTTTGGTACAGATTCAGGCGTATCTAAGCATGGTGATAATGCTAAAGAGTTTGAGTTATTAGTTAAATACGGCATGACACCAAAGCAAGCAATTAAATCAGCCACCGTTGAAGCTGCTAAACTATTAGGTCAAAGTGATAACCTCGGTGACTTGAGTGTTGGTAAACAAGCAGATATTATCAGCGTGAATATGAATGTGCTTGATAACATTAGTGAACTTAGTCAGGTTCAGTTTGTTATGAAGGGCGGTAAAGTGCTCAAACAGTAAGGGTTACTATGGGCGGTAAAATTAAAGAGACGTTATTTAATCATTTAATTGATGCAGAGCGGCAGCTTCTTGAGCCAGAGGTACGGCAATCTGCTGAAGCGCTTGATGCATTACTTGATGATGATTTTATTGAAATAGCCGCTGATGGCACGTCATTTAATAAGTTCCAAGTTTTAACCCGCCTGCCAACTGAGGTGGTACCGCAGTTTTATAATCAACATTTTAAAGGCCGAATGCTCAGTGATGATATTGCACAGCTAAGCTATCAAGCGGCCTTTAGACGTTCAGCTCGCTCAGAGTTTAACTACTCAGTTCGTATGTCACTGTGGCGTTTTAATGGTAAACAATGGCAAATGGTGTTTCATCAAGGAACGCCTTGTGCTGTTTTTACAATTTCAATGGACGATGATTAAGCTTTAAAGAGTCCGTTATGCAAACCGATCCGGCGATCAGTCGCCTACTAATTTTAAGAAGCGCCGCAATCGCCGTGCAGTTTGTAGCTGTTATTGCGGTATATTTTCTTTTTGAATACCAAATCCCCTTACTGCCTTTACTTGCTGTAATTTGTATTGAAGCAATCTTTCAGCTGTTAAGTATATTCGCTTACCGAAATGTCACGAAAGCCAAGCCTGCAGCTGTGTTGATGCAGTTGACAGCCGACTTATTGTTTTTAACTATTTTGCTCTCCTTAAGTGGTGGAGCAACAAATGCATTTGTTTCGTTATTACTGTTACCGATAATGATAGCGGCGGTGACTGTTAATGCGAAAGGGCTTGCTTATACAGCTGTGCTGGCAATCGCAGCTTATAGTTTTTTACTGATAAAAATGCCCGAACATACCATGCACCAAATGCAGATGACTCATCATTTTATTGGTATGTGGATTAACTTTGTTATCAGCGCCATCGTTATTTCCTTTGTAATTGGTACATTAAACAGCACGTTAAGAGCCAGAGAAGCTACTATTGCACGTACCCGCGAGCAACAATTAAGGCATGAGCAGTTATTAACGCTTGATGGGGCAGCAGCACAAGTAACGCACCAACTTGCAACGCCGATAGCAAACTTACAGTTATTATTTGAAGAGCTAAAAGAGCAACAAGCTGATGACCCTATTGTGCAAGAAATGGCTAAGCCATTAGCACAGTGTAAAGAGCAACTTGCTCATTTTAGGTCACTTTCAAATGCACTAAGAACCGGTGAAACACAACAAGTGATTAGTGCTAAAACACTACAAAACACGATTCAAGATGCGATGACTCTGCATTTTCCTGAGCAAAACTTACAATGGCTAAATGAGGCCCCTGAATGTTCGATTTTAAGTGACGCCATGCTGTTACCGGCTATTTTAAATTTACTGCAAAACGCCGTAGCGGCAAACAACCATAATCAGCAACACAACATTGAGGCTAAGTGGCAAATCGATAAGCAAATACTTTCATTGTCGTTACGTGATTTCGGTCAAGGATTTAGCGAGCAACAAATGGCATCATTAGGCGGTCAGCTCATGCCAAGTAGCGACGGAATGGGAATGGCAGTTATGCTTTCTAATGTAACCTTAGAGCGCTTAAATGGCTCATTAACACTAAGTAATCACCCACAGCAAGGCGCGATTGCGATGGTTAGTTTAAAAATTGTATGAAACTTTTAATTATTGAAGACGATGTAAACCTAGCCAGCACGCTTGCGAGGCGCTTTACAAAACAAGGCTTTACATGTGAGCTCGCTCATAACGCTGAGCAAGCTTTACAAAAAACAACCACTTTTGAGGCAAGCCACTTTCTGGTGGATTTAAAACTTGGGGATGATAACGGCCTTGCGCTAATTAAACCTTTAAGAGAACAATTTCCTTCAGCTCGTATCGTATTGCTCACGGGGTTTGCCAGTATTGCCAGTGCAGTAGAAGCGATACGTTTAGGTGCTGATGACTACTTACCAAAGCCTGTCGATTTTAATTCATTATTAAAAACAATCTTGGGTGATGTTGAATCAGGCGTTTCGTTGGAGAGCACAGAGCCAAGCCAAATAATGTCGCCAGAGCGTCTTGAGTGGGAGCATATTCAACATGTATTGCATAGCAACAATGGTAATATCTCTGAAACTGCGCGCCAACTGAATATGCACAGAAGAACCCTACAGCGTAAATTGCAGAAAAAACCCGTACAACACTAAATTGATTGTTTATTAAACTGAAATAATTCTGCGGTTAATCCTAAAGTATGGTTTAGATATTAATAGGTACAAAACTCAGCCTTTTTGATTTGCTGCATCGCTGATCCTTAACTAAAGTCAAATTAAACCTGTTAGTTGTATGAGTCTGGCGTATGCATTTTTCAGAACTTAATTACTTCGCGATCTTTTTTGCTGCCCTTGCATCTTTCTTATTGGGCGCTGTGTGGTATTCACCTTGGCTTTTTAAACGTATTTGGATGGAAAGCTGTGGTTTAACTGAACTTGACCTTCAGAGCATCAATCCGGTTATGGTGTTTGGCGGCAGCTTTGTTTTATGTTGTTTAATTGCATTTAGTTTATCGTTATTTATTGGCGCAAATGTCAATGTGGGAGTGGCTGTTGGCACAGGGTTTATTATTGGCTTGTGCTGGGTTAGCTGTGCCTTAGGTATTGGCTATATTTTTGAACAACGCCCATTAAAATTGTTCTTAGTTAATGCAAGTTATTCAATATTACAGTTTTCTGTTATCGGCTTAGTTTTGGGGCTTTGGCCTTAACATGTTAAGGTAAGGTTTTATTTTAGCAATGTAGTTGTAATGGCAAAACCAAACAAAAAAGGCCCGACCAAAACAGTCGATATTTTTTGCTCACAATGTAAAACCCAGTTATTTAAATACCGCAAAGGCGGAAAAGGGGCGTTGGTTAAGTGTTTTGTTGAACGTATTAGCCAAGACTTTACCAATGAAACAGGTATCTGCCCTGACTGCCAACGTCAATTCGCCCGTGAAACCATGATCCGCGGCGCACCTGCTCTAAAAATTATCGGTGGTAAGGTGACCCATAAATAGAATTAAAATACGGACATTTATCCTCGTTTATCCCTCATGCTCTGATACTATTGACCGGTTTGCTGTTTCAATGAATGAAAACAACCCTCCCCATGGATTGGGCCAGTTGTATGGGTATAAACACATGAACAAAATGGACTCACGCACGTGATAGCACTTTTATTTGATATTATTGGCATGACAGGCACATTCTTAGTGGTTGGTGCTTTCTTTTTATTACAACTGAATAAAGCATCGCCAACCGGCCTTGTGTATAACATGATGAACTTAACAGGCGCGATTCTGTTACTAATTAGTCTTTGTTATAACTTTAACCTTGCTAGTTTTGTTATCGAAATTTTCTGGATAGCGGCGTCACTTATTGGTTTATATAAGTACATCAAGGCAAAGCGTACTGCTAATGTTGAAACAGCTTAATTAAGCTTAGCTCAATAAAATTAAAACCCATTTTTAGCTGAAAGTGGGTTTTTTTGTATCCACTTTCGAGAACTCTTCAACTAAAACTATAAAAACATTGCAAGCTTGCCAATCTTTTGTATTAATAGTGTAAACAAGGTGTTGCTTTTGCAGCATAGGCTATTAGTACAGGTATCTCGCAGCGTGAAGCTTTTAAGATGTTCAGCACTTTTTTCAATTGCAGTTGCCTCAACCATTCCATTGGTTGCAAACGCGACTGACGAGCAAGACTTATTCTCTTTAAGTTTTGAAGACTTGCTTAATGTGCAAGTCGATATTGCTAGTAAAACCAGCGAAACCTTGTCATCTGTTCCTTCAACCATGAGTGTATTTAGCCGTAAACAAATTCAAGCGCTTGGTGTTGATAACGCCTATGAGGTAATGAACTTTGTGCCAGGTATGCAATCAACCCGTGGAGATTGGGTGGGTGCTGTGCCTAAAGATCATGCTCGGGGTGTATACCTTGATAGCGGCAATGTACTGGTGATGATCAATGGTGAGCGTGTCAATGAATCATCATTTGGTAAAGCCTCTGTTTACATGCCTTATATTCCTATTGAAATCATTGAAAAAATAGAGTTTATTCGCGGTCCTGGCTCGGCGCTGTATGGCAGTAATGCGTTTTTAGGGGTGATGAATATTGTTACCTCTAAAGAGCGAAATACTCTGCAACTTGTGGTTGGCAACAATGGTCGCTACGGGGCAACAGGGCAGTTTAATACCTCTTTTAGTGATGATACCGCACTCTTCGCGAGTTTTTCTTATGATCAAAAAGACGGCGAAAGCTACCCGCAAGGTGTAAAAGATCCTCTTGAAGCAATATACCTAGAAGCAGGTGTTGATTACAAAAAGCTGCAATTACGTGCTCGTTACAACGAAACATCCCTTGATGAATTTTTAAACCTTGCTGGCTATTCAACACAAAATCAACACACCAGTGATAACACTTTTGTTGGCATTAAATATAACTGGATTAATAACGACAAGTTAAAGCTGGATTCTAGTTACTCGTACACTAAACATAATATCTCTAGTGCTGGTTTAATCGCTGCTTTTGACGATATACCTGACTTTTTACTTGGCCCAGCTTGGCAAACAACTGATAGCAAATTTGAGACTGAACTGAGTTATCAATTTGAAAACCAATGGCAGCTTGCAGCAGGTATAGAATACGCAGAGGCTAAACAGGTCGAGGCTGGGGTGCGTACTAATTACTATGATGATGAGTCGATGTTAGTCATTATTGACCCCGCTTATTATCAGCAAGGTATTGTGACTGTGATGGACTTTCCTGAATTTGCATCACTTAAATATACCTTCGAAACATATAGCGCCTACGGGCAGTTAAAAATACCTTATTCAGATTCACTTACTTTATTTGTAGGGGCACGCTATGACGATGTGAAAGACATCGACAGTAAACTTTCGCCTCGCCTTGCGGGCGTTTATGTAATAAACCCAGAGCATACCGTAAAAGTGCAATATGGCGAATCGTTCAGAACTCCGGTTACTAATGAGCTTTTTTCAAATGATGATGTCACCGTAGGTAACTCGTCACTTCGCTCTGAGTCGGTCAAAACCACTGAGCTTGTTTGGCATTATCAAACCTCAGAGTTACAAGCTAATGCGGTGCTTTTTTATAATGAACTCAATGATTTTATAAACATTGAGCCAACGCAATCTAATGATGCCTTGTTTACTTTTACAAACTCATTTAATACTCAAAACAGTGGTATCGAGCTTGATGGTACTTGGCAATCAAGTAAAGAGTTTTCTGTAACGGGCACTTACACGCAATACTTTGAAGATCCAATTAATGCGAGCTTTAAGCGTTTTGCAAGCTTAGTGAGTAGTTATAACTTATCTGACAGCTGGCAAGTGAGTTTAAACTTATTGTGGCGTGATAAAGTTGAGGTAAGTTCGGTTACCGGTGCTCACTTCAAACAGTCTGCCTATAGCTTATTAGGTGGCAGCTTAAAGTGGCAGTTAAACGCTAACAGCCAACTTATGCTGAAAGCAGAAAACCTGTTAGGCAAAAAATATAACGTGTTTGATCCACGAATGGACAATGGCGCTGTCGCTGGTACAACAGAAGATTTATCGTTACACTACCAGTTCAATTTCTAGTTGCGCTGCTCGCAAAGGTTTGAATGTCGTCATTAAGTAAAAAGTTAGTTATTGCAGGTGCAATGCTTTTATTGTTGCTTGTGTTAGTTTTTTACGTTGGACGCGCTCACGACTATCAACAAGCAGAGCAACAAAGCCGTGTTCAAGCTACTCAGTTAAGTCATTACTTTTCAAGCGAATTAGCCCGATTTAAAACAATTCCGACCTTAGTCAGTGCCAATGATTTAGTTAAATCTTTTGTGGTTAAGCAAGGTATAGGCGAGCAGGCTGTTAATTATTATTTAGAAGATATCCAACGTGCTAGTGGTGCATCTGACGTCTATTTAATGGATTTAACAGGCTCGGTGGTGGCAAGTAGTAACTGGCAAGTTGATTACACCTTTTTGGGTAGTAACTTTGCTTTTCGACCTTATTTTTATTTAGCCAAGCAGGGTGAAAAAGTAGCTTATTTTGCTTTAGGTATGCGCTCAAGTGAGCGGGGCATTTACTTTTCAGAGCCGGTTATTGATAAAGGCAAAGTTATTGCCGTTGTCACTTTAAAAGTGAATGCTAAAAAGTTTGAACAAGACCGCCAGCTACTTAATGCATCAGACAGCACCCACTTTTATATTGCACTAGAAGATAGCGTTATTGTGATGTCAGACGTTGAGGACTGGCGATTAAAGTCACTTGAATCGCTTAACGACGAACAAATGACTGCTTTGGTTAAGTCGCGCCGCTACTTGTCTCATAAACCGAGTTTACTTAATCACAATCATAAGCCTTTAAGTGAACAAACCGCACAGCAAAATATTCAGCTTAATAGCAAGCAAGCGCGCTTTATTAGTGCCACAGAAACAATAGACATTATAAACGCCAAAGCCAGTGTGCTGGTGGATGTAACTAATGTGGAGCTTGCGCAAATACCTCGACTGCTTTGGTTTAGTGTGTTTTATGCTATTGCTGTTGTGCTTATTCATATGGCGATGGTGCGCTTTGCAGGTTACAAAAAGCTCTTGTTTTCAAGACATAGCCTTGAGCAAGAAGTAATTGAACGAACCCAAGCGCTCGAAAAAGCGCAAAAAGCACTGATCCAAACAGCTAAGCTTGCAACGATAGGTCAATTAAGTGCGGGCATTAACCATGAAATCAATCAGCCCTTAAGTGCCATGAACACTTATTTAGTAAGTGCAAAGAGGCTGCTTATTAAAGGCAATATTGAGCAAGCCAGCGAAAATTTAGTGCTGGTGCAATCTCTAATAGAGCGTGTTCACAAAATTGTCGCTCAGCTTAAGCATTTTAGTAAACCCGCACAAACCCAACTTAGGCAGCAAAGCTTAGCGAGCATGTTAAAAAATGCGTTAATGATCGCCAGCGCCCAGTTAAAGCAAGACGATATCGAGGTAAAAGCTGCTGATATTGATGCAAATATAACAGTGTGGGTCGATAGCGTTAAGTTTGAACAAGTCTTGGTTAACGTGATCACCAATGCTAGCCAAGCAATGAGTGAGTCTGAAAAGCGTGAATTAAGTTTTGATCTCGAACTATTCGACGATCGAGTGAAGCTATCAATTCTTGATACAGGACCAGGTATTGATCAACATGCATTGGGTAACATCTTTGAGCCATTTTACAGTACTAAAACCAGCAACGGTTTAGGTTTAGGTTTATCTATTTCACGGCAAATTATCGACTCATTTAACGGTCGATTATCTGCGCATAACCGCCCTGAAGGCGGCGCACAATTTATAATAACCTTACAAACAAATAAGGAACCATCATGAGTGTAGTTGCATCGACCTGTAATCAGGTAATCGTTATTGATGACGAAGCGGTGATACGCGATTCATTAAAGCAACTCCTTGAGATTGAAGGTTATCAAGTTCAGTGTTTTAGTGAGCCAACGGCGGCACTTTCAAAATTGAGTCGTCGCTTTGAGGGAATTGTATTAAGCGACATAAACATGCCCAAAATGGACGGTTTGGCATTTTTAGAACAAGTTAAGGCCTTTGATAGTGAGCTACCGGTTATTTTTCTTACCGGCTTTGCCGATGTATCAGTGGCTGTTAAAGCCATGCAACTTGGCGCTTATGATTTATTCGAAAAGCCACTCACAGAGCAATTGTTAGATTGTATCGCCCGCGCTTCAGAAAAACGTGCTTTAGTGATGGAAAACCGCGCATTAAAAATCGCAGTAGAAAAAACCTCTGCGCCCGGTGTGCGAATTTTAGGTGAAACTGAGCAAATGCAACAAATGATGCATTTACTGAATGCGGTTATCGATACTCCCGCTGATGTTTTAATAGAAGGTGAAACTGGCACAGGTAAAGAATTAGTTGCCCGTTACTTGCACGATCAAAGTAACAGATCAGCGGCTAATTTTGTTGCCATAAACTGCGGCGCAATCCCCGAACAGCTAATCGAAAGCGAACTCTTTGGTGCAGCCAGTGGCGCATATACAGGTGCTACGCAATCTCGCCAAGGTAAGTTTGAATTTGCTAAAGGCGGTACTGTTTTTTTAGATGAGATAGAGTCAACGCCTGCAAGTTTACAAGTAAAGTTATTAAGGGTGCTTGAAGAGCGTAAAGTAACGCCTGTAGGTGATAACCACGCCATTGATTTAGACGTGCGTATTGTTGCTGCCACCAAAGTAGACTTAATGACACTAGTCGAAGCGGGGGAGTTTAGAGCCGATTTATATTACCGATTAAACTTAGTTAAAGTGAGTATTCCGGCATTACGAGACAGAAAGGCCGATATTCCACTGTTGTTTAAACATTTTAGCTCGATAGCGGCAACACGTTTTCATAAACCACCTGCACCACTAAGTAGTGAAGCAAAACAACGACTTCTTGCCTACGATTGGCCGGGTAATGTACGAGAGCTTAGAAATCAGGCCGAACGTGCGGTATTGCTAGGCTCTGATCTGGCCTTTGCCTCGTACAGTGATGCAAACAGTGACAACGAGCTTGCTCAAGACTTAAGCCTTGCCGAGAAGATTAGCTTTTATGAGCAGTCACT
The DNA here is from genome assembly GCF_038562745.1 of Pseudoalteromonas sp. D15MCD-2. Taxonomy (NCBI): domain Bacteria; kingdom Pseudomonadati; phylum Pseudomonadota; class Gammaproteobacteria; order Alteromonadales; family Pseudoalteromonadaceae; genus Pseudoalteromonas; species Pseudoalteromonas sp. D15MCD-2. The sequence goes on along the minus strand of NZ_JBCFQE010000002.1, from coordinate 509,918 downwards.
TATCGAAGAAGCGCTAGAACGAAACAACGGCAGCATAAAAGAGACCATGGTCACATTACAAATTGCACGTAAAACCCTCTACGACAAGATGACCAAATACGGTATTAATCGCGAAATGTTCAAAGACTAAGCAACTCTTTCACATTAAACTCTTCACAATGGGTGGAACTGGTGACAGCACATTTTTAAAAATGTGTGGATATCCACCCATAAAAAACAGCCTCTTTTACGTCAATAAAGTTAATTTACTGTTATTTAACAGCTTTTTTAAAATTAACTAAGTTGGCAACCAACTTGCCTTAACAGTTAGGAACAACAATTTGAACCTAATAAGGGGCGCATAATGACAACAATATTCACTCAGACAAAAACACGCGTAGCAGCGGCTGTGATTTTAGCGAGCACAGCTGGCTCAGCAATGGCAGCAGACTACGCGGTATACGGTAAAGCAGAAGTTCAAATAGCAAACACAGATACAGGCGTTATGCGCTATGCAGATGAAGGTACGCAAATCGAAGCACCTTTTTCTCGTATTGGTATTAAAGGTAGCCACAAACTAACTGAGTCGCTAAAAGCAGTATTCAAATACGAAGTTCAAGTAAAAGGCTTTGAGCATGACGATACCAGTGAGCCATTTTCAGCTCGTAATACCTACTTAGGCCTTGCAGGCGATTTTGGTGAAGTGGTTGTCGGCCGTAACGACACCCGTTTTAAATACTCAGAAGGTAAAGTAGACGGTTTTAACGAAACCCAAGCTGATATCGCTCAACTGATCCCTGGTCAAGACCGTATCGGCGATACCATTACCTACAGCTCAAAAACATACGGTGGCGCATCTCTAGCGCTAACTTATGCACCTAAAGATGACAGTAGCAACGATGAAGATGGTTTTGCGGCAACGGTTATTTATGGTGACCGTGCATTAAAATCTAAAGACTATTATGTTGCTATCAGCCATGTTGATGCACTTAATAAGTTAACAGCAAGCCGCGTTGTTGCAGCATGGAAACTTGATAACCTACAGCTAGCGGGTTTATTCCAGCGCAGTGAATCAACCGACGGTACGAAAGAAGGCAATGGCTATGCACTTAGCGCAAGCTATGCAATCGATAAATGGGTACCTAAGCTGCAATATGTTAAAGACGACTCAAAAATTCGCCATGCTGAAGAAGGTAAACAATGGACAGCAGGTGTAGACTATGTTTTTGATAAACAAACCACAGCATACTTATTCTATACTGATTTAGATTTAGAACTTGAATCAGACAATAGCGTTGCAATTGGCCTTAAATACAAGTTCTAAGGAGTCGGTATGTCATTAGTAAATCAAACAAAAGATGGCTCACAGCCACGCCCATTAATGAGCACAGTAATGTTACTGCTAGGCCCATTAGTGATGTTATTAACTTGCTTAATCGATCCACCAGCGGGTATGAGTGTATCAGCATTACGTACCGCAGGCCTTGCATTTTGGATGGCTACTTGGTGGGTAAGTGAAGTTGTGCCAATTCCTGCTACTTCATTATTGCCACTGGTTATATCACCTCTTGCTGGCATTGCAGCAATCAAAGGGGTCGCATCACCTTATGCACACCCTTTGATCTTTTTATTCTTAGGCGGCTTTTTGATCTCAATCGCGATGGAGCGTTGGGGTTTACATAAGCGTATTGCGCTTAATACCATGCTTCGTGCTGGTACTAAGCCAAGCCTACAAATTTTAGCCATGATGTTAGTAACGGCATTTTTATCAATGTGGATGTCAAATACAGCAACTGCTGTGATGATGTTACCGATTGCTATGTCGATTACTATGTTGGTTAAACAGTCTAACCCTGAAAATGATCAATTTGGTAAAGCGTTGTTATTATCAATCGCTTATGGTGCAAGTATCGGTGGTATTGCTACTTTAATTGGTACCCCACCAAATGCACTTATGGCTGCGTATTTATCAGACAGCTACAAAATTGATATTGGCTTTGCACAGTGGATGAAAGTAGGTGTACCACTTGCAACTGTTATGCTGGCTTTATGTTGGGTTTGGTTAACTAAGTTTGCTTATAAAGTAGATACCGATTGTGCCAAAGCAGCAAGTAAAGATACTAAATCGTTATTCTTATCGCAGTTACAAGAGCTTGGTGCAATGCAGCGCGCTGAAAAAGGCGTAGCAGCCGTGTTCGTTTTAGCGGCAGTATGCTGGATCTTCAGACCTGTACTTGCCGACTTATCGGGCTTAAAAATCTCTGATACCGGTATTGCTATTGCTGCAGCATTATTATTGTTCGTGTTACCGGCAAACAAAGGTGATGGTGAGCGTATTCTTGATTGGGAAAGTGCCGCTAAAGTACCGTGGGGCGTGTTACTACTATTCGGTGGTGGTTTAACACTGGCTGCGCAAATTAAATCATCTGGTCTTGCTGAATACATTGCTCACATGATTGAAGGGGCGAGTGCAATTCCATTGGTGTTAAGTGTTCTAGCAGTGGCAACCTTAATTACTTTCTTAACTGAGATCACTAGTAACACAGCTACAGCGGCAGGTTTCTTACCACTATTAGGCCCAGTTGCTGAGTCAGTATTTGGTACACCGCTGGTATGGGTAATTCCTGCGGCTATTGCGTGTAGCTGTGCGTTCATGATGCCAGTTGCGACACCGCCTAATGCAATAGTGTTCGGCTCTGGGCAAATTCAAATGCGCGATATGATCCGCTCAGGCTTTGCACTGAACATAATTGCTATTGCGATGATCACGGTAGTTACTATGACTATTGCCGCATTGGTATTTGGTTTTTAGTTAAGCCTTTAAGTTTTCAACCTATTCCAACCAATAACAGCGCTCACTATGAGCGCTGTTTTTACATTTATTAAGTTGCTCAGATAAATATAGCTAGTTATAGTGGCTAAAATCGTTTATCAAGAGATGATGTTTTGACTGATATACACGCACAATTACAGAGTGAATTTATAAAACTCAACGATGCTTTTATGGCCGAGCCTTATTTAGCGATTGATAAGCGTATTAAGCTGTTAAAAACGATTAAATCCCGCCTAATTGAAAATGAGCAAGCCCTAGTTGCAGCAACAAGCAAAGACTTTGGTTACCGTACTGAGTTCGATACAGTACTGGGGGATTTACTGCCAACGGTAAAATCATTAACTGACATCATCAAGCGCTTACCCAAATGGTCACGAAACGAATCACGCAGTGTGGGTATCAGTTTATGGCCTTCATCGGCACACATTCATTATCAGCCTAAAGGAGTCGTGGGCGTTATTGCGCCGTGGAATTACCCAATTCAATTAGCATTAGTACCGGCTATTAGCGCATTAGCGGCGGGTAACCGCGTGATGTTAAAACTGAGCGAATTCACCCCACATACCAATACTGTTATTAAGCAGGTAATGGAAGGTGCACTTGCTGAGCACTGTATTATTGTTGAAGGCGAAGCCGACACTGCCGCCTCTCTTTGTGATTTACCTTTTGCTCATTTACTATTTACTGGCTCAACATCAGTAGGGCGTAAAGTGATGCAAGCGGCCAGTAAAAACCTCACCCCAGTTACCCTTGAGTTAGGTGGTAAATCACCGGTTGTGATTCTTGATGGTGTGAATATCAAAGAGGCTGCAAAAACCCTGTTATTCGGCAAGCTAAATAACGCAGGGCAAATATGTGTTGCTCCTGATTATGTGTTTGTACCTAAAAAGCTTGAGCATCAGTTAGTCTTACAACTTAGTGAATTGTATAAAAAGCATTTTAAACAAGGTGTTGAAGGTAAGAACCTCACCTCGATTGTCTCTGATAGGCAATATCAACGTTTAATTGCGACATTAAATGATGCAAAAGACAAAGGGGCTCAAGTATTTGAGCCAATAGAAGGGCATCAAGTCGATGAACTTAAACATCGCATGGGTTTGCATATTTTAACGCAACTAAATGACGATATGCGGGTAATGCAAGAAGAGATCTTTGGCCCTTTACTGCCAATTATGAGTTATGAATCACTGCAACAGGTGATTGACACTATCAACGCCGATTCATCACCGCTTGCCTTGTATATTTTGGGTCATGACAAAGACAAAATCAGTAAATTAAGTTCATCAATCAGAAGTGGTACATTGGCAATTAACGATGTACTGATGCAGGTAACAGCCGATCAGTTACCATTTGGTGGTATTGGTGAGTCAGGGATGGGGCACTATCATGGTATTGAGGGCTTTAAAACCTTTAGCCATGCACGAAATACCCTAGTATCAGGTAAGTTTAATCCACGTACCAGCTTGTTGCTAAAGCAAAATAAGTTGCTGATCAAACTATTAAAATGGATGTACTTGCGCCGTTAAGCGCAAGTACACTGCTTGTTATAGACGCCCATCAGGTGCGTATAAACCAGCCTGAATTTTTGCATAAATCGCGTCTGCTTTTTCTTTTGCAGCTTCAATTTCTGCAGGCATCATATTGCGCTCATCAAGCTTACGGCTATGGCTTGCATCCATGTTGCCGTTGTATTCAGCAATGGTATTCCAAATGTATGATTTCTCGAGATTCTTAGGAACACCTAAACCCTCGTAATACATCAACGCCATATTAAACTGAGCAAGAGTAAAGTTATTTGCTGCCGCTTTTTGGTACCAGCTAAGCGCTGTTCGGTAATCTTGAATTACCCCTTCACCATTAGCGTACATAACCCCTAAATTAAACTGAGCTGCTGGGTGATTTTTTTGTGATGCCATTTCATATAATGAAATGGCTTTTTCTTTATCAAGTTTTACACCTTTACCTTCTTGATAAAGTACACCTAATGCAAACATTGAATCAGCATGTACTTTTTTTACTGCCTTCTCGTACAACTCTGCTGCTTTACGGTAGTCGCGTTGCACACCAAAGCCACCTTCGTACATTTTAGCAAGCTCATACATTGCAGGGGCATAACCTCTGTCTGCAAGGTAATTAAATTCATGAAGCGCTTCTTCAAAACGACCTTCATTTGCCGCTAATTGGGCATCTTCAAGACTGGCATTTGCTAAAGGTGACAAGATTAACGTGCTAGCGAGCAATAGTGATTTAAAATTAGGCTTGATCATAGTCTGCCTCCAAATGTGTGTTAGGTATCAATAACAAAGCATTGAGCTATTGATAAAATGCATTGCCAAACAGCCACTGAGCAAAACATCACTTTTAGTTTAGACCCAACAGCTGCAAATGCCCAATTTATAGACAGCGGCAAGCTTTGCAATTAACAAGTAGGCTTAAGATACAGATTTTACAGAAAAATTAAAGAAATAAAAAAAGCCCGTAGCGGGCTTTTTCGTGTCATATCTACCGTCACCGATATGAGCAATGTAGCAAGTAAAGTGTAACGTTTTATGTCTATGTTTGGGTCGAGGAAACAGGTGACAATCAAGAGTTACGTCTTGAACTAACTTGGTTAAACAGCATCAAAGCCTTTAACAGTATGATGTTGCTGTGAGAATAGTTTAGCTAACCAAGTTGTTGATAACGATTATTACTTAGGTTTAGCTGTTCGTCAATACTTAAATGATAATTAATTTCATTTAATTGCTATTGCTGAATATTTGTTCTCGGTGGTATGTTTACTTTGTTTTGAAACAGGATTTGAAAAAACTACAATGAAAAAGCTATCAAAGTATCTAATCGTATTTAGTTTGTTGTTCACCGTTGCTGGGTGTTCTCCTAGCTTCACTTACAATAACTTAGGTTGGTTATCAGGGTTTTGGATTGATGATTATGTTGACCTCAACAGTGACCAAGCTGATAAATTTAAGCATATCGTCAAAACCAGCCGCGATTGGCATCGAGAAACACAACTCCCTTTATACAAACGTGATCTTGAAAGCTTAAAGTCCATGTTAGATAAGCAAGTTGATCATAACGAGCTTAAAGCACACTTCGTACAAGCAAAGCAGCATTGGCAAACGCTGGTTGATAAAATCGAGCCTGAACTTATTGATTTAGCAAACTCTCTTTCATATGAACAGCGAGTTGAGTTTGTTGCTGCACTGCAAGAAAACATTAACGATGAGTACAAAGAACACGAAGAAAAATCGCCTGAGCAACATAAAAAAGAACGTTTAGAAGAAAACCTTGAAAACTATAAAGAGTGGTTCGGTACCAAGCTATCTGCACAGCAACAAACACTGATAGAGAACTCATCAAATAATCGAGTCAGTACATTTTTACTGTGGATGCAATACAAACAAAAGCGTTTAGATACATTAAAAACGCTGTTTATGCAAAAGCAAAAACCAGCAGATTTTAACCAACAACTTGCTGTTATTATTAATGATCGTTTTGCATTTATGAGCGATGAGTTAATTGCTGCCGATGATAAAAACCTTGATAACTACGTTAACTTGTTATTGGAGCTAAAGCCTACATTAACCGACAAACAGCGTAGTAACGTACGCGATGAGTTTGATGAGTTAATTGAAGAGGTTAGTGACTTGATTAATGATTAGCTGCTAGTTGATCGCTGTGTTTGGACGCGCTTTAAAATCGCTTCTTGTTAGCATCGTGTACCTCATTGCACATTTTCTCATTTGAAAATCAAAGTTAAAAAGTATTAGTTTTTCTGGTGTTTATGTAAACGTTTGCATTTTTATGCAAGTTTGCTTAATAACTTGTTCCTATAATTCTTGTTTCGCGTTAAAATTAGGCAACTTAAACAATAACGAGAAACCTGATGGATATTGGGGCGCTAAGAGGCACTCAAGCATTACGAAATAACGTTCTTAAATGGATGGGCTTTTGTTTGGGTGCATTGGCAGGAATATTCGCCGGTTTTAATCTTTTTATTAATGACTTTTTTGTCCTTGGGGCATTAGAAGTCGTTTTTGCATCGTTTTGTTTTTATATCTTTTTTTATACTCGAAAACGCAATGGCCATCTTTGGCAGTCGCTTACCTTATGCGTGTTTTTAACGCTACTCATCACATTGGGCACGTATCTCAGCAATGTTAAAAGCTTGCTGTTTATTTGGACTTGCTCATTACCGGTTTTATTTTATCTATTATTAGGTAAACAATACGGCAAAGTCTTGTCGCTGATAGTGGCTGTGCTACAAGGTGTTATTCTATTAACCAAATCAAGTCTTGAACCTCTCAATAGTGTCAACTTTTTACTTAATTTTTCATTTACTTACATAAGTATTTGGGCAGTGTCTCATACCTTTGAAAATAGTCGTGCTGAATATGGTAAGCGGCTCGAAAACTTAGCATTACTTGATCCTTTAACCGGGGCAGGTAACCGCTTGGCGATGACCCATTATTTTGAAGTTGAACTAAAAAACAAAAATGGTTTGTTCATCTTAATGCTCGACTTGGATTACTTTAAGAATATTAATGATCAGTATGGCCACGATGTGGGCGACCGCATTCTCATTGAAGTCACCAGTTTCTTTAGGCAACGCATTAGTAAAGGCTACGTATTTCGTATCGGCGGTGAGGAGTTTGCTATTTTCTTACCTGACAGTGACCCGCAAAGCGCTTATGAATTTGCAGATATGCTGCGCGAGCACTTAGCAACAACCATCCACAACATTGATGAGGAAGCAATCAATCTGACCATTAGTATTGGTGTTGCTTGCTACATGCCAAATCAAACCCTAAAAAACTTTATTAAGCGTGCTGACGATGCGCTATACCAAGCCAAACAGCAAGGTCGAAATAGAGTGGTAACGGCTTATGAGTTAAGCCAACAAAATAAAGCGAGTTAACGTTTTAAACTTAACCTTTGTACATAGTGTCAAAGTCAGGAATGTTTGCTTCCCATACTGGAATATCTTTGCCTATGTATTCACGCATAGCATCAAAGAATAAACGTGTTCTTACAGGCAAGTCTCTGTGTGGGTAAACCGCATACACCGCGCTGTAATCGAGTAATTCCATATCGGTTAAAATTGGTACGAGATCGCCACGTTTAACTTCATCATCAAGAATAAAGGCCGGTGCTAAAACATATGCATTGCCTGAGATAGCCTTCATCAAAAGTACTTCGGCATCGTTCGCACGAAAGACGCTTTTGATATTTTGCTCAATAATATCGCCGTCGCCATTGCGATAACGAATACCACTAATACGTTTACTCGGGCTTGAATAGCTCGCAGCAGGTAGCTCTTTTAAATCCTCAACATGTTTTGGCATACCGTAGGTTTCAATAAACTCAGGTGAAGCAAGCAATAACATACGATTGCGGGCAATTTTACGGGCAATAAATGATGAGTCTTTTGGTTCGCCAACACGGAAAGCCAAATCATAGCCCTCTGATACTAAGTCAATCAGTCTGTCGTCTAAACGAAGCTCCACTTCAACTTGCGGGAAACGTTTTTGAAAGTCGTTAATGACTGGTTGGATATAACGCTTACCGATAATACTTGATGAGGTAATTTTTAACGTACCACGGGGTTCTTGGTGGTAATTCTCTGCCAGTCTTACGGTATCTGATAACAAATCTCTGAGTTCAGCTGCTTTTTTTACCATTTCTGCGCCAGCAGCAGTCAATGAAAAAGATCGTGTAGTACGATTAAGTAAACGCACCCCTAATTCATCTTCAAGACGGCTAATTTGTTTTGAAATGACTGAGCGGTCTATATTTCTAGACTCAGCAGCTTTAGCAAATGAGCCTCGTTCAATCACTTCAAGCAACATTAATAAACGGCTGGTGGTATCCATAGCAGTTCCTCAAACTTTATTGGTGCCATTCTGGCATTAATGAATTTAAAAATCTATCATTTTTATCCGCTAATTAGTTCCGTAACATTGTCTCCAATCTATTAACAGGAGAGTCGTGATGAACAAATCTATTCTTGCAGTGGCAGTGACCATTGCGAGCTTAACGCTTGCAGGGTGTGGCACAGAAGCCAATCAAGCAGCGCAGCAACAGCATTTACAACCAATCGATGTAGCACAAGTGCTTGTTAAGCCGGTACAAAATTGGCACACCTATACAACGCGTTTAGAAGCACCACAAGAAGTCGCGCTTATGCCGCGTGTTTCGGGTGTTATCGATAAAATTAACTTTAAAGAAGGTGACAGCGTTAAAGAAGGCGATTTGCTTTTCACCCTTGATGCTCGTCCATTTGCTGCCGTAGTAGATAGCTTAAAAGCGCAAATCGAAAGTGCTAAGGCAGCACTTGAGCAAGCTAAAAGCGAAGCAAAACGCGCAGATCGCTTAACTGAGCGTAAAGCGATTTCAACGGAGCAAGCTGAGTCTCGTAAATCAACACTAAGACAACGCGAAGCGCAATTGTTAGCTCTTCAGGCTGAGCTTACTGCCGCAGAGCTTGATTTAGCATTTACGCAAGTGCGCTCGCCAATTGATGGCGTTGTATCGCGCGCGAATATCACCAAAGGTAACAACGTGCTTGCAGGTCAAAGTGTATTAACAAGCATTGTTTCAAACCAGCAAATGTATGCTTATTTTGATATTGATGAACGCACGTGGAATCGGTCATTTGCTGATGTGACAGCGCAAAGTGAACAAGCTGTTGTGATGCAAAAAGTGGGTCAAACCAGCTTTAACTACAATGGCAAAATCAACTTCATTGATAACCAAATCAACGAAACTACCGGCACTCTTCGTGTACGTGCAGTGTTTGAAAACGATGAACAACAATTACGTGCAGGTTCATTTGCTCGTATCAAACTTGCTGCCAATAAAGTGAGCGAAAAAGTAATCGTGCCAGAACGTGCAATTGGTACTGATTTAAAGAATCGCTTTGTACTTACCGTAGGTGAAGGCAATGTTCTTGAATATAAATTAGTGACTGTGGGTGAGCGTTACGGCAGCTTACGAGCGATTACATCGGGTCTAAACGAAAATGATGTGATTGCTGTGAATGGCCCGGCGCGTGTTGGTCCTGGTATGCCTATTTCACCAAACACAGTCACTATTAATAGCGATGGAATTGCATTCACTCTTTCAAATAATCACTCAGATTTGGTTGCTAAACAGTAGGTCAAAATGAAATTTTCACACTTTTTTATCCAGCGACCCATCTTTGCAGCGATGCTGTCGCTTATCTTTCTCATCGCAGGGGCAATCTCGTTATTTCAATTGCCAGTGAGTGAGTACCCAGAGGTAGTGCCTCCAACGGTTGTTGTGACGGCAAGTTACCCGGGTGCAAACCCAACAGTGATTGCCGAAACGGTAGCAACGCCGCTTGAGCAAGAAATCAATGGTACTGAAAACATGTTGTATATGTTTTCGCAAGCGACCAGTGATGGCCGTATGACTTTAACAGTAACCTTTGCATTAGGGACTGATTTAGACCGTGCGCAAGTCCAAGTGCAAAACCGTGTTAACAGTGCGCTTCCACGCTTACCGCAAGAAGTTCAGCGTTTAGGTGTTGTAGCTGAAAAATCATCACCAGATTTAACCATGGTGGTGCATTTATATTCACCAGAAAAAACGCATGATACGACCTACTTAGCGAACTATGCTGATTTGTATATCAAAGACCAAATTGCACGTCTTCCGGGTGTGGGTGATGTTCGTATGTTTGGTGGTGGTCAATACTCAATGCGTGTTTGGCTTAACCCTGATGCGTTATCGGCACGTGACTTAACAGCCATGGACGTAGTAAATGCATTACGCGCGCAGAACCAACAGGTTGCTGCGGGTAGTTTAGGTGCACAACCAACTTCGAAAAGTAATCAATTTCAAATTCTGATGAATGTAAAAGGGCGCTTAAGCTCACAAGAAGAATTTGAAAATGTGATCATCAAAGTAGGTGAGCAAGGTCAGCTTACACGTTTAAGTGATGTTGCACGCCTAGAATTAGGCCAGGACACTTATGCACTTAGAGCGATGTTAGATGGTCAACCAGCACTTGCTATGCCTGTATTCCAACGCCCTGGTTCTAATGCGATAGAGCTTTCTGATCAAGTGCGTGAAACCATGAAAGTATTATCAAAAGACTTTCCGGCAGGTGTTGAATACGACATTGTTTATGACCCAACTGTATTCGTACGCGGCTCAATTGATGCTGTTATTAAAACGCTACTAGAGGCAATCGCGTTAGTGGTTATTGTTGTAGTGGTATTCTTACAAACGTGGCGTGCATCGGTTATCCCGCTTATTGCGGTACCGGTATCATTAATTGGTACGTTTGCGGTAATGCAATGGCTGGGGGTGTCGATTAATACGTTATCGTTATTCGGCTTGGTACTTGCCATTGGTATTGTTGTTGATGATGCCATTGTTGTAGTTGAAAACGTTGAGCGTAATATCGAGCAGGGCTTATCACCGCTTGAAGCAACCCGTGTCGCGATGACCGAAGTAACAGGGCCAATTATCGCCATTGCACTCGTACTGTGTGCCGTATTTATTCCTACAGCTTTCATTACGGGTTTATCTGGTCAATTTTATAAGCAATTTGCCTTAACTATTACAATTTCGACGGTTATCTCAGCGTTTAACTCGTTAACTCTATCACCTGCATTATCAGCGCTGTTACTAAAAGGTCATGATGCAAAACCAGACCGTTTAACTAAGTTATTAAACCGCGTATTTGGTAACTGGTTATTTAAACCTTTTAACCGCTTGTTTGATAAAGGCGCTAATGGCTACGAGAAGCTCGTGCAAAAGCTAATTCGTATGAGTGTTATTGTATTAGTTGCGTATGTTGCGCTTGTTGGTGGCACAGTTAAATTGTTCGATGCTGTACCAGGCGGCTTTATCCCACAGCAAGATAAGCAATATTTAGTGGCTGTGGCACAGCTACCCGATGCGGCAAGTTTAGACAGAACTCAAGAAGTCGTGCAAGAAATGGAACAAATTGCATTACAAGTACCGGGTGTTGCAAATACAGTATCGTTTCCTGGCTTATCGGTGAATGGTTTCACAAATAGCCCTAATAGCGGCATTGTATTTACACCGCTTGCCCCTTTTGAAGAGCGTCAAGATCCGAGTATGTCGGCAATGGCTATTGCGGCTCAGTTAAATCAAAAGTTTGCTAGTATTGATGAAGCGTTTGTTGCGGTATTCCCGCCACCGCCAATTCAAGGCTTAGGTACTACGGGTGGCTTTAAACTACAAATTGAAGACCGTGCTAATAAAGGTTTTGAAGCACTCTTTAATAGTTTACAAGCAACCATTGCTAAAGCGCAGCAAGACCCTGCATTAATGGGGCTTTACTCGAGCTTTAGAATTCAAGTGCCACAAATGGATATAGACATTGACCGCGAGCAAGCACTTATTCAAGGTATTCCACTTGATGAAGTATTCAATGCCTTACAAGTGTACTTAGGTTCTGTGTACGTAAATGACTTTAATTTGTTTGGTCGTACATATCAGGTGAATGCGCAAGCTGATGCCGATTACCGTCAAGATCCTGAGCAAATTTTGAATCTTAAAGTACGTAACCGCATGGGTGAGATGGTGCCATTAGGCTCTGTATTAACGGTCACACCAACAACAGGCCCAGATCGTGTGATGCACTATAACGGTTATCCAACAGCTGAATTAAATGGTAGCCCAGCGCCAGGTTATAGTTCAGACCAAGCACAACATGCGATTGAGGTAATCCTTGCCGATACACTACCAAATGGTATTGAGTTTGAATGGACAGAAGTAACGTATCAGCAAATATTAGCGGGTAATACCATGGTGTATGTTTTCCCACTGGTTGTATTACTTGTGTTCATGGTACTTGCTGCGCAATACGAGAGCTTAAGATTACCACTGGCTATTATTTTGATTGTACCTATGACGATTTTCTCGGCCTTGTTAGGTGTGTGGCTTGTTGGTGATGACAACAATATTTTCACGCAAATCGCATTAATAGTATTGGTTGCACTGGCAAGCAAAAACGCCATCTTGATGGTTGAATTTGCACGAGATCAGCATAAAACGGGGCTGTCTCATCTTGAAGCTATCATCAAAGCGTGTCGCTTACGACTTCGCCCAATTTTAATGACGTCAATTGCTTTTACAGCAGGTGTTGTCCCCCTTGTTTTAGCTACTGGTGCAGGTGCAGAGATGCGTCATGCCATGGGTAACGCGGTATTCTCAGGTATGATTGGTGTAACCGTGTTTGGCTTATTGTTCACCCCGGTGTTTTATATGTTAGTCACTAAAAAATCGCAGAAGGAGCAACATGATGCATAAGCCTCTTCAAGCAATCTTTAAACACGGCAAACTAGTTAGTGCAATGCTGTTAGCCGGAGCACTGGCAGGCTGCGCACAAAGCGTCGATATGCAAGAGCAGCAAGTGAGCCTGACACAATTTGTTAGCGATACACAAATTGGTGAACAAAACGAAGGTGCGAGCGAGAATAACTGGTGGCGCCGTTTAGATTCAACCCAGTTAAACAATTTAGTGACTGATGCATTAGCAATGAATCACGACCTAAAAACCAGTCAACTTCAACTTGATGCAGCCATTGCCCGTTTAGGTGCAGCCCGCGCGGATTATTATCCGCAGGGCAGCCTAAGCGTGGGCGCAGAGCGCAGCAGCTTAGATGGGGCAATTACGCGCCAATCAAACGCTGGTGTTAATGTTAATTGGCAGCTTGATTTGTTTGGCCGTATTACAGCGTTAGTCGATGCTGCTAATGCAGGTGCACTAAACCAAGCAGAGCAGTTAAGAGCATTACAGGTTGAAGTGGTTTCAGCCGTGGTGCAAGGCTATGTAAGCTATCAAGGTAATGTGCAAAAGCAAGCTATCATTGAAATGCAAATCGAGGCGCTCGAGCAAAGTATTGATGTGCTCAAAGCGCGAGTAGAAGAGGGGGTTGCGAATGAGCTTGATCTTAACCGTACTCTTGCGCAGTTAAAGCAGCAACAAGCGCTTATTCCTGAGCTTAGTTATTTGCAATATCGTGACCTCGCAACCCTTGCGGTACTAACTGGTCGACTTGCAAGCGATATAACACTGATTGAAGAGCCTGAGTTATTAAGCCACGAATTTAGCGTGTCGTTTAATAAAGCCAGTGAAGCAATGGCACTGAGACCAGATATCACCAGTGCTTTGTATCAGTTTAGTCAGGCTTATTCGCTAAGTGTTGCCGCCTCAAAAGCATTACTGCCAGATATTAGTCTGGCAGGGTTTGCAGGTGTGGTGAGCTTAACCAGTAATGGCTTAGAAGATACCGTGCAACAATGGCAAGTAACGCCAAAACTTGAATGGTCATTACTAAGCTATCCTGCATTATTAGCGCAGCGTGATGCACAGCAGTTTTTAAGTGAAGCCGCTTACAGTGACTATCAAAGTAAAGTATTAAAAGCCATTAGCGATAGTGAACTTACTTTACAAAGGCTAGTCAAACAACAGCAACAGTTAAGTTATGCTGATCAACGTTTTAATTATGCGAATAAAGCATTTGGTCAAGCTCAAGCAATGTATCAAGAAGGACAAATTCCTTACTTAGAGTTGTTAGATGCGAGACAGGATGTTTTAATAGCGCAAGAGAACGCTGTTGATTCAACAATTGCTTTATTACAGGCCAAAGTAAGTGCTTATCAAGCATTTAATGGTCGTTGGAGCTTTGAACTAAACAACCTTTAACCCAGAGTATTAAATGTCACATATTCAACAAACTACAGATCTTCCGTCAACAATGCGCGCGCTTGCACTGCTTGAGCCAAATGACGCGATTGCGTTATCTGAGCTCTCTGTGCCAGTACCGAGCCCTGAAGGCAACGAGCTCTTGATAAAAGTTGAATATGTGGGCTTAAATCATGGTGATGCCAACTTTGCAAAACAAGGCTTTTGCAAATGGCATTACCCCCATGTATTAGGCCATGATGCTGTTGGGGTGGTTGTTCAAGCCAATAAAGGTGTATTCCCTGGTGTGGGGGCACGTGTGGTATGGCACGCCAGCCTTGGTGATCAAGGCGTGTTATCTGAATACACAACGGTACCAAACTATGCGGTATCGGTTGTGCCAGATAACGTATCACCGGCAGACGCTGCAACCTTACCTTGTTCAGGTATGACAGCATTAATTGCTCTTGATAAGTTACAGCTAAGCGAAGGGGATTCACTGTTTATTGATGCAGGTGCAGGCGGCGTTGGCCAATTCGCTATTCAATTTGCTAAGCAACGTGGTGCCACCGTGTTTACGACTGCAAGCAAACACAATCATAAGTTACTTAAGCAATTAGGTGCTGATGTGGTGTTTGATTACAAAGACCCAAAACTTGAAGATAAAATTCGCCGTGAATTAGGTCCGCAAGGTTTTGATGCAGTGCTTGATTGTATTGGTGGCGATACCACCATTCGTAATGTTGAGCTAATGCGCTTTTGTGGCCGTATTGCCTGTTTAAATGAATTACCTAAATTTGAACAAGAACTAATGTTTAGGCGCGCACCAAATATTGGCATTGTATCGTTAGGCGGAGCATGGCTTGCAAATAGCTTATGTGCACAGCAAAAGCTGAGCTTTATGGGTAACTTATTACTCGATAATGCAGCCCGAGGCGAGATCAAACTGCCACAAATTCATGCCGTTGATTTTTCCGCAGAGGCTGTTTCAGCAGCTTTAAATAAACAACTTGCTGGTGGTTTTACCGGAAAACAAGTAGTGCAAGTAAGCGGTTGATTTTGCAAACTCACTGCCCAGTCATCTTGTTTGATGGTCAGTGCAACCTGTGCCATTTTTGTGTGCAGTTCATTCTTCGCTTTGATAAGCAAATAACCTTTAAGTTATGCCCCATGCAAAGCGATAAAGGTGAACGTTTATTAAAGGCGTATCAAGTTGACGATCCACTTTCCTCAATGTTAGTGATTGATAAAAACCAGCTATATAAACAAAGTGACGCTGTGTTATTTATCGCAACTCAATTAGGTTTTCCATTCTCTTCGGCTAAGGTGTTCAAGCTACTGCCAAAAGGTTTTCGCGATCGTATCTATGATTGGGTTGGCCGTCATCGTTATCGTTTTTTTGGCAAAAGGACACAGTGTAAGTTACTGACCGAAAAACAAAAGCAGCATTTTTTATAAACATTTAGAGTAAAGCTTGTTATTCTCGTTATTGGGAACAAATCACAATAATAAGAATATGAACATACTCTTTCTAATCTTTAGTTCGGTCTACATTGCTTTATTGCTATTACAACCAGCATTACCTCAGCCTTTTATGGCGCTATTTAAAACATTACCAATCGGCCTGTTGATTGTGGTGGTGTTAAAAGAGCGCAGTCAGTTACAAAATCGCACTTTTATTACTTTATTATTCGCTCTTAGTTTTTCAGCACTAGGTGATGTGTTGTTAGCCCTTGATACGGGGCAACTGTTTATAGGCGGTTTAGCGGCATTTTTTGTCAGCCACGCTTTTTATACCATTACAATGTTGCCAATTAAAAACTGGCGACTAGACGTTGTATTTCTTTATCTATTTTTGGCTATCATCGTTTTTTGCTTATTCTATCCAAACTTAAATGACCTGCTCATTCCCGTGCTTTTTTATATGTTGGTGCTGACCATAATGGCAAGCCTTACTTGGATGACTGATAAATCTAACGGCTTTTTAGTGTTAGGAGGGGCATTGTTTGTTGTATCAGACTCTATTCTTGGCCTTAACCGTTTTTATTTAGAAATAGCACATGCAGATATCGCAATAATGATAACGTATTACATTGCACAGCTTTGTTTGGTGACAGGATTTTTGCAAGCAACCGGTAAACATAAATAGCCGCAGTGGCTCAGTGGTGATTGCCGTGATAAAATACGCGCGTTTTAATTTTCGAGATTTCCCATGGCAAATACAGCGCACGCACTGCACATTCTTGTTAAGCACAAAGAACAAGCTGAAGACATTATCAAGCAACTAAAAAAAGGTGCTAAGTTTCAGACTTTGGCTAAAAAATATTCAACATGTCCGTCAGGTAAAAAAGGCGGCGATTTGGGTGAATTCAAACGCGGGCAAATGGTGCCACAGTTTGACAAAGTAGCTTTCAGCGGCGAAATCTTAGAGCCACATCTAGTGAAAACTCGCTTTGGTTGGCATGTAATCAAAGTGCTATACAGAACTTAAAGTTTAAAGCCTGCCTAAATAGTGTAAGACATGTTGTTAGTCTTATACTTTTCATCTCAGTGAGTTAAAGCGCTAGGTTTAACTCACTTTGCCCAAAATCAGACCGTTATAGTTTGTAATTCAAAGGGCTATTTTAAGTCCTTTATTTTATTAACTTGTTATATTTCTTTAAACTCAGGTTTTATTAAACCAAAACACTTTAAATCATGGAATTCGTTTTTCCAGAAACCACTTGAACGCCTAATTCCTTCCTCTTTGAAACCTAGCTTTTTTAACACTGACTCAGAAGCAGCATTTCCAATCATAATGTCACCTTGGATCCGGTAGAGTTCGCCTAAAGGTTGGTCATTAGAGAATGCAAATTGGATAATCGTGTTAACAGCTTCGCAAGCATAGCCAAGTCCCCAATACTTTGAGGATAACTCATAGCCAATACCTGCATTTTTCATCTTCAAGTTTATTGAGTTAAATCCACACGTACCAATTAGTTTTCCCGAACTCTTAACTCGAATAGCCCAACGAACACCTACTTTGTCAGCAAAGCGTTGATTAAAAAAATCAATTAACTCCAATGATTGTTTTTCTGAATTAAAAACATCGATATCGTAATATCTAACAACGTTTTCATCAGTGAAAATATCAAGTAAAGCCTGTCCGTCACTTTTTGATAACTTATTAAGAATTAAACGAGATGTTTCTAACTCTGGAAATTGCACTTAGTCTTCCTTGAAATAAAACGCCGTTTTAAGCGGCAAAAATAGTTGGCTATAATTTGTGACGAATGAGCACAAGCCAGTTTTTTTAATCAGCTCTTGATTGCTTCGTTATGCTACTAAAACGCTTTAAACTGTATATCACTAAAAAACTCTTCTGCATTTTGAGCTAATTCAGGATATTCTTTACCCTTATAGTGACGTAGAGAGTATTCCGTATGCACACCAATAGATTTTTTAAATGGGTGTATGCAATTATATCCAAGATACTCTATCAGCATTACGGCTGTTTTATTGCCACCGACTTTAGCACTGTTATCTTGAGAAATAGTTTTGTGCTTGATGCACGTTGCACCATTAAGTTGTACCAACTCTTCTGAGTTTTCCACAAGATCAAACCTGCCAATATCCGGTGAGTTTGCTCGATGTTTGACTACATGCGAAAGAAACTCTTCACCGGAGGCAAACTCGGGAATTTGATAGAGTGACAAATTTATAATGCCACTGCTGTCATCATTCAGCTTAGTTCCGAGAGCAAGCTGATACCCTGTTGACGTAATGACAGACCAACTACCATTTTTAGGTGATAACGAAGAAACACCATAAATATTAACAGGAGTACCTGAATTAAGCTGTGGGGAAGTTGATGCGCACGACGTCACAAACAACAACGATATTAAAATAGTGGTAAATTTATACATTTAACTCTCCTTGTAGCACAACCTGTTTATAGCGAGCGAATCAGGCGTTTTTCTAGCATAGCGTCGGCGGAAAACCAGAGCGAAGCGGTGGTTTTGATGTCGGGTGCCTTTACTCGTTAAATCTGCACTGGAACGAAGCATTGAAATACTCAGCTTTATAAGAGCAATTTGACTCTAATACTTTTATGAACTCCTGCATTTTGCTGAAAGAGTTTAATGCTAATTCACATTCGGGTGCAGTGTGAACTTGCATAGAATATAGCTCCAATGAACTATACCTATTTGGCGCTGCAGTAAATGCATACTCATTTGTTGCCAAATCAGTTACGAGTAACTGATTTGATTCTACGACTTTACCAGACAAGCCAATTTTCTCTAACTCACCAATAGCGCAATCCCAGCCACCTTCATATTTTGGTGTTATTGGAACTATTAGGCCATAAGATGTATCACAGCCGGCTACAAATAATATGCTTAACAGTATGATGTATTTAATTGTGCACTAACTCCCTTGTTAATCGGCAAAATTTAGTTGGCTATAATCTTGAGCGATGCGACTTCAGCCAACTGGTTTTTGTCCGCTTTTTTAAGTAGTTTTGTTATATTTCAACTACACCATAATAGAGCATGATTATTGCCATAGATGTTACTACTAATGGTGAATATTAATATACCAACCACTTACGCATAGCTGAGACTTGACCCTTTCGGTAAATTTTATAACTTTTAATTGAGTAATTAATACTGCAACAATGCAGGCTAAAAAGCTAAATGTAAATAGCCCTGACCAAATGTTTGGAATGGCGAAACAAAGCCAACGTAATTTTATCCACTTTAAACAGTTTGTTAGGCATCTTCATCCGGCTCGGCATCGAAGGACCCAGGAATATGCTCGTCACATGTTTCATAAGCAAAAATATCTTCCGCATCCCAGATATCAAACTGTTCTATTACACTTAAATAGCAAGCAGATTTACGAACATTGATAGTTAAATATGTTTCATCCCATCTTTCCAATGAACAATCCAAATTGCGAATTTTTTCGATATAAAAATCTTGTTTATCTCTATCAATTGATTTGTCAAAGATTATTCTCAGCGTGCGGTTACCGCTTCTTGTTATGACATTTTCAATTTCCAAAATGCCGTTGTCGCCTTTAAAAGCTTGTACTTCATCCTTGAAATTTAACGAGTATGCAAAGAAAGGGACATTTTCAAGCCGAAAAATATTATTCCCTAGGGGCTCTGCCCACATAGACTCGCCGCCAATCATCCAATGATTGGGTAAAGATACGTGAACTTTAACTAATCCTTCATTGCTCATTTAGATGCCTAACAATTTAATAGTGCGCAAATCGCGTATATTTCTACCAAAAATCTACCCGTTTTATCATTTCTATATTTTTATCAAATTAGCCAACCATTTGCTAGCTAACAAAATATTTTTATATTGGTAAAGTGGCCTGATGACAAATATGCGCTAATTGCTCATTTTCCTGAATATAGGGGAAAGTTGTAACTTCAGAATCTAAAAATGTATAATAGAAAATATTCAATGTCCGCTCATAGCAGACTTTTAAAGTAATTACGTTAACTCATCCTGGGGTAGAAGCAAGTTACGGCTTATTTTCTGATTTGTGTACAGAGCCACCCTTCAATACCAACTCATTTCTAGCTAAAAACGTGTTGCTACAAATTAGTTTATATGAAATAAAAAAGCGCCAGGGCGCTTTTTAAAATCAACTAAGTTAATTTAGTGTGGGCTGTACATCTAAGCCATAGCCAAACATTACAGCTAATACTAATACAACCGATGCTGCGACCATTAGTTTGATCAGTAGTGGTAAACAGAATCTAAACCAATGGCCGTAAGGCACACCTGCCATCCCTAAAATACCCATAAGTACGGCGTTGGTTGGAATGATCATATTTGAAAAGCCATCACCAAATTGATAAGCAAGCACGGCAACTTGTCTTGGTACACCCACTAAATCACCTAGTGGGGCCATTAATGGCATGGTGACATAAGCTTGCCCTGAACCAGATGGAATAAAAGTATTGAGTAGGGTTTGAATAACCAGCATACCAATTGCAGATATTTCAGCTGATACATAAGAAAGCGGTAACGACATGCCATGTACAAGGCTATGTAAGATTTGGCCGTCTTCTAAAATAAGGGCGATACCCCGTGCAACACCAATTAACACTGCGGTGGTAACAAGATCAGATACGCCTTCTATAAATTTGTTTGCTGCTTCATCAGCAGATAGTTTGCCTAAAATGGCGACAACCACACCCCAAGCAATAAAAACACCACCTAGCTCGTATAAGTACCAGCCCTTAGTTGCGATGCCCCATACTGCAATTGCTAAAGTAATAATAAAGCTACCTAAAACTAGTTTATGGCGCAGGGCAAGTGCTGGGTAACTTGTTGCTGTTTGATTTTCCAGTGGGCAAGGCACGCCAATCATCATCGATTTAGACGGATCGTTAGCTACTTTTTTGGTGTATTGCCAAACATGATGAAAACCAATGAGCACAAATGGAATGAATATAGCTAAACGTAACCATAGGCCAGAGTAAACTGGGATACCTGCAATTTGCTGTGCGATTAATACCGTAAATGGGTTAAATGCCGATACCCCATAACCAATACCATAACCAGCGACTATCATACCTACGGCGGTCATTGCGTCTAATCGCATTGCCTTACAAAGCGCAACGAGAATAATAACAAAAGGAATATATTCGCCGGCGGTACCAATACTGCTTGATGCTAAGGCAAAGCAAAACACCACCATAAAGATTAATCGTTGCGGTTTTTTACCGTGTCGCTCTAAAAGCCTACCAATGAGAGCATCAACAGTGCCTGTGGCACGTGCAACAGCTAATACACCGCCAACAATTAAAACAAAGAAAATAACATCTTGAGCAGCAGCAAAAGCGCGAGGTATGGCTTGTAATAAATCCCATGGGGTTAAGTAATGGCGCTCAGCAACTGTTTGATAGGTGCCCGCAACAACCATTTCACGGCCTGATTCACTTAATGTAGTAGTGAAAAAACCTTGTGGTACTAACCAAGTAGCAATAAGCGCAACAACCATCATGCCCAGCAGCAGTATCAGGGTATGTGGAACTTTAAAACGTAAACCCATTTATTCTCCGTAATTATGTTAGGTTAAATTCTTGAAATCATAACATGATAAAAGCGGATTGGTTGTCTCTAAAATATACACACTGTTAATGATTGTAATAATTCAGATACAAAAAAGGCCAGAAAACTGGCCTTATAAAGTTTATTTGAATTTTATTTAGCTAACCCAAATGGGTCATCAATGCTATGAGCAGGCTCGGTAAACCAGCGCGGACCTTCGTCTGTCATATAAAAGTGATCTTCTAAGCGAATACCAAACTCATCCGGTATTACTAACATGGGTTCGTTACTAAAACACATACCTGTTGCAAGTGGGGTAGGGTTACCACCAACAAGGTATGGCCATTCATGAATATCTAAACCAATGCCATGGCCTGTTCTGTGTGGACAGCCTGGTGTTTGATACTCTGGCCCCATGCCATTTTCGGCAAGATACTGTCTTGCAGCATCGTCTACTTTGCCACATGCCACACCATTTTTTGCGGCAGCAAAAGCAGCAAGTTGGGCATTTTTCTCGTGCTGCCAAAACATGCGTTGGCGATCGGTTGCTTCACCAAATACATAGGTACGGGTAATGTCAGAGAGGTAATCATGTACTTTACAGCCAGTATCAATCAGTACCACATCACCTTTTTTAAGGGTTTGCGGATCTTTAACACCATGTGGGAAAGAAGACGCAACACCAAATAACACAATACAAAAATAGTTACCCGGCGCGCCGACTTTTTGGTGCGCTTTTTTAATAAAGGCTTCAACCTCAGTGGTGGTGATACCTTCATAAAGCATACTTGCCGTTGCTTTGTGTACTTCTAAAGTCATGTCCATAGCACGTTGCATTAAGGCAAGTTCACTGGCTGATTTATGCATGCGGCAGTGAGCTGTTACGCACTGTGCGTTAACAATGCTGTAATTGCCGTTCGCTTTATTAATACCGTCGTAGATAAAAAACTGTGCGCTTTCATCAATACCAAGGGTGCCATTTTTGCTAATGCCCATTTCTGTAAGAACATCTACACACAATTGATAAGGGTTTTCGTGCTCTTGCCAGCCACGAATTGGGCCATCAATCACCATAAAATCGTTTAAGCTGCCGATTTCAAAAAACGGTGCTATGTATTGCACATCACCTTTTGCAGGTAAAATAGCGCCAACTAAACGCTCGCTTGCGTACCAACGCATACCCGTAAAGTAGGCTAGGTTAGTGCCTGCATTTAAGTATATTGCGTCAATATTGTTTGCTTGCATATACGCTTGTGCTTTTGCGATACGCGCATGAAATTCGTCATTTTGAATAGGGGTTAAATCTGTTGTCATATCTGACAAAGAGTCAAGCGCCTGCTCTGGCGTTTGTGTGCCAATACCATATGTTGTCATTGTGTACTCCTTGGTTTTTTGTGCATTGTGGCTTGAGTAAACAGTTGATGCAAACTCACTGCGACTAATCGCATAATATTCGTATTTATGGACATAACTGTTAGCATGCGCAAAAAATAAGGAGCGACAATGCAAGTTAATTACTTAAAAAGACAAGCTGAATTTAAAGCCTTGCTAGAGCAGCAAGGTTACAGCGCGATGTTAGTACTTGGTCATGAAAATATTCGTTACTTAAGTGGATTTAGCGGTAATGCTGCTTATGCATTAATTACTCAAAATGCGTGTGTGTTGATCACTGATTACCGATACCATCAACGTGCAATTGCTGAAACAACAGGATTTGAAGTTGTTTGTCGAGACAGAGACAACGAAACCCTTGGCCATTGTATAAATAGACACCTTAACCCAAACAGCCATCTCGCATTTGATGCAAGCTATGTCACGGTAGCAATTTGGCAAGGTGTGGCAGATGAGCTAAGCGGCCACACTCTAACAGCGGTAAACGGTTTAATTGAAAAACTAAGACGCGTTAAAGATAGCTGGGAAGTGGCGCAAATTAAAGCTGCTGCAGCCATCGCTGATGAAGCATTAGCACAAACGCTACCTTATTTTAAACCGGGTGTAACTGAGCGTGACCTTGCCTTAGAGCTTGAATTTAGAATGCAAAAACTCGGTTCAGAAGGTATGTCGTTTGCAACCATTATGCTGTTCTCAGAGCGCTCTGCCTTGCCGCACGGTAATCCATCAGATCAGGTTTTAAAGCAAGGTGACTTTGTAACCCTTGATTTTGGCGCGGTTGTAAATGGCTATCGCTCTGATATGACTCGTAGTTACATTATTGGCGAAGCATCAGAAAAACAAACCCGTATTTATAATACTGTTCTTGATGCGCAAAATGCGGCACTTGAAATGGTCAAACCGGGCGTTAATTGTTTAGATTTAAATACCATGTCAAACAAGGTGATTGCTGATGCAGGTTTTGGCGAATACGCGGGTAAAGGCCTTGGCCATGGTTTAGGGCTATTTTTGCATGAAGTACCATTTATCAACACACTGACAGACTACAGCCTTGAAGTTGGTAATGTGATCACCATTGAGCCTGGCATTTATATACCAGGCTATGGTGGTGTGCGCCTTGAAGATGACATAGTTGTCACCGAATCTGGCTTTGAGGTGTTAACCCATGCGCCTAAGCCATTTGTAATCTAGTTCTTAAATTAAAGGTTATTTTTTAGCATAAGCTAAGCGGGCTAAACGTTCAGTTACATGGTAACTATCAAGCCCGCTCACTGCGACTGTATCAATAGCTTCAATATCGACAAAGCCATCTTCTTGCAAGCAAGCCTCATCTAAGTAGATATCGGTTATTTCACCTATGATCAGCTCCGTGCCATTGATGGCAAGGTGGTGGTGTTCTTTCAGTTCAAGTGCATATTTAAGCTTACTTTCTTTAACAAAAGGCGCTGTAAATTCATTTAGGTATTCAGTACTGAGCCCTGTTGCATCAAATTCAGACTCGTCTTTGTCGTAGCGTGCCGATGTTTGATGTGCTTTGTTGTAAATGTCTTTGTTTACATGATTAATCGTGTACTGCTTGGTGGCTAATAAGTTTTCTAGGGTATGGCGAGGCACTGAATGGGGCCTAATTATCATACCCACTAAAGGGGGATGTGCCCCAAGGTGAAATACTGAACTTACAATCGCTAAATTAGTTTGGCCATTATTATCTTGTGTGCCGACTAAGTTGGCACTTTTAAACCCCGACAAACTATTAATTAGATGGGCGCGGTAGCGGTTTTCTAAATTAGCAATGGCTTGTTTTGTTAAATGCATAAATTTCCTGTTACCAGTCTATGGGTTTTCCTTGCCAGTCAAAGTAGGCAGGGTTGTGTGATTGTTGTAAATAGTCAGCATCACTTATCAATGAATACAATTGCTCGGCTACAAACTCAGGGGTAAATAGCTTTCCTTTGGGCACATTTGCCTGAAAAGGTTTTGATAATGGCGTATCAGTAGTACCTGGGTGAAATAACACGCAGTGGCATTTTTTATAGCGTCTGCTAAGTTCAATCGCTGCAGATTTAAATAACATATTTAATGCCGCCTTCGATGCCCGATAGCTATACCAACCGCCTAACTTGTTATCACTAATGCTTCCAACACGTGCACTAAGAGCACACACCACAGTTGAAACTTTTGGCTTCAAAAGCGATGAGAATAAAGTCACACAGCGAATTGGTAGTAGAGCATTTGTCGTCATGCTATTTATAAAGTGCTGCTCAGATATTTGTTCAAGTTTACGTTCAGGGGCATTATCTGGATCATGCAATAGGCCGTTAAATATCATCAACTGTGCCAAATCATAGTGGCCACTGGCTAGTTCTTTAGCAATGCCACTCAAGCTTTGCTCTGAGTAGTCAGTAGTAAAATGCTGGTGGCTTATCTCATTGCTTGATGACTTATTAAAACTTGCCTTAAATTCACCTCGACTGATGGTTACGATATGACCCCTGTTTATTTGTTTATTTAGAGTGGTGAAATAGGCATTTGCAATTTCACTGCTTGCACCGCACAAAATATAGAGTTGCATTTTTGACCTGTTCTAAAAATATTTGAAAATTTTTTCGCTCAAACTCTCACCAACTAATAAAATGATAGTAGCTCTGTTTGTCTTGATCTAACCCTATAAACACATAAAAAAGGCTGGTAAAAATTTGACCATGCGAACTTTAAGGATGCCTTAAATTACGGGGATTTTACCTTTTAAATTGGTAAGTCCATTTTACCAATTGAGCTAGCTTTAACGCTTTGTAGCTGACTAAGCTGCGTATTTATTACACTTTTATGTTTATAGATTGGTTATTCTTTTTTACGAGTATGTTAGAAAATTCGATCTATTAAATTAACGCTGACAATGATATTAATAAAAGGGATCAGTATTTAGCTGCGTTCGTGCTTGGCTAAATACTGTGCAGTAAGTACTTTCAACTTAGTTAAAGAAAGGAGTATGAGAATGAGTGAACAATACGCTGCACTTCGCGGTAATGTTAGTATGCTTGGACAAATGCTGGGTCAAACCATTAAAGATGCACAAGGACAAGCCATTTTAGATAAGGTAGAAGAGATTCGCGCTTTATCTAAATCGTCACGTAGTGGTAACGAAGCCGACAGACAAGCGCTTATCGAAGTACTACACGCTCTCACAGATGAAGAACTATTACCGGTTGCACGCTCATTTAATCATTTTTTGAATCTTGCTAATGTTGCTGAACAATTTCATACCGTATCACGCTTTAATGATGTTGGTTTTTGCCAACTAAACCCTCTCACTCAAACATTAAAAGCGTTAGCAACAGCATCAAAGCAAGGTCAAGTTGATCCTAATCACTTGGCGCAAACACTCTCAAAACTCCACATCAATTTAGTTCTGACGGCTCACCCAACTGAGGTGACACGCCGTACAATGATCAATAAACACGTAGAATTAAGTGATTGCCTTGCCTCTTTAGAGCGTAAAGACAACTTACCTAGTGAACGTGCAGATTTATTAAACCGCATTGCCCAGCTTATTAGCCAAGCGTGGCATACTGACGATATCCGTCGCTCACGCCCAACGCCAATTGATGAAGCTAAATGGGGTTTTGCGGTTATTGAAAATAGCTTATGGCACGCTGTTCCGCGTTTTTTACGTGAGTTTGGCGAAGACGTAAAAGCAGAGCTTGATTTAGAGCTACCTATTGATTTCAGTCCAATTGAATTTACTTCTTGGATGGGCGGCGACCGCGATGGTAACCCGTTTGTAACTGCTGAAGTCACACAGCAAGTACTTGATCATGGCCGCTGGATGGCGCTTGATTTGTATTCTCGTGATATCGAAACGCTAAGCAATGAGTTATCTATGTCGGATGCAAGCGATGAGCTTATTGAGCTTGCAGGTCAAGACTTTGAACCTTACCGTGCGGTACTTAAAAAGTTAAAGAATCAAATTGCTGAAACTGTGACGCATTTGGGCGCTAAAATTAAGAAAAAGCGCACTGATTCTGAAGATTTAATTACTGATATCGCGCAAATTAAACACCCAATCGAAGTGTGTTATCGCTCGCTTATTAAAACCAACATGAAAGTAGTTGCCGATGGCTTGTTGCTTGATGTTCTGCGCCGTATTAATAGCTTTGGTCTACGCCTTGCAAAACTCGATGTACGTCAGGATTCATCGCGTCATGGTGATGTTTTCTCTGAGTTAACACGTTATTTAGGGTTAGGTGATTACCATCAATGGCAAGAAGAAGACAAACAAGCGTTTTTACTTGCTGAGCTAAACTCTCGACGTCCGCTAATTCCAAAACATTGGCAACCAAGCCCAGAAGTACAAGAGGTTCTAGATACATTCGATGTAATCGCAGCGCAAGATGCTCAAACATTTGGTTTGTATATTATCTCGATGGCACGTACCGCATCTGATGTGCTGGCAGTACAGTTACTGCTTAAAGAAAGTGGTTGTAAGTTTAACTTACCGGTTGCGCCATTATTTGAAACGTTAGACGACTTAAATAATGGTAAAGAGGTTATCGAATGTTTACTTGATAACACTTGGTACCGAGGTCATATTCAAAACCAACAAAATGTCATGATCGGCTACTCAGACTCAGCAAAAGATGCAGGCATGATGGCTGCTGGTTGGGCACAATATGAAGCTATGGATAAACTGGTTCAATTAGCCGAAAATCGCGGTATTGAGCTTATTTTATTCCACGGCCGTGGTGGTACGGTTGGTCGCGGTGGCGCGCCAGCTGCCCAAGCACTGCGCTCACAGCCTCCAGGTTCATTAAAAGGTGGCCTACGTGTAACAGAACAAGGTGAAATGATCCGCTTTAAGTTTGGTTTACCTGCTGTTGCTCTGCAAAGCTTAAATATTTATGCCGGTGCAGTTCTAGAAAGTAACTTGTTGCCGCCACCAGAGCCAAAGAGCGAATGGCGTGATGTTATGGAGCTTATTAGTGCAGATTCGTGTGAGCATTACCGTCAAGTTGTGCGCCATGATGAAAACTTTGTTCCTTACTTTAGAATGGCAACGCCAGAACAAGAGCTTTCTAAACTGCCACTTGGTTCTCGACCTGCGAAGCGTAACCCGAACGGTGGGGTAGAAAGCCTTCGTGCTATTCCATGGATCTTTGCATGGAGCCAAAACCGTTTAATGCTGCCAGCTTGGTTAGGTGCATTAACAGGCCTTAAAGCTGCGTTAGATAAGTATGGTATCGAGACACTTCATGAAATGAGCTTAAAATGGCCATTCTTCCGTGCTCGTTTAGAGATGCTAGAGATGGTATTTAGTAAAGCTGATACATGGTTAAGTGCGCATTACGATGATGCACTAGTAACTGAACAATATAAGCCATTAGGCGTGAAGTTACGTCAAGAATTGAGCGAAGCTATTGAGCTTGTTCAATCGCTTAGCCCACAAAAGAGCCTGCTTGCAGACCAACCTTGGATCAAAGAGTCAATCGCGCTACGTAACCCGTACACAGATCCACTTAACTTATTACAAGTTGAGTTACTGCGTCGTTCACGCGAAGCAGATGAAAGCTCTGCAGGCGATATTGATAATGCCTTGATGATCACTATGACAGGTATCGCTGCAGGTATGCGTAATACCGGTTAATAGCTAGTGTCATCGATTAACCTTGCATCAATTGGCAAGCTAATCACAAAACGAGCGCCGTGTTTACATGACTCGGCGCTTATTTTCCCTCTAAGATTATATTTTACCGCATTAAATACTACGTTTAAGCCAAGCCCTAGATGGTTTCCACCTAGATTTGTTGTATAAAAAGGCGTAAATATTTCATGTAGGATCTCATCATTGATACCGACACCGTTATCTTGGTAGGTAATTTCAACCACATGTGTATAGGCTTTAACTGTTACCTCGACAACACCTTGATCAGAATTCACAAAGCCATGCTCGCAGGAATTAATAACCAAGGTTTTTAATACATCACTTAAGATAGTTGGATATGACGTAATAACTGCTTCATCGCCATGAATTTTAAACTCAATTTGTTTACCAAGGTGTTTACTCAAAGGGTATAAACGATGACTAATAAAGCTTGGCAGCTGTATTTTGCTCATTGGTTTATCAAGGTGAATAGACACATTGAGCGCTTTGAATTCTTCGACGATGCCGGCAAGTCGATTAATGCTACTGATCACTAGCTCTTTAGCGCTATTGGTATCGGTAATAAACTTATGAAAATGTTTGCTAGAGAGCTCTCGGGCTTTAAATTTTTCTTCTAAACCTTCCATGTAATCATCTATTAATGAACTTGCTGTCACTATGGTGCCAATAGGGGTATTAAGTTGATGCGCCATACCAGATACCAGTGCTGTTAAAGAGGCTATTTTTTCGATTTCAATCAGATGATCTTGTGTATCTTTTAACTGCTCTAATGCTTTAGTTAATTTTTGTTTTTGTTTGTCTATGCTGTTAATGGCGATAAGTGAGCCAAATAAAATAACAACTAAACAGATGCTTACTACAATCGTGAGATCTTTAAATGCATTGGCTTTAGTGGCTTTTATTTGCTCAGCACGAGTTAGGTTAGAAATTCTTACTTCTTTTGCGGCAACATCGGCTTCTGCAAGCGCTTTTGCTAAATTCACTTTGGCTTGTCTGGTTAAAATAGCTGCGTTAATGAACGAATATTGTTTATAAGCGCTAAGTGCATTTACATAATTTTTTTGTTGCTCGTAAAGCTCTGCAGTTAATTTGGCAATCGATAACAGGGCTTCAAAATTAGTATGGCTAACAGTGTGAGTATCAACGGATGCAAGCGTTGTGAGTGCTTTATCAGTATGTCCTTGTGCTTCATACGTTTCTGCTAAACATAAAATAATATTAAGTTGCTCATTCTCAAGCTGTTTATTTTCAATAAGCGTCGAAGCTTCGTTGAGTACCTTTTCTGAGTCTTTTAAAAAACCCTGAAAACGTAATACTTTGGCTTTTAGAACCAGGCTTGAAGCAAGGTGAGTGGTGTAGTTGTGTTGGCTTTGCAGCCCGATAGCTTCATTGATAATCTTGAGTGCTTCTGGATACTGTTTTAACCCAATTAAAGCTAGCGCTAAATTATTACTTGCAAATGATTCGTTGAGAGTTTGATTTTTACTGTGGGCATAATCTCGATAGTATGTGAACGAGTCGGCAGCTTCTTTATAACGGTTTAAACGTAGCTTTACCAAAGCGATATTATTTTCGGTTTGATAAACTAAACGCTCATCTCGAGATTGTGCAAATGGCATGGCATCGCGATAGTACGCTAAGGCTTCTTCATATAGACCTAAGCGTGCATAAATCCCACCAGAAATATTGAAATAGCCATACATGAGGTCTTTTTCATCAGATTGAGAAACCATATTCATGTACTTAACAATGGTTTCCATGGCTTGTTCAAGCCTGTCAGTCTCAAGCAAAAACCAAGCTTTATAATTAGTGACTATAATCTTTTGTTCTAGCGTTAGTTCGGTAGTTTCAATTAGCGCATTGACAAACTCAAGCCCTTCTTGAGGTGAACTGGCGTAGCTTTGCCTTATTGAGGTTCTAAGCTTTTCAAATTCTTTAATGGGCATCGCTTTAGGTGTTGTTGAAATTAATAAAATCAACAAGGTAAAGCCAAATAATATAACCAATCGCGCTTTCATGACACACCAATCCATTTAAAAGTGAGCTTAAAAAATGCTCACCCATTTTGCTGTCTAAATAACGCTAAATATTATAAATTTTAACTAAATATAGGTTTATCTGAAAAAGCTGATTCTATGAAAGGAAAACTCATACTTGTGTCTAAAGTAAATAAGATATGAATTTGCATAACAACTCTTTAAAGTAGATCTAATCCTAAAATCTGAATTTTACAACTGGTCATACCTATTTTATTGCTAGGTATTGACTAGAGAGGCGATATTAATAAAATAGCCCAGCTTTTTGATTCAGCTACCGTTAAGCCAAATCAACCCCACGCTTTTTTTAGAGTAACTTATGCCAAACGTGTCTACTTGCATCACTTATGATGCATCGACGTCACTCGTGATGATGACGTTAAGAGGGACTGCTAGTGCACAGGATGTGATAAATTTTTACCAAATTGCCCAACAATATTCAGAATTACATGGGTCAGAGAAAATACTCGTTGATGTGTCTGAGATGACGCACAATTTCGCACCTGCTGATTTATTCACCATTATGCCGGAAGTGGCAAACTCTTTAAAAAAAGCTGTTGTAGCAATAGTTGTAAGTTTTGATGGTTTTATGCACGACTTATTTATGCAAAAAGCAAAGCGCTATAACTTACAAGCTGAAAACTTTGAATGTTTTAACAAAGCAAAAAATTGGCTGGTTCGTCAATAATTGGTCGAGCTAGTCATCGCTATTTTGTTGTGTATATCTGGGCTTACAAATACCGCTAATTTTTAGCTTTTATTGTGCGATTTACCTTGATGTTTACTCCCAAAACCTAGCAATTCATTACGTAACCTTTTAAACTGTTTAGCCAATTAATAATTATAATTTGTTATGACAGCAACTAGGATAGATGCAAGCAAACTAGCTCAAAATTCAGAGCCGTTTAGCTTCAATGATCAACAAAAAAATTCTCTTTTTGCCCAGCTTAAACAGCAACGTGGCATCTTATCTCAATCTGATATTTCTTCTCTTTGTCAGCAGTTTCAAGTTAGCCAACTTGAGTTACTAAAAGCCTGTGTACCCGTCGCAAGTTTATTTTCTGTCGCGCCTATTTCTAAATTCTATGTTGGCGCTATTGCTGTAGGGTTAAACAAGCAAGGCGAAACAAATTTCTATTTTGGCGCAAATGTTGAGTTTTCTCATCAAGCATTGAGTTTAGTCGTTCATGCTGAGCAATCAGCCATTAATAATGCATGGCTTAATGGCGCGCAAGCAGTGTTAAAAATTGCTATTAGCGATGCACCTTGCGGTTACTGCCGTCAATTTATGAATGAACTGAGCACCGCAGATTCACTTGAGATTTTATTGCCTGAACGCGATTTTAATCTTCATGAGTTATTACCTTATTCATTTGGCCCGAAAGACCTAGGCAATGAAGCGTGTTTATTTTCTAATAAGCAAAGCGATAAACAGTTTACTGAGCTTTCGATTGATGATGCTAAACTTATTCAACTGGCACTCAATGCATACGTGCCTTACACAGGTAACTTTAGTGCGGTTAAATTAACGACTTTTGATGAAGGTGACTTTTACGGAAGTTATGCTGAAAATGCTGCCTATAGTCCCAGCCTTTCGCCATTACAAAGTGCATTGAGTCAGTTTTATCTTGCGGGCTTAACCTTTGATGATAAAACAGTTAAGTCAATCACCTTGTTAGAAACACAAGGGGCAGAAAATCAATATGAGGTGGCTAAAAGTGTGCTGGCAAGTTTTGCAAACCCACCAGCATTTGAGCACTGTGTTGCTGAACTAGTTGAAGGTTAGTCTAGCAATAGTTTTGCAGCTTCAATGACGACGGCGACTGATTTTTTCTCAATCTCGCCGTGGTCAACATTCGGAATTTCTTGTTTAGTCCGATTTACTAATACCCCTGCAACACAGGCTGCGCGTAAGCCAAGAGCAGCACACATAGTAAATAGTGTTGCTGATTCCATTTCGTAGTTCATCACGCCTAGTTTTTGCCACTCTTCACAGCTGCCTTGGAATGAGCGAGGAACATAGCCAGAATAAGTATCGTAACGTTCTTGACCCGGGTAGAACGTATCACTCGATGCAGTAATACCAATGTGGAAATTAATTCCTAGCTTATCACATGCATTTACCATCGCTTGTGTTGCAAAGAAGTCAGACACAGCAGGGTAGCTTAGTGGAGCGAAATGCTGGCTAGCACCATCTAAACGTACTGAGGCTTGGCTAATTAAAATATCGCCTTCGTTAATGTGTGGCTGAATTGCACCGGTTGTGCCAATACGCAAAAAGGTATCAATACCTAGCTGAGCAAGCTCTTCAACAGCAATTGATGTAGATGGGCCGCCAATACCGGTAGAACAAACTACAACGCTGTGCCCGTTTAGCTCACCTCGGTATACATGAAATTCACGGGTCTTCGCTAAGCATTCTGGTTTATCGAGAAGTGTTGAAATGCGTGCTGAGCGGTCAGGATCGCCTGGGACAATCGCAAGGGTTGCGCCGTTTAAGTCCTGACGAGTAAGCCCTAAGTGAAATACCTTTTCCATTATTAAACCTTATTTTTGTCTAAAGCGTAATACTTTAATCATATGTGTTTAAAGTACAGGACAGATGTCCTATTAGATCACCAATGTTGCAAGAATTGCACAGATAACCTAAACCTAAAGAAGTAACGATAAAAGAGGATATATTATGCCTGCTTCATCTTCTATGAGTAAACACCATGAGTTTGCACGCTGTTTAGAAAGCTCGAAAATTTCAATTGGTGCGCCTTTTCATTGGTTAGCACTTGCATTTAAAGATATCGCGAATGCACCCATACTGAGTCTAGTCTACGGATTAGTATTTACCTTGATACCTGCCACTATCATGTATTTTGTTTATCAGTTTGATACACACTTAGTTATATTACCTGCTGTAGTGGGCTTTGCATTAATTGGCCCTGCCTTTGCTGCCGGACTTTACGATGTTGCTTGGGAGCTTGAAAAAGGCCACAAACCCACCTTGATGCACAGCCTTAAATCGATGTTTAGAAACCCAGCAGGTGAATGGGGCTTTGCAGTGTTATTAATGGTAATTATGATCGTTTGGATGCGCTTAGCTGCGCTTATTCATGCATTGTACCCGAACGTTGTTAACCCAAGTTTCGAGCAGTTATCTGCGTTTTTAACGCTCGGTAGTATTGTCGGTGGTATCTTACTGGTCACTGTATTTGCTATCTCAGCGTTTACTCCACAAATTATGATGGAACGCCGTGTTGATATTATGACTGCGGTAATATCTTCGATGAACGCGGTTAAAACAAATTTTGGTGCCATGGTTGTCTGGGCTGGTTTGATACTATGTTTGGTATTTGTCGGCTTTATTACAGGCACTGCTGGGTTTATCGTTATTATGCCTTTATTGAGCTACGCCAGCTGGCATGCATACATTGCCGTTATCAAAACTAAGAAGCCAAGAGGCTACGAATAATGAGTATTCACTTCGTTTGAATATAAATCTATAGCGGCAATCACCTAGGTTGCCGCAAAATTTGACTTTCTTTTCGCGCATGTTATACCTGCCAAAATACAGCGCTCTTATTTGACTAGAGCAGTTTAAATTCATCTGCATTAAAATTATAACCATTTAATATCAGTAAGTTATAGGTTTGGTTGAGCAAGTGATTGTTGAGTCTCAAAAATCCAGACTATACACAAACCTGATTGCGTAAGTTTTTTAATTACGCATGAATATGCAGATAAAGATCAGCGGAGTAGAGATGAGTAACACACAAAAAGCCTTCCACGAAAAACTAAGTCAGTGTCTTTGTCCTCCTGGCGATGGCGTATTTACAGTTAATACAGCAAAAGAACGTAAAGATGCGCTGCGTACTAAATTATACGGCCAAACAGATAATGTTGATGTGCTTTGGAAAGAGTCACTTGAAACACTGGCAGAGTCTGAACACAAAGCGGTAATTTTAGGTATTAGCTCTGATTGTGGCGGTGGTATTTTACGTGGTGCTAACTGGGGTCCACTATTTTTACGCTCTACCTTGATTGATCAACAACCACAAGCGCGCGCTTTTGATTTAGGTGATGTTCGTGTGATCCCGCATTTATTACATGATAAATACCTTAACGATGCAACCATTACAAACTGTCAAAAAGCGTTATATGCTGATGAAGACAGCCAATATCATGTATCGCCTTTGTCTATCACTGAAGATGTCTGTGATGGCTTTTATGCAAATTACCCAGATAAGGGTATTTTTGGTATCGGTGGCGACCATTCAATTAGCTACCCGCTGACTAAAGCTTACTTAAAAGCAAAACGTGACGCAGGAAAACGCACTGCAATCATTCACTTTGATGCTCATACAGACTTATTAGTTGAACGTTTAGGTATCGATTTATGTTTTGGTTCGTGGTGTACACATATTCTTGAGTACTTACCAGCTCCACGTAACTTAATTCAATTTGGTATTCGCTCTAGTGGTAAGCCTAAACAACACTGGGAAGACACGTTTGGCGTTAAACAACATTGGGCACACGAAATCATCGAACGTGGCGCTAAAGCTGTTGCTGAAGAAGTTATTGCGCAGCTAAAAGCAGATAATGTTGATGAGCTTTATGTGAGCTTTGATATTGATGCACTTGATGAAAGCTTTGCTTCAGCGACAGGAACACCAGAAGCCGGTGGTTTAACACCTCAGCATGCATTAGACATTCTAGTTGCATTGGCTGACGAGTTCCCAATTACTGGTGCTGACATGATGGAAATTGCACCATTCACAGATAGCTCATTAATCGGTCAGACAAGTTCTGAAACAACTCTAAGAGAAGGCGCTAAAATCTCAGCATTTTTAATAAATGCAATGAATAAGTAATTGACTCTAGAGCGGAAACACCCTGTTTCCGCTCATTCCTTTTTACTAAAAAATATTTCAATATCTGCAACTCCGAGCTATATTATTATAAAAAATAATTATAATTTATTTGGTATCGCTCATTATGCGCTCAATTATCACCTTGTCATTGCTGCTTTTTCTGCAACCTTGTTTTGCAGCAATTACTGTGGTGACCGAAAATTTCCCTAATTTCCAATACCTAGATGAAAATGGCGAATTAACTGGCACTGTAGTTGATAAAGTTAAATCAGGTTTAGATAAAAGTGGCGTGGATTATGAGGTGTCAGTAAATTCTTGGTCAATTTCGTATAACGCTGCATTGCGTGATAGCAATACCTGCATCTTTTCTATGGCAAGGCTTCCGGCACGCGAAGATAAGTTTACTTGGGTAGCGAAAATTGGTGGCTTTTCAGCGTCATTCTATTCGTTTAAATCTGAGCAAGTAAAAATAGCGAGCATAGACGAAGCTAAGAAATACCGAATTGCTGTATTAAAAAATAACTATTCACATATTTACTTAAAAGAAAACGGCTTTGATGAACGTAATCAGCTGATCTTACTTGATAGTTTTGACAACATTTATGATGTACTGAAAAGCAGACGCTCAAGTATCGATTTAGTCATCCTTAGTGATGAGCAGTTTAAACATGAACGTAATAATGATAGCACCCTTGAAGATTTAAAACCGATATTTAAACTGCCCGTTGGCACACCTCAGTTATACTTTGCCTGCAATAAAAATATCAATCCTGTGACTCTTGAAAAATTAAATAAAGGCTTTGCTATTAACGATTAAAAATAGCACTTGTTGATTACTACAAAGTGGCTATAATCAGCTGCTTTTTGTCCATTCTCGCCAAACTCTCGCCAGCCTAAACGAGCAAAAAGTTGTTTGCATTCAACACTCTGAATGCGCTTAATTATTAGGAGCTACAATGAGTGATTTACTCATTATCATGATTTTAATTTTGATCAGTGCATTGTTTGCAATGAGCGAAATAGCGATTGCGGCATCTCGTAAGATCAAATT
Source organism: Pseudoalteromonas sp. D15MCD-2 (assembly GCF_038562745.1). NCBI lineage: Bacteria > Pseudomonadati > Pseudomonadota > Gammaproteobacteria > Alteromonadales > Pseudoalteromonadaceae > Pseudoalteromonas > Pseudoalteromonas sp. D15MCD-2. The sequence goes on along the minus strand of NZ_JBCFQE010000002.1, from coordinate 473,359 downwards.
ACGAGTGATGGTAGACGAAGGGAACAAAAAAGCCCAAGCAGTGCTTAGCTTGCAAGAGCAACCTGGGGCATTTTTTGCCATGATACAAATTGCCCTGAACGCAATTGCCATTTTAGGTGGTATTGTTGGTGAGCAAGCATTATCTCCTTACATAGAACAAATCTTAGGCATGATTTATCAAGGCCCGTTATTGAGTCAAATCAGCTTTTTGATTTCGTTTTTGAGTATTACCTCTTTGTTTATTTTATTTGCTGACCTATTACCTAAACGGTTAGCCATGATTATGCCAGAGGCGGTTGCGGTAAACGTGGTGTCCATTATGCGCTGGGTGACCTTTGCGCTCACTCCTTTTGTTGTTTTCTTTAATGGTATAACTAATTTGGTTTTACGCGCTTTTAAAGTACCTGCTGAGCGAGAAGATATTGTCACCACAGAAGACATCGTTGCGATGATGGATGCAGGGGCAGAGTACGGCAGCTTACAGCAACAAGAATATGAGCTAATTGGCAATGTATTTGATTTAGAAGCACGTTTTTTATCGAGTGTGATGACTCCTCGCGATCAAATTGTGTATTTTGATGTAAAAGCTGATGCTCAAGAAGTTGCAACCAAAATTATTGAGCACCCTCATAATCACTTTTTAGTGTGTGATGGTAGTTTAGATAAATTAATTGGCTCGGTTGAATCAAAAGATATCCTACGTAAGGTGCTAAAAGGGCAAACCGCTGAAATCGACAATGAATTAATAAGCCAAGATATTTTTTATCTGCCAGAAACATTGAGTCTTTCAGAGGCGCTAAATACTTTCAAAAAAGCGGCAGAGCCGTTTGCCGTAGTGGTTAATGAGTACGCGCTAATGGTAGGTATTGTTACTGTTAAAGATTTAATGAAAGGATTTATGGGCGACTTAATTAGCCACCAGGGTGAAGAGTTAATTATTCAACGTGATAATTCATCTTGGCTGGTCGATGGTTTAACACCTGTGGTTGAGCTTGCTAAAGTCCTTGAAATTGAAGAGTTCCCTGAACAGTCTCATTACGAAACAGTCGCAGGGTTTTTGATCTACACCATGAAACGCCTGCCTAAACGCGCCGAGTTTATAAACTATGCTGGCTATAAGTTTGAGGTTGTTGATGTTGAAGGGGTGAAAGTCGAGCAACTACTCGTTACTCGCATTTCGGAACATGTTTAGCATAGTGTTTAAGGCCGCCGATTGCGGCCTTATTCAAAGGCGCCTTTAACAAGTGCTTTGCCTTTGCTTATCATATGAACACCCTTTGACCAGCATTCTGTTGGCGCAAGCGTTGTTTTATTAAGTAACACAAGATCGGCATCTGCATTTTGCTTAATTACACCTTTATTGATACCCAGTATCTGTGCAGGGTTTGATGTAATCGCCATTAAAGCGTGTTCAATCGAAACATTGTATTTTTGCACAGCTTCTACAAACGAGCCATGCAATGTGGACTCTTTGCCTACTTCAAGGCCAAGCAGGTTAAAGCTTTTGTCAAAAATAGGAAGGCTTGCATGGCCATCTGAGCTCATGGTTAGTTTTGTTGGGTCGACTTTATTCTCTAGGCAGTAAGCTAGTGCGTGTGCGGCAGAGTATTCACCATGAGCAAGGTCATACTCGGTTGTACTTGTTGTAAAGTCGATAGTGCCACCGGCTTTACAAAACTCTACCCCAGCATTAAGTAAGTCAATATTGCGATTCATGTGAGTTGGGTAAAATTGTGCTAGCGAAATATCGGTTAGCTTATCAACCTCATGCAATAACGATAAATGTGTATCAACAGGGCCAACATGAATGCTGACAGTGCCTTTTTTACCACTTAACATGCCAGCTACTTTTGACTCAGCGGCAAGCTCTGCCAGCTGTTGCACTGTGGGTTGGCTGCTACGATGATCCGATATAGCAACTTCTCCCACGCCAATAAACTCATCTATGTACATTAAATCGCTGGTGATAGAGTCTGTCAGTGTTTTCGCAGGTAAATGATATGAGCCCGAATGACAAAAAACGTTGAGCCCAAGCTCTTTCAGCTCTTTTGCTTTAGCAATCAAATTACTATGAGTTCGGCTACTTGAGTCAGTGCCAAGAGCTGCAATAACGGTTGTTGTACCATGCAGTGTTGCATCAGTCAGGTTCATTTCTGGTGTTCTACTTGCAAAGCCAGCTTCGCCGCCTCCGCCAGTTATATGAACGAGTGAATCTACAAACCCCGGGGCCAAAATACAATGAGTGCCATCAATCGTGGTAATCCCCTGATAAGTATCGATAGTTATTTCAGGCTGTATATCAACTATTTTAGTGCCAGCAATCAGAACATCTTGAATACCTAAAGGTGAGGGGGCGAAAACGTCTGCGCCTTTTATAAGTGTTAACATAATTAAATCTTTTACTGATAGTTAATAAAGTGTGCGAGAAAAATAAAACCACTGGCAAGGCCGAACAAAGCTAAAGTGAAGCGCCAAATAAAACGTGCCCATTCACTCCAATCTAATTTAACAATACCTAAACAGCCAATAAGGCTAGCAGAAGTCGGAATAAAAATATTCGTTAAACCATCACCCAACTGAAATGCCAACACCACAATTTGACGTGAGATATTTAACAAATCACCAAGCGGCGACATTAGCGGCATTGTTATGGCTGCTTGTCCTGAACCTGACGAAACAAAGAAGTTAAATACACTTTGAAATAATAGCATGCCCCAAGCAGCAATATAATCGGGCACAACTGAGATGCTGGTGGCACTATAATACAGCAAGGTATTAAGGGTTGAAGGCGACGTTAAATCGCTACCGCCAAGTATTAAAATAACGCCTTTTGCCAAAGCAACCAAAAGCGCTGCAGGTAAGAGCTCTTGGGCACCTTGTTTAAATGCGTTTGCGCTTTCATTGGCAGTTTGTTTTTTGAATAGGCTGGCGATTACAGCGCAAGCAATACCAAGACAAAAGAATTGCGCTGATAATTCAGGAATATAATACTGCCTAGCCATCACACCCCAAATAACCCAAATAATGCCAGCAATAAAAGTAAGTAAGATTAGTTTATCTGCGTTATCTAAATTTATTGCACTGTCTTTGTGTTGGTTAGATTGTTGTTTAGTTGCTCTGATAGAATTGGCATAGCGAATGGTGAATACAAGGCCAAATGAAGTAAAAACAAGCCAAGCAACCATTCTGAACCCCGCGCCAGAAAAAACGGGAATTTCAGCTATAGACTGAGCTATGGCAATGCTAAATGGGTTCATCCATGAGGTGGCAAAGCCAATTTGTGTAGCAACATAGGTTGTTAATACGGTAACTTTTGCGTCATAACCAAGTTGCTTCATAATCGGGAATAACACAATACAAAAGGCGATGGCTTCTTCACCCATGCCGAAAACCGCACCCCCTAAAGAGAAAAGCACAAACAAGAGAGGAATGAATACCCACTCAATATGTTGTGTTTTATTAATGAGTGCCATTATGCCGTTATTTATCGCACCGGTTTTTAAGATAATCCCAAACGCACCGCCAGTGATTAAAATAAACGCCATCACACCAATCGCTGCGCCATACTTATCACCTGACACTAACCCTTCAAATAAAACATTAGCGAGGCCAATTTCACCACCTTCTGCAAAAAATGCTGGCGGGGTATGATCTGAGGCTATTTGATATTGTGATAATTCAACGCTATGGCTATCTTTTTCGGCATTAAACACACCAGGGGTTATAAATAGGCTGGCAAAATAGGCGATAACGGCGACGCACAACAAAATGATGCTCGCATCTGGCATCGCAAACTGTTTGTTTTTCATAAAGTCACTTAAAGGTCATTCGACGTTTATAAGATAAGCAAGGTATTGTAGCCCTTGCTAAGAAAGAATAATACTGAGAGTCGTTAGTTTAAGATAACGTAAGCTCAAAAGTGTGGGCGACTATTAAGTCGCCCATACCTTGCTAAAAGCGATAGCTCAAACTTAACGTATAGCGACTACCATAAGCATTATGATTTATAGAATCAAAACCTCGGCTTGAACCATATAGTTTAGGCGGTTCTTTATCGAAGATATTATCGATACGAGCACGGATTGATAATGCATCATTGATAAAATACCCGGCAGATAAATCCCATACTAGCCAGTCATCAACATCGCGTTTTAACTCATCATTAAGCTCGCCAAGTTCTTCTAACTCATCTATTTCACGGCCACGTAGCCCTTCAATATCATCCTCATAACTACTGGTATAATTGGCACCTAGATTTATGTAATAACTCTCGGCATCCCAATCGATAGAGAATCTGCCTACATTTTCAGGGTAGCGATAAGTGCCGATTAACTTTTCGATTGCATCTGAACCGGGTTTGTTTCGCTCAAACTCTAAATAGTGTGTACCATCGAAAGCGAGTGTTAAGTTGCCTGTTGCAAAAAGAAAACGATGATCGAACTTAAAGTCGATACCCGCTAAGGTTTGTGTGCCGGTATTTTCCAGTGGAATAACATGGTCTCTAAATAGCGGCAGGAATAGCTCATCTTCTCGCGGATTAAACTCACTAATATAGTTTGTTAGGATCTCTGAAAGATTAGCGCCATCATTTTCGATATTAAGGCCTGCATTATCGGTTACTTCACACAGCTGCTGCTCGTACGAAATACCTTGTTGGCCTAGTGGTACTAAGCCACAGTGACGAAGAGAAGCATCCGTGATTGCTCTATCTAGTACGGCAGTCATATTGGTATCGATGACTTGCTCATGATCAAAATGCCAATAATCGACAGTGAGATTGGTATTTACAGATGGGCTCCATGCAAAGCCAATACTGAGCGCTTCAGACTCTTCGGCTTTGAGTGCTTGATTACCTAGTTCTAGGCTGTTAACACTGACTTCTGTACCATCGCCCATACAGTATAAATCTGCAACAGCCTGATTTGCGCCACAATCAAAGCTTGATTGTGTGGTACGTAATTTTACGCCAGCTTGAGTTAATGAAGGTGCTCTAAACGACGTTGACCAAGAGCTCCTAATAATTAGAGAATCTGAAGGGCGGTAGCTTAAACCTACTTTAGGGTTAAACGTTCCACCAAAGTCATCGTAATGATCGTAACGCCCAGCAACTTGCAGTTCTAGCTGCTCAGTAACTGGCATATTCAACTCTACAAATGCAGCGTACTGCGTACGGTCTGCTTCTGATAAGCTCGAGCCAAAACCAAAAACATCGACTAAATAACCATTTTCAGCACGCGCTTGTGAGTCTAAAGACGGAATATCTTTTAACTCTTCTCGGCGAGCCTCAATACCAAATGCAGCATAAATGGGTAACTCATTAAATGTAAATAAATCGCCATTAAAGTTTAAGTCCCATCCGTAGACTGTACTCTCACCATTTCTACTTGGGTTTGCTTTTGCAAGCTCAAGCACCGCATCATTATTAGCATCACCCTGTAAAAAAGGGTTGTAGAATGGCATTAACTGACCTTGCGCACAATTGAGCTGTGTTCCATCGTATGTAGCAGTTGAACCGTCGGAGCATAATTCACCAGTGATTGCAGCATGAAATTGGTAGCGGTTGTAAATACCATCAATCGCTTCTTGCTCTGACTTAGAACGAGAAAATGTTATACCTGACTCCCAACTCCAGTCCCCAATGTAACCAGCTAGGCTACTGACTAAGCGAAAGTTTTTAGTTTCAACTTCAACTGTACGCGGTGAATTAAAACGTGCATCAAATGCAAAGGCATACACTTCTCGACCCGCTTGAGTGGTAAATGGATCAATATAAAGCTGGTCCATTAAGTCGTTACTGCCATCAGCGTTATCATAAATGAATAGCGCATCCTCTATGATATACGGACCATCATCGTCGTTTATTTGATTGATTGGTGCAGGTGATGAATAGGCTTTTGATTTAGTTTGGCTATAGAAGAAATCGGTATGCCAATCTAAATCACCTAAGGTGCTGTTAAACATAAAGCCAGTTGAAAGGCTTTCAAATGGGGTTTCTAGGTAATCATCTTGGTTTGCATAGTAAGCACAAATTTGCTCACCATACTCAGTCGTGACAAGCTCTGTTTTACAGTTTGGCGCTGGTAGTTCATTGCCATCTCGGCTGCTGTAATAATAAATGTTTGGTGAGTTCTCAAGTTTCGGTAAATATGAGTAACCATTCACTAGATTAGGTGTTGCGGTATAACTTCTGTCTGTCGCTTTAAAGGCATTGCGGTCGTAAATATCAGCAAATACCGTTAAGTTACTTTCACCGATAATGGTTCCGTAGACTAAGTTAAGTTGTTTCTTAGCTTCGTCATGACTGTCAAAACTATTGGTGTAAGAAGTGTTTACTTCAGCTCCTTGATAGTCATCTTTGAGAATATAGTTAATAACACCAGCGACAGCATCAGCCCCATAAATTGCTGATGCGCCAGTGGCTAAAATATCAATGCGCTCGATTGCAGCAAGTGGAATTGAGTTCACATCGACAAAGTTTTCAGTGCCTGCTGCGAACGAGCTTGGTGCAACACGGCGGCCATTAATCAGCGTTAATGTTGCAGAAGGACCCATACCTCTTAAGCTTGCAGCGGATTGACCCGCTGGCGTTGAGGTTGATGTACCACCACTTTCAGATGTTGAAAAGGTACCGGATCCGCCTTTAAAAACGGATAAATCTTTTAATAATTCATGAATAGTGTTCGCTCCTGAGCGCTTTATTGCATCTTGGTCAAGCACTGTAAGCGGGATGGTTCCTTCTAAATCAACCCCTTTAATTCGTGATCCTGTTACTTCTACTCGTTCAATTTTTTCTGATTGTTGGTCGTTTTGAGCATACACAGCTTGTACTGGGCACAGCACAGCACTGATTGCTACAGCAATTGATAACTGACGAAACATATTGATTTACCTTTGTCTTAAAAAACACACGGCAAAACCGTGACGTTTTGAATAATTGTTATAATTTTTTAGACAGGGCAGTGGGTTATAGACACAACTAGCCCCTCACAGGAAGTGAGGTGTGGCTACTCGTCAAACCACTCCGAAAGGTAGTGTGGAGAGTAGAAATATGTGCAAAGCGATAATGCGTTTTTCAACATAATTCCAATCCGTAAGGTCTTTTGACAAAGCTAGCGATACAGTGCTAGCTTACTCGCGTTTTTAAATGTTCCATTTTTTTATAGCAAGCAACAAAAAGCTGCGCAAGCAATTTTCTAATATTTTTTTACAAGAGTGTAACAATATGAACATCCTTAAGGAGCAAAAGACTAAATATCAAACTTCAGCTTTTTCTTTGGTATTTGGTTTGTTTTTCGCATCATTTGGCAGCAAAGTCTATGCAAATGATCAACAGCAAACGCTGGTCTTAGTCGGCGGATCTTTGACCACCTGCTCAAGTATGAGCCCTAAAAACTGTCTTTCGAGTAAACAGATTAGTGGTAAACAGAATAATCAATTTCGATTAAATAATGATGCTTTATCTGCAATAAAGACAAATTGGCCAACCAAGAATAAAAAAAATCGTCAGCAAACGCTTAAGGTATTAGCACAGATTGCACGTGAAAAGTCAGGTGTGATCACTAAAAGTGATATTTTATGGGCATGGCGTGATTTAGATAACAAGTTACTAAACGAACTCACAGATTCCGAATACAACTTTGTCATAGACTCACTTGAAGTTGCTGTAATAAATACAGATTCTACCCGTCAAAAAGAGCAGGTTAGTACAAGCGATAATAACGAACGTGCAGCCAATGATATTTTAGACTTTGTTGCTGCCTCATTAAAAACAACCACCGAATCACCAACAATTTTAGCGGTTACGGCTTCAAGCAGAGACCCATATGAATCAGCTGACTTTTATGAAGGGTTATTAAACTTTAAGGGTGTTGAATCAAGCTGGTTACCTCTAACCCCCGCCTTAGCAAAAGCGATTACCAGTAAGCAATGTGAGAGTTTGGATTCTTTACGCACTGACTCTATGGGCGTTTTTAATCGTGAGACAATTTACCCTGATCGAATTAAGGCCGAAAAAGCGCTTTGTGATAAAGGGGTAGATCATTTAGTTAAACTGATTGAAAACGCGACGGGTATTATGTTTAACGGTGGCGATCAGAGTTTAACCAGAAAAGTACTGTTTGATGATAACGGTAAGCAATATCCTTGGACTCACGCAATTTTGCAAAGACCATTACTTGTTGGCACAAGTGCAGGTACAGCGGTACAAAGTGGTAGTAAAAATGCCTATGGCACAGTGCCGATGATTTCAAATGGTACAAGTTTATCGGCAATGAGAGAAGGCTCGTTTGCGGTGTCTGCGCCGAGTGAGCGCTGTGAAAATGAATGCGGTGATAAGATTTCGGCTGACAGTCTTACCTATGAAAAACAAGGTGGGCTTGGCAGTTTTACTTATGGTGTCCTTGATACACACTTTAGCGAGCGCAACAGAACAATGCGTTTGGCAAGATTACTGGCAGATACCGGGCAACAGCATGGCTTTGGCATTGATGAGACCACCGCCCTTGTATCAATTCGTGCTGGTGAAACCGCACTAATGACGGTGATTGGTAAAAGCGGTGTCGTGCATGTTAAATCTGACGCTAAAAACAACGGAGCAATCAGTTATTGGCCTGCTGGTGCAGTTATTGATGTAACAAAGGATGGTTTTACTCTAGCTAAACGAACTGTTGATAATGCACTCCCTAGTATTAAAATTCCGCCACTGCCGATGCAGCGTTTTGGCACTATTTTTTCAGATGCTAAATTACGTTCGCTTGTACAAGCTATGTGCTTAACACAAGAGCAACAAGCAGTCGCTCAGCATGATGAGTTTTTATTAGATTTAAATGCCACAGACAATACTCATTATTACCGTGTAAACACGAGTAGTACAGGCTGTGCGGTAGAAAACCTAGCCTTTAAAGTTAAGACATTTTAACGATGTAAGGTATTGAAAAAGTAGTGGATTATTTGTTCGTTATTAGTTAGCGTAAGGCTAATAATGAACAAACCATGGAATGGGGTTATGAAATATAACGTACTACTTTTATTTATTTTTGGCTGTTTATTTGCCTATTTATCTATACCAGTCATAGGTTATGGCTCGGCTATTGCGATTCCAACCGAAGTACTTTCAGCCCTTTATGACTTGTCACCTAACTTTGCTTTATCAATGGTTGATATCGTGACTTTAGGCCTTCCTTTGTTAGCGTTACTTTTAGTATTTTTACTCATTAGTAAGTCTCTGTACCTTAAAGATAAAGCGTATTCATACTTTATATTGCTGACACCATTTTTAGCGCTGCATTTATATTTTGCTGTTAACACCTTTTCTGCAAATATTGATAACACCACTTTACTGACTAGTCTGCCTAAGTATGTATTACTAGTGCTATTTGTTGCGCTTTTTTCTACGCATAAAAAACCAAGTTTTAGTTGATGTAAGTCATACGCGAAACTTCAACATATAAGCTAATCTGTAATTAATCAGTGAACGAAGTTGGTAACACAATGAAAAAATTACTGCTATTAACAAGTGGGGGTGATTGCCCTGGGCTCAATGGGGTGATCAGAGCGGTGGTTAAAGCAGCCGAACATGATGGCAATTGGCAGGTGTATGGTAGCCGAAGAGCATATTGTGGTGTGCTTGAAAAGCCATATGATATTATACACTTAACCAGTGAAGTTGTGGCGGGTATTCATGTTCGTGGTGGAACAATTCTCGAAACTGTTAATAAAGGGAATCCTACCGCATTTCCTGCTGAAATAGCGGGTGAACAAGTGTTTATTGACCGCTCTGATGAGTTAATCAGTATTATTAAGCAACTTGGTTTTGATGCCGTTATAAATATTGGTGGTGATGGTTCACATAGGGTATCTCAGCATTTATTTGAGCATGGCTTAAATATCGTTGGGGTACCAAAAACTATTGATAATGATTTATATGGCACTGATTACACAATTGGTTTTCAGACTGCTGTCGACACCGCCACCGAAGCCATTGATCGTTTAATACCAACAGCGCAAAGTCATAACCGAGTGATTGTGACTGAAGTAATGGGGCGCGATGCCGGTTGGATTTGTTTGCATTCAGCCATTGCAGCTGGCGCAGAAGTCGCACTTATTCCAGAGATTCCTTACGATATTGAAGCGATTAAAGCCAAACTAACATCACGTTTTGATAAAGGTCACGGATTTGCCAATATTGTCATTTCAGAAGGAGCAAAACCTGTTGCTGGTGGTGTTGTTAGTAAACAATCAAATGAACTTGGTTACGAAAACCCAATGCTTGGTGGCATTGCTGAGCAGCTTGCTTCACAAATACGTGTGGCGCTTGATCTTGATGTAAGAGTAACCGTATTAGGGCATATTCAACGTGGAGGCACACCTAATGCGTTTGATAGGGTGCTTGCAGCAGAGTTTGGGGTGCAAGCATTCGAGCTAGTAAAGAAAGGCCAGTTTGGTTTTATTCCTGTCAGTAAAGACGGTGAAATTAAACCAATCAGTTTAAAAGAAGCTACTTCTGAATATCGCGTCATCCCTCTAGAACATTGTTTAATAGCAAGTGCCCGCGCAATGGGCATGTGTTTAGGCGAATAATCTGCGAATTGATATAACTTCAATTCGCATAACTAATAGTTTTAAAACAACTTTCTCAGTTACATTCGTAATAATTCAATTAGCAATTTATTTATTGCGCAAAATTCATGCGTTAAAGCAAGCATTTTATTTAATGTAAAGTTCTTTAAAGATGGTTGATCTGTGCCTTTTTTGGTTTAGAATGATCGTTCACTCTAAACTAAGGAACTACACATGCAGCGCTCTCGCATTCCATTTTTTGCAGTGTCAGCTTTGGCTGGTGCTGTTTTATTATCAGGCTGCGGCCAATCAGAATCGGCTCAAGGGCAAACGCAGGCAGCTCAAGCTGTTCCTGTTGGTGTTATTGAGATGCAAAGCAAACCACTTACGCTAACTAAAGAATTACCGGGTCGTGTGGCTGCTTCACGTATCGCGCAAATTCGTCCGCAGGTTAACGGTATTATTCAATCACGTATGTTTGTTGAAGGTGCTGAGGTTGAAAAAGGACAAGCTTTATATCAGATTGACCCATCTACATTTGAAGCTGAAGTAGCGACTAGTAAAGCCGCTATTACTAAAGCTCAAGCAAGTATTGCAAATGCCAAGGCAAAAGCAGAACGCTATAAAGAGCTATTGAGCATCAAAGCAGTAAGCCAACAAGATTACGACGAAGCTGATGCAGCATACAAAGGTGCAAAAGCAGACTTACTAACGGCTCAAGCACAGCTTAAAACCGCTGAAATCAATTTAAACTACAGCAAAGTGTTAGCGCCAATTAGTGGTCAAATTGGTAAATCAGATGTCACTGCCGGTGCCCTTGTGAGTGCTAATCAAGCAACAGCATTAGCAACCATTACTCAATTAGACCCAATCTATGTTGATTTAACCCAGTCAAGCAGTGAACTAACACGTTTGAAAAAAGCCATTGCTGCGGGTGATCTTGATAAAGATGCCGCTTTACATTCAAAAGTTGAATTAAAGATGGAAGACGGCAGTACTTATCAACATAAAGGTACATTGCAATTCTCTGAAGTGACTGTTGATCCAAGCACAGGCTCAGTAACCTTACGTGCTGAATTTCCTAACCCAGAAAAATTACTACTACCAGGTATGTATGTTCGTGCAGTGATTGTTGAAGGTGTGAAAAGTGATGCGATTTTAGCACCGCAACGTGGCGTAAGCAGAAACACAAAAGGTGAGCCTACTGCCATGGTAGTAAGCAAAGACAATACCGTAGAAGCACGTGTGCTTAAAACTGATCGTACTGTTGGTTCAAACTGGTTAGTGACAGACGGCCTAAACAGTGGCGATAAGTTAATTGTTGAAGGTTTACAGAAAATCCGCCCAGGTGCACCAGTCAATGCAATGCCTGCAGAATCAGCAGCTAACAGCCAGTAACGGAGAAACTTAATGTCACGATTTTTTATTGATCGGCCCATATTTGCTTGGGTGCTTGCTATCGTTGTTATGCTGGCAGGTATCTTAGCAATTAGAAGTTTGCCGGTTGCGCAGTATCCATCAATTGCACCACCTGCAATTAGTATTCAAGCCACATACCCTGGTGCGTCGGCCCGTACTCTAGAAGATACGGTTACACAGGTTATTGAACAAAAAATGAAAGGGCTAGATGGCTTGCTCTACATGTCTTCAACTCTGAGTCTAACGGTTCAGCGACGTTAACCTTAACCTTTAGTGCAGATACAGACCCTGATATTGCACAGGTTCAAGTACAGAACAAATTGTCGCTTGCAACACCGTTATTACCAGAAGAAGTACAACGTCAAGGTGTGTCGGTTGCAAAATCTGCTCGTAACTTCTTAATGGTTGTAGGCTTTGTATCTGAAGACGGCAGTATGAACAACATCGATATCGGTGATTATGTTTCATCAAACGTGCTTGATATTGTCTCGCGTGTAAACGGTGTAGGTGAAGTGCAGCTGTTTGGCTCTCAATATGCAATGCGTATTTGGTTAGACCCAGCTAAATTACTGAAGTACTCATTAACTCCTGCTGATATTAGTGCTGCAATCAGTGCTCAAAATGCGCAAGTTTCAGCAGGTCAATTAGGTGCGTTGCCAGCAGTAAGTGGCCAACAATTAAATGCAACGGTAACTGCACAAAGCCGCTTACAAACACCTGAGCAATTTCGAAATATTTTTGTAAAAACCAATGCTGATGGTTCAGTTGTTCGTTTAAGTGATGTTGCTGATGTTGAATTAGGTGGTGAAAACTACGGTGTTGTTGCGCGTTTTAACGGCAAACCGGCATCAGGTTTAGGTGTTAAGCTTGCCAGTGGTGCTAATGCACTTGATACAGCAGATGGCGTAAAAGCGGCCCTTGCTGAACTTGAGCCTTTCTTCCCTGAAGGTTTAACAACGGTTGTTCCTTACGATACGACACCATTCGTATCACTTTCGATTGAAAAAGTTGTCAGCACTCTAATCGAAGCTGTTGTGCTGGTGTTCTTGGTAATGTACTTATTCTTACAGAACTTCAGAGCAACACTTATTCCGACTATTGCAGTACCTGTTGTATTGCTAGGTACGTTTGCTATCTTGCAAGTGTTTGGCTTCTCAATTAATACCTTAACCATGTTTGCGATGGTACTTGCCATCGGTCTGCTTGTAGATGATGCAATCGTCGTGGTTGAAAACGTTGAACGTGTAATGACCGAAGAGAACTTATCTCCTCTTGAGGCAACACGTAAATCAATGGATGAAATCAAAGGTGCCCTTGTTGGTATTGCGATGGTGCTTTCTGCAGTATTTGTGCCTATGGCGTTCTTCCCAGGCTCAACAGGGGTTATTTATCGCCAGTTCTCAATTACCTTGGTAACTGCGATGAGTTTATCAGTGCTTGTTGCATTGATTTTAACGCCAGCTTTATGTGCGACAATGCTAAAACCAAGTCATGTACATAACGATAAGTCTTTATTTGGTCGTTTCTTCCTTGGCTTTAACCGTGGTTTTGACAGAACGAACTCGGGTACACAAGGTTTTGTGTCTCGCATGATCAAGCACAGTAAACGCTACTTACTTATTTACGGTTTAATCGTGGGTGGCATGGTGTTTATTTTCTCACAATTACCATCGGCATTCTTACCAGATGAAGACCAAGGTATTTTGTTTAACCAAGTAAGCTTACCTGCCGGTGCAACAACAGAGCAAACTTTAAAAGTTGTTGAAAAGATGGAACATCACTTCTTAGAAGAACAATCAGAAGCGGTTAAGTCTATCTTTACGGTAACAGGATTCAGCTTTGCAGGTTCTGGTCAAAACGCGGCAATCGGCTTTGTGGGTTTAAAACACTGGGATGAACGTCAGCGTCCTGATCTAACCGTCGGTGCGGTTGCGGGTAAAGCCATGGGATACTTCTCAACGATTAAAGAAGCGTTCGTATTTGCTTTCCCACCTCCTGCGGTTGTTGAGCTTGGTACTGCAAACGGTTTCACCTTGTTCTTACAAGATAGGGTTGGTCTAGGTCACGAAAAACTACTTGAAGCACGTAACATGTTTTTAGGTATGGCTGCACAAAACCCGGTGTTATCAGGTGTACGTCCAAATGGTCAAGAAGATAAACCTGAGCTAGAGCTTGATATTGATTTGGCAAAAGCCGAAGCATTAGGTCTTACTCAAGCAGATATCAATAATACGTTATCAACGGCTTGGGGTAGTAGCTATGTAAATGACTTTATTGACCGTGGTCGTGTGAAAAAAGTGTACTTACAAGGTACGCCTGAATCACGCATGGTGCCAGAAGACTTAGATGAGTGGTATGTACGTAACGCCAATGGTGACATGGTGCCATTTACTGCCTTTGCTCATTCTTATTGGACATATGGCTCACCACGTCTTGAGCGTTATAACGGCTTTTCAGCGATGGAAATCCAAGGTGCGGCTGCACCGGGCTACAGTACTGGTCAAGCGATGGCTGAAGTTGAGAAAATGGTTAAGAAATTACCACCGGGCGTATCGTTCGAATGGACAGGAATTTCATATGAAGAACGTTTAAGTGGTGGTCAAGCGCCATTACTTTATGCACTTTCATTGTTGGTGGTATTCCTATGTTTAGCGGCGTTATATGAAAGCTGGTCAGTTCCTGCTGCAGTTATGCTCATTGTACCGCTTGGTGTATTTGGTGCGTCGATTGCGTCATTTGTATTTAATTTATCAAACGATATTTATCTCCAAGTGGGTCTATTAACCACCATAGGTCTGGCATCAAAAAATGCCATCTTAATTGTAGAGTTTGCTATTCATAAAATGGATGAAGGTATGAAACTTGTCGATGCCGCGGTAGCAGCTATTCGTCTACGTTTACGTCCAATCTTTATGACATCAATGGCATTTGTGTGTGGTGTACTACCACTGGCAATTGCATCAAGTGCAGGCTCAGGTGCACAAAACGCACTCGGTATTGCTGTTATTGGCGGTACTCTTGCGTCATCGACCATTGTAGTAATCTTTGTGCCGTTGTTCTTTGTACTGGTGCGCAGAGTATTCCCAGGCAAAACAAAGTCAACTAATGAGGAGCAGGCATAATGAAAGCAAAACTTATCTCAGTGTCTGTTGCTGCACTTATGTTATCTGCCTGTAATATGGCGCCAGATAGGGAGCAACGTGAATTACCCGTTGCTCAAAACTATGATATCCAAGGGACAGCGGGCGATATAAATGCGCTCAATTGGCAGTCATTTTTCAGTAATGCGCAACTTCAACAGTTGATTGCGCTAACGCTGGAAAACAACAAAGATATTAAAACTGCTGCACTGAATGTGCAGCAGGTTAGAGCAATGTACCAGATTGAAGATTCAGCGCTTTACCCAAGCATAGACCTAAATGCATCGGGTACACGTCAGCGTCTTCCGGCAGATTTATCTGGTACTGGTCAAGCAACTATCTCTGAAAACTATTCAGCAACTGTAGGCCTAACCGCTTATGAGATTGATCTTTGGGGCAAAGTACGCAACCAATCAGAGCAAGCATTACAAAACCTATATTCGGCTGAATACAGTTTGACTAGTGTGCGCATTAGTTTGATTTCAGAATTAGTGAATGCATGGCTTAACTATGCGACGGACAAAGAGCTTTTGGCACTTGCAAACGAGACTTTAAAGTCTCAGCAGGAGTCTTTAGAGCTAACCCGTAAAACATTTGCTCTAGGTGCTGCTTCTCAGTTAACGCTATCGCAACTTGAAAGTACAGTAGCAACCGCTAAGGTCGATATTGCAAATTATCAGCGTTTATTAAAGCGCGATAAAAATGCCCTCGATTTTCTAGTGGGTAAAACCGTCACTGCAGATTTATTACCGAGTGAAAGTATAGATGATGTACTTAGTTTGCCTGATGTGCCAGTAGGGTTACCGTCTGAGCTATTGACTCAGCGACCTGATATCAAAGCTGCAGAGCATGATTTATTGGCTGCCAATGCAAACATTGGTGTGGCAAAAGCGGCTTTCTATCCAAGCATCAGTTTAACCGCGAATGCGGGGACAGCTTCAGCTGACTTGAGTAATCTTTTTGATTCAGGTTCTGGGACTTGGAGCTTTGTGCCTTCGGTAAACTTGCCTATTTTTAACATGGGTCGTAATCAAGCTAATCTCGATGTTGCAAAAGCTCAGCAAGAAATAGCTATAACCAGTTACGAGCAAACCATTCAACAGGCATTTAAAGAAGTATCTGATGCCCTTGCTGACCGTGAAGGTTATATGCATCAGCTAGATGCCCTGAATGACTTGTATCAAAGTAATGAGCTATCTTTTACTTTATCGGATGCACGTTTTCAAAAAGGCGCCGACAGCTACTTGCAAGTATTGGATGCACAACGAAATTGGTACAGTGCAGGACAACAGTTAATTTTGGGTAAGCAAGCGTATCTGGCGAGCCAAATTAATTTGTATAAAGCACTAGGTGGCGGCTGGAACGCACAAAAAACTGTGCAATAAATCAGCAAAAGCATAATTTATTTAAGGTTTTGCAGGTTCTTAGTTGTTTTGACTCTCCTCAAAGATTAAGATCCTGTAAACCTTGTTTAAATTAAAGTTAACCCTAGTCAGTAAAGCTTGGAGAAACCATGACGCAAAAAACGAAAAGACACAATGACCCTGCGCTTGCTGAGGCAAGACGTAATCAAGTGCTTTGTGCCGCAGCGGATTGTTTTCGACGTAAGGGTTATCATGGCGCGGGAATGGCCGAAATTTCTAAAACCGCGGGTATGAGTGCTGGCCACATCTACAATTACTTCGCCAGTAAAGAAGCGATTATAGAATCGATTGTTGAGCGTGATATGGAAGAAATGTTCTCAATCTTTAAAGAGTTTGCTGATAAACCCGGCGATCGTGTCACTGTATTGCTTGATGGTCTAGGTAGAGGCGTTGAGCGCCATACCGATTTGAATCAAGGTGCGCTTGATTTAGAAATGCTCGCCGAAGCTGCACGCAATGAAAAAGTGGCTAACTTATTACGTGAGTCAGATAGCCACGCTCGTGATTCTATGCGTGAATTATTAGTGGGTGAAAGAGGGCCATTACAAGGTACTGCACTTGAAGAAGTGAATGCCCGTATTGAAGTGATGTTTTCAGTAATGGGTGGCTTGTTACTGCGCAAAATGCTCAACCCTGATTTAGATATTCATGAGTTACTTAAAGCGCTACGTCCAACAATGAAAACCTTATTGTTACCCTTTGAATAAAGCGCTTATTAAAAGCGCTCTATAGACCATTGGATTGCCATAATGGCAATTAGCACTGAACCTGCTGGCATAATGGCTTTTTTGTACCAGGGACTATTTCTAAGTAGCATTAGTAGTGGTAAACAAATTGCTAAAATAACCAGTTGACCAATCTCAACCCCTAAATTAAAGGCTAAAATACTCATTAGCTGGTATTCATTTGATAAACCAAGCTCACCTAAAACACTCGCAAACCCCATACCGTGTAATAGTCCAAAACAGAATGTGATCCAGCCTAAGCGCACAATCATTGGCCAAATATTATTTATTGCAGCAAATAATACAGAAAGCGCGATACCTAATTCTACCCATCGGGTGTTTGGCGATATGATATTCATAGCAGTCGCTGTTAGGGTAATTGAGTGAGCAAGTGTAAAAGCGGTGATGATCCAAGCTGTATCAATTAGAATTTGTTTTTTAGACTCGACACGTTGCCACTCGCCTTGCTTACGAACTAACACACAGCCCAGTAATAGCGCGATTAAAAACAAAATATGATCGGTGCCCATCCAAATATGTAATATGCCTTGATGTACATATTTAATAAACGTTGTGCTGAAGCTTTGCTCTTTAAAGTTTATAACTTGTTTTGGCGTATTTTGTTCAAATACGCGGCTTGATTTAGCAATGGCAGCAATTGCTTGATGATGCTCATCTATATCAAATAGGGCTGTGTAATTAACTGTTATAGAACTATCAGATGGACAATCAACTTGTAGTGGCACATGGATATACGACTGATTAAAGTGGTTATCTATACTGAGTGCACCATCAATCGTGACCTTGCAGCTTTGATTTTGTTGTAACACATTAAAATGGCTATTTAGATAGTCTAATACTGCTTGCTGCTGTGATGTAATTTCATGCCATGTAATTACATTATCCTGATTTTTATCGAAGTTGAGCGCTTTATCGAGATCATTCACCGAGGCTTGCCAAGAGCCTACTAGCAATAGCTTATTGCTCGTTTGTTGTTCTAAATTAAGATAAGCGGTGCTTTGCTGGTGGGCGTGACAGATAGAGCTAAAAATTAATAGAAATAGCGTAAACAACAACGACTTTTTCATTTTTATTCCTAAGATAATACAAGGAGATGAGTCTAATACTCGAATTACCGCCTATTTTTTAAAGCGGATATAAAAAGAGGCTGTAACTATAGCAAGTACAAAGGTTTATCGAATAGGTCGTTTATCTTAGAAATAATGGCTTTGCTCGTATTTATATTGTTTCTAGTCTGTGTATGATTAGTTCGCATCGAGTACGGCTGTATAAATAATTTCGCTTGGGCTACCTGATTGTGAGCCGCCAATTGGCTCACGGCTTATTGCAAGTAAAGTGATATTTTGTGGTTTAAATAATGCATTTCGGGCAATTTCTTTACTATCTGATTTTGGTAGTAAAGCAATAGGGATGGCGCTCGGGTAGCCTTTTAAACGGATCCACAACTGGTAATCATAATCAGTTTGTAAACTCATGCCGCTAGCTGCTTTAAGTAAAATACTGTGATCGCTTATATCTAAATTCCAAACTGGCTTATTTGCTGAGTCATAAAACGTTACCGAGTGATTTATTTTATCACTAAACGACTCTTGCGGTTGCCAAGTAATTAATACCAACACAATACAAACCGCTGTTGCAATAGCAGCCCAAGCCTTAAATATTCCATATTTAGGTTCTTTTGCTTTCTTCTGTGTTGGTAAAAAAAGTGGGTCAATCCGTTTTGTTATTTTATCCCAAACTTGCTGATCAGGTGGGTTAGATTCAATCGCGTTTTCTAGGTTTTTTATATGTCTTTGCCATAAGGAGGTTGCGTATCGGGCTCGAGGAGAGGTACGCATTAGGCGGCTAAATCTATCTCGGGCATGGCCATGTAAAGTGCCTAAAACATATTCTGCTGCAAGTAAATTAAGTAGCGTTTGGTCATCGTATTTCATAACGAATTAGGCTCGGGTTGATTTAAATTTTTAACGAAAGCTCTACTAAAAACCTGTCATTATTAGGCATGGCTTTTAACTTAGACTAGCAGGGAAAGAGTACTTGGCAAATCTATCAAATTGGTTCTATGTAAATTATTGTAAGTTATTCATAAAATTGTGAAAAAATGTCCTAAACTAAAATGGTAAGCTTTTTTATAAATGCTAAGTTACTGATTTTAAATAGCCAGTAGGGGTAATTGAACGGCTTTTACTGGAGTGAAACTTGCAACGTGGTATGCAATTAGAATAACAAGGAGTGATTATGTGGGCAGCATTTAGTTACTTAGCTTTAGCGATTGTATTTATAATTGCGGCTATTCGGGTAGAAACTGTTTACTTTGCGCTGTTTTTTTATTGGACGGCTTTGTCGTTACTTTTGGTTAGTGGCGCATATTTTTTTAATATTGCACGTATTTTTAGAAAACGTGAAAATGGCGTTATTCCTATCTATATTCGTTGGGCTTTTATTCCATTTTTATTGGGTGCACAACTTTACAATGCTTGGTCGAGAAAACACGATAAAGTGCCACCATTACAACAAATTAATGAGCATTTATTTTTAGCCTGTCGTTTATTTCCTTCAGATATAGACACCATGAAAGAAATGGGTATTACAGCTATTTTAGATGTAACTTGTGAGTTTGATGGCCTTGAATGGTCTTCTACGCAAGAGAATATTCGTTATTTAAATATCCCTGTACTTGATCATAGCGTGCCAACACGCGCGCAACTACACCAAGCGATTAATTGGATTGACCATCAAGTAAAAGCAGATAGACGTGTCGTAGTACATTGCGCCTTAGGGCGTGGCCGTTCAGTTTTTGTGATGGCAGCTTACTTACTTAGCCAAAACAAAGATGCCGATGTACACCAAGTACTCGCACAAATTAAAGAAACTAGAGAAACTGCAAATTTAAACAAGCGCCAGCTGCGTCATCTTGTGCGTCGCCATCGTAGAGGTGACTTGTTAATCAAAAATAAAGCTGTGCTCATCGCTAATCCTGTTTCTGGTACAAAACTGTGGGAAGCTAAACGTAAGCAAATTACCTCTCGTTTGTCTGAGTATTACGATTTAACTGTTTACACCACGTCAGAACAGGTAAATGGTACTGAGTTGGCCAAAGAAGCACTTGAATTGAACCCTGATGTAGTCATCGCCTGTGGTGGCGATGGCACAGTAACAGAGGTGGCAAGTGTACTTGTAAATACAGAGTGTAAACTGGGTATCATTCCTTTAGGTACTGCCAATGCGCTCGCTCATGTGTTGATGGGTATACAATCGAAGCTTATTCCGGTTGAGCAGGCTTGTGAGCTGATAATTGAAGGGCAGGCGAGTCGGATAGATACCGCTGTGTGTAATGGCGAGCGTATGTTATTACTTGCAGGAATTGGTTTTGAACAAAAGATGATTGAAAAAGCCCATCGTGATGCTAAAAATGAGTCTGGGCAATTAGCTTATTTACAAGGATTTTGGCAAGCATTAGGTGAGCATGAAGCGCAAGACTATGTTGTTACTCTTGATAATAACGATGAGCAAACAATCAATACCACCAGTTTAATCATCGCCAACGCAGCGCCATTTACTACTTTACTTGCTCAATCTGCAGGTCAGCCAGATCACCAAGATGGTTTACTTGATGTTAACTGGCTAACACCTAGTGCCGATTCTAAAGCGAGTACTTTAAGTATTGCGGAGTTAGTGTTCTCGAGTATTACGCAAACTAGTTTTGCTATTAACAGTCACCACACAAATGCTAAACGAGTGACAGTAAGCGCAGAAAAAGGGTTGACCTATGTTATTGATGGTGAAGTTAAAACTGCAGATAAACTAGAGGTGGAGATATCACCGAAATCGCTTTCGGTGATTGTAGCAGCTGAAGATTAAGTGGTTACCTTTTGATGCTTTTCCATTGGAAAGTGCCATCATCAGCTTGGTCATTATCGATAAAGGTATCAATATATAACTGCTCTACTTTTTCTCGTGCCCAAGGGGTCTTTCGTAAAAATTTAAGACTCGACTTCACACTTGGGTCATTTTGAAAGCAGCGTACGTCTACGTGCGCTGCCATACCTTGCCAACCAAGTTTTTCTTCAAGTTTAGTAACGATGTCGGCTAGTTTAACGCCATGTAACGGATTATTTGGTTGATTGTCCATGATAAATCTTAGGTTATTTGCAACCGCGCAATAGTACCCTATCTGTGCGTTTTAAGCTAATTGACGTGAATCGTTTTCGCTTGTTTAGGGTAAATAATCTCGCCATTAGCATTTAGTCTGAGCCAAGCCAAATCACTGTTTGAAAAATTAGGCTGTTTAGCAGTGCAAATTAACGTAATATCGCCAACGGCAATATAGGCACCTTCGGTATAGCGTTTATTTTCATACCAACACACTTTTTGATTGTTTAATGCCTCTTGACCATCAAGTACGATTAGTGGTTTTTCCTTTGCTAGTGCTTGGTTTAGAAACCCTAAAGTAAACAAAGTACTTAACAGTAAAATTTTCTTTAACAAAATACGCCTCCCGTTGGGCAGATCTGTATAACTACACTAAGCTTATGACAAGGAATAAATAATAAAAAGGTGAACACATGCAATTTGATAAAAATATGATCGACGAACTAACCCTGCTTGCAAAATTTCCTCGCAACTCTCAAATGCAGGGAATTAAAATTCATTCCGATGCCGAAAGCTCAATTAAAGATGCAGCAAAACGTCTTTATGATAAAGGTATTACAGATAGTCCTGATGGGGGCTACTTAACCGACTTAGGGCTCGATTTAATAAACCATGTGAGTGTGATTAACTCAGCGCTTAGATAACAAATAAAAAAGGCCCGAAGTGTTCGGGCCTTTTTAACTACAAATCTTAAAGCTTAAATTGCATCTGGCTGATTTTGTGGTGCAGCATCAATAAAGGCATCAAGCTTATTACATTGCTCATATACCGCAGCAATTTTAGGGTACTTGGTCATATCAACTTTAAAGCGCAAGGCATTAAATACTTGCGGCACTAAGCACACATCAGCAAGCGTTGGTTTGTTGCCCACACAAAAAGTATTCGCTTCATTAAGTAGCTTTTCAATACTCTCAAAGCCAACTTCTACCCAATGCTTATACCAGGTCGTTTTTGCTTCTTCATCAACACCAAGATCGTTAGCCAAGTACTTTAATACACGCAAATTATCGATAGGGTGGATATCGCACGCTACGGCATAACATAAATTACGGATCTGAGCTTTTTGCCATGCATCACCCGTTAAAAGAGGCGTTTCTGGATGAGTTTCTTCTAACCACTCTAAAATAGCCAGCGATTGCGCAAGTACACCTTGATCAGTTTCAAGTGCTGGCAATAACCCTTGTGGGTTTTTAGCTAGGTACTCGTCACTTTGTTGCTCTGATTTTAATAAATTAACCGTTACTAACTCGTGATCAATGTTCTTTAAATTAAGCGCAATGCGAACTCTGTATGCAGCTGATGAACGAAAATAGCTATAAAGTTTCATTATATGTCCTGGTTACCTGTGAAATGTTTTTTAATAGTGCGCCAACAGTCAGTGTAATTAGGCTGACGCTCTTTACCTTCAAGGGCATATTTAGTTGGTGATATAACGTAACGCGATTCGAACATAAATGCCAAAGTGTTTTCGTAGCGTTGTGGTTCAAGCTCAGCATTTGATGCTTTTTCGAATACATCTGCTTCTGGACCATGTGGCGACATACAGTTATGTAAGCTAGAACCACCTGGTACAAAGCCATGCTCTTTGGCATCGTACACACCTTCGATTAAGCCCATAAACTCACTCATAATATTACGGTGGTAATAAGGTGGGCGGAATGTGTTCTCAGCCACCATCCAACGTGGAGGGAAGATAGCAAAATCGATATTAGCGACACCTTCAGTACCCGATGGTGATGTTAATACAGTAAAGATTGAAGGATCTGGGTGATCGTAACTTACTGTATTCATAACATTGAATCGAGCAAGGTCATACTTGTAAGGTGCACTGTTACCCGTCCAAGCAACCACATCTAATGGCGAGTGGCCAATATCACAACGGAACATATTGCCATTGAATTTAGCTACGAGTTCGAAATCACCTTCTACATCTTCAAAAGCCGCTACAGGGTAGTGGAAGTCACGGTCATTGGCATAACCATTGGCACCCACTGGGCCGCGCTCTGGTAAAATATAGGCATGGCCATAGTTTTCACAGATGTAGCCACGGGCTGTATCAGTGAGCAAATCAACTGCGAACTTAATGCCACGAGGAATTACGGCAATTTCTCCTGCACGAACGGTTAGTTGCCCGCACTCAGTTCTAAGTAATAGCTCACCTTGTTGCGGCACAAATAACATTTCACCATCAGCATTATAAAAGTAACGCTGTAGCATTGATTTATTAGCGACATAAATATGAATACCAATACCTGTTTGTGCATTGGCACTGCCGTTGGCAGCCATAGTGACTAAACCATCTATAAAATCAGTTGGCTGTGCTGGAATTTCGATTGGATCCCAACGTAGCATTGTCGGGGGTGTTGGCACTTCTGTAATAGGAGCAGTGCGAATAAGGCCATTATCAATTGGCGTGTAATCACCTTGTATTACTGACGGGCGAATGCGGTAAAACCAAGTACGACGGTTATCAGCACGGGGCGCTGTAAATGCCGTTGTGCTGAACTGCTCAGCATATAAATCGTATTTAACTTTTTGCGGGCTGAATTGACCGATAGGTAATGCACCGGGTAATGCTTCGGTTTCAAATTCATTCCCAAAGCCTGTCATATATTGTAATTCGTTATTCATCACTAGACTCCTGAAAGGTTTTAGGTAAGATACTCTCATGTGAGACTAAATTCAAACTACATTGAATTTACATGTGTAAATATTATTTGACAGTAGTGCAGCCATGACGACAGATAAGCAAACAACGCTCGATTTAAAACAGTTCTTACCTTATTCATTAACCAATATTGCAATGCAAATGAGTGAGCAGTTTAGTGAGCTATATCAACAGCAGTTCGATTTAACCGTGCCACAATGGCGGATAATTGCGAATTTGGCCCAATATGGCGAGCGCACTGCCAAAGAATTATGTGATATGGCACAAATGGATAAATCAACGGTGTCTCGTGCAGTAAAGTCGCTATTGACCAGAAACCTTATAATAGCCAAAGAAAACCCTAAGGATAAACGCGCAAGTTTGTTATCACTATCCGTTGATGGGAACCGTTTGCATGAGCAAATTGTGCCATTAGCAAATGCGTGGCAAGCAGGTTTAGTGAGTGACTTAGATAGCCAAGAACTTAAACAATTTATGAACACTCTTAGTAAGCTTTCCAATCACTTAAATAAAAATGTGTAATTCTGTAATCAAGGCTTTATAGCAATTGATTTAGACAATCGATACGTATATGATAATGGCTATCATTTACAATTAGAAACTTGGATGTCCCCCCTATGAAATTAGCGTTAAACACCGTTAAAACACTAGGTCTTAGCCTAGTATTAGCATCTACTTTTATTGCCCAACCTGTATTGGCAAATGGCCCAATTGGTGAGCACGTTAATCATCTTAAAGAAAATTTAAAAGATTACTCAGAAGACGTTGAGTGGATGATCGGTAAAGTTGACACCATGGTTACCGATTATGAAACAAAAGGCGCAAAAGCAGTTAAAAGCGATGATTTAATTGAATACTGGGAATCAGTAAAGTTTCACAGTGCGATTGAAACGAATTATGTGCCGGTTTATGCATCAATCTGGCAAGGCATTTATGGTATCAAAATGGCCATTGATGACAAAAAACCAGCAAGCGAAGTACGTAAGCACCAAAAGGCCTTAAATGCTGCCTTGTGGCAGGGTCTTGGAGCTGTTAAACTTGCTGCCGACTTCCAGCAAAAAGGCTTATTAAAAGCTGTAAAAGCAACTGCTTCTGAAACAATGACGCAAAGCGCTACTATCGATGAGATCAAACATAAATTAGACCGTGTTGTTGCAAAATACGCAGAACGTTTAAGCGATGAAGCAACCCAAATTGTACACGATACTTACCTTCACTTATTCGAAGGTGTTGAAGGTACACTTATCGAAAAAGATGCGAAGTTAGTAGAAGTTCTCGAAAAAGATTTTAACGTAACCCTGCCTAAAGCTATTTCTGACAAAGGGTCTGTTGACCATGTACGTGCAGTGGTTGTTGATATGCAAGAAAAACTAGATCGCGCTAAGGTGTTACTAGAAGAAGCCGAAAAAGCACGTAAGGATGTATTTTAGTGAAGCGTAGGACCTTTATTCAAGGCCTGGCTGCGTTTGGGGTGGTGGGCGCAATGCCGCTACCTCTTTCTCGTGCCTTTGCAGCCTCTGCTGCAAGCCCAATTTCAGTGAAAGACTTACCCGCCCTAGAGGGTGACTTAACCTTATATTTAGGCCGTGGTGAAGGTGGTTTGTACGAAAACGTACTGCAATCAATCCAAAAGAAAAACCCTAAACTTAATTTATCAATTCGCCGTGGCCCAACTGCTGCGCTTGCCAACATGATTGTGGCTGAAGCGAAAGCGGGTGTTAAACGTGCTGATTTATTTTGGGCCGTTGATTCAGGTGCGATTGGCTTAGTAACGGATGCAGGTTTAGCTAAAGCTTTACCATCTGATTTAGAAGCGCAATTACAACCGCAGTTTCGCTATCCGGGCTGGGCACCAGTGACAGGTCGTATTCGTACATTACCTTACAACACTAATCGTTTATCAAAAGATCAGATCCCAGATAGCATAATGGCTATTGCCGATAGCGATTTATCAATTGGTTGGGCACCGGCTTATGCTTCTTTCCAATCATTTGTCACGGCAATGCGTATTCTTGAAGGTGAAGATAAAACGGCTAAATGGCTTAAGAAAGTTCAAAAACGTTCGAAAACCTATGCCGGCGAGCTTGGCGTAGTGATGGCCGTTGAACGTGGTGAAGTTGATATTGGTTTTGCAAACCATTATTACACCTTACGTCTTAAATCAGGTAAACCAGATGCAAACCTTGATCTTGCTTTTACCAATCAAGATGCCGGTTGTTTAGTTAATGCATCAGGTGTGTTATCGCTGACAGATAACCCGAACGCAATGAACTTTATGCGCTACTTACTAAGCTCAGAAGTACAAAGCTACTTAGCACGTGAAGCCTACGAAATTCCATTGATCCAAGGTATTGATCAGCCGGCAGGATTACCAGCCTTAGCGGATGTGTCACCGCCGAAAATCGATTTAACTCAATTGGCAGATTTAAGGCCAACACTCGACCTTATGCGCAGTAGCGGTGTTTTATAATGCGCATACCTGCTTCTTATCCCATGGCGCTGCTTGCAGCGCTTTTGGCGTTAGTGCCAGTTTATATTCTGATCACTTTAGCCAGTGATGCGACGGCTGTTTTTGATAGTCACAATTTAAAAATTCTTGGTAACACTTTATCACTTATGGTGTTAACTGTTTTAGGCTCTATTTTAATTGGCGTGCCTCTGGCGTTTATTAGTGCCTATGTTCAACTTCCTTTTAAAAAGCTTTGGCTTGTTTTGTTTGCAGCTCCGCTTGCTATTCCAAGTTATATTGGCGCGTTTACCTTGTATGCAGCATTTGGCCCCGGTGGTGAAATTAATCAGCTGTTGGGCTTTGAAACGCCGCCTATGTATGGCTTAACGGGTGCTGCCATTGTAATGACGCTTTATACGTTTCCGTTTGTAATGCTTACAACGCGTTCGTCTTTACTGAGCCTTGATGCCAGCATGGTAAACGCGGCTCGCACTTTAGGTATGTCGATGCCGATGAGTGTGTTTAAAGTCATATTACCGCGTGTAATAAACGGTATAGCAGCGGGCTCATTACTGGTTGCGCTTTATACCTTATCAGATTTTGGTACACCGGCGATGATGCGCTTAGACACTTTTACTAGGGTGATCTATGTTGAATATAACGCCTTTGGTCTAAGCCGAGCAGCGATGTTATCGCTACAATTAATGGTGATAGTAGGCTTTTTACTGTTCATCGAATCACAAATTAAAACAGCTTCTGAGCGCCACGGTAGACCGCTGATGTTATTCCCATCTAACGGGCAAAAGTTAGCAATGCTGGTAACTTTTCTACCGGTTTTATTATTGGCTATTTGTTTACCGTTAGCCATTTTTACCCTTTGGCTTGCCCGTGATGGTGTTGCTGATTTTGATTTCAGCATAGCGTGGAATTCTGCTTATGCATCTGGCATCGCGGCTATTGTCGCTGTTGTGGTTGCTGTGCCTGTAGCGCACGCTGCACTAAGCGGTAAAGTAGGGTGCATTATGGAACGGGTTACTTATTTCGGATTTGGTATCCCGGGTATAGTGATGGGTACTGCACTTGTTTATGGTGGCCTGCAATTACCGCTTTTATACCAAACTCTGGCATTATTAGTGATTGCCTACGTGCTACGCTTTTTACCGCTGGCAGTTGGCTCTGTACGTACCAGCACTGAACACTTAGATTCGAGTTTAATCAAATCAGCACGCGTATTAGGTGCCAGCCCTCGTGAAGCATTTATGCGTATTACCTTGCCTTTAACACTACGCGGTATCATTGCTGGTGCCGCCTTGGTATTTTTAGAATCAATGCGAGAGCTTGAAGCGACCTTATTACTTGGTCCAACAGGCTTTGAAACCCTATCAACTTATTTATGGCGTGTTTATGAAGCCGGTTATTTCGGTCGTGCTGCCATTCCTGGGCTCTTGTTAGTAGTGATATCAGCATGTGGCTTAGCTATAATGCTCTCAGGCGAAAAGCGCAGTCAATTAGAACATTAAGGATCAGTTTAATGCTATCAGTTAGTAAGCTGTCTATCGATTATGGTAGCAATCGTGTGGTAAGTGAACTTAACTTATCACTTGGGGAAAGTGAGATCCTCATGCTAGTTGGTCCAACTGGCTGTGGTAAAAGTACAATTTTACAAGCGTTAGCTGGGCTTATTCCTATCAGCGAAGGCGAAATTAATTTAGGCTCATGGCGTGCAACACCCAAATTAAAAGTACCACCAGAAAAACGAAAAGTGGGTATGGTCTTTCAAGATTTTGCGTTATTCCCGCACTTAACAGTGCAGCAAAATATTTGCTTTAGATTAACCGATACCTCAAAAGCTGATCATTGGATTAAGTTACTGGGTCTTGAAGCATTTCGTGATAAAAAGCCCGCTACCTTATCAGGTGGTCAAAAGCAGCGTGTAGCACTTGCGCGTACACTAGCTCACGAACCTGACTTCGTATTACTTGACGAGCCTTTATCAAACTTAGATGCAGCTTTAAAAGACACCCTTCGTTGGGATATTCGTAATGCATTAAAAGATGCTGGTGTACCTGCTATTTGGGTAACCCATGACCAAGAAGAAGCCTTATCTGTAGGTGACCGTGTTGGTGTACTTAAAGAAGGGATTATTCAGCAAATAGATACCCCTGAACGCTGTTTTAGCTTACCAAGCAATCGCTTTGTAGCGCGTTTTTTAGGTGAAGCAAGTTTCATTGCCGGCAATTGTGAAGGTGATATTGCCACCACTGATTTAGGTAATGCACCAGCTATTAGGGTTGATCATGATACTGCAAAAGTTGATGTATTACTTCGCCCTGATGATATTCACCTTATTCAAAATGCAGCTACTAGCAATGGTAAAGTGACATGGGTACGTTATGAAGGTGGCAGCCGTTTATGCGCGGTTAAATTAGCGTGTGATACTGTAGTGACAAGCCGTGTTAGCCATGAAGTGATGGTTCGCCCTGGTGATGCAGTGCATGTATCTATTAACACAACACACCCACTTGCGGTTTACGCAGCTTAAATAAAAATATCTGTGCAGGTCTAAATGGCCTGCATTTTTTAGAAAGCTTTCAGCCATCAGCTGTCAGCCATCAGATGCAATATGAATACGAGTTTTTAGCCCTCAGCCATCTGACGCGATGTGAAATCGCTGCTACCTAGCAACTTGCTAACTTTCCCCTAGAAGCTTTACTCTCGTAACTCTTATCTCGTAACTCTTATCTCGTAACTCATTTCAATAACCAAGCCAGTCCTACGAAAAGATTTATCAGGTATTAGGCTCTAGGCTCTAGGCACTAGGCACTAGGACGCGATGTAAAATCGCTGCTACTAGTAAATTTCTAACTTTACTCTTGGAGCTTTACTCTTGCTAACTTTCCCCTAGTAGCTTTACTCTCGCAACTAGCAACTCGTTAACTTCTCTAAAACGTAAAAAGCCCGCCAGTAGGGGCGGGCTTTTGTTTTATAACAAGGTTAACTCGTTATTAGAATGTGTAACGTACACCTACACGCATTTCCCAAACTGATGCGCTGCTTTGAGTTGCAGTTTTACCATTGTTAGGGTTGAAGTCTGAGTATACGTAACGACCTTGGTCATCAGTTTTTACTGTAACCATGCTGTTACCAACAAAGCTACCTTTCTTAAGTACGCCCCAGTCATCGTTTAACATGTTTGTTAAGTTATCGATAACGAAGAATACTTCACCTTTGTGACCAGGCATGAAACCAGGTAACTCTTGAGTCATCTTGAAGTTAACTTTAGTGAACCAATCAGCATTTTGACGGTTACGACCAGAGATTTCACCACGAGCTAAACCTTGAGCAGAAATCCACTCGTTAAATTCATTAACCTCATCTGCAGTCATGTCGTAAACAACGTTAGGGTCATTCACTTCAGGGATATACATTAGCTGACGGCCGCCGTTTGAGTTGCTATCACCCCAAACGCCGTCTGAATCATCAAATGTATAGCTGTAAGGAAGACCTTTGTATGTTTCACTGAATAGGTTGAAACGTGTGTTGTAACCATCGAACAGCTCAGTTGTGTAACCTAATGTCATGGTAAAGCGATGTGGGATCTCGTAATCAGATGTGTGTGCACCTGGGTTAGTTGGATCGTATGTCGCTAAGTTACCGTAGTTTGAGCTCGCTACCGAGCTAGTCATAGGGTTAACATCTGTTGAATCAGTGTAAGCGTAAGCTAGTTGTACGCTAATGCCGTTATCAAAACGCTTGCTCATTGCAGCAGAGATAACATGAGACTCACCGCTATCGCCACTTACGTTAGTAAGAAGTAAATCGCCACGACGACCTTCTTTAGACTCAAGAATTGGACGACCATCAAACGTTGTTTCACCTGAATCTTGTAACGCGATATCTTCCAGGAATGCAGCATCTTTACGTTTAGTGAATAAGTAATCTAGTGAGAATACATACTCATCTTCAGTTGTGTATGTTGCACCAACTGAATATTTCCACTCAGACGGCATTTCGAAGTCTGGGTCAACAGCGTTTACAGATGAATCACCTGAACCAATTACTGTGTTTGCAACTTCATCGTACAAGCTTTGTGGTACTTCGTAACCTGGTGTGCCGCCGTTCACGTTTGGCGTAGCAAATAGGTCAACACCACCTCTGATTGATGTACCAATGTTAGTGATACCATCATTCGAGTATGAGTTAGATAGCCATACATTCGGGTTACCACCAGAGAATAAGCCAACACCTGCACGTACTTCTAGTGCATCTGTTGCGTACCACTCAAAACCAACACGTGGTTGAATTAAATCGATGCCGTCGAATGTTGCTTGGTTGCTGAAACCGTAGCGGTTAGTAAAGTTTTCATTGTAGTTAGGTTTGTCGTCACTTGTGTATTTGTCGTAACGAAGACCAAACGTTAATGTTGCATCTAAATCTGTGAAGCTGTACTCATCTTGCACATATAAAGTGTGTTGTGCATAAGAGAAGTTAGCCGCAGCATCTGTTGGATCGTTAGTACCAGCCGCATTGTTGTAATAAACACGATCTGCAAAACCGGCTTCAAAATCATCTACAGATTTAAAGCGCCACTCACCTTGAGTGTGCTGAACGAATTGGTTGAATACGTCTAATTCTTCAAATTCATAGCCAGCAGTAATCGTGTGTTGATCAAGGTAGTATGTACCCGCAATTTTTGCTGTCACTGTTTCGTAGCTAAGAGCATTTGATTGACGAGAATCATCTGGACCGATATAGATAGTACCACCGTCTTCTGTACGAATTTGCATTTCACCGAAGCTGCTTGCTGCATCTAAAGAGCGAACAGTCTGATCTAACTCTGATTTACCTAAACGAATCTCAGTTGAAAATTCATCTGACCAATCAGAGTAAAGTGAACCAATGATTGATGTAAATTCAGCACTTTGCTTGAAGAAGTGATTATCTAAAGTAACAGTGTTGCTGTAAGCATCTGATTGAGAAAGTGTAAAACCATCGTTGTAGTTATAGATTAAGTTTGCACGGTGGTCATCATTGATGTTCCAGTCTAACTTAACTAAGATTTTTTCATCTTCAACAGGTGCGCTTGATGGCATGCCACCTGCGTCATAACCGTAAACGTCTTGAGCGATTTGTTGTACACGAGAAACATCTGCTGCTGTAACACTACCAGTGTCTAGGCCGCCGTAGTTGTATTGTTTTACACCTTCAAGTTTTTCGTAAGATGTGAATAAGAAAAGGCTATCTTTAATCAGTGGTAGACCAACGTTGAAGCCGTAACGTTTTTCAGTGTAATCACCGTTATCGTAGTCTTCACCTTCGATTTTGTCGCCTTTCATTGAATCATTTGTGTAATCGAAGAACATACCGCCGTGTACTTCGTTACCACCTGATTTAGTAACAGCGTTGATGTTACACGATGTGAAACCACCATATTGAACATCAAAAGGTGCAAGCTCCACTGCCACCTGCTCAATTGAATCGAAAGAGAAAGGAGCGCGGATTGTAGGGTAACCGTTTGAGCTTAAACCAAAGTTATCGTTCATACGAACGCCGTCAAGCGTTAAGCTGTTAAAGCGAGGGTTACCACCACCACAGTTGATTGAACCACGGCTATCATCAATTGTTACACGTGGGTCGATACGAACGATATCTTTTAAGTCACGGTTGATAGCTGGTTGGTTTTCTAAATCTTCAAGTGTGAACGTTGCAGCTGGGCCTGTACCACCAGACATACGGCTGATAGGACGACCAGTAACTACGATTTGTTCTACATCAGATTGTCTCTCTAACGTAACATTAACTGGGTAGTCAGCACCCACTTGTAGGTTGATGTTGTTGAATGTTTGATCTGCGAATACGTCAGAATCTACAACAACGCGGTAAGGACCACCTACACGTAGGCCTTTTGCTGTGAAGTAACCCGCATCGTTCGTTTCAGTTTCTTTAGTTGAACCTGAAGGTAAGTGAACGATAGTAATCTTAGTGCCTGCAGCTGGGTTGCCGCTAGGACCTTTGATTTGACCCTTGATAGCAGATGTTGTTTCATTTGCTAACGCTGCACCACTCACACCAACACATGCTGCAATAGCAAGTGATAGAGCTGTTTTGCGGAGTTGGATTTTCATTATGTTATTTCCCGTGTTAGAGGTTATGTTTCATTTATAGTTTGCTGTCAGTTGGCATCTTAAGTGCCTTTACTAACGGTTTTGCTGATTTATCAAATAAGTTATTTAATAAACCTGCCAATCTTATCCCGCCTTGTTGTAGGCGAGTTTTAACAATCGGTAAGTTTTTATAGATATAACTATAACTTACGTTTGTTTCATTTTCTTTATACAGAGAGTTTGCAATATTATTTGATTCGATTAACCAATCGCTAGGAGAACCGGCAAGATAGTCCGTTATTAACGCTTGATTTGTTGTATTTATAAATTGCGCAAACTCAGTATAGGACAAATTTTCATTTTCAATGAGTTTCGTGTCCCACAAGCTATGTAAATTGGTATCTTGACCGAAGAATGTGACAGAAATATTGTTGCCGCCACGATCTTCACCGCGACCGGCATGAAAAGGTTGATGGCTATCGCCAACAAGATGAACTAAAAAACGCAGTGCGAACTGTTTTTCACCTAGAGAAGCTTTTTGGTTTTGTAATACTGAGATTGAATATTCCATGCCTTCGAGGATATCTGACACGGTTTCTTTGTTATGGTGGGTATTTGAGTCGTAATGAGGTTTGGCTTCACCTTCTTTAAAGTTAATGTAATGCCAGCGCGAAGATTTCTTTTGCCAGAATTTTTCTGGAGCAGAACGCATTTCATCAGCCCACGTTGCTACCTGTGGTAAAGAATCACCATCAAGTAAAGGAACTAATGCTTGCTTGGTGGTGTCTGTAATATGCTTAGATGCAATTTCACCAATAATACGGTGGCCATTCTGACCCCATGCATTAGCAGGGTTACTTAACACCGCAGAAATAACTGGTGTCGATAACAGCAACATTTTTATTGTTTTTTGTAACATTGACTCAGTGTCCAAAAATGAATGTGCCCTGAAGCACGATTTCTTGATGCATATTTTCCTGAATTTAAAAGCAAATAGAAAGGACTCAATAAGATTCATAATTTCTTGTTCATATATGTTATTTATCAATAACTTAAAATATTCAGGTAAAATTACTTGTTGTAATAAGTAAGAATAATTGTTCAAATAGAGACAACGGAGCGTTGTTGGCTATTAAAATTGAATTTAAGAACAATACTAATAAAAAAATCGTCGATTGTTACATTTTTGTTTCTAGCAGTTATTTTGTTTTTTTATATCGGAATTTTGCAGGGCAAACCGGCTGTATCTGATATAGATGCATTTATTGAAACGTCTTTTCAATGTGATACTAAGTCAGAGGTTAACCTTAACGAGTTGGTGGTGTATTCATCAGGCAAAGTATTGGCTGAGGATGTAGCTAAAACTTTGTGCGCTGATGACATCATTAGTAAACAATACGGCAAGGTCACCTCTTATTGGGGTTATAAAACTTCAGACACAATTGAGTTTTTAGGTAAAGGGATTGCAGATTTGATCCTGGCTAAAGAAAACTTGATTAATGCCTTTATGGCCGAGTCAACATATAACTACCAAGCAGTTGTTGGCTTTCCTGACTACACAGCTTATTTAATTTCTAGTAAAGAAAAGCCACGCATTGAAAAAAGCTACTTTTTAGATAAACGTATTGGTTTGCTTGATTACCCAACGAGCCGCTCTGGACACATTCTCCCTAAACAATTATTTAAAAAATTAGATATCAACCTAGAAAACCTTAATATCACTTACGCAAGTTCGCATAGTGAATTAAGAGAGCTGCTTGCAAGTGGTAAGGTCGATTTAATTTCTTCTTATTGGCAAGACAGCGACCAGCAACGTTTTTCTAAAAACTACATTACGCCTATACGCGACAATATAAGTGGTAGTCGTTGGTATTTAAAAATGCAGGATGAAAACACCGACCTTTTATGTGCAGTTCAAGCGCAGTTAACCCAATTGGCACACAATCAAAATTCTCACTACTTTAATCATGTTGAGTCTTTTTGGAAATGTGAGTCGACTCAGCAAACAATGAAAGTAGGGGATAGCAATGCTGCCAATTAGAGTAAAACTTGCTTATGGCGGAGTATTTATAAGCTGTTGCCTGGTTTTATTTGCCAGCTTTATTACAGCAAAAGCTTATAAGACAACAACTAATGATGCCCTGACTCTAGCAAAAGTTGAAAACCGCATTGCCCTTGATTTAAACCATTTAAATTTACCTGATGATTTTTTAAAGCATTCAGGTAGTAAAGATATGGTACT
This sequence comes from Pseudoalteromonas sp. D15MCD-2, assembly GCF_038562745.1. NCBI lineage: Bacteria > Pseudomonadati > Pseudomonadota > Gammaproteobacteria > Alteromonadales > Pseudoalteromonadaceae > Pseudoalteromonas > Pseudoalteromonas sp. D15MCD-2. The sequence continues at coordinate 438,458 of NZ_JBCFQE010000002.1, read as the reverse complement.
CAATTATATCGCGCGTCTTAATGCACAATTAGCTGACTCAGGCGTGATGGTTTACTCCATTGAGGGGATCTCTGATTATCCTGCTCGTGCAGATTTAATCACTAAGCAATTGCATGCACCACAAAAATCATTAACGGTTAGCTTTGTTGTGGCATCGTCTTTATTTGCTAAAGATGATATCGCAGTGTTTATTTTGGTGTGTTTATTTGCCGCGGCATTTACTTACTTATTATTTATAAGTGAACGCACTAAAATCCAAATTGCTAAACACGAACCAGAAGTTGCAATTCAGGCAGAAGAAAAGCCTAAATTGATAGTCGATCTTCAAAATAAAACCTTGGCTGCTAGCTGTGCTGTTGATAAAACGGTTGCACTTGCTAATAAGCCGCTGTGCTTTTACCTTGCATTGGTTGAGTTTTGTATTGAACATCCAGATGTAGTGCTTAATCAAAATAAAGATGTACCAGAAGAATTACTGACTTTAGCGAACAAGTATTTTTACCGGTTAGTAGAGCTTGGTCACACGATACGTAAGCGCCCAAACTTTACCAATAGTTTAGAAAAAACATTAAGTGAAATTCGGGCTGCACTTGATGAAGTTTGGCAAGAGCAGCCTGAGATAAAAGAAACCTATTATCCACCTAAGGCCCATGGTGAAGGCTCCCGTTCTCGATTACATCATTACGGATTGAAAGCGATCGAGATTGCCGATATTGAAGTCATTGGGAAGTAATCTAGTTTAAAAGTAAAAAGGGAAGTCACTGGCTTCCCTTTTTCTATTTAAGTAGTCTTTATTTAGGGGCGTAATCAGCCGCTTTAACAGGACTATTTTGCTCAAAGAAACGTTTTAATGCCTGTGCATCTGTATCATCTGTACTCACAAAGCCTTTTTTATTGGTAAGAGTAGGATAGCCATCACCACCAGAGGCATTATAGCTGTTAATGCTCATGCGATAAGTTTTAGCCATATCAAGTGGCTTTCCAGCAATTTTAACATCAGATAAAGTGTCGTTAATGCGTTTAAAGCTTAGCTTATAATATTGTAAGTAGGCACCTGAATCAGGTGGGAAAGAAGTAACAACTTGTAAGTAGTCAAATAGCTCTTGGCCTGTCATATCAATATAGGTGATACGGTTTTTAAAAGGATGAACTTTTAAAATATCTTTATAACTTACATCGCCTGCTTGAATGCTATCGCGAATACCGCCACCGCTTATCAAACCAAAATCAGCACCCACTGACTGCATTTGTGCAGCAATAATAACGCGTGCTAAGTTTACTTGCTCATAGCGTACTTTATTGCGATCACCTTCAAGTTTTGCATCCACGTTACCTATTTTACCAGCAATTTGTGCTGCGCCTTTTTGCTGATAAACCGCAAGGATGTCTTGTAAGTTTTTGTTTGGTTCAATGTACTCAGCCGCTAGCTTTTTATTACCGTTTTCATCATCGATATAAAGATTTACAGGAATAAGTGAGTAATTGAGCAAAGTTAATTCATCGTTTTCTAATTTGAATTCAGCTTTACCAACATATTTACCCCACTCATGGGCTTGCATGATCCAAGTACCATTTTGTTGGTCAGGCTTACACTCTTTACCTGGCATAAAGCTTTTGTCAGCAACATTGGCTTCTTTCATACACACAGGCTCTTGTGAATGACCGCCAACAATAATATCAAGCATCCCTTTTGGTAAATTGCGCGCCATAGTGACATCACCGGGTGCGTTAATACCAAAGTTAGCATCAACATAGTGACCCATGTGAGTAACAGCGATGGTAATATCTGGGTTGTATTGTTTATCAATTTCTGGAGCTAACTTTGCAGTAACGTCTGTAGGGTCTTTAAATTCTAGACCACCGATATATTGCGGGTTACCGATTTTAGCGGTATCTGTGGTGGTTAAGCCTATTACAGCAATTTTAAGTCCATTCTTTTCAAAGATTTTATAGCCTTGGTAACGAGTTTCACCGGTTGTTTTATCGATGATATTTGCTGATAGAAAAGGGAAGTTTGACCATTTTTGTTGTTGATCAAGTACTGCCAGTGGATTATCAAACTCATGGTTACCAATTGCCATGGCATCATAACCAATTACCGACATACCTTTAAAATCGGGCTCCGCGTGTTGTAAGTCAGACTCTGGAATACCCGTATTGATATCGCCACCAGAAAGCAGTAAAACAGCATGACCTTGTGCTTTGGCTTCGGCTTTTAGTCGATCAATTAAAGTCTTACGAGCAGCCATGCCATATTCACCTTGTTCGTTATGCCAAAAACGACCATGGTTATCATTAGTATGAAGCAGAGTTAAATATTTGGCTGAATCAGTATTATTAGAAGAGGAGCTACATGCGGTTAGGGTAACCAGTAGCGATGTTAGTAAAAAAAAGCGCATAATTGTTTGCCTGAATAGAGCAGTAGGTTAATTATGCGCTTAGTTTAAACGACTTAAGTTTAAATTAAATGTCTTTTATAAACTTTTGTCGCTATTTTCTGTATTTAGTTGTCCTGTTGCGGCAAGTTGTCTGCGTTGTAGTTCTTGTTCTGCGTAATGAGACTTTTGATGATTATTGCCGACCATCCAATTTAAAAAACTAGCGGGTAACTTACTATAAGGCTCACCTTGGTGTAGGCCAAAATCGCATATTGCGTTCTCTTCATTCGCCATGGTTCATTCCTGTGTGTTCATTGTTGTCGTGCAGATACTAACAAACTGAGCCTATTTGATAAGACGATTTTGATTTATTCTTTAAATTTTTTATAACCATAATGAATACACGGTGTAAATTAATGTAACTGAGATGTAATTGCTTTGGCGCGTTTTGTGTAACTGTTTTGTTTGCTATTTAAGCGTCTGTCTATTTTGTTTAAGCTTCTTGCAGTTATATAATAAAAATTATCAGGAAAGATAAACAATGAAAAAACATCTACTTGCAACTGCTTTATTGGCTAGCTGTTTTACAGCCAATGCTACTATTGTTGAAATGCAGACAGATCTGGGCAGTATTACTGTTCACCTTTATGATCAACACACACCTATTACCGTTGAAAACTTTTTAAACTATGTTGCAGATGGCAGCTACGACGGTACGGTTATCCATCGCTCAGTTGATAACTTTGTATTGCAAGGTGGTGGTTTTAAGTTTGATACTGATTTTGAGGCGATAGAAACTGCTGACGCTATTACCAATGAGCCAGAGCTGTCGAATGTTAAAGGTACCATTGCAATGGCCAAGCTTGGTGGTAATGCTAATAGTGCGACAAGTCAGTGGTTTTTCAATTTAAAAGATAACAGCGCTAACCTCGACTTACAAAATGGTGGCTTTACTGTTTTTGGTGAAGTAACTGTACAGAGTATGGATGTTTTAGAACAAATCACCTCTTTAGTTCATTGTGGAGAAATCCCAGTAGTAAATCTTAATGAAGAGCAGTGCCCAGATACAACATCAGGTTTCAGTGGTGAAAACTTATTTTACATTAACAGTGTGACTGTGATTGATGATGATCCGAATTCGTCTGCTTCTTTATCACCAAAAGAGAACACGCTAATTGATGAAGATAACTCTTCAGACAATGATGGTAGTAGCTCAGGCGGGAGTCTTGCGTGGATGCTATCTTTATTAGCTCTTGCAGGCTTTAGTCGTCGTAAATGATTCCGTATACCCAAACCACCTCAAGATGCGAGTTTCAGTTGGAATTAAAAGCGATTTAGGCAAGGCATTGATTGCAAGTAATAGAGGTTCTATTGTTAAAATCAATAACGCAGTATAAATCGCTTTTAAACCAACCCTCTGGGCGCTTCACAGGCACTTACTCTCATCGTTGTTACTTCTTAAAAGGGGATGCCATTCTTGCAAAGTAACGCCTTGATACTAAGCACCTGTGAAACGCTGAATTCTGCATCTTGAGGTGGCTTGGGTATATATAAGGCGCTTAAAAGCGCCTTATTTCTTTGTATTGATGATTATTAGAAAATTCTAACTAAAATCAGCACCCACATTATTAGCATTATAAAGCTACTGATAACGAAACTATAATAGCGCGCCTTCAAGGTGTTTGAAGTTAAGTGTATTACGCTATGAATAATTCTTAATGCAACATAAACCCAAGCAAGGGCAACAAATACAGTACCAACAGCATTGACTTGCAGAGCTGTTAAACACGCAATAAAAAACAGCACAGGCATTTCGAATTGATTGATAAAGTTACGATCTGCCACGCGAACATTATCCCCAGCCTTTTCAAGCTCCATTGTTAAGAAGTCTTTCATCTCGATGGTTTTTTGTTTTGCAGCACGAAAACGACGCTTACCCATAATGTACATGACTGCAAAAGTCAGAAAGACCTGAGTGAACATTGCTACAATTAGCCACTTTTCCATAGCTCATCCTTTGTTATAGTTATTGCTATTAATCTTAACCGTAAGTATTGCATTTTCACAATGTGTTACAAAGTTTTGCTGTAACTTAGCTGAAAAGCATTGAATTGCGGCGCTCGAAAACACATGATAAATAAAAATTTATTCAATTTCTAATGGATACAAAATAATGAAAAAAATAATGGGACTCAGTGCAATCGCTTTTGCAGTGTTAGCTGGTTGTTCTTCTACTTCTACCACAACGCCTCCTGCAGCTAATACTAACCTTATTCCTGACTCGTTAGTTATCAGCCCAAACGACACCCGTGAGTACAAAACATTAAAACTAGATAACGAAATTGATGTAATTTTGATTTCAGATCCTAGTGCTGAAAAATCAGCTGCTGCTTTGAGTGTAGGCGTTGGTTTATTGCACGACCCTATGTCGCAACAAGGCATGGCGCACTACCTAGAGCATATGTTGTTCCTTGGTACAGACCGCTACCCAGACACTAAAGGTTATAGTGATTTCATGACCAAAAATGGTGGCGCACATAACGCTTACACCTGGTTAGATATCACAAACTACATGTTCAAAGTAAACAATGATGCCTACGACGAAGCACTTGACCGCTTTGCTGATTTCTTTAAATCACCAAAGCTTTACCCTGAATACACAGACAAAGAAAAAAATGCGGTAAACGCAGAGTGGTCAATGCGTCGTGAAATGGACTTTTTTGGCCAATTTAAACTGGCACGTCAAATGATGGGCTCACACCCTGCAAACCGTTTCTTAATTGGTAACCTAGAAACTTTAGGTGACAAAGAAGGCAGCAATCTGCATAAAGAAACCGTTGCTTTCTATAACAAATATTATTCATCGAACATTATGAAAGTGGCGATGATCTCAAATCGTCCACTGGCTGAAATGGAAGCAAAAGCTAAACAGTATTTCGCTGATATTGAAAACAAAAAAATCGAAAAACCAACGGTGACTGATAAGTTAGACTTTTCTGTTGCTGGCGGAAAGCGTGTTTACTACTCACCAAATGAAGATGTAAAACAACTACAGTTAGAGTTCACAATTGCTGATAACAGTTCACAGTTTGCGGTTAAACCAAATCGTTTTGTTTCATACCTTTTAAGTAACGAAATGCAAGGCAGCCCAGCACAAATACTACGTGATAAAGGTTGGGTATCAGGTTTATCGTCTTCTGCTTCACCAACGCAATATGGGAACTACGGAAGCTTAACAGTTGATATTGAATTGACTGATGCCGGCATGCAAAACCGCGAAGAAATTGTTGCTATGGTTATGCAATATATTGCACTTATCAAAGATCAAGGTGTTGATAGCAAATACTTTAATGAAATTCGTACATCGTTAAACAATTCGTTTCAATTCCTAGAAAAAGGAGATGAGTTTGGTTATGTAAGTAACTTAACTGATAGCATGCAAAAGTTCCCTGTGAACAACGCAATTAACGCACCTTATTATTATGCAAAGTTTGATGCAGATGCGGTGCAAAATGTCCTTTCGCAATTAAACGAAGATACTTTACGTATTTGGTATATTTCAAAACAAGAAGAGACAGATTCACAGCTGCATTTTTACGATGGTAAATATCGTATTGAAGATATCAGTGAGTCAGAAGTTGCAAGCTGGAATAAACCAAGTGAATACGCGTTAGCATTACCAACAGTAAACCGCTTATTACCTGAAAGCTTTGCAATTAAAACAGCTGAGTTTAAACAACAAGCGCACCCTGAACTCGTATTTGATAAGCAAGGCGTTAAAGTTTGGCGTCAAGCAAGTCAGCAGTTTGCTGAGCAGCCTAAAGGTCTTGTTGAAGTTTACATTAATACGCCAGATGCCCTTGTGAATGTAAAATCACAGGTTCTTTACTCAATTTGGGCTGATCTTTATAACTTACAACAAAGTAAATTAAGCACAGAAGCCGCTGTTGCAGGTATGAGTTTAGGGTTACAGCCAAGTAATGGCCTTGTGTTATCGCTTAGTGGTTTCACTGATAAACAAGATGTCCTTTTAGCTCAGGCGCTTGAAAATCTAACCTTAGAGGTGTCTGAAGAAGGTTTTGCCCAAGCAATCGATCGTTTTAAGCGTGATTTACTAAATCAGCAAAAACAGTTCCCGTTCTATCAAGCATTCGGTGAGTACTCTAAGCTTACTCGTAGTGGTAAATTTAATACTGAAACCTTGATTGCTGCGGCAGATGCGCTTACCTTAGATGATTTTACGGCTATTAAGCAATCAACACTTGCTGCCAATGACTTACGCGTATTCACGTTTGGTAACTATAACCAAAATGATGTTGACGCTATTGCGAGTAAACTAACCGCTATTTTACCAAAAGGTCATGAAGCGACTGAGTTTGCTAGAAGTAAAGCCTGGTTGCCTCAGCCTGGTGAGCGTATCGTTTTACAAAAAGATATTGATGTAGCTGATGTAGCAATCATTGACATGGTTGTTCACCCAACCCCTGGCTATAAACAAAAAGCACAGGCACAAATTTTACAAAGCCACTTTAGAACCGTAGCGTTTGATAAGTTACGTACTGAAGAGCAATTAGCTTATGCGGTTGGTGCGTTAGCGCGTCCTATTGAAGATTACTCTGCATTGGGCCTATATATTCAAACACCGGTTAAAGGCCCTAAAGAGATGCAAGCGCGTTTTGATGAGTTCAAAAAGCAATACGCTGTTGAGCTTGATAACATGACAGAAGAAACATTTGCACAACTTAAAAATGCAACGCTTGTGTCTTTAAAAGAGCAACCTAAGAATTTAAGTGATGAAATGTCACCGCTTATTTCTGATTGGTACCGTGAAAACTTCAACTTTGACTCTAAAGAAAAGCTTATCGCTGAAGTTGAAAAAGTGACATTGGCTGATCTAAAAGATTACTACAAGAAAACGATGCTAAACAATGAAGCTGCGCGTTTAAACATTCAAATGCGTGGTAGTAAGTTTGCAGATAAGCCATTTGCTGATCTTAAAAACCAAACAAAAGTTGAAAACTTAGAGACGTATTACAAAGGCATTAAATTGCAAAAGTAACTTTATAGTTGATAAACAAAAGCCCAAGCAATTGCTTGGGCTTTTTTTTCGAAAAGGAAGCTTAGGAGAAATAACCCTGAGTATTAATTTAGTCAATAACAATTTTTATTGGAGTGATAATTACTTTACACTCATCAATAACGTCACTTTTTATTAATTGAGCAAATGGGTTATGGCATTTTCAGATACTTACAGACTCAGTAGCCATGCGGTTATCACCAACAACCAAGGTCAGGTGTTATTACTAAAAGCTGATTACGGTCAAAAAAGTTGGGGGCTACCTGGCGGAGCTTTAGATAAAGGTGAAACCATTCACCAAGCGTTGCTTCGTGAATGCCAAGAAGAGCTTAACTGTGATGTAGATATCGCTTATTTAAGTGGCGTTTATTATCACACAGCATTTAACTCTCATGCGTTTATTTTTCGTGCTTATATAGCTGATGACGCTGAGATAATGTTGAGTAATGAGCACACTGAGTATGGCTATTTCGATATTGACGAGTTATCTAAAGTACAAAAAGAGCGTGTTCTAGACTGCCTTAATTTTACCAATGATGTCGTTAGTAAGGTGTTTTAATATATGTTAGATATATACTTACGTGCCGGGCAGCCTGATGATGCGACTTTTATCGTTGAGCTTTTGAACCAAGCAACATTTTTAGAGCACATAGGAAATAAAAATATTAATACGCCCGCACAAGCTGAACATTATATTCAACAAACATTTATAAATAGCCACCAGCAATTGGGCTTTGGCAGTTATATTGTATGTTTAGCTGATGATACACCGGTTGGAATGGTAGGTCTCTTTCAGCGCGATGCGCTAGCTATTCCCGATTTAGGATTTGCCTTGTTAGCTAACTATGAAGGCAAGGGTATTATTACATCTGCTGCTCGGTTATTGATGGCAAAAAAACACGTATTAGAGCTTGGTGTGCTTGCTGCAATAACCTCGCAAACAAATATTGGTTCACAGAAGGTGTTACAGAAACTTGGTTTTGAGTTTATAGGCGATATCATCATTAACGATGACAATCAGCCTCTAAAACTCTTATTAAAGAGCAAGCTTTGATACTTCGTTTGCAACCTGTTTGTTGACCTTTAGCCACGTTGACTCAAGTGTTGCGACAAGCCCTTCGTAATCACTGTCTTGTAGTGGTGTAAGCTCATTAAAGTAATTGACCGCCTTTAACTTTCGGCCAGATTCAGGGTTTGTGTAGTACAAACGCCAAAGCCCTGCAATGTTGGCATTGCCTTGCTCATCGCCGTTGAAGTGATGTAGCTCATATTCTAATTCATAGAAACTTTGCTGATCTAAATCGGTGATCACCGGTAAACCTTTTATTACCATCCAATTACCAAGCTCAGTGTAAAGCTGTTGATGGGCACTGGCGGTTAACATTAAATCAGGTGATTCGCTCCATAAATGGTAGTTAGCAGCATTGACTCGGTTGTTGTCGAGAACCATAGCAATACCACGATTATTAAGCGCACCACGTAGCTGTACGGTATTAATTCTGAGCTGAGCTTGTGTATTCTCAGCTAAGCGCTGCATTGCAATAATTGGCTGCGAAAATTGATAATACTCAATAGTCGAGAATGACGTTTGACTGCAGGCCGAAAGTAATAGCGCTGATGCAACTGAAGCACAGAGTTTATAGTTCATTATTGTTTCCTCGGCGTTGGGTCTGCTGGTAGCTCTTTATCAAAGATCAACATATTAGGTTGCTGGTTTAAACCTCTTGTGAGTGGCTGCAGCTCTTCACTTAAACGTTTAAATTCAGATAAAGTTGTTTGCAACTGCTGGTGGAATGTTGAGCCTTGCTCATAACTTGCCATAGTTTTTTCAAATTGTTTCATTGTTTTATCGAACTGTTGCATGCTCTTAGTCATTTCTGCAAAGTTGCGATTAATATCACCCGGTAAGTCTTGTGTATCTTGCTTATTTAGTAGCTCTCTCATGTCATGAGCAAGCGCTTGGTACTCGGCAAAGGTGGTCTGCATTTGTGCCAAGCTATCTTCAATTTTAAGGTTATTTACTTTATTCAATACATCAGAGACTTGGTCGGCTATAACTGTAATACCGCTTGATACACTCGGGAATACGGTATATTCAGCTATCGTCTTTAACTCGGCGGGTTCTGCGTTATCGTAAATATCTAAGTCAACATACACCGCACCAGTGAGTAAGTTACCTGGCTTTAAAGAGGCTCGAAGACCATTTTTGATCCAGCCATCTAAACTCGAATACCAAAACTCGCGTGCTGCTGCACTGTCGTGGTAGAGGCGCCCATACTCAATTTTTATCAGGGCAGGTACTGCGGTGTTATCGGTTCTAAAGTGTGCAGGCTTACCATCTATTATCACACTTGCAGGTGCTTCAACTACACTACCGATGCGCATACCTCGGTATTCTACAGGAGCGCCAGCGCGTAAGCCGCGAATTGATTGCTCAAAGTCGATTAAGTAGTAGTCAAAATCGTAAAAGCGTTCTTCAAGCGCGGCTTTGTAACTATTACTTAATGAAAAGCTATGGCCGTTACTGGCAACTTCACCGGGCGCTTGTTGCTCAGGAATACCAACAGAAATACCGCCTTTGAGCAATTTACTTAACGAGCCTGTATTAACATTAATACCATCTGCAGAGAGGTCTATTTCGATGCCTGAGTTTACCCAGAAAATAGAGTTTAAGGTGATCAAGTTTTGATATGGCTCATTGATAAAAATGCCATATTTCATCGCTTGATTCTTCCAATCAAAGGTGGCGGTTTCTATTTGGCCAATTTTGTAATCTTTAAAGTAAATACCGGTACTCACATCAAGCACTTCTGCGTTATAACTTAATAGGGTGAAGCGCCCACCTTTTACATCTTTACCAATTAGAGCCGGTTCATCTTGTAGCTCAAATCTTTCGGCCAGCTTTTTACTCTCTCCCGGTGCAAATTCTAAATACACACCAGAGAGTAGGGTACTCATGCCGCTTATGCCGGTATCGTCAATCCGTGGTTTTACCACCCAAATTTTCGCATCATCTGTGAGTAAATCGTCGTAATGTTTATCGATTTGCGCCCGTGCGATAACGCTATTTTGTTTATCTGATAAACGAACATGGTCGATTTGGCCAATCTTCACGCTACGTACTTTTATTTCCGTTTTACCGGCCACAATACCTTCTGCATGAGGCATTTTGATAAAAATGGTGGTGCCTTTATTTGCTTGATACTGGTACAACATCCATGCGCCGATTAATAAGGCAATAACTGGAATGATCCAGATTGCTGATATATTTGGCGCTGTTTTTATTTTAGCGGTTTCGCTCATGCCAAGGTCTCTTGTTTCGCAGTACTTAAGTTATCTGGGTTATCCCACAATAAACGTGGATCAAACGCATGGGCTGCCAACATCTGGCAAATAACCATGGTTGTAAAAAATATTGTGCCAATGCCAGGTGTTACTGACATTAAGTTTCCGAGTTGCACTAAGGCTACTAGAATCGCCACAACAAATACATCGATCATTGACCATTTACCAATAAATTCAGTCAATTGATAGATACGTGTATAGCTTTTAGTTTGTCTGTTTGCTGGCCTCATCACCATAAAACATAAAAAACTTAATATTAGCGCTTTGGCAAGGGGAACAACCACACTCGCTAAAAAGATGATCATTGCGATAGGGTACGAACCACTATTCCATAAAATCATTACGCCACCAATAATAGTTGATGGAGTTTCATCGCCAAGGCTTGTGGTGTACATAATAGGATAGACATTGGCTGGAATATAACAGGCCACTGAGGTTAATAACCACGCTGCGGCTTTTTGCACACTAAAAGGATTACGACTGTAAGTTTTAGAGTCGCAGCGTGAACAGATTTCGGTCGCACACAGTTGCCCACAAACATGACATGCTCTTAATCCTTGATCAATAGCACGCGTGTTTGGCTTTGTTTGCTCTATGTATTCAGGTTCTTTTAATTGTTGCCATAAGGTGTGCTTATTTAATTTTGCTGTGGCTGCCACATAACAAATAACAAAAGCGCTATAGGCCCAAAAGCTTACACCAAATTCAATATCGGCCATCGACATGATTTTTACCATACTGACCATCACGCCAATTAAAAAAATCTCTGACATGATCCAAGGTTCTAACGCAAAGGTGGTTTTTAACAGTCTTTTTCCCCATTGATATGGTAACGCTTTTAGTAAGCCTAGGTGTAGTGGAATTATGAGTACTAATAAAAGAAGGGGCAGACCAATAATACTGGTGTCGATGAACAAACCTAAAAAGTCGTTGTCGTAATTAAAGAGAATACGAGCGGCATCGGGTAAGGTGATTGTTTGGGTAATACCACTACTGGTAAAAGACAGGAATGGATAAAACATACTACTCAGTAGCATAACAATAGCACTTAAACTTAGTGCGACCACCATACTATCTTGGTTAGCTTGCGATGCCGAAAGCTTTGTATTGCAATGAGGGCATATTGCCACTTGTTTTGCACTTAAGTGTGGGATCTCAATGACAAGATCGCAGCTAGGACAGGCTGTTTGCAAACTTTGGGTCTCTTAAACAAGAACTTAGTTAAGTTTGCATCAAATAGTGTATAAATTCAAATGCACCTTTGTTTAATATAAGCTAATATTTGTACAAAGCGATTACGCTTTTTAATACATTTAATTCTTTAAGGTGAGCAGTGAAGCAATTATTTATCCTTTTAATGTTGTTTGTTAGTGTTAAAGGTGAGTGTTTATCTGAGCCAAATACGCAAAAAACCATTGTTGTTGCTGCGAGCGCCTCTTTACCTCCTTATGTTATAGAAGACACTAACAGTGGCATTCAACTCGAAATATTGAAAGCTGCTTTCAAATCGCAAGGCATTTCTAATATCGATATCCATTACATGTCTAATAAGCGTGCTGAGCAGCAACTTATGCAGGGCAAGGTTGATATTGCGCTGAACTTTCCACCTGTACTTACTTCACATGTATATAAGAGCGATGAACTTCTCCGCTATCAAAATGTGGCGGTTAGCCTTGCTGATAAAGATCTTAAGATTAGTAGTATCTACGATTTAGCAGGTAAAAGCGTGCTTGCCTTTCAAAATGCGACTAATTTCATTGAAGCACCTTTTAAATCGGTTACTAACATTTTGCGTTCTTACGAAGAAGTAGTTAACCAAGAAGCGCAAGTTGATCACCTTATGAAAGGCTGGGTCGATGTAATTATCCTAGAGCGCCGAGTGTTTTTATATTATTTAGAAAAATATAAACAAAGCGCTGAGGTAAAACCTTTTATTGTGCATGCAATTTTTAAAGAAGCACCAAGACCTGCGTTTTTTTACAGTAAAACGTTAAAAAACACGTTTAATTTGGGTCTTGGTGAGATCATTGAGTCAGGCCAGTACCAAGCAATTATTCGCCTTGATGGTACTGAGTACGCGCAACTTTCAAAGCCTGAGTTACGCGAATAACGCGACGGTTTGGCGGCTCAGCGCAATTAGCTTTCCGCTTTCACTCCAAATACAACCATCTTCTAGCCCATAGCCATCCTTACTATGATGTGTAACTGCTTCGTAGCCAATCCAAGCATCATTGGCAATTGCAGGCTCTTCAACAAATTCTATGTACCACGACATGCTACTTGCTGGTGCAGGTTGCTTATACATCTGTAATAAGGTTGGTGGCCATGCATCTGTTAGGGCGATGATATGGGCTTCAGTCATTTGCTCTGGTACATGTTTGAATTTCATCCAACCACCTAAATGTGAGGTGTCTGCTCCAGAGAATGGCATATTACCGTCTTGTAAACACAGTGCCACATGTTGGAAAAATGCCGGCATCACGCCTTCTTTATAAGGTAGGATGAAACGCTCATCAACCGGTTTTAGCTGCATAGTTTTAGTTACATCTACACGAACATTGGACTGACGCTCAGCCCCAAAACAGGCTTGTGTAATAACACAAACATCGCCATTTTGAATCACTTTTGCTAGTACCTGCGCACTGTTTTTGCCTTCACGTAAGACTTCAACGTCGATTGAAAAATCATTGTCAGCGATTAACGGGCCAACAAAGTTAGTGCTTAAAGATAGTAAGCGGCGAGAGCTATCGATATGCTGACGTATAGCTTGATATAATAAAGCTGCAGATAATCCACCAAACGCTGTGCGGCCTTGGCACCAGTTTTCTGGAAACTGCATTACTTTTGTTTTGTCTTTGCCTAGTTCAGTTGCCATGGCGAGTAATTGTTCAAAATGCATAATTTTCCTTAACATTTATTGTTATGGTGTTTGTTATAGCATAGCCAAAGTCATCAGACTAGTTTGTTTATCCTGCAAGCAGGCTGAGAAAACAGCGCTTTTTGTGGAAAAAACGTCCATTTCGAAAATATTTCAAAAAAAAGTAATTTTTTTTCATTTTTACAGTTGAATTCAGTTTCCTGCACCCCTATCTACTAGTCATCGAACGTTTTAACGAATTTTGAAGTTGGAGAAGATTCATGGGTAGAATTATTGGAATCGATTTAGGTACTACTAACTCTTGTGTAGCAGTACTAGACGGTGATAAAGCACGCGTTATCGAAAACGCGGAAGGCGATCGCACAACACCATCGATCATTGCATATACGCAAGACGGTGAAACATTAGTTGGTCAACCTGCAAAACGCCAAGCAGTAACTAACCCAACTAACACATTATTTGCAATCAAGCGTCTAATTGGTCGTCGTTTTGAAGACGAAGAAGTACAACGCGATATCGGTATCATGCCTTTTAAAATTGTAAAAGCTGATAACGGTGATGCATGGGTTGAAGCACGTGGCGAGAAACGTGCTGCACCACAAATTTCAGCAGAAGTGCTGAAAAAAATGAAGAAAACAGCAGAAGACTTCCTAGGTGAAGCTGTTACTGAAGCAGTAATCACAGTACCTGCATACTTCAATGACTCACAACGTCAAGCTACTAAAGATGCTGGTCGTATTGCTGGTCTTGAAGTTAAACGTATCATCAATGAGCCAACTGCCGCTGCACTTGCATACGGCATGGACAAAAATAAAGGTGAAAACGTTGTTGCAGTATATGACTTAGGTGGTGGTACTTTCGATATCTCTATCATCGAGATTGATGAAGTTGAAGGCGAGCACACATTTGAAGTTCTAGCAACTAACGGTGACACTCACTTAGGTGGTGAAGATTTCGATAACCGTGTTATCAACTACTTAGTTGAAGAGTTTAAGAAAGATCAAGGTATCGACCTTAAAACTGACCCACTTGCAATGCAACGTGTTAAAGAAGCTGCTGAAAAAGCGAAAATTGAACTTTCTTCTGCACAACAAACAGAAGTTAACTTACCGTACGTGACTGCTGACGCAACAGGTCCTAAGCACATGAACGTTAAAGTTACTCGTGCAAAACTTGAGTCACTTGTTGAAGACTTAGTAACTAAGTCAATCGAGCCACTTAAGCGCGCACTAGCTGATGCTGATTTATCAGTAAGCGACGTAAATGACATCATCCTTGTTGGTGGTCAAACACGTATGCCTCTAGTACAAAAAACAGTTGCTGAGTTCTTTGGTAAAGAGCCTCGTAAAGATGTTAACCCAGATGAAGCAGTTGCAGTAGGTGCAGCGATTCAAGGTGGTGTACTAGCTGGTGACGTTAAAGACGTACTACTACTTGACGTATCTCCGTTATCACTAGGTATCGAGACTATGGGTCAAGTAATGACAGCTCTAATCGAGAAAAACACGACGATTCCTACTAAGAAATCACAAGTTTTCTCAACAGCTGAAGACAACCAATCAGCGGTAACGATTCACGTACTACAAGGTGAGCGTAAGCGTGCAAGCGATAACAAATCACTAGGTCAATTTAACCTAGAAGGTATTCGCCCAGCACAACGTGGTACTCCACAAATCGAAGTAACATTCGACGTAGATGCGGACGGTATCTTACATGTATCTGCTAAAGATAAAGATACAGGTAAAGAGCAGAAGATCACAATCCAAGCTTCTTCAGGTCTAAGCGACGATGAAGTAGAAAAAATGGTTCGTGATGCTGAAGCGCACGCTGAAGAAGATAAGAAATTCGAAGAGCTAGTAGCAACTCGTAACCAAGCTGATGCAATGGTTCACGGTACACGTAAGCAAATCGAAGAAGCGGGTGATGCATTACCTGCAGAAGATAAAGAAGCAATCGAAGCTGCACTTACAGAGCTAGAAGCGGCGATTAAAGGTGATAACAAAGAAGAGATTGAAGCGAAAACGCAAGCTCTTGCTGAGAAGTCACAAAAGCTAATGGAAATTGCACAAGCTAAAGCACAGCAGCAACAAGGCGGTGCGGATGCAGGTGCTGAGCAATCTTCTGCAAAACAAGACGACGATGTTGTTGATGCAGAGTTCGAAGAAGTGAAAGACGACAAGTAATTGCTTGTTTCGCTTCTGCCTAACGCAATAATGGCTGCTTTGTTTAGCCAATTAAGTTAGGATGAAATGATTGAGGCGCGCCAGCGATTTCGCTTGACGCGCCTTTTGCATGTATATAAACGGTAAATTGATAAGTTGCTAATCCTCTTAAATGGTTATGACCATAATACGATTTGTATCAGTCGATTTATCTTACGCAGTGTAGCTGCAGTAAAAAGAGTAGTGTGATAGATATGTCAAAAAGCGATTATTATGAAGTTCTCGGCGTGAGCAAAGATGCCAGCGAACGAGACATAAAAAAAGCGTATAAGCGCTTAGCGATGAAATATCATCCAGACCGTACCGCAGGCGATAAAGACCTTGAAGCTAAATTTAAGGAAGTAAAAGATGCCTACGAAGTACTAACTGATCCGCAAAAGCGTCAAATGTATGATCAGTACGGCCATGCAGCCTTTGAACAAGGTGGTGGCGGTCATGGCGGTGGCTTCGGCGGCGGTCATGGTGATTTTGGTGATATTTTCGGTGATGTGTTTGGAGATATCTTTGGTGGTGGCGGTGGTCGTCGTCAATCGCGTCAACAACGTGGTTCGGACTTACGTTACAACATGGACTTAAGCCTTGAAGAGGCTGTTCGTGGTAAAGATGTCGAAATTAAAGTACCAACCTGGGTTAGCTGTAAGCCATGTGACGGTAGCGGTGCAAAAGCTGGTTCTAAACCAAAAACATGTACTACCTGTCATGGTGCAGGCCAAGTACAAATGCGCCAAGGTTTCTTCGCGGTTCAGCAAACTTGTCCTACGTGTCAGGGCACAGGTCAAATTATTTCTGATCCATGTGACAGCTGTCATGGTCAAGGTCGCGTAGAAAAAACTAAGACCTTATCAGTTAAGATCCCAGCAGGTGTTGATACAGGTGACCGTATACGTCTATCGGGCGAAGGTGAAGCGGGCATGCATGGAGCACCAGCAGGTGATTTATACGTTCAGGTTTCTGTACGTGAACATCCGATTTTCCAACGTGATGGTAATAACCTGTATTGTGAAGTGCCTATTGGCTTTACAACAGCAGCCCTGGGCGGTGAAATTGAAGTTCCGACACTGGATGGCCGTGCAAAACTGAAGATCCCATCAGAAAGCCAAACGGGCAAGATGTTCCGTATGCGTGGTAAAGGCGTTAAGTCTGTACGTAGTGGCGCTCAAGGTGACTTGATCTGTAAAGTGGTTATTGAAACGCCGGTTAATCTTAATGATCGTCAACGTGAATTGCTTGAAGAACTTGAGCAAAGCATGGGTAAAGATGGCTCTAAAAACCGTCCAAAAGAAAAAGGTTTCTTTGACGGTGTTAAGAAGTTTTTCGATGACCTAACTAAGTAACTCTAGTTAAGTAACTTTAGTTAGAGAGTAAAAAAGGCGCTAATAAGCGCCTTTTTTTATTGGTAATTGCCTACTTTAGTGATCTAAGAATAGGTAGTTTTGCCAACTTTTCATTCTGATCAATACTTTACGCATTACTGATACGTGCTCGAAGTGTTCTGAATAAACAGCGACTTCTGTGCTTGTCCCCTGTGGTAGGTGATATTCACTCATGTCGTCTGTGATTTTTAAGGTGACAATTGCGCGGCCTTGGCGAGCAAAAAACTCAGTGCCCATCAGTGTGCCTTGTGCTTGTACTTGTCCTTCACCAATAGCAGGTAATACATCGATTACTTCACCCGCAAAGGTTTTGCCAGGAATAGCTTTAAAGATAAAGTCTGCTTTGTAGCCTGGTTCAAGTCTTAATAGTGAATTTTGTCTAAATGCAGCGACGTAAACGGTATCTTCTTTGTGCACAAAGGTCATTACTGGGCGTAGTGGCATTGGTACTGCAATCATCCCAGGGCGTAATGTTAGTTGTGTAACATAGCCATCGGTAGGTGCATAAACGCTTGTGCTGTCTAAGTTAAATTGAGCTTGCTCTAAATTAGCGCGAGCTGCGGCAATTTTAGTTTGTTCGCCGTTTATTTCAGACTCAAATGCAAGTTTTTGACGTAACTCTTCGGCCTGTGCTGCTTCGTAACTTGCCTTTGCTGCTAAGTATACACCTAATTTATTATCAACTTGGCCTTTTGAGTAAGCACCGCTTTTTGCGCCTTTTTCATAACGTTCGTATTCTTTCTTACTACGATCATATTCAGCTTTAGTCATTAGGGCACTGGCTTGTGCTGATTTATAGGCCGCTTCTAAACCGAGGACTGACTGTTTTGCATCTTGCAAAGCGGCAATCGCTTGATTTAGTTTGGCTCGATATAAGGTATCGTCTAGGCGAAACAGTAAGTCACCTTTTTTAACAGGCTGATTTGGTTTTACTGCAACTTCTTCAACGGTACCGCGTACATTTGGCACAATAGGTGTTGTGACATAGGCACTGCTGGCCATATTTGAATGTGGATGGTTATAGTTCATTAACAGGATCAAAGCGCCGATCAGCACCACACCACCAAGTACCGCGGTGGGTACCGTCCATTTATTAAGTGGGATTTTAAAAACTTTAAAGATACCAATGCACAATGCGGTATAAGTGAGTATTAATAACAAATCCATAGTTTATTTCTCTTTATTATTCGATTGAGCATTTATTTGTGCTTGTAGCGCTGCCACTGTGGCTGTCAGGCTAGCTACTTTTTCTGCTAAGTCTTCTTGTTCCTTTTGGATCTGGTTAAAACCCCAGCCGCGGTCATCACGCCATAATGTCGCCCAAACCCATAAAAACGGCCATAGTACGTGTAGGGTAAATAGACTAACCCAGCCTGCATAATGGATGGCATCTTGATGAGGGTGATTACGTTTCTTTGCAATTTCGTAGGGAATATCGTGAATGGCAATAACACCATAAAATATTACTACCGTTACAAACACTAGCATGACCAGTGCAAAGTAGTCTAAAAACATGTACTTTCCTTTGTTTAACTTATAATCAATTTAATAATACGTGAAATTTACCTAATTCCTAGTCGGTATTTTCAGATTTAGTTCAGCACAACGTAGTAGTCGGTATCAGCAAGACAACGACATAAAGTCACATCCTCTGAAAACGTAGTGTTTTGTATTCGGCCTTTTTCTAAGCCAAGCGTATGGCATTTGCTTTGACAATCCATGTAGGCATTCCATGCTAGGTATTCGTTGCACACAAAATTCACTGCATACAATAGGGTGAGTATGATAAATAATTGTTTGGCTAGATAGAGCCCTGTGTGTCTAGACATGCTGGTTACCCTGCCCAGGATTCATTACTTTAGTGTAGTCGAATTAGGCCTATTTAGTGTGTTTTGTAGCGGTTTTTCTATTGCCTTATATTCCATGTTCACGGTATGTTTCATAAAGTGACTACTAATTAATTAGTTATAGGAAAATCAATGACGCCGGCTATAAACTTACTGAAGAAGAAAGGTATTAGCTTTGATGTGCTCAGCTATCAGCATGAGCCTTCGCAACAACAGTTTGGCCTTGAAGCGGTTGAAAAGCTAAAGCTGCCCGCTGAGCAAGTATTTAAAACCTTAGTACTTGAAGATGCTGACCACCAGCTTTTGGTTGCTATTGTGCCAGTTAGTCAACAAGTTAACCTGAAAATGCTGGCAAAGGCGGCAAAGGTTAAAAAAGTACAAATGGCTCCACAACAAAAAGTCGAAAATACCACAGGTTATATTTTAGGTGGAGTAAGTCCGCTAGGTCAGAAAAAGCGCCTTAATACCTATGTGCATCAATCTGCAGATAGCTTTGACGTGATGTATGTTTCAGCTGGTAAGCGAGGCCTTGAGATTGCATTGGCCCCTAAGGATTTATGCAGTTTACTAAATGCTAAGCAGGCAGACTTTTAGCAATGTATTTTTGGTAGGTTATGCCAGCGGGTTGTGTAATGAGGCGATAAGTACGCGCGTTTCATATGCCAGCGGGTCGTAGGAGTTTCGCTGGCTATGGCAAGGGTACCCACGCCATAACGGGTGTTAATGTTATCAAGACACTTCATCAGTTTAGGGTTATCGATAGGCGCTTGAAATAGATCAGGTTGCTGAAATATGTGGCTTGATAACTCAAGAGCACCTACACCACATTTATAAAATCGTACCCCAGGTTTATAGAGATGATCAAATACCTCACTAATAGCATTGGCGAACACACAACTATCGGCGGTGGCGACACTAAACTCATAAATATAGGACTTTTTATAATAGCCATCTTGATGAGGAGAGCTGGCCACAAACATTAATAAACGTTGAGTCTGTGAGCCTTGCGCACGTAGTTTTCTTGCTACAATCACACAATGATTGATCAGTGCTGTTTTCAGCGCTGTGGCGTCAGTGATACGCTCTCCAAAACTACGGGTCGAAAAAATCTCTTTTTTGTCTTGGCGTACTTCATCCCAGGCTAAACAGCTTTTACCGCGTAACTCGTTCACTGTGCGCTCTAATACAATACTAAAAAGGCGCTTTATTTTTCGTGGTTCTTGTTCGGCTAAATCAAAGGCCGTATTGATATTCATTGCTTTGAGTTTTTTAGCTAAACGCCGACCAACGCCCCAAACATCTTGTACGTCCATGGCTTTTAGAATGGCTACCCGTGAAGTTTCAGAGTCAATCACTGCAACGCCATCAAAGCCGGGGAGTTTTTTCGCTGCATGATTGGCGGCTTTGGCTAGGGTTGCTGTTGGGCCAAATCCAACCCCAACAGGTAGCTTTGTTTCGCGCCATACGGTACGGCGAATATCATGGCCATAGCGATGCCAATCATGAATAAGTTTTTTGAAACCAGTAAAGTTTAAAAATGATTCATCAATAGAGTATATGTGCTGATTATCGCAAAAGCGGCCAATCACGTTCATCATCCGCTCGCTTAAATCCGCATACAGCTCATAGTTAGATGAGCGGATCACCACTTGGTTATCTTCGAGTATTTTCTTTACTTGAAAATAGGGCTGAAATTTTGGAATAGCCAGCTTTCGTGCAATAGGGCACACGGCACAAATACAGCCATCGTTGTTAGTAAGAACCACAACCGGTTTACTACGAATAGCCGGATCAAATACTTTTTCGGCGCTGGCATAAAAGGCCACCGCATCGACTAAGGCGTACATGCTAATAGCTCTTTACTACTGCGATGTAAGCGAATTGAGCGAGTGACCACGCCTTCTAATTGAAATTCATCAGATTGGCGTAGTTGCACTGCGGGGTATTTAGGTGAGGCTGATAATAACTGTGCATTGTGTTTATCTAATAGTTTACAAACAAATAAACCATTTAGATTCGCGACAATGACATCGCCATTTTTAACGTCTTCGGCGCGATCAACCAGTAATAAATCACCATCAAAAATCCCCACACCTTGCATTGATTCGCCAGAGGCAATACCAATAAATGTTGCATCAGGGTGTTTAATCAATAGCTGATCTAATGATAAGCCTAGCTCTTTGTATTGTGCTGCCGGTGATTCAAAACCACATACGCCAGCTTCGATATAAATAGGAATAACACGCATAACAAAACCACTATACTGTACGTTTGTACAGTATAGTGGTTTGTGGTTATCTTGCCAATAAGATCACGGGGTGTTGTGATTGATATTTTCGATCATGGTTGTGGCAATAGCGATAAAATCACGTACTTGATGATCAGTTAAACCGTGGCAAAGTTTGGCATCAACCTCTTGCTCTGCACCTTCTAAACGCGAGAATAGGGCGTTACCTTGATCAGTAAAGGATAAAATTAAACAGCGCTTATCGTTTTCGTCGGCACATTTAGAAACCAGTTCAAGCTTTATAAGCTCTTTTACTAAGCGTGCTATTTGTGCTTTATCACGACCAGTTTTGGCAACAATATCATTGGCAGTACAGTGCTGTGTTTCGGCAATAATATGTAAACAGCGTACATGCAGTGCGTTAAGACCAAGCTCGTTGGCGTTAATGGCTTCGCGTACAGTGACACGGTAACTTTGTGCCAGTGTAAATAAAGCTGAAGAAAGAGAGGTTTGTGGCATGATTCACCTAAGTTAAGCAAGTTTGCATTAGTTGACAAAGTCAATTAAAAGCGTATAGTTGACTATATCAACTATTGGGGCGTTGTGCAATTTAACCAGCTAGGAGACTAAGATGGCTAGAAAAGTTCGTCGTGCAAACGTATTAAGTACTACACGTATTTCCCCGCATCTACAAAGAATTGTTGTTGGCTCAAACGAGTTTGCCGATTTCCCACAAGATGCAAAAGGTGCGTACGTAAAGGTATTACTCCCGCATGCCGGTGAATCTAAGGTTGAACTTGATTTACACGCTGAGCACCCAGCATTAATGCGCTCTTACACTATTCGTGATATCAACCCCATTAGCGGTGCAATTACCCTCGATTTTGTGGTTAACCAGCATCAAGGTGTGGCAACCAACTGGGCACAAAATGCATGTGTAGGCGACGAGGTAGGTATAGCAGGCCCAGGCCCTAAAAAACTCACTGATTTTACGCAAACACATTATTTAATGCTGGCAGATTTAACCTCTGTAAATGCGATCAATGGCTACTTACAAGCCCTGCCACAAGATGCCACTGTCGATGTCATTATTCATGTTGCTGATAAAGCCGACATCATTGAACTTGAGCAAATTAAAACACATACCCAACACAGTGTTGAATGGTTAGTTACAGATGAGCCAGAAACAGATTTACTCGACCAAGTAACACGCTTATGTGCTGGCTATAACACGCAACCTATGGTGTTTATGGCATTAGAAGCAAACTTGGTGAAGGCAATTCGCCGTTTAATAACAAGCAGTTTTGAAATTGATCGTGAACACATTGTTGCATCAGCTTATTGGAAGCGTGGTATTGATGCCGATGGCCTAAAGGTGGAAAAACAGCAACAAAGCCGTGCCTAATTAGCATTTGAAAAATAGCCATTCGCTCTCATTAACTAATTATAAAGAGTTAAATTTTGGAGAGCGAATGTCAGATCTTAGCAACACACCTTTTTCATTGCTTGAATTGAGCCCAATGAAAGAGCACGAAACCGTTTCGCAAACACTAGCTAACACTGTTACCTATGCACAAACAGCCGACAAACTGGGTTTTAATCGGTTTTGGATGGCAGAGCATCATAATATGCGCGGTATCGTGTGTGCCGCAACTTCAGTACTGATAGGTCATATCGCAGGTAAAACTCAGAATATCCGCGTAGGTGCAGGTGGGGTGATGTTACCTAACCATCCACCGCTGGTGGTTGCTGAGCAATTTGGCACCCTAGAGAGTTTATACCCCGGTCGCATTGATTTAGGTTTAGGCCGAGCCCCAGGTAGTGACCCAATTACCAGCCGTGCTTTACGCCGTGACGAGCAACGTGCTGAGCACTTCAATGATGAGGTAACGGAGCTGCAAGCTTTACTTGGCCCATATAAAGGTGACTCTCCAGTACGCGCAATCCCAGGTGAAGATACAAATGTACCAATCTGGTTACTGGGCTCAAGCCTTTATAGTGCTGGACTTGCGGCAAAAAAAGGTTTGCCATATGCATTTGCGGGTCATTTTGCGCCACGCTTTGTTGAAGATGCCATAGCATTGTATCGCAGAGAATTTCAGCCATCTGAGGTATTAGATAAGCCATACGTCATGCTTGGTTTACCTGTTGTTGCCGCTGACACCGACGAACAAGCACAGTTTTTAGCAACCACAGCGAAACAACGTATCTTAGCACTTATGCGCGGCAAGCCACTTTGGCTTAAAGAGCCTGTAGCAACAATGGAAGGATTGTGGACAGCACAAGAAAAAATGCAAGTAGAAAACTTTTTAGGGCTTTCTGTTGTTGGCGGTCAAGCGAGCGTTAAGCATAAGCTGAGTATGATTAAACAAACGCTACAGGTTGATGAGTTTATTTTTACAAATGACCTGTATGAATTGAGTGACAGACAACATGCGCTGGAAATATTAGCAAGCATCATGCACTAATACGGTTTGGCAAATAGTGAATGCGTGTAATGAGTTTTTTATGCGCATTGCTTAAGCCCTGACACTCATTTATTAAACGGTTTTATAGATTAAATCAATTTATATAATCCGTTTTAAGGATTGAAATTAACTTAATACAATACATTTATTAACCATAACCCTAGGAAGGTGCACCGTGAAATCTCAAACAATTGCCGCAGTAGAACCACAAACAAAAACAGCATTAATCGCTGAGGGTGGTGGGCAACGAGGGATTTTTACCGCAGGTGTACTCGATGCGTGGTTAGAAAATAATTACGATCCATTCGATTTATTCATTGGCACATCGGCAGGCTCACAAAACTTAACAAGTTATTTAGCGCGTCAAAAAGGCTATGCAAAACGTTTGATCAGAGGCCTTTCTCGTCATAAACGTTTTTTCCAACTTGGCCGCGGGCTGTTTGGTAAAAGCATTGTTGACCTTGATTGGTATTTTGATAAAACCAAAGAGGTAAACCGTGCCCTTGATTTTAAAACAGCAACACAAAGCCTAGGTAAACGCGAACTGTTGATCACAACCACAAACGCGGCTGACCGTAAACCGTATTATTTGAGCCCAAATGGTGAAGATACACAATGGTTGGCCTTGTTAAAAGCATCAAGCGCATTACCCTTTTTATATAAAGACGGCGTTAACTTAACACCTTGGTTAACAACAAAGGCCGCAAACGATGCCATTATTCAAAGCTCTAATACTGATTTAGTGCATGATATGTATTTAGATGGTGGCTTAGCTGCACCTTTGCCTGTGAAAGAAGCTTATAACCGTGGTGCTCGTGATATTGTGGTTATTAGAACTGTTGATGAAAACTTTCAAGTACAATCTGAATGGGTAAATAAGATAAAGTCACTCGTTTGTGTATCAGGTTATTGCCCTAAAACCATTGATTACTTGGTTCAACACGAACAAGCTTATCAAGATGAACTGGATTTCATTGCCAACCCACCAAGTGATGCCCGTATCACACAAATTTTTGCAGGCGATAAATTACGCAGTAAGCTACTGGGTAGCACAGACTATGATCTTCGCTATGATCACAAATTAGGTTTAGCGGCAGGTCGTGCCTTTTTACAGCAACAGCTGCTAAATTAGTTGGGAGCAGGCTCGGGCAATTAATCCCATTGCCTACTTGAGATATTTGTAAATAGAGTTAAAGTGGTTAGCTATTCACTTTTTGTGATTTTTTATCTATAAGAACAATAAAGGCTTGCCATGTTTAACAGTGCTGTATCGACAATCAATGGTCTTCTTTGGGGAGAAGGCCAAATTCTTATCTATATTCTTCTGTTTGCTGGGATCTGGTTTTCGGTCAGGTTAAAAGCGATTCAATTGGTTAAGTTTCGCCATATGTTTAGCTTATTAAAGTCGAGTAGCAGCACCGATAAAAACTCAATTAGTTCATTTCAAGCTTTATGTACAGGTCTTTCAGCACGTGTAGGTACCGGTAACCTTGCAGGGGTTGCCGTTGCTATTTCGTTAGGGGGCAGCGGTGCAATATTTTGGATGTGGGTGATTGCCATTTTGGGCATGGCCACAGGTTTTGCCGAAAGCGTACTTGGTCAAGTCTATAAAGTTAGGGATGCTAATGGCGAGTTTAGGGGCGGGCCTGCTTATTATATTCAGCAAGGCTTGGGAAGCAGAGCGCTAGCGGTATGTTTTGCCTTTTGCTTGTTTCTTGGTTATGGCTTTACGTTTAGTGCCATGCAAACGAATACCATTACCGACGCCCTCAATTACGCATTTGAAATTCCAACACTCTATTCAGGTATTGTGATCACGATACTGGCAGGCTCTATTATTTTAGGTGGCTTTAAAGCTATTGCCCGCTTTGCTGAACGCATTGTGCCAGTTATGGGCATTTTATTTGTACTCGCCGCCATTATTATTACTTTATTGAATATCGGTAAAGTGCCTGCGATGATTGAAGATATTTTACTTTCTGCCTTTGGCTTACAAGAAGCAGGCGCAGGAGCTATGGGCGCCGCAATTAAAAATGGTATTCAGCGAGGGCTATATTCGAATGAAGCCGGAGCGGGGAGTGTGCCACATGCATCTGGCTGTGCATCACCCGTACCAAATCACCCAGTCACTCAAGGCTATATTCAAATGCTAGGGGTGTTTTTCGATACCATTGTGCTGTGTAGTTGTACGGCGGTGATTATTTTATTGGCTGATATTGATATTAGCGGCGAAATGGAAGGGATCCGCTTAACTCAATCTGCGATGACAGCGCATATGGCCGCTGGTGGCATTTACTTTGTAGCGGCTGCAATTTGTTTATTTGCGTTTACTTCTGTGGTTGCAAACTATGCCTACGCAGAAAGTAACCTACATTTATTTAAGCTAGATAATAAACTCGGCCGAGGTATTTATACCTGTTTATATTTATCCATGATGATTTGGGGCGCATCGGCCACCATTAAACAAGTGTGGGATCTTGCAGACATTGCTTTAGGTTTAATGACAGTGGTGAACGTTATCGCTATCATACGCTTAACGCCAACCATCTTATCTGTGACAAAAGACTACCATAGTCAACGTGAAGCAGGGCAAGAACCGAGTTTTGATTCTGAAAAAGTGCAGGTTCAAGGTCAAACAGAACAAGGGATTTGGCGCAAATAATCAAAAACAATAACGAGAAAAGTGACCATGATAGATATTTACGCAGGGCCTAGTGCTGCAAAAGTAATTCAAGAGCAAGGCCTGTCTGCCGATTTGTTTAATACCTTTTTAGGAGCAAGCGGCGGGCCCAAGTGGTTTACATTATTTGGTTTGGATAAATATCTATTTGGTGAATTTTTTAAAGACCGTACCACACCTTTAAACTTATTAGGGTCAAGTGCTGGGGCATTTAGATCTGCCTGTTTTGCACAAAATGACCCTGTTGCTGCGATATCTCGATTAGCAAAGTCTTACTCTGAAACACGCTATTCATCGAATAAAGCAAAACCAGAAGAAATAACAACAAAAGCGCGAGAGTTATTAAGCACAGTTTTTGCTGAAAATGGTATTCGAGAAATCATTAACAACCCTATTTTTAAAGCCCACTTTATAGTTGCAAAATCGAATGGCTTTACAGCATCAGAAAATAAAGTGATGCAGTTAATGGGGTTATCTAAAAGCTACTTAGTCAATCGAATGAATAGACGCTTGTTAAGTAAGCAATATGAACGTTATGTATTTCAGCCTGCGGATAGTCAGTTATCTTTTTCCGATAATAATACCTTTAATACCCATACTATTGAGCTAAGCGAAGATAATTTAGCCGATGCGTTACTTGCTTCAGGGTCGATTCCATTAGTCATGCAGGGCATTAAAAATATAACAGGCACACCGCCTGGTATGTATCGTGATGGCGGTATTATCGATTACCACTTTGACCTAAGTATTCATAATGATGGGCTTATTTTATATCCGCATTTTAATAACAGCCCTAAAGCAGGTTGGTTTGATAAGAGCCTAAAGCGCGGTATTACCCCGAGTAACTATGATAACGTAGTGATGATCACTCCATCAGCTGACTTTGTTGCTTCATTACCTTATGGCAAAATCCCTGATCGTAAAGACTTTACAGAACTTGATGCTGATACACGCATTAAATATTGGCAGCAGGTATTCAAAGAAACAGAACGGCTAGCAGAAGCATTCGATGCGGTGTGTACTAATAAGCACACACCGAAAATAAACCTTATTAAATAGTATTGCTTTCGCTACTTAAACTGATTAATCAAGGAAGTTTGCTCTGTCACTTTACTGAGGAGCGCTTCGCAAAGTTGCTGCGAAGTATGGCCAAGCTTTGTACACTCATGAGCAAAGTCTTGTGCTGACGTTAAGTTGGTAGCAATAACTTGGCTTGCTGTTAGTTGTTCGTTCATTGCATGCGCTATGATGCTATTGAGTTCACTTAGTTTGATAGACTGAGCTTTAATATGGTCTAAACTATCACCACTTTGATGTGCAAGCTCAACACTTTTAGCCGACAAATTAAGTCCATCTTTCATGGCAAGTTGTGCTTGTTTCGAAGCGTGAGTGAGCTGATTTAATACATTGTTTATTTCTTCTGTAGATTGCTGAGTTCGTGAGGCTAATGCACGTACTTCACCAGCAACAACGGCAAAGCCACGGCCATGATCACCCGCACGGGCAGCTTCGATGGCCGCATTTAAAGCAAGTAAATTAGTTTGATCAGCAATCGCATTTATCTCAGATAAAATTGCCACAATGTGTTGATTGCCTTCAATTAAGTTTTCTACTTGGCTACTCGCTGCTTTGAGTTTTTCATCAAGCTCACTGATTGAAGTTATCGTTTGTTTCACCGCAAGTGAGCCTTCTTCGGTTGCTTGGTTTGACTCTTCAGCAGCTTGATTAGATTGCATTGTGCTAGATGAAAGCTCATTGATTGAGGCCGTCATTTGCTCTGTGGCAACAACAATTTGTGAGACTTCATCTGTTTGTTTATTTAAAAGTTCAGTCACGTTATGACCAGACTCAGCACATTGTTGCGCGTTGTGATTAACGCCCATAGTCACATCATTAACACGGCCAACAACGGCTTTTAATTTAGCTTGTTGCATCTCAAGGGCAAGATGTAAAAAGCCAGATTGGTCATTAGTACCTGAATACAGATAAGCCATTAATGGATTATCGTAGACTTGTTTTGCTTTATTTATAAGCGCTAAATATTTTTGACGCCAAAAATACATAAGCCCATTAGCTGATGCTAAAAATAGGACTAGTAGACAATTAAAAATATCAAACCCAGAACTAAAAACGGCAGCCAGCGAACCTAAAAAACTTATGAATAATAGGGCACTTATGTACAGAGTGGCATCGAACTTAGCTGCTGTAGCATGAGATTTTTGATTATTGTTTATTTTTGCATACTCAGCGGTCGCTCTTTGTACGACCTCATCACTTTGTTTAGTTCTAACTGATTGGAACTCAAAAGTACGACCACTTTTATCTTTAATCGGTGTTACAAAGGCATTAACCCAATAATAATCACCATTTTTACAGCGATTTTTAACAGGCCCCATCCAAGATTGACCATTTTTGAGATGTTGCCATAAATCTGCAAAAGCCAGTTTCGGCATATCAGAGTGGCGAACAAGGTTATGAGGCTTACCTACCATTTCGTCTAGCGTGAAACCAGCTATTTTGCAAAATTCATCATTGGCATAGGTAATATGGCTTTGCAAATCAGTAGTCGATAGGAGGATATCAGATTCAGAAAATTTAACTTCGGTATCGGTATTAATTCTATGTTTCACGTTAAAATCACCCAAGTACAGCTTTAAATTCAGAAAGTAAATTAGCGGAATAAAAACAGTCTGAACCAGAAAGAGGTAGTGTTAATTTGATCACTAATGTTTATAAACAATTTAGCGATAAATTCGTGAAAAAGAACTAGGAAAATTCAGGTTTTATGTTAAAAAAGTTAATACCTTTTAACTGAAATAAGCTAGATGGCGGGTTAAAGGTTAGAAAAAATTGTAAATTTAGTGCCATTTCCAACCTCAGAGTGACAACTGATTGTACCTTTTAGCTTCTGAACGATAAGGTTATAAACAATATTCATTCCAAGACCACTACCGCCAGCCCCACGTTTAGTCGTGTAGAAGGGTTCAAATATCTTACTCTGTACTTCTTTCGTCATGCCTTTACCATTATCTTGAAAATCAACTCTAAGTTTTGAGCCTTCAAGGTCTGCAGTAATCGTTATCTGACCTTCTTGTGTATCTTCAAAAGCATGTATTAAAGAGTTTAAAATAAGATTGGTGAATATATGTGCGATAACACCAGGGTCAACCTTGATCACTAAGTCATCGCTACAATCAATTTGGATAGTATGATGACTCTTTTTAAGAGCAGGAGATAAACTGCTGACTAAATCTGTTAAGTATTCTTTTAGATTAATTTCACGCTCTTCATCGTTACTGGTATCAACAGCGACTAATTTAAAGTTGGCAACCAGTTCGGCTGCTCTATTTAAGTTACGGTAAACAATAGAACCTGCCTCATTGATATTCGTAATACTAGAGACAAAATCTTTTCGAGTCAGAGTTTGTGCTTCGAAAGCGATACGGAGTTGTTCGATTAATTCAAGTAGATTTGAAGAGGCTGTGACACTCACACCTAAAGGGGTATTAAGTTCATGGGCAACACCTGCAACTAATCGACCTAATGAAGCCATTTTTTCTGATTCGACTAAATGATTTTGCGTTTGTTTTAATTGTTTTAGTGATTCTTCTAAATCATTAGTTCGTGCAATGACCTTTTCTTCCATTTGGCTATACAGGACTGAATTTTCGATTGAGATTGCCATTTGACCAATCAATAAATTGAGCATGTCTAAATGGTTTTGGCCAAAGGCATCAGTAGTGAGTTCATTCTCTAAATAGACAATGCTGTTGATTCGATTCTTGTAGATAAGTGGTAAGCATAAAATAGATTTTGGTTGATGCTTCTCAATGTAAGGGTCGTTGGTGAAAACCGAATCGACAGACACATTACCAATTAAAGCCATACATTGTGTGCGAATCACATATCGTATAACACTAGCAGGTATATCAGTGGATTTAACGTAAGGTGAAGGCTCAAATTGGTAATTTTGATTATTCAAAATACCAATATTTTCTACCCACCATTTTGAATTTTTCTTAAGTAATAAAGCAACTTTTGAGGCGCCAGAAAACTCCATAACAATGGCAATTAATTTATTCAGTAATTTATCTATAACCATTTCTTCTGAAAGTACATTAGCTGCCTGCATCATAGAATGAAGCGCAATTGAACTAGTCGACACTTCTAAAGATGCATTAGTGGGTAGCATAGAAATTCCATCGTTTATTGAAGATGAGTTTGCTGTTTTTACATTGACTGATAAATGATTATATATAGTCTGAGAATTTTGCTGGTGGTGCATGACATATTCAAGTTTACTTTGCTTCATTAGGTAATTTGCGAGTAACTCATTTGCTAATGCCTCAATCAGTTTGTAATCGGTAGCTTTAGCAAGCTCGATTGCTTGATGGTAAAGAGCAAACACCTCATAGAAAGGTAGGTTATTCAAACTTGCTAATTCAGCCTCTATCAATTTTACCTTATGAAGAAAGTTACCTTCACACGAGTAACTCCACGTTTTCAAGCGTTCAAACATGTGCTTAAACATGCCCTGATATTTACTCGAATCTAAATAAGTTTCTGGTTTAGCGAGCAGAACTAAACACGAATAAAAATAAGCTTCAGGTGTTTTTATTTGTCCTGGCACACCCATTGGGATGATATGAATATGGTCAATAATTGCTAGAGCTTCGTCATATAGGCCAATTAAATAGAGCGCTCTGATTTTTGCATAATAATACCAAGCTTGAATAATCGGTGAGTCTTTGGCATAAAGTTGGTGTTCCTGTTCATCAAAAACATCACAGTCAAAGCTATTATGGCTATCACATTTACCCATTAAGTGCAGTAATGGGACATATGCACCAGGTATGAAAAAGCTTTTAGTTGATTCTTCATTTTTTTCTTTTAAAAAACTTAAGTACTTATTGGCTTCCGTTAAAACGTCATCACAGGGCAGGCCTTCTATTATTAAGTTTGAAATAATATTAACTGCTGCGTAGCTTGCGTATGTCCAATCTCCAGCTTGACAACTGAATTGATAGCTTTGCCGAAAGCTTTTAGTAGAGAAGGAAAGATGATTACTCCAATGGCAAATTGTTAAGCCATACATAAAGTAAACTTTGCCGCGTAACGCTAGGTTTGGATAGTTATCAGCAATTTTTAGTGCAACTTTGCCAAATTCATCCGCTTTTTTGAATTCATTCAGCCGATTAACACAAACAAAACCATAAAGAATATAAGCAAAGGAAGATTGTTCGCACCTACCATGTTCAAGGCAAAGGCTACACATTTTTACTGATGCCCATTGCACAACATCCTCATCAGATAATAAATATGCTGTGATCCAAAGGCTGGTCAGAATATCGAGTAATAATAAAATCTGTTCATCTTCTAAGTTATTAGAATCATAGAGACTATCAATAGAATGCTGTGCAAGGTATGTATCTATGAGCGTAATCTCGTTAACAATTTGAGCATCTAAGTTCTCTAACTCAGAAGGCGGCGTTAGATTTAATACTTTTAACGCTAGATATTGTGTATCTAGCGCTTCTTGATAGAGACCTTGTTGGTGGAAATCATCCATTTTCACCAGCAGTACCCGCGCATGATCTAAAGCTGTATGTTTATATTTTAGTAATAGAGTATAAAATTCATCGGATTCATTATATTTATTTAAAATACAATTTACTTTACATAACAACAGTAAGGTCTCAAACGTTACACTATAGTTAACTTTAAAATGTTCTATTTTTAATAATCTCTTAGCAAAGATAAGATAATTATAAGCGGAGCTATATGCCGCCGAGTCAAACGCTTTTCTTGCAGCTAAATAGTTGACTTCAATAACTTGCTTTATTTCAAGAGGGTTACATATAAGCTCTATTGCTTTATTAAATTGGTTTGCTAGATCAAATAAACTTTTATCTAGAATGTTATTGTTAAGTGCATACTGATAAAGCAGTCTGGCAATATTAATATGAACTTGCTGACGCTCATTTTCAGGGATAAGTGAGTATGCGGCTTGCTGCACACGGTCATGTAAAAATTTTAATTGCACACTTTCATCAACGGCCACTTGTGAAGGAATGACATGTGAAATCGATTGCGGAGTTAAAATAAGTTCTCTATCGATAGCAGGGATCAAATTATTAATTATCTGCTTGGCTGTGTATTGATTATCAGAAAGCGCTACTAACATATTAGTGTCGAATGTATTACTAACACTTGCAGCATACTTAAGTAAATCACAGGCTTGATTTGGTAGCTCATTAATTTTTTCTGCCATAAAATCAACAACATTATCGGTGATGTTTTCTGCCAAAATAGTTTCTTTATCCCAGCACCAACAATCTTTTTCTAGGTTGTGATATAGAAGACCTTTTTCATATAACTCTGTCGTAAATTGTAAAACAAAAAAGGGGTTTCCTAATGTCTTCTTAAATATTAGTTCACTTAAAGGAATACATTCTATTTCAGGGGTGTTTATTGTGTCACTGATTAGAGTATTTATTACATCTTGTGGTAAGTTATTCAAAAAAGCCTGGTTTACAGGTACGTTTTTATCTTTAATTTCGGTGATAAATTTAGTGAATGGGTGTTGGGTGTCAACCTCATTATCTCGAAATGCTTGTATTATTAATAAATGATGTAATTGTACATTATCAAATAAAGATGCTAATAACTCTAAAGATGCTAAGTCAGCCCATTGCATATCATCTAAAAATAAAATTAAAGGGCGGTTTCTACTGCAAATTGCAGTCATGAGGCTTAAAAATAAACTGTGTAATAGACTTTTATCTATGTTTTTTTTCGGTATATCTACATCTTTAATTTTCAGAATTAGGTTTAAGTCAGAAATTATATTACACAAATATACTGCTTTATCGGTGAGGTGGTTGTTAAAAATATCGCGCCAAAGAATTAATTCATCATTAGGTTCTGTTAAAATGTAACGACAAAATTTATTTAAGGCATCAGTGATGGCAGAATAAGGGATATTTCTCTGATACTGATCGTACTTACCAGAACTAAAATATCCATATTCTCCAGTCATTGGTTTATAGACTTCTTTCACCAGAGCAGACTTTCCGACACCAGAATAACCAGATACTAAAAAGATTTCACAACTACCTTGGGCGACTCGCTCGAAAGACTGCAATAAATCATCTATTTCTTTGTCACGACCATATAACTTCTGCGGAATATTAAATTGCTCTGATGCTGAGAAGTTTACATTTGGTAATTCAAAGTTAGTGAGAGATGGAGCATTCTCAAACTGAGCTGAAATTAGTTGCAAATCTTTAGCTAACCCCCAAGCTGATTGATAACGATCTTCTGCATTTTTTTGAAGTAGGTTACTAATAACATCAGCAATAACATCGGGAATGTTTGTATTAATTTTATTAACTGGCACAACTTTTTTAGCAATATGACAGTGCACAAGTGCTAGTTGATCCTGTTCACTAAAAGGAGGTTTACTAGTTAGCATTTCATAAAAACTGGCGCCTAAAGAATAAAGATCACTGCGGCAATCTATTTTTCGATTAATACGCCCGGTTTGTTCTGGTGATAAATAAGCGAGGGTACCCTCTAAAACTGCTGGGCTAGTTAAGTTTTGTGAAGACTTCGAAAGTGAGGTCGCAATATGTAAACCAAATAATTTAAAGCTACATAAATCATCACTAATCAAAATGTGATGGGGGTTAATATCTTTATGAATTAATTTTTTAGAGTGCAAATATTTGACTGTTTCTGCCAGCTTAACAGCTAATGGCAGAAACTCATTTACTGAAATAGGGGCTTTTTGTAAAAGTTTAGAAAGAAGCTTGGCAGGAAAATATTCATAAATGATGGCTGTACAGTCATCTTCGTTAATGAAATTAATAGGTTTTAAAATATTAGGATGGTCTAATTTATCTGAAAATGCATGCTCAAGTAAGAGCTTGTTTATTGTATCTTTGTCTCTACTTACTTCTTTTAGTGATTTTATAAGAACTAAGTCACCGTTTTTTAGTGACTTAGCACTATGAAGTAAGAAGTAACCACTATTGTCGATACAATCAACTAAACTATATCCTGGAACCGGCAAGAGAACTCCTTACTAAAAAGAAACAAGCTACATATAGCTACTACTAATTTAGTATAGTCAAAACTTACCTATCTTCCATCTTATTTATTAGGCTGATTCATGTGTTAAATCAACAAATTAGTGTATATAAAAAACTACTATTTCACATAAGGATTTATACAATCTAATCACGTAATATGAAATCACTCTGGCAGGGGGCTTCTCCAGGGCTTTGATCTAATTTTGTGTTAGGGCAATTTTTAGTAAAAAATAACGCTTCTTCTAGAGAGTTCATTTGGCTGCAATATTGACGGCCATCACATTCATACTCTGGCTTTTCATAATCAGATATTGTGATATCTCGATTATGGCTATAATTTGATTTTATGGGATCAATAATTTTTGTTTGAAGCGTTTGTGTTGGTGAGATACCCCCATAATTTACTGCATAATAATCCCATGCGAAGTAGCCAATTATGATGATTAGAAAAAACTTCCTCATGATGAATCCTTGTTATTATTGTTTAGACTAATGTGAATCGTGAGCGGTATTGAGGCCTAAGCCTTATGGCCCAACCCGAAAGTCTTACTATAATAAGGTGAAGAAATAATATTAAGTAAAATTAGTGGCTTATGAATGAAATACGAAATTTCTGATAGCGAAGATAAATCAAAAGTTTGAAATGAACAGAAGTTTTAAGTATTAAATTATTAGAGGTGTAGTGTAGATTAGAAAACTAGCTAATTTAATAGTCTATACTTAAAGATTAAAATATAACAACTACCCATAAATTACGTTATGTTAAATTAGTTAAAATAATTAAAAGTGGGAGTTAGGTTGCTAACTAGCCCACTTTTAGAAGGGTTTTAAATAGCTTAATTTAGCTCAGAATCTACCCAAAACTTAGTGCCTTTCAGTACCGCTTGTAACGCAAGGCCATTTTCGGTTAAAGAGTAAACAGTTACTTGGTCTGCAATTGCTTCGGCAACTAAAGCGCCACCTTTATCTTCATATTTTGCTGCTGCATCTGCATTTCCACCGAATGCCCAACCATGTTCAATAAAGCGATTTACTGCTGCTTGGTTATGAAAAACCATCACAACATTAAAGTCTTTAACACCTAAACCTAGACCTAAACCCGCTTCACCCATATTCATGTAAGTTGATTTACCGGTTAGGTTGTTTTTAACAACACCATAACCACCGCCAAAACTGGCTAAAACAACATTTACATTGGCATTATCAAAAACCGCATAACCAGCAGAGTTAGCAATTTGTTGTTTAACATCAGGTTTTTGAGTGTAAAGCTCACTTAATGTATTGTTTTTCATGCTTTGTACTAAAGCACGTTTTTCATCGGGAGATGCACTGCCTGTTGTAGCACAACCGGTTAAAATTGTAGTGATTAAAACTAAACTAATAGCGATAAACTTTTTCATACATATTCCTTGAATATTAGTATGGCAATCTAGTTAATGTTGCAAATACTAAAGATATATTAAGTCCAATACTAGACAGTATCGGACTTTATGGTAACCTTATAACTAGTTATTTTACAAGATATTACATCATTATGCTCGTTGCTCTCGTTGATACACTTAAACAACTGCGTTACCAAATTGCCCATCTTGAAGATGATACTCTCGCAACAGAATATCCAGAACTTGATAACTTTATACATCATGTTGGATTGACTGTTGCTGAATCAAAAAATGACTTAGGTTTTCTTTATCAGTTTTTATATGTGTATGGCCGAAAATCAGAATCTACATTTAATCGATTTCGAAATGAGCTTGAGCGGTTCTGTTTATGGTCATGGTTAGTTGCTGAAAAATCAGTTTTTGATCTAAAACGTGAAGATATTGAAGCCTATGTTGATTTTATGGTTGAACCAGATTCGGCCTGGTTATCAAGTTCAGTGCAATGGCGTTATAAAGATGAACAAGGCATAAGACGGCTTAATACAAATTGGCGCCCTTTCATCAATAAAGAAAATATAGCTAGCCAACAAACACTCGCCGCTATGTTTACGGCGCTCAATGTTTTTTATAAGTTTGCAATTTTAGAAGAAAAAACCTTTGCTAACTTTGTACCGGTTGTTAAAAAGAATAGCCCTTACTTAGTTGTGCAATCGCAAATTAAAATCCCCGATACACTCAGTGATATTCAATGGGAGTATGTATTTGGCGTTACTCGAGATTTATGTGAGCAACAACCTGATTTAGAAAGAAATTTATTCACTCTCGCTTGCTTAAAAGGATTGTATCTACGAATTTCTGAGTTATCCGAGCGCCCTCAGTGGTCGCCGGTTATGTCACACTTTTGGCAAGATAATGATGGTTTTTGGTTTTTAAGAATTATGGGTAAAGGTAACAAATTACGTGATGTTACCTTAAGTGAAGATTTTATATCTTATCTAAAACGTTATAGGCTTTACCGAGGTTTACCTGCCCTGCCCCGTGTTGATGAAGCTGAGCCGCTAGTTCACAAAATTCGTGGCAAAGGGGGAATGACTGTTCGTCAAATTCGTCGTTTGGTACAACAAAGTTTTGACTTAGCAAAACAATCTCTTTTACAAGACGGCTTTAAAGATGATGCAGAACAACTTGAAGCAGCTACTGCTCACTGGTTAAGGCATACTGGTGCAACACACGATGCTCAAACAAGACCGCTAAAACATTTATCTGAAGATTTAGGTCATGCAAAAATTGCTACGACAGATCAAATTTATATTCAAACAAATATCAAAGAACGTGCAAAGTCTGGAATAAAAAGGAAAGTTTAATGGAATATACAATACTGGCGTTAGTCGGTTTAGCTTTATTATTTTACTCACTGACGATTCGGCAATTAGAGCGAACAGAAATTACCGGGCCAATGTTTTTTGTGTTGGTCGGAATTGCAATGTCTTACTTTTTGCCGAGTGAGTTTAAGTTAGGCGAAGCCGGACTCAGTGACATTTTACCTTTGGTTGAATTAACCTTAAGTATTTTTTTATTTACCGATGCCGCCAAATCAAAACTTCCCGTATTAAAACATAGTTATCAGTACCCTAGCCTGTTACTTTTTGTGGCTTTGCCGATGACATTAGTGTTAGGTGTAGCTGGTGGGTTGTTTTTCTTTTCTGAGTTATCACTTTTTCAATCTGCCTTGATCGCGATTATTTTAACACCAACGGATGCTGCGCTTAGCAAAGGAATTTTAGAATGCACATCGGTTCCAGAGAAAGTTCGCGAAGGAATAAATACGGAAAGCGGGTTGAACGATGGCCTTTGCGTACCCATCTTTTTAATTTTACTTTTATTAGCTCAAAATCCAGAAAGTGCTGTAACGACAATTGATACTTTACTTGTTTTTGCAAGAGAGTTAGGTGTTGCACTTGTTATTGCAGGCGTGTCGATGGCCGTGTTTATTCCACTTTTAAAAATAGCATTAGCACGTCATTACTTTGCAAATAATAGCAGTCCATTTTTATTGATTGGATTAGTCATGGCTATTTTCTCTTTAACACAAAATTTTCATGGCAGTGGTTTTATTGCTGTTTTTGTTGCGGGACTTTTATTTGATTATTTAGCACCTAAAAAAATACGTTCAACATTAGTTAAAGACTCTGAGCATATCGCCGAATTTGTTGCGCTACTAATTTGGTGTTTATTTGGTTTTGTATGTGGTCACTTGATTGTGAATGATATCACTTGGCCAATTGTTTTTTATGCGTTATTAAGTGTGACGATTTTTAGAATTGTGCCAGTACTACTTTCACTTATGTTTACTAATCTAAATTTCAAAGACAAATTTACATTTGCCTGGTTTGGTCCAAGAGGTTTGGCGTCTATTGTTTTCACTTTAATGGTGATGGATACAGCAATTGCAAACAAAGAACAAATTGCCACGGTAACATTAACAACCATTTTATTTAGTGTTTTCATTCATGGCATGAGTACCAAACCCATCGCAAAAAGTTACCAAAAATAAAGGCGCGTTAAGCGCCTTTATAATTTTCAAAAAAATTAAAGTAACTCTGCAATTAATTGCAGTGGGTGCTTTGGTTTAAATTTTTCATAGCGTTTCACTTGGCTACGACAAGAAAAGCCAGTTGCTAAAACAGTTTCAGGTTCATTATCAGAAATAATTGGTTGCCAACTCATTTCATAAAGAGCCCGTGAATTTTCTTGGTTTTGCTTTTCGTGGCCGTACGTTCCTGCCATACCACAACAACCCGTACTGGTAGTTTCAAGCTGTAAATTTAGATCAGCAAAAATGGTTTGCCAAACTTTAGAAGCATTCGGCATGGCTGTTGTTTCAGTACAATGACTTAACAATTTAAATGGCGAACTCGTTTTAGTGGTAAGAGTAACTTGTTTAAAGTTTTGCGTTTGAAGCCATTCATGAGCTAATTCAACTTTAAAGTCACCACGCTCATCTTTTAATATTGAGACATACTCATCTCTGTAACACATAACCAAAGATGCATCGAGCCCAACTAAAGGAGCGTTAATTTCACTCAGTGAATTTAAAAACTCAGCTGCATTTTTTGCTGTTGTTTTAAATTCATTTAAAAAACCTTTTACATGCTGAGCTTTACCATTTGGTTTGAACGGTAATAGCATTGGTTTTTTGCCTAGCGCTTTAATCACTTTAATAAAGCTTTCTACTAATTCAGCTTCGTAAAAACTAGTGAATGGATCTTGAACTATTAGTACATACTCGGCTTGTTGTTCTTTTGAAAGCGAATTAAGTAATTCAAAATTAAATTGCTGATCTTTAGAAATACGTTTAGAAAGTTGGGGGACGCTTAAGCTTGGCGTATCCACATAACCAATGGTATTTTTAATTAGACCTGAAACAAGCTTTGTATTTACAATTGGATTTACCACTTTAGCA
Source organism: Pseudoalteromonas sp. D15MCD-2 (assembly GCF_038562745.1). Lineage (NCBI taxonomy): Bacteria > Pseudomonadati > Pseudomonadota > Gammaproteobacteria > Alteromonadales > Pseudoalteromonadaceae > Pseudoalteromonas > Pseudoalteromonas sp. D15MCD-2. The sequence goes on along the minus strand of NZ_JBCFQE010000002.1, from coordinate 399,025 downwards.
AACTTTGCCATCACCGGCGCAGTTTGTTCGATGCCTGCAACTAAGTAATCTTTAGCGGGACGAGCATAATAACTGTGGTAGAAATTTAAAAAGCGTGAACGGAATGTTGGTACATCAACTTTAATTGGGCATGCAGTTGTACATGCTTTACAAGCTAAACATTCATCCATTGATTCTTTCACTTCGTGAGAGAAGTCATAAACACCTTTTTTCTTATCGCGACTATGTTGATAGCGCTCCCACCAAGTGATTACTTCACCATTAACTAATTCTTTTTCGACATTAAGTAAATCAATATTTTCAGACTCTTGAAGTCGCAACCATTCACGCATTAAACTTGCGCGACCTTTAGGTGAATAACGGCGGTCACCTGTTACTTTATAAGATGGGCACATTGGTGATTTTTCATCGTAGTTAAAACACAGACCATTACCATTACAGGTCATCGCGTTATTAAATTCTGTTTTAACATCGATAGAAATTTGTTTGTCGAACCAGGCACGCTTTTGATCGTCCACAGAAACGAGAGAGTCTTTACTTTCAATTGGCGTACAGATTTTACCTGGGTTTACTCTGTTATTTGGATCAAATGCTGCTTTGATTTTTCGAAGTTGTGTAAATAAATGCTCGCCGAAAAACTCAGGGCCATATTCACTTCGATAACCTTTGCCATGCTCTCCCCACATCAATCCGCCATATTTTGCAGTCAGTTTAACGACTTCATCTGAAATATGGCGAAGCAATTTTTCTTGTTCAGGGTCACACATATCTAGTGCAGGTCGTACGTGTAAAACACCAGCATCAACATGGCCAAACATACCATATTGAAGGTTGTGGTTATCGAGAAGTTCACGAAACTCGACTATAAAATCTGCTAAGTTTTCTGGTGGCACTGCAGTATCTTCAGCAAAAGCTAAGGGTTTTTGACTGCCTTTTACATTACCTAAAAGGCCTACTGACTTTTTACGCATTGCATAAATTTTTAAAATATCTGCTTTGTCATTCGTTAACTGATAACCGATCACCCCATTAGTTTGTTTTTCAACACATTCATCGAGTAGCTTACAAAGAGTGTCTACTTTATCTTTAATGTCTTCAGGTGAAACCGCATTAAACTCAACCATGTTGAGCCCTTGCATATCTTTATTCTCAACATCGGTTATTAAGTCCGATACTGAATGCCAAATGATATCTTCTCGAGCAAGGTTAAGTACTTTGCTATCGACTGTTTCTACAGAAGTTGCATTTGCTGCAACTAGAAATGGTGAATGACGAAGTGCAGAATCAAAGCTATCGTATTTAATATTTATTAATGTTTTAAATTCAGCAATGGGCGTAATATTTAGTTTTGCTTCAGTTACAATACCTAATGAACCTTCAGAACCAGTAATTAATCGGCTCATATCAAAGGTTTGTAAATCATCAGAAAGAATATGTTCTAAATCGTAGCCGGTCAGAAAACGGTTTAAACGTGGGAATTTTTCTAAAATAGCGTCTCGATTCTCAAGGCCAATATCAAGAACTGTTTTATATAACTTTCCTACTGTTGTGTTTTGTTCAGCAATTACTTTTGCTTTTTCAACAGGCATAGGGGTTGTTGACATTTCAGTGCCATCAACAAGATAAGTTGTTAGGCCTAAAACGTGATCACTTGTTTTGCCATAAACCAAAGAGCCTTGACCTGATGCATCTGTATTTATCATTCCACCGATTGTTGCACGGTTACTTGTTGATAAATCTGGCGCAAAGAAAAAACCGTAAGGACGCAAAAAGTCGTTTAATTGGTCTTTTATTACACCCGTTTGTACGCGCACCCAGTTTTCTTCGACATTGATTTCTAAGATTTCACGCATGTAGCGAGATAAATCAACAACTATACCCGGGGTTAGCGATTGTCCATTAGTACCTGTACCGCCTCCGCGTGGACCAAAAGTCAGTGATAAAAACGGATCACGAGAAGCAATTTGCATAGCAAGTTGTATGTCTTTTGCTGACTTTGGAAAGATGACACCTTGAGGTACCTGTTGGTAAACGCTGTTATCGGTCGATAAACTTAAACGTGTAGAAAAGCTTGCATCGGTATCACCACTAAAACCTTGTTTTTGTATTGTATCTAAGTAATTAGAAACGAGTTCTGTGGTGGCTTGTTGTTGGCTTATTGTTGCTATCATGACGGTGATAAATTAAGGCATTTTGCAAATTATATCATGCTAATAGCTAAGATAAATTGAAGATTTTACAGTTTGTAACACTCTTTTTATCGATTTCGGGGGCAATACTTTTATACTGTGTATTAAAGCAGCAAATGAGATAGTCAGATGAAAAAAATTGCATTAATCAGTTTAGGTGCCTTGTGCATGTTATTGGGTTTAGTTTTTGTCATTATTCCCGGACCGTCGCTGATCTTCTTTATTGCAGGACTTTTCTGTTTATCTTTTTACTATCCTAAAGCGCGTGATTATTTAAGCTTGTGCCAAAAGGCTCTGACTAAGTCATGTGCTTATATCGATAAAAAACTTGCTCGCTGATTTCTAATTGAGTTACAAAAATGCCAGCTAAGTGCTGGCATTTTTTATATCAGAATCTTTATTTTAATTAAATAAAGTACTTAGTCGGCTAATTTCTTAGCAAGATATAACCAAGTTTCTAATACTGTATCAGGGTTTAGAGAAACAGAATCAATGCCCTGCTCAACTAACCAAGCTGCAAAGTCTTCATGATCTGAAGGACCTTGACCACAAATACCTACATATTTGCCTTTTGCTTTAGCAGTTTGAATAGCCATTGATAATAGTTTCTTGATTGCAGGGTTACGCTCATCAAATAGATGCGCAATTAAACCTGAGTCACGGTCAAGACCTAATGTTAACTGAGTTAAGTCGTTTGAACCGATAGAGAAACCATCAAAATATTCTAAGAACTCATCTGCAAGTAACGCGTTTGATGGTAATTCACACATCATGATTACTTTCAGACCATTTTCGCCACGTTTAAGGCCATGTTCTTCAAGTAATTCAATAACGCGCTTACCTTCTTCAAGCGTACGAACAAATGGGATCATGATTTCAATATTAGTCATACCCATTTCGTTGCGAACACGTTTAATCGCTTCACACTCTAACGCGAAACAGTCACGGAAATCTTCAGAGATATAACGTGCTGCACCACGGAAACCAATCATTGGGTTTTCTTCTTCCGGCTCATATTGCTGGCCGCCAACAAGGTTTGCATATTCGTTTGACTTAAAGTCAGACATACGAACAATTACACGCTCAGGTGCAAACGCACAACCTAGTGTTGCAATACCTTCAACAAGCTTAGAAATATAGAATTCTACAGGTGATTCATAACCTGCCATCATTTCAGAGATTTCAGCTTTTAGCTCGTCAGATTGAGCATCAAAGTTAAGAAGTGCTTTAGGGTGAACACCAATCATACGGTTGATTACGAATTCAACACGCGCGAGGCCAACACCAGCATGAGGTAAGCGTGCAAAGTCAAATGCACGATCAGGGTTACCTACGTTCATCATAACTTTCATTGGTAACTCTGGCATTTCATCAACACGTGAAGTAAGTACTTCGTAATCTAAAATACCTTCGTAGATATAACCTGTGTCACCTTCGGCACACGATACAGTTACATCTTGGCCTGCTTTAATTAAATCAGTTGCATTACCACAACCAACAACTGCAGGAATACCTAATTCACGAGCAATGATTGCCGCGTGACATGTACGACCACCACGGTTTGTAACAATCGCAGCGGCACGTTTCATGATTGGCTCCCAGTCAGGGTCAGTCATGTCAGTAACTAGAATGTCGCCTTGTTGTACTTTGTCCATTTCATCAATTGAATCTAGTACGCGTACAGTACCTGAACCAATCTTGTGACCAATTGCACGGCCTTCAGCAACAACTGTGCTTGTACCATTTAATTGGAAACGCTCCATAACGTTAGCATCTTCGTTTGAACGAACTGTTTCTGGACGTGCTTGAACGATGTAAAGTTTACCGTCGTTGCCGTCTTTTGCCCACTCGATGTCCATTGGACGACCGTAGTGCTTTTCAATAATAACAGCTTGCTTTGCAAGTTCTTGAACTTCAGCATCTGTGATTGAGAATTTGTTTGAAAGTGACGAATCTACGTCAACAATTTCAACTTGCTTACCATGTGATTCATCCGCTGAGTAAATCATTTGGATTGCTTTTGAACCAATGTTACGGCGAACTACCGCTGGTTTACCGTTAGCAAGAGTTGGTTTATGAACATAAAATTCATCTGGGTTTACAGCACCCTGTACAACCATTTCACCAAGACCATAGCTTGAAGTGACAAATACAACATCTTCAAAGCCAGATTCAGTATCAATACTGAACATAACACCTGAAGCTGCTTTATCTGAACGAACCATGCGTTGGATACCAGCTGAAAGTGCAACACCACGGTGGTCATAACCTTGGTGAACACGGTAAGAAATAGCGCGGTCATTAAATAGTGAGGCAAACACGTGTTTGATTGCAGTCATTACTGAATCAATACCACGTACGTTTAAAAACGTTTCTTGTTGTCCTGCGAATGAAGCGTCTGGCATGTCTTCTGCTGTAGCAGATGAGCGAACTGCAAATGAAACATCTTGTGATGCGTCGCCGTGTAGTTGGCTATATGCGTCGCGGATGGCTTGCTCTAGGTTTGGTTGGAATGGTGTATCGATAATCCATTGGCGGATTTCAGCACCGACTTTAGCGAGTGTATTTACATCATCCACATCCAATGTGTCTAAAATATCGTGGATTTTTGAGTTTAAACCAGATTGCTCTAGAAACTCATTGAATGCATCAGCGGTTGTAGCGAAACCACCTGGCACTTGAACACCAGCGTTAGCTAGGTTTGAGATCATTTCACCTAGTGAAGCGTTTTTACCGCCAACACGAGGAACATCTTGCATACCAAGCTCTTGATACCAGAGAACGTATTCTTGCACGGATCTTTCTCCATAAACAAATTGTAGTACTAACTGTGAGAGTTAAGAAAGAAAACCTTCTAAAAAGGTCATAGTCATTCTACACTGGCAACAGACCTCACGTAAACCGTGAAGCCCCTATTTTGCAGATAAAGGTAATAAAAAGGTTAAATATGAGAACTGCATTTTATATTTCTGATGGAACAGCAATCACCTCTGAAGTCTTTGGTCATGCGACCTTATCTATGTTTCCTGTTGATTTTAATCACAAAACAATTCCTTTTGTTGAAACAGAAAAAAAAGCAACTGAAGTTAAAAACTTGATTAATTCAACAGCTCAACGTGATGGTGAACAGCCACTCGTGTTCTTCACTTTTGTTAACCATGAGCTAAGTGAAATTATTAAATCGTCTTGCGCGGTGTGTTATGACTTTTTATCTCAATACAGTGATAAAATTTCTCAAGAGTTAAAAGTTGCGCCGGTACCTAAGGTTCATAGAACGCATTCAATGCACGAGAAAAGTTATGATTTTCGTATTGATGCGGTTAACTATGCGTTGACCAATGATGATGGCGCTAACATTAAAAACTACTCTGAAGCCGACATTATTTTAGTGGGTGTTAGCCGAAGCGGTAAAACACCGACTAGTTTATACCTAGCATTACAATATGGTATTAAAGCGGCGAATTACCCGCTAACAGAAGATGATTTAGAAAGAGGCTCCCTGCCTGAGTGTTTAAAAGCTTACAAACATAAACTATTTGGTCTAACGATCGACCCTGTTCGCCTTGCCGATATTCGTCAGCGTCGAATGGCAAATTCAAAATATGCGTCTTTAAAACAGTGTCGTATTGAAGTGCGTGAAGTAGAAATGCTTTATAAAAAGCAGAAGATTCAATTTTTAAATTCAACTCATCATTCAGTAGAAGAAATTTCTGCAAAGATTATATCTGATACTGGACTTGAAAGACGTAAGTACTAACTTATTTTAGTATCGGACATTAAAAAAGGCTGCAATGTGCAGCCTTTTTTTGGATAACTTACTGTTACTTACGAGCGTCTTTTAATAAGTCAGCAACTAAGAAACCTAGTTCTAATACTTGATCCGCATTTAAGCGTGGGTCGCACTGTGTGCGGTAGCGTTGTGCTAAATCTTCATCAGACAAGCCATACGCACCACCAGTACATTCAGTAACGTGCTGGCCAGTCATTTCAAGGTGAACACCACCTGGGTATGAACCTTCAGCTTTGTGTACTGCGAAGAACTGGCTAATTTCACGAAGAATATTATTAAAGCTACGTGTTTTATAACCTGAGCTCGCTTTCTCAGTATTACCATGCATTGGATCTGAGCTCCAAATAACTTTACGGCCTTCTTGTTGTACTTTACGTACAAGTGCCGGTAATTTCTCTGGAAGAACATCAGCGCCCATTCGTGTAATTAACGTTAAGCGTCCTGGAATGTTATCTGGGTTAACTGCATCAATAAGTTTGATTAGCTCATCTGGGTCCATACCTGGGCCAACTTTCACACCAATTGGATTTTTAATGCCTTTAAAGAATTCGATGTGTGCATGATCAAGTTGACGTGTACGTTCACCAATCCAGACAAAGTGTGCAGAACAATCGTACCAATCACCTGATAAGTGGTCACGGCGTGTTAGAGCTTCTTCATAGCCTAATAACAACGCTTCGTGTGATGTAAATAAGTCTGTTTCTTTTAAGCTCGGCGCAACGGTTGAGTCGATACCACACACTTCCATAAATTCAAGAGCATCTTGAATTCTGTCAGCTAGCTGTTGGTATTTCTCTTTAAGTGGATTTGCAGCAACGAAGCCCATGTTCCAGCGATTTACTTGATGTAAATCGGCTAAACCACCTTGCGCGAATGCGCGTAATAAATTTAGCGTTGCAGCACTATGATGATATGCAGTCATTAATCGCTGTGGATCAGGTACACGGCTTGCTCTGTGAATTCAAAATTATTGATGATATCGCCACGGTACGAAGGTAATGAAACACCATCGATTGTTTCGTAATCTGATGAGCGAGGCTTAGCGTACTGACCTGCCATACGCGCAATTTTAACTACAGGGCATTTACCACCATAAGTTAAAACAACGGCCATTTGTAAAAGTGTTTTAAATGTATCGCGGATATTTGCGGCATTAAAGTCACTAAATGACTCTGCACAATCACCACCCTGTAATAAGAAGGCTCTACCTTCACATACAGCTTCTAGTTGTTTGTATAAGCTACGCGTCTCTTCGGCAAATACCAAAGGTGGTGCGCTTTTTAATTGCCCTTCAACAGATTTAAGGGCTTCTTGATCTGGGTACTCTGGCTGCTGATGTATCGGCAGTTTTCTCCAGCTGTCTGGGTTCCACGATTGCATGTTCTTTCCTCATTCCTAACATAGACCGTTAACGAAAACTAACTTATTGCACGTACTAAGTTCAAGGGCAATATTCAGCTATTTACGATTATTTCGTTATTTGATAAATAGTTTCGATATTAACAATTAGGGTTTCAACATTTTATTGTTCAAAACCAGTCAGTTACACTTTTTGGTTACGTTATTCTTTACCGCACAACATAAGAACACATCTTACTTATCTGAAGTGTTACTGTAACCTCAGCTTTACATGCTTAAAATATACTTTTTAAGTCCTACATTGATCAAATTAAAAACTTATACTATTGGAATCTAAGGAACACATCATACTTTATATGATATAAATGTAAGGTCAACATAATAAAAAAATTGGACTATAAAAGCTCAAGAGATAAGGTTACAATTGAACTAACAGTAAGTAAGATGTGTTCCTATGAGTACAAAGTTAGAAATACGCAGTCAGTTTGATTTAGTAAGTGAGTTAACTCATTTGTTTTGTGAAGAATTAAAGGAAGTGGGTTTTCGTAAGGCATCATATTATCAATTGCCAGATATCGATATAAACGACGAAAAGAAAGTCCCTTCTTCAATTAGTGTACAAAAAATTGAAGGTGATGATGCTCATAAGTTAATTCTAAATTCATTTGGTGATTTTTATAAAAAGACAGGATTAAGTAGTCGAGTATTAAAAAGACATCCAGGTTTATTAGTTTTAAAAGATGTCGATAAGCAACATTTCATTGCAAGGATAAATCAGTTAAATAAAGCAAAAGCTGATTTTAAAAATAGTGTAATAGCTATCGATAATAATGATGCGCGATTTGAAGCGGTTCATAATGCTGTGCCTAATCTCATTACACTTGCTGCATATCGTAAGATCCATTTTGAAACTGAATCGCCCTACTCTGTTCGTTTTACTTGGATGCACAAACACGCAACTAAAACGCTAACTAAAAAAATGGCCTTAGCAATGCTCGATAAATCGGCTAGTTATTCTAATCCAAGAATGATAGACCAACACTCTTGGCAAGCACTAGTTGCACAAGAGCAAAGTCGTGTTGCAAGTTTAGGTGATAAAGAAAAATTACGAATTCGTAGACCAACAAGAGTTAGTCCACAAGTTAATGTAAGGTATACAGCTCAAAACCGATATCATGTTAGTGCTGCTTTACCTTTTATTTTGATAAACCCAGAACCAGATGTAAAACTTGGTACATTATCTGATTATCAAAAACCAGAAAGTCATCCTCGAAAAAGGGAATATGATTTTTTAGTTGATAGACTTTACTTAGAACAAGTAACAGATTGATTATGTTAAAAAGGCCACATATGTGGCCTTTTCTTTATAGTTAGCAGTATTTAAAAATTTAGTCTTCTACTATTTCTTCAATTTTATCTTCATCGATTAAAACAGCATTTTCAACAATGCGCTTACCACCTTGAATTTCGATTCGTTTGTTATGCTTATTAAGCGTAAGAATCTCATCACAAAATTGATCAGATGGATGCATCTCATATGTGTAATCAATAATATTACCCGTTTTGTCATCTTTGACATTGGTAATGTTATATTCAGAGATTGCACCTTTCTCAATTAAGTCTTTCATTGTCGTTGTCATATCACGACGCAAAGCTTTTAATTTATTCTCGGTAATTTCGTCTGTTGAATAAATAGAGCCATATTTTTCCATAATCGATAATAGTCGGAAATGGTAGGTCTTACCCGGTGCCGCATAACGCCATAAGTGATATAAACGAAGCATCATCCAACGAGATAAACCACGTTTTAATTCTTGAGCACTATTAAAGTAGTAACCTTTGTATTCAAGATTATCGATCATGTTATGAACGAAGGCATTTAAACAAGCTACACATTTTACGTTACCACCCTGACCTTTTTTGCCACTAAAATGAAGTGACGATAAAAAGTTCATGTTCGATTCGTAAAATGAGTCATCAATATCAGAGTTACGAGTATCTGTTGCTGAATATTTAAAAGAAAGCTTAGAACCTTGTAATGCTTCTAATGATTCTTTGATTTGCGGATAAGGCATCGACTGGCCAACAGCTTTCAGCTCTTGTGCTAATTCATTCATTGAAAAAACAACTGCGTATTGAATACCAGACTTAAAATTGATTTTTACAATTTTCCCTTTAGAGGCTAAACGAATTAAGGCACGTTCGACCTTTTCTTCACGATCTGATGGCCAAACAAGATATTCAACATCTTCACCATCTTTTCTTGTGCTTACTACCGCAGGTGTAATTTTGATTTCACCATCATATAGAATGCCGTCTACTTTTTCAGAGATTTTTCGTGTAACGATGGTTTTCTTTGGTGCTTCTTCAACCGGAAGCTTCTTATGACCAGAACGGACAAATCGTCCCCATAGATCATAATGATTAAATGTATTTGAGTAAGCTCTCAAACCATGTGCAGCATTTTCAATTGAAACACGCACATCTTTGTTGTCTGTAAATAGTGCAAGACTTTCATTATCTATTGCACTTTCCACCCCGTGGATCTGCCCGCGTAATGTATCGGGTAAGTTATCTACCGAGATGTTGACCTTTCGGCTCATTGTTCTTATTTCCAATTTTTCTTCGACAGTTAATAACAACACATAAAACTTCAAAAGTTAAATGTTTAAGTTAGTATAAACTTGATCCGATCATAATTTATTTCTTCGGATCAGTTTTATACTAACTGTTTCGTAATTGCTGATTTTCAGATCAGATTTTTACTAAGTTATAGTTGATAGGTCGCGATTTTACTAACTCAGTTCAAATTATGTCCTGTGAATCACCTTTTTAAAGCTAATTAACACGACATAAATCTCTTTTTTAAAACTCCATGTGGATAAACAGCTCTTAAGTTAGCATAGATCTGATCTGTACCAACTATAGATCAGATCCATACCAACTTATTGTGCATTTTAGTCATGCTCTCGGTGCATAACTTTATAATTTAGTTAGTAAAAAGTTGATCTACACCACTATTTTTGTGAGTAAATCAGTGGTTAAACTGTGCATAAGTCGAAAGCTCATTTTTTGCTTAGTAATTAGCTGATCTGCGAGTCATTAAAGATCTGATCTTTACCAAGTAAAAACACGATCTGGCTTTTTACTAAATATTCAACGAAATCAGACATATATTTCACTATTTTAGCATCTTAACCTTATATACCTATATACTTAACCGATATTAAACTTACTTATTTATACTTAGCATCAGTAAAGTTACAAATTTTTATTAAATGTCTTATAAATAAAAGGTATGTCGCCTTAAATACTTGTTTACAGCAATTTGAATGGACATTATACTTAAAGCATAACTTTGAGGAAGAAAGTATGTCTATCAATAATAATGCGCTAGCCACTTATAGGTTACTAAAAGCGACAGCAGAAGTTGCTGAAAAATCGCTAGAAGGACGTATTCAACATTATCGTGCCCATTTAAAGTCTGAAGAAAAAGAACTTCGTACTTATACGCAAAAAGCAGCCGCTGACTTATTAGGCTGTAATAATCGTACCTTAAAACGACGTCATGATAATGGTGACTTTGATGCACTTGATATCAAACGTGGTGCAAATGGCCACTACGCTTATACCTTGGTAAATATCTTTGCTATGGCTGATATCATGGATATTAAGCCTGATCACCGTACAGTTCATGATAAATTACAAGTTATCGTTATTAACTCGTTAAAAGGTGGTTGTGGTAAAACTACCAGCATGGTAAACATTGCCGCTGCACTTGCTACTACCAATATTAAACGATACAGAATTGGTATTATTGACCTTGATCCACAAGGTTCTTCATCAAGCTTTTTCCCACCTAGTGAGCCAGACCCAATTACTGTGGGTGACTTAATGCGTGACTGTATCGAACTCGATGAAAACGAAACCTGGGATGAGTTAGTATCGAACTCTTTCTTACCTACCCATATACCTAATATTCGTATTTTGCCTTCAGGTATGGATGATTTTTACTTCGAGCATGAAACTGCAACTTTATTAAAAGATAGCTCTAGTTATGATAAAACACGTCATTATCATAAATTGCTCGAAAAAGTTATTGAACCGGTAAAAGATCAATTTGATATTATTCTAATTGATACAGCTCCTTCTCTTAACTTTATGTTTTATAATGCATTAATGGCTTCTACGTCGATGCTTATTCCAGTTCATCCTGAAGCTGTAGACTTTGATGCAAACAATAAATACTTAAAGCGATTAGGCGAGATTTACCATACAGTTGCTGCCCTTGGCCACCAAGGTTGGGACTTCATGCAATTCTTAGTAACTAACTATGTTAAAGGGAATCATTCACAGCGCGACATCGTTAAAGACGTTCGTAGTGCATTTGGTCGTCAAGTAATGAGTTACCCAATCAATCATAGCTCGGCAATTACCGCCAGCTCATCTTCTTTTAATACCATTTTTGATCAAAAAACGTCAGATAGCTTAGCTAGTCGTGAGTCACTACTTCGTGCGCAAGAAAATATCAAAGATGTTGTTGATGAACTTGAAATGCTGATCCGTTCTAATTGGCAGTCAACTCAATCGTCTCTAAATACAGCTAAGTAAGGTAATTAATAAAAATGGCTAAAAAACGTAAAAATGATACCAGCTTAGACCCTTTTTCAACGTCTATCGAAAGTAGCAGTTTAGATGCTTTGCTAGAGCAAGCTTCAGCTGGTGATGTTATCAGTATGCCTGCTCCAAGCGATCCTACACGTCAAATTACTTTGGTGTGTAAGGTTATTCCAAGCTCAGAAATTGAAGCTAAAACAAAGGTCTATGGTAAAAACCGCCGTGTACAATCATTACTAAATGAAAAGTCAGTTGCCGATATCCTTCCTGCAATTGCCGAAGACGGCCGTAACCAGCACCCTGCCCTATGTTGGGATAAAGGTGATGAAATGCTTGTATTAGCAGGTTCTCGTCGTCGAAAAGCATGTATCTTAAGTAACTCTGATTACTTAGTTTTAAGCTCTGAAGATTTCACAGATCAAGATGCTAAAATTCTTGCTGTATCATCTGATCAATACATTGCCCCAAGTCTATGGGAGCTAGGTCAAGCATATCAACAGACCCGTGATGAGCTTATTGCTGATGGTAAAAAAGGCTCTTATCGTGAGATTGCGGCAATTGAAGGTGTATCACACACTGCGATTGCTGACGCTATCAAAGCTTATGAGAATCTACCTTCTGAGGTTTTAAGTCTTTACCCTACTGCGAATCATGTTGGCCGTGAAGTAGCTAAAAAGCTTATCAGTGCCAAAGAGCGTGACGAGCAGCTGTTTACCAAGCTTGTAAATGACGTAAGTAGTGATAGCGAAATAGCGCAAATCAGCAGCGATGATAAACGTGCTCTTGCAATTACCAAGCTATTAACTGCTGAGCCAGCAGCGCCAAGCCGTCGTGAAGCCCTTATTGATAGTGAATTTGTGAGCGTACAACGTAACATCAAAAGCGGTGATTTATCTGTGAAAATCGATAATAAAGTGATGACAGACAAACGCTTAGAGCAGCTAACTAAGCTATTAAATAGCTTTAATTAGTTAGTAAAAGAATGATCTCTCACGCTTTTACTGTTAGTAAAAGCGTGATCTCCCCTTCCCTTTCGTTAGTAAAATAGTGATCTATTACCAGTAAAATTGGTACTTATTACACTCTCAGATCAGTTTTTTACCAACTAATAACCCCTTTACAGGGTTTTTCGTTTCATAATTAGATTGCTTAGTAAAAAATTGATCTGTAAAGCCCCTACCTTGTTATTAACCTGTTTATATCTTGTGCGATTGTTGTTTGTTAAATGCTCAGTATGTCAGTTTTCAGCTTTGATTTTATTTTAAAGCAGATTTTTACCAAGTTATCAGCTCCAACCAGTCCAATATTGCTCAATAGTGCTTTAGCTCTGGGCCGATAGATCATATACTGGCAGAATTATTTTTTGTTTTTACTGCCAAAAGCGTTATGTCTGCTAACTTATCCAAAAATGACTTATTAGCTATCTTTGAAGAAATCAAACAAGAGCAAGAAACTCAGTTTCCTCTGTCTGAGCGCTTCATCAAACAGCTATTTAAGCCGCATGTGTTAAGTAAAGCAAAAGAGTATCACCAGAACGGCCAAATCAACTGGTTAGAACATAACAGTGATTTTAGCGTTATTGATGCATCTATGTTTGGTAACGAAGGAAATACCTTTACTCAGCATATTGAGATCAGTAAATTACCAAGTGGTTTTTCGGTCGATTCGCATTGTACTTGTGGTTCTAAAACTAAATGCCGCCATATTGCAGCTGTGCTCCTAAAACTCAAAATTGAACATTCAGGTGACTACGGCGAAGACTACATCATTAACGATTGGTTTAGTGAGCTAAAAACCCTTAAGCAAGTTACTAATGACAATGCCAAACAGGTTCTATTATTTGTTCTTGATGTAGAGAAATCTGTTGTAACCCTTACCCCTAAAATAGCTAATTATGACGCTGAGCATAACTATACTCTTGGTCGTAACCTTACCGAGCAGCAATTAAATAGTTTTGTAACCCCTACTGATTTATTAGAATCTGACTTTCGGTTATATAGCTGGATCCGTTCTCAGAATGCCCTTGGTAAACTAGAGCTTAAAGGTCAATGGGGCTTTGCAGCACTACAGCAATTAATTGCCACCCAGCGTTTGTTTTTAGGCCGTTCGCGCCAAGCAATTAAAGCTGACAGTATGCAAGCGTTAGAGTTTGATTGGAAACAAAACAAAGACTTAACGTCATTGAGCATGACGCTTGCTGGGCAAGATAATTGGTTATTGTTAAAAACAACACCCCCTACTTACCTTGACCCTGAGAAGCTAAAAGTAGGCCGAATTCGTACTCCGTTAACGGCTGATGAAATAGCGTTACTTACCAATATGCCTGCTATTCACACAGAGAACTTTGACCGCGTTTATCAACAGCTGAATGATAATTTTGGTGAAGGTGTGATCCCTCATGCATTTAAGGAAAGCAAAAAAAGCCTAGCTCGAACTGTATTCCCTGTCATCAGTATCAATAATGACGAGGGCACAATCCGCTTAGGATTGCAGTTTAATTATCAAAACTCTTTGTATGATTTAAGCCAGGCGCCAGCTGAAATACTAAACCAATCATTAGAAAATACCGTTGTAAATGAATTAACTAACCTTGGCTTTGAATTATGTAAAGGGGCTTTACAAACAGAGTTTATCTTTAATAAACAATCAGTTATTCATGAACATTGGTTAAAGTTTGAAATAATTCCAAACTTATTAAAACGTGGTTGGAAAATTAATGATGAGTTAGCTGTCGGCAAAGTCCTTAAACAACTTTCACTGCAAATTGAGCGTGGTAAAGGTCATCAGATAGTTAGTAAAATCGTGATCTCTGGTGTTAAAACTCAACAATTGTTTGTTACTGATAACAATACTTATCAATCGCTTAATCGACAAAGTGAGCGCTTTTATTACTTTACTGTAGGAAAACGCTTTGCTGTGGTTGAAAAGGCCGCGATGATGCAGCTTAATGATTATCGTGAACGTTTTGAGCATATTAAAACCCGTGACGAAATCTTAATGCCTTTGTCGTTTTTGCCTAAGCTCATCGAGCAAAAAGCAATTAAGGTTAATATTGTTGACGATGCTCTAGATGCTTATCTATCGGAATTAAATAGCTCACAACAGCTTATTAAAAAGTCCGATATTCAAGGCTTAAACCAGGGTGTGCAATTGCGTGAGTATCAACAACACGGTGTTGATTGGCTTAACTTTTTAAAACGTCACCAGCTTGGTGGTATTTTGGCTGATGACATGGGGCTAGGTAAAACCCTACAAGTTATTGCCTTTTTAGCTAATGCCAAGCAATCACCACAAGCAGGCCCAACGTTAATTGTTTGCCCAACCAGCTTGGTTGGTAACTGGCAAAGTGAAATTAATAAATTTGCGAGTAACTTAAAAATTACCACCGTCTTCGGTGCTGCGCGCAGCGACCAATTACAACAGTTGTCGCAAGCAGATTGTATTTTAACAACTTATCCTCTATTGAAGCGTGATATTGCCTTTTATTCGCCGCTGTATTTTGAAAACATCATTCTTGATGAAGCGCAATATATTAAAAACGACGCTGCGCAGGTTTCACGCTTGGTTAAGCGCCTTAATGCAGACTTTAAGCTCTGCTTAAGCGGCACGCCTATAGAAAATAACTTATTTGAGCTTAAATCTTTGCTCGACTTTGCAATGCCTTCTTTACTTGGTTCGCAAGCACATTTTAAGAGCTATTTTCAAACGCCTATTGAGCGTGATAACGACGTTGCCCGAGCTGATGAACTTAAGTCGTTGATCATGCCATTTATCTTGCGTCGTACTAAAGCACAGGTAACGCAAGAGCTCCCAGAGAAGACTGAGCTAGTTAAAGAGTTTGAATTTGAGAGCAAACAAAAGGAAATTTACACCGGTATAACTGAATCTTTAGAACAGAAATTAGTCGACCTATTTGCACAGCAAGGTGTACAAAAAAGTAAGCTAGCCTTTTTAGATGCATTATTAAAGCTCAGACAAATCTGTTGTCATCCAAAATTGATCGACCCTAGTTCACAGGCTGGCAGCGCCAAACTTGAATGGTTATCTAAGCATTTGCCTATCATGCTTAGCGAAGGTCGTAAGGTGATTATATTCAGTCAATTCACCATGGCACTTGATGTCATAGCAGAGCGATTAAATGAATTAGGTATCAGTTTTAGTATGCTTACCGGGCAAACAAGACACCGCGACCGTGTTATCGAAGAGTTTACTCAAGGTGATACATCCGTATTCTTAATTAGCCTTAAAGCCGGTGGTACAGGGCTAAACCTAACTCAAGCCGATACTGTGATTCATTTTGATCCTTGGTGGAACCCTGCTGTTGAGAAACAAGCGACAGATCGTGCCTACCGTATTGGCCAAACTAACCCTGTGTTTGTTTATAAATTGATTATGGCTAACTCAATTGAACAAAAAGTATTTAAAATGCAGCAGCATAAGCAAGCTCTTGTTGATGCATTATTTACAGAAAAATCAATGAGTTTTACTCAATTTGATGAAGAGCAAATGCTTGCTCTGATAAAAAATTAAATTTTTTTAAAGTTTTTTTGAACTAATCAAATTTTGGGGCGTCTATTATTATGCTTGTTGTTAAATTGCAGTTTACATAAGCATTATGTTGATTTCCCATTTGGTTACTAAATTTTAGTAATGTTAGAGCCAGCTCACTTTGAGCTGGCTTTTTTTATGCCTAAACCCCCTACTCTGCTGAGCACTAATTCGTTATGATGATGTGTCTTTAAGTTATTGAGTTTTCGTTATGATTACAGAGCTGATTGCACAGATTAATTGGCAAAGTGGCGTGCTTGGTGCTGCTGTAGGTGCTGTTGCAAGTGGTGTTATTTTTGCCTTACAAAAAAGTCGCTTAAAAAATCAGTTAACCGAACTGCAAAATAGTCAGCAAATCCAGCAAAATCATTTAGAACAAAAGCAGCTGCAACTTGAACAAAGCCAACTTACGCTTGCGCAGTTACAGCAAGATTACGCTGAGCAACGTGATGAGTCTCAACACTTTAAAACCCGCTTTGTAGAACAAGAAAAGCAAGCACAACAATACAACCAGTTTTGGCGTCAAGTTGAAGCTGAGCTTGCTGATACTAAAGCTGCACTTAATCAGCGCGATGTTGATTTAAGTACCTTACGAAGCACTATAGAGCAAAAAGAACTGCATTTTAAAGAGCAGCTTAGTCATATCAAAGAAAGCAAAGAGCAACTCAAAAAAGAGTTTGAAAACCTCGCTAATCAAATCCTTGAAGAAAAATCACAACGTTTCAAAACCTTAAACCAAGAGAGTATTGAGCAACTTTTAAAACCGGTTCAGGGTGAGCTAAAAGGCTTTCGCGATAAGATGGAATTGATCCACGTGGAAGATCTAAAGCAGCGTGCAGCACTAAAAACTGAGTTATTGCATTTACAGGCTAAAAGCCAAGCCATCACCGAACAAGCTGATAGGCTGAGCACCGCATTACAAGGGCAAAAGAAAACCCAAGGTAATTGGGGGGAGTTAATGCTTGAAAATGTACTAGACAGCGCAGGGCTGCGTGCTGGAGTGGATTATCAACGTGAAGTGTCGTTTAACACCGAAGATGGCCGTTTACGCCCAGATGTTATGGTGTATTTACCTCAGCAACGTCATTTAGTTATCGATGCTAAAACTTCTTTAAACGCGTATACGCGCTATGTAAATGCCGATACAGAGCTTGAGGCGGAGCAAGCGCTTAAAGAGCATGTCACTGCGGTGCAATCACGTATAAACGAGTTAGCAAGCAAAGCCTACGACAGACTACCAGGTATTAACTCACCTGAAGTGGTGATCATGTTTGTACCAATAGAGTCAGCATTTGTTGAAGCGCTTAAGTACCAGAGTGATATCTATCAGCAAGCAATCGAAAAAAATATCTTAGTTGCAACTCCAACGACCTTATTGACTAGCTTGAACATCGTAAAACAATTGTGGCGTTTTGAAGAGCAAACTAAATACTCAAAAGAGCTTGCCGCCCGTGCTGAGCGTTTTTACAACAAGCTCAATGGTTTCCTAACCAGTATGGAAGGGGTTGGTAAGCAATTAGACCGCGCCAAAGAAAGCTATGATAAAGCGTTTTCTCAGCTGTACCGCGGTAAAGGAAACTTGATTAAGCAGGCCTCTGAGTTCAAAGAGTTGGGGGTTTCTGTTCAAAAAGAGTTACCCGCGGAAACTGTTGAAAAGGCCCAATTAGAGTTAGATTAATATGCAGGTTTTAAAGCGCATCGGGTTTGTTGTCCTTGCATATGTATGTTTTGCAAGTACTGTCAAAGCTGCAAATTATGATTACGGCAGCCAACTTAATAAAGCGTTACACGCTAATAAACTCGTTGCAATTGGTGATGTTCATGGCAGCGAGCATGTTGTTACTAGGCTTATTAAATACTTAGATGAGCCTAGTAACTGGCAGCAGCTTGATGATCTTGTCGTTGAGTTTGGTAATGCGCGGTATCAAGATTTAGCTGATCAATATTTGTTGAGCAAACAGAATATAAGCATTGATGACGTAAGGCACATTTGGCGCGACACCTTGTATTTTATGGCATGGCAATATGATGTTTATGAGCAATTAGTTTTAAAGTTAAAACAGCTTAATAGTACCCGTGAACATAAAGTTCGTCTTGTCCTTGCTGAGCCTGCAATGAACTGGCAAACCCTCTCTAAAGAGGATTGGCAAAAGCTAGAAAGTAGCCGTGAAACTGGCTATTTAGAGGCAATAAATCAGCATGTTGTCGCTAAGCATCGCCGTGCAATCTTACTCTTTGGTGCATTTCACACGTTTAAAAAGCCGGTAGTTATAAACAATCAAACTTCGCCTTTTAGTTCTGTAATTGCATTACTTGAGCAGCAAAAACCGGGCTCCACATACACTGTTTGGCCAGCGATGAAAAACGATGGTATTGCATCATCATACCCTGCGGACAGCTTGATCCCTTTATCGGCTAATAGTTCGTTGAATATGCCCTTAGCGTCAATGTCTAAGCGCTTTGCGGTAAATAACAATGTAAGCCTTGCGGATGTTGCAGATGCTTATTATGTGCTAAAAAACACAGATAGAAATGCACCATTAAGTGATGCGGCTTTAAATGATCTGACGTGGCATAAAGAATTAAAACGTCGTGCTGAAATAGTGTCACCAAGAAGTGCTAAACAAATCCACTCTTGGCTTAGCCAACATAACTAATAAAAAGCCAACGTCATGTGGGCTTTTTATTAGTTAATAAGTTCTGCTGAAACAATATCGTTGAGCATCAAAAAGTGGTTAAGTACAGACTCTTCAAGTTCGAAAACCTGCGCTAGTTTTTCGCCACTTGCTGACATCCCTGTTTGCGCACCAGCAAACTCAATATGCAACCCTAAACGCTTCAGGGTTTGAGCGTCGTAACTATAAATAGCAGAATCACGTTTCTCTGTAATACCAGGCATCATACCTATGATAGTAACCGCCTGTTCAACATTAATGATATCGAAGAATTGTCGCTCTGCTGCTTGCCATTTTGCTATATAGCTAGCGACCTCAGGCGGTTGCTCCATGGGCACGTATAATGGCTGTAATGAGCCCCCATGCCAGCCGATAACGGCTTGCTCTTCAACGAGGACATGTGGGCTTGCGGTAAGTACATAGTTGGCACAAGACGATGCACAAAGCTCGTGTACCACAACATCGAGTTGATATTCATGAACTAAGCCACCTAAATGTAAACCCGCCATCACATCACCACCTTGGCTATTAATAACTAAGGTGTTGATTTGTTGATCGCTACTTACTAATAACTGTTCGAACTTTTCAACATTTTGCTTTGATGTTTCGCCCTGAAAATAAATAGTGCCCGGCGATACTTCACTAATTTCAGCAACGCTTTGCTGTGTTGTTTTACAACCAACCAGCAGCACGCTCAATAAGAATAAAAAACGCATTAACAATGCCTTGAAGTTTTGTTTGTATACAGTGCGCAATTTAATAATATGTCATTAACGAACTGCAAAAATGGCATAGTACGTTTTTTTACTTGAGAAATAAATCCACATAATAGGAACAATTGTATGAATATTGGAATTTACATCTATGATGATGCCGAAGTACTCGATTTCTCAGGTCCGTTTGAGGTGTTTAGTACTGCTAAGCGCCTAGCGAATAATGATTGGCAAGTGAGTTTAATTGCCGAAAGTGATAGTCCTGTACTTGCCCGCGGCGGTTATAGTGTAAACCCCCATTACAGCTTTGCTGACTGCCCTTCGCTTGATCTCCTTGTTGTGGTTGGTGGCGACCATACACGAGAGCTGGAAAAAGCAGAGGTTATTACTTGGTTAAAACACACAGCCACTAACACCAAGCGTGTTGCCTCTGTTTGTACGGGGGCATTTTTGATTGCTAAAACAGGGCTTTTGAACGGTAAAAATGTCACGACTCATTGGCAAGATCAACCAGAGTTGGCTGCTTTGTTTTCTGAGCTCAATGTGATTTCAGATACTCGTTGGATCACCGATGGTAAGTTTACCAGCTCTGGGGGAATTTCTGCTGGCATTGATATGAGCCTAGCGTTAGTCGCTGAGTTTATTAGTTACGAACACGCCCTACTGACTGCCAAACAGATGGAATATCAATGGCAGACTTTATAATTGTTCAGCAATATAGTCGGTTATAAACTGTTTTAAACAGGCAGCCTTTTTACTCAGTAAACGTGCGCTTGGCCAGATTGCATAAATGTCGCGGTTTTCTCCTCGCCAGTGTGGCAGTACTTGAACTAGCTGCTGAGATTTTAATTCATCTATAACCTCAAACCGAGGTAACAAGGCGATACCTTGCTCATCACAAACTAAGTATTTTACAAATCCAGTATCGTTAAAAGTACTAGCAAATCGGCACATGTGAGTATAAGTTGCATTCGTTTGTGTATTGGTTAGCTGCCACTTATTTCGCAACGTGGTACCAATTAACCTATGTTGTTTTAAATCAGCAGGCTCTTCTATGGCAGATGCCGAATTAAGGTATGCTTTAGTGCTAACAAATAAGGTATCAACACTGCCTAACTTTTTCTGATGGAGCATAGAATCAGCCTGCGGCCCTACTCTTATTGCTATATCAGCTTGGCTTTTACTCAGATCTTCAAGTTTATTATTAAGCAATAGCTCAAGTTGAATATCAGGGTATTGTTTAGTAAATGCGAGCCACATCGGCTTTAAGAAACCATGACTAATATTCAGAGGTGCTAAAACTTTAAGCTTTCCTGATAATTGTGCTTTTTGATCATTAAGCTGGCGGTGAGTTTGTTCAAATTGCTCAATTAATTCAACATAACTTTGAAAATATACCTCTCCTGCTTGTGTTAACGTACATTGCCTTGCTGAGCGATTCAAAAGCTGTTCGCCTAGGCGTTGCTCAAGTCGTTGCAAGCGTCTCGATACAGTTGCGGTAGGCAACGACAAGCTCTCAGCCGCATTACGTAGGCCGCCTTGTTTAACAATCTGTATGAATAGGGCAATATCGTCAATCATGTTCTCATTTATGCAATCATAGTTTGTTTATCTTGCTATTTTTAGCATTTTTGCAATTAGATATCATGTCTTTTATTAAATCATTTAAGAGCATCTAATTATGAGTGTTAATGATATTTATGTGATAACTTTTGTAGGCATAGCGGCGACTTTGTTCATTGATCTTTATGCTTTTGTGCTGGCTAAAGTGTTTAAGATACCGTCATTAAACTTTTGTTTAGTTGGCCGTTGGGGCTTGGGTTTATTAGATGGAAAGTTTAAGCACCTGAATATAGCAACTAGTCCAGTTAAGCAGTTTGAGTGCGTGTTTGGGTGGTGTTTACACTACTTTATTGGTGTTTTATTTTCGTTTCTATTTATATTACTGGTCGGTATTGCTTGGCTTGAACAGCCCACCTTAATCGCTGCATGTATATTTGGATTAGCTAGCGTATGTATGCCATTTTTTGCTATGCAGCCCGCTTTAGGGATGGGGATAATGGCTACGAAAACCGCAAACCCACTCCAAGCCCGTTTAAAAAGTGCTGTAACTCACCTACTTTTTGGTGTCGGAATATATTTATCAGCTCAATTCATTCAATTTATTTAGGAGTATGTAATGGACGCAAAGCATTGGCATCAACGTTGGGAAAATAACGAAATTGGTTTTCATGAAGGAGACGTTAACCGTTATCTAGATCAGTATTTTACTAACTTGAATTTACAGCAAGGCGATACTGTTTTTGTACCACTGTGCGGAAAAACTCACGACATTCATTATTTGCTAGCGCAAGGTATGCGTGTTGTTGGGGCAGAACTTAGTGAGATTGCCATTAAGCAGTTATTTGATGAGTTAAAGCTAGAACCCGAAGTTAGCCAACACGGTGAACTATTACGTTACCAAGGCGCAAATCTAACCGTTTGGGTGGGTGATATTTTTGCACTTACCGCGAATGAACTTGGCACTATCAACGCGGTTTATGACCGTGCCGCCTTAGTTGCGTTACCAAAGCCAGTGCGCATTCGCTATACCCAGCATTTACTTGAATTAACCAATAGAGCAACGCAGTTAGTGGTGGTATTTGAATATCAGCAAAGTGAGTTTTCGGGTCCGCCGTTTAGTGTGGTCTCCGATGAACTACATCAGCACTACGATGCTTTTTATCAACTAACATTACTGTGCAAAGAACCTCTCGAAGGTGGCTTAAAAGGGCAAGTCCCTGCCATGAACGTAGCTTGGAATTTAAGTTAGTACTTACAAACTAGTGGTGTGTAAATTCACACCCTAGCTGTGCGTTTTTGTGGCTAGTTATTGTACCTCTGTGCGTGCACTATAGTGATTTGCGTATTTAAGGAGTACATTTATGCAAAAGCCACGCGTTTTCTTTGTTTCACATGGCGGCGGTCCTATGCCTTTACTGGGCGATCCAAGTCATGCCGATATGGTCACTTGTTTACAGTCTATTGCCGCAAAAATTAAAAAGCCATCTGCTATTTTGATGGTGAGTGCACACTGGGAAGCGAACCCAATTAGTATCACTTCGAGCTCTGCTCCTGGGCTAATTTATGATTACTATGGTTTTCCTGAGCCTGCTTACAGCATTGAGTACCCAAGCCCAGGTGAACCTGCCCTTGCCGAAAAAGTACATCATGCATTGGCAAAAGCTAATATCGATAGCGCATTAAACCCATCTCGTGGCTTTGATCACGGTATGTATGTGCCTTTGAAGATTATGTATCCAAAAGCAGATATACCTTGTGTGCAATTGTCGTTACATCCAAGCCTTGAGCCAAGCTTACACCTAGCGATAGGTGAGGCTTTACAACAGCTTGATTACGATAATTTATTGATCATTGGCTCTGGCTTTACTTTTCATAATATGCGCGCATTTTTCACGCCAGAAACCGCTGAAATTAAAGCGCAAAATATGGCTTTTGAGCAATGGCTAGTTGATGTATGTGGCAATACTGAGCTGAGTGAACAGCAGCGACAAGCTAAACTATTAGAATGGCAAATGGCCCCTGCGGCGCGTTTTAGCCATCCTCGAGAGGAGCACTTATTGCCGTTACATGTTTGCTATGGTGCGGCGATGCGCCCTTGTAGTGATATCTACGAACTACGTATTGCCAACAAGCAAGCCAGTATGTTCTTGTGGGACGATTAAGTTTAAGTTCAACCCCCCAGATAACACGACAAAGACTCAGATTTTATTCATCTAATTTGGTACGCTAGGTAAGTTAAAACCTAGGAACAACAAAATGAACTTAATAAAAACATCAACCCTTGCGTTTGCTGTGGTTGCGGGTTTAGGTTTGCAGGCATGCTCAACTACAGAGCAAGCTAGCACCCCATCAGCAACAGTGAACGCAACGGCTAACCCGCTCTCGCTTGAACAAATTTATAAAGAAAAAGACTTTAAAGCTGAGCGTAGCACCTATTTTACGTGGCTCGATGATGGTACTGGCTACACAGTACTTGAAGAGCGCGAAAGCGATAAAAACAGCCAAGACGACAAAGCTAAAGACGATGAGCACGGCGTAAAAGGCAATGATATTGTGTTTTATAACGCCGATGGGACGGGTCGTAAGGTACTTGTTAGTTACGAAAAATTAATTCCCAAAGGTGATAAAGAGCCACTCACCGTTGAAAGCTATCAATGGTCTAAAGATGGTAAATGGCTGATGGTTTTTACCAATGGCGAGCAAGTGTGGCGCTCACGTAGCCGTGGTGATTTTTGGCTTTTAAACCTCGAAACTGATTCGCTATATCAGTTAGGTGGCGAAAACATCGAAGCGAAAAAGCTAATGTTTGCTAAGTTCTCACCAGATAGCTCAAAAGTAGCTTACGTGCGTGATAACAACATCTACATGGAAAAAGTGGGCAGCAAGGCAGTGACTGCTTTAACCACTGATGGTAACGACACCATTGTTAATGGTAATTTTGACTGGGTATACGAAGAAGAATTTACTATTCGTGATGGTTTCCGCTGGAGTCCAGACAACAAATCAATTGCCTATTGGCAGCTTGATACCAGTGGCGTGAAATACTTCACCATGATCAATAACACCGATGAGCTCTACCCTACCCTTAAAGAATTCCCGTATCCAAAAGCCGGCGAGATGAACTCAGCGGTTAAAGTGGGAGTGGTTAGTCTTAATGACAAGAAAACCCGTTGGGCTGAACTAGGTGGTGATAATCGCGATCGTTATATTCCACGTATTAGCTGGGCAGGCACTGGTGAATCTTTGATGATCCAAGATCTTAACCGTCCGCAAAGCCACAACAAGGTTTGGTTATTCGACTGGCAAAAACAGCAACTGACTAAAATTCTTGAAGATAAAGACGATGCCTTTATTGAGTGGTTTTATAAAGCAAACTGGTCAAAAGACGGTAAGTTCTTTATTTGGCACAGTGAGCGTGATGGCTGGCGTCATTTGTACCGTGTATCTCGCGATGGCAAAACGGTTGTTGATTTAACACCGGGCGAGTACGACATCATTGATATGTTAGCGCTCAACGAAGATAAAAACGTTATGTACTTTACTGCATCACCGGATGATCCTGGTCAGCGTTATTTATTCCGTACCTCGCTTGATGGCAGCTCTAAACCGATGCGCGTAACGCCTGAGTCATTCGATGGTTCAAACAGCTACTACATGTCTAAAGATACCTCTTGGGCAATGCATACTTTCTCTAAATTTGGCACCCCACCAATGAAAGAGATCATTAAAGTAAGCGATCACAGTAATTTGAAAACCATAGTTGAGAACAAAGCATTAAAAGAGAAATTAGCGACTGAGCAATTACCGACTCACGAGTTCTTTACGGTTAATGCGCGCGATGGTGTTGAGCTTGATGGCTACATCATGTTCCCAGCGAATATAGACAAAAGTAAAAAATACCCAATCGTTTTCTATGTTTACGGTGAGCCGTGGGGCTCAACAGTACAAGATCGCTGGGAAGGTAACAGTTACTTATACAAGTCGTATCTAACTCAGCAAGGCTTTATTGTTGCTTCAGTAGATAACCGCGGCACGCGCGCACCAAAAGGCAGAGATTGGCGTAAATCTATCTATAAAAGAATAGGCTCTATTACCGTGCGTGACCAAGTTGACGCCCTTGATGCGATGGCAAAACGTTGGGATGTCATTGATACCGACCGTGTCGGTGTATGGGGTCACTCAGGTGGTGGTAGTTCAACGCTTAATTTGTTATTCCGCCATGGTGATAAATATAAAGTTGGGATTGCCTCTGCCCCTGTGCCAGATATTCGCTTGTACGATACTATCTACCAAGAGCGCTATGCAGGTAACCCAAATACCGATCCTGAAAGTTACGACAACACGTCTCCGATCACCTTTGCAAAAGACCTGCAAGGTAAGTTGCTACTGATCCACGGTACCGGAGATGATAACGTACACTACCAAGGTTCAGAGCGTTTAATTAACGAATTAGTTAAGCACAATAAACAGTTCGAGTTTTTCTCTTACCCGAACCGTTCTCACAGCCTACGAGAAGGTAAAGGCACTACCCTGCACTATCACACTATGATGGCTAACTTCTTCGAAAAGCATTTACTTAACAAGTAAATATGCTTTATTAAAAAATACCGCAGCTTAGACATTAAGCTGCGGTTTTTTTATGCAAACTGTAAACCCCCGTTACAGATAAAAAGCGATACGTTTTGGGCTATTCACATTGAGCAACACAAAATAACTCGCACCAATTTAAAAGTATGAAACTAGACCTTAGGCCTCATTAGATGGGCTTATTTCGTGAATAAAACCCCATAATCTGCTTGTTGATCTACACATTTTCTACACTTTTCAACCTTGGCTCTATGGTAATTTTTTAATCAATAATTCATGTAGGGAATTTGGTTATGAAATTAGGAAAAAGCTTTTTGCAATCATTGGTAGTGCTTGCGTTATTAGCAAGCTTAGCTGCCTGTGGTGACAGTGACTCATCATCGTCATCAGATACAGATACAGATACATCGACCAGCGATAGTAGCAGTGATAGCAGTGGTTCTGATAACAGCGGAAGTGACGATAGTGGCGATGATAGCAGCGGTAGTGATAGCAGTTCAGGCTCACTTAGTGTCAGTGATTTCAGCGATATCAGTTTAGGCGACTGTGAGCTTGATACCAGCCTTGAATCACTGGTATGTGCTGCAAATGCATTAATCGACACATTAGATGAAGATGAACTTGCTGATTTACAGCTTGATTACTCAGACTCTGAAGCAAGAACTGTGTGGTCAAACTTACCGACGGGCAATGTAAGTCGTAATGGTATTGAGCTTGGCGCATTAGACGATGAATCACTTGAAGCGGCCATGATGGTTGCGAAAGCGGCACTGAGTGATGATGGCTACCAAGATTTCTTAGGTACTATTGCTGCGGATGATTACTTAAATGAGCTAGGTGGCGGTTCTGCTTACTCATCTGGTAAATATTATCTAGCGTTTTTTGGCGACCCAGATGTGAGCGGTGACTGGATGTTGCAGTTAGGTGGTCACCACTTAGCTTATAACATTACTTATTTAAATGGTGACGGTTACCCTGTGCCAAACCATATTGGTACTGAACCTAAAGTCAGCTTTGAAATAGACTCAGCAAGCTATGCTCCACTTGCGGATGAAGGTGACGCCCTCGTTGCTATGTTTGATTCATTAAGTGAATCAGAACTTGAAGAAGCCTACTTAAGCGGTGAAAGCTATTCTGATGTATTAGTAGGCCCAGATAACGGGAGTGGTACGTTACCAACTGATTACCCTACAGGTGATAATCGCAAAGGGTTGCTTGTTTCAAGTTTAACGCAGGATCAACAAGCATTGGTTACAGCGGCAATTGAGCAGTGGATCAACGACTACCCAGAAGAAGTGGTTGAAAACTTAACGCTTAGCTATGTAACGAGTTCTGCTTATGCAGATACCTATATTGCTTGGGCTGGCACTGAATCGGCAGGTGTTGATGTGGATGTTGCCGGGACTTATATGCGTATTGATGGCCCTAACCTTTGGATTGAGGTGGCGTGTCAAAATGGGGTGATTATCAGTGATGAAACTCATTACCATACAATGTTCAGGGATAAGAGCTGGGATTATGGTAATAATTTATAAGCCATGAAAACAGTAATTAATCTCCTATTTGGGCTGACCTTTTTGGTCAGCCTCTTTTGTACAAAAGCCTTTGCTCATTCTGCTTCAACGAGTGCTGTGTTTATTGATACACATAAACCACAGATTGAACTCGAAATTTATTTACCCCTCGATCAATTACGTTTAGCTGATGAAAGCCTATTTCCTTCACAAAATGATGATCTAAAGCAGGTTAATTTCTCGGCTTTACAAGACTACCTGCAAACACATGTGAGTATCACAGCACAAAATTCTCAGCCGTTAACAGCGCAAAAGGTTGATGATTTTGCTATTCATGAATTTGATAACGTACTGTTTATGGTGATGAAAATGCACTTTATCAAACCAGATAATTTTGATAACAGCGGTTTTTCTTTGCATTACAATGCCATTTTACACCGAGTTGTTACTCACAAAATTTATGTTTCGTATCGCAACGATATGCATGAAGTACTTAAAGCAAGCCAAGACATAGCAACCATAGGCCTGATCCGCTATCAGCGCGAAACCTTATTTATAGAGCCTGAAAAAATCACTGCATGGTCTCAGTTTAAGCTGATGTTTTTAAATGGTATGAGCCATATTGCAGCCGGTATAGATCACTTGCTGTTTTTACTGTGCTTAATTTTGCCAGCCCCTCTTGTTAGTGCCAATAAGCGCTGGCAATCAGTGGCACCTGTGCGCCAATGTGTTATATCTGTAGCTAAAATTGTCACCTTTTTTACACTCGGACACTCATTAACGTTAGCCCTGACGACGCTCGGGTATATTTCATTTCCTGCAAAGCCAATTGAGATTTTGGTAGCGACCTCTATTTTAGTTTCGGCGTTGAATGCAATCAGGCCGATTTTTTCGCAGTCAGCTATGTGGATAGCATTTATTTTTGGGCTTATCCATGGGCAAGCATTCGCAATTGAAATGAGCCATATGGGGTTTGATACGCAGGCTATTATCGTTGCATTGGTTGCATTTAACCTGGGTATTGAAACTGTGCAGTTACTGATCGTTATTTGCGTTGTACCCGTGCTAGCAATGCTTGCCAGAACTTATTTTTATAGTGCTATTCGAATTGCATTATCAGTGCTGGCTATGGCGGCTGCGAGTTATTGGATTATCGAGCGAAGCGTGTAATGAAAAGGGCCTTATTTGGCCCTTTTTACTTTTAAAACAAAGTTATAAATAGGTGTTAAACCAATTAACTAGCTCTGATTCAAGTTGTTCTTTATGGTTCATTAAAAAGTGGTTATCACCTTCATACACCACAAGTTTATGGGGGATATGATACTTATCTAGCGCTTTGGCAAATTGAACAGAGTTTTCGACCGATACTCGTTTATCGTCACTGCCATGAATAAGTAGAATGGGCACTTTAGGCGATAGCTTATCAACCCAGTTCATCACAGAGCGTGCTTCAAGCTCTGCTTGTTTGTTCTCTTTATAATTGGGGATACGACGCACATACACGTGTTTTTCCATGTTAGGTCTAAACGTAAGCTCTTTGACTAAATCAGTCGCCCCCGCAATGGTTGCAATGGCTTTAACCTTGTTTGTGTGTTGCATGGCAAGGTGGGTTTGCATGCCGCCTCTACTTACTCCTAACATACCAATACGGTTTTCATCTGCACTTGCTATGTGCGGAATAAAATCAATAAGCGCAAGTACGTCGTTAACATCTCTGCCACCAAATTCATCTAAGTCATCATTTTTAGCTGATGTACCGCGGTATTGGCTGCCGATAACCACAAAACCTTGCTCTGCTAAAGGAAAGAAATTGCGCATCATTGCAGCAAAATAAACACTGCCAAAATTACCGTTACCGCCGCGGTTATAAATTAACACAGGTAGCTTATTCTTGATGACTTTAGGTTTGATGATATAACCAAGCACCTCAACATCATCGACCTGATATTTAAAATTATGGCAGGTTAAATTTGTTTTAAAGTTATCGAACATATCTTGTGGAAAGGTTTCTTCAAAGGCTTTAATGCGCTTTAAGTATGCTTCTTCGTTTTTAGCTTTGCGTTTATTCTTTTGCGCAATAAATTGATGCCACGAATCATAGTCAGCAAAGATACCTGTAAAGCAGTCTGTTTCTTTTGTGACGTGTTCATCATCGATAATTTTCGCTGCGCTGGTAGAAAAAACAGCGAGAAATAGGCTGGCAAAGAGTAGTAATTTATACACAACAACATCCTTATTGGTGACTAAAAGTTACTAAACCACAGTAACTTAAATGATGGTTATTTGTATATAACTACTTTTTTACGTATCAAAACTTTTATATTATGAAAGTTAACTTATTGAATTGGAAGTCATAATGAGCAATAAACCGCCGCATATATTAGAGTTTCTGCCTAAGCGTTACACCTTGTGGGGGTTATTATGCTTATCCTTGGTATTCGCTATATTTGTAATTATATGGTCTCGAGCTCCTGAATACCGGCCTTTGGTACAAGATATGCGCTTAGTCAATGCCGTCAAGATAGTTGATGTACTGGACGTTGAAGAGATCCCTTACAAGGCTGATATTAAAAATCATATTTTGTACGTTGATGTTCTTCATTCAGACCAAGCAAGGCTAGCACTTGCTAAAGTAGGTTTCGTCTTTGATTATCCAAATAAAGATACATTTAGTTCAATACCGCAAGCATGTGCCTTACTTGAATCACAAGAAGCAAAGGAAAATAGGCCTATTCATCAAACTGAATGGTTTCTCCGATTAGTTCGCATAATAACGGCCGCGATAGTACTCATTACTTTAATCTTGGTCGTTGTACGACCCATTTTAAAGAATCTTATTCTTGAAGATAACAACAAAGATTAATATACCTTTTAGCAAAGAAAAAGCCGCAATAAGCGGCTTTATCTGTAATGGGGCTTTACACTAAAAATAGGGTTTGGCGTTATTCAACTGAAATGAATACTTCAACTTCTTCACTGCTTTTATAAAACTCATAGTCAGTTTTATATGCTCGAATATGCGGGCACTGTTCATTACTAAAGTACTGCCAAACTTGGCCCCAAACATCGATAACGGTTTGTGGCATTGCACCTTTGCCGCTAAAGCGAAGATAGTTACCTGTAGCGAGTGTAGTTTGTTCTACCTCTGATGACGTGACTTGCATGTCAGTACATGCAAATACATCAAACTCTCCTGTGACATCAGATTCATAATGAGTATACACGCCATAAACTTGGCTAGATGGCGTTAAATTTGGCGCTATGTCTGTGTAAAATTGCTGCCATAAGCCAGCGATTTTGGCACCTTCCCCACTCATTTCTTTCATATTGCTGGTGCGAACTTTGAGGCCAAATAAAGTTGTTGGGTTGTCGATATTGATCTTCGTTACTTGCTGATCCATTGCATTTTTCCTTGCTTATTTTGTTCCCAGTAAAATACCAGAGCATGCGTACTTTAACCTAGCCTTTTTAATTATTTATTTTAAAAAAACTATATTTTGTCAACGGCCTTTACAGCTTAAAAAACAGTCATGGCATCCTTATCTGCATCAGGTTAAGATGGGTAAAATAACAACAAAATCAGCGGGTGTTTAATGAATAAAATCAATGCGCTTATCTACTTTTTAGCCTTTAGTAGCGGCTTTTGCATTATGGGAATTGAGCTTTTAGGCGGGCGAATTTTAGCGCCGTACTTTGGTAGCAGTGTGCATATATGGGGCAGTATTATCACTGTATTTATGTTGAGCTTATCTTTCGGCTATTTACTTGGCGGTAAGCTCTCAACCCGCAATCCTTCGTTAACTAAATATGGTCTCATTTTCTTTGTAGCAAGCATTATGGTAGTGCCAATAGTAGTGTTTGCTGAGCCAATTATGACCTTTATTTTCACCCATATTGAAGACAGTCGTTACGGCTCGTTGCTGGCATCAACGGCGTTGTTTTTTATCCCTACAACAATACTCGGCATGATCTCACCTTACTCAGTGCGATTATTGGTTACCGATCATGAAAAAAGTGGTCAGGTTGCCGGTGGTTTGTATTTTGTGAGCACCCTAGGTAGTGCGCTTGGTACGATTATTACCTCTTTTTATATGGTGTTAGCGTTTGATGTCAACGACATCATTAAAACCTTTGCAGCGGTATTAGGCGCGCTTGGTTTGCTTGCAATTGCGGTTAGTCAAATAAAAACGAAGGAGCGTACCGTATGTTTA
The DNA here is from genome assembly GCF_038562745.1 of Pseudoalteromonas sp. D15MCD-2. Taxonomy (NCBI): domain Bacteria; kingdom Pseudomonadati; phylum Pseudomonadota; class Gammaproteobacteria; order Alteromonadales; family Pseudoalteromonadaceae; genus Pseudoalteromonas; species Pseudoalteromonas sp. D15MCD-2. Next base: position 367,259 of record NZ_JBCFQE010000002.1, on the reverse strand, counting down.
GAGTCTTAACGCTTTGTTTGGTCATGACATTGCCTTTTAGCAGCTTGGCAGAAGTAATACATAAAGAGCGCTCGCTTTATCGCAATATTTTAGTTGAGAAGTCTGGCGATTTACTGTGCTTAAAATTTAACGAAAAAACCCGTAAAAGTACGCAAAGTTGTATGTATAAGAGTGAGCCTAAAAAGCTGGTGTTTAATTACACCAAAATGACGTTTGCAAGCTTACTATTTATTGATAACCCTCAAAATGTACTGATCATAGGTTTAGGGGGAGGTTCACTCTCTAATACCATTCATGAGCTTTACCCTAGCGCTCATATCGAAAATGTCGAAATTGATCCCGCGGTAATAAAAGTTGCCCGTGATTATTTTAGCTTTGTAGAAACTGATAACGTAACGTCTAAGGTGCAAGATGGCCGTATTTTTATTAAACGTGCCGCACTTAAAAAACAAAAGTACGATTGGATTATTCTTGATGCCTTTAACGGCGATTATATCCCTGAGCACCTTCTCACTAAGGAATTTTTTGCGGAAGTAAAAAGTGTTTTAGCTGATGGCGGAATTGTCGCTGCAAATACTTTTTCATCGAGTAAACTGTACCAGCATGAGTCGGCAACTTACTTCGATGTGTTTGGTGACTTTGTTAATGTTGTGACCGATGAAAACTCTAATCGCATTATTTTAGCTGGCTTCGAGACTATGCCTAGCCAGCAACAGTTAGCCGAACGCGTCAACAAACTCGCAAATAAGTTAACCCCTTACGATGTTGATTTGCAGTTACTCAGCGAGCATTTGTTTTATACTAAGGGTAATCAAGATTGGCCAGCGGATACCAAGGTGCTCACTGACCAATATTCACCAGCGAATTTATTAAATTACCAATGATCAAATACGCCTTAATTGCATTTCTTTTAATTACGAGCTCTGCTGCTATGGCAGAGCACCCTTCCCCCCCACCTTTAGCTGCAAGTCAGCAGCAGTTGTCTAAACTATTGAATCAATACAAAGGGCAAGTCGTGTTACTCGATTTCTGGGCGTCTTGGTGCAGCCCGTGTCGACGCTCGTTTCCTTGGTTTATAGCCATGCAGAGTAAGTATCAACAGCAAGGGCTTAAAGTAATTGCTGTAAACATTGATGTTGAGCGCAGTGATGCCGATGCTTTTTTAACTGAGTTTGCAGTGAACTTTAATATTATTTACGACCCAGACGCTGTTATTGGCAAGCAATATCAACTCAAAGGGATGCCGAGCAGCTTTTTAATCGATAAAGAAGGCGTAGTAAGGTTCCAACACACAGGCTTTGTAGCTGATAAATTAGACCTCTATGAAAGCCATATCAAAGAGTTAATTGCTAAATAATGTGATTAGGAAGATAACTTTTGCAGTTGTTCGCTTTTATCGAACACAGCTATCTATTTTATTAATTGCACTAACATTTACTTAGCATGCTAACTACATTAAAATAGTTAGCATGCTAAGTAAATGGAGCGCATCATGTCTTCCACTCCCCCTTTTCACGAAACTCTTGATTTAACATTATGCGGCAGTATGGGCCGTGTGCATCGTTTATGTCGCGATGCTGTCACTTTGGCGGTTGAGCCTTTGGGTCTTACCCAATCTCGCTGGACCGCGATGATGCACCTGTTTCATCTAAACCAAGGTTGTACGCAACAAGAGTTAGCAAATAGCTTAGGCATTGAAATGCCTTCACTAACTCGCACTATTAAACATCTTGAGCAGCAAGAGATTATTGCTCGTAAAGCTGATGCTGAAGATAAGCGCAGTAAACGTCTGTACTTCACTGAGCAAGGTCTACAATTGTTAGACACATTGCAGGTGATTATTGCCGATGTGAAACAGCATCTTTATGCTGATTTAACCACTGAGCAACTCGATACCATGGCGCATGGTTTAATTCAGATGGAGCAAAACGCCCGTCAGTGTATCCGTCATTATTCAGGAGATAAGTAACGTTATGACACCAGATCAAAAGTTTGCCCGTTACGTAAAAATCTCTTTAGCGGGTTTTATTGTTTTATTTTTATATTTTGTGATTGCCGATTTGTATATGCCTGTTACACCGCAGGCCCGAGTGTATCACCCTGTCGTGCAAGTGACCCCGCAGGTAAGTGGTCGCGTAACCGACGTATTAGTGACCAATAATCAAGCTGTCGAAAAACAGCAAGCCTTGTTTAAGATTAACGATGAGCCTTTTGAGCTTGCCGTGCAACAAGCTGAACTTGCATATGATGATGCAAAACTACAAAACCAACGTTTAGATAGTAGTGTGAAAGCAATAGAAGCACAGCTAGCGGCTGCTCAAGCTAAGCTACATGAGCAAACGTTGCTGTTTGAACGCGGTGAGTCGCTATTGAAAAAGCGTTCTATTTCAGATCAAGAGTACGAAACAATCAATGCGAACTATCAATCAAGCAAAGCCAATGTGGCTGCAATTGAAGCCCAGCTTAGCGAGGCTAAATTAGCTCGCGGTAAAATAGGTGATGACAATTTAGCGCTTCGCCATGCTCAAAACCAGCTTGAACAAGCGAAACTAAATCTGTCGTACACCACTGTGACAGCCGATACCGACGGTAAAACAGCAAACTTACAAGTAACACCGGGTACTTATGCTAATAAGGGCCAGCCGTTAATGGCGATTGTTGCTAATAAAGCTGATTTAGTGGCTGATTTTCGTGAAAAGTCTTTAGTTCATGTACAAATTGGTAGTACTGCAAAAGTCAGCTTTGATGCGCTACCGGGCAAAGTGTTTACTGGCAAAATTATTAGTTTTGAAGCGGGTGTGAGTGATGGTCAGCTTAATGCTAACGGTTTACTCAGTGCTACTGAAAGCAGCAACCGTTGGGTACGAGATGCACAGCGTCAACGTATCCATATTCAGCTAGATGAACACCAGATGCTGGCAAAATTTCCAAGTGGTGCGCGTGCAACTGTGCAACTACTGCCTGACTCTAGCATCGGTAGCTGGTTTGCGAGCATGCAAATCCGTTTAATCAGTGTTCTGCACTTCATATATTAAGACAGGGTGAGTTATGTCAGTATTGCAACTCGATGGTAATGGCTTACGTCAAGCGCTGCGCATTGCTACGGGCTCAGCATTAGGGTTTTCACTGGCAAAATTGATGAACTGGCCGAATGGCATCTTTTTCACTGTTTACCCTATGCTACTGCTCGGTTTAGTGCCTGTGCTTAACATGCATATTATTCGTCAGTTTTACGCAGGCGCTGTGTTCAGTGCGCTATTCGTATTGGTTGTACAAGGATTGTTTGCACACTTGCCTGTTGTAATGACAATGATGAGCTTTATAGCCTTTGCCTTTTTGTTTTATCAAATGAGCCGTGGTGCTAACTTTCTATTTGGCGCCACAACCGTGGTGAGCTTGTCGATTCAATTGCATTTTTCGACCTACACCGGCGGTGGTGTCAGTATTTATCCGCTGATCATTAGTAACGCTGTTGCCGTTGTGGTTACTGTGCTGTTTTCGATGCTAATGCATGGTTTATTCCCTGATGTTGCACCACGCCAAGGTCGGGTAATGCCAGAGAAAGCAAAAGAAAGTGTGCGCCATGAAGTCTTACTTTGTTCAACCGTAGCGACTTTATCATTTGTTGTATTTCAGGTATTTGATTTACAAGATTCTATCTCTGCTCAAGCGGCCTCGGTACTGATATTGTTTTCATTGTGCTGGAAAGCGGCAGGTATGGCTGCATGGCAGCGCGCGATAGGCACCTTAATTGGTTGTAACTTAGCGTTAGTGGCACAGTTATTTTTGTATAACCATACAGATATTTTGATATTTCCTGCGTTAATTCTGTGGATTTTGACCTTTATCTTTAGTCGTTATCACATAATTGGTGGCGGTATTCCGGGTGTTGGCTTTGGTATTATCACCACATTTGGTATTTTGTTTGGCCAGTCATTAGGGCCGGGGCAAGATCTGGTTTACAGTGCGCTCTATCGTTTTTCGTCGGTGTCTGTGGCCATACTATTGAGCTTATGTGCGGTGTATATAATGCATCACATCTTAAATCGCTTTGCAATGACTAGGCATCACACGTTTGATTAAAGATTAAAAAAGGGAGTTAATCAGAACTCCCTTTTTTATTGTTATTTGGTTCGAAAATCGTGGGTAAAGACTTAAGTAAATCGTCTTGTTTTTTTACGACACTCTGTACACACGTTTTTGAGGCGACATCTGCAACCCAAGCGCCCCATTGTGAACTGCCCGGCTCTTCTCCTGGGGTTGCCCACCATCTGGCTTTATAAAGAATTTCGTTATAACAGGTTTCACTACCTTGCGGATACGCGCTTCCGGCTTGCCATGAATCTACAGCAAAACTCGACATAGGCAAAGCTGACAGCGTTATCATTGCAGCGGCAACAATGCGTGATTTCTGGCCCATACCCGGCTCCTTAATTAGCAGTGAAATTGTATTACTATTATAGACGCAGCAGGATTAACCATCAATTAACTTTGTTAACAAGTTACACTTCTTTACAGTTCTGCTTATTTTTGACACGTTCTTCTGATGTGAAAGTTAGAATTTTACATTTTTTCTTAATGCTTTTGTTTGTCCTCTTTTTGTTTTAGAGTCCATGCGCTTTCTCTGAGAACTTTTACTTGGTTTTGTTGCTCTTCGTTTCTTTTGTATTTGTGTTGCATTAATGATTAATTCTTTCAAACGATTAAGCGCATCTTCTTTGTTCATTTCTTGCGTGCGATGACTTTGCGACTTTATGACAATAACGCCCTCTTTTGTAATTCGAGAATCATTTAAATTAAGTAAACGTTGTTTGTAAAAGTCAGGTAACTTTGAGCGATTAATATCAAAACGAAGATGAATAGCTGTAGCTACTTTATTGACGTTCTGCCCGCCTGCGCCTTGCGAGCGGATCGCACTAAAGTCGAGTTCCCATTCATCAATTGTGACGGTATTAGAAATAATTAACATCAGGTTCAGTTAGCTATGGTAAAAAAGGTATTGTAACATTTGTAATTGGCTAAACATAATAGCTCGACTATTTGCGCCGGTTGCTAACCATTTTGAAAGAAAGGAGATCACGATGAAAGCACTATTTATTTCTATGAGCCTACTTGCGATGAGTTTTTCTAGCTTCGCAGAAGATATTTCTGAAAATCAGCTACAGCGTTACATTAAAGCCCTTCCTGCAGTCGTTAATTGGTCACAAAGCCAATCTGAGTTAGATACTGTAAACCTTGGTGGTATGCTAGGTAGTTCTGATGGTGTTGACAGTTCGTCAGTTATGGATGCGCTGGGTCACATCAAAAAGCATGAGCTTTATACTGAGTTCGAAGCCCTTACCAAACAATATGGTTTCACGCCAGAGCAGTTAGTTACTGTTGGCTCAGAGGTATCAATGGCGTATTTAGAAAACCTTAAAGCGGGTATGTCAGAAGAGAACAAGCAACGTGTAAACCAAGCAATGAGTGGTTTACAAAGCCTTACGGCATCATCATCTGATGCGGGTACTCGCTCAATGGCAGGTGCTTTAGAAGGTGTTAAAGCAAGTACTGCAACAGCAGATGTTAGCGAAAGTAACGTTAACTTAGTTAAGCAGTATATGCCGCAGTTAAAAGAACTGTTCGCAATGTTGCAGTAACAGCACTATCAAATAAAGAAAGCGGCGAGTGAGCCGCTTTTTTTATGCTTACTTGAATACCATAGCGTTTTTTAGATGCTGCTTTTGTTGTGCAGTTGGTAAAAATCCAGTTTGTACAAATTCATTAAGGCTTGGGTGACGTTCAAAGTACAAAATATCTAGGGCAAAACGATTCATACCGTACACGCCCCGATGGATCATATTTGCCGAAAATATGAGTAAGTCACCTTTTTTGAGTGCTACACTTTTACCACGAGTTAGTGAGTCACTATTTCGAGCGCCCTGCTGTTCTAATCTAACTGTTAACTCTTCATCAGAATCCCAGTTTTTATGACTGCCTGGTATTAGTTCTATTCCCGGTTCATCTTCAAAAGCAACGCGGCAATGTAACACTTCAGGGCCGCTAAGAGCGGCCTTTTGCGCATCAAGCTCTAAGTGATACTGCATATCGCGATGCCAATAATTTGCCTGTTTAGGGTTGTAAGGGTTAAAGAATAGTTGAGTATTCATAAACTGGGGCTCAGCAACAATGCCCTTAACCTGTTTCAATAGTGTGTTGGCGCTGACAAACTCAAAAAGAGTAAACTTTTCCTCAATACTTAAACATGCAGCACCAGTCAAACCTGAGCTATTAATCCCTCTGGATTGGTAAAAAGATTGGTTTTCTTGCAACCAGTGATGATGAAATTTATTGAGAATTGCCCTTACCTTGCTAAGCTCACTCTCTGTGTAAAGGCCCTTTACATGGTAGTAGCCGTTTTCAGCAAAAAAGTTATTTTCCATTTTTTACCTTGCTAAAATTGCACGTATTTTACTACTAAGCTCAGGCAATACTTGTTGCTCAAACCACGGATTTTTCTTTAGCCAGATATTATTGCGAGGGCTTGGGTGAGGAAGTGGCAAGTAATTTGGCCAATATTCACGCCACGATTTTACTAACTCAGTTAAGGGTAGCTGCTTAGTGTGGGGTAAATGATATGCCTGCGCGTACTTACCTAAGATAATGGTGAGCTCAATATTATTTAGTTGCGCTAAGAGCTTTTCACGCCATGCAATCGCGCACTCTTTTCTTGGCGGTAAATCACCTGATTTTCCTTTGCCCGGGTAACAAAAGCCCATCGGCAAGATAGCAAAATTGCGCTCATCGTAAAACTCATCGCTTGTTACACCAAGCCAAGAACGAAGCCTTTGCCCGCTTGCATCATTAAAAGGTTTGCCACTTTCATGTACTTTAATTCCCGGTGCTTGACCAGCAATTAAAATGCGAGCCTGTGGATTAAACTGAATAACGGGCCGCGCTCCGAGTGGTAAATGAGGTTCGCAGATCACGCATTTACTAACTTGTTCTAATAATGATTGAGTACTCATAAGTTAGTAAAAAGATGATCTATGCTTGCTTTGACCAAACTGCTAACTCATTACCACTTGGCTCTGTGAAGTGAAAACGACAGCCTCCAGGAAAATCAAACAAGGACTTAATAATTGTGCCGCCGTGTTTTTCTACCTGTGCTTGAGTCTCTTTAATATTATTTGAATAAAGCACCAGTAGCGCGCCGCCATTATTGGTTAAGCTAGTTAATGGGGCTTGATAAAAACCGCCATCAAGGCCCGCTGATTCAGCGCTAAAGGCCGTGTATTCAGGGCCATAGTCGGTAAATTGCCACTTAAAAACCTGATGAAAAAATGCCTTTGTTGCGGCTAAATCTTTAGCAGCAAATTCAACATAATTTAAGCTATGGTGGTTCGACATGGTGTGCTCCTAATTTAAACTATTCTCAAGCGCCATAGCGCAATGAAGTGTTGTACTATCAAGTAATGGAACAGATGTATCTGATTGTTGAACTAACAGCGCTATTTCGGTGCAACCAAGAATAATGGCTTCAGCACCTTGCTGAGTTAGATCATCAATAATGGTTAAATACTCAGCTTTAGATTCTGGGCTGATGATGCCTTTACATAGTTCATCATAAATCACACGATGCACTGTTTCACGCCCCTGTGTATCAGGAATTAACACATCTATGGCGAATTTATCAGCTAGGCGTTGCTTGTAAAAGTCTTGTTCCATAGTGAACTGGGTGCCCAACAAAGCCACTTTTTTAAAGTTATGTTGGATCAGGTTTTCACCAACTGCATCTGCAATGTGTAACAAAGGAATTGTAACAGTTGCTTGTACTTGCTCAGCGAGTTTATGCATTGTGTTGGTACAAATTAATAAATAATCAGCGCCAGCGGCTTCAACTTGCTTAGCGGCTTTAATCAGTATCTCGGCCATCTGTGGCCAATCTTGTTGCTGTTGAAGCACAGCTATTTCGGCAAAATCGAGGCTAACGAGTACTATCTTGGCACTATGCAGCCCCCCAAGTTTGTTTTTAACACCTTGATTTAAAAGCTGGTAGTAACTTTGTGTAGACTCCCAACTCATGCCACCGATTAAGCCTATTGTTTTCATTGCAGCTCCCTTTTTATTTACTTAACACCATATGATATTGCACAGAACAAAGCTAGCAGATCATTATTTTACTAACAGATCGATTTAGTTGGTTATGTTTCATTATTTAATACGTGCATGCAAATGATAACTACTATCTTTTCTGTTTGTCGACGATATAATACGGGGTTTTCTTCTCGTGTTATTTTTTAAGGGATTATCATGCATTCTCAATCATTAGATGCAGTGACAACCAATCGCCCTAAAAATACAGCTAAAAAGCGCTCTGTAAGCCTATCTTATCGTGTTGCTGTGTTTTTGCGTTTCGTTGCAGCCATCATTGGTGGTTACGCCTTTACCAGTGTGCTTATTTCATTATTAGCTGTGTTATTACCACTTAATAAACTCGACAGCGTGCTGTTAACCACGACTCTATCGGTATTTTTTTACTGTTGTGTGTTTATTTGGGTGTTTGCAGTTAAGTCTTTAAAGACGGTTTGGATCACTATTTTACTAACAACTGGTGGGCAATTGCTGGCCCTTTCATTGATTAAGGATTGGTTATGAAAGAGAGCTTTTTCCGCTCAATGACTTGGCTTCATACCTGGGTTGGCTTGCTGGTATGCTGGTTACTGTTCTTAATCTTTTTTGCTGGCACCATCAGTTTTTTTAAAGATGAAATCACTATTTGGGCCAAGCCTGAAACGCACCATGTGCAGCATCAAGCACAACGGGTTCAGTCTCAAGCCGAGCAAATTAATTATGTGTTTGCGCAATTACAGCAACAGGCACCTAATTCATTATCTTGGCGGATAAACTTACCTGAGCCACGTAACCCTGTTTTAAGCTATGGGTATGCAGAGCCTAAACAGCCAGGCCAGCGCCGAGCACCTTTCAACTATACACATCTAGACCCTAATACCTTAGAGCAATTACCCGAACCTCGGGAAACTAAGGGGGGTAACTTTTTCTATCGCTTACACTTTGATTTACATTACATAGATGTATTTACTGCACGGATAATTGTTTGTTTAGCCTCATTATTTATGTTGGTAGCGCTTATAACAGGCATCGTGATCCACAAACGTATTTTTAAAGATATGTTTAGCTTTAGAGCAAACAAAGGCAGCCGAAGCTGGCTCGATGTACACAATGTTTCGTCAGTGCTGGCACTGCCATTTCATATCATGATCACCTACACGGGGATTATCACGCTGATATTTATGCTGTTCCCCTACCCTGCCGAGACTGTATATGAAAATGGCTTAAGGCAAATGTTTGAAGAGGCATTGCCGATTAACAAACGTGCCAAGCCCAGTGAAGAACAACGCCCTATGGTGGCAATCAAAGATGTATTAGATCAGATTTATACTAAGTCACCGAATGCCGACATTAGCTACGTGTTTGTTAGAAATGCCAATACAGCGACCTCACAAATAGTGGTTTATTTGGCAACTGGCAAAGAGGTTGTAGATAACGGACCACGCTACTTATTTAGTGGTGTAACAGGTGAGCTTGAAGCGAGTTCTGGGGAAGATTGGAGCGCTTCGGCGCAGTTTTATGACTCAATGACGGCATTGCATAGCGGTCGTTTAGCCGAGCCGTTGCTGCGTTGGTTGTATTTTTTCTGTGGCGTAGCTGGCTGTGCAATGATAGCTACAGGCTGCATCATGTGGGCAAGGCGTTTACACGAGAGGCTCAAAGCAGAGCAAAAACCAAGCTTTGGGCTTAAGCTCGTTGAGACACTAAATTTAGCCACCCTGATGGGTTTACCAATTGCAACCGCAGCGTTCTTCATTGCTAATCGACTGTTACCTTTAGAGTTAGCTGGGCGTGCCGATAAAGAAATACTCGTGTTTTTCTTAGCTTGGCTGGCGATGTTAGTTGTTGCTGTGTTCGGCCGAGAAAAACATCATTGGCGCTATTGCGCATGGCTTAACGCTGCTGCTTGCTTATTAGTACCTGTGGTAAATGCGCTGACAACAGATGGTAATTGGATCACGTATTTACTAACTCAGCAGTGGGCCTTATTCGGTATTGATAGTGCGTTTATTTGTGCTGGGCTGCTGTTTTTACTACAAAGCAAAAAAAAACCTAGCTATAAAACCGCTACAAATAAGACTAAATTAAATAAAAACAGGCTGTTAAAGGAGCAACAAGGATGATGGAGTTACTGCAATTTAGTCTCTGCTTTTTTGGGTTTAATTGTTTTGCTCTTGCAAAATTCAATCACTTTCGTGATGTATTTAAAAAGAAATTAACCGAAAAACAGCGAAGTAGCTTTTTATTCAGCGGCTGGATCAGTATTTTACTAAGTTTAGTGCTTTGCGTGCTGTCAGATGCTGGGTACGGCGCATTGCTATTTTGCGGTTATATGGCTTTAAGTGTACTTATGCTCATGATTTTATACAGTTTTACTGTTTCATGGGTGAAGCATGTTAGTGTATTAACTATGTCTGTTTTGCTGTTAAGTGGCTTTTCGGTGATGATTTTCTAGTTTAGTTAGTAAAAAGCTGATCTGATACCAACTTGCAATAATGCTTAATTAAGTAAAAAAAATGGGTAGGCAATGCCTACCCAAGCAGGGGATTAAATTGGGGGATCACATGTTGTTTCAAATTAACGACGCTAAGTTTGCCTAGTATCCATTACAGTTGTGTTGCACATTCGTGATAGTTTAAAGACAGTTGTAAAGCCCCTTTACAAGCTCTCATGGTCAACATAAATAAGCTCGTCTGTTTTAAAACCATATTGTTTTGCTGTGTTTATAAAGTCCTGCATTTGCTGTTCTGTAACGTTAGGAGTGCGCGACAAAAACCATAAATACTCTTTGTTATAGCCAGTAATATAAGCGTATTGATAGTCTTGCTTATCTAATTCAAACACTACATATGAGCTATAGAATGGCCCAAAGAATGATACCTCTAGGTGACCTATGTCTTGTTGCTCTGCAAACTTCGCTTTACCTTCAGCTTGCTGCCATTCTTTATCTTCAGCGCTGTAACCTTTATTGATAACTTTTACACTGCCATCAGGATTAATTGAGTATTCGGCGGTAATGCCCTCAAGGCCGCGTTCAAATGAATGATCTAAACGTGCAATTTCGTACCAGGTCCCTGTGTATTTGTTTAACTCAAAATTATCGACGGGTTTGATGTTGTCTGGCACGCCTGTACACGCAGATAAAATGGCTGTGATACATAAAACCCCGATTAACTTTAATGATGTTTGCACGTTTTTACTCCCTTTAAAAATTAAACAAATTAATACGTTAATAGCACTAATTTAGTTCAATTACGGTAAACTATTAATGTCTAAAATTAAAGATTGAGAACAGCATGAAGATTTGGGTTGATGCAGACGCCTGCCCCGTCGTTATTAAAGAAATATTATTTCGTGCCGCAGAGCGCACGCAAACCTTTACCACATTAGTGGCGAACCATGCGATGCGAGTACCCCCTTCAAAGTATATTAGCCGTTTACAGGTATCTTCTGGTTTTGATATTGCCGACAACGAAATCGTTAAACGTATTGAGCCGAATGATTTGGTGATCACCGGTGATATTCCTTTGGCTGCAGAAGTTATCGAAAAAGGCGCACAAGCGCTTAATCCGCGCGGTGAGTTATATACGACCGAAAATATTCGCTCACGTTTAAACGTTCGTGATTTTATGGAAACAATGCGCTCAAGTGGCGTTGAAATGGCCGGTGGCCCTCCGCCGTTAAGCCAAGCTGATCGCCAAAACTTTGCAAATAACTTAGACAGAATCCTCGCTAAAAAGTCATGAGTATCGATAATAGTGGGCCACTGCAAGGTTTTGGTGATGAGGCGTTTAAAGTCGCTGTTTATTTAGAAAAGCGCCCGCCGATGCCTGCTTGGCAACAACTTGACCATTTACATGCAATGCAACCCGGCCAAATAAACGAAATAAACCAAGCATGTGGCAATGGTTGGCGCAAAGTTTTTAATGTGTATGGCAAAGTACTTTTTGCACTACCAAGTGAATATTATGATTTTGCTAAAAGAGCGGCTGATTGGCAGAGCTTTCGCGATGGACAACTACTGCAAGTACATAGCCAAACTGCATTACTGTTTAGCCCACCGATATTAGGCAAACCAGAGCAATTACATATAATTGCAGGGCGAACCCATGCTAAGCAGCTTATAAATGACGGGTTTTTGGATTGCCAATTAATATGGCTTGATGATGAATTTGCTATTAGTAAATCAGGTAAAGTGATTGTTTGCCCATATTTTGATTACCGCCAGTTGAGCAACATTAAAATTGCACGACTTAGCCAGCTAGTTGCAGATATTTTTTCTTAGTTTCTGGTTTATTGCGTTATTGAGTTAGCAAACTAAGCTTTAAATACTGTAAAACTTAATAGTAATCTAGATGAAAATACTGGTCGTTGACGATATGCCACTTATGCGCCATGTGTTGATAAACATGTTGCGTAGGCTTGAATATAAGGATATAACGGAGGCGACTGATGGTGCTCAAGCGTTTGATTTACTCGAAAAACACAGCTTTGATCTGGTGATTACTGATTTGCATATGCCGAAAATGGATGGCAAATGTTTGCTTAATCATATTCGCGAAAACCCAGTCCTAAGTGATTTACCTGTATTGATGGTAACCTGCGAAGACAGTAAACAAACAGTAAGCGAGATGATCACAGCAAAAGTGAACGGTTTTATTATTAAGCCTTTTTGTTTAAATACACTGCAAAAGCAGTTAAGTCGAATTGTTAAATCAGAATAACCTGCAACAACTGGAGTTAAGAGCGATGTTTAAGCATTTAACAATAGTGAGTTTATTCACTGCCAGCATTGCCATGGCGAGTGCTGAACAATTGACTTTATATACCGAAGTATTCCCTCCCTATAACTTTGTACAGCACAATCAACTCACCGGCATTAACACCAAAATCATGGAATCTTTGTGTGAAAGAGCCAAGTTGAGCTGTACGTTTAGTGTATTGCCTTGGAAGCGTGCAATGTCACTAACACTCGCCCAACCCAATGCTGGAATTTATTCTACTTCACGCACCGCAAAGCGAGAAACTCAATTTTACTGGGTTGGACCTTTGGTATCTGGGCATTCATGTTTATACCGTTTAAATAACCGTAACGACATTAAAGTAACGAGTACACAGTCGTTGCAAAACTACACCATTGGCGTATCTCGTGGTGATGTTTATCAAACAGTTCTTGCTGATTTTAACCTTGCTGAAGGCCAGCAATTTTTAACTTACTCAAAAAAGTTCGAAGAGCTTAAAATGTTTAAGCAAGGCAAGCATGACTTGCTGATTGGCTCCTCTCTCACTCTTTCATCACAGTTGATGAATGTAGGTATGAGCCCAGACCAAGTCACGCCGGTATTTGAGTTAAAGCATCCTGCCTTAGTGGGTAATTACTTAGCACTTAACAAAAACACATCGCCAGAGGTGGTAACTAAGCTGCAACACGCCCTCGATACCATGAAGGAAGAAAACCTGATTGACTCTCTTGTTGATCAGTTTGTAGCAGAGGATATGCACTCTCACGGCGAAACATTGACAGTTGCACAGCAGTGCTTAAATGGTTCTGCTATTTACTAAATTGGAGTGGTTTTAGGTAAGTTAGCCGCTGTTTTTCTTATATTTGAAGTCAATCGTGATTTTTCGCGCTAGAACGCAAAGCCATTGCCTCATCTTTAATTGCTTTTTATAGTGATAAAAATAACAAAAAGGGCAAAAAATTATGAAACCAACTCCACTATTTAAAAGCTTAGTGCTAGCAGTATGCTTAGGCGCAACAGGCGCCTCTCAAGCTTACGATCGAATCACAGGCCATAACTTTGCTAGTCGTTCTGAAGTCATCGCACAATCAGGTATGGTTGCAACATCACAGCCGTTGGCTACGCAAGTGGGCTTACAAGTATTAAAAGACGGTGGTAATGCCATTGATGCAGCTATTGCGGCAAATGCAGTGCTTGGTCTGGTTGAACCGACTGGGTGTGGAATTGGTGGCGATTTATTTGCCATTGTTTGGGATAACAAAAGCAAGCAACTTTACGGTTTAAATGCCTCTGGTCGTTCACCACAAAGCTTGTCTTTTGATACTTTAAAAGCACAAGGTGACTACATTCCTGCTTATGGGCCATTGCCTGTGTCGGTACCTGGTGCAGTAGATGGTTGGTTTGAGTTACATAAAAAGTTTGGCAAAACACCAATGAAAGCCTTACTCCAACCTGCTATCGACTACGCTGAAAATGGCTTCCCTGTGTCTGAACTGATTGCTTATTACATGCAAAAAAGTGTGGCTGCACGAGGTAAATATCCAGGCTTTAAAGATGTTTATATGCCTGATGGGGCAATGCCAGAAAAAGGGGAAATCTTTAAGAACACTGCCCTTGCAAACACCTATCGTAAAATTGCCAAAGGCGGCCGCGATGCCTTTTACAAAGGCGATATTGCTAAAGAAATTGGTCGCTATATGAAAGAAAACGGCGGCTACTTATCGTATGAAGATTTAGCTGCCCACCATAGTGAATGGGTTAAGCCTGTGAGCGCCGATTATAGAGGATATACGCTTTGGGAATTGCCACCAAATGGCCAAGGTATTGCTGCACAGCAAATTCTGAATATTCTTGAAGGTTACGATATCAAAGCAATGGGTTTTGATAGCCCTGAATACGTACACACCTTTGTTGAAGCGAAAAAACTCGCGTTTGCAGATCGTGCAAAGTATTACGCCGATCCAGCATTTAACACCATTCCCGTACAAACACTTATTTCGCAGCAATATGCTGACCAAAGACGCAAACTGATAGACCCTAACAAAGCTGCAAAACGTGACCACGCAGGCCCAGTAGAAGGCGATACTATTTATATGACGTCCGCCGACAAAGACGGCAACATGGTTTCGCTTATTCAAAGTAATTACCGTGGCATGGGCTCAGGTATGACACCTGCAAAATTAGGTTTTGTATTGCAAAACCGTGGCGAAATGTTCGCCCTTAAAAAAGGCCACATGAACCAATATGAGCCAGGCAAACGACCATTCCATACAATCATTCCTGCGTTTGTTACCAAAGATGGTAAGCCATATATGAGTTATGGCGTAATGGGCGGCGCAACACAGCCACAAATGCACGCTCAAATACTTATCAACATGATTGATTTTGGCATGAACCTACAAGAAGCCGGTGATGCACCACGTATTCTGCACACAGGTTCATCGCAGCCGACAGGTGAGATCATGGAAGACGGTGGTTTTGTTAGCTTAGAATCAGGTTTTTCAATGGAAACCCGCCGTGAGTTAATGAAAAAAGGTCACACCTTACAAGATGCCGTTGGCCCATACGGTGGTTATCAAGCAATATTGAAAGACCCGAAAACCGGCGTTTATTACGGCGCATCAGAAACCCGTAAAGACGGACAGGCCGCTGGGTATTAGGTTCTCGGAAGTTAGCGAGTTTCAAGAGTAAAGTTAGCGAGTTAAAAGAGCTGTCAGCTATCAGCCGTCAGCTCTCAGACTCAAAACCATCAGCTAGCGAGTTTCAAGAGTAAAGAGTAAAGTTACATCGCGTAGGCGTGAAATTTATTTCGCGCGATGGTTTATGGCCCGTATGTTGGGTAGAGCGGAGCGAAACCCAACAAACTTAGGTAAAGTTAGCGAGTTACAAGGGGAAAGAGTAAAGGCGCTTTAAGCTGTAAGTCATAAGCTTTAAGTCGTTGATGCCTACTCGCTGCTGACATGGATTAGTTACCGTAGGCGTGAAATTTATTTCACGCGATGGTTAATAGCTCATAGGTTGGATAGAGCGAAGCGAAACCCAACAAGCTAGCGAGTTTCAAGAGTAAAGTTAGCGAGTTAAAAGAGCTGTCAGCTATCAGCCGTCAGCTCTCAGACTCAAAAACATCAGCTAGCGAGTTTTGAGGTAGCAGCGATTTTACATCGCGTAGGCGTGAAATTTATTTCGCGCGATGCTTCATAGCTCGCTAACTTCCAACCACATACCCTGCAAATATGATAAAAATCAGCGCTGAGCCATTTTTCTTTCTGAACATCTTTAGTATCAATAAAAACTTACAGTTAGCAATGCATTACCTTCTTTGGTAATAATAGATTTATTAAGTATATGAGCGTGATATCAGCTGAAATACGCGCGAAGCGCACAATAAAATTGTTAGGTGGCTAAGAGTGTCATATGAACAACCTAGACTATTGGATTCCAAACTGTTCTCCTTACATATCGAGAATGCTCTATGACATCGATAACCGAACTTTTACGATTGAATTTGTAAATAACGTGAATGACTTCAAGCCATTGTTGAAATTTGTCTGTAAATCCGTTCTTTCATATTCTGAAAATACAGTGGATGAAGACTACGATGACGACCTAATAAATGGTGTTATAGACATTGCTTGGAATGAAATTGATAAAACTCTAGTAGTGTTAACTGATAAAAAGGAAATGATACTCAAGCTTGGACAAGCACCCATTTGTGAAAACGTCACGTAACAAACTTATAAACACTCGTTGCCTGTTATGCGGGGATATAAGTTTCTAGAGTAGGAGTGAATTAAGTGCCTGAAGAAGCAATTATGCTTGCGGAAAAATTACTGAAAAGCGATGAAAATTACTTAGATAACGTAATTGCACTTTGGCGCATTGGAAATCAAAAATATGGTCAGTGCTGGGACTCTGAATTTCACATCTTTGGTGAAATTGAATCTGAAACAGACCATCTGCCTATAAATCATGTTAGATCGAAGTGTTCAGATGAGTTTTTGGCCAAAGCTGACAAAGAATTAGAAGAAACTATCGAATATTATCGGGCTAATGTTGTTAAAGCTTGCAACATCATTATCGGTAGTAAAAACCTATAACAAGCGCATGAAAGGATGTCTTAAGCTTGGCTTGAGCTCCTTCGTCGCAAATTTTAGCCAAGGGTTTTGTGATGCTTAACACGGCGTTATGTCATGAAGAATAGTATCCTAATTTTACTTTTGCTGTTGAGTGTAAGCTGGGCTTGCAATGCGACAATTGATATAGAATATCGAATAACAGAAGTAGCAAATAGCAAGTCAAGTTACGGTCTTAGCGTAAGAGCTACGGCTAGTGATCCTAAACAATTAGTTCCATATTGGCATCGGAAAGCTAAAGAGATATGTGGCTCAAAAAACTATAAAAATTCGCAGTTATTAAAAAAGGAAACTCAATGTGGAGATGCACTAAGAGTTAATAGAAACGGACAAAAATGCGAAGTTATTCCAGCCTCAGTATTTGGCACACTCCGATGTGAAAGCATATAACTAACTGTTTAATAGTGAACAAAATTCAGTTGGCTGATTTGGCTCCGCTCCAGTTCATAACCAAAAAATTTGCATATTAACAGGGGTTAGGTGCGGATGGCTAAACGTTTGAGTTTTTTATTATTTTTGTTTCTTCCTCGATTGGTTTGCGCTTGTATGTTACCGAATCAAGGTGAAGAGTATGATTCGTTAATTAAACTTGAAAAGTTAGAGAGTGAAAACAGTTATCGTATCTCGATTCCTCGAGTTATTGAAAACTCTAGTGGTTGGCCAACTGTAACGTTGATCTATACTTCTCATGATTTAGACAAAGATTGTAAAGAAAAAATTCTTAGTGATGGAACTCAACTGTTATGTCTTCCTCAAGAAGAAAATCGTGAAGAATTAACTCTAAATAGCACTTGGAAAAAGGCAATTGACTGGCTATCAAATAATAATTTGTACGAAGGAGAGATTCAAATCATGGAGCAAGAAAACTATTCCGTCGAAATTTCTGTAATGTGGGAAACCGAATTGTGTTTAACATTTGGGCGCAAAGCAATTGCCGAATAGTAAGCATGCCTAATAAACGCATTAATTAATGAACGTCTTAAGCTTGGTTGGCGCTCATTCTTAACTAATTATAGCCAAGCTTAATATGGCCCATATTGCGACGTTATATTTTTTGGAGGTAGGGTATGAAAGTTATCTCTGCAAAATTAAATATTGAACCTTTTCACTCTCTTAATAAAAAAGATATAAAACGTATTTTTTCTTTGGTTCCTGAAGAGTGGAAAATGGCTATCGATCAGGTTGTTTTGAGCTCCGAGTTGTTCGAAAACTCTCGCTTTGATCGACCAGTAATTCATAGTTCAATAAGTCGCAGGTTAAACGTACTTTCTCGTGGTCTAACCAAACGACGCATGGTAAAAGAAGTATTACGTGAGCTGGCATTAAATGGAGGTGTAGCACAATCAGGCTTCGCAAACCATGTATGTAAAGCTGAATTAGCCAAACTGGATGAAACAGTTGAGCCATTTGTTTTAGCTTTTTTTGAAGACGAAATATAACAAACAAATGTGCCGTTCACTGTGTTCCCAAGAACATAAACACCTGGGCTCAGTCTTTTAGCTCCGTATTTTAGCCAGGCTTTAAAGTGGCCCCTCTTGAGGCTTTGGTAGCGAATTACTAGAGTAAAGTTAGCAATGTATTACGTTATTTGTTTATAGTAGATTTACTAAATACATTAGCGTGACGTCGCTAGAAATATGCGAGATGCATACATTGTAAAATTTTTGTCTGCTATGAGGAAGTCTCTATCAGTTACTCCGAAAAAGCACTTATTGAATGTTGCAATTTGATTGCGGAAGACTTAGGTGTTCCAAAGCCAAAACCAAACGACGTAGTAGATAAATTAACGGAAATTCTGATTAACCGGGAAAGCTATATTTGCATGGAAAAAGGCATTATAACTCAAGACGAATTAGCTATTCTTGTGTTTCAACACTTCTATAGCTTGGTAAATAGGGAGTTAGCTTCTGCCTATTCAATAACCGGCTCAAAAGGTGTTGAAATACATGCCAAAATTAAACGAGCACTTTTACAAAATGCATATAACAAACGTATGAATTCGTTACCTTCGACCACTCGGACAAAAACACGGCGCTGCTTCGCAATTATAGCGCAGCACCTTCTCCCTTTATGGGGGAGTAGGCATACTCTATGATGCAGATTAATAAAAATAGAATCGAGATAAATGGAAATATTGTTGAATTGCCATACTCAATTTTGGAAGCCAAGGAATTAGACCAGAGCATTTTAGTTATTTTCGACTACATGGAGTTTTCCCAAGATTCCGTAGCACAAAATTTCCAATGTATAAATCTAGATGGCTCTGTTTTATGGGTAGCAGAAAACCCCACAACTCAGAGTTCAGATGCTTATGTTAATTTTACAAGTATAGACTTAAACGATAATCAGGTTGTCGTAAATAATTTTGCAGGCTATACATGCACAATAGACCTAGCTGATGGTAAGTTACTAAAAGGTGTGTTTTCAAAGTAGCGCCTAACAAGAAGCTTGAAATAGATACGAACGCTTGGCTTGCGCTCGTTGATCACTAATTTTAGCCCATATTTTCACCCGCAAATCGGGTGTTACATGCAAAGGATATTCATGCTCAGATTCTTAGTTTTAAGTTCTCTTTTAGTAACCTCAATTTATTCCACAGAGGTTCAAGCTGACTGCGATATCTCTGGTATTTGGAAACATTCAACTAAGCCAGCAAAATTGCTAGTCGACTTAAGTAAAGGCGAAATCTCTGTTCATTCTCATGATAACAATGTTAAAGCAGTCGGGTTAGTAGTTTTAAAAGGCCTTAAGTCTGGTTTAAATTCAGCAAATTGGGATGCAAAAATGTATAGTGCAGCTCAAGATTCATTTGTCGATGTTCAAATAATATCTGAAGGTTGTAATCAATTAAGTGTTAACTTTAACGGTGAGGAGGTTTTAGCGCTTGCCAGATAAAAGTATGTTCAAAAAGTTAATGCAACGTGTTGAGACTAAACTAGCTATTAAAAACTCAATTAGCGTAAAAGTTAAAATTACGTATAAGATCATAGCTTCATTACTTTTTTGCGTTGCTTGCCTAACTTACGAAGATAATTCTATCGTATTCATTGCTTCAATAGTTGGGTTAATTGGAGTATGGATTTATCTCCAAATACTTTATTACTTATCCACAGATAAAGATTAAAGTACATATTAAAGCTCATTAATTAATGGATGTCTAAAGCCTGGCTAACGCTCCTTCACCGCTAATTTTAGCCAAGGATTTTGTGCTGCTTAACACGGCGTTATATGTCAGGAAGAACAGTTTCCAAATTTTACTTATGCTGTTTATGTGTCAGGAGTTGTTGATTGCTAGAGTTTATTTCTGAAATTGGGAGCAGTTTTAAGTGGGTCTTTTCTATCGTCGTCATATCAGCAAAGAGTTCTCATTGAGTATTCAAAGTGTGGCGCAGTATGGAAGGTTTTTGACATTATTATGAGTGTCGTGTTTATGGGCTTAGAAATACTTCTAGTTTTTTATTTAACTAGGCAACTTTAGGCATTGTCATATAACAAACTACTTAAACCGCTTGCGGGTTCGTTGGGGCAGTAACACATGTTTAGCCAAGCTTAAAAGTAGCCCCTACTGGAGCTTGGTAGCTAAGGAAAGTAAGGCATTGAAATGACCTACAAAGAATTTTATTACAGTATTGATTGCAAGTTTCCTTACCATCAAGAATGGGAGTGGAAGCAAATTATTGATCAATCAATTGAAATAGGTGAAGACGCGCCTTTTCTAGTGCTTCACGAAATATGCAGAGTTCCTGCCTCGGAGAAACTAGATCAAGCAAAGCATATGGAAATATATAAATATTGGAAGCAATCGTTTGCCAGCCCAGTGCAGGACATCGTTGAAGCTGCTTCTCTTTCATACATCAACAAAACTGAGGTCTCAGACTCAGAAGCACTGGGTATAATGGAAGAACTTTCAGCGTTTCCAAAATCCTATAATGCGCTTCAAGTTGTCTTGTTTTCTTGTCCAGATGATAATGAGTTGGTCGAAAAAAAATATGAAAGCATTGTAGCTCAGTGGAAATCGGCTACTTAACAAGTAACTCAAAAGGACACAAAACCGCTGGCTTGTGTCTCTTCATCGCCAATTATAGCCAGCTATTTTTTGCTTCTTAGTTGAGCGTTAGGTAACAGGAAATGGGAACTGAAATACTTGTATTGACTTACTTAACGACTCCATTGATATTTGTGATCAATATAGCCTTGTTGTTTAAAGGCAAATTCCCCAATTCAAAAGCTCTAGTGCTATTGCTTCTAAATGTTGTTTTCATGGGCTATTTTATCGTGCCAGGACTATTCAGTGAGCACTTTATCCAAGCCTACTTCGTAGGTGGCTTTTTTCTCATTCCATTTCAAATTATAGCGGTATTAGTTGCTAAACTATTAAGCTGTAAAATCAGCAAGTTAAAAGAGTTAAATAACATAAATCGCGCGAAATAAATTTCACGCCTACGCGATGTAACTTTACTCTTTCCCTTTGAAACTCGCTAACTTGTTGGGTTTCGCTGAGCTCTACCCAACCTACAAGCCATCGCGCGAAATAAATTTCACTCCTACGTGTTGTAGCTTTACTCTTTCCCCTCGTAGCTCGCTAACTTGTTGGTTTCAATCTGAGAGCTGACGGCTGAAAGCTGACAGCCCTCTTAGCTCGCTAACTTGTTGGGTTTCGCTCTGCTCTAGCTAACTTACAAAACATCGTGCGAAATAAATTTCGCGCCTACGCGATGTGACTTTACTTTTTCCACTTGTAGCTCGCTAACTTTCCCCTTTCCCCTTGAAACTCGCTAACTTGTTGGTTTCAACCTGAGAGCTGACGGCTGAAAGCTCACAGCTCTAGTTACTCCTAACTCCCAACCACATACCCTGCAAAACCAAGTACTTTAAAATACTGTTTTGGAGTGCTGAAGCGGGTTTCATTCATTAACTCTGCAAAACGAATTCGGTCTAATGGGTAAAACTCGTGCTCTAGGTTGTGGCGCATGCGTTCTACGCCGACTTCGGTTAAACCTAACTGTGTACACAGCTGTAGTTGAGATTCGCGCTCAAAAGTGGTTTCTGGGCGCATTAAATCGGCAATGTATAAGTCGCTCGATTTTTTAAGTTTGCTGTGGATCGCTTTTAACAGCGCTTTTTTATCGCCGTTATCTTCAACAAAGTGCATTACCAGTAAACACAGTGCGGCGTCACATTGAGTGTCGATGTCGTTGATATCGCCGCAGTGTACTGTTACGCGATCGCTGATGTTATGCTGGCCAAACTGTTGCTCGGCAATATCGAGCATGTCTTGTGAAATATCTTGAGCAATAAATTGCCAGTCTGGTTTTAGCGCCGCTAATTCGATGATTTCTTTACCAGTTCCGGCACCAACCACTAAAATGCACGCATCATCGCTCAGCGTGGTTGCTAATTGGGCTGCGGTTGCTTGATGTAATAGCTCATAACCTGGAACTAGGCGCAAAATGCGTTCGTCGTAGTGATTTGCTTCTTCGTGATTAAAAGTTGGCATGCTAATCCTTTAAATAACTGAGATGGTCGAATAACCACCTGGTTTTTTCGCTACATGCACTTGCGTGGCAACGCGTTCGGTCATTTCTGATACGTGAGAAATAACCCCTACTTTGCGGCCTTGTGCTTGTAGTGAATCAAGAGCATCCATCGCGATGCTTAACGTTTCACTGTCCAACGTACCAAACCCTTCGTCGATAAACAAAGAGTTTATTTGCACTTTATTCGACGACAACGAAGCAAGCCCTAATGCCAGTGCTAACGACACTAAAAATGACTCACCGCCCGATAATGTATTAACAGAGCGCTGCTCATCGGCCATGTCTTTATCGATAATAGCGATATCGAGCGTTTGCCCTATGGCTGTTAATTTGTAGCGTTTATTTAGCGTCTGTAAGTGACTATTCGCGTAGTGCAGCAGTATTTTTAAGGTTTGCGTTTGCGCTAAATTACGCATGGTTTTACCGCTGGCATCCCCGAGCACCTTATTGAGTAAATGCCAGTGCTCATAGCTTTTTTGCTGTTCAACCAATTGCTTTTGCTTATCAGCCAGCGCTTCGCTATTTTGTTGATGGGTTTTAAGCTCAGTTGCAACTTGCAATAGTGCATTATTCGCTTGTACTTGTTGTTCTGTGGCTTGATTAAGCTGTAATTGCAGCTCATCTTCACCGAAAGCTGGCTTGTCTTTTTGGTGCTGAGCCAGCGCCTGCTGTCGTTGTTTTAAAAGAGCCTCTGCGTCTTTTAAGCTATTCTCTGCGGTGTGGTAATCTGCCAGAGTTTGTTTTATTTCAGCGGGGTTTATCGTTAATAGCTGACTAACGGCTTGCTCATCCAAGCTTGGGTGCTGCGCTTTAAAATCGTTAAACCACAGGCTAAAACGATCATTAAGCACTGCTTGCTCAGCGGTGAGCTCTTTTTCACGCTCGTCAATATTGGCGATTTGAATGGCTTGTTCGTCACGCGCCTTCACCGCATTACTATGGTTTGTCTGGGCAAATTGCAGTGCCTGCTGCGCTGAATCTATCGCCTTTTCAAGCTCTGCAATAAACTCATCTACCGATATTGCTGCGTCACTAAATAAGCCCTCGCGCTTTGATTTTATCTGCGTGAGTTCGTTTTGAGTTTGGCTTAGTTGCTCGTTGCACTGAGTTAAAGAGGTATGTGCTTCGTTAAGCTGCGGCGTTACATGTGCAAGGTGCTGCTCAATGGCTTTTAAGCTAGTTTTAAGCTCATCTGCCGTTTGCAGCGAAGCTTGATAAGCTTCAACGTGTTCTGCAATGTTCTCTAAAGAAATGCTTTGTGTATTGAGTGCCTGCCACCAAGGTGCACTAGTGAACTGTTGATTCAGTGTCGTATAAAGCTGCTGATGCTCATCATTGAGCTCGTTTAAACGTGTTTGCTGATTATTCAGCTGTTGCTGTAATTCGTTTAACTGCTGCTCTTTGCTATGTAGCGTTTGCCCTTGCTGATTATACTCAGCTTGCTTAGCCGCAAGCGTGTTTTGCAGCTGCTGTTGCTGCTCGAGGGTTTTGTAGTATTGCTGTTTTTGCAAGCTGAGCTGTTGTTGACGCTCGTTTAACTGATCTTCGGTTAAATCATTTAGCTCCGTACGATTAGCTGCCATGGTTTCTTTGAGGCTCTGTTGTTGAGCGCTCAGTTCTGAGATTTGCCCAGTTAACGAGCTTATCTGTTGGCAGCATGCCGCCAGCTCATTACTTTTAGCTTGCTGTAATGCTTGCTGAGCTTTTAAGTGCTGTTTGGCGTTAGTTAACTGGTTGGTAAAGTCGTTAATAAGTTGACTAAATTGCTCGTTAACCATTTCTTCATGCATAAAGGGGTGCTCTTTTGAGCCACATACAGCACAAGGCTCTCCTGCTTTTAAGGTGGCACGTAACTGGCTGACCCCTTCACTAGCTCTTATTTGCACTTGTTGTAAGCTTTGCTCACAAAGCGAAACCTGCTGCTGCGCTTGCTCTGCCCCTTGCTGAGCATCTTTTAATCCTGTTTGTAGTTGCTGCTCAGTTTGGCTTAATGTGTTTAGCTGGGTTTGCCAATTTTTTAACTGCTGATGATTAGTTTGCCATACTTGGCGCTTTTCAATCAGGTGTTTAATCGCCTCAAGCCCCGCATCAATATCCGCCATTGATTGAGTATTTAAACTCGATTTAAAGGCGGTATCTTGCTCATTTAGGCGCTTAATTTCTTGCTCAAGGGCTTGGTATTGAGTTTTACACTGCTGCGCGGCTGTTTGCTGCTCATCAATCTTAGGTTGAAGAGCTTTTATGTTTTGCTGTGATTGGCTAATTGTGTGCTGTTGCTGACTAAAGCGGCTTAACTCACTTTTATAGAATGACCAGTCTTTCGCTAATGGTTGCCATTGTGCATGCGTTTCTAAATAGCTATTTATTTGCGCTTGTTGATCGAGCTGTTTTTGCTGCTCTGCTTTATGGCTATTTAGTGTATTAGTCAGCTCTTGATGATGGTGCTTTGCTTTCTCTGCTTGTAATTTTTGCGCTGCTGCTTGCTGGTTTAATACGGCAAGTTGCTTATCTAACTCACGGGCCTGGCTAATAATAGGCTGCGCGGCTTTTTGTGCTTGCTTTGCTTGATTTAGTTGCGCGGTTTGCTTCTCAAGTGTTTGCTCAGCGTCTTTGATCAGTGTTTCATGGTCAACATTTAAAAGCTGCTCACGGTTTTTAATAAGTTGCCCATGTTGAGCAGCAATCGAAGTGACGCGTTCGCGGTTATCTTTTATTTCTAGGCATTGCTGGGCTTGTTTCGCTTCGGTGGCTTTTTCAGCAAGCGCGTGCATTTGTTGCTGTAACTCTTGCTTTGCTTGCTCTGCCTGGTTTAGCTGTTGTTGCTGCTGAGATGCTTGCTTGTACCACCCTTGGTACTGTTCAAATTGTTTTATTTGCTTTTGCAACTCAGCAAGCTTTGCCTCAAGCGCTTTCTGTTCTGCTTGTTTCGTTTCGACCTGTTCAGGGCTTAAAACCTGATAATTACTTAAACTTAACTTTAACTGCTCTAATGCTTGCAGCTGATCACGATGGCGTTCAAAAATTCGCTGACCAATACGGCTGAATTTATTGGTGCCTGTTAAGCATTCAAGTAGTTGCGCACGCTCATCCCCTGTTGCTTTTAAAAATGCCGCGAATTCATGTTGCGCAAGAAGTACTGCTCTTGAGAATTGCTCAAAGCTCAAACCAATAATACGCTCGATTTCTTTACCTGCAGCACTCCTATCAGCGATTAGGGTTTCATCAGGTAAAGAGTGCAGGCTATGTTGTGCAGGTTGTAACTTGCCATCGGCTTTATTACGCGCTCGGCTAAAGCTTAACCTTGCTCGGTACTGTTGTTTATCTTGGCCAATAAAGTCGACTTCGGCATAGCCCTGCCCTGCCCCGCGGCGTAATAAATTACGCGAATCATTGAGTTTTATATTGTCGCCGTTAAAGTCAATTTTATTGCCTGTATCGCCGCGTAACCTTGCGGTTTTATTATAAAGCGCTAAGCAAATGGCATCGAGTAATGTACTTTTACCGGCGCCAGTATCACCGGTGATGGCAAACAACCCTGCTTCTTTTAACGGTGAAGCGCTAAAGTCGACTTCGGCGTCTAAGATAGAGGCTAGTTGATGAACACGAATCGCTAAAATTTTCATAGTAGGTCCTCTGCATTCAACTCGTCGATGACTTGGCTTAGTAAGCTTTCTAATTCTTTTGGCACCGCCTGCCCTGCCATATCTTTATTGTTTGCAAATGCTTGCTCTAAAAGTGAATGTGGGTTTAGCGCTTCAATCTGCGATACATCTTCAAATAGGGTTTGTTCATCGTCTTGCTGGTTGCTTTGCTGACGTACTCTTTCAATGCCACAAAACTTAACCTGCTTACCTTCAAGGGCTTGTTCTATTTGTTCTCTGAAAGTGGTGTCAGTGTCGTGGGCGCTCAATTTAACCCGCAGATAGGGCGCTAAATCTTCATCTGTTAAATCGAGTTGTTTTATAAGCTCACATAGTTCGTTCAGTGGTACGCAGTCTTTTTCTGGTAGCAACATGACTTTACAAAAGCTAGGAATGTAAAGGGGGTTTACAGATGTACCTGAGTCACTAATCTCTACTATCACAACTTGATGCTGATAGCGTCTTTCAGAAAATGACATCGGCATTGGCGTGCCACTGTAGCGAATGGTCTCTTTCTTCGCGACAGTCTGAGCTTTATGAAGATGCCCTAGCGCGACATAATCAGGCTGATCAGTAAATATGCTTGCCGATATCGCATCTTCACCGCCAATGACTAAATTGCGTTCAGAATCAGATGAGATGTCTCCACCTTTTGCATGCAGGTGGCCCATGGCAATTAATGGCGCGCTTGGTAATTCGCTTGCTGCTTGCAATGCATCTTTGTAGGCAAGGGCAACTGCTTGGTTGTAACTTAACGGTTGCTCTTGTTGGCGGTTATAACTGCTTAAATCACTGCTACGTAAAAATGGCATAGCAACAACATTCGCATCGCCATTTTTTGTGCTGATTGGCAGGACCACTTCATGAGGAGCGTTGCTATCAAAGCGGCCAACAACATGGGTATCAAACTGAGCCAATAAAGGTTTTGCTGCCATAATACGATTTGCTGAATCGTGGTTGCCAGCAATAATCACTATGTGTAAGTCGGGGCAATGTTGCTTAGTGGTTTTAATAAATCGGTAGAGTTGGTTTTCTGCGCTGGCAGGTGGCGTTGCCGTATGATAAATGTCACCCGCAACCAGTAGTAAGTCGATCTGTTCTGACACAAGCGTATCGGTTAACCAAGCTAGAAATGCTTGATGCTCATCGAATCGGGAATGCTCGTAGAATTGTTGGCCTAAATGCCAATCAGATGTATGAAGGACTTTCATTAAACGCTCTTATTATTTATTAAGAGCGTCAATATACCTAAGCTGAGCCAAGATGCCCAGCCTGCTTTGTTAACTTAAGCTATACCAAGCAAAAACCACCATAGGCAATGCTAACAATGCCATTATCATAGGTACTTTAAGCGCTTTGGTTTGCTTAGCTTGTAAAATCTTAAGGGCATTTGTTTCATTACATGCCGCTACTTTGTCTATATAAAAATACCCTGAATCTAGGTACTGTTTACAATTTTGTTCGTCCGCTGGAATTGCAATTAGTTCTTGTTGTTTTTTTAGGATATAGAAATCCATACGCTCACCGAATTCTATGCTGATTACCAAACATTTTGGGGTTTAAAATGCATGCTTCGCAGACCCCAAAATCAAAAAAGTGGGCGATTTTAAATACAAATGGCAGTAAATTTCAATAGCAAATGTCGCAAAATTTAATTTATTGCAAAAATAATGGCAATTAAGGATAAAATTACCAGTGCAGTTGGGTAAATTAGCCACTTTTTAGACCCATTTACACTAGGGTTCGTGCGAGATAATGCATCTGACTCATCACAAGCTGCAATCACTTCGACAAATTCAAATCCACGTTCTTTGTACTCGTTTAGAATTGATTCTTGAGCAGGAATGGCTGCTAAACGAGAGTCTTTTTTTACAATATAAAACTTCATCTAATCACCCTTTCATCATTAACTAGAATTTAAGCAGAGTATCTACTTATCAACTGTAATACTTTGGGATGAATTAGTGCTGAACTAAAATTAACCAGTGTTTTGTAAAGGGGGTTTACATGGTGTTAATCAAGGCAATTTTTTTGTGAAAAATAGGTCTTCATTAAAACATCGAATACTACCCGAAAAATCCCGCACTTTATCGTTATTTTATTGCAACTTTGTTAGCAGTTTGCGATGGTACGCTGGCAAATTAATTACAGGATTAACAATGAAAAAAGCAGTTCTCAAATTGAGTGCTTTGGTATTGCCTTTAGCAGTATCTTCAGCTGTGATGGCGTCATCTGTTGAGCAAACTAAAGGCTCATTCGTTGACAAGTTCCGTCAGCTAGATGAAGCACTCCCAACCCCAAATGTTTACCGCAGTGCCGCAGGGGCACCCGCTGAAAATTATTGGCAACAGCAAGTAAACTACGACATCGATGTAAAGCTTGATGAAAAGAAACGCCGCTTAACAGCAAGCCAAACTATCGAATACAAAAATAACTCGCCGCACACCTTAAAATATCTTTGGTTACAACTAGACCAAAATATCTTTAAATCTGACTCAATTGCTGAAATGACATCTACTTTCAATGGTAAAACATTGCAAGGTGACCCTCAGCCAAAATCAACTAAATTGAGTCTAGGTCAGTTACGTCGTCAGCAATTCATGGCCGACAACGAGCTGGGTTATCAAATCGCCAATGTTAAAGACGAAGACGGAAAAGAGCTTAAAGTTACTGTAGTAGATACCTTAATGCGTATCGACTTAAACGAGCCGCTTAAACCGGGTAAAGACGTTGAGTTCAGCATGGACTTCGCCTTTAACATTGTTGAAGAAGACGCCGTTGGTGCACGTTCAGGTTATGAGCACTTTGAAGAAGATGGTAACGATATCTTCTTATTAGCGCAGTGGTTCCCTCGTCTTGCTGCATACACTGACTATGAAGCCTGGACTAACAAAGCTTTCTTAGGCAGCGGTGAGTTTACGCTTGAGTTTGGTGATTATGATGTAGAAATTACAGTACCTGCTGATCACATCGTATCGGCAACGGGTCAACTTGATAACGCTCGCAGTGTTTTAACCAGCACACAGCGTAAGCGTCTTGAGCAAGCTGAAGATGCTAAGCGCCCTGTTTTCATCGTGACTGAAGAAGAAGCGTTAGAAAACGAGAAAGAAGGCACAGACAAAACAAAAACATGGCACTTTAAAGCTGAAAATGTACGTGACTTTGCATGGGCTTCTTCACGTAAATTTATGTGGGATGCAAAAGGCTATCATCAAGGTGGTAAAGATCAGCCGTTAGTAATGGCGATGTCTTTCTACCCGAAAGAAGGTGGCGACCTGTGGAAAAAGTACTCTACTGAAGCTGTTGTTCATACAATGGAAGTGTATTCTCGCTTCTCGTTTGACTACCCTTACCCTGTGGCTCAGTCTGTAAATGGTCCTGTAGGTGGTATGGAATATCCAATGATCACCTTCAATGGCCCGCGTACTGATTTACAAGACGACGGTACACGTACTTACTCACAAGCAGAAAAGCGTTTCTTAATCGGCGTTGTTATCCACGAAGTAGGTCACATTTACTTCCCTATGGTGGTTAACTCTGATGAACGTCAATGGACGTGGATGGATGAAGGTCTTAACAGCTTCTTAGATGGTGTTGCTGGTCGTGAATGGGACCACACAATTCCTTGGGGTGTTGAGCCTCGCGATGTTGTTGCATACATGAAGTCTGAAAACCAAGTGCCGGTTATGACACAGTCAGACAGCGTATTACGTTTAGGCCCTAATGCTTATACTAAGCCTGCTGCTGCACTTAACATTTTACGTGAAGTGATCCTTGGCCGTGAGTTATTCGACTTTGCATTTAAAGAATATGCACAGCGTTGGAAGTACAAGCGCCCTACTCCTGCTGATTTCTTTCGCACTATGGAAGAAGCATCAGGTGTTGACCTTGATTGGTTCTGGCGTGGTTGGTTCTACACTACAGATCACGTTGATATCTCTCTAGACAAGGTTTACCAACTTCGTTTAGATACCAAAAACCCTGATATCGACTTTAATCGTTTACGTGATATCGAAGCTGACAAGCCAATGCCGTTATTCGTAAAACGGAATAAAGAAGAAGGCAAAAAATTGTGGGTTGAAGAAAACCCCGACGTAACTGACTTCTACGACGAAAACGACCGTTTCACAGTAACTAACAAAGAGCGCAACGCGTATAACAAATTCCTTAAGGGTTTAGAGCCTTGGGAACGTAAAACGTTTGAGCGTGCAATCAAAGAAGATAAAAACTACTACGTACTTGAGTTCTCAAACTTAGGTGGCTTAGTCATGCCTATCTTACTTGAGCTTACTTATGAAGATGGTACGAAAGAAGAGCAGTACATTCCGGCTGAAATCTGGCGTCGTAACCACAAGCATGTACAAAAGCTAATTGTTACAGAAAAAGGTAAAAACCTAGTGTCTGTTACAGTCGATCCACGCTGGGAAACAGCGGATGTTGATGTAGAAAACAACAACTACCCGCGTCGCATTATTCCATCACGCATTGAAGTGTACAAACGTGAGAAGAGTAAAGCGAAAGTTAGCCGCGATATCATGCAAGATATTAAAACTGAGCTGAAAAAAGACGACGATAAAGATGCCCAGGAGCAACAATAATGCGCTTTGCAGCCATTATTTTTGCTTTATTACTGAGTGCGCCAAGCATGGCGCACCAGTTAAAAGCGTCTGTGACTACCGTGTTATTTAACAAACGCACTAACAACATAGAGCTGATGCATCGTTTTTATTTACATGATACAGAACACGCCGTTGAACATTTGTTTGACGGCAATGCTGATATCTTAAGTAATAAAGAAGATCAAAAGCGTTTTGCTGATTATGTTGAGTCACATATTGCTCTACAAACTTTAGGTGGCAAACCACTTGAACTTAAAGATGTGGGTGCGCAAGTTGATGGTAAATTCTTTTGGGTTTATCAAGAAGTCACGATACCTGAGGGAATTCATGGCATTCGTATGAGCAACGGAGCACTTCGTGATCTATGGCCAGCACAAGTGAATATGGTAAATATTGAAGGCAAAGGAAAGGTAAAAACACTGACCTTTAGTCAAGATGATACCTGGCTTGAGGCAAGGTTTGAGTCGATCAATCCAGAGTAATTCCAATCCTAAAGGATTAAAAAAGTTCCTTTTTTAATCCTTTGATCCTTTAATTAACCCATTTCGTAAACTATCTTATTAATGGGCTTCAAAATTTTCCCAATTCTCATATACAGGGATTTATATGACTATCCATGACAACAATATCCGTGGTGTAATCTTTGACTTAGATGGTACTTTGGTTTCATCAGAGTTGGATTTTTCGCTTATCAAAGCGCAGGTAGGCTGTCCTGTTGAGAATGACTTACTTGCTTATATTGCATCATTACCTTCGCCTTACATGCGTGAAGAGGCGATGAACATAGTTCATCAGCATGAACTCATAGATGCACAACACGCTCATTTATTGCCAGGTGTTGCTGATGCAATTACTAGGCTTAAAGAAAATAACATCCCGATGGCGATTGTAACTCGTAACTACGACCGTGCAGCTGCTATTAAATTAAAGAATAACCCTTTACCAATAGAAACTGTGCTGACTCGCTCTGATGCGCCAGCTAAGCCTGATCCAAGTGCTTTAAATGCTATTGCGACATTATGGGAACTTGATCAATCAGAGTTACTTTATGTTGGCGATTACTTATTTGATATTCAGGCTGCACATAATGCCAATATGCGTGCTTGCTTGTACGCGCCAGATGAAATTCCTGAGTATGCGAATCAGGCCGATTATGTAATGCATCATTTTTCAGAACTACCTACTTTGGTTGACTCATTCCAAGAAAATAAGGTGTTATGTTAAATAGCCTTGTTTTTAATTTTTCCTGAGTAATTGTTAGTTTTTTATTTTTCAAAATGTCCTAGTACTAGCCCAAGCCGTCATGAGTTGCTAAAATATCGGCAATTATCAAATGTATTCATAGAGGCATAAGATGGGCAGAGCATTTGAAGTCCGCAAAAACGCCATGGCTAAAACAGCCAATG
Source organism: Pseudoalteromonas sp. D15MCD-2 (assembly GCF_038562745.1). Lineage (NCBI taxonomy): Bacteria > Pseudomonadati > Pseudomonadota > Gammaproteobacteria > Alteromonadales > Pseudoalteromonadaceae > Pseudoalteromonas > Pseudoalteromonas sp. D15MCD-2. Next base: position 335,069 of record NZ_JBCFQE010000002.1, on the reverse strand, counting down.
CAAAAACTAAAGTAAATTCTAAGTACGGTAAAGAAATCTACGTTGTTGCTAAAAATGGCGAACCAGATCCAGAAGTTAACCAAGCGCTAAAACGTATTATTGAGCGTGCAAAAAAAGACCAAGTTCCAGCACACGTAATCGATAATGCAATCAAAAAAGCAGCCGGTGGAGCAGGGGAAGACTATTCTCCAGCACGTTACGAAGGCTATGGCCCTGGTAACTGTATGGTAATTGTAGACTGTTTAACTGATAACCCTAACCGTACTATCAAAGATGTACGTTTACCGTTCACTAAAACAGATTCAAAAATTGGCACACCGGGTTGCGTTGCGCATATGTTCGATCACTTAGCTGTTTTAGGCTTTGAAGGTGATGACGACGAAGTTGTACTTGAAGCGCTAATGATGGCTGATGTAGACGTAACGGATGTAGAAGTAGAAGATGGCAAAGTGTCAGTTTTCGCTCCACATACAGAGTACTACAAAGCAAAAACTGCTCTTGAAGAAGCATTTGAAGGTATTAACTTTGAAGTAGACGAAATCACGTTTGTTCCACAAGTTCATACTGACATCACTGATCCAGATGATATCGCAAACTTTGAAAAGTTTATTTCGATGCTTGATGACTGTGATGACGTGCAAAACGTTTATCACAATGCGGTTGTAAAAAACTAATTTTTAAAGAATTAGTACGTAAAAAGGGGCATTTGGTAACAAATGCCCCTTTTTTAATAGATTTTTATTATGCCATGAATGGTGGCTATTCACTGTCGTTATGAGTTTAATAAAAAAAGCAGCCCTAGGGCTGCTATGAACGACACATGAAACTCGAAGGGGAGTTGTGTAGTGGCTAATTTAACGACTTATACTTTATACGGAACGCATGCAATAATGGTTCAGTATAGCCACTAGGTTGTTTAACTCCCTCTAATACAAGGGCTAAAGCTGCTTGATAAGCAACGCTTTGTGCTAAAGTTTCGGCTGAATCAGCCATATTATTGTAGGCCGGATCACCTTCATTTTGACCATCAACAACTTTCGCCATGCGTGCCATGGTTTTTCTAATTTGCTCTTCAGAACAAACGCCATGATATAGCCAGTTGGCCATGTGCTGGCTTGAAATACGCAGTGTGGCACGGTCTTCCATCAAGCCTACATGGTTGATGTCTGGTACTTTTGAGCAACCAATACCTTGGTCAATCCAACGCACAACATAACCTAAAATACCCTGTGCGTTGTTATCAAGTTCGGCTTGAATATCTTCTTTGCTTAAGCTGCTGGCATCTTTCATAAGCGGTGGAGTGAGCAAGCTGGTAAGGCTTGCTTCTTTGCGGTCCATAAGCGCTTTTTGACAAGCAAATACATCAATATCGTGATAATGCATAGCATGCAGTGTTGCAGCAGTAGGAGAGGGCACCCACGCGGTATTTGCACCACTTTTCGGGTGACCACTTTTTTGTTCCATCATTAACGCCATTTTATCTGGCATTGGCCACATGCCTTTACCAATCTGTGCTTTACCACTAAGGCCTGTTGCAAGACCAATATCTACGTTGCGGTCTTCGTATGCGCTGATCCAAGGCTCAAGTTTAATAGCGCCTTTTGGCAGTACTACACCTGCTTGCATTGAAGTATGAATTTCGTCACCAGTGCGGTCTAAGAAGCCGGTATTGATGAATACAACACGCTTTTTAGCTTCGAAAATACAGGCTTTTAAGTTAGCTGATGTACGGCGTTCTTCATCCATAATACCCATTTTAATGGTGTTTGCTGGTAAGCCTAACAACTGCTCCACACGCGTAAATAGAGTATTTGTAAATGCCACTTCTTCTGGGCCATGCATTTTTGGTTTAACAATATTAATGCTATTAGCTGTTGAATTTTTAAGGCTGCTTGTACCTTTTAAGTCATGAAGTGCTGCAGTGCTGGTGATAATGGCATCCATAATGCCCTCAAACACGTCATTGCCTTCACTATCTTGGATAGCTGGGTTAGTCATTAAGTGGCCAACATTACGCACAAACATCATGCTACGACCTTTTAGCGTGATTGTTTCACCATTTAAAGCTTGGTATTGGCGGTCTTGTGCTAAACGGCGCTCAATGGTTTTACCGCCTTTGTTAAATGCTTCTACAAGATTTCCTTGCATTAAACCAAGCCAGTTTTGATAAACGTTTACTTTGTCTTCGGCATCAACGGCAGCAACCGAATCTTCACAGTCCATAATCGTTGTAAGGGCTGCTTCTAGTAGTACATCTTTAAGGCCTGCTTTATCTGCTTGGCCGATTGGGTGATGATGGTCAATTTGCAGCTCTACATGTAAGCCATTATTTTTCAATAAGATAGCGCTTGGGTTTTGCGCTTCACCTTGGTAGCCAATAAGCTGTTCAGGGTTTGCTAAACGAACCTGACTGCTGTCACGTAATGTGATTAAGAGCTCATTATTTACCACCGAATAGCTAGTGCTTTCTATGTGTGAGCCATTTGCTAAAGGCAATGCTTTATCGAGGAACTGGCGGGCATAAGCCATCACTTTAAAGCCACGTACAGGGTTGTATGTAGAGCCTTTCTCAGCGCCGTCGTCTTCACTCAACACATCAGTGCCGTATAGCGCATCATACAAAGAGCCCCAGCGAGCATTTGCTGCATTTAAGGCAAAGCGTGCATTGCTTACTGGCACAACAAGCTGCGGCCCTGCAGTGCTTGCGATTTCAGGCTCTACTTGGTCTGTTTCTATGCTGAAGCTAGCTGGCTCAGGAACGAGGTAGCCAATGTCTTCAAGGAATGCTTGATAGTTAGTTGCATCCCATACCGGCTGCTGCTTATGGTAGTCATCAATCTTAGCTTGTAGTTGTTCGCGTTTTTCTAAAAGCGCACGATTGATTGGCGTTAGTTCATTGACGATATCAGCAAAACCTTGCCAAAAGGTGTCTGTGCTAATGCCTGTTCCAGGTAAAAGTTGCTGTTCAACAAACTGTGCAAGTTGTTGATCAACGCTTAAACCGTTAAGTGAGAGAGTGGTCATAATAATGTCCTTTAAACGAGCTTAATTTGATCATTCATGATTCAACCATATCGTAAAAAAGGCTAATAAGCAGGCTATTTGCCATTCACTAAAAATATAGTGGCAATAACAACTATAAATTTACTAAATCCAAAAAATCCGCCTAATGTTGAATTAAGCGCTACGAAGCAAACGCCAAGTAGCCACTCTCACTAACAAAAAATAGATAACCCGTTCGAAGGATTTTTATTATGACAACATATCAACGCGAAACCGATAACCTAGCTACTTTATGTCAAACACAAGGCAAAACGTGGCAGTCAATCAACCCTGAATACGCAAGCCGTATGCGCTTACAAAACCGTTTTCGTACGGGTCTAGACATTGCTCAATACACTGCAGACATTATGCGTGCAGACATGGCAGCCTATGATGCTGACCACAGCCAATACACACAATCATTAGGTTGTTGGCATGGTTTCACTGCACAGCAAATGATGATGGCAATTAAACGTCATAACAAAACAACTAAACGCAGCTATGTTTACCTAAGTGGCTGGATGGTTGCGGCACTTCGCTCTGAGTTTGGTCCATTACCAGACCAAAGTATGCATGAAAAAACATCTGTTCCAGCGCTAATCGAAGAAATCTACACTTTCTTAAAGCAAGCTGATGCACGTGAACTTGACCACCTTTACAAAGACCTAGACGAAGCGAAAGCAAACGGTGGTGATGTTCAAGCTGTACTAAATAAAATCGATAACTTCGAAAGCCATGTTGTGCCAATTATTGCTGATATCGATGCGGGTTTCGGTAACGAAGAAGCAACTTACCTACTTGCTAAAAAGATGATTGAAGCGGGTGCATGTGCTATCCAAATCGAGAACCAAGTATCTGACGCAAAACAATGTGGTCACCAAGCCGGTAAAGTAACTGTACCGCATGAAGATTTCTTAGCAAAAATTAATGCAGTTCGTTACGCATTCTTAGAGCTTGGTATTGATAACGGTATTATCGTTGCACGTACTGATTCATTAGGTGCAAGCCTTACTCAAAAAGTGCCTGTATCTAAAACACCTGGCGACCTTGCTAGCCAATACACATCGTTCCTTGAAACAACACCAGTAAACAGTGTAGATGACTTAAATGAAGGCGACACAGCAATGAAGCTGAATGGTCAGCTTTGCAAACCAACACGTTTAGATAATGGTTTATACCAGTTCCGTGAAGGCACAGAGAAAGACCGCGTAGTTCTAGACTGTGTAACTAGCTTACAATCAGGTGCAGACTTACTGTGGATTGAAACAGAAAAGCCAAACGTTAAACAAATCGCTGAGCTTGTAAACCGCGTTAAAGAGCAAGTACCCAATGCTAAGCTGGTATACAACAACTCACCGTCGTTCAACTGGACACTTAAATTCCGTGAGCAAGTATATGCTGAGTGGCAAGAACAAGGTAAAGACCTATCTGCTTACCCAAGCATCGATGACAACAAAGCATTAATGGCGCCAGAAATGGATGACACAGAGCTTGCAGCGGCAGCAGACGTACTTGTACAAAACTTCCAAAAAGATGGTGCACGTGAAGCGGGTATCTTCCATCACCTAATCACGCTACCAACTTACCATACAGCGGCGCTAAGCACTGATATTCTATCAGAAGGCTATTTCGGCGACCTAGGTATGCTAGCGTATGTTCGCGACGTACAACGTCAAGAAATCCGCCGTGAGCAAGCATCAGTGAAACACCAAGACCTAGCAGGTTCTAACATTGGTGATACTCATAAAGAGTACTTCTCTGGTGAAAATGCGCTTAAAGCCGGTGGTGAAGCAAATACCATGAACCAGTTCTAACCAAGTTGTAATTTCCTTTATAGCTATTCAATAATGTTGTTAGGGGCCTTCGGGCCCTTTTTCATTTGTAGCCATCAGCCATCAGCCATCAGCCATCAGCCATCAGCCATCAGCCATCAGCCATCAGCCATCAGCCATCAGCCATCAGCCATCAGCCGTCAGACTCGCAACTCGCACCTCGCAGTTCGCATCTCGCATCTCGCAGTTCGCATCTCGCACCTCGGATCACTCTTTAACCAAGTCTTGGATCAGCCATTTACTAGCTTTATAAAAATACAGATCACGCATTTACCAGCCTAAGGATTTTAGATCAGGATTTAACTACCTTCGTGTTATAAGCCTTAATTTAGGGCTTATTGGCAGAGCACAGCCTCTAGAATGGCTAAAATTAGGTCATATAAACGGCAATTTAATGCTGTTTTGTAAAATATTGTGATTTACAAACCGATTTTTTATTAACTCACCCAAGCTATAAACCGATTTTTTACCAACTCAACATCCTCACAAACCAAAATTTTACTAACTGAAGCTAGGTTTTTAGCGGCACAAACCGATTTTTTACTAACTCAAGTTACTGATTTTGGCTATAAACCGATTTTTTACTAACTGCTTTTGGATTAATGTCCGATATTTGAAAAATGTATGTAAGGAGTTACTCACATTTTGACTGTAAAGGGGGTTTACAGAAAAAGAGAGCTATCAGCTTTCAGCCGTCAGCTATCAGATTGAAATTTTAAAGTTAGAAAGGGGAAAGTTAGAAAGTAGCAGCGGGTTTACCCCGCGTTATAGTTTTACTAAATGACGCGGCATAAAGCCGCTGCTACAGGTAAGCGTGAAACTATTTTATGTTTTGTGTATGGCGCGGCATAAAGCCGCACCTAAACTATTGCTCGCAACTCGCAACTCGCAACTCGCAACTACTTACTATGTTTATCAAACCACCATTGAATATAGGCTACTTTGGTCATCAGGTTTGATGGGCGCGCGGTAATACCATGTGAGGCATTAGGAATACGCACCATCGCTGTATCAACACCTTGTAGCTTTAACGCTTGGTAAAACTGCTCGGTTTCAGAAATCGGCGTACGATAGTCTGATTCACCGGTTAACAGCATAGTTGGTGTTTTTACATTGCCCACATAGCTAATAGGTGAGCGCTTCATATAATGTTCAATATTGTCCCATGGTTTACCTGGGAACCAATAGTCAGCAAAGAAAGGGTAGAAGTCAGCAGTTAGTACAAAGCTGATCCAATTGATAACAGGTTTAGCAACAACAGCTGCTGCAAAGCGGTCTGTATGACCCACAATCCATGCAGTTAAAACACCACCACCTGAGCCGCCGGTAACAAACAACTTACTCTCGTCAATAAAGCCCTTATTGATGACAGCATCAACACCTGTCATTAAGTCATCAAAGTCATTACTTGGGTAGTTATGATGAATTGTTTGCGCAAATTCTTTGCCGTATGAATCACTGCCGCGCGGGTTCATATAAAGCACAACATTACCTTTGGCTGCGTATAATTGTACTTCAGGGCTAAAGTGAGGGCCGTAGTTTGCAACAGGACCGCCGTGGATCTCTAAAACAAGTGGGTACTTTTTGTTTTTATCAAAGCCCGGTGGGTAAGCAATCCAACCTTGAATAGCCAAGCCATCGTGGCTTGATTTAACCCAAATTTCTTCAACCTTAGCCAGCTCTTTGTCGCCCAGTGCATCTTCGTTTAATTGTGTTAAACGCGCCGTTTTACCACGCTTAATTAATGCTACATCAGCTGGACGCTGGGTATCTGCAAGTGTGAATGCAACTTCACCATCTTCGCTCACATCAAAGTCACCACCTGAATATGGGCGACCAAAGGCGACGCTCCCAATCTCTGAGGTAATTACCTTATGTTTACCACTACGCGGCTGGTAAGCTAGGTGTGTTTTGCCTTCGCTATCGTAGCTAAAATAAAGACCTCTGCCGCTATCATCCCATTTTATATCTTCGACACTACGGTCTAAATCAGCAGTGAGTACTGAGGTTTTTCCTGATTTCAAATCAAGTAAATAAATGTCGCTGTTTTCATAGTTAGTCTTTTTGTCGTCATAGCCTTTGTATGCCAGATAACGACCATTTGGCGAGACTTTTGGGCGTGAATCTGGGCCTTTACGGTCTGTTATTTGGGTAATTGAGCGATCCGCTAAGCTAAGTTTATAGATTTCAGATTCAGTTGGGTGTAATTCATTATCTTCATAACGATTAGCCGAAAAATAAAACGCATCGCCTTTTTCGTTAAAGCTAATAGCACCACCATGATCAAAATCACCAGCGCTCAATTGACGTGCATTGCCGCCCGTTGCACTGATGATAAAAAAGTGACGATAACCTTTTTCAGAGTAGCCACCGCCATCGGCACGGTAAAAGGTATCGTCAATATATTTAGCTGGCTCTGCCCACTTAGCGCCTTCAGGCTTACCCGGTAAAGATACTGGGCTTGCTGATTTTGCTGGCACAAACTGGCTAAACACCAATTGTTTACCATCTGGCGTCCAAGTTAATCCGCCAGGGCTTTGCGTTAGGTTACTAATTTTTGCTACGTTACCGGTTTTTAACCATTTTACATAGATTTGGCTGCTACCATCTCGGGTAGAAATAAACGCTAAACGAGTTTCATCTGGTGACAATACCGGAGAGTAATCCATATGCACGCCAGACGTTAGCGGTAGCATGGTTTTACCATCTGGGTTTACTGACCAAATATTACTGACTTTACGGTCGCTTTTGATATCCATGCGATTACGCACAAAGTAAATTGTATCGCCATTTTTTGTCATTTCTATTTGGTTGGCGTATTCAAGATCAAAAACATTTTCAAGTTGAAAGGTATTGCTAGCTCCTGCATGGCTGTAAAAGCTGGCTGCTGCAAGCAGTGCTAAAGACGTTTTAAACTTCATTTTATTTCCTTGTTAGTGAGCAGAAATTAGGGCGTGTTAACCTGTTATAAAGTAACAACCATCAGAAATATAGTCCATTGCGATGAATGGAGAAATCAATAGACAGATGGTCATTTCCATTTTATGTTGAGTACAGACACTTTTAAACGTAAGGAGCACACAATGATAGGTTACATAATGTTAGGCACTAACAACCTAGCTAAAGCAGTAAAGTATTACGATGAATTGTTCGCCACTCTAAACGCCGAGCGCTTTTTAGAAACTGACCGCTTTGTCGCATGGAGCACAGGTCAAGATAAGCCCGGTTTTGCGGTTACCAAACCTTATAACGATGAAAAAGCCACTGTAGGTAACGGCACTATGATTGCTCTAGCTGTTGAAACCCCAGCCCAAGTAGATGCCTTTTATAAAAAAGCCATAGAACTAGGTGGCACAGACGAAGGCGCTCCCGGCCCACGCGAAATGCCTGGCTTTTATGCGGGATACTTTAGAGACCTAGACGGTAACAAACTTAATGTGTTTTGTTTTACGCATGGGTAAAGAAAGTTAGCAAGGGGAAAGTTAGAAAGAGTAAAGTTAGAAAGAGTAAAGTTAGAAAGAGTAAAGTTAGAAAGAGTAAAGTGAATAGGCGCTAGGCTCTAGGAAACAGGGCCTAGCTTATGTAGCTTTATGCCGCGTAACTCTTAACTTTACTTTGGCTCTATGCTTACATGGCGTGCCAGTAACATCGTGTAATATCTGGCAACTTCTATTCTACATTCAGTAAGCAAAGTCCTTTATTCGATATTTTAAACTCGATACCTGAAGAGCTGGGGCCGTATATAATGGGCTAGAAACAAATAGCAGAGGACTGGGATATATATCATGTGTTTATTAACAAAGAGGTGGGTTGATGTATAAGCAGAGTGATATCAAATCATTAAGTTGGCAAGAGCATGTTATTCAGAGAAGCAATTTGTATTTTGGTACTAATGGACCTTGTCCAAAAGTTATTTCTGCAAATATAGCTGAGGGTGCATTAATTTTAGGGGCTGAATCAGTTGAAATAAAGAAAGTTGCTAAGTTTTGGTGCATTTGTGCAAATTTTGATTGGCTAAACGCTAAAAATGAAAATGGTGTTTATGGGGCTAAGATATTTAATCAATTTTGCCCATTCCAGGAGGCTGGTTCAAATTCTATTCGTTTTGAATGTATGGCATTTTTATTTTCTAAAACACTGATCCTTTTAAGTAAAAATGATGTAACGTTAATTAAAGGGACTGAGGATGATTTAGAACTTTTTACTAATACTTTAAGTCAGCTAAAATATAACGAAGTAGTCATTGCTTTTGAGTTTTCACCTGAATAGAGAAACATCAAAAAAATCGACTGTTAATTGTGAATCTGTTTCAAGCACTAACTAGAACAATAGATCTCATGGTAAGCAAAGCGAACTTTTTAGAAAACGCGCTAAAGCACGACCTACAAGTCGCAAAAAGTCGCGCGAAATAAATTTCACGCCTACAAGAAAATCGTGGGGTTATCGTAAGTAGAGATGGGGGAGCTGTTGTTAGGCGCTAAAGCACCCCCTTCCTCACATCTCGGCCCTCGCGCCTTAAAAACACTCACCACTCCAAAGTTGTATTTATTTTAGGAAATAGTTGTCTTTTTCACTATTTATTGGTGGAAATATCAACTATGCTTTTGCGTGAATACTTTATTGTATTGATTTATATGAGGTTATATTGTTGGTTCGATAATTGCTCCAGTCTTTTTACCAACACTTTTAAAGGAAATAAAAATGAAAAATACGCTAACCCTTACCCTTCTTGCTGTACTGCTTTTGGTTCTGTATTCACAGTTTACAGAATTAGCCTATAAATTTGGTTTTGCTGAGCTCAAACTAAATGCGGTTTTGGAAAACAGTGAACATATGAAAGTAAAGTGTGATGCATACTCACTAGGCTTTTTTGATGAAATAAAACTTCAAAATAAATTTCAAAAATGCATCAATGATTATGAAGCTGAAGGCTACGAAATCGTGAGCAGAACAGACCAATAATCGTTTTGAGTAAGCGCCATGCTCGCATGGCGCGCCGCTGCATCGCACAACTGCCAGCGCTTCGCGCGAAATAAATTTCACGCCTACAAAAACTGATGGCTGACGGCTGAAAGCTGACAGCTAGTTCCCCTACCAACTTCCGCTTATTTTCATTACACTGCTCCAATACAAAAACAATTATAAAAATTGAGAATGATCATGACGTCGAAACTGTTTAAACCTCTGTGCTGTGTATTTGCACTGAGCCTTGTGGGCTGTGGTGGAGGTGAGGTGTTTACTGCCCCTGCTAGTAGTGAATTTGCCCATGGTAATGAGTTACTAAGTGCCACGGCGCTTAGTGAGGATGCGAGTCACGCGTTAGTGGCAACCCAATCTGAGGTGTGCATTTGGGATAATCAGTTAAAAGCGCGTCTATACGATTGTATAACAGGCCAGGGCGCTGAACATGTTGAGCTTGTGGGCTTTAGCGCTAATAAATCCCGTTTTTTCATTTCAAATCGATTATCGGTGACTTTATACGATACTCGCACTGGGCGTAGTATTGGTACTTGGCTTACCGGGCAAGAAATCGCTAGAGACATCGCTATTTCAGCCGTAGGCGATACGTTGGTTATCGCTTATCGTAGCGGCAAGGCTGAGGTAATAAATACCCGTACAGGTGATACTAAGCGTTTTGATATTCATCGTTTAGATATTAATAGCGTGGCGTTATCGGCTGATGGTCAGTGGGCGTTTACCGGTTCAAGCGACAAGTACGTAAAGCTTTGGTCAACGAGTGATGGTAGCACTCGCTTTGAAGAGCGTTTAGCGACTAGAGTGAATCACGTTACTTTAAATAAAACAGCAAGCTTGGGCTTTGCAATTGACTCGGTTGATGATCGTGTATTTTTTGATTTAGCCAATAAAAAAGAGTTATCAGAAGTGGCCTCATACTCTAACTTTATTGAATTCACCGCATCGCAATTTGTTAATCAAGATAAATGGCTATTAACGGGCTCACCAAAAATGAAGATGCGTTTATATCGCGTTGCAGATGGTGAATTAATCGCTGAATACGAAGCTAAACAACAGCGCCAACGTACGTCGGTTCTGAGTGTGGCTTACGATGGTAAGCAACTATATTCAGAAACCAGTGATGGCCTATTGCAAGCTTGGCCTTATAAAGCAAATAAAAGCTAAAACAAAAACGCCTACTCTGAGTAGGCGTTTGTTTTTGAGTACGATTAAATTAGTAATCAAACTTATGCTTGGTAAACAAGCTTTGCACTTGCTGCCAAACTGCACCAGGCTTACCATCGCCAACTAACTTGCCATTTACTTTTACAACTGGGCCAACTTCTTTAGTGGCGCTGGTGATCCATACTTCGTCGGCATCAAGTAACTCATCTTTACTAATAATGCGCTCTTGCACGTTAAAGTCACTGTAACTGTGAAGAATATTGAGGATTAACCAGCGGGTGATCCCCGGTAAAATTTGGTTATCAAGTGGTGGCGTACTGATCACACCATCTTTAACAATAAACACGTTACTTGAACTAGCTTCGGTAATTTCTTCTAAGCGGTTAAATAGAATGGTTTCTTTGTTACCGGCTGCTGCGCCATGTTGATAATGGATCACATTGCCAAGCAGAGCCGTTGATTTAATATGGCAACGTTGCCAGCGACGGTCTTGCTCAAGCGATACAGTGTAAGTTGTTGCATTGTCGATATCGCCTTTTGGCTCTGCCGGAATTTCAAAAGCAAACGCGAATACGGTCGGGGTAATATTAGTTGGGTAACCGTGGGCACGTTTAGTGTCGGCGCCACGGCTAACGTGCAAATAAATCCCTAGGTTATCACCTTGGTTTTTCTCGCATAAATCATTACAGATTTTACGCCATGTATCGGCACTGTAATCGAGCTTAATTTCAAGTTCGTTTAAACCGTTATTCATACGCTCAATATGTGCGCCAAAGCCAAGCATTTTGCCTTGGTATGATGGGATCACTTCATAGATGCCATCGCCAAATAAGAAGCCGCGATCCATTGGTGAAATCTTTGCTTCATCAGCGCCAAGGTATTCACCGTTTAGGTATACCGTTCCCATTGTTAAACCTCATTCTCTGTCGAAAAGCCGCCAAGTTGGCGAAGCCGAGTTATTAATTGTTGACCATGCATTGCATGCAGGCCGTCTTCGGTGAGCTCATTTTTATGGGTGACGCCATCGACACTACCGCGCTCACTTAGGTAATGTAAAATGTTGAGTGGCTCAATATCAGCCAGCAAATCAGTGTTATGCCAGCGACTTAAAAAGGCAATGAGCCCGTATGCTGCCCAGTTAGATACATCGGCGAGTAACAGCTCATCACAGGTTGTTAAACAAGGAGTGATGTTTAGCGCTTGCATATGCTGTGCAAGGTTACCCATGCCTATTTCGTTACCGCCATCACCAATCGCTATGGTGGGGCAAGGTGCTTCTGTTACAAAAAAATCAAAGCAGCCGCAATGCTCAGAAATATCAATACCGCGCATATTATAATAACGCTGATGCTCGTTAAGCCCTGGGCGTTCTATTGATAAAACACAATCAGGTTTTAGCTGCGCAAGGGCTTTAATGCTAAAAGTGTGTGCATTATCAATGCTATTAATTGGCAGTTCAAAACAATTAAAGTCATTTTTTAGAGCACTGTAAAGGGGGTTGCCAGTAACCAAAATGGGCTGTTTACCAAGCTTCTCGAGTACCTTGTAAAGTGCAATTGCACCAACCGGACCATCAGTCTCGAAAGTATTGTTAACCGCAAAGCCAGTACCTATCAACACAGTGCCTTGTGCTTTATAAAGGTATTTTGCTGCGCGTAAATACGTACCCGTTAGTTGTTTTGCGTATAAATGCTGCATTCCACGCGGGTTTTGTTCAACCATCAAGGTTTCAATGTGTTGGCTGAGCGCTGCGTCGCTTAGACTTGCTGACATAGTGCTTTGATCTCTTGAATGAGCGCAATACCTGCTTCATTATCGCCATGAACACATAGACTATCGGCATTAAGTGCCAGTTGCTGACCACTTCGCGTTGTAACTGTGCCATGTGCAATTAACTGTTTTACCTGGTCCATTAACGCCGGTTTGTCGTGTACGCTGCCCGCTAAAGAACGTGCAACAAGTTTACCTTCGTCTGTGTATTGGCGGTCGGCAAACGCTTCTAAAATGAGTTCTAGTTCAAGCTCTTTTGCTTGTACTTTGTGTTTGGCTGCTTGGTTGGTAGCTAAAATCATCAACTTTAATGGCTTTGCATAACTTGCCACTGCGCGCATAACAATATTCAGCGTTTGTTCGTCACTCATCATATCGTTATACAATGCGCCATGTGGCTTAACGTATTCAAGCGTTAAACCATGTACTGCAGCCATACCATCAATTGCAGCAATTTGATAATGCAGGCAATTGGTCAGCTCTTTTTCGCTCATAGCCATTGAGCGGCGACCAAAGCCTTGCTTATCTGGGTAACTTGGATGTGCGCCAACCATTACTTTGTGCTGCTTGGCGAGGGTTAGGGTGTTTGCCATCACATCGGCATCGCCAGCATGAAAGCCACAAGCAATATTTGCCATATCAATATGTGGCATAACTTGCTCGTCTAAGCCCATTTTCCACATGCCAAAGCTTTCGCCAAGGTCACAGTTTAGTTTCATCGTCATTTATAACGCTGCCATTTTACTATTTGGAATATCGGTGATCAGCATATGCCCTGGGCTATGCGTGATGCAAAAATCAGGTGCCGCGTTGGCAATTGCAACTTGTGGAGTCACACCACAGGCCCAAAATACGGGCACTTCGCCTTCTTTAATGGTCACCGCATCACCAAACTCAGGTTTGTTGATATCTTTAATGCCAATTGCAGCAGGGTCGCCAAAATGCACAGGCGCACCATGTACACTTGGAAAACGGCTGCAAATTTGGATTGCGCGAATGGCATCGGCAGGTTTCATTGGGCGCATGCTTACAACCATATTGGCGTGAAAAATCCCTGCACTTTGGCAAGCCGTATTGGTCACATACATAGGCACATTTTTTTGTTCGCTGATGTTTCTGATCTCAAGACCCGCGGCAATCAGCGCTTCTTCAAATGAGAACGAGCAACCAATTAAAAAGGTGACTAAATCGTCGCGCCAATGATTCGTAATATCGGTAACCTCTTCAACCATTTGGCCTTGTTTAAAGACGCGGTAACGGGGTAAGTCGCTACGAATATCAATGTCTTCACCAACAGTTGGCATATCTGTAACGCCCGGTATACGGCTAGTTGCAATGATTGGGCAAGCTTTAGGGTTTGCTTGGCTAAACTGCAAAAAATCAAACGCGTATTGTTTAGGTAAAATCACTAAATTAGCTTGCACAAAGCCCGGAGCAAAGCCCGATGTATTGCCAGTGTAGTCACCCTCGCGTACCATTTTACGAATAGCCGCTGGAGTGGTTAAAGATGCATTTTTTTGCATGTGACTCTCCTTGAAATTAACACTTGCCCATTGTTGCTACAATAACACTCAGTTCAGGTCATTAATAGTAACGGGCAGCTGCCCTTTAGCAGGGGCTTTCCCTAGTAAAACGTTTGCCAGCGCTGTAAAAGCAGGGCCAGCAATCTTTTCATCTGTATCTACATCTATATTGTAAGCATAGGTGGCAAGTACAGCATCGCCAAATTTTCCAAATTGGGCAATATCGTAAGGGGCTCGTAAGCTGACAAATACGGTCTTTTTATGGGCTAATTTTGCTTGTTTTAACAATGATTCTAATGCCGCTGATTGATCGGATTTAGCAATTGCAAACTCAGGGTTATCAGCTAAATCATCCATCCCGCCGACTTCAACAGCACTTTGTTTTGGTGACGCATTAGCGGCAATGATTATGTCGGCTTCGTTAATTTCTTTTAATGTTGCAAGCGGCTCATAGCCTTGCAAACTTGTGCAGCTAAAGCTGATTAGCTTATCGGTGTTATCAATTAACGCCTGCTGCAAAGCATAGCACTTGCGGGTATCAGGCATAATAATATGCACTTTGCTGCCCGATTTAATGTTAAGCGGTAGGGTGTTTTTCTCGTTTTTCACCTCGGTGATAGCAGCTAATGCTAATTCGGCTTCTACTTTTCTATGGCTTTGATCACCGAGTAAAAGCTGCGCTTTTTTGATGGCTGCTTCGTCATCAAGTGAAGAGGTAAGTTTAAACTTTTCTTTAAGTTTTAAAATGCGTGTTGCAGAAGCACTCATTTCGTTGGCATTTAACGTGCCACATTGTACTTCTTGCTCTAATCGCTCAATCAGAGCCTCAAGTACTGCTAAGTCTTTAGGGCTTCTGATTTCGATTGGCATCAGGGCAATATCAACACCCGCTGCAAAGGTATTTACTACCGCTTCAATTGGTTCAAAAAAGTGGCTGATCCCCGCCATATCGAGGGCATCTGTGATCACCACACCTTGATAACCGAGTTCATCACGTAATAAGTCGGTGATGATTTTGCGCGACATCGTTGCAGGTTTGATCATGGTTTTGCCTTCTTTACTAACAAACGTGCTGTCGTCGAGGGCAGGGTATTGGATATGGGCCGTCATGATCATACCCGGTTGTTGGTTTTTAATAATTTCTTTAAAAGGGGGGAGATCTTGCTGCCAAATGGTTTCTTTATCATGCATTACTTTTGGCAGGCCTGTGTGGCTATCTACATTGGTATCGCCATGCCCCGGAAAGTGCTTTAACGATGAAATAACGCCGTTGTTTTCAAACCCTGCCACTTGGGCACCGCCCAGTTTTGCAACCAATTGTGGATCTTCACCGTAAGAACGCACGTTAATAACCGGGTTATCCGGGTTCATGTTTACATCGACCGTGGGGGCATAGTTAACATTAACACCCAGTGCCAATAGCTCGTCGGCAATAATGCGTGCAGATTCAGTTGCGAAGTGGGTACCATGTTCTTTATAGGTTGCGCCAATCGACATGTTACCGGTAAACGACGTTCCTACATCACGAGGAATACGGGCAACTCGGCCACCTTCTTGGTCTATCGAAATAAACAGCGGTAAGCCTAACTCTGACTTAGCAGCGGCTTTTTGTAGGTCATTATTAAGTTTGATCACTTGCGGCACGGTATCGATATTTTCTGCAAATAAAATCACCCCGCCAATATTATGTTTAGTGATGATATTTGCTAAATCGGCCGGCAGCTCTGTCACCGGTGTACGACATTTTTGCTCACCTGGGTCTTGCTCGCAGTAATAACGTAGGTCAAGCATGAGCTTTTGCCCTAACTGTTGTTTTAAAGTTAATGCAGACTCAGCAAATGATGATTGTAATGGCATGAAACATCCTAATCCGATAACCAGTGACGATAGTGCAAACTTATTTAACACAGCAAGCTCCAAAGCAAAACGCTTATTTAGTTTTTAGAATAAATTATTCTTGATGTTAATGGGTTTTTAAATATAAATACAGTATTTTTTTGCTACCCTAGCGGTTTTTGAGTCCGACTGCAAAAAGCTAAGTTAGATCACCAAATAGGGCTAATGGGCTTAAATAACCAAACCTTTATACTGATGAAAAGCGTGGCAAGTTGATAATTTATCAATTTAATGGGTCGCTTTTTAGTACAATTTAAAGTAATAATATATTCCATAATCATCAGCGTAAATATGACAAGCCTGGGGGCGAGATGGCTTTAACTCGATTACACGCATTTAAACAGCAAATTAAACCTTTTTTACCAGAGTCAGCATTAATAGAAGATTACTCGCGCCGTTATGCGTACGGAACAGACGCCAGCTTTTATCGATTAATCCCTGAGTTAATTGTATTAGTGAGCAATCAAAATCAAGCAAGGCAAGTGATCATTGCTGCCAACGAGCAACACGTACCCATCACATTTCGCGCCGCCGGAACGAGTTTGTCTGGGCAAGCAATTACCGATTCGGTATTGGTTTTGTTGTGCGATAGTTGGAGCAAGTTTGAAATCCTTGATGACGCCGAGGCAATACGGTTACAACCGGCTATTATTGGTGCTCGAGTAAATCAAGTATTAGCCCCATTTGGTAAAAAAATTGGCCCTGATCCCGCTTCAATTAATAGCTGCAAAATAGCGGGGATGGCGGCAAATAATTCATCGGGCATGTGTTGTGGGGTAGCGCAAAACAGCTACCATACAGTAAAAGATATGACCCTCATTTTTGCCGATGGCACAGTGCTTAATACGGCTGATAGCCAAAGCTGTAATGCCTTTTTGCAAAGTCATAGCCCTTGGGTTGATGAGCTAATGAGCCTGATTGATAGCGTAAAGCAAAACCCCGATTTGAGTGAGCGTATCGCCCATAAATACCGTTTAAAAAATACCACGGGCTATGGTTTAAATGCACTGCTGGATTTTTCTGATCCAATCGAAATCATTAAGCACCTCATTATTGGCTCTGAGGGTACGTTAGCTTTTATCGCCGATATCACCTACCACACCGTGGTTGAGCATAAGTACAAACACACAGGTTTCTTTATTTTTGACGATATCAGCAAGGTGTGTGAGCTGGTACAAAGGCTTAGTGAGCTTGATGTTGCGGCCGTTGAACTACTCGATGAACGTGCTCTGATGTCGGTGTCTGAACACGCTATAATGCCAAAAGAGGTGGCTAGCTACCCTGAGCAATCAGCGGCACTGCTAATTGAGTTAAGAGCTGAAAATGCTCAGGCTCTCGATGCGCTCACAAAGGTCACCGAGCAACTTCTTGCTGAGTTTAAGCAAAGTCAACTGGCAGCGATTGAGTTTTCAGCAGACAGCGCCCGTAATGCGGCACTTTGGAATATCCGTAAGGGCACCTTTCCTGCGGTTGGCGCGGTGCGCGAAACTGGCACTACTGTGATAATTGAAGATGTTGCCTTTGCCCTTGATAAATTAGCTGATGGCGTGAATGCGCTGCATCAATTATTTATTAAATATGGTTATGATGAAGCCATTATTTTTGGGCATGCCCTTGCCGGAAATCTGCACTTTGTATTCACCCAAGCTTTTGATACACCAGAACAAGTAAGCCGATACGAGCAATTTATGGCTGATGTGGCGAACTTAGTGGGGGTTGAACTAAAAGGGTCATTAAAAGCTGAGCATGGTACAGGGCGGAATATGGCGCCGTTTGTTGCCACCGAATGGGGAGACGATGGCTTTGCGGTGATGGTTGCGCTTAAAGCATTATTCGATAAACAAAATATTCTTAACCCTGGGGTTATTATTAATCACGACAAAAATGCTCACACTCAGCATTTAAAAGTCATGCCAAAAAGTGATGATATTATCGATACCTGTATTGAATGTGGCTTTTGCGAAGTTGTTTGCCCATCAAAAGGGCTTACCTTAACACCGAGGCAGCGTATTACTTTATGGCGACACCGCACAGAGCTGCACAATCAATTACTTACAACCGAAGATGTAGCAAGCAAACAGAAGTTAAATCAAAAGCTCAGTGTTATTGAGGCTGACTTTAAATACCTTGGTATTGATTCGTGCGCGGCAACGGGTCTTTGTGGTCTTAAATGCCCAGTGGGGATAAACACGGGCGAATTTATAAAATCACTCAGAGCAGAACAAGTCTCATCAAACAAGGTTTCGCGGTCATTATCACGCTTTGCTAGCAAGCATTTTGCGGTTGTTGCTACAGGGGCACGGTTTGGTTTAACCGTGATGCAGGTGCTTGAAAATGCAATCGGCAGCAGTAACCTTAGAAGCCTGAGTAAACCTGCTAATAAGTTGCTTGGTATACCGCTGTATTACTCGGCGTGGCCAAGGGCTGAGCAGCCAATTAATAGAAAACTTCACCAATCCCAACAAGCGAAAAAATTGGTGTATATGCCAAGCTGCGCAAGCCGAATTTTTGCGGCCGATAAACTTGCTGATGATAAGCGCCCACTGCTTGATGTTATCTATTCACTCGCTGCCAAAGCAGGCTATGAAGTGCTACTTCCGCAACAAGCCGATTCACTTTGCTGCGGTATGCCATTTGCTAGTAAAGGCTTTAATAAAGAGTCTAAAAATAAAAGTGAGCAGTTACTTACTGAGCTTGAGGCGCTTTCAAATAATGGCCAATATCCCATCGTTTTTGATGCCAGCCCTTGTGCCCTTACTACTCTAAATGCCGCGCAAAATACGGCACTCACAATTTATGAAAGTGCTGATTTTGCTGCCCAGCATTTACTGCCTAATTTACAAGTAACGCCAGTGAATGAGCCGGTAATGCTCCATATTACCTGTAGCTCAAAGCGATTAGGTAAAGAGCAAAGCCTAGTATCACTTGCCAAGGCATGTAGTAACGAGGTGATTATTCCAGCTGATATTGAGTGCTGTGGTTTTGCCGGTGATAAGGGTTTTAACTTGCCAGCGCTCAATGGCAACGCGTTAAAAACCCTTAAACAACAAGTACCAAAAAACTGTAGTCGTGGCGTGTCTAATAGCCGTAGTTGCGAAATTGGTTTAACTGAACACAGTGGCATTAGTTATCAGTCTATTTTGTATCTACTCGATAAGCAAAGCCATGCAATATAACAGGGCTTAATTGCTAATTTGATGAGCCAGTTGCTGACTGGCTCATCTATTTTTAAAGCTTACACTTTCCAAAAAATGCCTTTGCGGTAGCAGCTGTACATCACCCCATAAGACACCACTAAAAACAGCAGTGAAAAGCTAAAAGAAGCGAGGTAATCATTGCTGAACACTAATTGTATTAGGCCATAAATATAGCCTTTTAAACTGCTATCGCCGAGCGGGATCATAATTAATAGCCGTGCAAACACGCCTGCGAACATAAAAAATAATATTGCATTCGCACCAAATACAATAAACGGAGCGCCCCAGCTGCGCAGCTTATAAATATCTAAAATAGCACTGCACAGTGCATAGAAAATCGCTGCCAGCCCTGAGCTGAGCAACACATAGCTCGGCGTCCATAAGGCTTTATTGATAGGCGTTAATGGCGAAATAGCATAGCCGACAAGAACAGCTAAAGTGCCCAGAAAAATAAGTGTACGGGCTTGTTTTTTAAGGTCGGTTTGCTTAGTTAAATAAACCGCAGCCAAGATACCGCTAAGCGCACTTGCAATGGCTGGCAGTGTTGAGAACAGCCCTTCAGGGTCAAATGGCAGTGGCTTAGCATTGGCATAATACAGGTGATGACTACCAAGTACGGTATTGTCTATGAAGGCACTTAAGTTATTGCCATGTAACCACAAGCCACTGACTACCTCGCCGTTTGGCAAGGTATAGGGGATATAAAGCATGGCGGCGCCATAAAACAATAAAAGAGCGATGCAAGTAATGGCTATTTTCTTAGGCGATAAATAGAGATAACAACACAGAGCGACTAAATACACCAAACCGATACGTTGCAGCACGCCCAACACGCGCAGCTGCAATAGCTTGTCATTAAGCCAACTAAAAGAAGGGTCTCGAAAGTTGTAATAAAACAAGGCTAAAAACCAACCGAGGGCAATGAGTTTAATGGTGCGAATAACCCCCGCTTTTAGTATTTGTTGATCACTGACCCCTTTAGTACGCAAGCTATTTACTGAAAGCGTGATAGACATGCCGACAATAAAAATAAAAAACGGAAAAATTAAATCGGTAGGCGTCCAACCATGCCACTGTGCATGTTTCAAAGGCCAATACATCGCTCCCCAACTACCCGGGTTATTCACTAATATCATGGCAGTAATAGTCAAGCCCCGCATTACATCTAACGCCATGAGGCGATGTGAAGGGAGTTTGTTGATGATTTCAGCACAGTGTTGACGCATAGGAAAACTTTATTGTTGTTTTGTTTTTACAGTGTAATAAATTATTACACTAGAGCAAGCTGCTTTTTAAACAATATAAATCCTATTTGTTAGCTGTTCTTTTAACAGTACTAAGCTTTATAGTTTATTAAATTCAACATGTTAAATAACGAGGGTTGTTGGTAAGTGGTTTTGATGCCGTTCATGTTTAACGAGTGCTTGGTAGCTGAAGTTATTAAACAGAGTTACTTTAATTAATTAGAGTAATTGCACTCATTTGTTTGCGCTAAATCAAATTATGACAAAAGTTTTATAGAGGTACACAGAACATCTTGCTAGTATAAAGGTATTAGATATTCCCAATATGGACTTTGGGCCTGTATGTGAGAAGTATCGTGCTTAATAGTCTTAGTCGTGGTTTAAATCTACGCCGCTTAATTTTAGTGTTAGCGTTTTCAGCAACGCTTATAACCTTTCTAAATAGTTATTACTCGAGCTACCAAGTTCAAAAGCAACAACTAATAGATAAAACCCTTAATAATCATAAAGCATACGCCGCTAAGTTGGTGTCAGCGACCGATAATTTTTTACTTAATGCTCAGCAACAGCTTGCTTATGTTGGAAAAATTCTTGAAGACGATTTTAATAATCAAGGCTTAATTAATGCTGAGGCAGACCGACTAAGGCTACAAACTAATAGTTTTAATTCGACCATTATTGTTAATGCGCAGGGTGATATTCTAGGGGTTTCTCCAAAGTCATTGAAGCTACAAAACCGTAAAGTAGATAGCTTTGGCACTAAAGCCGCTTTATCGTATCGCACCCCAATGATCAGCGAGCCGTATATTTCGATGGCGAGCAATTTACTGATCTTTATATCGCAGCCTTTATTCGACAAACAAAGTAATTTTATTGGTTATGTAGGCGGCACCTTATACTTAAAACGTACCAGTATTTTAAATGAACTGCTGCAAGTTCATTACTATCAAGACGGTTCTTATTTGTATGTGGTTGATGAAAATCATCGCTTACTGTACCACCCAGATAAAAGCCGTATTGGTGAGCAAGTGTTTGATAACAAAGTAATTGAAGAGGTACTAAAAGGAAACGCCGGCACACAGCTTGTTACCAACAGCAAAGGCGTTGAGATGCTTGCAGGCTACGCACCTATGACGGTCGCTTCTTGGGGGGTCGTCACTCAGCGCCCACTCGAAAACACACTTGCTCCGCTTGATAATTTAATGTGGCAAGTGTTTGTAAAAACTGCCCCAATTGGTTTGCTGACATTTATATTCATTTGGGTATTAGCACGTTTAATTGCTCAGCCTTTGAGGCAGTTAGCCGAAACTGCAAATACTTTAGATCGCCCTTCAACGTCACTTGAGCTGACACAAATTCGCTCATGGTATTTTGAAAGTAATGAGCTCAGAAAAGCCATGCTAAAAGGGGTAGGGCTATTACAAAGTAAAATAGGGCTATTGCGCCAAGAAGCGCAGACTGATCCCCTCACTTGCCTGCATAATCGCCGTAGCCTCGATATGCAAATTAGCCATTTGATAGCTCAGCGCTGTCCTTTTGCCGTATTGGCTATCGATATCGATCATTTTAAACGGGTGAACGATGAGTTTGGTCATGACATTGGTGATGTGGTACTGCAGTCGTTGGCTAAAATTTTGTTAGATGTCACTCGCGATAGTGATGTAGTTGCTCGTACAGGCGGTGAAGAATTCATTGTGATCATGCCAAAAGTTGAAGCAAAACGTGCGTATCAACTGGCTGAGCGTTTGCGTATGCGGGTGTCAGAAAGCTACATAGACCCCGTTGGCTGCATTAATGTATCGATTGGTATTTCAGGCTGGCCAATTGAGCAATTAAACATTGATGAAGTATTTAAGCTTGCTGATCAGGCTTTATATCAAGCTAAAAAAACAGGGCGTAACCGCTCAGTTGTCGATGCCACATATAGCCAAGATCTTGCTCCAGTTTCTGAGCTTTCAATCTTGGAATAAGTTATTTAATGTGCAATAGTGGATGCTATTAAGTTATTTATGGAAAATCAAAATGGCATTCACTTTGTTGGCTCGTTTAACTAAATCTACTTCTCTGTTAGGTATTGCGCTTATGAGTGCAAGTGCTGCTTGTGCAAACCCTAGCGATGATAAACGTAGCGAATTTGTGGATGTAGGTGCTTTGCTACCTAATGCCGTGTTAGATATCCGTTATTTTGGTCATCATAACTTTGTTGGCAAACCAGTTGATGGTTACAACGCACCTAAATGTTTATTGCACAACAGTGCTGCTAAGGCTCTTAAAAATGTGCAAATAGCAGCGCAAATCCAAGGTCTGAGCTTAAAAATATTTGATTGTTATCGTCCGCAGCGCGCCGTTGATCACTTTGTGCGTTGGGTTAACGATTTAGAAGATACCCGCACTAAAGCTGAGTTTTATCCAAACTTAGGCAAAGACAAGCTGCTTGGTGATTACATCGCCGCTAAATCGGGTCACAGCCGTGGTTCAACGATTGATTTAACCTTAGTAGATGCGAAAGGTAAAGAGCTCGACATGGGCTCACCGTTTGATATGTTCGACACTCTTTCTAATACCGAGGACCCGCGCATTAGTGCAGAGCAAAAAGCCAATCGATACAAATTAAAAAGCCTGATGACAGAGGCCGGTTTTGCTCCTTATTCAATGGAATGGTGGCATTTTACCTACCAACCGCAAGCATATCCCGCCACCTATTTTGATTTTGTGGTGGAGTAGGTAAGTTAGCGAGTTACGAGGGGAAAGAGTAAAGTTAGCGAGGTTCGAGGTAGCAGCGATTTTACATCGCGTCCTAGAACCTAGAACCTAGGGTCTAGAACCAAGCGCATGATGACGCGGGATAAACCCGCTGCTACAAGTAGGCGTGAAACTTGTTTCGCGCGTCTGACGGCTGATAGCTGAAGGCTGACAGCTCCTTCTAGAGCCTAGCGCATGATGACGCGGGATAAACCCGCTGCTACAAGTAGGCGTGAAACTTGTTTCGCGCGTCTGACGGCTGATAGCTCAAGGCTGACAGCTCCTTCTAGAACCTAGCGTATGATGACGCGGGATAAACCCGCTGCTACAAGTAGGCGTGAAACTTGTTTCGCGCGTCTGACGGCTGATAGCTGAAGGCTGACAGCTTCTTCTAGAACCTAGCGCATGATGACGCGGGATAAACCCGCTGCTACAAGTAGGGGGGAAACTTGTTTCGCGCGTCTGACGCCTGATAGCTGAAGGCTGACAGCTTCTCTACTACATCACCTCTTTTATCGGCGAATAATCAACTTTAATTTCAACAACATCGACATTGGCATTTTGTTTAAAAGCGTTTTGCACTTTTAATAAATCAGTGTCTTTTTCTGCAAGGTAGCGGTAGCTTTTGTTGGTCATTTTTTTCAGCGTATATTGGCTGCTAAGCGCTACTGGTAAGCTGTTTTCTTTTAGCGTTAAGTAAATTGCACCCGTTGCGATGCCGCGCTCTTGCATTGCATGATTAAAGACTTCTGTGCCCTTGGTTAAAGTAGGTGCATCAAAGGTAATTTTTTCGCCATTATTACTAAAAGCGTTCGTCGATTTTTGCTTGTTGATTTCGACAGCTTTTTTAACATCTTTAACTGAAACTTGTTCTTTTTGTGAACTGGTTGTTGGCTGCTGTGTTGTGTTTTGCTCGCTTATTTCATTTTTTTGACAGCCTGATACTAGTACTAATGCTAGTGTAAGTGCTTGTATCTTAATTGTTTGGTTCATTATGTTCCTGCTTGTTTGTTACTTTTGTTTACAATTAATTCTGTTTTTTGATTGCCATATTGGGTACATTGGCCGCGGTTATGATTGTTAACCGAAAATAAAAATATAACAATAGGGAACGTAAGGAATGTCTCAATTTAAAGTAACAGCAGTTGCTACCATGGTAACGGCTATCTTGGCATCATCTCAAGTACAGGCAAGTGAACAAACTCGCTTTTATAATGCTTCAAGCGTTAGCTCTCAAGTACAATTTAATCCTCAAGTATCTCAGCAACGTGCATTAGCTGAGCGTCGCACTGTATCGGGTCACAAATCTATTTTCGATGCGCAATTAGGTAAAGCTACTTTCCTATGGAATGCAGTAGGTCAAGCTAAGCCTGATATGGCAATGGTGCTTCCTGAGCAACGTAGCGCTTACGCTGCAGATTTTTATTTAAATGCCTTAACAGGTGTTAGCACAGCTAAAAAAGGTGTATCAAGCGCTGTATTAGCAGATTTATCTGAGCAAAAGCTTGGTTCAATTACAGCTAAATACAAGCAAAAAGTTCATGACATTGAAGTATTCAACCGTGAATACAACCTGATCATGGATAAAGAATATAACCTAGTTGCTGGTTCTGGTTATTTCGCTAACACAAGTTCAAATGCAACGCAGTCGTTCGCGCCACTTGCTGAGTTTGTTGGTGCTGAGCAAAGCATTAAACGTGCGATTAAAGAACTTGCTGACATCAATGTGTCGTTAACTAAATCAACTGAGCAAGGTGACTATGTTAAGTACACTGTGTCTAACCAAAGTGGTGACAAAGTTGTATTAGGTCAGCCTCGTGCTAAGAAAGTATTCTTTGAAGTAGCGGGTGAGCTGCAGTCTGCATACTATGTTGAAGTAGAAGTTGCTGACAAAAACAGCCTAGAAAGCGATTACTTCAGCTACGTTATTGGCGCGCAAAACAGCAAAGTTTATTTCAAGAAAGACTTAAAAGCACACGCGGCAGACTTTAACTACCGTGTATGGGCTGACGAAGATGGTTACCCGTGGGAAGGTCCACACGGTGACGTGATCCCAGCTGATAGTCCAGATCAAATTGATGAAACTGAAATCCTAGATGCACCACTTGTAAGCCTGTCTTACTACAAAAAACTAAGCACGATGGATCCGTGGCTTGCTGATGACGCTACAACAACATCAGGTAACAACGTATTTGCTTATGCTGATGTAATTGCACCTCAAGGTTACACAGAAGGTGACTTCACTGCTGAAACTACATCAGATTACACATTCGATTACCCTTACCAAGTTGATCAAGTAGCAAACAGCTACGACAACCGTAAAGCGGCAATTGTTAACTTGTTCTACATGAATAACTTCTTACACGATTTCTTCTATGACCATGGCTTTGACGAAACATCAAATGTTGCTCAAGTATCTAACTACGGCCGTGGTGGTGTAGAAGGCGACCCAATCGAAGCACAAGCGCAAGATAATAGCGGTTTAAATAACGCTAATATGGCAACACCTGCTGACGGTGCAAGCCCACGCATGCAAATGTACTTATACAACTCGAAAGATGCGAAAGTGGGTGTAGACTTTGGTGTGGTTGTAACATCAGATGAAACAATTGGTCTACTTGAGTCTTCTAAAGTATCTGGCTTTGGTCAAATGCAATTTGCTGATATCGCAGGCGAAGTTGTTCGTTTAGTTGATAGCAATGATGTAGATTCTGGTAGCGTAACAGACGGTTGTGAACCTGCAACAAATGCAGCTGAACTGGCTGGTAAAATTGCGCTAGTCGATCGTGGTTCTTGTAACTTCACAGCAAAAGTACTACACGCTCAAGAAGCGGGTGCAATTGGTGCAATCGTTGTAAACAACAACCCAGATACAGATGAACCAGCGCCAATGGGCGGTGAAGACGATGCAGTTATCATTCCTAACATGGGTCTGAACTATGCTGACGGTCACGCACTTTACGATGGTATCGCTGCAGGCGACACTGTTACTGTTAATATGTTCAACAAAGCAACGTTAAAAGACGGTACGCTAGATAACGGTATTATTGCTCACGAATGGGGTCACTATATCAGTAACCGTTTAGTGGGTAACTCATCAGGTCTTATCAACTTCCAAGGCCGTGCGATGGGCGAAGGTTGGGGTGATTTCCACTCATTGATGTTCATTGCTAAAGCTGATGATATTAACATCCCAGGTAACGACAAGTTCCAAAAAGCCTACGGTAGCGGTACATTCGTAGAAGATTTCTACTATGGTATTCGTCGTGTTCCATATTCAACCAATATGGAAGTAAACCCGCTGTCTTTCCGCCACATTACTGAAAATGAAGGTGCTGATGTAGGTATTGCTCCAACTAATGTTGGTTCACCACACGCAGCAGGTGAAATTTGGGCAACTATGCTTTGGGAAAGCTATGTAGCACTTATCAACGAGCACGGCTTTGAAGAAGCTCAAAACCGTATGGCTAACTACTTAGTTGCTGGTTACAAGCTAACTCCAGTTGCTCCGCTATACACAGAAGCACGTGATGCTATCTTGGCTGCTGCGTACGCAGTTGACCCAGAAGATTACAAACTAATCTTAGGTGCATTTGCTAAGCGTGGTATGGGCTTAGGTGCTAAAGCGCCAGAGCGTTTCAGCGAAGATTTAACAGGTGTTGTTGAATCAGACAAAATGAAACTTGCTAGCTTCACATTCAAAGATGTGGCAATGGATCCAAACTACAATGGTGCAGAACTAGGTTATTGTTCAAACGATAACGTGCTAGACAAAGGTGAAACAGGCACGTTAACAGTTAGCATCATGAACACAGGTAGTGAAGTACTAACTGGTACTCAAGCACAGTTAACGGTTGTTAGTGGTCACGATGTAACGTTCGAAAATGATGGTTTAATCACTTTTGACGATACAACTCCTTACGCTTCACAAACAAGCGCACCTATCACGTTTACACTAAATGATGCAGGCACTGCTGATACACTTGAAATCGAAGTGTCATTCCCAGAGCTTTCTGCAGATGACGAGATTGTTGAAGCAGCAAGCGATACAGTATCTTACCTTGTGAACATGGACTTTGAAGATAAAGCACCAGTTAGCTCACAAACTGCTGACGATATGGAAGTAGCAGGCGCTTCATTACGTGACTGGAAAGAAAACGTAATGACAGGTGATGACTTAGCTGTTGGCACACAAAGCATGGCAACTGGCGGTAATGTTAACTTCTTCAACAGCTTTGGCTTCGGTCTTGGCGAGCAAACCATGTACCTAAACAACAATGACTTCCAGTCAGATGTTGCGGTTGAATCAAGAGAGTTTGATATCGGTTTTGCTGGTGATTTTGAAGTTTCATTCTGGCACTTCTACCTAATCGAAAACGAATGGGATGGTGGTGTTGTAGAGATCAGCGTGAACGGTGGTAACTGGGTAGATGTTACTGAAATGGGCGGTACATTTGATGTTGGTTACGATGGCCCACTAATCGAAAACGATGCGCAAGCGCTACAAGATCGCGATACCTTCACAGGTAACAATGTTGATGGTAACGGTGTTTATGGTAACTACGAAACAATTCGTTTCGGTACTGAACTAAACGGTAACCGTGCAAAATTACGTTTCCGTATGTCATCAGACAGTGCAGTACGTGAGTTCGGTTGGTGGATTGATAACGTAACTGTTAGCAATGTAACGTCACCAATCTTCTCAAACGTAATTGCTGGTGATGCATTAGCATGTGATAACGCACTACCATTACTTTCTGTATCGGGTGATGAGTCTGTTTCTGAGTCTGCTTCAGGCACGTTAACGGCAACAGCGTCAGACCGTAACAGTGATGACACGCTAAGCTACACCTGGACGCAACTAAGCGGCACAACAGCAACACTTACAGGTGCTGACACTGCAACTCTAGGCTTCACGCCAGGTGCTATCTCAAGCGATGACGAGTTAGTATTTGAAGTAACAGTAAGCGATGGTACAGACTCTGTATCAGAGCAGTTCACTGTTGCCGTAACTAACGAAGCTGAGCCAGTAGAAGAGAAGAAAGTAACTAAATCTAGCAACGGTAGCTTTGGTTTCTTAACACTACTACTTGCACCACTAGCGCTTATCGGCCGTCGCCGTAAACGTAAATAAGACTTTTAAATAGTGATAACAAAGCCCTTACAGCTCGCTGTAAGGGCTTTTTTGTTTTTAAGTTAGCGAGAGTAAAGTTAGCGAGAGTAAGTTAGCGAGAGTAAAGTTAGCGAGAGTAAAGTTAGCGAGAGTAAAGTTAGCGAGAGTAAAGTTAGCGAGAGTAAAGTTAGCGAGAGTAAAGTTAGCGAGAGTAAAGTTAGCGAGGGGAAAGTTAGCTAGGGGAAAGTTCGCGAGGGGAAAGTTAGCTAGGGGAAAGTTAGCTAGGGGAAAGTTAGCGAGGGGAAAGTTCGCGAGGGGAAAGTTCGCGAGAGTAAAGTTAGCGAGAGTAAAGTTAGCGAGAGTAAAGTTAGCGAGAGTAAAGTTAGCGAGTTTCGAAATGTGAGGTAGCAGCGATTCTACATCGCGTCCTAGCGCCTAGAGCCTAGAACCTAACACCTAGAGCCTTTTTGTAGGCGTGAAACTTGTTTCGCGCGTCTGACCGCTGATAGCTGACAGCTCCTTTTACTATCGTAGTGGGGTTATAAACACTCGACAACCCCACATTTCTGACTTACAGCTTAGAGCTTAAAGCTCAAGGTAAGCTATTGAACCGTTGCTTTTAGGCCGCGGCGTTTTAATAGCGCTGACGTGTCTGGCTCTTGACCACGGAATGCTTTGTACGATTCCATTAGGTCACGCGAGTTACCGACTTCTAAAATTTCTTTGCGGTATTTATCACCCATTTGGCGAGTTAAACCACCTTGCTCTTGAACATAAGCAAAGGCGTCTGCCGCTAAGATTTCACTCCACATGTAAGCATAGTAACCCGCTGAGTAACCGCCGCCCATTGAGTGTGAGAAGAACGCAGATTTATAGCGAGGTGGTACAAATGGTACATCAACACCATGTTTTGCAAGCGCTTGTTGCTCAAACTTTTCAATGTCTTGTAATGGTGCATCAGCAGAAAGTGAATGCCATTCCATATCAAGTAATGCAGCTGCAACGTATTCTAGAGTATCAAAACCTTGGTTGAAGCTACGTGATTGAATTACTTTTTTCAGTAGCTCATCAGGAATTGGCTCGCCAGTTTTATGGTGTTTTGCATAGTTAGCGATAACTTCAGGGTACATTGCCCAATCTTCTTCAAAAGTTGATGGGAACTCAACGAAGTCACGTGATACTGAGGTGCCAGATAGAGTCGGGTACTTCACGTTTGAGAACATGCCGTGTAAGCCATGACCCAGCTCGTGGAAAATCGTTGTCGCTTCATCATAGCTGATAAGCGTAGGTTCGCCATTCGCGCCTTTTTGAATGTTCATAACGTTTACGACAACTGGCTTTTGTTCTTTAAGGCCAGATTGTTTAACGAATGAGCTCATCCATGCACCGCCACGCTTACCTTCACGAGCAAAGTAGTCAGCAAAGAAAATGGCTAAGCTCTTTCCATTTTCATCAAATAACTCATAGGCTTTTACATCAGGGTGGTAAACCGGAATATCGTTACGTGGTTTAAAGGTGATGCCGTATAAACGGTTCATAGTGAAGAATACGCCGTCTTCTAAAACGCGGTTGAACTCGAAATATTCTTTCACAGCATTTTCGTCAAGGTTGTATTTATCTTTACGCACTTGCTCTGCGTAGAATAACCAATCCCATGGCTGCAATTTAAATTGTTCACCTGATTCATCAATTTTAGCTTGAATAGCCGCCGCTTCAGCGTTGACGTTCTGCATTAATGCAGGGATCATACTCGCAAACATATCAAATACAGCTTGTGGTTTTTTCGCCATTTGTGACTCTAAACCAAAATCAGCCCAGCTGTCGTAACCTAATAGTTTCGCTTTTTGAGCACGTAACTGAGCAAGTTCTGCCACGATATCACGGTTACTATTTTCGCCCGATAATGCACGCTCAGCCGATGCACGCCATACTTTTTCACGTAAATCACGGTTTTTCAGTGTTGCCAGAATAGGCTGACGCGTGGTGTTTGTGATCTTAATTAGGTATTTGCCTGGATGGCCAGCCTCTGCTGCGGCATTGGCAAGCTGCTCAATTTGACCTGCTGGTAAGCCCTCAAGCTCTGATTTGTCATCCACTAAAACAACATTTGTTTTAGTCAGCGCTAATAAGTTTTGTGAAAACTGAGTTGTTAAGCTTGAGTGCTTCGTATTGATATCACGAATTTGTTGTTTTTGCTCTGCACTTAATTTTGCCCCAGCACGCACAAAACGTTTGTAGTAAACGTCTAATAAACGCTTTTCTTCAGCAGTTAAGGCAAGGCTGTCAGCTTCGCTGTGAATAGCCGCTACTTTCTCAAAGAGTGCTTTATTTAAGAAAATATTGTCGTTATGAGCAGCTAGTTTTGGCGCTAATTCTTTTTGTAATTCACGACGTGCCGGGTTTGAATCCGTACCCGCTAAGTTATAAAAAATACTGCGTGTGCGTGTTAATAGCTCACCACTTTTCTCAAGCGCAACAATTGTATTGGCAAAATCAGGCTTTGCTGGATTGTTGATAATAGCTTGCACTTCAGCCATTTGCTCAGACATGCCTTTATTAAATGCCGGCATGAAATGTTCATCTTTAATCGCACTGAAATCAGGCGTTTCGTATTGTAATACGCTTTTCACAAACAGTGGGTTAGCTTGCTCTTTTGCAGCAACAGGTGCTGATTGCTCTGATTTAGGCGTTGATGTTGTTGTTTGCGGTTCTGAACAGGCTGTGAGTAACAGCGCAGAACTGATCGCGGTTGCGATTAGGTGTTTCATAGTTTTTCTCTTGTCATTTTTAAAATTAAATTGTGTCGATATAACCTTGCACATACGTTTTATAAGCTCTTGATTTGCATAGCGGTTAAAACGGATTACAAAAAGATGCTAAAAAAGCACTTATATGAGGCAGGTATCACCATGTGATCAATGAGCCCAGCATACTGTGTCTTATTACAATTGACCTCATACGTTGCGATAAGGTGATTATTGGCTGCGATAAGCCGTTAAAATTCTCTAAGATCGGAAAGCCACTTATAACTTTACAGCTTAAATAGCCCGACCCAATTGATCTTTTTGACTCATAACAGTGTCCAAATAAGAACTTTGTGGTATGTTATATTGTAACAATTTATTCTGCAATCAATCTTGCCATGGAGTGCATTTTTTTACGATAAGTTGCAAATGTTGCTGAATAAGCAAGGAGTCATATGGCTATCATAATTAAACACGCCTGCGTCGTTAATGAAGGGCAGCGCGAAATAAACGATGTACGAATTGTGGGCAATCGAATCGCTGAAATTGCCAAAGGTATTAGTGCTAAGGCCAATGATGAAGTAATTGATGCAAGCGGTTTGTTGCTATTACCAGGCATGATCGACGATCAAGTTCATTTTAGAGAGCCTGGCCTTACCCACAAAGGCACGATTGCCAGTGAATCTGCCGCAGCAGTGGCCGGTGGCATTACAAGCTTTATGGAAATGCCCAATGTTTCACCTTCGACTACCACGGCAAAAGCACTTGCTGATAAATACGCGATAGCAGCGCAAACGAGCGCTGCGAATTATGCGTTTTACTTTGGCGCGACCCCAGACAACCTCGATGAAATTAAGGCTCTTGATGCCAAAAAGGTATGTGGCGTTAAAGTGTTTATGGGAGCATCAACAGGCGATTTACTAGTTGAACACCCTCATGCCCTTGAAGCCATTTTTCGGGAAAGCCCAGTACTCATTGCCACTCATTGCGAGCAAGGGGAGGTTATTCAACAAAATCAGCGCCGTATAGAAAAACGTTATGGCGAGTTACAAATAGAACATCACCCGTTAATTCGTGATGAGTTAGCGTGTTATGCATCATCATCGTATGCCGTGTCGCTGGCAAAACGTTATGGTTCACAGCTACATGTTTTACACCTAACAACAGCAAAAGAGCTAGAACTATTTAGTAACGCACCCATAGAGCAAAAGCACATAACCGCCGAAGCTTGCGTACATCATTTGTGGTTTAACCAAGACGATTACGCAAACTATGGCAATCAAATTAAATGTAACCCCGCCATAAAATCAGAGCAAGACCGCCAAGCGCTACTCGCAGCAGTACGCGATGGTCGCATTGATATTATTGCCACCGATCATGCCCCTCATACTTGGCAAGAAAAGCAGCAACAATACAGCGCTGCACCAGCTGGCCTCCCTCTAGTTGAACATGCATTACTATCGTTACTTGAGCAGGTAAAACGTGGTGCGTTGAGCCTTGAGCAAGTCGTTGAAAAAACAGCGCATAACGTGGCAAAGCGATTTGCTATCGAAGAGCGGGGGTTTATCAGAGAAGGTTATTTTGCTGATTTAGTCCTGGTTGACCCAAACGCAGAAAAGCACGTCGAGCATACAAACACACATTATTTATGCCAATGGACGCCATTTAATGGCACCACTTTTTCAAACCGAATCACACATACCTTTGTTAATGGTGAGTGTGTCTTTGATGGGCAGCACGTAACCCCGTACAAACAGGCCGCTATGGCCTTAACATTCAATCGTTAAAAGAAGTCGATATGCAATTACCCGATATTACCTCGCACTCTAATGTAGATTTTCAGTCGCCTTTAAAATGGGTTGGTATGGAAAAAATAGCATTGCCTTTGAAGCTTGCACAAACTCATGTTGATGTGCACCTGAACGCCAAAGCTGATGTGTTCGTTAGCCTTGATAGCAATGCTAAAGGCATTCATATGTCGCGTCTTTATTTACTACTTAATCAGCTACTGGCTAAACAAAGTTTAACGACTCAGCGTGTTAATGAGTTTATGGAGGCTGTTTTAGCATCACAAAAAGGCTTAAGTAAAGGCGCAAAACTGGTGCTGCATTTTGATTTACCCGAGCTAAAACCAGCGTTACTTAGCGACCATGCCGGATACAATGCTTACCCTGTCGTTTTAACTATTACAAAGCAGCAAACGCTTGCCATTAACTTAAAAGTCGATATTGCCTACAGTAGCACCTGCCCGTGTTCAGCGGCATTGTCGAGGCAGCTTTTGAGCGAAGCAGTCGATAAGCAATTTAGTGATGCGAATATAGATAAAGCCTCTTTACTCAATTGGCTTGCAAGTGAGCAGGGCTCTATTGCAACCCCTCATAGCCAGCGTTCATATGCGTATATTGATGTCACGTTTAGTAGTGGGAAGTTGCCAGATATTGGCGGCTTTATCACAGTATGCGAGCAAGCCATTGGTACCCCAGTACAAACCGCTGTGAAGCGTGAAGATGAACAAGCATTTGCCGCCCTTAACGCAAAAAACTTACTGTTTTGCGAAGATGCAGCAAGGCGGTTGAAGCAGTGCTTCGAAACCATGCCGAGTATTGCTGATTACCAGTTTAAGGTTGAACACCAAGAAAGCTTACATGGCCACAATGCCGTGGTTTATGAGTCTAAATACTAAACTTATGAGCCTAAGTTTTAGGCTCATAAACCTAAAATGGTTTACAAATTTTGACATTTGCGGTCGCAAATTATTGCTATTGGCTAGCACAATGATAATGATACGAGCGCTAAAAAGATAAACATAACAAATATAAAGGACGACTATGCGTTTTAAATTTATTGCTGCTGCAGTGGGTCTCGCTGTAGCAAATGTTGCTATTGCCGACGAAGGCATGTGGCAACCTCACCAGTTACCAGAGCTTGAATCAGTGTTAAAAGCGAAAGGCTTGAGCATTGATGTAGAGTCAATTTCAAAATTAACAGAGTTCCCGATGAACGCGGTAATTAGCCTTGGTGGTTGTACTGCTTCGTTTGTTTCACCAAAAGGCTTAGTTGTCACAAATCATCACTGTGCCTATGGTTCGATTCAATATAACTCGACCACCGAAAACAATATTTTAGAAAATGGCTTTTTAGCTAAAACTACCGGCGAAGAAGTCCCTGCTGCGCCGGGTTCTCGTGTTTTTG
This sequence comes from Pseudoalteromonas sp. D15MCD-2, assembly GCF_038562745.1. NCBI lineage: Bacteria > Pseudomonadati > Pseudomonadota > Gammaproteobacteria > Alteromonadales > Pseudoalteromonadaceae > Pseudoalteromonas > Pseudoalteromonas sp. D15MCD-2. Next base: position 300,633 of record NZ_JBCFQE010000002.1, on the reverse strand, counting down.
TAACAGAGCAAGTAACTGACGTTACAGATAAAGTAAATAAAGGGACTGAAAAGTTAACCGGTAAAGCACGTTTTGATGCTATTCAAGCAAATGAAAAAGCACTTGTTAGTGAGTGTGAGCAAGACAAGAGCTACCGCTGTAATGTGTATACTTTCCATGGTGGTCTTGAGTATTACCTTATTAAATCGCTAGAAATTAAAGATGTACGTTTAGCGTATGCACCTGCTATGGGCGTAGGTAAATACGGCGGTGATATCGATAACTGGATGTGGCCGCGTCACACGGGTGATTTCTCGTTCTATCGCGCGTATGTTGGCAAAGATGGCAAGCCAGCTGAATATTCAGAAGATAACGTGCCGTACCAAAGTGATGCGTTTTTAAAAGTAAGCGCTAAAGGCGTTCAAGAAGGCGATTTTGTGATGGTTACTGGTTATCCGGGCAGCACAAACCGTTACCGTATTTCGCCTGAAGTTGATTACGTGTTTAACACAGCTTACCCATTAGCGCGTAAATATAACTCTAAATATGTCTCGTTAATTGAAGAAAATGCGCCTGAGGGCTCAGAGGCACGTATCGCTTATGAAAGCACGATTGCGGGCTACAACAACTACATTAAAAACTATGGCTCAATGATTGAGAGTTTCAATAAAGGGTCAATGTATAGCCGTAAGCAACAATTCGAAAAAGATCTCACTGCGTGGATCAACGAAGATAGTAAGCGCAAAGCTAAATACGGACATGTACTTGCTGATTTATCTGCGCTAGTTGCTCAGTCGCAAGAGCATAACCAGCGCGACCGCATGTTAGGTTACGTACACCGCTCACAAATGATCGCAACTGCTCGACGTTTATACCGTTTAGCTTACGAAAAACAAAAGCCAGATGCTGAGCGCGAAAGTGGTTATCAAGAGCGTGATATGCCACGTATCGAGTCTCGTTTAAAAAGCATGAGCCGTCGTTATGATGAAGCCGTTGATAAAGCTATTTTACTGTACTTTATTGAGCAATATGCTGCATTACCTAAAGACGAACGAGTTGCAGAGGTTGATAAAGCTCTTGGTCTAACTAACGGTTTTGATAAACAAAAGCAGAAAGCCTTGCTTGATGACATGTATGCTAAATCGGTTCTTGCAGATGAAAGCAAACGTTTATGGATGGCAGATCTTGACCTTGCTCAGTTAAAGCAAAGTAGCGATCCATTTATTCAGTATGCGCATGCAATCTTTGCGGTCACAAAAGATATTGAAGATGCTAAAAAAGAACTAGCTGGTAAACAGCAAGCTGCTCGCCCTGCATTAATGGAAGCAATCATCGCTTATAACAAGGCACTTAATAAGCCAGTTTATGCTGATGCTAACAGCACCCTGCGTGTAACTTACGGTACGGTAGGCGGCTATTCACCGCAAGATGGCTTAGTGGCAACCCCCTTTACATCTTTAGAAGGACTACTTGCTAAAAACACCGGTGTTGAACCATTTAACTCACCAGAGAAACAAAACGAGTTAATTAAGCAAAAGCTTTATGGCGATTACACAGGCGGTATGAATACGGTTCCGGTTAACTTTTTATCTAATGTAGATACCACAGGTGGTAACTCAGGCTCTCCAACGTTAAACGGCAATGCTGAGCTCGTTGGTTTGTTGTTTGATGGTGTGTACGAAAGCATTATTGGTGACTGGGATTACGATGAAAACTTAAATCGCTCAATTCACGTTGATTCACGATACATGTTGTGGGTGATGGATAAAGTTGATAATGCTCAAAACCTACTTAAAGAGATGACTATCGTTAAGTAATCTAAGTTTAACGTTAATTTAAGTATTAAAATGCCAGTCTAACAGACTGGCATTTTTGTTTTTAATGAAAATAAAATCATTTAATTTCATAAGGTTGAAAAATATTTATAAAAATTAATTTTTCTTAAGTTTTATTTAAGTTTCGCTCGATAAATTTTACACATAACCTAAGTGGAGCGAACAATTATGCTTTCAGTTCAACAATCACATCAAACTCAAGTTCAAGAGCCTGCCTTTGTTTGCACGCGTGAAGGAGGTCAATTACGTGACCGCCTTGAGCGTAATATTAAGCAAGGTTTTGCTGCAGCCTATGACGCGAAAATTTCGCAGTTCATGCCGCTTCTTTGTGAGCTTAATATTGATGATGAATTATGTACGTTAGGCCTTCGCTCTGCATCACAATCTTTGTTTATTGAACAATACCTCCCTGCGTCTATTGAGCACTTTGTTGGTGCCAAGCGTGAGCACATTTTTGAGCTCGGTAATTTATGCTCAACGCATCGAAAAGCCACCTTGGCACATTTTGTTTTAATGAATGAAGCGCTCTATCAAGTAGGAGCAAAATATTTAGTGTTTTGCGCAACCCGTAAAGTGAGAGCGCTATTAAAAATGCTGGGTGTGAATTGCAAAGAAATCGGTGTTGCCAATGCACAAGCACTACAAGACCCAGCAAGCTGGGGTAGCTATTACGACAATCAACCAACCATTTGTGTGGTTGATCTAAACGAAGCACATCAACGTGTACTAAACACCCCAGTTTTATTCAATATCAAACAGCAGTGTTTGCAGTCATCGCGTGAGCTTGCTGTATTTTTGGAGGTGTTATGAGTTGGTTGACACAATTACCACATAAAGATAGCGATACCTTAATGGTTTGCCACAAAAGCGATGGTGTGCGCTCACTAACTAAAAAAGAATTTACTGAGCAAGTAACTCGTTTACTACCTACTTTGGCAGAATTTGATGCCCAAGGTGTGGCTTATCAATTAGATAACACACCTGCTTGGTGTGTATTAGAAGCTGCGCTTAGCGAACTTAAAAGAGTGGCAATTCCGCTACCAACGTTTTTTACGGCTCAGCAAGTTGCGTTTGGTTTGCAAAATAGCGGAGCAGGGCTATATGTATGTGACCGCGCTTATGAAGGTGAGCATGCAAAGTTAGTGGCGTTAGTCGATGTATGCAAGCATTACCCTTTGTACGTTTATCAGTTGAGCAATACAAAGCCAATTTCTTATTTTGCTAACACGCAAAAGATTACCTTTACGTCGGGCTCAACGGGCACACCAAAAGGCGTGTGTTTATCGCTTGAGAATCAATTGCAAGTAGCAACATCACTTTATCAAAGTATTGGTTTAGAAAAACCAAACCATTTGTGTTTGTTGCCGCTACCGGTTTTGCTTGAGAATTTAGCCGGTGTTTATGCACCGCTATTAGCGGGCGGTACGGTTAATTTAGTGCCTTTAGCTGAACTTGGCTTTTCAGGTGCACAGTTACTTGAGCCACACAAATTAATAGCCGCAATTGAACGTACTGAGCCAAATACTCTTATTTTAGTGCCTGAGCTACTGACTTGTTTAGTGGCTTTTGCAAAGCAAGGCTGGGAAGCACCTAAAAGCTTAAAGTTTATTGCAGTAGGTGGTGCTGTTGTAAGCCAAGCGCTTATTAAGCAAGCCCGTGAGCTCGGTTTACCCGTTTATCAAGGCTATGGTTTGTCTGAATCGTCATCGGTAGTGAGTTTAAACACTCGCGATGATGATGACATCGACACCGCAGGGCGAGTGCTTAAGCACATTCAATACAAAATTGAAAATGGTCAGCTTTATATCAAGGGTTCATTGTTTTTGGGCTATTTAGGTCAAGCTGCACATAATGCTGACGATTGGTATGCAACTGGCGATCTCGTTACTGAGCAAGCAGGTCGCTTGGTTATACAAGGCCGTTTGAAAAACCAACTTATCACCAGCTTTGGTCGCAATATCAGTGCTGAGTGGCCAGAGTCGTTATTGCTTAGCCACAGCCAGGTACAACAAGCGGTGGTGATTGGCGAAGGTCAGGCATTTCTAGCCGCACTTATCTATGCAAACCAAGCGATGAGTGACGCTGAACTTGCTGCCCATATTAGGGCACAAAACGCGCAATTACCCGAATACGCACAGATCAGAAAGTGGCATCGAATGGCAGAGCCTATGAGCCACACGCAAGGTTTATTAACCAGCAATAATCGCCCAAAACGCGATGTTATCAATCAATTTTTTGCTGCAGAGATTTCTGCACTTTATCAAGAGGCGACGAGCATGAGTCAATTTTTCAATACATTACAAGCCGAAACACAGAAAGAGCGCGACTACCTTTTAGCTGCGCCAATTATTAGCCGCGTTTTTAAAGGTGAAGTAAGCCTGAGTGAGTATGCATCGTTCTTAACGCAAGCTTATCACCATGTTAAACACACAGTGCCACTGCTAATGGCAGTCGGTGCAAAGCTGAGCGATAAACAAGAGTGGTTGCGCGAAGCCGTTGCAGAATACATCGAAGAAGAGTTAGGCCACCAAGAATGGGTGCTAAACGATATTGCAGCATGCGGTTTTGATAAAGAGCTAGTGCGCGATTCTCGTCCACAGTTTTCGACCGAATTAATGGTGTCGTACGCCTACGATACAATTAATCGCGGTAACCCTTTGGCATTCTTTGGCATGGTTCATGTGCTTGAAGGCACTTCGATTGCATTAGCCGATAATGCAGCAGGGCAAATCCGTGAGGTTGTAGGTTTACCTAAAAAGGCGTTTACCTACCTTACTTCGCACGGTGCACTTGATATTGAACATGTGAAGTTTTTCGAAAATCTCATGAACAAAATAGATAACGAAGACGACCAGCAAGCCATTATTCACGCCGCAAAATGTTTTTATAAATTGTACGGCAATATTTTTCGTGACCTCGATATCGAGCCTTTCTTTAGCGAGGCTGACTTGGAGCAAAGCGCATGAGTAGCCCAGTTTGTGTGCTAACCGGTGCAACAGGGGGCATTGGCCGTGCAATTGCCCTTCGCCTTGCAAAAGAAGGTTGGCGTTTATTACTTGTTGGTCGAAATGTGAAGCAACTTGCTGCACTGCAATTGGAATGTGGCAATGATGCTGAGTATTTTCAGGCTGACCTAAGTAACAGCGAATCTCGCGATGATCTTGCTAAGTTTGCTCAGCAAATTGGCGGGGCAACGTTACTAATCAACAACGCAGGCGTTAATGTAATGCAGGGGTTTAGTGAAATTAGCGAACAGCAAATTGATCACCTGTTAAATATTAATCTGCATGTGCCCATTAAATTGTGTCAGCTGTTTTTACCACAAGTGACCCGCAATAAAGGCACGATTGTCAATATTGGTTCATCGTTTGGCAGCATTGGTTATCCGTATCAAACCTTGTACTGCGCAAGCAAATTTGGCTTAAGAGGGATGACCGAAGCCCTTGCCAGAGAGCTCAGCCACAGCGATGTGAAAGTATTGTATTTAGCGCCTCGTGCAACTGACACCGCAATTAACTCGCCACAAGTGCGCGCGATGAATAAAGAGCTGGGTAACACCATGGATCCGCCAGAAAAAGTGGCTGATGCATTAATAGATTTAATTAAATCAAAAAAACGTCGTCGTTTTATTGGTTTTCCAGAAACATTATTTGCCCGTATTAACGGCGCATTTCCATCACTCGTTGATAACGCAATAGCAAAACAACTTCCTAAAATTAAAAGTTTTTTTGCCAACTAAATTGATCAAGGTGAATGATTATGACTAAACTAAATTTAAAAGCCCTAATGATGTTAGGTGTTATCATGGCTGCGCCTGCAAAAGCCGACTTTAATAGCGATTTAAGTTCGGTGCAAAAGCAGTGGGCAGTGGTTAATTACGAGTTAGTTGACGATGCGCAGTTAGATGCATTCGAAAAATTAGCAAGCGAAACCGCAGAGTTTACCAAAGCGAACGACCAGCAAGCAGCCAGCCATATTTGGTACGGTATTGTGCTATCGAGCTATGCGGGGGCGAAAGGAGGCTTAGGCGCGCTAGGCCTTGCAAAAGACGCTAAAGCGCAATTTGAAAAAGCGCTAAGCCTAGATCCAAAAGCGCTTGATGGCTCTGCATATACCAGCCTTGCAACCTTATACGGTAAAGTACCGGGTTGGCCAATTGGTTTTGGTGATGACGATGAAGCGAAAAAATTGTTTAAGCAAGCGCTTGAACTAAACCCGCGTGGTATCGATAGCAACTATTTATATGCGTCATTCTTGTATGACGAGCGTAAATATAAATCAGCTAAAGAGTTTTTATTGGTTGCACAGCAAGCGCCAGCGCGTCCTGAAAGACCAAAAGCAGATCTTTACCGCCAGCAAGAAATTACTAAATTATTGGCTAAGGTAGAGAAAAAAATAAAGAGATAAACTATGCATTTATTGCTCGTTGAAGACGACCATTTAGTGGCAGAAGGCCTTTGTCGTTCTTTACGTCAACAAGGATACAGTGTTGAACATAGTTCTACTGTTCAATCAGCAATGCAGTGGCTGCAAAGTGAAGAAATTGAGCTGGTAGTCCTTGATTTAGGGCTACCAGACGGTGACGGCATTGATATTCTAAAGCACATCAAAAAGCATCGTAAAAATATACCTGTGGTGATTTTAACAGCCAGGGGCAGTATTGATGATAAAGTCATGGGGCTAGATTTAGGCGCTGATGATTATCTAGCAAAGCCCTTTGATCCCGCAGAATTATTTGCCCGTCTACGGGTTGCCAGTAGGCGTTTGACCCAAGCACAAACCAGCACTTTAAAAGTTGGCAATGTTGAAATGGACACCGCCGCTTTTACCGTGAGCTTTCAAGGTGAGCCAGTAAACTTGCCGCGCAAAGAGTTTATGCTTCTTAAAGCCTTGCTAGAAAACCAAGGTCGTGTGCAATCAAAACAGCAGTTAGAAAGTAAACTGTATGATTGGGGTGAAGAGGTGGGGTCTAATACCATCGAAGTACACATTCATCACTTGCGTAAAAAATTCCCTAAAGAGTTTATTAAAACCTTACGCGGTATTGGTTATGTGGTGGGTAAACGCTAGTGTCAATTCGTAAAAGGCTGACTTTACTCATTTTGTCTATGGTGATCTTAACCTGCTTTTTGGCTTTCACTAAAGGTTACCGTGAAAGCATGAATCAGGCTGAAGCACTGCTCGATAATGAGTTGGTAACGCTGGCACATGTGTTAATCGAACAGCCACTCAGTAAAGAAACCCCAGCTTATACCAGTGATTTACCACAGCTATTGTTTCAAGTTTGGGTCGATGACAGCTTGGCCTCAAGCTCAAAATCATTGCAGCAAAATCTTAGTAATCAAAGTCAGTGGCAAACCGGGTTTAGTGTTGAGAACTTAGCTGGGCAACGAGTCAAAGTGTATCGCTTAAGCGAAGGTAATAAGCGCGTGCTTATTGCAGAACCTTTGAGTAAACGTGTGGCGCTAACCGAAACCGTGATTTTGTCGGCCATGACGCCGCTGTTATGGAGTGTGCCTATTCTTGCACTCCTTATTAGTGTGTTTGTAAAACAAGGGCTTGCACCACTAACTCGGTTATCTAATCAACTTAAACATCGTCAAGCAAATGACTTTACTGCAATCCCTTGGCAAACCCCAGAGCAAGAAATAAAACCCGTAATTAGCCGCTTAAACGATCTATTCAAACGGGTTGAAAGTGCCTATTTACGAGAGCGCTTTTTTGCCTCTGATGCGGCCCACGAACTGCGTACCCCGCTCAGTAGTTTAAAAATCAATGTGCATAATTTAGTGGCTCAAGGTGTTGAGAGTGTTGAGCTTGATGCGATGGAAAAAGGCGTTGATAAACTAAGCAATATCGTTGAACAAATGCTGATTTTGGGGCGTACTTATCCAGAGCAATGGCAAGCGCAATTTAGCCCCGTGTCGGTGTTAGAAATTAGCCAACAAGTTGCCTCACAACTTTATGATCGTATTGACGAAAAAGATCATACCATTAGCATCGATGGCGATGATTTTATCATTGCCGGTGACGAATTCACCTTAGTTACTTTGTTTGGCAATTTACTGAGTAACGCCATAAAATATACCCCAGCTGCGGGAGAGATTTCTATTACTCTGAAAACCGAAAACAATCGTTTTATCTGGCAAATAGATGACTCGGGCCCCGGTATTGATGAAGCTCAAAAACAGCGCATTTTTAACCGTTTTTACCGTGTGGGTGGCGATAAACATCCCTCTGGTGAACAAGGAGCCGGGCTTGGTATGGCCATTGTTGAACACATAGTGTCGATTTATAACGCTGATATTGCTTTAGCTGACAGTCACCTTGGTGGCTTACGGGTGAGTGTTTCCTTCATGCAAGGAGATGTCAGTGAATAAATGGATTTTGGCGCTTTCTATGCTGCTACTATGTATGTCGTCTTGGCTTGCCTATGCCAAAGAGTACAAGCTGATCTTAAAAGACCATTTGTTTTATCCTGCAGAAATAAAAGTGCCTGCCAATAAAAAGCTGCGGCTTTTGATCGAAAACCAAGATGACACTCCAGAAGAGTTCGATAGCTTTGACTTAAATCGTGAAAAAGTGCTTTACCCAGGTCGCACGAGCGTCATTTATATTGGGCCGCTCAGCCCTGGGCGTTATGACTTTTTTGGTGAATTTTCGCCTAATACAGCCAGAGGAGCTGTCGTGGCTACGGAGGTGAATGATGCTGATAACTAGTTTATTAATGAGCATTAATCAGCTTTTGCCTGTGGTGATTTTAGCCGTGCTTTTGAGTTTAATTGTGCCTTTAAGCCAGCGCCAACTGAGTGTTTATGCAGTGATTGGTACGCTACTAAGCTTAGTGTTTGTGCAAGGCGCTGCTTGGCTGAGCCAGTTATTTGATCACAGAGGCTTAGAGTTCATTCAAATGCTGCTGTGTATTGTCATCTTTATCGCTGCATTAATTAGCTGTCAGCAACGAAAAATGGCGGCTGCGCTGGCCTTGATTGCAACCATGACGTTGTATTTAAGCCATTACATGATTTATTTAGTCAGCTTTTGGCATAGCAGAGATACTGCTGAGCCATTGCTACTGGGTACATCTTTAGGTGTGGGGATTTGTATTAGCTTTGGCGTGTTACTGTTCTTTTTGCTTGAGAGTATTACTAAGCGCGTGGGCGTGCAGCCTTTGGTTGTGTTACTTGCCTTAAATGCAACAGCAAAGCTATTGATATTTATTGATTTAGCAAGTCAGATCGATTTACTCGATGTGACCTCAAATTATTTAGATTGGCGCGGGTTTTTAGTTGAAAACTCAGAGCTTGGGCGCGTATTAAAAGCCTTAGTCGGTTACGAAGCTACGCCGAGTAAAACCGCGCTTTGGGTGTATGTCATTGCAGCATTGGCATTTATCACCTTAGTTCGCGTGTTAAAAATCAAAAAGACCAAGGAGCCTGTATGCGGTTCTTAATAGTTAGTTTAAGTTGCTTGTTTTTAATAAGTATCAGCCAATTTGCGCAGGCAGATGGCATGGTGGTTGATAAGGTATATCACCCTTATGTGATGCCGTTTGAACGTGAAGTTGAGTGGCGTTTGGTGTCTAGGCAAACCGATAGCGGCAATGTACTTGCACAGCGTGCAGGCTTTGGCGGCGCAATTAACGACACCATGAGCCTTGAAGGCTACTTGGTTGGCGAGCGCGATGATAACGGTGACTTTGGTTTATCTTCATATGAAGTGGAGTTACGCTGGCAGTTGGTCGAGCAAGGCCGTTTGTGGGCCGATTGGGGGGCGTTATTTGAGCTTGAAAAACAGCATACCCTAGATGCTTACGAAGCAACGACCGGCTTTTTATGGGAAAAAGAGTTTGGTCGTACAAGCCTGACTATGAACGCTTTTTTAGTGTATGAATGGGGGGCTGATATTGAAAACGAGTGGGAAAGTGAGTTTCGCTTACAGTATCGTTATCGCTATCGTTCGGCTTTTCAACCATCAATAGAAGTCTACGCGGGTGAGGACTTTATTGGTGTGGGGCCAGGCTTTATTGGCTTACACAGATTTAGCCCTAAACGCCAGCTAAAATGGGAAGCAGGTTTTATTAGTGAACTTAGTCAATCAGGCAAAGATCATAGCTTTCGCTTGGCTTTAGAGTTTGAATTTTAATGTCGATAGTGTTTGACTTATCAAACTAACTCTATATAGTGGGCACCAGCTAGAAAGAAAGCGTGTAATTAATAAATCTTTATTTCGTTGTTGTATAAGTAATACTTGTAGTACCGTCCTGAAGTTTTTAAGTACCATCTCATTTTTTGCTACACCCGCCCGCTAGGGCATGTTTAATTTTTTATATCAGGAATAATACTATGTCTAACATCGTATCAGGTACAGTTAAGTGGTTTAACGAATCTAAAGGTTTTGGTTTCATCGAGCAAGAAAATGGTCCAGACGTTTTCGCTCACTTCAGCGCTATCAAAAGCGAAGGTTTCAAAACTTTAGCTGAAGGCCAACGTGTAGAGTTCACTCTTTCACAAGGTCAAAAAGGTCCTCAAGCGGATAACATCACTCCGTTATAATTTTTACTTTTAGTAAAAATTAAGAAGAAGCAAGCTACGGCTTGCTTTTTTTATGCCTAAAAATTGACTGGGCTAGTGAATATTTCTATATTTAATGCAGCTATGTCATTAGAGTGTATTAATTATCTTAAAATATTTGTTGTTAGCATGCCTAAGCTTTGCACCTGTAGTATTGGCAAAAGATAGTGTCACCATCTACACCGAGCAATTTCCGCCGTATAATTTTTCAAACAAAGGGCACTTAGAGGGCATAAACCTCGAGTTTGTCAAAGCAATGTGTGTTGATGCAGACATTGAATGTCAATTCGAGCTCTTACCTTGGTCTAGGGCGTATCACTTAGCTCAGCAAAAGCCGCTGTCAGGTCTGGTCTCTACGGCACGTATTCCCGACCGTGAAGATTTATTCAAGTGGATTGGTCCAATGGCATCCTCTCGTAACTTTTTTTATCGTTTACAATCAAATGACCGTATTAATCCTATCGATTTATCGCAAGTGAAAGATCATAGCCTGTGTGTTGTTAGAGACAGTATTTACGAAAAATTTGTAGAGAGCATTGGCTTTGAAGGGGATAAAAACCTCCTCAAAGTGAGTCACTATTACGAGTGTATTAATTTATTTTTCAAAAATAAAATAGAGCTCATTATTGGATCTGAGCTTTCGTTTAAGTACCAATTAATGCAGTACGGTCACCAAGGGCGAGAAGTGGTTAAGTTAGTTGAGTTGCCTCTAAATGGCACGGTAGGAAACTTTCTAGCCTTAAATAAGGCCTTACCCGAAGAGCTAGTCAGCCGATTACAGGCAAGTTATGACAAGCTGAGTAAGCAGGGCTTGTTAGAGACTTATATTGAGCAATATAAAGCAAATTAAGGGCGCTGTGCTAGCATCATCACAGCATTGTATTTAGGTGTCATTATTACTTCATTAAACGCTGCTTTTAAGGCATCGATATAGCGTTGGTCGGTATTAATATTTGCTGCGAGATAACCTTTCATGGTTAAAAAGTCGATTGCATGAGCAAAGCTGAAACGAGCTTCATCCAGTGCTAATTGCTCAGCCATGGCCGCAATATAGTTCTTATCATCAATGATTAAATCAACCTTGCCCGACATCAACAGGTGATACGACTTATTAATATCAGAGGTATATACTACAGTGTAACCTCGTTCTGTTAGGCGCTGCGCTGCTAGGTCATGACGTTGTACCGCTATCTTATATTGCTTGGCTTGCTCATTTGAAGTGATGTTTATATCGCTGCGAGAGCTCAACTTAACAAAGCCCATTTGATAGGTTGCCACTTCACCAATCCAATGAAAGTGTTTTTCGCGTTCAGCAGTTTTCGCCATACTATAAATAAATATATTCGGTTTCTTCAGTGCCATATTGTAGGCACGGGCCCAAGGGTAAAGTTCTATATTCGCGTTCAAATTAGCTTTAGCAAAAATGGCTTTCACAAGCTTGGTGCTCTCACCGGCAACTTGGTTATTGATTAGAGTTTGATTAGGTGGCGACAGTTCAGTCACAACGGTTAGGGTCGGCTTACTCAGTGCTGGCCAACTAAAGAAAAGAATTAGCAAATAAAGTCGTAAATAGTTCATTTATGTACTTAAAAGGACTTAGTAATTAAATCTTAGCACATAAAACGATAAAAGGGCCTTGCGGCCCTTGGTGAAGTATCGTTCAAGTCAGATAGACCTTTAACCCCTTAAAGTCCTATCCTATTGTTTTGCAACTACGGCTCATCTCATTAAGTTTCTAAGCTAGCGAGAGGAAAAAACCTGCAATTGCTGCACTCATGAGGTTAGCCATAGATCCTGCTAACACTGCTCTGAGCCCTAAGCGTGCGATATCCTTTCGCCGACTAGGCGCCATACCGCCTAATCCACCTAGTAAAATTGCTATCGATGATAAGTTAGCAAACCCACATAACGCGAATGTGACAATCGCTTGTGTGTGCGCACTTAACGTATCGCGATAATTAATAAAGTCGAGGTAAGCAACGAATTCGTTAACTACCACCTTCTGACCTATAAAACTGCCTGCGATTACTGCTTCGTTCCAAGGTACACCTAATAACCATGCAACTGGAGCGAATACGTAACCTAAAATTTCTTGTAGCGTTAATGTTGGATGATCAAACCAACCACCAATACCGCCTAATAACCCATTTAGAAGTGCAATAAGTGCTACGAAAGCAAGTAACATCGCACCTACGTTCAGTGCTAGTTGCATACCGTTTGCGGCACCTGATGCAGCTGCATCAATTACGTTAACCGGTTTTTCTTCTTGTACGTCTAAATCAGCTAAATCTTCTTTTGGTGTTTCGGTCTCTGGCACAATCATTTTTGCCATTAAGAAACCACCAGGTGCCGCCATAAAGCTGGCTGCAATTAAGTATTTAAGCTCTACACCAATTGTTACGTAACCTGCCATAACAGAACCTGCTACGGTAGCCAGGCCACCTACCATTACCGCAAATAGCTCTGACTTTGTCATGCTGGCGATAAATGGTTTAACAATCAATGGTGCTTCTGTTTGGCCAACGAAAATATTGGCGGTTGCAGAAAGCGATTCTGGGCGCGAGGTTTTCAATAGCTTTTGTAAGCCACCGCCTAGAATCTTGATTATCCAATCCATCACCCCGATGTGATACAAAACAGCAACGAGTGCTGAGAAAAACACGATAACGGGTAATACTTGTATCGCAAAAATGAACCCTAAGGTATCTTGCGATGCCAGTGAGCCAAATAAGAAGCTAATCCCGTCATTGGCATAACCAATAACCGATGAGACTCCTCGTGACATACTTGCCAGTACGTTTTTGCCCACTTCGAAGAACAAGACAAAGCCACCAATTAACACTTGAAGTAAAAAGGCGATGCCTACAGTTCTTAAATTAATTGCTTTACGGTTCGTAGAAGCCGCAAAAGCAATGCCTAGTAGCACAACAATGCCTACTAAGCTCATAAATGTTGTCATACTGACTATTTCCCGTTGTTATTGTTGCAGTAAATATTTTATTTTACTTTTAATTATATCAATGGCAACGCGATTCATACCGCCGCGTGTGACTACGAGATCAGCTTTGTGCTTTGATGGCTCAATAAACTGATAAAACATAGGTCGCACTGTCGCTTGATATTGATCAACAACGGACTGTAATGTTCTGCCACGCTGCTCCATATCTCGTTGCATACGGCGCATAAGGCAGATATCTAACGGTGTATCAATAAACACCTTAATATCAAATTCTTTTCGAAGTGCCGGATCACTCAGTAGCAAAATACCTTCAACGATAAGTACTTTTGCAGGTGCTACTCGACGCGTTTCATCGCTACGGGTATGCATTGCATAGTCATAAGTTGGTACGTCTACTGATTTTCCAGCGCGCAATTGAAGTAAGTGCTCATGCAAAAGCTCATGCTCGAAAGCATCAGGATGGTCGTAATTGGTTTGCGTTCGATGGTCAAACGGCAAATGCGACTGGTCTTTGTAATAAGCATCTTCTTCGATCACTGCGATCGCGCCCGGTTCAAGCTCATTGACTAATTCGTTATAAATTGTCTTGCTAAAAAGAGACTTGCCCGACGCAGATGCGCCAGCAATAGCTATAATTGTTCGTGTCACTAAAGTTCTCGCCCACACAGAAGGAAACATTGTTAGGTAGATCACAATAGCAAAAAAGACACGATTAATCTCTTTTGCTTCGCTTAGAGATGCAAATTTATAATGTTTCTGTTTTATGAAACAGGACTTATGTCCTGTACCAAAAATTCGAAGAGCATATAAAGTATTCACATATTGATAACGAGGTACCCATGGCAAGAGCACTCATCTTAATGGCAGATAGCCTAGGAATTGGCGCAGCACCTGACGCAGAGAAGTTTGGTGACGTAGGCGCAAATACCTTTGCTCATTTACTTAAAGCCTACGCAGAAGAAACAGGTGAGCACTTATCGCTACCTAATCTTACCCGTTTAGGTTTAGCTGATGCATGCGAAGCCGCAGGTAAAGAGCCTTGTTTAGTCAGTGACCGACAAGCACCTATTGGCGCATGGGGTTACGCTAAAGAGTTATCAAGTGGCAAAGACACGCCTTCAGGGCACTGGGAAATGGCCGGTGTACCTGTGTTATTTGATTGGGGTTACTTCCCTAATACACAGCCGTGTTTTCCACAAGAATTTGTTGACGAGCTAATTGCTCGCGCTGAGATTCCTGGCATTTTAGGTAACTGTTATGCCTCAGGAACAACCATTTTAGAACAGCTAGGTGAAGAACATATGCAAACCGGTATGCCGATTTGCTACACCTCAGTTGATAGCGTGTTTCAAATAGCCGCGCACGAAGAATCATTTGGACTGGAGAAACTTTATCAGGTTTGCGAAATCGCACGGGCGCTGCTTGATGAAATGAACATAGGAAGAGTGATTGCGCGGCCATTTTTGGGTTCGAGCCGTGACGATTTTGCCCGTACAGGCAATCGTCGTGACTATTCGGTGCTGCCACCGTCGCCAACCTTGCTTGATAAATTATCGCAAGACGGCGGTGAAGTGATCAGTATTGGTAAGATTGCCGATATCTATGCGCACCAAGGCATCACCCAAAAACACAAAGCGCCAGGGCTAATGAACTTACTTGAGAAAACATCAGAAGTAATTGCAAGCGCACCTGACCATAGTTTGATTTTTACAAACTTAGTTGATTTTGATGAAAAGTACGGTCATCGCCGTAATGCAGTTGGCTATGCCGAAGCATTAAAAGAGTTTGATGATTACCTACCGACTATTTTAAATCAGCTAAATAGTGATGATGTATTAATTATCACAGCCGATCACGGATGTGATCCAACAGCAGCAGGCACTGACCATACACGTGAATACGTGCCAGTACTTGCATACCAACCGGGAATGACAAACACCCCGCTTGGAGAACGAGCTAGTTTTGCAGACATAGGTCAAACCCTTGCCCAGTGGTTTAATCTTCCTGCACTTGAATACGGTGATAGTTTTAACGACAAGCTATTAGCGAACAAAAAAGGAAACCAATAATGAGTACTCCTCATATCAGCGCCAATGTAGGCGAATTTGCAGAAACGGTATTAATGCCGGGTGATCCGCTTCGCGCTCAATACATTGCTGAAAACTTTTTAGATGACGCAAAACAAGTAACAGGCGTTCGTAATATGTATGGTTTTACCGGTACCTACAAAGGTAAACCAGTGAGTATTATGGGCTCTGGGATGGGTATTCCATCAATGTCAATTTATGCCCGTGAATTGATCGTTAGTTACGGCGTTAAAAATCTAATCCGTATTGGTACCTGTGGCGGTATTGGTAGCGATATCAAAATCCGTGACGTTATCTTTGCACAAGGTGCAAGCACAGATTCAAACGTAAACCGTGCGCGAGTACGTGGTTACGACTTTGCCGCAATTGCTGATTTTGGTTTATTACTTAACGGTGTTAACGCAGCAAAAGAATTAGGTATTGAAGCGAAAGTAGGTAATGTATTTACAACAGATACATTCTACCAAGCAGATAACACATTCTATCAAGAATTAGACAAGCTAGGCGTACTTGCTGTTGATATGGAAACAGCTGGCATGTACGGCGTAGCTGCTGAATACGGCGCAAAAGCGATGGCACTATTTACTGTAAGTGACCACGTAATCACTGGTGAAGCAACACCAAGTGAAGAGCGTCAAAGCACTTTTAACGAAATGGTTAAAATTGCTTTAGAATCAATTTAAATAAGTTCCTTGGTAACGTATTCACTGAAATTTGGAAACACGCCCAAAGTGAAGTGAGACTAACCTCAAAGCCGCATTTATGCGGCTTTTTTTATAGCTGCCTGTTTACCTCGCGTAAAATCCTGCCCGCATCTCGCAACCGGCCCTTAAAACTTGAAAATTCAACCAATTGTTGCCACTTTTAATAGAGGAACAATAATTGAGGATGTGTATGTCTAATTGGGTTGAAGCTAAGGTAAAAGACGTTAAATGGTGGACCGACTCATTATTTAGTTTAATCGTTAATGCCGATGTCGAACCATTCACGGCTGGGCAGTTTACAAAGCTAGCGATGCAAGTGGGTGATAAACGTGTAGCTCGTGCATATTCTTATGTGAATGCACCGAACAATCCCGACCTCGAGTTTTATCTTATCAATGTCAAAGACGGTCAACTTTCTCAACAACTCGCACAATTAAAGCCGGGTGACTCAGTGACTATAGAGCGCCGCGCGACAGGCTTTTTTACCCTTGATGAAGTACCAAGCAGTGAGCAGCTCTATATGCTGAGTACAGGTACTGCGCTTGGGCCTTTTATTTCAATATTAGAGCAGGGCGAAGTGTGGCAAAAGTTTGAGCATGTTCATTTAGTGCATGGAGTTCGTCTTAATGAGGACTTAAGTTATCAGGAGCGCATTAAAGCACTACAGCAGCAGTTTCCAAATCTTTACTATTCGCCTGTAGTCAGCCGAGAGTCAGCCACAATCGGTTTTAATGGCCGGATCACAGACGTAATTAAAGATCATCGTTTATTTGATGTAATAGGGCGCCCAACTGTACCTGATACCGCACAATTTATGATTTGCGGTAACCCACAAATGGTAAAAGATACTACGGCTATTTTGTTAGAGCTTGGTTTTAGCCGCAACAGACGCCGTGAACCAGGGCAGATCACAGTAGAGCAATATTGGTAAAAAACTATGCCAAACAGCTAGAATTTGCTACCTTAGCGCCTCAAATCAGGAATGATGCATTTAGGAAAAGTATGAAACCGTTATTTTTTGCAATCAGTTTATTACTCTCTTGGCAGTCAATTGCAAGTGACGAAACCACCGAACAAACCCAACCTCAAACGAGCAATGAACAAAAAGCCGAAAAGAAGGACGTACCTAGCTTAGAGTTTATTGAAGAAAAGCCAGCTACAGAGCAAAAATCAGCGTCTGAAACTGAAAAAGCGACTGTAGAATCCGCTCAAGTAGAAGAAAAAGCTGAAGAAGCCGCGAAGGCAACGAGTGAAACAACCACAAGCAGCGACGAACAAAAAGCGACAGCCGCAGCCTTAAAAGCGGTTGCAGAAGTTGATGATAGCAAAGTACTCGGTACACAAACCCCAGCACCTGCAGAGCAACCAAAAACAGTTGCCGAAAAACAGCAAGCCGTTGCAGAAGCAGAAAAAGCCGTTAACCAAGCTAAAGAAGCACTAACAGCGAAGCAGCAAGAAAAAGCACGTCAGTCACGTGAATCGATGGCGGTGATTGAACAGCTGATTGCAGCTTATAATGCTCGTAACATTGATGCTTTTATTAAGATGTACGATGAAAACGTTGAGTTTTATACATTCCCGAATGAGTTGATGTTCACCGGTAAAGAAAAACTTATTGCACGATACGGCATCATGTTTAAAAAGCTAAAGTGCATTAAGTCATCGCCAATAAAACGCATTGTACTTGGCAACATCGTGATTGATCACGAACTCTCTGAAACCTGTACACAAGACCCCAAAGTCGTCGACAAGCGCTCTGAGTTCGTTACCAGCTACAAAATAGAAAATGGCAAAATAACCAAAGTGTTATTCTTCCGTTAGAAAAAAGAGCAGCTCAGCTGCTCTTTTTTTATGGGTGAAAGTTAGTGGGTTCAAGTTAGCGAGAGTAAAGTTAGCAAGAGTAAAGTTAGCGAGGTACGAGATTCGAGGTAGCAGCGATTTTACATCGCGTCCTAGAACCCAAAGCCTAGCGCCTAATGTTTCCCCCGTAGGACTGGCTTTAGCCGGGAATTGTCTTAAGTTAGCGAGAGTAAAGGTACGAGTAACGAGATGCGAGATATGAGATGCGAGATATGAGGTAGCAGCGATTTTACATCGTGTCCCAGCGCCTAAATCCTAGCTCCTATAACGCGGGATAAAACGTAGGCGTGAAGCTTGTTTCGCGCTATTAATCTTCATTAATTTCAGGAATTACACCTTTTAAACGGGTGATATCTTCATCACTAACGTCTGCAAAATGTTTAAAGTGAGTCGGCCAATCTTTGCAATATTCTTCAATCTCTTTAATGATGTTTTTTGCTGCTGAATTTGCTAACCCAAATCGCTTAGCCTGAGATAAAAAATTGCTTTTACTTGCATAACGCCCATCATCACCAAAGCCAAGACCATGTTGTTTTGAGTTGTTGATTGGAGTGATGTCATAGGCTGGACTTAATCGCCAATTTTTTTGTGAAAATGAATATAGGAATGCATGATTGCGAGTGTGATCATCTGTATTACCAATATACGCATTGAACACCATTCGCTTAAACAACTCTTCAGCATCACCTGCATTTTGCATCGTTTGATGCCTAATAAATTCAGCTAATTGACCATATGAGTAGTCAATTGAAAGATCACTCATAGAAACTTTGGGTTTTTGAAGTAAGCTATTCGCACTTAAAAAGTGGTGTGTTGGTAACCCATTACTAACATCAAACCGCTCAACAAGTAGCACATCACCGGTATGTGTTTTATGAATAAAGGTAGGAGCCGTTCGAATACCAAGCTGTTCCGCCATTTTCATTGCAGCATGTTCAGCACTGACTAGATTGAATAAATCATCTTGGCGATTGAATTTTGCTAAGTAGAGTTTGTTGTCAATTTGTATAGAGGTCTTTGGTCTAGCTCCCCCCATGCTTTGGCCAAATTCAAATGCTTTCTTAGCTTCATCAGAAATTGTTTTATTCGCCAGCAAGTCATCTTTAGCTTGGTCTAGCAAGGCTAAATCAGACAAGGTATTTTTGTTAGTTTTATGCTTTGAGGCACTTCGCGAGAGACTAAAAACAAGAGCTCCTACGCCATACCCAGACCCGGCTAATAAAAATTCTAACTCGTTTTTGGGTTTTGAAGTATGAAGCGAAAGAATTAACTTGCGCCCCCACGAGTCGGCTCCTGCATCACTTAATACGCCAAATACACCTCTGTTTGCGCTGTAACTGAAAATCCCCGACTTTAATGGCAGATGTATTGGATCTAGAGCAAAGGCATCGCTTCGGGCTAAATAGCTCTTACCATAGTTGAACTCACCTCGACCTGATTGATTATCTAATTTAAAGTAACCACAGATAACGGGTTTTTCTTCTAAACCATCTATAAAAACATAGCACTCAGAAGTCATCATTGATTTCCTGTGGTGAATTTCGTTTGCGCTGGCGAGCATTGTATCCACCTACGTCGGCCGCTAATTCATTTATTTCATCAAGAAGCGATCCCTGTAAGTTAAGTACAACCAGCGCTTCAAAAAGAATGTCACTTTTCACAACATCACCTTGCTCTAACTTTTGTACAGTCGAACGTGATACCCCAATCATTTTCGCAAATGTACTTTGCGTATAATGAAGTGTTCGGTGCTGGCGTATCAAATCTCCCAGCTTTTGTGCCATTTTAGTAGCCTGTTCAGAACGCATATTGATTACTTTTATAATCATTAGATATTTAATGATTAGTTTAGCGGTATTTAATGTTTTTGCAATAGAGGGGCATAAAGTTACAAGTTAGCGAGTTTCAAGGGGAAAGGAGAAGGTTACGAGATGCGAGATGTAGGAGGCGTTTTAACGCCGAACAAGTAGAAGCGATTTTACATCGCGACCTAGAACCCAGAGTCTAACGCTTATGACGCGGGATAAACCTGCTGCTACATGTAGGCGTGAAACTTGTTTCGCGCGTCTGATCGCTGACCGCTCTTTTCTACGTTCAATTCGGCACTAAAGTAACTCCTACAATGCCTCGAACAAGGTTTTCATTGCAGAGAAAAACACTCGAACTAACCAACCCCGCAGTTCGGCTGATATCTAATACCTGACCTCTAACGGCTAAAAGCCAGCGATTTCACATCGCGTCCTAGCGCCTAGGACCTAGAGCCTAGGACCTAAAACCTAAACCCTAGCACCTGATGACGCGGGATAAACCCACTGCTACACGGGTTTCGGCTATGCCGTTTCGTTTAGCAACGAATTAAAGCTGTCGTTGTCGTGAAGGCTGGCAAACGCGCTTTCGTGTAATAGCTCGTTACGTAGGTTAGGTGAATACTCAAGGGCCATACGAATATCAGCCATTGCATCGGCGTGTTTGTGCAGTAACGCATAGGCGCAAGCACGCTGCCAGTATGCGTAGCCGTAGTCGCTATCAATTTCTAATGCTTGATTACAAAGCTCGATAGCTTCACCTGTTTCGTTAATTTCTAACAGTGCATCTGCTTTATAGGCAATGGCTTCTACGTCTTCTGGTTTACGTTTTAAAATCTCGTCAAAAATCTCAATCTTATTAGCAACGTCGCTTTCTAAATTGGCACGCATCCATAAAGAGTGAACTTCATTAGTGATTGAGATCTTTTGTTGGTTTAATAAGATCTCTTCAGATCGCTCACGTAGCTTTTCTTCAAGTACTTTTAGGCGCTCTTCGTATTCTTGTGTAATCGCACTAACACGTGAGTTTACTATGTCTTCTACTTTGTTTTTCACATCACGCAGTGAATTCCAACCAACTAAAACCAAAATTGAAGCAGTAATCGTAATAATGAAAAACACATTATTAATGGTGTCTGTTGTATAAGTTAATGCTCGATCGGCAGTATCTAGTTGCGTATGAGCAACTTGTTTTGTCACATCTTCGCGCAGTTTTTGTTGGTCTTGGCGCACAGATTTTAATTCATCAAGAATATAGCGCTCTAACAATGGCTTATACATAGGTTCTTGAAGCTTATCGAGAGCTTGTTGTTGCTCTGCTTCGGTTAAAGCAGGGCGGTTTTCTGGCTCATTTTGAGCTGCTGCAAATGTACTAAAGCTCATTAAAAAAGTGATTAAAATTAAGGTATAACGCATGACATATTAATTTTTAGTGATTTCTGAGGTAACTGTAACATGCGTGAGCATTGTGGACTAGGCAAAAAAAAGCCAGCTCGGGGGAGAGCTGGCCAAACTGCTTAAACAACATAAAGTCGTAAGGGGTATCAACAGGAGTTAGGTACAATATACCCATTTTAATCTGAACAACTACTTAATACTTAATGAGTTTTTAAAAACTTATATTCGTTCTGTCAGAATCACAATGTTCGTCTAGACTTAAGGAGTCGTAAAACTAAAAGGTGAGAGTATGCGCCAACAACTAGTCCAACTGCTGTATGGAGTATCGATTTCTTCTGATCTTGATAGTGGCAATGTTGAATTAGCTGAACGCTTAATTCTGAATGCTGTACTTGATGGCCTAGAAATTGGCCGAGCTGGGATCTGGCTGTTAAACGCCGAAAATACGGCGATTGAATGCCGTTTATTACTTGATAGAGAAAACGGCAAAGAAATTCAAATGTTAGTGCTCCCTCGTGATGCATATCCTGCCTATTTTAAAGCGCTCGACACCCAACGTACGATTACCGCAGTAGATGCTCATACCGACCCTGCCACCTTTGAATTTAGCGAAAGTTACTTAACACCTCTTAACATAGGTGCAATGCTCGATGCGCCAATTCGCTATAAAGGAAAAATGATCGGAATATTTTGCTGTGAGCACATAGGTGGAACAAGGCAATGGACAGAAGATGAATGCTCATTCATCGGTGCTTTGGCAGATCTTTATGGCAGAGCGCTCTCGGCACAAGAAAACGAACGTATCAATGCTGAACTTGAGCGTGCCAATCAGCATCTAGAACAACGTGTTGCAGAACGAACTCGTACGCTTGAAAAAACCTTATCTGAACTGACTGCGATGCAAGAAAAACTCATTGAAGCCGAAAAAATGGCTTCACTAGGTAACCTTGTTGCGGGGATTGCTCATGAGGTAAATACGCCGATTGGCATAGCTGTCACAGCAAATAGCTCAGCAAAAGATAAGCTAAACACGCTTAATAAACACATAGATTCAAATACCTTAACAAAAGCGGCCTTACTTGAAGGCATGAATCATTTAAACGAGTGTATCAAAATATCGTTTACCAACCTTGAGCGGGCCGCAAAACTGATTAGTGACTTTAAACAAACGGCGGTTGATCAATCATCCCTTAATTTACTCGAAACCAACATTAAAGATTACTTTGAAAATATTTTACATAGCTTAATGCCACTTACACGAAGTCATAATGTTGAAGTAAACATCAACTGTGTTGATGACTTTTCGCTTATAACTGTTCCGGGGGCACTTAGCCAAATATTCTTAAATCTTGTAAATAACAGCTGTGTGCACGGATTTGTTGGCCGTGAGCAAAACCGCATAGATATCGCTGTAAGTATCGATAACGACACCAATAGTTACACCATAACCTATAAAGACAACGGTCATGGCATGACCGAAGATGTAATGTACAAGGTATTTGAGCCATTTTTCACTACCAAGCGAGGTAATGGTGGCAGTGGTTTAGGTATGTCGATAGTTTATAACCTTGCAACGCAAGCGCTGCAAGGCGAAGTGAACATCGATAGTAAACCTGATAACGGCGTTACTGTCACCTTCAAATTGCCGCAAAAACTCACATAACTAATTAATATTTATACAAGTTGTTGGCTAAATAATCTGGTGACTGGGTAATAAAATTAAAAATTAATCAGTTTGCTTAGCAAGGCAAGAAATATCAGTGCATTTGTTGTCTTTGCAAAACTGTTTGATACGTTTTTTAGAATATAAATAATTTATGCTTAAAGGTGTGATTAACAGTGCCAGCCAAAACAACACCGAACTTCTAAAGGTTAGCCCCACAAGCGTAGCAACTACCAGCCCCGTTAACATTAAAATAGGTAAATTGGCGATAAAAAAGTTAATGCTTAGTTGTCTAGCAACGTCAGGATTAATAGTTTTCATAAGGGCTACTCGCTGTTAAAAAATACCCTTATAAAATGGACGGTTTTACAAAATGAATCAAATCAGATTTTTCTATCGGTGCAATCGATTTAAAACCATGATCTAGATCTAGCTTTATTTATATTCAACTCCTATAGTTTTAAACAACAGGAACTTATTTGCTATTAGTTATTCATAACTATTAGAAAATCTCTCTTTATGACGAAAGGGATAAAAGCGACTTTTTAGCGTTTCGTCATATTTTTAGCTTATGAGGAGCATATAATGAGTAATGGAAAAACGGGCCAATGCCCGGTAATGCATGGTAGTAACACTGTCACTGCTCAATCAAATACTGACTGGTGGCCAAACGCGCTCAATTTCGACATTCTTCATCAACACGACAGCAAAACGAATCCTTACGGCAAAGACTTTAATTACGCAGAAGCTTTCAAATCTCTTGACCTTGAAGCTGTTAAAACCGATTTAAAAAATCTAATGACCGAAAGCCAAGAATGGTGGCCGGCTGACTGGGGCCATTACGGTGGTTTAATGATCCGTATGGCATGGCACTCAGCGGGTTCATACCGTTTAGAAGATGGCCGTGGTGGCGGTGGTACAGGTAACCAACGTTTTGCGCCATTAAATTCGTGGCCAGATAACGCTAACTTAGACAAAGCACGTCGCTTACTTTGGCCAATCAAAAAGAAATACGGTAACAAGCTTTCTTGGGCAGATTTAATGATCTTAGCCGGTAATATGGCATATGAATCAATGGGTTTAAAAACCTTTGGCTTTGCCGGTGGCCGCGAAGATATTTGGCACCCAGAAAAAGACGTTTACTGGGGCGCTGAAAAAGAATGGTTAGCACCTAGTGATGAGCGCTATTCAAATGTAGCTAAACCAGACACCATGGAAAACCCATTGGCAGCGGTACAAATGGGCTTAATTTATGTAAACCCAGAAGGCGTGAATGGTAACCCAGACCCGCTTAAAACGGCAGAACAAGTTCGCGAAACATTTGCCCGTATGGCAATGGATGACGAAGAAACTGCAGCGCTTACAGTCGGTGGCCACACTGTGGGTAAAACTCATGGTAATGGTAGTGAAGAAAACGTAGGCCCTGAGCCAGAAGCAGCTGATGTATTTGAGCAAGGCCTTGGCTGGAACAACCACAATTCACGTGGTATTGGTCGCGATACCATGACGTCGGGCATCGAAGGCGCATGGACAACTCACCCAACTAAGTGGGATAACGGCTATTGCTACTTACTGCTTAACTACGAGTGGGAACTTAAGAAGAGCCCGGCAGGTGCGTGGCAGTGGGAGCCAATCGATATTAAAGAAGAAGACAAACCAGTTGATGTAGAAGATCCATCAATTCGTTTAAATCCTATTATGACCGACGCCGATATGGCGATGAAGATGGACCCAACCTATCGTAAGATTATCGAGCGTTTTAACGATGATTTTGAATACTTTAGTGATGTGTTTGCACGTGCATGGTTCAAACTAACGCACCGTGACTTAGGTCCTAAATCACGTTATTTAGGTGCCGATGTACCAAGCGAAGATCTGATCTGGCAAGATCCGATCCCAGCTGTTGATTACACCTTATCAGACAGCGAAATTAGCGAGCTTAAAACCAAGCTACTTAACTGTGGTGTAAGCCAAGCAGATTTAATCGCAACAGCATGGGATAGCGCGCGTACTTACCGTGGTTCAGACCATCGCGGTGGTGCAAATGGTGCGCGTATTCGCCTAGCGCCACAAAAAGATTGGCAAGGTAATGAACCAGAGCGTTTAGCTAAAGTATTAAGCGCACTCGAGTCAGTACAAGCGGGTTTAAGCAAACCAGTAAGCCTCGCTGATTTAATTGTTCTGGGTGGCTCAGCAGCGGTTGAACAAGCAGCAAAAGCAGCTGGTGTTGATATAACTGTGCCATTTGCGCCTGGCCGTGGTGATGCTACAGACGAGATGACAGATGCAGACTCGTTCGACGTGCTTGAGCCAATTCACGATGGTTTCCGTAACTGGCTCAAAAAAGACTATGCGGTTTCAGCAGAAGAGCTAATGTTAGAGCGTACGCAATTAATGGGCTTAACAGCACCAGAAATGACCGCTCTTGTTGGTGGCATGCGTGTTCTTGGTACTAATCATAACGGTACTTTACACGGTGTATTTACAGATAACGTAGGCACACTCAGTACTGACTTTTTCGTTAACCTAACCGATATGGCTAATACGTGGAAGCCACTAGGTAAAGGCTATTACGACATCATTGATCGCAGCACAGGTGTAACTAAATGGACAGCAACACGCGTTGATTTAGTGTTTGGTTCAAACTCAATCCTACGCTCATACGCAGAGTTTTACGCGCAAGACGACAACAACGAACGTTTTGTAAAAGACTTTGTCGACGCATGGGTCAAAGTAATGAACGCCGATCGCTTCGATATTTAATCTAAAATTCCGTTAAGTACAAAGGCCACACAGTTTAACTGTGTGGCCTTTTTTATTTAGAGAAGTTAGCGAGTTACAAGGGGAAAGGGGAAAGTTACGAGGGGAAAGAGTAAAGTTACGAGGGGAAAGAGTAAAGTTACGAGGTAAGAGATGCGAGGGGGCAGCGATTTTACATCGCGTCCTAGAACCCAGAACCTCGCTGATGACGCGGGATAAACCCGCTGCTACACGTAGGCGTGAAACTTGTTTCGCGCGTCTGATCGCTGAAGGCTGACAGCTGACCGATTCTATATGTTGGGTGTCGCTCCGCTCGACCCAACTTACCTGGAAAGTGAAAAGGTCGAATGCTGAGAAGGACACTCGACCTAAATAACCCCACAGATCTGCTGACATCTAACATCTGACCTCTATCGACTAAAAGCCTGCGATTTTACATCGCGTCCTAGTGACTAGAACCTAGCGCCCAGCGCCTGTTGTTTTCATCCGTAGGCGTGAAACTTGTTTCGCGCGTCTGACCTGAAGGCTGAAAGCTCTTTTACTTATCAACCCCAAACCAATAACTATTTTGAAAAATACTCTCTTTTAACTCTCTTTCACTATAAGCATACGTGCTTTGCCAAAACAGACGATCAAAAAGGTACTTATCACCTTCTTTAGCAAGAATTTTAAAATTGAGTAATGATGAATAGGCAACTTCTTGATTTGCTAACACTTCATTTTTACAGCTAGTATAATCAACTGCACTTGGGCACTGTGACATCATTGCAAAGCTAATGCTGTTATCAGCTTCTAATTGCCAATAACTACTTGGCGTAAAGTTAGCTCTGTTTTCTAGGCCATATTGGTCAGCATAATAGAAGCTGCCTTTACCATCATCATTTATATACCAGTATATCTTCTGGTTGCCGCTGGTATAGCCTTGACGTAAGTAACTAAATAGCTGCTTATAGTCATCAAGTGTGATGGTTGAATCATCAATCACTTCCATAAATTCATACCCTAAGCGAGCTTGGCGTTCGTCTTTATTTCTTTCGCGCGCCATGATCATTTTGCCATCAGGCTGAGTGAAAAATTGTAAGCTAGTATCTAGGCCATTGCCTGTTACTTTAACTGTTTCGCCATTATTGTCTAAGTCGTAATGCCATTTAAACGAGTCAGTATTTTCAGGCGTATTAAATGTTACCGTTGCAGTATCGGCGGCAGTGATGGTGAAAAATGTTGGTAAATAGCGGAACGTTAGGCCTTCACCTGTATCTGAATTTTTGTTATTCAAACGGCCTGTATATGATTTGCCTACTGTAAGCTCAGGAACCGCAATAGGAGTAAGTTTGCGCAGTGTGCTAATCGTTGTTTTTACTTGCAATGCTTCAGCAAGTTCGGCTGACTCATTAATATAATTCTGAGCACTTTCATCTTGATAAGTTAGAGCATGACGTAGTTTTAGCACTAAAAAGTCATCAAATTGGGCAATGACTTCTGCATCAACAAGATCAAGATCAAATGCGACATCTACCTCATGACCAAGGTTACTAAATTGTTTTGTGTTTTGAGTTACAACTAATGTATCACTCTCAATTTTTAATGTTTTGCCATCTAACGTTGCCGAAAATTCAGCATGAGGGAATGACGTAGTATTTCCTGAAGCCGTCGGAATAAAGCTTGCTAAAGGTACTTCAAAGTAACTTTTTTCACCTGCTGCACTTAAAAAATTAACTGAGTGGAATGAGCTTTGCTCTACATCAGCGTAGTACGCAGAACTAAACTCTGTATTTGATTTATAAAGGGTAACGACTTCGCCTTTATCGGTTGAAACATTAAAAAGCTCAACACGAATAGCATCATCGCGCTTAGCCAACACTTCCATTTCAAGAAGGGCTTGTTGATTACATTCTTGCAAGCAATCAATCGCTTGGGTATTTAATGCAATCACATCAGGGTTCGACCAATCAAAACGGCTTAGCTCACCATTTTGAGCAATTACCCCGGCATCTTCAGTAGCAAATACCAGCTCTACGCTACCATCGCTTGATTGCCAATTACCCATCACTTCGCTATTGCTAAGCTCAATAGGTTGCCATGCTGCACGATTCTCGGCGACATTAACGGTTAGAGTATATTGATTACTCGCTTTACCGTCAGACACTTCCACAGTAAAAGCATGGTTAGCTACTTCGAATAAGCTTGGTTCTGCACTAAAAGTTACTTGATTACTGCTGGTGGTTACAGTCAGCCACTCTGGTTTATCAATAATCGTTGTTGTCACACTGTCGTTTTGCTCATCTTTTAAATCAACAACTAAATTAGTTGATTCAAGCGCTTTGGCTGAGAGAGTGAGTGAGCCAGAAAGCGTCGGTGCAGTATTTTGCTCTACTTTTACATCTGGCGTTTTATCTGTTGATGAACCGCCACCACAGGCTGTTAGAGCCAAAGTCAGTGCCGATACGCTGAGAAGTTTTTTCATTTAGGTCCCTTAAATTTATTGTTCTATTGAAGTCAAAGAAATTTAAGTTACCTAAAACGGGTAATTCAGTAAAGTGAATATGTAACTGAACGTAAACAAAAAAGGTGAGCTAACTTGCTCACCTTTTCTTGGAAGGGCTTATTGCGCTTGTTGCGCAACATGGTCCATATATTCGTCAAACGTGCCCTGAAAATCGATAAGCTGTTGATCTTTAATATCGATGATCCGAGTCGCTAAAGACGATACAAACTCACGGTCGTGGCTTACAAAAATTAGCGTGCCTTGGTAATCTTTTAATGCATTATTGAGTGCTTCAATGGCTTCCATATCCATGTGGTTGGTTGGCTCGTCCATAATGAGCACGTTTATGTCTTGCATCATTAACTTACCAAATAACAGGCGGTTCTTTTCACCCCCCGAGCAGTTACGTGCTTTTTTGTTAGCGTCATCTGCGGTGAATAATAAACGGCCTAACATAGCACGAACCATTAAATCGTTGTGCTTAGCGGTGCGCCACTGCGACATCCAATCAAATAAAGTTAAGTCGTTATCAAAGTCTTTACTGCTGTCTTGCGGGCAATAACCAATGCTGGCATTTTCAGACCACTTAACCACACCTTCGTTACTTTGTAATTCATTCACTAGGCAACGTAATAGGGTGGTTTTACCAACACCGTTTTCACCAATAACTGCAAGCTTAGCGCCGGCTTCAAGTAATAACTCACCACCGCTGAACAGAGTTTCGCCATCAAAGCCATGACCTAGCTTGGTAAGCTCTAATGCTTGGCGATACATCTTTTTGCCTTCGTCAAAACGGAGTGACGGGCTAATACGGCTTGACGATTTTACCTCATCAAGCTTAATTTTATCCATGCGCTTAGCACGAGAACTCGCTAGTTTTGCTTTTGATGCGTTAGCACCAAAACGGTTTACGAACTCTTGTAGCTCGTCAATTTCGGCGCTCTTCTTTGCGTTTTCCGCAAGTAGCTGTTCGCGTTGCAAGCTTGAAGCTTCAATCCACTTTTCGTAGTTACCTGGATAAATTCTTAGCTCACCGTAATCGATATCGGCCATGTGTGTACACACCGAGTTCAAGAAGTGACGGTCGTGCGAGATGATAATCATCGTACATTTACGCTGGTTAAGCTCGTTAGCTAGCCAAGTAATGGTGTGAATATCAAGGTTATTGGTTGGCTCATCAAGCAGCAAAATATCAGGGTTTGCAAATAGCGCTTGTGCTAACAGCACACGAAGTTTCCAGCCCGGCGCAACGTTTGCCATTAAGCCATAATGAAACTCTTGCTCAATACCCGCTTGGATCAAAATTTCTTCCGCACGGCTTTCTGCTGTGTAGCCATCCATTTCGGCAAAAATGCTTTCAAGCTCAGCGACTTTCATGCCGTCTTCTTCACTCATTTCTGGCAGTGAGTAGATACGGTCGCGCTCTTGTTTAACTTTCCATAGTTCTGCATCACCCATGATCACCGCATCAACCACAGTGTATTGCTCAAATGCAAACTGATCTTGGCTTAGCGTACCTAGCTTTAAACCCGGCGCAATCGACACATTGCCAGACGTTGGCACAAGCGCACCACTTAGAATTTTCATAAAGGTCGATTTGCCGCAGCCATTCGCACCAATTAAACCATAGCGATTACCGTTACCAAACTTAGCTGAAATGTTCTCAAACAGAGGCTCTGCACCAAATTGCATGGTGATATTTGCGGTTGAAATCAACGAATTGTTCCTAGAAAAATACTGACAGGGTTATGGGCGCAGCAACTGCGAAAATAAACAAGCAATAGGGTAAATAATAGGCCGCGGATTATACAGATCAGCCCCTAATAACGCTATTAAAAAAGGAAAGTTTCAAGTTACGAGGGGAAAGAGTAAAGGGGAAAGTTAGCGAGTTTCAAGGGGAAAGAGTAAAGTTACGAGATGCGAGATGCGAGATGCGAGATGCGAGATGCGAGATGCGAGATGCGAGATGCGAGTCTGTAGCAGCGATTTTACATCGCGTCCTAGAACCTAGAACCCAGATCCTAGCGCCTATGTTTCATTCGTAGGCGTGAAACTTGTTTCGCGCGTCTGAGAGCTGAAGACTGAAAGCTCTTTTTATGTTCGATTCGGCACTAAAGTACCTCCTACAATAACTCCTAAAGGCTTTTCATTGCAGAGAAAACATTCGAACTAACCAACCCCGCAGCACGCCTGACATCTAATATCTGACGTCTAACGACTAGAAACCAGCTATTTCATATAGCGTCCTAGAGCCTAGCACCCAGCGCCCAGACCCCAGCACCTAGCGCCTATGTTTCATTCGTAGGCGTGAAACTTGTTTCGCGCGTCTAAGAGCTGAAGGCTGAACGCTCTTATTTATTTTTGGTTCGGCACTGAAATACCTCCTACAAGACCTCCTACAAACGGAACAAATTACGAAAAAAACCTGAAAATATATAAATATAGTTAATACTTTAGGTAAATCAGGCGATAATACTAAGTAATATGACAACAAAGGTGGATTCAATGTCTGCAGGTATTTCTTTCAACAATTTGAGCATCACAAAAAAAATACACGCTATAACATGCATTGCCATAACGGCATTTGTCATTATCGTGGTGACGAACTATATCGCGATGAATGACAATAAAATCTCGCTCGACGAGTTAGAAAAGTCGTCTTATCAGGTAGTAAAACTTACTTCAGAAAATGTAGCATTACTCGAAAAACTAGATGAGTTATACACTCAAGCAGTCACGTTTGGTGAGTCAGACTTAGTCGATAGTGCTTCACAAACGTATAAAAAGATTAATGAAAACCTACAAAATATCATCAGCATTAACGACAGCTATGTGCAAGCCGATACAAAAAAACAATTAGAGCTTTATGCGCAAACCTCGTCGATGATTGCCACTTCAATGATCGATGGCACTGCTGACTTTAGTAAAATTCAGCAGCAAGCACAGCAAAAAACACAGCAATATGAGGCTGTTTTAGCGGGATTTAAACGTGCACAAACCCGTGCAGACGACCGCTTTTTTGAACTAGTGCAAGCAACTAAAGCCCGTTCAGACAATGCACTAAACTTAATGCTTATTGTGTCTGTAGTGTCACTGATTCTGCTTATTGCTACCTCAATTTGGATTGCTCGAGGAATTGGCTCATCAGCAAGTGCTGCGGCAAATAACTTACGTCTATTAGCTGACGGTAAAGGCTCACTAAGCACACAACTTGAAGTACACGCTAAAGATGAAATTGGCCAAGTGTCAATTAACTTTAATGCGTTTATACAGCTGTTAAAAGCGGCGGTACTTGAGGTAATAGCGGTTTGTGAACCATTAATGGAGAACTCAACGCGACTTGTGCAAGGTATGGAACGTGCAGAGCGCGCAACAACCAAACAAACATCAGATGCCGAAATCGTTAAACAGTCGATGGAAGAAATGCGTCAAAGTGTTGCTGATATTTCTCATTCAGCGGCAAATGCATCACAAGCTGCACAAACAGCCGAGCGCGAAGTTGAGCAAAGCAGAACGCAAATACAGCGCTCTGTGACTGAGTCAAAAACATTAAGTGATGAGATTAACCAAGCGGCATCAACAATTAACCAGCTGGCAAATGACACTAAAAATGTGACTCAAATCTTAAACGTAATTACCTCGATTGCAGAGCAAACCAATTTGCTTGCTTTAAATGCGGCTATTGAGGCTGCGCGTGCCGGTGAACAAGGCCGTGGCTTTGCGGTTGTAGCAGATGAAGTACGTGAGCTTGCCTCAAGAACGTCGCACTCAACTAACGAAATCAGGGAGCTGCTTTCAACTTTGACAACCGCAGCAAGCCATGCGGTAAATGCTATGAATTCGGCTCGTGATATGGCTACAAACAATGCCGAAGCTGCAGAAAATACAGGACAGTCTATTGATAAAATCTCTGAGCAGATTTTAGAAATTAACGGTATGAATTCGCAAATCGCCGCAGCCACCGAAGAGCAAACATCAGTTGCTAGTATGGTTGTTGAGAACGTGTCGAATATGCATATGTCGTTTGAGGAAACAATGGATTCATTGTCGGCGGTACGTGATGTCGCGAAAAACCTTCATTACCTTTCTGATTCGTTGCTCGACGCCACAGCTAAATTTAAAATTGAGTAATTTAAGCGAATAAAAAACCAGGCACATTTGAACTGCCTGGTTTTTTATTAATGAAAGTAAAGACTTAAAAAGTACCGACTACTTTAACTTTATCAGTTACTTTTGCTGCATCGATATAACCAATGGCGTCGCCGTTGGCTGCAACAAAATCAATAACAGCTTGATCGTTTGCTAGTTTCTCAGGTGGCGTACCTTTACCGGTAAATACCAGTTTTGACCAATAAGCGTTAAGCTGGCTGCCCGACTTACCAACCACCTTATCGTTAAACTCATCGCTTACGCTGTTGCCGTCTTGGTTTACCGGGTTTACTTTAGTGCCATCGTCAAACGATTTTGTCTTGCCAAGGTAAATCTTTTTGATTGTTCCTTCATCAATAGCATTGCCATTTGCAGGATTTACAATAACAGCAACCTCAGCAAATGCAGCGTGCGAGCAAAGAGTCATTGCTGTAGCGATTAATAATTTTTTCATCATGAGCTCCAATTAAAAAACTAAATCAACAGCAACAGCAACAACGTCGGTTTCTGTATCTGAAATGTCATCTTTAAAGCGGCTGAAATCTACTTTTAATGCAGCAGATGGGTGGAAGTCATAACGAGTACCAATGGTATACACATTGCTTTTTGCTCTAACGCCTTCAAGCACCTGATTAATACCCGCGTTTAAAGCAGGTACTGCAGGTAGCGCGTTGTAGCGATTGCTATCGTGTTTGTCGTCGTTATTTTCGTAAGTTAAGTGCACAATCCACTCATCCATACGGTAACCAACAGACGTGTAGTATTGAGTTTGTTTAGCAAGAGCACTGTTTTCTACTTCAAACTCAGTGTATTCCGCATCAAACAAAATGTCGTTGTAATCAATTGAAAAGCCCACAGCGAAGAAAGAACCATCATCTTCGTCTACCGCAATATCATCTGCTTGATCAACAAAGCCGGCAGCGCGAAGAGTTTGCTCAAGGCCATTAAGTGCAACACCTGCATCGGTGTCGTTTTCAATTGCAATTGTTGTATCGGCTACAAAGTACGCAGCACGAGCACTGAACCAGTCATAGCTCATCGTCCAGTTGATACCAGCAATATCATTAAGCTCTGTATCGCCATTAACCGATACCACAGCAATGTTGCCATCGAAGCTACCGTAAATAACTTGAACGGTTGAATCCCAATCACCTAATTGCGTGTTATGTAACAGGCTTAGGCCTTCATACGTTGAAAATGGAAGGTTATAAACAGATTGCGGCGGACGAACCCAACGGTAAGTGTAACCAACGTCTAAGAAGTCTGAATAACGGTAAAAAGGCACGCGCATTTTACCAGCACTTACTTGTAGCTCATCGCTGAACTCATAAGTTAAATAAGCCCATTCAAATTCAGCATCAAAATCATCACTACCACGCGCCACAATTTGTGCCGTAGCGCTCAGCTTTTCTTGTAAATCTGCAGAAAGCTGTAATGCGAACATACTTTCGTTTTTAAACGAAATATCGTCATCGTAACCGTAAAGAGTTGCGTCGTCGTCAAGGGCTTTACCGCCAACAATAGAAGCAAAGCCGTTTATGCGAACCTCTGCCATTGTGTTTGCAGACACAAAAGCAGCACATAGAGCCAATGCAATAGGAAGTTTTTTCATTGTGTATCCCTAGTATTTAGTATGAAAATGTTGATTTCGCTTAATATTATAGTCGTGCGTAGCGAAATGGGCGACACAAGTTACAGATAAATTGTAACTACATCAACGAATACGTCGTTATTTTTCACAAAAACGGTACTAAAAGTGGGGAAAGAGTAAAGTTGCGAGATGCGAGATGCGAGATGCGAGATGCGAGATGCGAGATGCGAGATGCGAGATGCGAGATAAGAGTTTCGAGATAAGAGTTTCGAGATAAGAGTTTCGAGATAAGAGTTTCGAGATAAGAGTTTCGAGATAAGAGTTTCGAGATACGAGATATGAGATGCGAGATATGAGATGCGAGATGTAGGAGGCGTTTTAACGCCGAACAAGTAGCAGCGATTTAACATCGCGTCCAAGCGCCTAGAACCTAGCGCCCAAAACCTAGCACCTAATGTCTTCATGCGTCTGAGGGCTTACGGCTGAAAGCTCTTGTTTTGTCGCAACTCGATTCTCGTTACTCGGACTTACTCCAACTTACTAAAATCAACTTCTGGTAGGCTCTCAAACCCTGGGCGAGCGAAGAAATACCCTTGCATTAAACTTACGCCGGCTTGGCGCAACCATTGATACTCTTCAACTGTTTCAATGCCTTCGGCAAGGGCAGTGATGTTGAGCTCTTCAAACATAGCAATGCAATGGTTCACTATGATTTGTCGTGCTTTATTTAAATGAATATCGCGTATCAGCTCCATATCGAGCTTAATAATATTGCTCTGAAAATCAGCCAATAAATTTAAACCTGAGTACCCAGAGCCAAAGTCGTCGGTTGCGGTAATAAACCCGAGTGATTGGTAATACTCAACAACACGTTTGATGTGCGTACTGTCTTCAACCTTTTCAACCTCGGTAAACTCAAACATAATTTGTTCTACCGGAAAGTCATATTGTTTAGCAGCTTCAAGGGTTGTTCTAATACAACGCTCAGGCTTGTAAATCGCGTTAGGTAAAAAGTTAATACTCAAAATAGAATCAAGCTTCAGCTTAGCTGCAAGCGAAATAGCTTTAATACGACAAAGCTGGTCGAAGGTATAACGGTTCTCATCGTTCACTTGTGAGATAACAGAATAAGCCGACTCATTATTAGGCCCTCTAACTAAAGCCTCATAGCCAAAAATATGTTTATCGGTGCAATCAATAATTGGCTGAAAAGCCATTGTAAAATCAAAACCAAGTTCTAATTTGTCTTTACAGTTATTGCAACCTGTTGGCTGGCAATGAGTTTGCTTGTCGTGCATGCTTACCTCAGACTAAAGTCTTCTTAATACATAATAGTGCTAGCAAATTGCCAATTGTGCAATGTTGTTGAGTTAAAAGTATAAAACCTCGCACCTCGTTCCTCGCACCTCGTCCCTAGCACCTCGTTCCTCGCACCTCGTTCCTCGCACCTCGTTCCTCGCACCTCGTCCCTCGCACCTCGTCCTTCGCATCTCGTCCTTCGCACCTCGCATCTCGTCCCTCGCATCTCGTCCCTCGCACCTCGCACCTCGTCCCTCGCACCTCGCACCTCGTCCCTCGCACCTCGTAACTACAACCTTCTTCCTCCCTCCAACTAACTTCTAATATCCATTCTAAAATCGTTGATTCTTAGCATCTAAAATCACATTTCATCCTTTGCGTTACCTAGCTTTAATGGTATTTTAGCGCCAAGCAATCTTGCCAATATAAAGGAAGTAACATGGCATCCAAAACCGTCGAATACTACAACCAAAATGCGCAAGCATTTGTCGATGCCACACTCGATGTAGACCTCAATGAACTTTATGACGAGTTCTTACCGCTGATCCCAAAAAAAGGCGCTTTACTCGATGCCGGTTGTGGCTCTGGCCGCGACGCTTTCATCTTTAAAGAGCGTGGTTATAGCGTAGATGCATTCGATATCAGCCCAGCTATGGCAAAGCTGGCGTCAGAATACTTAAACCAAGACGTAGCAGTAAACAGTTTTCTAGAGCTAAACGACGTTGCCAAATACGACGGCATTTGGTGCTGCGCAAGCCTTATTCACGTAGCAAAAAACGACTTAACCGACGCATTCAATAACCTTGCCCGCGCATTAAAGCAACAAGGCATCGTGTATGTATCGTTTAAATACGGCGACGGCGAGCGCGAACACAACGGTCGTGAATTTACTGACCTAAACGAACAAGCCCTTGAGAGTATTATTAAAGGCACCGACCTGTTTATCCTCAAGTCATGGCAAAGCGCCGACCAACGCCCAGAGCGCGCAACAGAAACATGGCTAAACGCCATTTTGCACAGAAGAACGATATAATAATTTATATGCGGTATAGCAGGCTGTACCGTAACTCTCCCAATATTGTATGGGTTTTAGAGTATAGCTCTACCTAAAATCCTATATTTGCTATAGCTTTTCATGCTAGATTGTTCCTAAACTAAATCGCCAATATTCAAGCTACAACAATGCGTTATGAGCATAAGTGGCAAATGTGTCGGCGTAAGCAGGGAACAGTTCATGAACTTTAAAGCACTTTTAAAAAGTACACATAAGGCTTGATTGATGATAGCCATGCAGCAGCAACTCGATTTTATTGCTTACATTCAGCGTATGCTGGTGGAAGGTGATTTTAGTGCTACCTATAAGTTTGCACTATTGCATGCCTTGGCTGATGTTTGTGTTGAGCAACCAATGATCTATGAAGCAAGCGAGTTAAACATTGATCTTGCTAAGCTTGCTGAAAAGTTAATAGAACTTTATTGGCACCATGCTGTGCCATTTTCT
This sequence comes from Pseudoalteromonas sp. D15MCD-2, assembly GCF_038562745.1. NCBI lineage: Bacteria > Pseudomonadati > Pseudomonadota > Gammaproteobacteria > Alteromonadales > Pseudoalteromonadaceae > Pseudoalteromonas > Pseudoalteromonas sp. D15MCD-2. Next base: position 263,985 of record NZ_JBCFQE010000002.1, on the reverse strand, counting down.
TCTGCTCATAGTGGTGAAAGTGCTTTACTAAAACAAAACTCGGGTGCGCAATCAAAAGTAATTGCAGTGCTATATGAGTGCCAGCAAAATAATATTCGTAGCTTGCGCCAGCTCAAATTAAGCCCTTATTGGCACACCACTTATAAAGCAGCTTTAGACACTTTAAAAACAGGCCCGTTATGGCGCTTACAAATTCTAGCCAAACAAGAAGAGTGCTTTTTATATCCGCACACAAAAGGCAAAAGCTACATAACTCTAAATGCAGGCATAGCCGCTTGCTTTAGACGCTTTTACGATTTAGTTGTGTACTTAGCTAAAAATGCATGGCTACAAAAAATTCAAAGCATTAAGCACAACCAATCGCTAATCGGCCCACAGAGCCAACTTCATGACTTTTTATTTGGTTTCGACCGCACAGCACTTAACAAAGCAAAACCAATTTTAGTCGAAATACAAAAAGGCCAGTGTTTTTATTGTCAAAAGCCACTCACAAGTGCGATAGAAGTTGATCACTTTATTCCATTTGCCCGCTACGCTAACGATTTAGGCCATAATTTTGTTGTTGCCCATCGAAGTTGTAATAACAGCAAACGCGACTTTTTAGCCGCACAATTACACCGTGAACGTTGGCAAGATCAAAACCTAGATCGCCACAGTCAGCTACTCACTGATGAACTAACTCGCTATTTTCATTGTGATGTTGATAAATCTCTTGCAGTAAGCAACTGGGCATATCAAGTTGCCAGCAGCAATGGCGCAAAACTTTGGCTTGCAAAAGATAGATTTGAGTTGGCGGGAAGTAATGTTGCTCACCAATTGCCAAGTAATGAACTTGGCTTAGTGGCGGACAGTAAGCCAACATTTGATCTTAAATAAAAAAATTGTAAGTGCAGCATTAGTGGGCAAGAACACTTTTCAAGTTTTGCCAATTACACATAACTTCTTTGCTTGATATTCAAGGGGAAATTATTTTGTTAAAAGTGACTTAAATAGCGATTTAGTGACTATTGAATTATAAATTGATACCATCTTGAGATAATTATATGTATTAATTTTTGAGCATTTTCATTGAATGTAATTGATTTTTTTTGTGGTTGTGGAGGCGCTAGTAAAGGTTTAGAACTTGCTGGTTTGAATGTTTCACTTGGAATAGATTTTGACCCAGACGCCGCTGCTACCTATCAGGCTAACTTCCCAAATGCTGAGTTTATTTTAGATGATGTTAGAAATATCAGTGTTGTAGACGTCATATCCAAAGTCCCAAACCTAACAGAGGAGCCTTTGTTACTTTGTACCTGTGCTCCTTGTCAGCCGTTCTCGAATCAAAATAATAAAAGATCTGAATCTGATATTAGGCGAACTTTACTAGACGAAACTCATAGGTTTATTTTGGCCTTAAATCCAGAGTACATTTTGCTTGAAAATGTGCCAGGTATGCAGAATGTAAACCCTGAAATTGAAGGTCCTTTCTGTCGATTCTTATCTTTTTTGAGTGATAATGGATATCAATATATTAAATTTATAGCAAATTCTGAAGATTACGGAGTTCCTCAGAAGAGAAAAAGGCTTGTATTAGTTGCAAGTAGACTAGGAGCAATTGATGAGCCTAAAAAAACTCATGGCGAAGACGGTCTTCCATTCGTGACAGTAAGAGATGCCATTGGTATGTTACCTCCTATTAAAGCAGGTCAAACATGTGACAAAGATCCAATCCATAAGTGTTCTAATTTGCAAGCTATTAATATAGAAAGAATTAGTTTAACACCTGAAGGTGGAGATAGACGCGATTGGCCAAGCCACTTGATAAATAAAGCACATAAAGGCTATAAAGGTCATTACGATACTTATGGCAGAATGAGTTGGGATAAGCTTTCTCCCACACTAACGACAAAGTGCCATGGCTATTCTAATGGGCGTTTTGGTCACCCAGACACAAACCAAAATAGAGCAATAAGTGCTAGGGAAGCAGCAAATATCCAAACATTTCCTAGTGACTATATTTTTAAAGGTGCGCTAACATCTATTACTAAACAAATAGGTAATGCTGTACCATGTGAATTAGCAAGAAATTTTGGTTTAGGAATTTTACATCACTTCAATCAAGTTCAGGAAGGACAAAATAATGGCTCAGATTAAAACAAAAGCAAGAGCTTTAGATATGTTAGGTAGGCAGCAGATCGCTGGTATACCAACTGCTTTGAGTGAATTATTTAAGAATGCTCATGATGCATATGCAGATAATGTAGAAGTTGATTATATTCGTAAAAGAAATTTACTGATTCTTCGAGATGATGGTTTAGGAATGACTCGAGGTGAGTTCGAAGAGCGTTGGTTGACTATCGGAACAGACAGTAAATTTGTTGATGAAAATAGTATTGCTTTACCTGCAATAAACACAAATAAAAAGCTACGTCCAGTAATGGGAGAAAAAGGAATTGGGCGTTTATCTATCGCCGCCATAGGTCCTCAAGTGCTTGTTTTGACAAGGGCAAAGAGAGAAGATGGTTTATCTAGTTTGGTTGCTAGTTTTATCAACTGGACTTTATTCTCTCTTCCCTCTCTAGATTTATCCGATATAGATATTCCTCTCATAGAAATTAAAAATAGTGAGATGATAACGAATGAGCAGTTTTTAGAGTTGTTATCTCAAGCAAAAGAAAATGTAAAATCACTTAATCATAAAATATCTCAGAGTAAAATTGATTCTGTTATTCATCAAATCGATTCGTTTGAATTTAACCCCGAAGTTTGGTACAGAAATTTAAAAGCTTTTGACACAAAGGTTGATGAACAATTAGAAAGCGAAGGCATAGTATCAAATAGAAAGCTCTACTTAGACGAAGATGGATTTGGTACTCACTTTGTTATTTCTCCTGTTGATGAAATCTTAAATGAAGAAGTGGAAGGCGACTTACACGCAAAAGCAGCTACAGATCAGGCTTCTCGTTTAGAAAAAGCCTTACTTGGTTTTACTAATACAATGGATCAACACAACAAGCCACCCATCGTAGCTCGTTTTAGAGACCATACAACAGATGGCTCCGTCATTGATAGAATAAGTGAATCGATATTTTTTACTCCAAACGAATTTGAACAATCAGATCATCATATTAAAGGGTCATTTAACGAGTTTGGTCAGTTTACTGGTACAGTAACCATTTACGGTGAAGAAAAAAGAGAATATGTATTGTCTTGGCCAGATGGGCTTAATAAACAAGTGTCTTGTGGTCATTTTAAGATTAACTTAGCTATCATTATGGGTACAGCTAGGGAGTCAAAATTACCAAATAACTTATGGCAAGAGATTTACAATAAAACTAATAGAATTGGTGGATTATATATTTACAGAGATGGAATTCGAGTGTTGCCTTATGGAGATTCGGACGTTGATTTCCTACATATAGAGCAAAGGCGTAGTAAATCTGGACAAGCATTCTTTTCTTACAGAAGAATGCTTGGCAGTATTGAGCTAACTAAAGAAAATAATTATGCTCTTCACGAAAAAGCAGGACGTGAAGGTTTTATTGAAAATAAAGCGTATAAGCAATTTAGATCAATTTTAGAAAATTTCTTTATTCAAACAGCTCGTGATTTCTTTAATGAAAAAGGTGATCTTTCAGACCAGTTTGTACAAATTAGATCAAGACATCAAGAAGCGTACGATTTATTGAAAAAAAGAGAAAATTTAAAAAGTACGAAGAAAAAAAAGCTGCAAGAGAAGCTAGAGCAATTTTTTGAGCGCTATGATAATGACTTTTGGGGGAGAGGAATTGCAAGTTTAACCAATAAAATTAACTATAAATTTGATAATTTTAATATTGGTTCTGACTCTGTCGATGATTTTATTTTTGATATTCAAGAATCTTTATCAAACGGAATAAAACCACTTGTTAGTAACCTCCACATTACGTTTCCTTCAGGTATAGGGTTTGGGAAACAGCTTACCGATTTATGTGATAAATATATAATTAAAAAAGAAATAATTGAAAAAGATATTTATGATTATAAGGAACAGATTGAGAAGCGTTTAGTAGAGTTTGAAGATAAATTTGGTAATCGAACGGGTATGCGTAGGAGATTTACTGACTCTATTGATACACAAACTGAATATCAACAAAAACAGCTAAATACGGTTTACAACAAAGCAAGTAAAGTATTGGAAGAATTGGAAAGTTGGACGAAAAGTGAAATTTCTAGAAATAGAGAATTAGCTAGAACAACTTTAGAACAGGTTAAACACGATTTATCTTCTGTTAGTTTTAGTGAAAAGTCAGCTCATGAATTATATGAACTTAAAGCATCGCTAGAAAATAAAATTACTGAAACTGCGAATCTCGTTCTCGATAGAGTAGAGCATTTATCAGAGCAAATCCAAACTATAAAAGAAGGTAACGAGCAGAATTCAATCTCAGGTAATAAACTCACAGAGATTCTTGAGTCAGAATATGAACATTTAAAAGAAGTCAATGAGCAAAACTCTGAGATGGTGCACTTAGGAATGGCTATTGGAATAATACACCATGAATTTAGCGGTAACGTACTAGGAATAAGGCATGCTTTAAAAGAAATGCAGCCATGGGCAAATAAAAATGAGAAGCTTAATCTGATATACCAAGATATCCGAAGTGGTTTTGAGCACCTTGAAGGTTATCTAAAATTATTTACTCCACTTACTAGAAGGTTAGCCAGAAAAAAAGTACGAATAACAGGGAAAGCGATATCAGATTTTGTTGATAGTGTTTTTTGGGAACGATTGGCAAATGAAAACATTGAATTGAAAGTAACTGATAAATTTTTAGAGCAGAGTTTACTCGGTTTTACTTCTACTATTTACCCCGCAATAATTAATCTAATCGATAACTCAATATTTTGGCTAGGAAAAGCCAGTGGAGAGAAAACGATAACCTTAGACGCTAGCAAAACGGGGTTTATAATTAAAGATTCTGGTCCAGGCATCCCAACGATAGATAAAGATAATGTGTTCGAATTTGCTTTTTCCAGAAAAGTTGGAGGTCGAGGGATGGGCTTATACGTGGTAAGAAAAACACTGGAAGATGAAGGGTTTGAAATATCTTTAGCTCCATATAATCCTAATGAAGGCGCATGCTTCACAATTACCCCAAAACAAGAACAAGATAAAATTGATACAGAGGCGTAAAGGATGACACAAGTATTAAACTTCAAAGATAATTCAAAAAAAATTGCACAGCACTTTTTACAATCGGTGGTAGCTGTTGATGATAATATTAGATTTGAACCAAGGCCCGCAGTAGATAAAGACGAACTAAAAGTACCTAATGATACAGGCTTAGGTGAGCTTGACGTTAAAAACGACGATAAAGCAGTTAAACCTTTGGATCATGGACTTTACTATCAAGATTTATCTCATGAGTTTGCTCGTAAAGGGATCATATGCGGTGGGGTTTCCCCAAAACAGGGGGATTTGGACTCTTCAATTGATGCTGTTGTCAATACTTCGAAAAATTCGGATATCACAATATTAGATTGGCAGATGGAGGTTGCTGAGGCTGACGGAAAATTTGCTACAGATGTGATTAAGAAAATTTCAGAATTAGACCAGTCTGAAGGAGGACGAACTCGTTTAATCTGCATCTACACTGCAAAAGATACTAAAGCCGTTGCAGATACTCTAAACAATTCGCTGAAATCCCTTAAACCCACATTGAAAGACTGTACGATAACATTTAGTACTCTTAACTTAACGCATTGGAAAATAGAAGTTGTAGATAAGGGTGACATTCAGGAAATTGCTTTGTGTAATTACTTGGTTAATTCCTTTACAAATCTAACAACAGGTCTATTGTCTAATGCTGCTTTAGCTTCAATAGCGGCTATACGTGATAATACTCATCATTTGTTGCATAAATTTAATAGCGGTCTAGATACAGCTTATTTATCACATGTTTTAGGTTTGATCTCTTCTCCAGATATGCGTGAACAAGCTAATGAGGTAGCATTTGATTATGCTGTGGATTTGATATCTGAGGAGTTAAAATCAGAATTACAGATAAGCCAAATAGTTAAAGACAGTCTTTCAAAAGAAGTACTAGAAACGTGGCCTAAACATATGAGCCCAAAACAAAAATCTCTTCGTTTTAAGATTAAAATGGGTCAGGAGAAAGTTGAGTTTAATAATGAGACTATGAAGCAACTCCTATCTGCGACGAAAGAAGAGGACTTAATTAATGTTTTAGAAAATAATTTAAAGTTAAAAGGCGATGGAGATAAATCTACTTTAGATTTTTTTAATAAGGCATTGATTCAATTGACATTTGATAATTATGATACAGTACCTTTACTTGATTTTTGCTCATTAGAAAGTACCAGGCGAAATTTACTTACATTAAATGATCATATACCAGTGTTAAAGCAAGGAACTCTAATTAAAGAAAAAACAAATGATGAATATTATCTCTGTATTCAGCCTCTTTGTGATACTGTCAGGCTAAAAAAAGGTTATCAAAATTTCACTTTTTTGAAGACGAGTATAAGTAATAGTGACTTTACTCATGTAATGAGAAAACTGGATGGCCATTTGAAACTAAAAATAGCACCTTCTGCTAAGAATATAAAAACAATCCACTTTCTAGTTAATGATGACAAGAAAGCCGTATTATCAGCAATCAATGAAACTGGGACACCTGAGTTTTTTAGCGGCAGTAATGAAAAACCTGTTTTATTCGAATGGTGTGGAGAATTTAAGTTCACAATATCTCAAGCGGTAGTTAATGGCTTAGCAGCACAATTAGCAAGAGTTGGTTTGGATTCTTTTGAGTGGCTTAGACAAAAACAAAAATAGAAGTTTGAATGCCATTTCATTTGATGTATTTGTTAGTAGCTTCTAACTATCAGAATTGGCATTTTTCTGGAGATAACAAGTCTTATGTACTTATTAGTTATTTAGGTTAAGCATAGCGAAGACTGGACCTTGATTATGATGCGGTTTTCGTGGTTCAGCTCGTAATTGTGGAAATGATCTTTAAGTTTTACCGCAAAGCTGATTGCGAAATTTTTATATTGCAAGTTTTCGCTTGAATTTGGAATTGCATCAATTGCATACTTAACCAACTTACCTAAAAAGCGCGAAAGTTAATTAGTCGCCCCTGCCGATGCAAGTCGGCGTTTACTTCTCTTTGGTTGCCGTCGCCAACGCGACATAACTAAATAAATAGTTAAAAGGTCACTTTTTCCTCGCCCTGAATTTGGTACAATGTGGCCTACCAAATTACACAGATGTAATGTTATGAATAAATGGATTTTAATACTCGCTACTTTGCTTGCGAGTTTCTACACGGTTGCTGAAGAGCAATATTCAAAAAGTCGCTGCGATAGTATTGAAGCTGAGCGTGAGAGCATTCGTAAAAGAATGAATCGTAGCTATACGGCTAGGCAAGGTGAACGTTGGAATCAGCGTTTAGATGAGCTTTTTACGCTGCTGGCGAGACACTGCAAACACCCAAAAAGAAGCTCTGGTAATGGCGGTAATTATACGTATCGCTCTAACCCTACCGCACTTTTAAACACCAAAGTACATAACTCTACGGTGTATTCAAATTCATATAATGACGATAAAAAACGCCATGCTTGGGGTCAATTTTATCAATTACCTGATCGCTGTAGAGCGAAAAATATTCAGCAAGCTGATTTTGTATGGTGTAGTGAAAATAAAGCTGAGCAAAAGGCGCTATTTGAATCGGCTTGGAGCGGTAAACAGAAATCAGAATACAAAGATGTAGTTATTACAGTAAAGCCAACCATTACAGAAATAAATGCCAATAAAAAACCAAACAAAGTTGTAATGAATGACCCGGTAATTGAACTGCCAATAAAACAAGCTTCGCCGCCTTTAGATGAGAGTGTCAGTCCGCAATTTACAAAGTTGAATGACCTTAAAATTTGGCAATTAGCCTTGGCTGGCATTGCAGCCATGTTTTTTGTGTTTGGTCTTTATCGTTGGTTTAAAGATTGATGTTTCACGGGCTAAAGCCCGACCTACAATGCCTCGCATCTCGCATCTCGCATCTCGCATCTCGCATCTCGCATCTCACATCTCACATCTCACATCTCGCAACTCGCAACTAAAGCACCAATACCTCTCCTTGTAAACTCGGTGAGTCTGCAATACTGGTTTGGAGTTGTTCTATCAACAACTGGGCATTCGCTGATGGTGTGCGTGAATGTGGCCAGAGAGCGTAAATTGGCCTTGCGGGAATGTTGAGGGGGGAGTCGATATAACTAAAGTTGCTGGTGTCGTCTATACAGCAAATTTCGCTCATGGGTAGTAAGCCAATGCCATAGCCTGCTTCAACCATTTTTCTGGCGATTGTAATATCAAAGCAAAAGCTTATATGTTCATACTCGGTTTTTAATTTATTTAGCAAACCGCTGGGTAATTGTGACTCTGAATAGGGCAATATCAGCCTTGATGTTGGGGCACCTGTCTTTTTAATCAGCTTTATTGCGATCATGCCTAGGCGCTTTTGAAAATAACTTGAGTCTTGTTGTTCGCCAATGCGAATGGCTAAGTCAAAACGTTTTTGGCTTAGTTGGCTGTTGGCATTACTTGGGTAAATGTGGAGGTTTAACGCAGGGTTTGCTATTGCAAACTGATTAACTGCCGCCATCAGTGGGCCCGCAATGATGTTTTGTGGGCACAACAGGTAAAACTCTTTTGCGGCGGGCGAGTCATTTAATTGCTCAAGCTGGCTGTTAAGAGCAAGCACCTGCTCGCCTAATTCGTTATACAGTGATTCACCTTTGGCGGTTAACACAATGCCTCGGGCTGTACGTTGCAGTAATGGCTCAGCGAGTTTTTCTTCTAACGCCTGAATGCGCCTTGATAGGGTCGATAGATTCAGTCCTAAATCTTTTGCTGTTTGGCTCATGCTTTTACGGCGCGCTATTTCAATAAATAAATGCAGATCATCCAGCATACGACTCCCTCAATCTTAGTTTGCATTTTCGTGACTGTTGCCACTTGGCCTGTGCAAATATAGTAACGCCAAGGAGGACATATGAAAATTCATTTTACTTTTACTGCGGCATTTTCGTTTTTAATGTCGTTTTTACTTTCGGCATGGGTCACTTATGTCAACTTAGGGCTAAGCGATACATTTTTTCTAAGTTGGATGAAGGCGTTTGCTAATGCGTGGCCTGCTGCGTTTGTGGTGGCTTTTACGGTTGCCCCGCCTATTCGGGCATTGGTTTTAAAGTTATATAGTAAGGAGTCAGTATGATTAATATCGTGGCAAAAATTACACCAAAGGCGGCATTATTTGACGACTGTAAAGGGCGTTTACAGGGCATATTAGCAGCCACTCGCGCAGAGCCTGGTTGTAATCGTTTTGAGTTGTTTGCGAGTAAAGAGCAGCGTTGTTTGTTTTTAGTTGAGCAGTTTGCATCGCAAGCCGCCCTTGATGAGCATTATGCTCAGCCTTATACCCAAGCTGTGTTCGCGTTTTATGAAAATGCCTTGGCGGAGCCTGTTGAGGTAGAGAAGGTGGAGGTGTGTTGAGAAAAAGTTAGCAAGATGCGAGGGAAAGGAGCTAGGCTCTAGGGGCTAGGTACTAGGGGAAAGTCGATCTGTGGGGTTGTTTAGGTCGAGTTTTCTCTCTGTAATAACAACCTTGTAGGAGGTATTGTAGGAGGTACTTTAGTGCCGAATGAAACATAAAAGAGCGATCAGCCGTCAGACAAAACAGGTCACGCCGACAGCTAAAAAACTAGGCTACTGGGGAAGTACTGCTATTCGTAGCCTAGTTTAACAAGGTTGAAATGGTTACAGCATATGCAGGATTTGTTTGGCTTTTTCGCGGGTTAAACACGCGGCCATTGGGCGTTTTGCAAACAACTTGGCTGAGACTGTTTGTTCTTTGCCCATGTATTGGTTATGCAGTGTTTGCACATTGACTTTGCAGGTCACCGAATGGCTGTTTTCTACATAACGAATTTCTACTCGCTCTACTTTTTTAATTAAGTTTTTATAAGGGTAGCCTTCATCGGTATCAAGCTGAGTAATTACGGGTTGGTTGGCGTAACTAAAGCTTGTGGTAAATAAAATTAATAAAATAACTTGGTATTTCATGGTGGTTGTCCTTATCTTGTCGCGGTTGGCAATATGAGTATTACTCGTGTCACCACTACTGACAAACGATTAAAAATTGCCTATGCTTAAGTTTTTGTTAACTATAAAAGCGTATGCAGTTACCCCCATTAAAAAGCCTTTGGTATTTTAAGCACGCGGCAGAGTTAGGTAGTTTTAAGCTAGCGGCAGAGCAATTGTTTGTTAGCCAAGCTGCGGTTAGCCAACAAATTCGCTTGTTAGAACAACAGCTTGATTGCAGCTTGTTTACTCGTCATACCCGTTATGTTGAGTTGACTCGCCAAGGCGAACAGCTATTACCCCATGTACTTAAGGGATTTAGTCATTTACAGGCAGGTGTGCAGGCTGTTAGCCAAGATAGCCACCCGAATACGTTAAACTTAACTGTGCTGCCTTCGTTCGCCAGTGGTTGGTTACTGGGACGTATTAGTGATTTTCAAAACAAATACCCCAATATCAAAGTGCGTATTGAACCGAGCGATCAACTTGCCGACTTTTCAGCGGGGCAGGTTGATTTAGGTATTCGATATGGGCAAGGTAGCTACCCAGATTTACACAGTGAGCTTATCAGCGACGATAGCCTATTTTTGGCTTATAAACCCGGTGCTATTGATGTTAATAAACCTCTTAAACCGCAGATTCTGGCACAAAAATTAATTAAAGATGTGTGCCCTGATGCTGAGCGCGGTTGGTCAACTTTGGCTCAGCAATTAGCAGTAAGCCCAGATGCGCTTCCCGCACTTGAAATTGATAATGCAGCATTGGTTATTCAAGCCACGTTAGCAGGGCAAGGTATTGCATTGGTAAGACGGCGCTTAATCGAAACTCAACTTCAACTTGGTCAGCTAGAGATTTATCCAAGCTTTGAATATCACTGCCAATTTAAGTATTACCTTGCAGCGCCTACCGATCATTTTAAATGGCAAAAAGTACAGCTGTTTAAAGCTTGGTTACTTGAGCAGTTTGCTATGGATGATCAGCAGTTTGATAGTGGAAATAATTAACCTTAAGCCCTTCATGATTATTGCTCGTTCGCTATGTAAAATTGTTAGGCAGGTAATTTGTCATTCTTTTAGATGAATTTGCCGCAGATTTGTTGCAGTTTTATTAGAAACTGATAATCTGTACCCCTAACCTTTACAGTGACGTAAATTAATGATTAAACGGATTTTAATGACAACAGCCTTGTTGTTGCCCGCTTTTGTTTGGGCGCAGCAAAGCGCTCCTTCAGATGCATGTCAAAGCATGCAAACCGAACGTATAGAGCTACAAATAGCCCTGCGTAAAACCAATCTTCTCGACAAAATTGAAGCCTATAAGCAGCGCATTCAAAGCTTGTCGGCGCGAATATCTGAAACTTGCTTTAGTGAAGAGCAAATTGCTGAGCTAAAGTCGTCTTTGTATAACCCTGATATTACTGAGCTTGAAAACACCTTGGCAAAGCCATTAACTGAGCAAGCCTACATCAGCAAACAAGCTGCATGGGACCGCTTTTATGTTATGCCGCCACGTTGTGCTGCTCGTTCGTTACAGTTGCAAAACCTTGAGTCGTGTCTTGAAAATAAGCAAATTCAGTTTCAGCAATTTGATATGTTATGGCAGCAAAAAAGTGCGCAACTTGCCCGTACAGAAGCAAAACCAACAGATTCGTTTCATGAGTTTGTTTTACCTAGCAAAGCCGAACGAGCTAAATTAAGCGCCGAGCAAGAATTAAAGCGCTACAGCTACAGCACAGATTCGTTCTTACCAACCAACATCATTGTGTTGTGTGCTTTAGCTGTATCGGTGTTCTTTGGTTTGATATTTATTTTCCATTGGTTAATGCGCCCACGGCCAGTGGTGAAGTGAGCATTTAGTTAGCGAGGGGAAAGTTAGCGAGGGTAAAGGGGAAAGAGTAAAGGGGAAAGAGTAAAGGGGAAAGAGTAAAGTTAGAAAGGAGCTAGGTGCTAGGAACTAGGCGCTAGGTCGCGATGTAAAATCGCTGCTTTAGTCGTTAGAGGTCAGATGTTAGATATCAGTCGAACTGTGGGGTTGGTTAGGTCGTGCGTTCTTCTCTGCATTTGAACCTTGTAGGAGGTACTTTAGTGCCGAATCAAACATAAATGAGAGCTTTCAGCCTTCAGCTCTCAGACGCGCGAAACAAGTTTCACGCCTACGGGGAAACATAGGCGCTAGGATCTGGGTTCTAGGCGCTAGGACGCGATGTAAAATCGCTGCTTTAGTCGTTAGAGGTCAGATGTTAGATATCAGTCGAACTGTGGGGTTGGTTAGGTTGTGCGTTCTTCTCTGCATTTGAACCTTGTAGGAGGTACTTTAGTGCCGAATCAAACATAAATGAGAGCTTTCAGCCTTCAGCTCTCAGACGCGCGAAACAAGTTTCACGCCTACGAATGAAACATAGGCGCTAGGATCTGGGTTCTAGGCGCTTGGACGCGATGTAAAATCGCTGCTTTAGTCATTAGAGGTCAGATGTTAGATATCAGTCGAACTGTGGTGTTGGTTAGGTCGTGCGTTCTTCTCTGCATTTGAACCTTGTAGAAGGTACTTTAGTGCCGAATCAAACATAAATGAGAGCTGTCAGCCTTCAGCTCTCAGACGCGCGAAACAAGTTTCACGCCTACGAATGAAACATAGGCGCTAGGATCTGGGTTCTAGGCGTTAGAACGCGATGTAAAATCGCTGCTACAAACTCGCATCTCGCATCTCGCATCTCGAATCTCGCATCTCGAATCTCGAATCTCGCACCTCGCATCTCGAATCTCGCACCTCGTACCTTTCCCCTCGAAACTCGTACCTCGTAACTTGATCACTCATCCGTTTTAAACTGTTTGGCGCGTTCTTCTGCGTCAATTAAGGCTTGTGATTTTGGCTGTTTGGTTTTACTTTCTATCACAGGCTTTTCGTCTGAATTTGGGTCCCAGGTTGGATCTAGCGATAAGTTCGCAAATGGATTATACGGCTTATCATCTTGTTGCTCTGGCTCTTTGTCGGCTTCTTCACTTTTTTCTTCAGGCGTTTCTTCAAGCTTATCGTCGTTACTCAGTTCGTCAGACAAATCAACAGTTTCTACCGCTGGCTGTGACGGCTCTTCTACATTAACGGAAGCTGGTTCATCTTGTAGTTCTTGTTCTAGTGCTTGTAAGGCTTTAGCTAAATCATCATCGTTAATGTCGTCGTGTTCTTCTGCTGGGTTTGGCGCAGTGACTGTGTGCTCATCTTCATTAAAATGATCAGCAAACGATAAATCATCACCCATAAATGATGATAAGTCATATTCGGGCACTTCATCTTTAGACGGTTCTTCGTCAGAAATCGGCTCTTTTGTAGAATACTCATCAAAACCGAAAGATGAAGATGCAGTAAAGCTTGGCTCTTCAAATTCTGATTTCTCTAACTCATTGATTTCCGGTTTTTCGAGTTCTTCTATCTCAGCTAATACTGGTTCATCGTCGGCAATAGGTTCTTTAGTTGAGTATTCATCAAAGCCAAACGATGACGAACTCGTAAAGCTTGGCTCCTCAATTTCTGGTTTCTCCAGCTCATCGATTTCCGGCTTTTCGAGTTCTTCTATCTCGGCTAACACGGGTTCATCGTCGGTAACAGGCTCTTTTGTAGAATACTCATCAAAACCGAAAGATGAAGATGCAGTAAAGCTTGGTTCTTCAATTTCTGGCTTCTCTAGTTCATCGATTTCCGGCTTTTCGAGTTCTTCTATCTCGGCTAATACTGGTTCATCGTCGGCAATAGGCTCTTTAGTTGAGTATTCATCAAAGCCAAACGATGACGAACTCGTAAAGCTTGGCTCTTCTAATACTGGCTTTTCAAAGTCATCAAGTTCAGTTACTTCAGGGGCCTCGGATTTAGGCTCTGCAAATGGCTCAGGTGTAAGAGGCTCGTCTTCAATAGGCTCTTTGGTTGTGTACTCGTCAAAGCCAAATGATGACGAAGCAGTATAACTCGGTTCTTCTGATTCAGGTTGTGTTTCAGGCTCGTCTTGCTGAACGTCATCAGCTTGCGGCTCAGCTTCCTCGTTGATGCTATACGATGAATCTTCTAGGCTTGCTAATTTTAGCTCTTGCTCTAGGCCGCGCTGCTCATCCAAAAAGTCGTCATCAGCGTCACTTACGTTTTTCTCGTCGTAACCTAGTTCAAGATCTTCGAATTGATGGGCATCAGCAAAGTCTTCTGCTGGTGGTTGTTCAGGTGAAGTTTCAGACTCTTGTTCTTCTTTATCACGCTGAGCACTAAAGTGCATAAGCTCAGAAAGCTCGTCATTATTGTCAGTTTCGGTTGCTGTAAATGTATCGTTGGCAAGCGGGTAGCTGTCTTCATGAGGGTGCTCTTGTTCTTCAGCCAGCACTGCGGCTGTTGCTTCTTTGAGTTCTTCAGCTTCTTTTTCAGCAGCTGCTTGTGCTTCTGCAGCTGCTTTAAGGGCTTTAGCTTGCATTAAGCTTTGTTCAAGTTCTGAATCGGCGTCTGCTTTTTTGCTTTGACGAATACGCACAATCACTAAGCCTGCAACAAGTAATACCAACAACACAATTAAGCTTGGCATTAATAATGAGCTTGAAGAGCTATCGCTGTTTGCAGGAATAGGTTCTGGCATAGGTGCAGGTGTTGGCGCAGGTTTTGGTGCCGGTTCTGCTTTTACTTCAGGTTCAGCTGGTTTTTCAGCCGTTGCAGTCTCAGCGCTTTGGGTTTTCACTTCAGCGGCTTGATCTTGAATAGCAGAGCTAGTAGTTGATTCTACTACAGGTTCTTCAGGAGCATCAGAAATCGTAATACGGTCAACTTTTGCTGGTATTTCGGTTTGTTCTGCTGAGGCACTTGTTTGTTCGACAGGCTCTGGTTCTTGAACTTCTGGCTCAATTGCTGGCATTTGCTGTTCGATAGGTTCAACGGTTTGCTCTGCAATAGGTGCCGTAGTTTCTTCAGGTTCTGCTTGAATAGCGCCTGAGTGCACCCTAGGGTTAGCCGCTGCAGTTGAATTAACTGGGGCTGTTTCTTTCGTTTGTTGTTCTAGTTTTTCGAAAGCAGCTGCATTGTTTACTGGCGTTGGATTTTTGCAGTTTTTCTCATAGTTTCTGGCAGCTGAGCGATAGTTTTTATTGCTGGTGTTAAAGCGGTACTCATGCATTTGCTGTTTTAACAAAATACACATGGCTTCGTTGTACTGCGCTTTACTCGTAAAGCTTAAGCTTAGGAGTAATAAGAGAAAAGTTGTTTTTATAATTGGCATAAGTTCTGGACCAGTAAGGTTTAGTCGATGACCTAACAGTTAATTAATTCTAAGCTGAGACGAGTAATTTATCCACATTTGGTTAACAAATTAAGCGTATTCGTAGTGGTTAATCAATTACCATGAGCGCACGGTATTCGTCGTAAGCAAATTGGTCAGTCATTCCGCTTATGTAATCTTGAATTAAGCGGCAGCGATAATAGAACTCGTAAGCGGCAAAATGATCCGGTTCGGCTTTTAGGGCATCAATGGCTTTTTGGTAGCTATTTAAATGTTTATTAGATAGTTTTTTAACAAGACGAGTTTCAATTAAGTAGTTTTGGTCGCCTTTTAACACGCGTTTAAAAGCATCAGCATCAAGGGCTAGTAAAGGTTTATAGCAGTCAAGTAAACCGCTAATTATACGGTAACCCTGTAGCTCTAAACGCTCTACTTCTTTGTGGCAAAATACATGCTTTAATGCCACTTGTTTTAAAGTGAGCGTGACGGCATGCAAGTGACTTCGATCTTCTAATAAAGCCTGATTAAAATCACCGTGGTAAATGGCTTCAATATTATTAATAAACCGCTCTGCTGCGTAGCTTACTAATGGGTGTAGCAAGGTCACGCGCAGGTAGATAAAAAATTCGCTATTAAAATTGTACGGCTGCTCTTGTGCTTTACTTAACGCATAATCAATGGCTTTTTCGGCAAAGTCGCTGTGTTTGGTATCGTCTATGGTTAGGTTCGTGAGTGTGCGGGTGTATTGCTCTTTTAACTTTTCGCAAAGCGACTCAACACTAATAATGCCTTTTTCTACGGCATCTTCAATATCGGCCAAACAATACGATATATCGTCAGCTGCTTCCATAATGTAGCTAGCAGGATGACGGCAGTATTGCTCAATTTCGAGTTCAGTTTGTAGTGCTTCAATAAACGGCTTTTCGCTGAAGTAGTAACCCACTTTTTTCATCAAGTAGTTTTTATCTTGCGGGCTGTCTATTTTCGCCATGCTGGCCGGGCGTGTATATTTTAAAATTCCGGCACTTTGGCTGTAGGTTAAGTTTAGAGAAAGTAATGAATGAATTATGCGAATACCTTGGGCATTACCTTCAAAACTTTTTATGTCTTGGGCAAGGTGTTTAAAGATCACACTAATACCAATGCCTTTACAGCGCTCAGGAGTCAGTGCGTCTAAGTGTTTATCAAACCATTGGTTGATGGCTGCTTCGCCAAAGTGACCAAACGGCGGGTTGCCTATGTCGTGCATTAGGCACGCCATTTCTACTAGGCTTTCTAGCGGGCGCTCAAGCCCAGCTAAGCCATATTCTTTTTGTTTTGCATCACTGAGCTTATTAAAAATGGTTTGCACAATAAACCTACCCACTTGTTGTACTTCAAGCGAGTGGGTAAGCCTTGAGCGCACTGCAGCATTACGTTCTAGTGGAAAAACTTGGGTTTTTTGCTGCAAACGGCGAATTGCTGCACTGTTAATAATGCGGCCCCGATCACTTTCAAGCGCCGTGTGTAAATTATTGGTAGAACGCATTTCGCGCGCTGGAGTAATTTTTTTACCAAAATCGATCATTTTTCATTCCCACAAAGCGGTAAAATCGGGCTTTTGCGTTTTGTTAGCAACATTTTGCTATTTATTAAATTAAATCTAACAGCTTGTATCTTAAATTAAAATATTCATTTTTATTAAAGTTATTACTTTAAATCGTGGCCTTTATTCATATATTATTCAGTTTTACGCACTTCTTCATTATCTTGTATTAAAAAGGAAAGCCTTTTGGCTATAAAGCAATGATGCAAACTCTGTCTCAAAAACCATGGCTCCTAGCCAGTATTTTCCTGTGTTGTATTGGTTTAACGGCTTGTAAAAGCACCCCAGAGCCAAGCGCTGAAAGCACCTTAACGGTGGCCGAAAAAAATGCCATTAAGGCCAAGCAGGGTGCACTGTATGCACGAGGTTTTTATGAAAGCCAACTTGGTAATATCAACTACGCCTCTGCTAGGCAATGCAGTAACTTTAATTTGCAGAGCCACCGTGGCTCAATTCGTTATGCAGAAAACTCGCTTAACGCGGTAATTGATGCCATCGACAACAATTTTGACGTTGTTGAGATTGATGTGCGAATTACCCGTGACGATGTGTGGGTTGTGCATCATGATGCCCGTACAGGTCGGGAAACCGGCACAGTTGACAATAAGCGCCGCAAAATTGAGTCGATGAGCTATAAAAAAGAGTGGGGCTATTTACGTCATCGTAACCAAGATACCGGGTTACTTACCGATGATATGCCACCTTCATTCAGAGAGCTTGCTGCCACATTTGCGCGCTACCGTAAGCCTCATCAAAAACTGAATATTGAAATAAAATCAAAGGCTTCAGTTAACGATTTAAAAATGCTGGATTATTTAGCATATGAATTTGTTGGTGGTGGTAACTACTTTTTTAGCAGTTTAGAAATGCGCAACCTGACTCGTATGCGCGATATTAACCCAGATATTTACTTGGCATTTATTCAGTCACCAGCAAAAGCCTCTATGAATAAGTTAGCAAGTGACCTAAAACGCGGCGCTGGTAGCGACCCAATTTACGAGCGCAACAAAGAAGAGCTTGAGAGCTTACAAGCTCTGGGTAATCGCTATCATCGTGAAAAACGTTACGACAGCCCAGTTAAGCTCGATAGATTAGCAAAACAGCTAAAACGTAACTTTGGTTATGTGCTTGATATTCGTCATTACAAGCAAAGTGCAGCACGCTTAAAGCCGGTTGCTAAAGCGCGCGGTATTATGATTGCCACTTATTCTATTAACGGCCACGACTATCATGAGCGCAGCCTATTAGCGCAGTCGCGTTCTCTTCGCCCTGACTCTGTGATTATGGACGATACCGTTTATGGCTTTTGTTCTGTGTTTGAGTTACCAAAAATGCAGCCGTATTTTAGCGATGAAGCAGACGCTAGGTTGATTGCCAGCATGCCCACAGACCTTGATTTAGAGCGCCTTGATGAGCTGTATGCTTATAAAGGGAATCAGCTTTACCCAGCGGTCGGCGGCACGCTTAAATCAACTCAGGCACAAACTTATATTCCCAAAGTAACATCGACTCCTTCAGCACCTAATTTAGAAATTGGGACTCGCCAAGCCGATGAAGATTTTAGCCTAGAAACAGATCCTGCTGTTGAACTAGAACTGCGTAAAAAACAATAAGAATAAAACTATGACTGATTTAATAAAGCCGTTTTGGTGGCGCTGTTTGCTACTTGTTTTAGCTACTTTATATTTATTACCTGAGGCAATTTTTAATGCCCAGTTAGTCTCTTTAGTCGGTTTAGGTACCCCTTCGGCAGAAGACCTTGAACACCTCGAAATTTATGGCCGAGCTGTATCTGGGGTGGGTGTTGCACTGCTGTTAGCTGACTTTTTACCTAAGGCTATGGTTGCCAAAGTGGGCCGCGGGATTATCTCGTTTATTGCTTTATTATGCTTAGTTTGGCCGGTGGTGTTTTTTGGCCAAAAATATGCCATTGAAAAAACCTTAATTGAGCCTTCAACCGCAGAGCAGCGCCAGTTTGCTACCTACAGTGCAGCACTTAGAGATGCACTGGCGATTAACTCGATTAAAGTGAATGACCTTGATTACAACCCTGAGCAATTACATAGCTCAGAAAACCTGACCTTTTTGGCGCTGTTTGGTGGCTTACTGTATAGCGATGCCGCGCTTTCAGACAACCTAGAGCAAGATAAGCGAAAGATTATTGCTGCGTTTGTACAGAAAAAAGCGTATCAAGATTTTGATAAACATTATAAAAACTACAGCCAGTTATATGATGAGCTGGTGGTTAAATACAAAGCCTATGCTGATGGCAGTAAAAAGTACAACAGCACTTTGGCAAGTATCGGTGAGCGCGAGCAAGGTTATTGGCAGCAAGTTGAACAAGAGATCAATAGCGGCTGGAACAAGTACCAACAAGCGCAAAAAGCCCATATCGCAAAAGCGTCAGCGCGTGCACAAAAGTATGGCCCGAAGATTTATGATTACCACCAAAGCATTGCAAAATGCCGTGAGCGTTATGACAAAAGCAGCGAAAAAGACCGCCGAAATCGTTGTTATGAACGCGAAGCAGCAGACTACCGAAGCAATATTTTAAAAGCCGGTATTGGCTACATAGAGCCTGATTACTGGCTTATTGAAGAAGATGTTTCGGTTGCTGAAAATGCCGCAGGCACTATTTTAATGGGGGTGCTTACTGGTGGTGTTTATACCGCATTACAAGCTGCTAGTTTAGCAACCGGTGGTGATGGCGGCTTTAAAGATAAGCGCTACAAATACACCGATGACCCAGATCATTACCAGCTGCGTTTTTTACAACATCCAAATTTTCATAAGATGTTTGTGAGTGAAACGGGCTACCCATTTACGATTGAAAACTTAATGGCGTTTCGTGCTCACGAAACAACGCAAAAGAAGCTTAGATCACATTTTGCCAGCAAAGGGTTACAGCTTGAAAGCAACTGGAATGTGAATCAACGCCAAGCATTTGCTAATGCTGTAGCCAATAAGGTTACAAGTGAAGCCAATGCACAATGGCAAAGCGAAATGCGTAAACGCGGCATGAGTTTAAAGCCAAACTTAAGCTGGGTTGCGTTTCAGCTACACCCACAAATTCAAGCAAAAATTGCCGATAGAATGGGTGATTTATACGTAAAAAACATTCGTGCCGATTGGAATAAAAAGAACTTTAAAGACAAGGTGCTTGATCCAAACATTGCAAAACGCACCGACAAATACCTAGCCATGCTTAATAGCTCAGAAGGTAAATTTGCTGATGGTGGCGAGTATGCTGAGTACGGTAAGCAAGCATTGCGTTCGGTGATTATTCCGCCTATCTCGATGTCGTTATCACTGTTTTTGATTTGCTTAACCTTTAGCAAGCTGCCGTTAAAACTGTGGCAACTGGTTAAACCTAAGCAAGAAAAGCAACCAACGACAGGTGTATCTGTTTTGCAAAAGCTGATTATGCCTGCGCTGATTTTGATAGTGCCAGTAATGTTTGTGCATAACACCTTTACCAAGGATGATCAAAGCCCTGTTAACTACTTTTTAGACAAGGTCGATGAGTCGAGCAATCCGGTGTTTAGTTATGCGATTCGTTGGACTTTGCATGCCCAGCCTCTGCTGCATCCTCTTGGTTTAAAGTTTGAAGAAAAACTGCATATTTACGAGAACTTTAGCCCGCTGAGCCATGCTTTAGCCAAGGTTGATATTTTGCGCCATGGCGATGCCAGTTTAAGTGCTGAGCAGCAACAGCGTAGACAATATCTGGTTGAGCAAAAAACTAAACTTACCATTACTACAAACCCGGCGAACGCCACTATTCGCATTATGAATATCGGCCCTAAATATCGCCCTGGCATGACTTTAAAAACTGGCGCTTATGATATTCAAGTGTCGGCGCCTGGGTATAAAACGTATCGACGTTGGCACCAAGTAGATGCTGGCGAACAAACATTAACCATTGATTTAAGCAAATAATTAAGCAAGGAATGAAAATGCAACATTGCCAAAATACGGTGTATGCCACCGATCTTCACTGTTGTGATTGTGGAGAAGCTCTTGAGCAAAAAAGACAAATGCACACGGTTGAAGAACTCAGCCCTGACTTGCTGGTTGATGTGAAAAACTATGCGCCACAAGCGAGTACGGTCACAGGCGTTGTGAAATCAATGTTTTACTATAAGCGTCGTTATAAAACCAATAACGACAACATGCTGTACGGTTATTGGTGGCTAGAAGTTGAAGACAAAGATGGCATTATTCATGAGTTTAGTGTTGATGCAGAAAAAGATGTGATTGCTAACCTACAAAAGGGCAATGTAATCACCGCATTTCAAGAAACACCGTTAACGCTTAATTATCGCATTGCTGATGGCAATGCTAGGCGGGTAGTTAAAAATGACCGCTTTATGCCAGTTGTGATTGTGCATTTTGCCGATCAACAATATCGCAGCTGGGACAAAACCATTAGCCGAAACTACACTGGCGGAACCATTTTGTGGCTGGTGCTAAGTGTTATTACATTCTTAATCATGTTGTTTGCTGCAAAGCTTGAGTTTTTACCTGCGCTACTTGCGTCATTGCCAGTTGCTATCGGGGTATTTATGGCAGAGCACAACTACCATAAAAAAGCTAAAGCCAAACAAGAAGCAAAGTATGATGCGATTTTAGCTGCAACAGATGTGATGCTATCGACCACCCTAAATCAACTGGGTTATAACATGCTGGCAAGAACGCCAAGTAAGTCAGATGTTATTTGTATCTCTTGCCAGCAGCGTATTAGCCAAGATGCTGCGCATTGTTATTGCTGTGGCGCTAAGCAACACGTTGAAGCGATTGCTGAAAAAGAACAATCACTTGCAAAAGATGATGAGCAAGCCATTAGCATTCAAAAAGCGTTAGAGTCGAGCATAACTAAACCGACCAGTATTGCTGAGCTTGAGCATGCCATTATGGATGAGTATAGCCTTGCATATGAAAACGATTACGTGCATAAAAATGTTTGGGCACGTAACGAAAAAGGCACTATTCGTCATCGTGCTGTGCTTGGCAAAGTACTAGAAAAAGAGCAAAGCGCACATGCTAATGAAACCCGCCAAACAGTGACCACGACAGAAACCACAACGACGTATCGAGGTGGCACGTATGTAGGTAGTGACGTAAAAGAGCGCGTTGAAGTTTATCGTAATCGTAGCACCACCTTAAAAGGTGAAATCATGCTCGAAACCGCATCGGGTGAACCATATATTTTTAAAGCGGGTGAAGATTTACTGGGCTCTGTTGATATTGGTGATTGGGTGTATTACGCCTACAGCAGTGTAGACACAAAACGTTATTATAAGTATTACCGAGAGTATGCCGTTAATGTGAGTAAAGACATTACTTATGACAACTCATCAGTACGCAGTTTTGGTATGGTGCATGGCTTTAACCGTATGGTACTACTTGGTCTTACATCAATAGGGTTAGCTTGGTACTTTGATGCGCAAGATTTTTATCCATTAGTAAATACACTTGTGCCAGATGTTGGCATTGATTTACTCAATGATTACCCGCAAGTGGTTGAGCACTTAGATGGCCTACCGGTTGCTGTGTTTATTGTGTTAAGTGTGGTTACAGGCGTTTGGGGCTTTATTTATAGCCAAATAAACGGCTCACGTTTAAAACGTAGTGTGAAAAAACTAGAAAGCATGATCACAAAATTTTCAAAACAGTTTGGTAAAGTTTCTGAGCAAATTAACAAATTGAACTAAAAAGGGTTTCGCATGCGTATTTGGCAATTAGTTTTAGCGGGTTTATTAGCGTTCAGCTCTCTTGTAAAAGCGGAGCAAGAGCAATCTGTGGTACTTATTTCGATAGATGGATTTCGCTGGGATTACATTGAAAAACACCATGCAAAGCACTTAAAAGCAATCAGTGAACAGGGCGTGAGAGCAAACAAAATGCGCCCTGTTTATCCGACCAAAACCTTTCCGAATCATTTGTCGATTATTACCGGTTTATTGCCTGTTAATCATGGCATTGTCGAGAACCGCTTTTGTGATACTGAGCGTAGCGACTGCTACAAAATGGGTAAAGGGAAAGACGACAGCACTTGGGTAAATGGTATTCCGCTTTGGAACCTAGCGCAAATGCAGGGCTTAAAAGCCGCAACCTATTTTTGGCCTGAATCAGATGCGCGCTTTAACGGTATGTTGCCTGATTACTTTTATCATTATTCAAAACATAGCGATTACCAAAAGCGTGTTGATCAAATTATTCAGTGGTTGAGTTTGCCAAAAGCACAGCGCCCACGTTTAGTGGTAAGTTATTTTTCGTTGGTCGATAGCATGGGGCACGAGTTTGGCCCTGATGCTAAAGAAACTTATGACGCAGTGCAAAAGCTAGATAGTTTAATGGCTGATTTATCAAGCCGTTTAAGAGTGCTTGATGAAAACATTAACTTAGTGATTGTCTCTGATCACGGTATGACGTCTGTTGATCCAAGCCTTAGTATTAAAATTGATAGCCTGCCACAAGATGAAAACTTCATAGTGCAAAACACCGGCCCTCGGGTTTTATATTATGCAAAACCAGATAGCAAAGCAGACATTAATGGATTCAGTAAAAAGCTCGCTCAAGCCGCTGATGGTCGCTATATCGTGCTAAGCGAGCAGCAAAAGCGTGATTATCACTACGATAAAGGCCCGCGCGTTGGCGATATTATTTTACAAACCGACGCACCTAGAGTGTTTACCGACAGTAAAATGGCCGGTTATTTAGGCACTCATGGTTACGCTTATAGTGAAGATATGGCCGCAACCTTTATCGCCACCGGCCCCGCCTTTAAACAAGGCCTACGTTTAGACGAAGTAAGTAATTTAGATGTGTACCCGCTGATCGCCAAAATTCTAGGCCTTGAGATTTTAAGCCCAATCGATAGCGACGGTGAAAGTTTATGGCCCGCGATTGAGGAGTAGGTGTGAGTTGGTGAGGGGAAAGGCTCTAGGGGAAAGAGTAAAGTTAGAAAGGGGAAAGGAGCTAGGAGCTGGGTATTAGGCGCTAGGCTCTAGGCTCTAGGCTCTAGGACGCGATGTAAAATCGCTGCTACGAGTTTGATTTCACCTGTAGGAGGTACTTTAGTGCCGAATAGAATCAAACATAAATGAGAGCGGTCAGCTTTCAGACGCGCGAAACAAGTTTCACGCCTACGGATTAAGACATTCGGTTCTAGGAGCTAGGCTCTAGGCTCTAGGCGCTAGGACGCGATGTAAAATCGCTGCTACAGACTCCTATCTCGCACCTCGTATCTCGTCACTTACTCAAACCATTCCCGGCTAAAGCCAGTCCTACAGGGAAGCAATTGGTGCTAGGATTTTGGTTCTTGGGCGCGATGTAAAATCGCTGCTACGAGTTTGATTTCACTTGTAGGAGGTACTTTAGTGCCGAATAGAATCAAACATAAATGAGAGCGGTCAGCTTTCAGACGCGCGAAACAAGTTTCACGCCTACGGATTAAGACATTCGGTTCTAGGAGCTGGGCGCTAGGTACTAGGCTCTAGGACGCGATGTAAAATGGCTGCTACAGACTCCTATCTCGCCCCTCGTATCTCGTCACTTACTCAAACCATTCCCGGCTAAAGCCAGTCCTACAGGGAAGCAATTGGTGCTAGGATTTTGGTTCTTGGACGCGATGTAAAATCACTGCTACAGACTCGAAACTCGTTCCTCGTATCTCATATCTCGCATCTTGTAACTCGCATCTTGTAACTCGCTAACTTTACCCTCGCATCTCGCATCTCGTATCTCGAAACTCGCTAACTTTCCCCTTTCCCCTTGAAACTAGCAACTCGTACCTCGTTACCTACATCTTCGTTACCCACCCGTATTCACCATGGCTTTGAAACTTGTAGCTTTGATTGCCGGCATCAAATTGGCCTTGTAGGGTGTTTTCTGTGAGGGTCATCACGGCTTGATGGCCTGCTTTGGCATGATCATTGACCTTGCCAAATACACTTCTATCGCCATTGCTGGCTTCGATGATGTTACTAATTTCGACGGTGTAACTGAGGTATTCGTCGATCACTAAAATAAAGTGATCGCCGGGTTGTAGGGTTTTTAGGGTGTCTAAATCAAATTCGCTGAATGCGGTGTTTGCTAATTGGTCAGGCAAACGGCCTTGTTTATATAGGTAATCGTGCGCATGATTAGATAGCTGATTAAGCGGCGCAGTTAAATTCACAATGGGTTGTGGGGCTATTTGGTCGGCTTCTGCTTTGTAAGAGGCAACAAACTGCTGTGTGCTTGGTTTTGTTTTAAAACCATCACTTTGAATATGCCACTCATTCAGTGCAAATGCTGTAAGTGGCAGAATGAAGATTAATGCAAGCGTCCTGTTCACATGTTTCTCTTACGGGTTTTTATGTTAACTCATTGTTAGTTTTTACCTCAAGTTAACAACTCGGTCAATAGTTAATCACTAAGTAGTGGTTTTTATTATCGTGTCGATAAAACTAATTTGTTTTACTCGGCTCTGAATGCTGAGCATAATCCGTGTTTTTTTGTCATCGAAACTCCAAGACTAGAGGTACCGACCATGCGCGGGTGGATCATTTATAAAGATAGCCAAGGCTTGTTAAAGCAAGAGACCTATGAAATAGGACGTTAAATATTGAAGTAGCTAAAGAGCCTTGTTTAGAGATGGTTTTAACTTTATAAAAGCGTGTTTATAACACGCCTTTTTTGTGTCATCTGTATAGTAAATAAATCTTAAAATACTACAAAAGTGTACAGTGCCATCTGGCAAATCATAGGATATGGTAGATTTTTAATTGCCAAGGAGTGTGTGTACATGAGTCAGCTCATCAGTCGAGCAACCGCGGGTTTAGTGGCCGTTATTATTGGCTTTACCAGTTCAATCGCGCTTATTTATCAGGTTGTTATGGTGTTAGGTGGCACACCTGATTTAGTTGCCAGCTGGGTATTAATGCTTGGTCTTGCGATGGGCGTTAGCTCAATTGCGTTGTCTTATTATTACAAAGTACCCATTCTTATTGCGTGGTCAACAACCGGAGCGGCACTCCTTATTTCAAGCGCCCAAGGGTATAGCTTAAACCAAGCTGTTGGTGCGTTTATGTTCTCGGCGGCGCTGGTTTTTTTGTCTGGAATTACCGGTGTGTTCGAAAAAATGATGAACAAAATTCCAAGCCAATTGGCCTGTGCCATGCTTGCAGGCGTGCTGGTGAATTTTGGTATTGATGTGTTCAACTTTATGAATGAGCTGCCTTTAGTGATTGGTTTAATGGTGGCTGTTTATTTATGTGGCAAGCGCTATTTTCCACGCTTTGCTATGCTTGCAGTGGTTGTGGCGGGCTTTTTAATAGCAGGTGTGACTGGGCAAATTGATACCTCTAGCTGGCAGTGGAAAATGAGCGAGTTTGCTTATATTGCGCCTGAGTTTGACTTAAACGCCATGATAAGTGTTGGTTTGCCGCTATTTATTGTGACCATGACGTCGCAAAACTTACCGGGTATTGCTGTTTTAAAGGCGCATCAATACAAAGCCCCTGTATCGGCAGCGTTAAATGTAACCGGACTTTTAAATGTATTTATTGCACCATTTGGTGGTTATGCCATTAACCTAGCGGCCATTACCGCTGCCATTTGTATGAGCCCTGAGGCAGATAAAAACCAAAGTAAACGTTATTGGGCAAGCATTGCTGGTGGTGTGTTTTACATTATTATGGCGCTCCTTGCGGCAACCTTGGTCGGTTTGGTAGCAAGTTTGCCACAGGCATTAATTTTGGCATTGGCAGGCATTGCGCTATTCGCCACTATTGCTAGTAGTTTACAGCAAGCATTAACTGAGGCGTATTATACCGAAGCCGCAATCGTGACCTTTTTAGTTACAGCTTCAAACCTAACTTTGTTCTCGGTTGGTTCTGCATTTTGGGGAATTGTTGCAGGTACGGTGACTTTGGTTATGACACGTAAAGATTAATGTCAGGTTTCTATATTAAAAAAGGCCCTAGTTACTGTATATAATAACTAGGGCCTTTCGTTATTTAAGTAATGGTTTTATCACTTCAAACATCGCATTGATATGGTCATCGCGGGTATTCAATGCAGGAATGTAGCGGTACTTTTCACCGCCTGCGTGTTCAAAGTTTTCGCGGTTTTCGCCTTCGAGTTCTTCTAACGTTTCTAAACAGTCGGCACTAAATGCAGGGCTTAAAATTGCAACGTCTTTAATACCTTCAGCAGGGTAGCTTTCAAGGGTTGCGTCTGTGTATGGCTTCAACCATTCAGCTTTACCAAAACGGCTTTGGAAAGTTGTTACAGCAAAGTCTTTCTCAAAGCCAAGTTTCTCTGCCACTAAACGTGTGGTTTGCATACAAAAACAATAGTAAGGGTCGCCGTTTTCTAAAAATAGTTTCGGTGTACCATGGTACGAAAACACCAACTTTTGCGGCGTGCCATGGGCATTTAGATCTTCGCTAATGCTAGCAGCTAGGGCATCAATGTAAGTCGGATTGTCGTGATAACCATTAATAAAGTGCAGCTCTGGTACCCAGCGCCACTTACGAAGAACATTCGATACAGCATCAAACGTTGAGCCAATAGTAGTGCTTGAATATTGCGGGTACATTGGCAGCACAATCACACGAGTGATGCCTTTTTCGCGCAGCTCTTCAAGGCCTGCTTCAATTGAAGGGTTACCATAGCGCATGGCCATAACCACTTCGGTGTCGTGGTGTCCTTTGTCTTTTAAAAGGGCTGCCAATTTTTTGCTTTGCTCTCGGGTAATATGCGTGAGCGGTGAACCGTTTTCAGTCCAGATGCTTCTATAAAGTGCTGCTGAGCGTTTTGGGCGTAACGTAAGTACAAAGCAATAAAGGATGATCATCCAAATAAAACGTGGGATCTCGACAATTCGAGGGTCCGATAAAAACTCGCGTAAATAAGTTCTAAGTGCCGCGGTAGTAGGGGCGTCTGGGCTACCTAAGTTAGTCAGTAAAATGCCCGTTTTTTTGTTGAATCGGCCGTCATGCGGCTTATCGGTAATGGCGGAAAATCGCGACACTGAGTGCTCCTGTATGAAGTAATCGTAATATAAATCACATTGTAACGAAGTAAGCTGATTATGTGATCACTTTATTCGCTAATTTTTGATCATGATCCTGAAAGGGTTCGGTTTTCTTGCTTCAAGCTGCTGCAGTTTTGCAATTGATTTTGCGCCAAACACATGCCCTTTAGGTAATAACAAAATACCGTCGTAGCTTCTTAATGCATGTCCAAGTACCATCCCGTTTTTAAGATCTTGAGCCGAGATAATTTTCATGGTGCCGACTTTTTGATCGCTCGCACAGGTTATTTTAATGCTATCTAATACGTCTAAAATTTTTGGGTGATAGTGAGTGCCGCTGTATAGCCGTAGCTGATCAAGTGCGCTTTCGTAACGGCTGTTATCTTGCACTGTGATATGCGCAATTGCCTGCCAGAAATCGCGGGCTACCGCTAAAATCATTGCCGTAATTGGTATTTCTTTGCCCTTTAAGCCCTTCGGTGTGCCCGAGCCATTGTAATGCTCAAACTGGTAATAAATCGCCTCAGAGACATCATGTAGATGGGTCGCTGGCATGAGCATCAGCTGAGCGGTACTAGGGTGGGTGTAAAAGATTTTTTTTTGGTTTTCGGTTAGTTCCCTTGTTGGCTTTTTATAAAGCTCAGGCTCCATGGCGAGCAAGCCTATTTGTGCAAGATAACCTGCCATTTCAGCTCTTTCGATATGTTGTTTATCTAAACCAAGTTGCTCTGCAATTTGCTTACTGGTGGCAGCAATGTTTTGTGCTTGCATACCATCAAGGTACGGATTGGCATTGATAAAGTTATATAAAATTTCAAAAGTACTGCGATGCTCGTGTTTTTCACGCTCATTGACTTCTTCGAGCTGTTTGAGCACTTTTCGAATTTGTAACGTACGCTTTTCTACCATTTGCTCAAGGTTGTTGTTTAGCTCTTTTAACTGGCTGTTTTGCGCTTTTATTTTTTGCTCTAACTGCTTGTTTTGGCGCTTTAATGAGGTTTTTTCTATGCCATCACTAATATTGCGTAACAGTAATTCGTTTTGCCATGGCTTTTGGATATAGGCATGGATTTTACCTCTATTAACGGCGGCAATGGTGTTGTCTATATCTGAGTAACCGGTTAGCAAAATTCGGTGTGGTTCTGGGTCTATATTAAGTGCTTGTGCAAAGAAGTCGGCGCCGTCCATATTTGGCATACGCATGTCGCAAATGATCACATCAAAGCTATAAGTAGCCAAAACCTTTAGCCCTTCAAGTGGATCTGAGCAGGCTTTTGCAGTGATGTTATTCGCTGATAACAGGCGCAAAAGAGTCCTCAAGACGATTTCGTCGTCATCAATGCATAAAACCTGAATATGTTGCTTGCTAACTTGTTCTGCCATACCGTTTTACTATGAGTCATCGTTAATCAATAACATAGCCTTAAATCAAGCCTTGTGCTAGGTTTTAAAAGAGACAAACAGAGTTTGAGACGAATATGGATGACTTTAAGCAAGCCTATTTGTTAGAAAAAGCGGCCAGAGAAGAAGCTGAACAATTGCTCGCAGACAAAAGCCGTATTCTAGTGGCATTAAACAGTGAGCTTGAGCAAAAAATTGCTGATTTAGAGCATCATCAAGCTATGTTCATTCAAGCCGAAAAAATGGCCACTTTGGGCACTCTTTGTGCTGGGGTTGCCCATGAAATAAATAACCCTCTTGCCTATAGCATTAGTAATGTCGATTGTTTAAAAAATTACTGTAATTACTTTAGCGAGTTACTTGCTGTATGTGATGAATTTGCCTGCAACGATGCTGATAAAGCTACGTTTTGTAAGCAGTTAACAGAGCTTAATAAAGTGCACTCGTTTCGCTTTATGGCTGATGACTTACCTGAACTAATAAGCGACACCTCACAAGGCTTGCAAAGGATCAGTAAAATTGTTGCCAATTTACTGGATTTTTCTCGGCCAAAAGGTCACGACAAGCAATTTGCTGATATGACCGAGGCGGTAAAAAGTGCCGTTAAACTACTAGCAAACCAACTCCGTGATTGTAATTTACAAACCCAATACAGTCCTATATCGCAAAGTTGGTGTAACTTACCCGCAATAAGCCAAGTAATTGTCAATATTCTGATAAATGCTAAGCAAGCGTGTAACAGCCTAGGTGAAAAAGCTGAAATATCTGTCGCTGTGTATGAGCTTGAACAGCATATTTATATCGATGTTGAGGACAATGGCGCCGGCATGTCAGAAGAAACCATTGCGAAAATATACGATCCCTTTTACTCCACCAAACCCGTTGGAGAAGGTACCGGCATGGGGATGACCATGGTATATGCCATAGTGCATGAACATCAAGGGTGTATTGATATTCAAAGTACAGAAGGAATGGGCACACGAATTAGCTGCGTGTTCCCGGTACAAAGTCAGGTCAGGAAGACTGTAACTAGCTGACTGTATTTCAGTTGTTGCAAAAATTTGTGAATTCGCTAGGGTAGGAATACACCCTTACCAAAACAACATGTAAAGGCTCAATATGCTTAACCAACAAAGTTCGGATGTATTTAAAAATTACCTCGCTAGTCAAAGCGAAACTAATCAAGTCAGCTTGGATCAAGTGATTGGCTATATGTCTGGTTTGTTAGCCTGCTCAGAGTTTTTTGGTGAGTCAGAGTTAGCAAATTATATTGCCGATAATGATGAAGCGGTATTCAACACCTTAATGACAGATTCAGAGCCGCGCGATGCAATGATTGAACTGCTCGACAACGTAACCGAAGCACAAGTTGAACAAAAGAAAATCTTAGCCGAATTATACCCAAATGAAGTTAACAGCAATGAACCAAGCCAAGCACTACAAGACTTTTGTAGCGGGTATATTGCAGCGTACATTGTGAACCAAGATATTTGGCACAGCGATTTACAATTTTTACTCAAGGCTGATTCGCAGCAAGAAAACGAAAGCGAAGATGGCCAGTTGTTTATTGATAATTTTGAAGCAACACTCGATTTACTTACTACTTTTGCAATGTGGGATCAGGCGCTGGCAAATCATCCTGAACCAGAAAAACTAGGCGAAGGGTTTGTCACCTTCTTTAATGCGCTAGACGAGAGCTTATCTGAGATTGCCACTATGGCGTTAATGCTTGAAGATGAAAAACTGGCGATGCTTGAGCAAGATCAG
This sequence comes from Pseudoalteromonas sp. D15MCD-2, assembly GCF_038562745.1. Taxonomy (NCBI): domain Bacteria; kingdom Pseudomonadati; phylum Pseudomonadota; class Gammaproteobacteria; order Alteromonadales; family Pseudoalteromonadaceae; genus Pseudoalteromonas; species Pseudoalteromonas sp. D15MCD-2. The sequence continues at coordinate 232,844 of NZ_JBCFQE010000002.1, read as the reverse complement.
TAAACATTTCCCTCCTCAGTAGAGATAAGCTGATAGTTGCATTATTTTGCTTATTTCTACTGAAAAACGAATAATTCCAACTTTAAAAATTCCATTAATACTACAAATGGAAATATTTATACCTAAGTCGTACCTGATTTTTCTTTCATTTTGTGGATTTGTTGATAGGATGTTTTGCAAGAGTTAATTCGCAGGCTTGAGTTAGCTTTCAAAATCGTGATTTCTAAAATCAACAACACGTGCTTAGTGCTTTTCTTAATTTCTCCAAAAGGGGCGTCTTTTTGTTTTAAGGAAAGCCGGAATATCAACAGGATACACATGACAACACATTCTTTAAGTATGCTGGCCGTTGCGGTTAGTGTGGCTGTTTCTGCGACTTCAGTGCAGGCAGCAGAGCAAGCATCTGCTGTAAAAGCAGATAAAAACATCGAACAAATCTCTGTATTAGGCTCACGAGTTGCCAATCGTACAGCTACCGAATCAACATCGCCGGTTGATTTGATTGATGCTGACGACTTAAACAAAGGTGGTTTCACTGAACTGGGCCAAAGTCTGCAAGCGACGGCTCCTTCATTTAACTTTTCTCGAACGCAAGTGTCAGATGGCTCTGACTTATTTAGACCTGCAACTCTTCGTGGTTTACAGCCAGACCAAACGTTAGTGCTTATCAATGGTAAACGCCGTCATAACCAATCTATTTTTGGTTTAAATGGTACTGTAGGTGCCGGTGCTGCAGGTACCGATATGAATGCGATTCCGCTTACTGCGTTAAAAGGTGTTGAAGTACTTCGTGATGGTGCTGCGGCGCAATATGGTTCTGATGCGATTGCCGGTGTTATCAACTTATCGTTAAACGATTCAACGGGTGTTACAACGGGCTATGTGCAAGCGGGTCGCACGGGGGAAGGCGATGGTGACACTATTTCAATGGGTTTAAACCATGGCTTTGATTTAGGTGATGAAGGCGGCTTCATTAACTTTTCTTTAGAATACCGTGATGCTGATGGCACCAACCGAGCTGAGCGTGATACTGGAGGCTCAGTTGATGTACCAGTCGGTACGCTGTCTGACGAAGTTCGTTGGGGACAGGGTAATGCTGATAGCGAATTTACCTCTGTGTTTTATAACATGGCATTACCATTTGGTGAGACCGAGCTTTACTCATTTGGCGGATACTCAAACCGTACTGCGCTAGGTAATGGTTTTTACCGTAACTTTGACCAAGCAGCGAAGAACGTTGTGCAAGTATATGGCGATGGCTTTTTACCTCGTATCGATAACGAAGCCGAAGATATTTCGTTTTCACTTGGTTTGCGCGGAGAGTTAAATCCAGATTGGAGCTATGACGTATCTGCCGTATATGGTGAAAATAGCTATGATTTCACTTCAAAAAATACTCTAAATGCGTCATATGCTGCTGAATATGTGGCGAATAACCCAGATGCAAGTGATGCTGATATTGCTGCTAATGCAGGCCCTTCAGGCGGATACTCTGGTGGCTTTAGGTTTGATCAAACAACCGTTAATGCAGACCTTAATGGTATTGTAGATATTGGTCGCAGCGAGCCTTTATATGTATCTGTGGGTGCTGAGTACCGTAAAGAAAATTATGAAATCGTGCCGGGCGAAGAAGCCTCTTATGCATGTGGTTTAGCTAATTCAGATAGCTCATACCCTGCGGTAAACGACAGCAGCGTATTCGCTGAGTGTGGTTTCCAAGCTTATAACGGTTTGCGCCCTGAAGCGTCAAACAAAGAGAGCCGTCACAGCTATGCATTTTATGTAAATGCCGAAACGCTGATCACGGACGCATGGCAAGTAAGCACAGCGCTTCGTTATGAAGACTTCTCTGATGCCGGTGATGACATCATTGGTAAGCTCGCAACGCGCTATGAAATTACCGATGACTTTGCCGTGCGTGGTGCGATTTCTTCTGGCTTTAGAGCACCATCACTGCAACAAAGTGCCTATACAGCTTACACCACAAACTTAGGTGCTGGTGGCGTGTTATTGCAATCATTCACAGCAACAGCGGGCTCTGATTTTCCGTCAGCACTTGGCGTCGATAGCCTTGGCCTTGAAAGCTCAGAAAACTTAAGTGCAGGTTTTGTTTACAACGTAACCAGCGATTTATCGCTAACCGTTGATTTTTACCATGTTGCTATTAAAGACAGAATTACCCTTGGCAGCTTAATGTCGGCGGACGATGTTTCGTTTAGTGCCGAGGCCGTGGCCGCGCTTAATGCAACAGGAGCACAGCAAGCTAACTACTTCTCAAACTCAGTTGATTCAACCACTAAAGGGGTTGATATTATTGCTTCGTACCGCACCGATTTGTACGACGGTAATTTCTCAGCAACCTTTGCGGGTAACATTAACGAAACTGAAATTGATGATGTAAATGCACCTGAGGGTATTCCTGAATCAATCGCCCTTGATGATTTACAACGTAGTTTCTTAACAGACGGTCAACCAGGTGAGCGTGCTACGCTAACGTTTGAATACGATCGTGGCGATTTCAACAGCATGCTACGCTTTAACTACTATGGTGAAACAGACGTTAAATACTTTGGTAATGACCACATTGGTTTACCTGATGAGCTATCACCTACCGGTGAGTTTAAAGACACAAGCACGGTAGAGTCTGCGGTATTAGTGGATGTTAACGTGGGCTATCAGCTAACCGATGAACTCATGCTATCGGCGGGTATTGATAATATCTTTGATGTAACGCCAGACGAGCTAGGCGAAGATGAAGCACTTGATTTTATTACGAATAAAGCATTCAAATACCCTGTTCGTGCACTACCTTATGGTTTTGATGGTATGACCTACTATGCAAAATTAAGTTTTAGTTTTTAATTCCTAAGTTGATATGAAACTTAAATAGCGCCTAATGGCGCTATTTTTTTGCTTAATTGTAGTATCCGACATTTGTCGCTTTATCAATGACAGTTGTCTTTAATTAGAGAGTTGCAAGGGGAAAGTTTGCGAGTTTCGAGGTGCGAGAAACGAGAAACGAGATACGAGATGGGAGATGGGAGATGCGAGATACGAGATACGAGATACGAGATACGAGATACGAGATGCGAGATACGAGATACGAGATACGAGATACGAGATACGAGACACGAGACACGAGATGCGAGACACGAGATACGAGATACGAGATACGAGACACGAGATGCGAGATGCGAGATACGAGATACGAGATAAGAGATGCGAGATGCGAGATAAGAGATGCGAGATAAGAGATGCGAGATAAGAGATGCGAGATAAGAGATGCGAGATAAGAGATGCGAGATGCGAGATAAGAGATGCGAGATGCGAGATGCGAGGTGCGAGATGCGAGACAAGAGATGCGAGTCTGTAGCAGCGATTTTATATCGCGTTTTATTTCGCTTTTTTGAGTTTTCATCTGCATTTAAGCACTTCAAAATCTATTTAGTAGAATGCTTCCAAATAACAAAATCAAACTTGTAATTATAATTGTGTAGTAGATAGTCGAGTTTATTATTGGCTCTAAAGTGAAGTGCGATGAAAATATGTTTTTTACCGGTTTAAAGAATAGCTTTGGGTTTAAGCTACCCGCTAAAATTATAAGTGAAATTGCTAGACAACTAATGAACTCTAACCAGTCTAGGCCTTGTAATATAAGCAAATAAACACCGACAGTTAAATTAATAGTTGCTGCCAATCCGAACAAAATAGATAGCAGCTTTTCCTTTTTATTAAGCGTTTCCATACTGTAATACTCCTTATTACATTATTTAATACCTTTATATTTCGGTAAGCTACGAGAGTAAAATTGTAAGGGGAAAGTTAAGGAGTTTCGAGATGCGAGACACGAGTCTGTAGCAGCGATTTTATATCGCGTTTATTCACGCATCTCGCATCCCGCACCTCGAACATCTCATCTCATAATTCGCACCCCTCACCAATGGCGCGGAATAAAGCTGCTGCTACGTAGGCGTTATGCTTGCATGGCGCGCGAAATAAATTTCACGCCTACGTCGAGTAGTCTTATATTTGTGTGGTGTTTGAGAGTTCATGGCTGAAGCCATTCCTACGAACGCATCAGATTTATATCGCGTTTACTCTCGTATCTCGTATCTCTCACCACGCATCTCGCACCTCGCACCTCGCATCTCGAACCTAGCTCCTAGTTCCTAGTCCCTAGCACCTAACCCCTCGAACCTAGTCCCTTTTAACTCGTTCGCATATCTCGCGCATTTGTTGTTTTATTTCGGGTTCTTTTTCATCGAATAATTTGGTGATACGTTCGATATAGGCATGGTTTTCTTCGAATGGCACGCCGATTTCGTAGACATCGGCAGCTTCTCGTAGCATTTCTTTATCAAACTCACTGAAAATATCGACCATCCCTTGGGCTTTTTCTCGCTCGATACCAAGTGCCTCAAAGGCTGAACGGCCCATGCGCATGGTGCTGTCGTAAGTTTCGCGAATAATATCTCGACATCCGTAAGCCCATAAATCGTATACATGATGGCGGTCTACAGCGCGGGCAACTACATGTAAATGCGGGTAATTTTGCATCGCATAACGAACCAATTTAGTGATTTGTTCGGCATCATCAAGCGCAACAACCAGCAGTTTTGCATCTTCAATGCCTGCAGCACTGAGTAGATCTGGTCGAGTGGCATCACCAAAAAAGTTACGAATACCAACACGCTCAAGGGCTTCGAGTTGCTTGTAGTTGTAATCAATCACAGTGGTTTTATAACCGCCAGCTTGTAAAATACGGTCAACCAGCCCACCCATTCTGCCCGAGCCTGCAATGATCACATGGCTATCATCAGGGAACTCTTCTGTTTCTTGCCCTGCTTGCTCACAAATAAAGCGTGGTGCTATCACACGTTGATACAGAATAAATAATCCCGGCGAAACCAGCATGGATAAGGTCACAACCAGTAATAGCTGGTCGGCAACGGCTGTGGCTAAAACATTATTAGAAACACTGTAAGCAAGTAGTACAAAACCAAACTCACCAGCTTGTGCAAGCCCCAGTGCTAGCAACCAAAGTGCGGCGCCTTTTAGGCCAAAAATACGGCCTAAAATTAATAGCACAACTGTTTTAGTTACAATCAGTGCGCTAGTTAATAGCACGATGTTGGCTAGGTTATCTGCGAGTAATTGAAAATTGATACTTGCGCCAACGGTGATAAAGAATAATCCAAGTAATAGTCCTTTAAAGGGATCGATATTACTTTCGAGCTCATGTTTATAAGGTGAGTTTGCAAGTACAACACCCGCTAAAAAGGTGCCAAGCGCAGGGGATAAGCCAACTAACGACATCATTAAAGCGATACCAATAACAAAGAATAGGGCTGTTGCGGTAAATAACTCGCGAAGCCGTGCCAGTGCTACAAATCTAAAAATCGGTGCGGTTAAGTAGTTACCACCAAAAACGACGAGCGCGATCATACCTAAAGTAACCAGCGCTGCTTGCCAGCTTTCAAGGCCCGCCACCAAGCTTAAGCGAGCATGACCGTCTTCGCTTGCATGGGTTGTATCTGCAATAGCGGGCGCTAATTCAGGTAAAGCCAGTAATGGAATAAACGCAAGCATAGGAATAACGGCTATATCTTGGGTGAGTAATACGCTAAATGAGGCTTGGCCACCATCTGATTTTAATAGCCCGCGCTCTGAAAGCGTTTGCAGTACAATAGCGGTCGATGAAAGCGATAATATTAAGCCTATTGTAAGTGCTGTTTGCCATGCATGACCAAATGCTAAACCAATTCCAGTAAAAGCGGCTGCTGAGAAAACCACCTGTCCGCCACCTAGGCCAATAAGCTGCTTTCGCATTGACCAAAGCGCTTTGGGTTCAAGTTCTAAGCCAACAATAAATAACATCATTACCACACCAAACTCAGCAAAATGCTGGATGGCAATCACATCAACATTTAAAAATGTCAGTGTTGGCCCAATAACAATACCTGCGAGTAAGTAGCCAAGCACTGAGCCAAGTCCAAACTTGCTGGCAATAGGCACGGCAATAATGCCTGCAATAAGGAAAATATAGGCGATTAAGAGAAAGTCAGTCATCGTAATCCTGTTTGTTTTTAATTAACTATGATTGTTTTCGCTAGTTTTGCCAGCAGTTAGGTAGTGAATGCAATAAAAATACGAATTTAGTCAGAAAAATGACAACAAGGCATGGTGTTTAGTAAAAGCGCTTAAGACAAAATAAGTGGGGAAATCGTCGTTTTTTTCTTAAAAACCGCTTGCGTAGCGCTTAGGTAGGTATATACTCGCAACACTTTAAATAGGAGCAAAAAATGAGCAAAAAGAAACAACGTACACAAGGCCAAGTTGATACTGGTCGTGGTGTAATTAACGATAATGTGTACGCCGCAATGGTTACATCTAAGCTGTTCACCGCAAAAGTAGAGAAACCTAAAAAAGGTAAAGGTGCATATCAACGTAAGGCAAAGCATGCAGGACGAGAGTCCTATTTAATCGCTGCTTAATTAAGTTGTGATCAAATAGGATTTTTGTGAAAAGCAAACACTGAGTGTTTGCTTTTTTTATGACTAAAATTCGTGTTAAGAATAATTTTCACTCAATTTTTATAGAAATTTTTACTTGAAAACTAATTTATTCGTTATATACCCATAATCGACACAATCATTATTTTCACCTACCCTCACACAAGTGTTGCTTGTTTTTTATACAAGTCAGGAGTGCCGCGCTTTCCGTGGTTAAATTATTGTTAATTTTATGTTCATTTTCACTCGGTAGAATCATCCTCGTTTTTGCTTTTTGATAAAAATAATTAATTCTTTTTTAGTGGTTTTAACTGAGCCTAGCATCAAAAAGTGTGTTTATTTTACCCTTTATAGGTAAATGCAAGCTTGACGTAATAGCGTTGTGTGTTACTTTAAAGTTGGATTTGTAAAATAAATGTTATTAAAACTTTGGGCGGAGGGAGCGAATGAGCTCGCATAAATTAATAAAAAATGCCTTTAAACTGAGTGCGCTGTCACTAGGTTTATACGGCTTTACAGCACAGGCTGCGATTGATTGCAGCAACTTAGAAGTGTGGCAACAAGGGCAAACACATGTTGGTGGTGATCAGGTTCAGGCACAAGGTAGCGCTTATGAAGCTAAGTGGTGGACGCAAACCAACCCTGTGGAGACTTCTGGTGTCGATCAAGAATGGCGTTTATTGGGCGTCTGTGACAGCGTTGTCAATGAGAATCAAGCGCCTCAAATTAGCAGCTTAACACCCGCAGAGGGTTCTTTATTTACCACTAGTGACAGCGTTGTCATAAGTGCTGTCGCTACTGATCCTGATGGTAGCGTGGCAAGTGTAGAGTTTTTTGTTGATGGAACATCGCTGGGTGCTGTGACAAGCACACCTTACTCAGCGAGCTGGCAAGCAACGCAAGGCAGCCATGTGATTAGTGCGGTCGCAACGGATGATTTAGGGCTAACCTCTACAGCGGTTGCACATTCAGTGAGTGTGTCTGATGACGTTGAGCCGGTTAACCAAGCGCCAGTGGCAAGCATTGAATTTAGCTCACTGCCATCACAAGTAATGGTGGGTGACAGTGTGGTGTTTGCGCTTTCTGGCACTGATAGCGATGGCCAAGTAACCGCATTATCGTTAACTGAAAACAGCACTGAAGTTCATCAAGCAAGTGCCGCTTCTTCAAGTTACAGTTGGCAGGCTCCAGCACTTGGGCAATTTTCATTTACCTTAACAGTGACCGATAACGAAGGCGCGACGGATACACAAAGCAAAGTTGTTAATGTTGTTGAAGCAACAGAACCCGGTACAGATTGTAAACCACAAGGCTTATACCAAACACCGGGTGTCAATACCCCATACTGTAGCGTGTATGATGAAAATGGTCGCGAGAAAATGGGCGCCGATCATCCACGCCGAGTTATTGGTTATTTTACGAGTTGGCGAAATGGTGCCAACGGTCAGCCAAGCTACTTAGTTAACGATATTCCTTGGGACAAGATCACCCATATTAACTATGCCTTCGCGCATGTTGATGGCAATAACAAGGTCTCGATTGGTGATCCAAATGCTGCTGGCAACCCAGCGACAAACATGACTTGGCCGGGCGTTACAGGCGCTGAAATGGATCCAAGTTTTAGTTACACAGGTCACTTTAACTTACTCAATAAATTCAAAAAACAACACCCAGATGTAAAAACCTTAATCTCTGTAGGTGGCTGGGCTGAAACCGGTGGTTATTTTGGTGAAGACGGTACTCGCGTAAATAGCGGTGGTTTCTACACGATGACAACCAATGCCGATGGCTCTGTGAACCAAGCGGGAATTGATGCTTTTGCGAAAAGCGCGGTTGAGTTTATTGAAACCTACGGTTTTGATGGTGTCGATATTGATTACGAATACCCATCGTCAATGAATGACTCAGGCCACCCTGATGATTTTCCTATCTCTAATGCACGTCGCGCAGGTCTTAACGCCTCGTATCGTGTATTGATGCAAAAACTACGTGAAGAACTTGATATTGCAGGTGAAAAGGCTGGTAAGCATTACTTGCTAACGATTGCTTCGCCATCTTCGGGTTACTTATTACGTGGTATGGAAACATTCCAAAGCGTGAAGTATCTCGATTACGTTAACATTATGTCTTATGACTTACATGGTGCATGGAATTCACATGTAGGGCACAACGCAGCCTTGTTTGATACCGGTCTTGATTCTGAATTAGCGCAGTGGGGCGTTTATACCACCGCTGAGTTTGAAGGAATTGGCTACTTAAATACGGATTGGGCTGTGCGTTACTTCCGCGGCGCGGTCTCTGCAGGTCGAATCAATATTGGTATTCCATATTACACCCGTGGCTTTAAAGATGTGTCGGGTGGTACTAATGGTTTATGGGGCCAAGCGGCGCTGCCAGATCAATCAAAATGTGCGAAAGGGACCGGCGTTGGTGAGAAAAACCAATGCGGTAATGGTGCACTTGGCATTGATAACCTATGGCACGATAAGAACGATGTTGGTGAAGAAATGCCAGCAGGTTCGAACCCACTATGGCATGCGAAAAATCTCGAAAATGGCATTAACCCTTCTTACCTTGAAATCTATGGCCTAACGCCAGAAACCGATGCAGATGATGTATTAACCGGAACTTACACACGTTTCTACGATGATGTAGCTGTTGCTCCATGGCTTTGGAATGCAGAGAAAAAGGTATTCTTATCAATTGAAGATGAGCAATCAATGGCAACCAAAGTTGATTATGTTATCAACAATGGCCTTGGTGGCATCATGTTCTGGGAGCTTGCTGGTGACTATGATTATGACTCAGCGAAAGGTGAGTATTTCATGGGCTCAAGCTTAACCACACTTGCTTACGATAAATTTAACCAAAGTGGTGTGGCTTACAACACTCATCAAGGTAATGTCGATTTCACCATGCCAAGCGAAGCTGTTGACGTAAGCTTTACAGTGAAAGACTTCCCAATTGGTGATGATAACTATCCAATTTCACCTACATTCGCATTCACCAATAACTCAGATATCGATTTAAGCGGCGCGAAAATCAGCTTTGATGTGCCCGTTTCTACCTCGGCAATTTTCAAATCGAATTGGAATGCACAAGAAAAGCTCGGCATGGCAGTTGAAGCGAATGGCTCTAATGCGGCTGGCGATAATATCGGTGGCTTTGAAAATGAGTTCCATCGTTTTTCAATCACCTTAGTGAATGAGTGGGGCGGTATCGAAAAGTCATTTAACACAGGTGAAACCGTTGAGGCGCAAGTTATGTACTACATGCCAATTACGGGGCCATCTAACTTCACGATTGAGAAAAATGGTAAAACCTACGCCTTTAAATTTGAATACCCAATGCTACCAGATGGCACAGCTGGCAGTGGTGATACTGGCGGTGACACCGGTGGTGAGGGAAGCTGTAATGGTGTTGATGTAGCAAGCATCCCTGTGTATCCAAATTGGCCGCAAACTGACTGGGCTGGTAACCCAAGCCATGCTGTTGGCGGCGACCTAATGAATCACAACAACGTGATTTACGAAGCAAAGTGGTGGACGAGCACAGAGCCAGGCACATCTGCTGACTGGACGGTGAGTTGCACGCTTTAACCAACTAAGCGGAGCAAGGACTTTGCTCCGCATTTCTACAGCGAGAACAACAATGAAAGTAATGAAATCAAAGGCATTGTCTTTATCGGCAGTGGCAACCAGCATGCTGCTTGCCTGTGCATCAAGCCATGTGAATGCCCACGGATTCTTAGAAAGCCCGAAGGCACGCCAAGCATTTTGTAATGCTGATGGCGGGTACTGGTGGCCTGCTGATGGCACGGGGATCCCTAACCTTGCTTGTCGTGCAGCGTTTGTTGAAGCAGGGCATGTACAGTTTGTGCAAGACATTGAATTTTCGGCTAATACCATTGATTACACAAACCTAGAGGCAGTAAAGCAAAGTGTACCTGATGGCCGATTATGTGCAGCAGGCGACCCAGAAAAACGCGGTATGGATTTACCTTCAGCGCATTGGCAACGCAGTGAGGTTATTCCTAATGCTAATGGCGATATTTTAGTGCGCTTTTTAGCGAGTACGCCGCATAACCCGAGTTTTTGGCAGTTTTATTTAACAAAACCGGGCTTTGATAGTGCGACTCAAGTGCTTACTTGGGATGACCTAGAGCTTGTTGAAGAGTACGATAATCTTGATTTTAGCATTGATGCTAACAACGACCGTTACTATGAAATGAGCGTGTCTATTCCACAAGGGCGCAGTGGCGATGCCATTTTATACACGCGTTGGCAGCGAGATGATGCCGGCGGCGAAGGCTTCTACAACTGTAGCGATATTAATATTGTCAGCGATGCGACCCCGACAGAGCCAACCGATTGGGCAGCAATTAGCTACTTTGTTCGTCAAGGACAAGACGCTGAGGTTGGCGGTAGTGTGTCAGCTCGGTTATTTGATGAAAATGGCCAAGAGTTACTTACTCAACAAATGCAGATCACAGCTGATAATCAAGCTAATTGGCAGGCTGAATTTGCAGCGCTGTTAAACCTTAATTACGCGCACTTAGTTAATATTGGCGTGCAAAATAGCGCCGGAGATATTGCCTTTGATGCGTCTGATTTAATGACTAATCAGGTCTTTACAACGAATGCAAACTACAGCTTTGCACTAAGCGTACAAGCGGCTCCTGACAATACCGCGCCAATTATTCATCAACCAGATGACCTTCAAGTTGAAGAAAAAAGCAGCACCGCGATACACCTACACGCCTTTGATGATCAACAAAGCACATTAACTTATAGCTGGGATGTACCTGCACCACTGAGCTTTACGGGTAGCGATGCCAACATCACGCTAAATGCCCCCGCTGTAGATGCTGATGCAAGTTACACCGTAAGTGTATCGGTGTCAGATGGCGAGCTCACAAGCCAAGTTAGTTTTACCGTGACTGTGCTTAATAGCACTGTGGTCGACCCTGATCCAGTTGATCCGAGCGTGCCTGCTTGGAATAGCACAAGCCAATACAACACGGGCGATAAAGTGAGTTTTAACGGCGGAGTTTACAGTGCGAAATGGTGGAACCAAGGCGCACAACCAGACAGTAGTGATGCATGGCAGCTTGAATCTGGCAGTGTATCAATCGAATGGAACAGCGGCAAAGCCTATCAAGGCGGCGACGAAGTAACCTATCAAGGACAGCGCTATCGAGCGCAGTGGTGGACCCAAGGAGATGTACCGGGTGCCAGCCAAGTATGGAAAGAAATCTAAAGTTTTGTAGTTCAAACTTTATCAATAACAGCGTAACGCTATATAAAAATAGATAAGAGAGAATCATGAATATAAAACAATTAAGCGCAGCCATTGGTGTTGCACTCTTTGCAAGTGCAGCGAATGCGGCACCATCAACACCAACCATTATTTGGGAGCCACAAGAATACTCATTTGTTGAGGTTGATCTTGAAGGTACAGGTTCATACAAGAGCTTGGTGAACCGTGTTGATGAAGTCACTATCAGCATTGAATGGAACGCATGGAGTGGTGACGGCGGCGACAGCTACAAAGTGTATTTCGATGATATGCTGGTTAATGAAGGCTCGCTGGCAGCAGGTACCAAAAGTGGTGTTATTAGCTTCCCGTATGATAAAGCAGGTCGTCACACATTATATGTAGAACTATGTGAAGGCGGTACCACCTGTGCTCGCAGTGAAGGTAAGCCAATTGTTATTGCCGATACAGATGGCGGCCACTTAGCGCCATTGCCGATGGATTATGATCCAAATAACCAAGATATTGGCACCAAAGACGGCCTAGTAACAGGCGCCTACTTTGTTGAATGGGGTATTTATGGTCGTGACTATGATGTAACCAATATTCCAGCGCAAAACCTCAGTCATATCTTGTATGGTTTTATTCCAATTTGTGGACCGAATGACTCGTTAACGGGCGGCCCTAAAAACGCGCTAAATACTGCTTGTGCGGGTTCTCAAGATTTTGAAGTGGTGATCCACGACCCATGGGCTGCGATTCAAAAAGCGCTACCAGGTGTTGATAGTAATGACCCAATTCGTGGTACGTATTCGCAGTTAATGGCGTTAAAGCAACGTTATCCTGATCTGAAAATTTTACCATCGGTGGGTGGTTGGACTTTATCAGACCCATTTGCCTACTTTACCGATAAAGCCAATCGCGACACGTTTGTGGCATCAATGGAAGAGTTTTTAAGAACGTGGAAGTTCTACGATGGTGTTGATATTGACTGGGAATACCCGGGTGGTCAGGGTGCTAATCCAAACTTAGGCGACCCAGTTGCTGATGGCCCTGCATACGTTGCGCTAATGCAAGAGCTGCGCGCGATGCTCGATAAGCTTGAAGCAGAGACAGGTCGTGAGTATGAGTTAACATCAGCGATTGGTGCAGGTTACGACAAAATTGAAGATGTCGACTACTCACAAGCTCAGCAATATATGGATTACATTTTCTTAATGAGCTACGACTACTATGGTGCATGGAGCAATGTAACTGGCCATCAGGCTGCGCTTTATTGTTCATCGCATTTCCGTGTTGGTCAGTGTGATGGCACGGGTGTTGATGAAGAAGGCATTCCATATAAAGGCCCTGCTTATACAACTGATAATGCAGTGCAAAATCTACTTGCGCAAAACGTACCATCGAAAAAAATCGTGGTAGGTGCTGCTATGTATGGCCGTGGCTGGGAAGGTGTTTATCCAGAAAACGCGACTATTGCTGATAACCCTATGACAGCACCGGGCAGCGGCAAACTTAAAGGCACTACAGCGCAAGGCGTATGGGAAGACGGTGTAATCGATTATAAAGGCATCAAAACTTACATGTTGGGCGCTGCAGAAAATGGCATCAATGGGTTTGAGACAGGTTATGATGAACAAGCCGAAGCCGCTTATGTATGGAACCGTAGCAACGGTAAATTAATTACATACGATAACCGTCGTTCTGTTTTGGCAAAAGGTGCTTATGTTAATCAATATAATCTAGGTGGTCTGTTTGCATGGGAAATTGACGCTGATAATGGCGATATTCTTAATGCCATGCATGAGGCACTTGGTGGTACCGTCACTGAGCCTAGCAATAGAGCGCCAGTGCTATCTGTATCAAGTACAGTATCTGTTAATGCGGGCGAAAGTGTATCTGTGACTGCATCGGCAACTGACGCAGATAACGATCCACTAAGCTTTAGCTGGACAGCTGACAGTGCGTTAACAGTAACTGGCGAAAATTCAAATACCCTTGTAATCACAGCGCCATCAGTGACTGCTGATACGCAATACACGGTTGCTGTGAGTGTGAGCGATGGCGAGGCAAGTGTAAGCCGTAACGTTACAGTAAATGTAGTAGCACCAACGACAGGCGAGAACCAAGCACCAGTCGTTGCGGCAATTACTGATAAAACAGTGGCAGAAGATGCGAGTGTGGACGTGGCTGTTTCGGCATCTGATGCTGATGGCGATGCGCTTTCATACAGCTGGACAGTGCCAGCAGGCTTAACGCTAGTGGGCTCAGGTGCTGATGTGAGTTTACAAGCGGGCAGCGTTGATGCAGATACTAGTTATGTTGTGTCGGTTTCGGTAAGTGATGGCCAAACAGCAACAGCAGTGAGCTTTAATGTCACCGTGACAGACTCGGGTACAACAACTCCGCCAGATGGTGAAACGACATGGGATGCAGCGGCTATCTATGTAGGTGGTGATACGGTAATTTATAACGGCGTAGAGTACACCGCTAAATGGTGGACACAAGGCGAGCGCCCTGATTTAGGCGGCCCATGGGAAGCAACTTCACAACCAACCGACGGTAATGGTGATGTTGTATGGCAAGCTGCGGGTATCTATAACGGTGGCGACCAAGTTACTCACCAAGGTAATAAATACGAAGCGAAATGGTGGACTCAAGGAGACGAGCCAGGTGTCGCGGATGTATGGAAAGCACTTTAAGTGCAATAACCACATTTAATGCCCATCATTAAAATGTGATTTCCCTTCAAAGCAGCCGTATGGCTGCTTTTTTGTGGGGGAAGTAAGAAAGAGTAAAGTTAGCGAGGGGAAAGGGGAAAGAAGCTGTCAGCTTTCAGCGGTCAGACGACCTGTGGGGTTGGTTAGGTCGAGTGTTCATCTTAGCGATTTAAGTCTTGTAGGAGGTACTTTAGTGGCGAATAGAACCCAACATAGTCCATGTAAACCTTTCAAATTTCCTATCTTCAGACGCGCGAAACAAGTTTCACGCTTACGAATGAAAACATTAGGCTCTAGGTTCTAGGTTCTAGGACGCGATGTAAAATCGCTGCCACAGACTCGTACCTCGCACCTCGAATCTCGTACCTCGCAACTTTACTCTTTCCCCTTGAAACTCGCTAACTTAAGACATTTCCCGGCTAAAGCCAGTCCTACGGGGGAAACATCAGGCGCTAGGTTCTGGGTGCTAGGACGCGATGTAAAATCGCTGCTACAGACTCGTATCTCGCATCTCGTATATCGCACCTCGTATCTCGTACCTCGCACCTAGAATCTCGTACCTCGCAACTTTACTCTTTCCCCTTGAAACTCGCTAACTTAAGACATTTCCCGGCTAAAGCCAGTCCTACGGGGGAAACATCAGGCGCTAGGTTCTGGGTTCTAGGACGCGATGTAAAATCGCTGCCACAGACTCTTACCTCGCACCTCGAATCTCGCACCTCGCACCTCGAATCTCGCACCTCGAATCTCGAATCTCGCAACTTTACTCTTTCCCCTTGAAGCTTGCTAACTTTCCTTCATACCTCACTGAATTTTCCTTTCTCTGCTTGCTAACTTTCTGTTTCCCACTTCACACATTGGTCTTTCAGACATTATCAACCATACTTGAATAATATGATCTGTAAGTATTTAAACTAAGGTGGCTTAATGGGGTTAAAAGCGCTGTTTTTACTTGTTGTTGCTGTATTGAGTAACTCGGCTTTTAGCTGCGATAAAACCCTAAAAGTGGGGATTAGTCAGCAGTGGGCACCTTATGCTTTTAAGCAAAATGGCAAGCTCACCGGAATTGATATTGATGTGGTTAATTTAGTGCTAAAAGAAGCAGGATTTTGCGCTAAATATGTTGTTATGCCTTCATCTAAACGGGGCTTTGCAGAGCTTAAGCACGGTAAAGTCGATTTACTACCGGCAGCAAGCTATAGCACTGAGCGTGACTCTTTTAGTTTCTTTTCAGAGCCTTACCGTAATGAAGTGATGCGTTTGTTTTGGTACCCGCATGGCCGCTTAGAGTCTCTAGACTTACAAGGACTGCTCGAACATCAGCAAGTTATTTTAACTAATAGTGGTAGTTATTTTGGCCCTGACTTTACTCATTTAAAAGAAGACGCAAAATATAAAGAACAACTCGTTACTGTATCATCTTTGCGTCAGCGCCTCGCTATGCTAGTTGCTAGGCGGGTCGATTTTTTTGTTGATGATGAACTAGCTGGTTTATATTTAATTCAAAAAAATAATCAGCAGGGTATCGAGCTGCATCCGTATATTGTCAATAATGACAGCGTTTATTTTATGCTGAGTGAAACAACCCTGTTAGCAGAAGACAGAGCGGCTATTAACTCAGCAATTTTAAACAACCAGCAAGCGATAACTGAGATCATCGCTCGCTATGTTAAGCACTAAACTATCCCAAACACTAAACTATCCTAAACGAGTCACCCGCAGTTTAATACGCCCCGCATTCGCCCCATAAAAGCGGTTTAGGTCGTTAGCAAAAGGGCAAAACTCGCCTGATTTAGCAATACGAATATCGGCACCTTCAGCAATTTCAAACAAATGATCGTCGTTGTTATCGATAGCGCCAATCAACGCAAACCATTGTGCGTGGGGTAAACGTCTAAACGGTTCAAGCACGGCCATCGGGATTTCTTTCACCCCAAGTTGGATATTGTCACGGTGCCAGCCGGCAGGGCCACAACTAATGCCGTCGTCATACCAAGTTTGCTCTGGATAAGGCGTAAATCGGTAAGTACCACCTTGCTCTAACATTAAGCCTGTGTGGTTGTATTTTTCAGCGCCATAAACAAACACATCTTTACTTTCGTCTATGCTCAGCACCGTCATATTTTGTTTATCAAGCGCAATATGCGGGCTTAAACCCTTAAAGCTTAAGCGAGTTTCGTCATTATAAAGTACGTCGTAGTGAAGGCTCTTTAACGATTCAGGGCGATAGCTCGTTAAACGATTAATACGCTCTGCTACTGTGTAATGAATAGTTGGCGCGAGCTTGCTTTGTTCGTTATCAACCAATACACAGCATTCGCGATCTACCAGTTTAAACAAAGGGTTAAACCAAAAATAGTTTTGCTGATGGCTTAGTGCCAATGGATCTGGTGTAACGGTGACATCATCTTGAGCAATGAGGTTACGATGCTCTTCTGGGAGCAAGGTGTTGTAATTGATATCCGCACTGGTAAGTAAGTTTAGTGCGACGGTTTGTTCAATCAGCCACTCAATCGCATAGCGTAGGCAAATGTCGGCTAAACCATCACGATAATAGCCGCCACCCACATCTGAATGAGCGCCCGCAAACCAGATCTCTTGTACATGCGGCGCACTATTAATAAGTGTAGGTTCAAATGCACGGCGCTTTTCATCAAGTGCCACGCAATGAAGGGCTGCTTTTATATTGCTTGCAAGTGTGTAGTTTTCAAAAATAACGTGCTCAGCACCGCGGGTTGCTTTTGTTACCTTTGAAAAACCAATTGATGCAACAGTATCAAATACACATAAGTAAACATCATCACTAATAAATGGCTCTAAACATTTGGCAAAGCGCCTAGCAAGGGCAGCACCGCGGCTAAAACCAGTTAGTAGTATTTTATCACCCACAGTGTAGTAGCTTTTAAAGTCGCTCATAGCACGGTTTAAAATGCTAGCTACATCATCACCTCTTGGTGCAAGGGCTTGATTGAATAAACGTCGAAAGCGGCTACCTTGGGTGCCTATACCCTGATAATAAAAGCTAAGTTGGGTTGGAAATGGTGTTTCGGGTTCGCTATTGAGTGCGCCACCAAAAAGTAAATGAAGTTTAAGAATATTAGAAATACTGGCGTCTTCTTTGAAGTGTGCAGCGCTGAATTGTTCTGCATCACGAGGCTCGCTGCCTGTGCCATCAAAGTTGAAAATCAGCGTTTTAGCGGTCATAGCGTCATTCCTTTAGTGGTTTGTATAAACATACTCCCACTTTATGAAAATTAGAAGACAAATATGCGGCGCTTTAATGAAAAATGGGCTTTGATTTTAAAGCCCATTTATTTGCTATTTATAAAATTAGCCGACTCTGGCTACGGTATGCTTTTGTAAAATTTCTAACAAAATTTCGTAGTCTTTTTCGATTTCGAGTAGCTTAAGTTGAATATCTTTTAGCGTATTGCCCTTACTTGCGGCCAGTACCTCTAGTTCAGTAAAGTGCAGGTGCAATTTGGCTGCGCCCACATCGCCGCAGGTCCCTTTAAGCGCATGGCTGGTGGTTGCAATCGCATGGTAGTCTTTGTCTTTGATTGCTTGTGTTAGCAGCGTTATTTTTTTATGTGAGCTTTCTAAAAACATCTTACTCACTTTGTTTAATAGCACCTCGTTATTCATCAAACGACCGAGGGCTGCTTCGCGATTCCAATGCTGTTTTTCTTCATCGATTAATTCTTCTTGCAGTATAGCGGGCGACTGATTTACCTCAGGCACAGCAATCGTTTTTGGCGCTGTATGATGTTTAGGGTACGTTGATGCAACCCATTTCGCCGTAGTGGTAATCAATTTATCTGCACTGATAGGTTTTGTGATGTAATCGCTCATACCTGCATTTAAGCACTTTTTACGCTCACCGAGCATGGCATTGGCTGTCATGGCAATAATAGGAATGTCGCTATGGTACTCTCCACCAGCCCCTTTGCGTATTTGTGCTGCTGCATCATAGCCATTTAACACGGGCATTTGGCAGTCCATTAATACGCAGTTAAATGGGTCGTCCTCAGGTGCACTGGCCAATATTTCAATGGCTTGCTGACCATTCGACGCCATTTCAAAGCGCAGTGCCAAGCTCATTAATGTGCCTTTGGCAACTGCAGCATTTATATCGTTATCATCAACGATCAGGATTTTTGCTCCAGCAATATCAACATCTATGTGAATTTGCGTATCAGTCTCGCGACGAAGTGGTGTTGTGTCTTGAGCAGGCTGCTCTTTTATGAGTCGTTCATCAGCTAGTTTAAGTAAAAACTCAGAGATAAGCACAGGTTTAGATAAGCGCATAAATGTGCAGAATTTAGCTTGCGGTGGTGGTTCGGTTGGGTTTATAAGCACCACTAATTTAAAGGGCAGGCTATGGTCATAGGTATTTTCACTAAAGCTATCAAGTTTTGCGAGTAACGGATTGCCAGGCTCTAAAATTAGCGTATCAAAGGGCATGTTATCGCTTACCTCAAAGCTTTCTAGGTCAACATTCGTGAGCTGTCCACCGCAATGAGAGATTAGTTTTGTTAGGCTTCTTTCAAGCTCAGGTTGTTTGACCGACACAGCAAAAACGCTGTCTTTTAAGCGGCTGCTTGGTTGGCGTTTTTCTACATTTTGGCTGTCTAACTGAATGGTAAATGTGAAAGTACTCCCTTTACCTTCGGTTGATTCAAAGGAAATTTGCCCATTTAACAAACTAGCTAGCTGCTTACAAATTGATAAACCGAGCCCTGTGCCTCCGTATTGTGCGGCCACACTGTTATCGGCTTGGGTGAAAGCACTAAACAATTTATTTTGATTTTCAGGCGCAATACCAATTCCGGTATCTTGAATTGTGCAGCATAGCTCAACGTTATCATCGCTAAGTCGTTTGCTTGTGGCGGTAAATTTTATAAAGCCCGTTTTAGTAAATTTAATTGCGTTATTAATTAAATTGGTAATCACTTGTGAGTAGCGATGAGGGTCTGTAACAATCGAGCTGTACTCAACATCGGCAATATCTAAAATAAATTCAAGGTTTTTCTCTTGTGCTTTAACAGCCATGCTGCCACTTAAGCTTTCAAAAAACTTAATAGGGTTAAACGCTTTTTTGTCCAAGTCGAGTTTGCCAGCCTCAATTTTTGATAAATCAAGAATGTCGTTAATAAGTACGTTCAAGCTATTAACGCTTACCTCTGTCATTTCTAAATAATGCTGTTGTTGATTACTTAGTGACTCTCGTTTTATTAAATTGAGTGTGCCAATAACACCGTTTAGTGGTGTTCGCATCTCATGACTGATATTTGATATAAAAGCGCTTTTAACTTGGCTGGCTTTTTCTAGCTGGGCAGTTCTTTGTGCTACTTTAATTTCGAGTTCGTTATTTATTTGCTTAATTTTGTCGCTCGCTTGCTTTTCAACGGTAGTGTCGCGAATGAGGATGGCTGTGCCGTTGTGTTGATGATGTTCATCAAAGATAGCTGAAAAAGCGAGTGCTAAATGAGTCGTGTGTTGATTGCTTTGCTGATAGTCGACTTCAATTTCATGTTGCTTTCGTCGGCTTTTAACCTCGTTACATACCTCTTTAATGTTAATATTTGGAAATAGATTCAGTTTGTTTATATCTGCCCCTAAGACTTGTTCACGTTGAAAACCAAATAATTCAGTGGCTGCTTTATTCCAACTAGACACTAGGCCGATCTCACTTATTGCAATAATGGCATCTTTTGAGCCGCTAATAATGGCTGAAGATACCGCTCTTGCCTCGGCAAGCTCGCGGTTACGCTTTAAATTTCGATGCAAAAATCCAAGTACAAACACCAAAAAAGCAGATACGCCGAACAAAAATGCATAAGTGCTGATCCTTTGCTCGCGTTCCATCGCATTAATTTCAGAGTGAGGTAGCATAATGTGGGCATCTATAAACCCCGTTTCTAAATCTCCAGTAAATGGAATGCGCTTAGTTAACGCTTCGTATTGTTGTTTACCAGCAAAGTTAGAGCTAATACTGAGTATATTTTCTAAATAGGCAGGTTCAGACTTATACGCTGAGTCCCAGCGTTTGTTTGGTGCTAAGTCACGGCTAAAGCGAAAGTCTTCATTAGGGTGAACTAAAAAGTAGCCTTCGCTGTCTGTTAGGATCAATGAGTTTGGTGCTTGTACCATCGCATTAAGAGATGCAAATAACTGAGATGTATTAATGTTTGCAATAATCAGCCCATAGCGCTGCATATTTTCATCAAAGATCGGTAAGGCAATACGTAGCATAGGTTTATAAGGATAATCGAGCTTTCCATATTCTCGGTTAAGTGTTATTGCTGATAAATACATATCACCCTGTGACAATTGCGAACTTTGCTGGTAATAGTCACGGCCACTTTTATCCTGTAACTGATTATCTGCTTTTACAACTATGCCACCGGCAGCTCTGTCTACCCTGATCAGTTCTTGTCCTGCTCGTTGTGTACTGATGATACGTAATTGCTCGAATTCAGAATTTGATTGTAAAAATGCAACGAATATCGTTTCTAAACGTTTTTTCCATTGCTCTGAGGTAGTGTTATCAAGAGGGTCGTTACCACCATTTGCTGCAGCTCTGGCAAGTCCTGATATAGGTGGAGTAGAATATAAAAACTGTAAATCGTTTTTATATTTATTTATTTTTTCATGGACTTGCACATCTACGGTAGCGCTTGATTCTCTCAGTCTTTCTGCAACGCTGTTTTTAATATTTTTATGAAGTTGTAGTTCGAAAAAGAAAATTGCTGAGCACATAATTGCGGCTATAAAAGCAATCGCTAATGGTATTAAAAAGCGTCCTTCAGAGGTTGTCGCTTTTTTCTGGTGTAATACTTCGTAATCCATGGTTTAGCCCTCCATACCGAAAACGTGAGTTGGTAGTAAGGTTTGATTTAGCTCAAAAGCTAAAACTGGGTTCAGCAAGTATGCAAACACAGCGGTTTCTCCCTTGATGCTTGGCTTGATATAGCGCTTTATCGGCACAGCGAATTAGTTCGTCAGTGTCGATGGCTTCATGCCCAGAAAATGTTGCGCTACCAATACTAATAGAGAGTACTCCAGAGGTTGCATGTGGGTGTTCAATATTTAGTTCACGGATGTTTGCCAACAGCTTGTGAGCAATAAATTGTGCCCCTTGAATATCGGTGTCTGGCAAAACACATAAAAATTCTTCACCACCATAGCGAATAGTGGTATCAGTTGGGCGATTAACACTTTTTTTGATTTCATCAGCAACGCGTTTTAGGCATTCGTCACCTTGTTGATGACCAAGAGAGTCGTTGTACTGTTTAAAGTAATCAATATCGAGCATTAATACCGAAAGAGCTTTATCGTTTCTGACTGCTAATCGAATGTTTTGATCAAGGGTATTTTGTAAAAATCGTCGGTTGTTTAAACCAGTGAGGCTGTCGTGCTCACAAAGACTTTTGAGTAAATCGGCTTGTTTTTTTAAGGTCAAATGCGCTTTTACGCGATTAAGTAATGTGACGCCATAAACCGGTTTTGACACAAAATCGACAGCACCTGCTTGCCAACAGCGATTTTGGTCATCTTGATCCATAATGGCGGTAATAAATATCACCGGAATATCTTTGTATTGGGAGTGTTTTTTTAATTGCTTGCAAACATCAAGGCCGCTCATGGTGCCAAGCATCACGTCAAGCAGTATTAAATCAGGCTTAACGGTCTCGCACAGGTGCAGTACGTTTTCACCGCAATCTGTTGTGTGGGTTTTATAGAAGGGTGAGAGCAAACTTTCTATTACGGTTGTATTAATTGGTTCATCATCAACAATTAAAATAACAGAATCTTTAAGCTTTAAATCTGTGCGACTAGCTACCGGTTGCAAACTATTCCCTCCAAGCGATGAATAAAGCATAGACTGGATTTTGGGATTTTCTACAACTTAAGAATTAAAAAGTTATTTTTTATATTGGCGCGTCTGGTGAGATAGGACTAGAGTTTTTTTATGTACTACTTGCAGAGGCGATGGATATGCTTTTTTCTCATCATGAAAATTCACACAACAAAGTGCTTGTAGTGGATGATGAGCCTACTAGTTTGATGATTATGGCAGAGTCGCTTAGCGACCTTGGTGAGATAGTTTGTTGCGATAATGGTGCTCAAGCAATTGAAAAAGCAACTTTCTTTCAGCCTGATGTTATTTTACTAGATATCGAAATGCCTGGTATGAATGGCTTTGAGGTATGTAAAAAACTTAAAAACAACCCAAAAACAGCACAGAGCCATGTGATTTTTGTTACTTCTCACAATGAACAAATTTTTGAGTATCAAAGTTTTGCAAGCGGCGGGATTGATCTTATTCATAAGCCCGTTGATTTGAATATCTGCCGGCTCAGAGTACAAAACCAGTTAAAGCTTAAACACCAAGAAGCACAGATATTAGCTGCACGAAATGATATTTCGACACTCGTTGCTCAAGTACCTGTGTATATATCTTACTGGTCAAATACCGAGGAAAACCTTTTCAGCAATGATGAAACCAGCCATTGGTTTTCAAAAAGCAGCGAGCAAATGTTAGGTTGTTTCGCCAAAGATGTATTACCTGATGAATTGTATAAGGCTTTTCATCGCTGCTTGACTGAGGGAATAGAGCAAGAAGTTTTAAATATTCAGTTGCCTAGCCCTCGCAATAAGATTGAATATGTTAGAGCGCAAATAAGTTTAAGAATAAAAGAGCGAGAAGTTGTAGGTGTTATTCTTACTCTTTCGGACATCACCTCAATTACCCATACAAAAAAACTGCTATCGAATGAGTCTGAACGTTTACGGGTTATGCTTAATTCTATTGGTGATGCTGTAATAGCCACGGACAACAACGCAATTATTAACTTTATGAACCCCATTGCTGAGCGATTAACAGGTTGGCTCGTTGAAGAGGCAAAAGGGCGCCATATTGAAGAGGTAATGAAGCTCGTTGATGCAACATCGAACAAAACACTCGTCAATCCTATATCTGTTGCTTTAAAAGAGCAGCGCATTGTTGCTATGGCGTTAAACAGTCAATTAACCGGGCTTGATGGGCGAGTTTATAGGGTCGAAGATTCAGCTGCGCCAATACGAGATATTGAAGGTAACATCATCGGCGGTATTATCGTGTTTCATGATGTCAGTGAATCAATCGCGATGGCCGTGAAAATGAGTCATTTAGCAAATCATGATTTACTAACCGATTTGCCTAATCGGGTGTTGTTACATGATAGAGTCACCCATGCATGTAAAGTTGCTCGTAGTATGAAGAAAAAAGTGGCTTTAATGCTGATTGATATTGACCACTTTAAGTACTTAAACGATACCCTAGGTCATCATCAAGGCGATTTAATTATTAAACATGTGGCTAAGCGCCTTGAGTCTCTCATCGATTTAAACACCACGTTAGCTAGAATTGGCGGTGATGAATTTGTGATTTTATTACCTGACGTGCAGAGCACCTCCGCGATAGATGCCATTGCCAGCGACATTATTAACACCATGAATGAGCCGTTTCGTATTGATAGCCAAGAGTATATTTTATCGGTCAGTGTGGGGGTGAGTGTTAACCCTGCTGACTCTACTCAAGCAGAAGAAATGATGACTCATGCAGAT
This sequence comes from Pseudoalteromonas sp. D15MCD-2, assembly GCF_038562745.1. NCBI lineage: Bacteria > Pseudomonadati > Pseudomonadota > Gammaproteobacteria > Alteromonadales > Pseudoalteromonadaceae > Pseudoalteromonas > Pseudoalteromonas sp. D15MCD-2. The sequence continues at coordinate 208,744 of NZ_JBCFQE010000002.1, read as the reverse complement.
GCAGCCATGTATCGTGCGAAAGAGCAGGGGCGTAACCGTTTTTGCTATTACTCCGATGACTTAGAGTATCAATTTAAGCAGCGGCAAAGCGTTGAAAAGCTCTTAAGACATGCTATTGAGCAAGATAAGATTGAGGTGTTTTATCAGCCGAAACTAGCTCTCGCAACCCGGAAAATCATTGGTGTCGAAGCCTTAGTACGGCTTCGAGATAACGACAATAAACTTATTTCACCACTGGATTTTATACCCCTTGCAGAAGAAACAGGTCTCATTCATGCTTTGGGTCAGTCAGTGCTTAAGCAAAGCTGTAAAGCGGCTAAAGAGTGGGCCGACAAAGGGCATAACATAAAGGTTGCCGTGAACATTGCAGCAAAACAATTTACCGATGGTAATTTTTGTAATCTCGTTGCTGATACGATTGAACAAGCGGGGCTTGCCAGTGAACTGTTAGAGCTTGAAGTAACCGAAAGCGCGTTGATGCATGATTTTGAAGAAATAAAAATCATGCTTAATAAACTCTCTGATTTGGGGTTAACCATTGCTATAGATGACTTTGGTACGGGCTATTCAAGTTTGTCTTATTTAAAACTCTTCCCCGTTGATGTACTCAAAATAGATCAATCTTTTGTGAGAGATATGCTCACTGATACGCAAAGTATGGACATTGTTAGAACCATCACCAGTTTAGCGCATACCTTGAATTTGCAAATTGTGGCTGAAGGTATTGAAGAAAAACAGCATTTGAATAGTTTAATCGATTTAGGCTGCGAACTTGGGCAAGGGTACTATTTTCATAAGCCCATGCCCAAAGAAGAGTTTGATAAGCTATTAGGTTAAGCCATGGTGTGGCTGTACAGGATTCCACAACCAATAAAGATAAGTGCAACACCGCCGATTGCTTCGGCTTTTTTGCCAACCCAGCCACTTATTACGTTACCAAGTAGCGCGCCGATGGTAACCATAATTGTGGTTGCTAGGCCTATCATGGCGGCTGCTAAGTAAATATTTACTTTCATGAAAGCTAGGCTAATACCGACTGTCATCGCATCTATACTGGTGCCAATAGCGGTTAGTAATGTGGCAATGAAAGAGCGCTTAGTGTTAGGTGTAACTTCTTCTTCATCGTCGTCATCTTCTTTACGACTCTCAAGCAACATATGGATGCCTAAACCCACTAACAACACAAAGGCAATCCAGTGATCAAACGCTTCAACGTAATCTGCACCGGCACTGCCAATTAGCCAGCCAACAATCGGTGCGATAGCTTCGATACAGCCAAACAATAAACCAAGCTTGATTGCACTCAGAACGCGAGGATTTTTAAGCGTACTGCCTTTGGTGATTGAAGCTGCAAAAGCATCAGTCGACATAGCAAGCGATAAAACGCTTAGGGTAATAATATTCAATTTTTGCGCCCCACAAAAAGTGGGCATTATACGCGGCTGAGCCGTAAACAGATAGGTTAATTTACGGCTCAAATAGCTAAGGAGCTTAATAAGCGCTGTACTGATAATTATTCATTACAGTGCCATCTTTGGGTGCAAGTTTTGGCTCAAGTTTAATAAGCTCTTCATAAACATCAGGGACAAAAACTTTTAGACGCTGGGCACGACGAAAGTGGTTAGGCTCATATTGCTCAACAAGTTTTAATGCGCTTGGCATATAGTCTGCGAGGGTTTGTGTGTTATAGCTTTGCTCCAGTGCTTGGTCGAGAATATCAAGCCCAGGCTTAGAAAAATCATGCGTAACTGCAAGGCTCATTAAAAACTCAACTGCTGCATTTGAATGCATGCTTGCATAAAAATACATATCGTTGTTTTGCATGTCTTTTAATGAAAAATCAAAGCCGTTGTCAGCTAATGTTTGCCATTGTTCTAACGCTAACTTAGTAAATACATAAAGATTTTCTGGTGCGGTTGGGTCGACTCTGTTTTGCCAAATAGACGTCAGTTGTTGAGGGTTTTCTATTGTTGCTGCAAGCAACATATTTGTCTGGTGGGTACTGAGTTTTGCTGTTTGGGTAATCGTTGCAACAGTATTAAGGTCTTTTTCGACAATTGCTTCTTTAAAGGCTTGATACTGCGTTGAGGTTTGATATTTATAATCATTTAAATGCAAGAATTGCCAATTATGAACCTGCACTGGGTCGATTTCTTGAAGCATATTGGGAGTTAGTAAGCCTTGTTGAGCTTCGAGCGTTTCTAATTCTTCGAGTGCTTGAGAGCGTGTTTTTATCGCTTCTAGTGAATTGATCCGCTGATCTATCGTTTCACACTCAGGAGTTATTTTTTTGGCTTGCTGTTTTTGTCTCTCATAGGCACTGAGAGCTTTTGATATTACAGAGTTATCTTTTTCTTTACGTTTAAATGCTTGGTTATTTGGGATTAGCTTTAAATCTTTGAACTGAGAAAAAGCATCATTAGCAACTTGGTCGCCAACAAATAAAAGGCTACTCGGTAAGAATGAAGATTTAAGCATCAGTAGCCTATCGTTCGGTGTGTCGCGCACAAGCTCGCCGTGAGCTCGATAACCTTTATTTTTTAGATAACTTAGTGTTTCTAAGTGTTTGCTCTCTAGTGGCTGTACTTCGCTATTTGAGCTGCCCTTAAGGTTTACAATGGCTATATCCATCGCTGTAAATACATTTGGCTGATTAGTGGGCTCAATACCTCGTTCACTTAACAACTTTAAAATTGGTACGTTAAATTCACTCACAGCCACATCAGCAAGGTTTAAATACAGTTGTTCATCCATAAAGTCATCACTCATTGCTGTAGGCGAGCCGTTTAGCTGTGCTGGTTGAGAGATCAGTGCTGTTAAATAATCATTAGGTAAGTTGCTTTTTAAAGCCACAGCGATATCGTTAACAGTAAACTCTTTGCTGGATATTGCGTTTTCAAACTCAGTCAAACTAAGCGTATGAGCATTAGCAAGAAACAAAATAGATGGTGAAATGAGCCGTGATGGACCGATTTTAAATGGTGTTTTTAAATAGGTATTAAAATCATCGTTGTTATCTAATAGTTTGTACAATGCTGTTTTGTTTACTTGCTCAGGTAATGGAACATTAAACATCATTGAACCTGTATTTTGGCTAAGGGGTCCATTAATTGCCGTTAGTTGATTGATTGTATCTGCATCAAAATAATCAATGACCTCAAGCCCTTGCCAGCTTTTTAATATGTTAACTGATGAGGCATATTGAAATTGCTGTTCTGCATTCTCTTTGATGGCGTTAATAACTAAGGTATTAAATGAACGGTAAGATATTTTCACAAGTTCCGAATAACTTAAAATATCTTCAAGAGAGTCGCCGTCTTTTAATGCTTGTTTAATCGCTGCCTCTATTTGACTGTGATCAGCTGCAACTTGAGTGGCTTTTAAACTTTGTTGCTTACACTGGCGTTTGGCTAGCTTGAGTTTAGCCAGCTCCAATGCTTTACTATTTGGCTGGCTTAATGGTTCAAATAAACTCGTAGCGTTATTTTGTTCAGCGACAGTAGCAGTAGATGTTGAGACTTCATTGCTTATCGCTTCAATGGGAGTGGGGTTATCTAATATCAGGTAGGTACCAAAGGCACAAAACCCTGCAAAAACGGTTAGCGAAATACCTTTTTTCATATTCAATCCATGGATTTATCTTGCCTGAAGTGTATGTCTTTATAGTTTAATGTCAATGACTTGGGGACGAAGTGCACAAGTAGCCGACAAACAACTAATTTGTCGGCTTTATGCCGTAGCTTAATGCAGTTTCATTTTTGGCCTAACAACGCGTAGTACTTTTTCGCTGATCCACAGTGCAAAGGTTTTTGCACTGCCATGAATGGCACGTTGATGCATACGATAGAGCGAAATATACATAAATCGCGCTATTTTACCCTCTATAAAAAAGCTATTGCTGGTTAGGTTGCCCATTAAACTGCCTACCGTGCTGTAGCGTGACAAGTTAACTAAAGAGCCATGATCACTGTAAGTAAAGGCACTGAGTGGCTGGTCTTTGAGTGTAGCTATAAGGTTTTTTTCAACACATTGCGCCATTTGATGGGCCGATTGCGCTCTGGGTGGCACTTGTGTGCCATCTTCTTGAGTAAATGCACAGCAATCACCAATCACAAAAATGTCGTCGTTAACGCTACTTTGCAGATATTGGTTCACCTTAATTTGGTTATTGCGGGTAAGTTCAAAGATACCAATGTCTTTTATGAAATCAGGTGCTTTTACACCCGCAGCCCAAACCATAATGTCGGCTTTGATATGTTCATCGTTTTTGGTGATAAAGCTGTTTTCTGTGGCCTCTTTTACTTGCGTTCCTTCGCGTACTGTTACCCCTAATTTAACCAGTTCACGCTTAGCTGAGTTTGCAATGCGCTCTGGTAACGCGGGTAAAATTCGCGGCCCTGCTTCAATTAAATCAATATGTAAGCGTTTAGCGGTCATTTTATTCAGGCCATACATTTTTAGCATGTCTGATACATGATAAAGCTCTGCCGACAGCTCGACCCCAGTTGCACCACCCCCCACTATGGCAATGGTTAAGGAGTGCTGTGGGTCATCATCTTGATGTAAGCGGGTGAAGTTATCGAGTAGAGCATGCTGAAAGCGCTCAGCTTGCTGGTTTGAATCAAGGTAAAAACAGTGCTTGTTAACACCTGGGGTATTAAAGTCGTTACTAACACTGCCAATGGCAAGTACGAGGTAGTCATAACTGACTTGGCGCTCAGGTAAAATACGGTGGCCAAGCTCGTCTTTTAACTCGCTTAAAGTAATGGTTTTGTTGGTTTGATCTAAGTGGCAAAAGCTGCCGAGTTGAAAATTATAATGGTGTTTTGCTGCATGAGCTGAGTATACAACGCCGTCTAAATCGGCATCAATCGACCCCGTCGCTACTTCATGAAGTAACGGCTTCCAAATATGGCTGCGGTTTTTATCGATTAAAAGTATCTCTGCTTGGCGTTTTTTCCCGAGTTTGTGTCCTAATTGTGTTGCTAGTTCTAAGCCACCAGCGCCACCACCGACTATCACGATTTTAGGAGGTTGGTTAATCATTACGTTGCCCTCAAAAGTATAATACCTAAACACTCTTGCGAAAAAGCGCTTAGGTATTGCAAGTCCATCCTTCAATACCCCATGGCAACGTGCTCATTGTGCGCCTTTTTGATGATTTTGTCAGTACCTGTTAAGAACAATATAGTGCGCTTAGTTATATCAACGGCCTTGGGAGATTGAGTTAAACAGGTTAACATGGCTAATTCGCAGTAAGAGACCTATCATTACCTGAAAAGGGAAATGACAGTGAGGGATCAGGATGACTACACCACTACACACTTCGTTGAATCAATACTTTGGCTTTAATGAGTTTCGCCAAGGTCAGCAACAAACCATTGAGCAGTTATTAAATCAGCAATCGTCGTTGGCAATTTTTCCAACTGGCTCGGGTAAATCCTTGTGCTATCAATTAACTGCAATGCACCTACCTAATTTGACCTTAGTGGTTTCGCCATTATTGGCGCTGATGAAAGACCAGATCAGCTTTTTAAATAGCAAAGGTATTTACGCGGCAAGCCTTGATTCAAGCCAAACCAGTGAGCAAAGTCATACGGTAATGAGTGATGTACGAGCAGGAAAGGTGAAAATTTTAATGGTCTCAGTTGAGCGTTTTAAGAATGAGCGCTTTCGTGAATTTATTAAACAAGTGCCTATTTCGATGCTGGTGGTTGATGAAGCGCACTGTATATCTGAATGGGGTCACAATTTTAGGCCTGATTACCTAAAACTGCCGCGCTATCGTGAAGAGCTTAATATTCCACTGGTATTACTTCTCACTGCTACAGCGACTAAAAAAGTAAAGCGCGATATGTGTGAGCGTTTTGCTATTGCCCCAGAATGTGTGGTGCAAACTGGCTTTTACCGAAGCAACCTCGACTTATCAGTGCTCAGTGTTGCAAGCCAAGAAAAACCTCAGCAATTAGCCAGTATTATAGCCAGCCAACAAGGTGCTGGGATTGTTTATGTCACCTTACAACATACCGCTGAGCAAGTAGCAGAAGGTTTGGCAAGAGCCGGCTTTGATGCGGTGGCCTATCATGCAGGCCTTGAGGATGATAAACGCTGGCAAATTCAAGATGATTTTATGGCGGGTAAAATCAATATCGTCGTGGCAACTATTGCTTTTGGGATGGGTGTTGATAAGTCTGATATTCGTTTTGTGATCCACTATGATTTGCCAAAATCGATTGAAAACTATAGCCAAGAGATTGGCCGTGCAGGGCGAGATGGTGCGCCGTCAAACTGTTTTACCCTAGCAAACCTTGATGGCTTGAATACCGTTGAGAACTTTGTTTATGCCGACACTCCCGAGCAAAGTGGGATTGACTATGTCATTAATAACATTCGCAACGAGCAAACGAACAACCAGTGGGAAATGCAAGAGTACAGCTTATCGAGCGAAAGTAATATTCGTGCTTTAGCGTTAAAAACCTTACTAGTACAGTTAGAGATGCAAGGGGCTATTACGCCTTTATATGCCTATTATGCCGATTTTAAATATAAGTTTTTAACGGATCAAAATGAGCTTCTTAGCCAGTTTGATGCTGACCGACAAGCGTTTTTACAACAGGTATTTAAACATACTGAGTTTAAGAAAATTTGGGGCACACTTAATTTTGATGCATTAACCAGTGCTACTCAAGTAGATAGAAAGCGCGTAGTTGCAGCGCTCGATTATTTGGCTGAAAAGGGCCACATAGCCCTTGAAACCAAACGTATTACGCAAGTGTATGAGGTGAATAACTCGGTAATAAACCACGCTGATTTAGCACAGCAACTTCACCAATATTTTATCGAAAAAGAGCAGGCCGAAATTAAACGTATCGCCACTTTAGTACGCTTTTTTGAACTTGATAGCTGCTTAAGTTATAACTTAGCTCGCTATTTTGATGACCAGAATGCACCCCAGCAATGTGGCCATTGTTCAGTGTGTAGAGGCCAGCAGGTAAAACTTAGTTACTCATTAGTGCATCAAATGCCTGAGCAAAATGTGATTGCTAGCAAAGTTGCTGAGCTTAAACAGCACTTAGCTGCTAAAGGGATTAGTGATGTCAGCATCGATACTCAGTGCCGCTTTTTAGCGGGCATGAGCGTGCCTTTATTTACCCGCAACAAAGTCAGGCAGCTATCAGGTTTTGGCCTTTGCGAGCAACAACGATACAGTGACATTAAAGCCCTGCTACAGCAGTTGTAGCAGGGCTTTAGGTGTAGAGTTTTGCCATTAAAAAGTGCCAAAACTGTACACTTAACCAATTTGAATACTGGTAGTCGGGTAGGTCAAAGGTTGGCTGTGCTGGCGAGCAAAACAATAAGCAAACGTTAATGGCCCAACCCGACCTATCAACATCAATAGTATGATGATGAGCTGACTAGGCGCACTTAAATCCCCAGTTATACCACGTGAAAGGCCCACGGTACTCAGTGCCGAAATTGCCTCAAAGGTGATATCAAGTAACGACCCTTGTTCAAGCTTGGTGATGATCATAATGCTGGTAAAAGCGATAAATAAGTACAGTATCATGACGCTTAGTGCCTTGATCACCAACTTGTCGCTCAGCTGGCGGTTAAACACGGTGACCGTGGTTTGCTGTTTTAAATAGCTGCGCATCGCTAAAATTAGGATCACAAAGGTGCCGAGCTTTATGCCACTTGCCGTACTAACTGAACCACCGCCAATCACCATCAGCAGCATAGTCAAAAGCGTTGAATCTTGACTCAAACCATCAATTGGCAGGGTATTAAATCCTGCGGTACGAGGTGTCACCGCTTGAAACCAAGCCGTTAATATTTGCTCAGACGTTGATAGCGGCGCTAATGTCGCCGGATTGGCGTGTTCAAAGAAAAAAATCAATATAAATGCGATGCAGTTGAGCATTAAGGTGGCAATTAACACCAAGCGGGTATTGGTTGATAGTAACGACCAGCGCTTTTGTTTGTAGATATCAATCAGTACAGTAAACCCTAAGCCGCCGATGATAAACAAAGCGGTGATCACCACGTTTACGGTTATATCGCCTTTGAATGCCGTTAAGCTATCGCCGCTTAACGCAAAGCCCGCATTATTGAACGCCGAAATCGTATAAAACAGACTGTGATAGGCGCTTTTTAGTACACCGTAGTCATCGAACCAACTAATAAAGAGTAAGCAAAATGCCACCGACTCAATCACTAATGAATACACTAAAACATACTTAGCAACCTTGATCACCGAGGTTAAATCGTTAGTGTCAAAAGCGCGACTGGCTAGTAAGCGTTGCTGTAAGCCTAGAGTTTTTCCTAAACTTAATATTGAAATCACCGCCACGGTCATAAAGCCAATGCCACCTATTTGAATCAGCAGCATGACCACGCTTTGACCAAATACAGTCAGATCAGTACCGGTGTCGATGACCACCAGCCCTGTTACTGTAACCGCAGAGGCTGCCATAAATAATGCATCGAGCCAGCTGATCGGTTGGGTGCTTGCCATTGGCAGCATGAGTAAGCCTGTGCCAAGCATAATTAACACAATAAAGCCGATAGTGAGCACTAAAGGTGGGTTTACTTTTTGCCGCTTACGACACTTTACACCGCTAAATTGTTTAGGGTAAACATTGGCTTGCCAGTTAATCATAATGCACGAAACCGTTTTGCTAATTTAGTTAAGTAAGTCTTAGAGCCCAGTAGCACCAGACTATCGCCGTGGCGCAGTTCGGTGTCGTTAGTCAGCTCTGTATTGAAGTAGTCATCACGGCGAAGTGTTAGCGGTTTTATATCGCTATTACGCTCTTTGAGGAGCCAGCCAATTTTGCGACCTGAAAGCTGCAGATCAATGCCTAGTTCAACAATAAACGTGGATTGGTTAAGCGGGAAATATTGATTAACCATCGGGTAGTTTAGCGCTTGTGCAACCCTTACGCCCATTTCTTCTTCAGGGTGAATGATACGGTCAACGCCGAGTTTACTTAGAATTTGATGGTGGCTTTTGGTACAGGCCTTTACCCAAATTTGCTTTACACCTAAGTTCTTTAAATGCAATACACATAAAATACTGGCTTCAATATTCTCGCCAATGGCCACCAATACGGCTTGGCAACTGGGTAAATCGAGCCGTGCTAATTGTGTTTCATCACTGGCATCAACCACTACGGTAAAACTGAGTTGGTCGGCATAGTGATTAACGGTGCTTTCGCTAATATCGGCGGCACATACTGTATGACCTTGTTTTGAAAGTTCTAAACAGGCGGTTACGCCAAAACGTCCTAATCCGATTACTGCAAACTGAGCCATTGTCTTTCTCGCTATTGTGGGTACGCGCTAAATGCTAATGGCAAAAAAACAGAAGTCTTTAGAGAGCTTGAAAGCTTTATAAAGATTTTATGCTGAGATAAAAAAACTTTATAAAAACTTTATAGTGACAAAATTAAAAACCCTTTAATCTAATAGGGACAAACGATAAGTGAAAAGATGATGCAGTCAGTATTCAAAATACAGTATTTAAAAGCCGCATTTTTAAGTGTGTTGATGCCACTTGTGGTGGTGCTCGCGATATTTCCATTTCGAGAACTGTTTACAACCACCGATATTGTGATGCTACAGCTGCTGTGGGTGACATGGGTTGCGGTGCGCAGTAATCGTCGTGTTGCAGCGCTTACCACCTTGGTGAGTGTTGCCTGCACGGACTGGTTTTATGTGGTGCCTTACTTTACTTTTCATATCGAAAATATTGAATATGTGGTCACTTTTTTGGTGATGTTGATTGTGGGTTTAGTGATAAGCCACTTAGCCGGGGAGCTCAATACCAAGGTTCGCGATGTGCAAGCCCATGCTAGTAATAGTCGCTTATTGTATGAGTTAGCTAAAAAGCTTAATGATCTCGATAGCCTTGAGGAGCAAAAGCAGCTGTTTTTAACAACCATGGCCGCGCATTTAAAGGTTGCGTGTGATTGGCAGCTAGCAGCCTCTAAGCAGTTTATTTATTTAAATGAACAACAAGCTGAATTTGGCGGCATCGCGTTTGCTAAAGCGCTTAATGCCGAGCAACTTGCTTTGGCGAATACAGCGTGCTCTTTACTGTATCAGGTTCAAGAAAAAACCTTACTACGCGAGCAATCAGCGGCGATTAAAGTACAGGCGGAGTTAGAGAGGTCAAAAAACACCTTGTTGCGCAGTTTATCCCATGACTTACGAACACCATTAGCGACTATTATGGGTGCATCAAGCATGTTGGCTGATGATGATATTCAACTAAGCTCTGAGGTTATCAAAGAGCAAGCTGCTAATATTTATGAGCAAAGTAAAATACTTAACCAGCACTTTGATAAAGTCATGGAGCTCAGTAAAGTGAATAAGTTAGCTGAGAATATTAAATGGCAAAAACTACCCATTTTGACCTTAATTAGCGAAGCTAAATCACGCCGTCAGCAACAACTACAAAACTTTAAACTGCATATCGAAGCTCAGCAACAAAGCATCTGTTTTGGCGATGAAACCTTACTTGAAATTGCCTTTGCCAATATGCTCGAAAACGCAGCTCGTTATGGAGATGGTTCGGCGAACATGCAATTTATTGAAACACTGGATGAATACCAAATTGTGTTAACTAACCCTTTTGCTAATAAGCACGAGACGAGTCAAGATGAAGGCGTTGGCCTAGGGAGTGTTATTTGCGATGTGGTTGCTAAATGTCATCAGGGGCGCTTTGAATTAACCCTCAATGAGCAGACAAAGCAGGCAACAGCTATATTAATTTGGAGTAACAGCCGTGGCTAATATTTTGGTTTTAGAGGACTCACCGCCTCTGCAAAGTTTTTTAAAAACACTGCTCAAAGCAAGTAACCATGAAGTCAGTGTGTGCGCGAAAGGGCTTGATGCGTTTGCACTTTTAAGCCAGCAGCAGTTTGATTTAGTGCTGCTTGATTTAGGTTTGCTCGATATGGATGGGCAAGATTGGCTGGTGGAGTTTAGGCAGTGGAGTTTACTCCCTGTTCTGGTACTTTCTGCGCGCGACGGCGAAACAGAAAAAGTCACCGCCCTTGATAACGGCGCTAACGATTACCTAACTAAACCATTCAGCGCAAACGAATTACTAGCACGTATTCGGGTGCTACTTCGCACACAAACAACACCAAGCCTAACGTTGCAATGTGGCGATATTCACATAGACCCGCATAAACATGTGGTGCGTAAAGGTGCTGAAGAAGTCAAACTAACTAAAAAAGAGTACGCTATTTTGCTGTTGTTATTTCAGCAAAAAGATAAGGTGTTAACGCATAACGCCATATTATCTGAGGTGTGGGGCGAGCAGTATATTAATCGCCCTGAATATGTGCGTGTACATATTGGTCAGTTAAGACAAAAGCTTGAACAAAATGCGGCGAGTCCTAAACATATCTTAACCGAGCCCGCCGTAGGTTACCGCTTAGTTGAATAAACTATCGCTTAACAACGCTTTAAGTTGTGTTTGTAACAGACCTTAGGTACTGTTTTAGGAAATAAAATAATAAAGCGGAAGTCTTTTCATTGGCTATGCATCAAAATACCGGACACGGCATTAGTTCACTGTCGAATACACAGCTTGAAGAGGTTATTGCAGAAATCGAGCAAGCCATTAAGTGGCACCAGTCATGGTATAGAAATTTATTAAGGTGCTTAATTGCAGACATACCTGCAGATGAACAAGACTTAGCAGATAATGCTCATAACCTTTGTCGTTTTGGGCAATGGTTTAATAAGCTACCCGAGCAGACCATAAATCTTCACCCTTACTTTTCTGAAATCGCTTGTGCGCATCAAAAGATGCATCAAGGTGCCAAAGTCCTGTTATCGTTAAAAGAGTCTAAGTCTGTTATTCCGGCTAATTTATTGGACCAGTTTCATGCTGATTTAGATAGCTTGCATGAATTTTTTGAAACTCTTATCGATGAATTCTCTGAGCTGCTTCACACAAGAGATCCTTTAACGGGGGCATCGAACCGAACAAACTTAGTAGAAAACCTGCAAAAAGAGCATGAGCTGTGCAAGCGTAAATCGCTGAGCTGCGCGCTGGTAATGATCGACCTTGATCACTTTAAGCAAGTGAACGATGAGTTTGGTCATGCTGCGGGTGATAAGGTATTAATCGCCCTGGTTAAATGCATTAAATCTCATCTAAGAGAGTACGATCAACTATATCGCTATGGCGGCGAAGAATTTTTAGTCTGCTTACCCCAAACAGAGCTAGAAGGTGCCAAATCATTTTCTGAGCGATTAAGAGCAGGCGTTGAAGCTTTAAAAATCGAAATCGGTAATGATCAACACATTAATGTAACAGGCTCATTTGGCGTTGCGCTAATAAATGCTGAAGATGATATCGAAAAGGCAATCGAGAGGGCCGACCAAGCCATGTATCAAGCTAAAAAGTCAGGCCGCAATCGAGTGTCTGTGGCTTGATTAGTAGCTTTGGAGCTTTATTTTATTGAACAGGGAAACAGTGACAGTGTACACACTGTCACTGCACATCAGGTCAGTCGTATTTCGCTTCTAACTCGTTTGCTGTGTGATAACTTTCGTGAGTTTTTAGCTGCTCTAAATAACGTTTAATTTCAGGGAAGTGCGCAAGCAGACCTGCCTCATCAGCTTTTTCTACAACAAAAGACATCATGAAATCAGCACCGGTCAATTCCTCATTTACTAAGTACTGCTTACCTTTTAATTGCTGGTTTACATAACTCAGTATCTTGCCAATTTCATGGTCAGCATAATCACCAATAAAGTTGGTTTTACAGCCATCTTTTGTAATAAATAATTTTAATAAAAAAGGGACCATTGCTGAGCTTTCTGCAAAATGAAGCCATTGCTGATAGTCAACATAGCTGTCGCTTTGCTGGCTCGGCATATACTTGCTTTTGCCGTAATTACTAATTAAGTAGTCGGTAATTGCGCCAGACTCAGTAATTACTTTGCCGTTATCTTCAAGAACGGGCGCTTTGCCCAGAGGATGAATTTGTTTTAATTCATCGGGTGCTAAAAATGTTTCTTTATTGCGTTGATAAGCAACAATGTCGTAATCTACGTCTAGCTCTTCGAGTAACCAAATAATTCGTTTAGAGCGTGATTTATTTAAATGGTGTAATTTAATCATTTGTTATCCTGAATAGTGACGCAACACTGTTTACTGCGCCTAAAAATTTTAAATTGGTTGCTGAACTTGCACGACCGTTTTACCGAAGTTTTCACCATTTAACATTGCATTAAAGGCGTTTAGGGTATTTTCAAAATCAGCTTCAAGGTGTTCTTTATATTTGACTTTTCCCTCGCTTAGCCACGCTTGCATGTCTTTTGCGAATTCATCATAACGGTGAGCGTAATCATCAAAAATTATAAAGCCTTGCATTTTAATTCGTTTGGTAAGGATTTGACCCATAAGCATCGATAAACGGTCTGGACCTGGGGGTAATTCGGTCGCATTATATTGCGACACTAGCCCACACAATGGCACCCGTGCTTTTGTATTCAACAGGGGTAACACGGCATCAAATACATGGCCACCGACATTTTCGTAATAAACATCAATACCATTATTACACGCTGCGCTTAACTGCTCTGCAAAATCATTTGCTTTGTGATCAATACAAGCATCAAAGCCTAGGTTTTCAACAGCATGTTGACATTTTTCTTTACCGCCAGCTACGCCAACGACCTTACAGCCTTTTAATTTAGCTATTTGCCCTACAGTTGCACCGACAGGCCCTGTAGCTGCAGCAACCACTACTGTTTCGCCCTGTTTTGGCTCACCAATATCTAAAAGCCCCATGTAAGCGGTAAAACCAGGCATACCCATAATACCAAGTGCATACGAAGGGTTTTCAGGGTTTTTCCCCAGTTTCATTAAGCCTTCAGTGTCGCTTATTGCGTATTCTTGCCAGCCTGTGTATGCCAATACCCACTCGCCCTTTTGATAATCAGGGTGGTTCGACTGCTCAACTTGGCATACGGTTGCGCCTACCATCACATCACCAATCTTTACAGGATCAGCGTATGATTCAGCATCGCTCATTCGTCCTCGCATGTAGGGATCAAGTGATAGATAAATTGTTCTAAGTAATACCTCACCATCTTTTGGCGCAGGTACTGAGTTTGTTTTTAATACAACATTGTTATCATTCGCTACGCCATTTGGACGCGATTTAAGAATATATTGACGATTTTGAATATCAGACATACTAAGCTCCTTTTGCCAGCAGTAAATTAAGATACGCCTTTAACGTTTTGCGGGCATAACATTAAAAATCAATACTAAAATTGTAATTGCTGAGTAACACGCTCATTATAGGGTTATTCACGGTTTTGAACTGGTTATAGGAACGGTGTATGCTAAATCTAGTTTAAGCTTATCAAAAGGATTGATATGAAGCGTATTTTACTATTGATTGCAGCGGTTTTTGCAACCTCTTTGCAAGCCAACACTGATGTACTATCGGTAGATCCGGTCATGCTCTCTGGCAGTGCTTTTTCATTTGAGAATGATGCCAAGCGTTACCCTAAGCAAAGCCAATTTAGCATTGTCCATAGTGTATTAATGAGCAGTGAAAGTGGTCGCCGTTTAGCGGTTGTGACGATTGAAAATAAAGCATCGGGATCGCGAATTCTTCAGGCTGACCATATTATGGCGCTGTTTGCCGATGGGCGTCGTGTTCATCCTCAGAGCTTTGACGAAGGTATTAAGTTAGATGATGGCGAAAAGCGTTCTTTGACCTTATCTTTTGGCGAAAACGAATACCCGATTTTAGCGGTATACACGAGTTTAAATGAGTAAAAGGAAGTCCTATGAAACGACTAAAGCCACTGGCAATAACACTACTTTTAAGCTCACCGTTAAGCTTTGCAGTTGATAGCCAAGACTTTGTTAAAGATAACGTTTTTACGCAAGGCGTTGAAGGGCCAACCATGTATAACGGTGCCTTATACGCGGTGAACTATGCCCAGCAAGGAACCATTGGCCGCGTTGATAATATGGGCAAAACATCTTTATTTGTGCGGTTGCCGAATGACAGCGTTGGTAATGGCCTCCAGTTTGACTCACAAGGTAATTTGTTTATTGCGGACTATGTTAACCACAATATTTTAAAAGTCCCTGCTGGCAGCAATAAAGCAGAAGTGTTTGCCCATAATAGTAAAATGAATCAACCCAATGACATTGCTATCACTAAAAACGGGGCGCTGTTTGCAAGTGACCCTAACTGGGCGGAAGAAACGGGTCAGCTGTGGCGTATAAATGCAGATGGCAGCACCCATTTACTCGAAAAAAACATGGGAACCACCAATGGGGTAGCGGTTAATCACGACAACACCAAGCTTTATGTGAACGAGAGTGTGCAGCGAGTTGTTTGGCAATATGACTTAGATGAGAACTTAAACATTAGTAATAAAAAAACTTTGATTAAGTTTGCTGATCATGGCTTAGATGGCATGCGCGTTAATAATCAAGGGCATGTGTTTATTACTCGCTACGGCGCAGGGAAAGTGCTTGAAGTATCGCCTACGGGCAAGCTCTTAAATAGCTACCAATTAAAAGGCCAGCATCCAACGAATTTGGCTTTCAACGAAACGCAAAACAAAGTGTATGTCACCATGCAAAAGCGCGGTGCAATAGAAGTCATTGAGCTTTAGCCTTGTTTTGCTCGCGCAATCGCGGCAGTGATTGCCGCTTTTGCCTGCGGACTATTCTTCCAGCAATTTGAATGTAGCATCGACGCGACTCGCTCAGCAATGGTATTTGCATCAAACCCGGCTAACTTCTCAAACGATTCAATACCAATTTCTTCAAACCGTTTTATCACTGTTGGCCCAACACCTTTGAGTGCTAAAAGCACGCTGCGCTCTTGCTCGTTAAATGGCATGTGTTACTCCTTATAAATCCTTTTTTTGGTACTTTGCCATATTAATTGTGCATAGCAAGTCTAATTTTTAGGTAATAAAAAAGCGCACCGGGCAGGGTGCGCTTGAGGGGATCAATCCTGTGTAGCTAAAACAGTAGGATTAATTAAAAGCTTGGGGCATATCTCAGTGAAACACCGACTGAGCGGCCAATCACACTATAATCACTTACGGTGTTAAAGTGGTTTGCGCCTACTTCAGGTGTTGGTGGTTCACGGTCTAATAAGTTATCGACACCAAAGTTAACAGCAAGTTCCTCATTAACTTGCCATGCAGCAGCAAAATCTAAGTAATTTTGTGCTGAGATTGTTTCTGAACGGTCGACAGCATACTCTACTTCACCGATTCTGCGCCAGCCAAGTTGGAAATTCATGTTATCTAACTGCCAATCAATGCTTGCGCGGTGTTTGTAGTCAGCTTGCAAGATACTCGCAAAGTCACCCGAACAGGCGCTGCCATAAGTTCCTTTACAGTCTACTTCAGGTACAGTGCTGTTGTTCTGACGGGTTTGTTTAGTAACAAAGTTACCTTGGTACGAAAACCTAAAACGACCACCCATTTGCTCTGGTGCATCAATCACATAATTTGCTGCAACGTCGATACCTTCTTGCTCAATAGCGGCTAAGTTAAAGTCATTAACGATGGCTGTGCTAATAAAGCCAGTGTTTGGATCGCGAAGTACCGCACCACACAGTGGGTTGTTTGGATTCGGGTCATCAACATAACAGCTTTGCAGTGCTGCACCAGGTTGAATTTGGCTTACCGCATCAGTTACGCGAATACTGTAGTAATCAAGTGATAAATCAAAGCCTTCTAAATAGCTAGGTGTATAAACAATGCCTAATGTATCTGATTCAGCTTGCTCAGGTTTAATATTCGGGTTACCACCATAGGTGTACTCTGCGGTACTTGAATCAAACTCGGTGCCAACAGGCGGCGCACCAAACGCAGCACATTGAGTTGCATCACCGGTGCCAAGTAAACATGGATCGCCGTTATAACGCCCTGCTAGTCGTGGCACAAACTGGTCGCTATTTTGGTCGAATAACGATAACGATAGCGCTGTGATTGGGCTGGCAAACTCACCTAAGTTAGGTGCTCTAAATGCGGTTAAGCGGTTGGCGCGAATACGAATGTCGCTGTTTATTGCCCAGTTGATACCTAGTTTGTAAGTATCTTCTGCTTCGGTATTTGAGTAATCAGAAATACGGTAGGCACCTTCAAAGCTAAGCTCTTCAGCAAAAGGTTTATCAACTAAGATAGGCACTAAAATTTCAGCATAGAACTCTTCAGAGCTAAAGCTTGCATCCATATCAAATGCGCTGATAGACGCAAAACTGGTGGAGTTTCTAAATGCATCGCCCGGTGTTTGTTTACCGGTTTCTTTACGGTATTCATAACCAATTGCAAAATCGATAGCACCGGCTGGTAATTCAAATAAGAACCCAGAATCACCTGATAGTGTTGCTGAGATCACACTTTGTGTACGGTCGCGAGTGGTATATAGCAATGGGTCGCTAAAGTCGCTGAAATCATGGTTTGGATCAAAAATATCCACTGAATTTGCAAGGGCAGCAAAGCGACTATTACCGCTGTTATCATTACGGTATGCGTTGTTGTAAATGGTGGCTACTTCGTCAGTTTTGCCATACTGGCCATATACGTCGTAGTATAGGTAGTCTGTTATATCACCTTTTAAGCCCAGTTGAAATTGCATTGAATCACGTACCGCTTCGGTGTGTTGCACACCTAAACCTAGGTTACGTTCAACATTAACAAGGGCATTGCCTTCGCTATCAAACGTAAGTTGGTTACGTAGTTCATCTGGAATATACGCGTTGTCTTGCGTGAGGGTCACTTGTTCGTTAACAAAAATGGGTGTTTGGCCACTGGCCCCCGCACCATTTACGGTCACTTTAGAATACATTGCGCGGCCATAAGCAATGGCACTGTCGCTTACATCAACGTCAAATAATAAGCCCGCAGATAAACGGTCCATCGGTTGAGTTAAATAACGATCTGATGTGAAATCAGTTGTTTGACGATCACTTGTTACAGCACCTGAATCAGCAATACCTATGCTGTTGCCAGATGCAACGTCAGTATAATAACCACCGCTGTTGATCATTGCCGTTGAGTTTTCAAGCGCATAGTCACGCTCGCCGGCTAATAACTCTTTTCGCTCTGTATAACCAATATAGCCTGTTACATGGCCGCGGCCATCGGCGATGTCACCACCAAAAATAGCCTCAAAGTTAAGCTTTTCGTTACCGCCGTCGGCACTTTCATAACTGGTTGAGAACTCAGCGCCAGTAAAATCATCGTCTAAAACAAAGTTAACAACACCGGCTACTGCATCTGCGCCGTAAACCGCTGCTGCACCACCGGTTAATACATCAACACGTTTTATTAATCCGGCTGGAATGGTGTTCACGTCAACCGAGTTACGAAAACTAAATGGTACTGCGCGAGTACCGTCAATAAGTACCAACGTACGGTTTTGGCCAAGGCCGCGTAAATCTATGGTTGATGAGCCAAATGAGTCACCGACTGTGGCACCGGTGCTGTTGGCACCTGCTGCAGCTTGAGGCAGTTTTGCGGTAATATCTTCAACGTTCACTGCACGGTCTAGGTGAATTTGTGCTTCATCAACGCTCACCACTGGGCTACTTGAAACCAGCTCGGTACGTTGAATACGTGAACCTGTTACGGTGATCACTTCAGGTTTTTTTACTTCAGTAGTTTCTTCTGCGTGGGCATAACTAATTACTGAACTTACAGCGAGAGCTAAAGGTGATAGCAGCAATAGCGAGCGATGCCCTGTTGATGTATTTGCTTTCATGATGATTCCCTTGCGTTTTATCATTTAAATCAACGCAGGTTGGTGAATGACCTAGACCATTTAGTTAATTTAATGAGTCATACTTTTTGTTATGATGCTTGTGTGTTCTCCTTTTGGGGAGCTCACCGGTACAGTTTTAAAGCAATTTAAAAGTCTTTGCAATAATTATTCTTTAAATCTATTATTTTAAAATATAAACTATTCCAAGTCGTCAACCCGCTTATTTACATCTAATAAGCTGATTTTAAGTGATTTATTTATGCATCAACATATTGAAAAACTGTATTTAAGCGCAAAAAAAGAAAGAAAATTAATAATTGGTCTAATGAGTGGTACCTCGTTAGATGGCCTTGATATCGCGCTATGCGAAGTATCAGGGCAGGGCATGAACACTCATGTAGAAGTATTAAAGTTTACTACCGTTGATTACGACGATGATTATAAAACACGTGTAAAAAGAGTGTTCGCCAAACGAGAATGTGACCTTGAAGAAGTCACTTTACTTAACCCTTGGATTGGCCAATTACATGGTGAAATGGTCGCCAAAACGTTAGCGGGCTGGGGAATAGCAAAAGAACTTGTTGATGTGATTGCCAGCCACGGGCAAACCATTTATCACTGCCCAAAAAACCAACACAAGCGTGCAGAATATGGTAATGCAACACTACAAATTGGTGACAGCGATCACCTAGCCGTGACTTCTGGCATTACTACCATAGGTGACTTCAGACAAAAGCATATTGCAGCGGGTGGCGAAGGCGCACCGCTTGCGGTATATGGTGACTATTTGTATTTCACAAGCACCAGCGAAAACCGAATTTTGCTTAATATGGGCGGCATTGCAAACTTAACCTACTTACCAAAATCAGCAGATGCACGAGCGGTTTTTAGTTCTGATATTGGCCCAGGTAATACCATTATGGATGCCTATGTACAGCGTTATTTTGCTCCACTTCAATATGATAAAGATGCTGCTATTGCAGCAAAAGGCACGGTAAATGAAACTTTACTAGCTGCGCTGTGTGATGATTCGTTTTTTGCTTTAGGGCTTCCAAAAACCACCGGGCCAGAAGTGTTTAATCTAGAGTATTTAGCAGCAGCACAAGCACGCTCGAATACGCAGAGTTTATCGCACTTTGATGTGATGGCAACCTTAGTGCAGTTTTCAGGGGGAATGATTGCTAAAGCAATTAACCAATGCAGCGAAGGCTTGACCGATGTGGCTGTATACACCAGTGGTGGCGGGGTTCATAACCCATTATTAATGAAAACTATTTTGGCTAATTGCCCAGCGCTTTCTGTGATAAATAACACCGATTCGTTGGGCATAAACCCAGATGCAAAAGAAGCCGTGTTATTTGCTATTTTAGCGAACGAATGTTTGTCGGGTGGGCAACAACGCTTTGGTAATACCGAGCAAGGGATCCCCGATATTACCATGGGTAAAATTAGCTTTGCTGACTAGAAAAAGGCTAAAAAGCTTGCGCCAAGATTACTGATGTAATGGCGTAAGCCATTGTTTTTAGATTGATCGCCAGTTAGCAGCTCTGGTGATGTGCTTGCTGCAATGCTGACATCAAATTGGGCGCTGTCTTTAAGTGTTGCATGCATGCCGTGTAGCATTAATTGCAAAACAAATTCACCACTGTGAGTAACATCCTCTAACGTAAGCATAATAACGTGCTGATCTAGATCGTGCTGCGTTAAAGTGTGCGCAGTAAAATAGGCCGATTCACGAGCATCAGGGCGTGTCGCGCTGATAGAGATCACGTCACCTTCATGGGCATCATCTGGCAGCACACAACAAAATACAACACGCTTTTGCTCATTAGCCGCAAAATGCAATTGTTCATATTCCATTGTATGCGCAAGCGCAGCACATAAAGGGTCTTCACTAGAGGGGAGTGCAAACGAAAGTTGCACCAAGGCACTGTCCATTACTTCTTCATTACGTTAGCTGATTAAATTAGCGTCAATTATTGATCAGTTAGATGACAGAATTATGACTATTGTCATATTGCGGATTATTTATTTCAGAAACAGAGAAACGTTGAATGTTTGATTCGTTTGGTCGGATATAAGTCTGTATCTTTTGGTTGTTGAGCTCCTATTAAAAAGCTAAGAAAAAACAATATTTCGTCCTCTTCTTTTTGCCTCATAAAGGTGTAAGTCGACTCTTTTGGCTGCCTGTTCTGACGTTTCGTTTGGTGCAATTTCTATAACACCTAAGCTTATCGTTGCGCTTATAGACAAAGATGTATGTTCCTTTTCGGCAACTGAAAGTCTAATACGCTCGGCAATATCTTTTGCATGCTCTAAAGATTGATTCTCAAGCACAATTAAAAACTCTTCGCCGCCGACACGACCTACCCGATCAGAACAACGGACTGTTTGCACAATCGTATTGGTTATAGATATGATTAATTCATCACCAATATCGTGACCGTATTGATCATTGACCGCTTTAAAATGATCAATATCGATAGAAATCAAAGAGCTTACTTGCTGATTTAGTTTGTTTTGCAGCATGACACTTCGTTTTAAATTCAATATAGCTCTTCGATTTGCTATGCCTGTTAGTTCATCTTTTAAAGCGAGTATTTCAAAGTACTTTTTCAGGCGAACTTGTTTGAATGTATAAACGGCGAATAAGAGTAAGCACAAGCAAGTGACCATCACAGTTAAGCCTTGCCAAAAAGATTTATCTTCGGCCACCGCTAAAAATTTTTGTTGTAGCTTTGACTCATGCTCTAAACGAGAAATCTCAAGGATCTGCTGTTCATAATTAAAGTTTAATCTGGCAGATATAAGCGTGTTATTTGCGATAGCTTGTTGTTTATCTTTAATTAAAGCGATTAATTGTTGTTGAGATGTTATTTGTAAGGAAGTATCTCCTGTTGCAGCTGCAAGCTGCGAGGTTAAATTTAAATAACGCTCCTTTAAGCTCTCGGGCCAATATTGTTGTTGCCCGGCTATCTTCTCATAAGATGTAAGGGCGGCTTGCAACTGATAGGTAGCCAAGTACCATTCTGATTTAGTAAAGTTGTATAGTGTCAAAATCCAGCTGTCAGTAACCGAGAGCGTGTTCAACTCAGTTAGATATGACTCACCCTGAGATAAGCTATTAAGTTTTATATTGAGTTCTGTCAGTTTAATTAATATGTAAGCATAGCCATTTTCGCTTTCGAAACGACGAACATCTTTTTTTATCGACTCGTATAGCTCAACTGCCTTTATTAAGTCGCCTTTTTCTTCATAGGCATACGCGAGTTGATCCGCTACTTTGTACTGCTCTTGCTCATTGAATTTCGTTAACGCTAATTTGGCTCGCTGCAGTTGTTCAATTGCAAGTTCATAGTTGTACAACGCTATGTGAATATCGGCAATTTCTTTTAATGCGAGTGCTTTTTCGTAGTCATTACCTGCTTTTTCAAATAACTGATAAGCCGTTTTAGCAGAGTCGAATGCCTCTTGATAGTCGCCTTTAGTTAACTGAATACGGTTAAGTACTATGTGAGCAAGAGCAATGATTGACAATTTTTTTGAAGAGGTTATTTCGTCTACTGACGGCGTGTTAATTATTGGTTTTAAGTGTTCGAGAGCTT
Source organism: Pseudoalteromonas sp. D15MCD-2 (assembly GCF_038562745.1). Lineage (NCBI taxonomy): Bacteria > Pseudomonadati > Pseudomonadota > Gammaproteobacteria > Alteromonadales > Pseudoalteromonadaceae > Pseudoalteromonas > Pseudoalteromonas sp. D15MCD-2. The sequence continues at coordinate 186,355 of NZ_JBCFQE010000002.1, read as the reverse complement.
TCTGGTAGTTACCTTGCGTATACTCTTGGTTTGCTTCACAAACAGCAAGTTCCTGTATTAAGTTTAAATTGTTTACTTGTTGAATGATTGGTTTGGCTGTTTCTAGAAATTTTTTATATTCATTAATCCCGTTTGGGGTTGATAGATTAGAAAACCAACATTTAAACGCCATTACTTGCGCATCATCTAGCACATTTTCATAAGGCATTTGCTTTTCTAATCTAGCTAAAATTTCGACAGATTCAGAATATGTTGTATAGCCGTGAAGAGCACGGCTGATTTCACTCTGAACATCCTTTGCTGTCACATTGGTTGCAAATAGCAACAAGCACAATATCCTTATCATTTGAGCATTACTCCATACAGCTACTCTGATGCCAATCAATGATATTTTCTTATAATTGCAGCTAGCTTAGCATAATGAAATTGTTGCTTATAAGATTTTACGTTGAAAAAATATAAATAATTTAATACTTTAAGCTATGGTTGGTTACTTTTGGGATTTGAAAGCAGCTCAACACAAAGTAATGGAATTGTGTACCTAAAATGATATGGTTACTTTAAATAGTTTTAATTAAAAGGATGTTTTTTTTCATGTTAAACAAAATATTACTTTGTAGTGCTTTGTTATTTTCTGTTACAGCACTGGCTGAAAGACCAGATTATTTTAATGATGAGATAGAGCAAGAGTATCTCGCGGTTTTAAAGCATATGGACGAAATGATGCCGCAAACCGATGTAGAGCTTGCCTATTTACCCTCTTTTTACCCGTTTAGCATTTTTGATATTCATGCCACAAAATTTAAAAATGACAAGGATAAGCAAGCGTTCACTAACTTTAATTTAGGAGTGCTTGGTAGTCAGTATTTAAATGTTGAACAGCAGATTGGAACAAAACTTCCTAATTTATTTATTTGCAAAAAAGATCAGTGTACTGAACAAAGGCTTAAGTTAATTAGGCCGTTTTTAGATTTATCTGAGGAACAAATTTTAGCATTTAAAAATAGCCAAAATTTGAAACTCATACAGCAATCTGCGCCGCACGTTTACCGTGTTAACAATACTTTTTACTCTCCTACTCAATTGTTAAGCTATACACCATCAAAATATGCGGGGTTTGTACCATCTGCCGATTATAAAACTCTATCACCCGGTGAAGCCCCTAGCTTGATGGAGCTATCAGCCGATTCACAAAAACTCAGAGATTTAATGGTTAAATTTAAGGTTGCAGCAGTAACAAAAGATGAGTATGACAACATTAATGTGATTTTCGGTGGTCTTAGTGATAATCATTGGGGAGTGGTCCTTTTAGATAAATATAGTATACCTAGGGAAGGCGATAGGAATGCTCTAGGCCTTGAGTATGAAATAATCAAACCACTCTCAAAGACAAGTTTTTATTATCAAACTAATTAAACCAAGTTTTATCAACAAACAGTTATCAATGGAGTAAACAATGGGGTTGTCTGAAAATAACAAACCAAAGCCCCATAGTTTTGTGTTGAAAAGTTTTGGATTAATAGCACTTTTTGTATCTTTAACAGGATATGCCACCGAGCAGCAAATTCAGCAGCACGTAGATGCGTTTATTCAGAGCCAATATAAAGATCATTTTCCAGAATTAGTCTCTGATGATGAAATTGGCCGATTAAAGCGTTTTTATGAGCATAGTGATGGAAGAGTCTCTATATTTTGGACTTATCAATCAGGCAATGTTTGGTTAGAGAAGCTGACTCTCATTAAGGTGCAAGATGATGGTTATAGCGAATTGTCGTCTATTTCTTTTAACGGCGTAGTAGATAGTACGAAAAAGATTGGCGAACAGCTTGTTATACAATTACGTACATATGATGAAAGTGATCCTCGTTGCTGCCCCAGCAAGAAAATCACTTTACGCTACCGTATTTATAAGAGTGATTTAGTTAAGTTATAGCCTGATTGTTTTGCTTCAGGCTATAAATTAAGAATCAGCAAATATGATATTCACCATGTGGTTTGTTGCTGAACATAAAGGCTTGTAACTCAGATTTAAGTACCTCGACAATATCCGTGGTAAAGGGCGTTCTGATTTCACCAGAGTCTAAATACCTCAGTAAATCAATTTCATGTTTGAGTGCAGACTGAATCGAATAACTAATTGGGTAGGTTACTTTAAACTGCTTACGTGATATCACGTTGTCGTGGTTTTCAATCTCAACATAGAAAGTTAATTGCTCATCTTCTTCGCAAATGTCGCTACAGGTGCCTTGCTCACGAATACAATCCAAGACAATATTTCTGATGAAAATATCAAATTCGTTCATATTAATCCCTCAATTTTTGCCCATCCATTGGGTACAACTGAAATCTAGCAAAAAATAGTTAATCTAGCCAACTCAATTTTGCATCTTTTGGATTAACTCTTTCTGGGTAGGTTGATTTAAAAGTGCTAGGGGGAGGGGCGTGGTCAGTTTATAGGGGGTAATCCTTAGGGATTGGTCGTTAGGGGATAGGATGCGCGAAACACGTTTCACGCCTACGTTGTAGCAGCGGCTTTATGCCGCGACATTGATAAATTTTTACGAGAAACGAGAAACGAGAAACGAGAAACGAGAGGCGAAATACGAGAGGCGAGATACGAGAGGCGAAATACGAGATACGAGAGGCGAGATACGAGAGGCGAGATACGAGATACGAGAGGCGAGATACGAGATACGATGGGCGAGGTAAAAACGCGATGTAAAATCGCTGCTACACAATCAGGTTCAGACTAAATTTAAAAACTGACGGGCTAAAGCCCGACCTACAATGTAGGTCGTCATTTATGGCGATAAGGGTTGAGGTAGACGTGCACCTCGCTCCTCGCACCTTGACCCTCGCATCTCGACCCTCGCATCTCGAACCTCGATCCTCGCAACTTTCCCCTTTCCCCTTGAAACTTGCTAACTCAATTACTAATTTCCCCCCTAACAATCTCTGCGCCTTTACTTAGCGCACTAAGCTTGGCGCTTGCTATGTGGCGAGGGAGAGGGGCCATACCGCAGTTTGTGCATGGGTAAAGCTTGTCGGCATCAACATATTTTAGGGCTTCGCGTAATGTGTGTGCCACTTCATCAGGGGTTTCAATTTCATTGCTTGCTACATCAATGGCACCCACCATCACCTTTTTACCGCGAATGAGTGCTAATAGTTCAATGGGCACGCGAGAGTTGTGACACTCAAGAGAAATAATATCGATATTCGACTTTTGAAGTTTTGGGAATACTTCTTCATATTGACGCCATTCATTGCCCAGTGTTTGTTTCCAATCAGTGTTGGCTTTAATGCCATAGCCGTAGCAAATGTGCACGGCGGTTTCGCACTTTAAGCCTTCCATTGCTCTTTCTAGGCACTTAATGCCCCAGTCATTAACATCATCGAAGAACACATTAAACGCAGGCTCATCAAATTGAATAATATCAACACCCGCGGCTTCGAGCTCTTTCGCCTCTTGGTTGAGAATTTTGGCAAATTCCCACGCTAGTTTTTCACGGCTTTGATAGTGGGCGTCATACAAGGTGTCGATCATGGTCATAGGCCCTGGTAATGCCCACTTTATAGGTTGTTTGGTCTGCGAACGTAAAAACTTGGCGTCTTCAACAAACACGGGTTTGCTGCGTGACACCGGGCCAATCACACTTGGTACACTGGCTTCGTAGCGATTACGAATGGTCACTGTTTTACGGTTTTCAAAATCAACGCCATTTAAGTGTTCGATAAAGGTCGTTACAAAGTGCTGGCGGGTTTGCTCGCCGTCGCTCACGATATCAACGCCAGCTTGTTGTTGCTCTTGTAAGGCAACGCGCAGCGCGTTTTGTTTGCCGTCGATAAGTTCTGCACCTTGCAATTTCCAAGGTGACCATAAGGTTTCAGGCTCAGCAAGCCAAGCAGGTTTTGGTAAGCTGCCAGCTGTCGATGTAGGTAATAACTTTTTCATTTTTACTCTCTTTAAATCGCGTAGTTTGCAGACCATTTTTCAAGTACTGATTGATAAGGTTTAATAAAGTGCTGCTCAGTAAATTTACCTTGTGCAATCGCCAGTTGGCTGCGCTCTTCACGGTCGTAAACAATTTGCGTGATAGAGTGATCAGCATTTCTTAAATTTGGTTGATAGCAACTACCCGCCACAGCATTGGCGTTATAAATTTCTGGACGGTAGATTTTCTGGAATGTTTCCATGGTGCTAATCGTGCTGATCAACTCTAAGTTGGTGTAATCGTTCAGTAAGTCACCAAAGAAATAAAACGCCAGCGGAGCAACAGTGTTTGGTGGCATAAAATAGCGCACCTGCAAGCCCATTTTTTTAAAGTATTGCTCGGTTAATGACGACTCATTTGGTAGGTACTCTGCACCTAAAATTGGGTGTTGGTTTTCTGTACGATGGTACGTTTTGTTATCAGACACGCTTAAACAAATAACCGGTGGTTTTTTAAAGTGCTGTTTGTAAGTCTCTGAGTCAATAAAGTATTTAAAGAGTTTACCGTGTAAGTCACCAAAGTTTTCGGGAATGCTAAACTCGTTTTTCGCTTTATTATGATCAAGCAGCAGTACGCTAAAATCATAATCACGCACGTAAGATGAAAAGTTATTACCAACAATACCTTCGATACGTTCATTAGTTTGGTGATCAATGATATTAGTTTTTAGCACTTCAATTGACGGGAATGCTTCTGTGCTTTGTGCAATTTCTAAATCAACAGAGATGATCTCAAGCTCTACAGAGTAGCGGTCGCCTTGCGGGTTATCCCAGTTTGCTAGCGCATTAAAGCGGCTATCAATCATTTTTAACGCATTACGTAAATTCTGCTGGCGACTTTCACCGCGAGCTAGGTTTGCAAAGTTTGTGGTAAGTCGTGTGCTATTTGACGGATGATAATTCTCGTCGAGGCAAATGCTTTTAATTGTAAATCTGAAATCGTTGTTCATGGCAATGTATCCAAAAGTCCTGAGATAAATGATTGCTGCTCACCTTCCTTAAATCGCTAGGCCATTAACCTTAGGTTGCTCTGCAGCGCTAATAAATTTATACGTGGTCAGCACCATGAAGAAAAACGTTTTTATTTCAGGTAAAACATGAGGCAGATTCATAAATATTTGCTGTTTTAGTAAAACATTTAGGAAGGGATAGTGAAAAAATACTTCAAAGTCATTTTAGACGTCTGGATTTCTAAATTGGTTTGTTGAAGTTGCAGTAATTTCATATAAAACGTGAGTAATATTCACTACTTAACCCTACTTTTGAGAACAAGCCCGTACTTTATTGTTGTTATACTCGGTTCCCTAAACCAACAAAACAGACAAATACAATGAATGAATTAATCGTGCTTATTATTGCTTGCGCCATACTTGGTAGCGGGGTGGGCTTTTTAGCGGGGCTCTTAGGAATTGGTGGAGGCTTAGTTATTGTGCCCATATTAAGCATGATCTTGCTGCACTTTCAGGTGTTACCTGCTGAGCAAGTTGTGCTGGTGGCGATTGCTACATCGCTTGCCTCAATTCTTTTTACTTCAACGTCATCAGCTATCGCTCACCACAAAAATGGTAATGTGCCTTGGCAATTGGCTCCGTGGGTGATGACAGGGGTTGCACTAGGCGCTCTTATCAGTGGCTTTTTGGCTTCGCTATTACCTGCAAATGTGGTGCGAATTGTGTTTGCTGTGAGTGTAGTGCTTATTGCATTAAAAATGATTTTCAGTAGTAAAAATGACAGCCAATCAACACGAATGCTACCCAATAAAGGCCTTTTGACACTTTATACAACCATTACGGGTGGTCTATCAGCCATGATAGGCATTGGCGGTGGTGCGGTACTTGTGCCGTTACTGACGTTTTTCTCGGTTGATATGAAAAAAGCCATTGGCTGTGCCTCGGCCTGCGGTATTGTCATTGCGCTATTTGGATCTGTGGGTTACATCAGTTCGGGTAGTCAGTACTTTACATTAAAAGAGGGCTTTGCCGGTTTTGTTTATTTACCGGCCTTGTTTGGTATTGTTTGTACTTCGTGGTTTACCGCACCATTAGGAGCAAAAGCAACGCATCATTTGCCTGTGTCTACCATCAAGAAAATCTTTGCAGGACTTTTGGTTATTATGGCTGTGAATATGCTTACTAAATAGTGTTAACTATTAAATCTACTTTGCGATTTATTTAAAGTTAGCAGTGCTTTTTAAACCAACACTCAAAAAACTCTATAAACGCTTTCACTTGCCGAGGTTGGAATTGCCTGCTTGGATATATCACCTGTAGGCCGACACTTTTTTTATCGCTGTGGCTAAAGCCTCGAACATACTCATCTAGTATCAAATTAAGGTCGCCTGTTTTGAGGTCATTTTTGATATCAATGTATGATTTTAAGGCTATGCCATGGCCTTGATTTGCCCAGCGTCTTACCACCTCACCGTCTGAGCATGAAAGGTGGGGAGCTACTTTAATAGAAAAGTGCGTGTTATCTACCTCAAAATGCCAGTCATTTAGCGGTTGCCCAAGTCGCTCAAGTACAAGGCAACGATGATTTTTTAAATCTTCGGGATGCCTTGGCAAGCCAAATGATTCTATATAGCTAGGTGAGGCGCAAAGCACACGGCGGTTATTACATAGCGGGCGGCTAATCAAGTTACTATCAGGCAAATTGCCGAATCTAAATGCCAGATCAATACCTTCCTCAACAATATTGGCAACCCCATCTGTCAGTACTAAATGCGGTTTAACATTTGGGTGGTTATTGATGAATTCTGCTAATGCGGGTGCAACAAACTGGCGACCAAAGTCAGATGTTGCAGAGAGTTTCAGCTGGCCTCTTAGGCTTTGTTGCGACTCTTGAAGTATGTTTTCTGTGTTTTCGACTTCTGCTAATACTCTTAAACAGCCACTATAAAAACGTTCGCCTGCATCTGTTAAGGCAATACTGCGCGTATTACGCGTTAACAATCGCGTATCGTAATTTTGCTCAATTTTATTAATTCGTGCTGTCATGCTTGCAGGCGAAAGCCCCAATTTTCTTCCCGCAGCGGCTAAACCTCCCGCTTTTACAACGTGAACAAAAAGTGCCATATCATCAATTTTTGACATTATTCTTCAGTTTTAATGAATACTTATTTAACTCTAAGGCTAATTATCAATTTAGTCAAAATAGTTAAACTCATTTCATCACTTGAAGGAGATAGAAATGCAGCTTAATCACGCTCTGCTTTTAGCAACGAATATCCAGCACATGGCTCAGTTTTTAGAGTCGTCGTTAGGCCTTAAAAAGGGGCCAAGGCCAGCATTTGGTTTTGATGGTGTTTGGTTATATGACGACTTGGATACGCTATGCATTCATATAGCAGCTAAGTTTGGGGTAAATGAATCGCAGTCTAATTACTTAACCCAAGCTTCGGTATCAACAGAAGCAGTTGGCTTATCAACGGTTGACCACCTTGCTTTCTTTGCAACTGATTATCATGAAGTTAAAGCACGGCTAGAAGCAACTTCAATACCATTCGTTGAGCGGGAAGTGCCGGCAGCGAATGAGCATCAAGTGTTTATTCAAGGGCCTGATGGCTTAAAAATAGAAATTTTATTTACACGCAGCGAGCTTATTTAAAAGGTATACATATGAAAAATAGAATATTTAATACAGACCAAATTGGTCATCATAAAACCGCAAATAAAATAGTGATGGCTCCAATGACCCGTTCACGTACGGCTCAACCAGACGATATTCCGACAAGTCTAATGGCAGAATATTATGCGCAACGAGCCAGTGCGGGTTTTATAGTATCAGAGGCGACGCAAATTTCTGCACAAGGAAAGGGCTACTCATTTACCCCCGGGATTTATACTGAAGAGCAAATCAATGGATGGCGCAAAGTAACGCAGGCTGTTCATCAGCAAAATGGACTCATTTTTTCTCAGTTATGGCATGTTGGCAGAATGTCGCATAGTGTCTTTCATCCAGACGGCTTGCCGGTTGCGCCAAGTGCTATTGCTCCCAATGCGCAAGTGTGGGTGGTTGATGAAAATGGCGAAGGCCAAATGCTTGATTGTCCTACGCCACGTGAATTATCGACCAATGAAATTAAGGGCATTGTTGAAGACTATAAACAAGCTGCTTTGAATGCGATTGCAGCAGGGTTTGATGGCGTTGAGGTACATGCAGGCAATGGCTATTTAATCGATCAATTTCTAAGACAAACATCAAACAAACGTACCGATGAATACGGCGGTAATATTGAAAATAGAGCAAAGTTCGCGCTGCAAATCATTACCGCAATTAGCCAAGCTATCGGCCCAGAAAAAACGGCTATTCGATTAGCTCCTTTTATTACACAAAGAGGCATGGATGATCCGCAAGCAATCGATGCCATTTTATATCTAGCTAAAAAGTTTGATGAACTTGGCATTGCTTATCTGCATTTAGCGGAAGCTGATTGGGATGATGCTCCCCTCGTAACAGATGAGTTTAGAGTTAAATTACGTGAAAGCTTTGGTGGCAAAATAGTGGTTGCAGGAAATTACACATTAGCAAAGGCCGATAAACTAATAGGTGAAGGCTTAGTTGACTATGTTGCATTTGGCAGAAAGTTTATTGCAAACCCTGATTTACCTTATCGTTTAGAGCACAATTTACCTTTGAATGAAATATCAGATCCTACTACTTTATTTGGTGGTGATGAGCGAGGTTACATAGACTACCCAGTATATCAGGGAAATAAATGATGAAATTTTTAAAGCCAATTTTAATTGCGTCGGTGTTTGTTCTAAGCTCCTTAGGTGTAGCTCAAGCTAAGGAGGCAACATCTGTATTTTGGCCTGATGATGCTCAACTTGTGATCTCAATTTCGATGCAGTTTGAGGCAACAGCGCAAGACCAATCAGATCCAGGCCCGTTTCCACCGCAAGAGCTGGGTTATCCAGACACTATTTCACCCTCTTGGTACCAGTACGGCATGAATGAAGGCATACCTAGGCTGCTAGATTTATGGGATAAGCATCATATTAAAGTAACCTCACACATGGTTGGCCGAGCGGTTGAATTAAACCCTGAGTTAGCAAAAGAGATCGTGCGGCGCGGGCATGAAGCATCAGGGCACGGACAAACATGGACCCCTCAATACTCTATGAGTGAAGAGCAAGAGCGACAGTCATACATAAAAAGTGCAAATATCATTGAAAAAGTAACAGGGCAGCGACCTGTGGGGTTTAATGCTTTTTGGATGAGGCATTCAAAAAATACACTCAAAATCCTTAAAGAGTTAGGTTTTATTTATCATATAGACGATTTATCTCGTGATGAACCATCGCTAACACCTGTTGGAAGTGACGACATTGTTGTTGTTCCATACACTTTTAGAAACAACGATATAGTTCGATACACTGGCAGCACAGCCATGACTGGTAAAGCGTATTTACAAGAGCTTAAAGACGAGTTTGATGTGCTCTACAAAGAAGGCAAACAACACAGAAGAATGATGTCTATCAGTGCTCACGATAGATTAGCGGGCACTCCCGCCAGAGTGAAAGCGTTGGATGACTTTATAACTTATGCAAAGCAGCACAAGGGGGTTAAGTTTATGCGTAAAGATGACATAGCAAAATGGATTTTACGCCAAGACAATGTGCCAAAAAACTCGCCCCGAACTTTTGAAGAGGATTTGTTATGAAATACACACTAACCTTTATTACATTACTTTTATCTGGCTGTGCCTCACAGCAGCAAATGGGTGAGTTTGAGGATGTAGTAATCGCAGATCATCATTGCCCAGGGGAAATAGATCGAAGTTATAACACCACGATTTATAGCTCAGACGAACCTGAAAAAATTGGCAAAACTGAAGTCACTACACATTGCACTCCAGTTAAAACAGAAACTGAATTTGAAAGAGACTTAAGGGAGCATCAGTAACTTCTTTATACTCCTCAAAATATATTTGCTAAGGCTGCAATTATGCTTGTTAAATAGTATTAACGTATTAATTCGACAACACGAAAGTCGTTTGTTAGTGTCAGTTAAGCCGTTTTTAGGCTGCTTAACTGACTTTTTTCGAAAGCTGTAGGCGCTAATTAAGGACTATTTTTTAAGGAAAATGTTATGGAACGTTGGTGCTTTCAAGCGAGTAAAAAAACACTAAGCTCTTTATTCGTTGCTCTATCACTAATGGCTTTGCCAGTGACTGCTGAGCCTACAAAGCCTCTCGAAACTCACCATGCTTTAATGGGCCAAGTTCTCAATGCAAACCAACAAGCTCCCCTTAAAGGTTTTGCACTTCATGTCATTGTTGATGATGGACATGCTTTTTCAACGGTAAAGCAAAGTAAAGAAAATGCGCCGCAAGTTATCAACCCAAATAGTTTATTTAGAATTGCCAGTGTGACCAAAACCTTTACTGCGGCAACGGTGTTACGTTTGCACGAGGAAGGAAAACTAAGCCTTGATACAACGCTCGATAAGTTAATTTCTGACGACTTTTTTGCGCTTCTTGAAAGCGATGGTTATGCCCTAGATAAAATGACGCTTAAGCAAGTGCTGAGTCATACGGCAGGGCTATACGATCACGCCCAAAGCGATCAGTATTTAGCTGGCATAATGGCACATCCGCAGCAAGATATTACGATGCGCGAGCAAATTAAAGGGTGTGTAGAGTGGGGCGACCCAATTGGTAAACCTGGTGAGCGTTTTTCATATTCAGATACCGGTTATGTGTTACTCGGCCATATTATTGAAAGAGTGACAGATTTACCGCTACCTGAAGCGGTTCGCCAATACTTAAGTTTCGATAAAAATCATATCGAAAATGTGGTCTGGGAACGGGGGGATTCGGTTGCTGTGGATGAGTCTCGACGTGTACATCAATACTTGCATGGCACCGATACTTTTAATTGGAGCCCAACTGTCGATTTATATGGTGGCGGTGGGCTTGTTGCCAGCCCAATCGGTATGGCTAAATTTTATCAGGCTTTATTTTCAGGTAAGGTCTTCAAACATCCAGAAACGCTCAAACTCATGCTATCGGTTAAAGGCTTACCAGCAGATAGCCCTTACCGTTTAGGTGTATTTGCAAAAGAATATAACGGCACCTTGGTTTATCAACATGGTGGCTTTTGGGGCACTTTGGTGATGTATGAGCCAACAACGCAGGTGGTGGTCGCAGGGGCTGTTACTCAGCAAAAAGACTACGCTAAGCTTGAAAAAGTAATGAGTGACTACCTCACCCTACAGGCAAATTAGCTTCACAAAGCTAATTAATGCTTTACTTGGATGCGCTTATGGGCGGGAGAAACACCCGTCCAGCTACTGTAAGCGCGAACAAACGAATTTGTTTCGCTAAAACCGAGTAAAAAAGCGATTTCGATAATTGGTAACTCAGTTTGCATTAAGTAGTGCTGCGCAAGATCTTCTCGTACTTGTTGTAAGACTTTTTGATAATTTTGCTTTTCAGCTGTAAGTTTTCGTTGTAGAGAGCGTTTGCTTAGTGCCAGCTCTGAGGCAACATGCTCAATGTTACTTTGCCCTTGAGGTAGGGATTTAAACAAAATACTTGATACCTTGTCAGTAAGGCTTTGTTCGCTGATAACATCTTGCAGCTTACGTTTTAAATCTCCCTCAAAGCACGACAACATTACTTGATTACTAGTTAAAAATGGCGCTTTTGCATCTTCTGCTAAAAATGTCACGCTAGGGGTATTCCCCACTTTCAGCGGGCAACCAAAGTAGGTTTCGTATTCCATGAGCTTTTCAGGTAGCTCTGGCACAATAACCGTAACAGGGTTAATTTGTTTTCGAGTAGCAAGGCGAGTTAGTTGTGTAAAAAATACCAGCTCTGCCAAGCTGTAGCACTTGGGCAGCGTATCAATAAAACCATAACAGCTTACTTGGGCTTTAGTATGAGTGTTGGTAATTTCAAGTGCTAGTTCCATAGGGCCAATTAGTGGTTTGTACTGCTGTAACCTTGCTAAAGCGGCATTTAAGTTTGGGCTACAGATCGCGGCAAAAATTGGTACGTCAAATGATTCTATTGTCATTACTTCGGCAAGTTTTAAGGGTAACTCAATGCCGTTTGCTGCTGTCTCTATACCCTGCCATAATTGGAAGTATTGAGCCGGCGTTAAGTATATTTTATCTTGAGAAAATAAACCTGAAGGCAACTGGGCATAAGCCAGTGCCTCTTCTAGGTTGATTTCTAAATCATTGAGTAATACTTGCCAGTTGGGAGGGATCAAAAACTTGCTGGCTCGTTTCATATTAGTTTCCGCTTTTTTCCATAAACTGACGAGAAATTTTTAACACAGTTTTGCGAGGCAATAAAGGGATCACCCAATTGAGCATAAATTTAAGCGGCGCTTCATTAAAAGCAATTAACTGACCTTTTTGCATTGCCTTGTAACCACACAGTGCTACAGAGTGTGCTGATTTAGCATTCTTCCAAGCATCTACCCCTTGTAGATCACCTGCTTCAACAAAGCCTGTTGCTACTGTTCCTGGGCATAACGCGGTGACAGTAATGTTTTTATCTTTTACTTCTTCTGCAATTGCTTGGCTGAATGAAGTCACAAACGCTTTCGTTGCATAATATACCGCTTGCAGTGGGCCTGGCATAAAGGAAGCTGTAGACGAAATATTTAAAATTTTGCCACGATTTCGCTCAACCATGCCTTGTAAGTAATAGTGGCTTAGGTTTGTTAATGTCACAATATTAAGTTGCATCATCGTTTGTTCTGCACTGAGTTCACGCTCATGAAACTTGCCATGTCCGCCAATGCCAGCATTATTCACCAATATATCTATGTGCAAACCAAGTGCCTCAGTATGTGTAAAAACATACTCAGCTGAATCTGGCTTAGATAAATCGGCAGCAATAACCGTAACCTTTATGTTGTGTTTCGATTCAAGATGTTGTTTAAGATCATTCAGTTTGTTTTCTGAACGAGCTACCAGCACTAAATTATCGCCATGCTGTGCGTGAATATGCGCAAGTTCTAAACCAATCCCGTTTGATGCGCCAGTGATCAATGCTGTTGATGTCATATTTTTACTCCATTAATTTGAGATGTTGTTTTGTTATATGCATGGTAGGCCATCTATTGGTGCCACATAACATCAGATCGCGCCATCGTCATTGTAAAACGCGCCATTTATAAAATTCAGCTTGTAAATGCTATATAACGAAAATATTATATAACCAAATTATTATGGAGTGAGCAGTGAAAGTTCTCTTTTTATGTACAGAAAATTCAGCCCGTTCAATTATGGCTGAGGCGTTGCTTAAACATCATGGTAAAGGTGAGTTTGAGGTGTTTAGTGCGGGTACTGAACCTTATGCGGTAGACCCTCGTACGCTTGCGGCGATTGAGCATTTTGGTTTAAAAACCGATGACTTACACTCAAAGCACTTAAACGATGTAACTAACCTGAATTTTGATTACGTCATTACCTTATGTGATGACGCTGCCAAAGAATGCGCCAATCGCGTCGATGGCAGCCATTGCCTTGCATGGGATTTTATCGATCCTAAAACGCGTCCTGAACCTCACGCCTTTGAAAAAACCTTGCAAGAGCTCAATGAGCGAATCAAACAGTTTGTGCAATCCCATAACAAAGAAAAACCAGTATCGATTTCGCCAACCATATTTTATAAAGCCCTTGCAGATGATATTCGTTTAAAAAGCTTATTGCTTATCGCCGTTGAGCAAGAGGTTTGCGTATGCGAACTAATGACGGCACTTAACGAGCAGAGTCAGCCAAAGGTTTCAAGGCATTTAGCGCAACTTAAAAAACAGGGTATTTTGTCGGATAGAAAACACCAGCAGTGGGTGTTTTACTCTTTAAACCCGACTCTACCTATGTGGATGAAACAAACAATTACCTCGACCGTGGTAAACGAACCGAATTTCATAGAAAACGAGTTAGCAAGGCTAAATGCGATGGGGGATGATCGCCCAACCCGTGTTGCTCGTTGCTGCAATTAAGGACTGAAAATGGGTGTTTTTGAACGATATTTATCTGTATGGGTTGCTGCTGCTATCGCCATCGGTGTGACGCTTGGGGTGATGTTCCCGCCTTTATTTGAGCTAATTGCCAAAGCCGAAGTGGCGCATGTAAACATTGTTGTTGCACTGTTTATTTGGGTAATGATCTACCCGATGATGGTGCAAGTTGATTTTTCAACAATCAAAGAAGTCGGTAAAAACCCTAAAGGGCTGATGCTCACTTTAATCATTAACTGGCTTATCAAACCGTTTTCAATGGCCTCATTAGGTTGGCTATTTTTTGAAGGGTTATTTGCTGATTTCGTTAGCCCTGAAACTGCGCAAGAATATATTGCTGGGATGATTTTGCTTGGTGTTGCACCTTGTACGGCAATGGTGTTTGTGTGGTCACAACTGACCAAAGGCGATGCAAATTACACCTTAGTGCAAGTGTCTGTGAACGACATCATTATGATTTTTGCTTTTGCACCTATTGCGGGGTTATTGCTGGGTGTATCTGATATTCATGTGCCTTGGCTTACACTGATGATTTCGGTTGTGCTGTATGTATTGCTACCACTCATTGCCGGGGTATTAACACGAAAAGCTCTTAATAATTCAGCACAAAATGAGGCTGCTGTGCAGTCATTTTTAGAGAAAATTAAACCTTACTCAGTTATTGGTTTACTGGCCACAGTGGTCTTGCTATTTGGGTTTCAGGCGAACACGATTTTAGCCCAACCGCTTAACATTGTACTGATTGCAATTCCGCTTGTTTTGCAAACCTACGGTATTTTTGCAATCACTTATTTCATTGCGTTAAAGCTTAGGCTTAAGCACAACATTGCAGGGCCTGCATGTTTAATTGGTACTTCTAACTTTTTTGAGTTAGCAGTCGCAGTGGCTATTTCATTATTTGGTTTGCACTCGGGCGCAGCATTAGCAACCGTTGTTGGGGTGTTGGTCGAAGTACCTGTGATGCTGTCGTTGGTTGCAATCGTTAATAAAACAACACATTGGTTTAAAGAGTAATTGGGGAATCATAATGCAATCACATCCATTTGATATTTTACAGCTAGAAACTGGGGCATTTATTTTTACCCCTTGCCCTGGCACAAAAGGCGTTGGTTTATCGCAGTCTGTAGCAGATTTAAAAGCGGCAGGTGCAAAAGCCATTATTACTCTAATGTACGGTGAAGAGCTTATTAAAAATGGCGCGCAGCAGCTTGCAATCGAATGTGAGCAAGCCGGTCTTAGCTGGTTTCAATTACCTATTGTTGATGATGACGCGCCAAGCGAAGCGTTTAGTTTAGCTTTCAACAAACACCTTAACGAGATTCTTGCCATCATAAAAAGCGGTGGTAGCGTGGCTGTGCACTGTAAAGGCGGCTCCGGCCGTACAGGCTTAGTTATTGGTTTATTAATGCATGAGCTTGGCTATGCTAAAAACGACATAGTTAATCAAGTGCAGGCTATTCGCCCTAAATCGTTGCATAACCCAGTACAACGTTCATTTTTCGACAATTTTCAAAAAGTAGGAGCTTAACAATGGCAATTAAAGTAGGCATTAATGGTTTTGGCCGTATGGGTCGTTTATCACTAAGAGCAGCGTTTGCATGGGACGACGTTGAGTTTGTGCAAATTAATGACCCTGCGGGTGATGCAGCAACACTCGCTCACTTACTAAAGTATGATTCGGTACACGGAATTTGGCCTCATGAGGTTGAAAGTAGCGATAACGCTGTGATCATCGATGGCCACGAAATTAACGTTACGCAAAACAAAGCGATTGCAGACACTGATTGGTCTGGTTGCGATATTGTTATTGAAGCCTCTGGTGTGATGAAAAAAACCGAGTTACTGCAAGCTTATCTTGATCAAGGTGTGAAGAAAGTTGTTGTCACTGCCCCTGTAAAAGAAGACGGTGTGCTGAACGTTGTAATGGGTGTAAATGATGATTTATACGATGTACAGCAGCACGATATTGTGACTGCTGCATCATGCACTACCAACTGTTTAGCGCCTGTGGTTAAAGTTCTGCAAGAGAAAATTGGTATCAAACATGGTTCAATGACCACTATTCACGATATCACTAATACGCAAACTATCTTAGATGCGCCCCATAAAGATTTACGCCGTGCTCGCGCATGCGGCATGAGCTTAATTCCAACTACAACCGGCTCTGCAACAGCGATTACACATATTTTCCCTGAACTTAAAGGCAAATTAAACGGCCACGCGGTTCGTGTGCCGTTAGCAAATGCATCAATCACCGACTGTGTGTTTGAAGTTGAAAAGCCAACCACCGCTGAGCAAATTAACCAATGGATGCAAGAAGCCGCAGAGGGCCAGCTAAAAGGCATTTTGGGCTATGAAGAAAAGCCACTTGTTTCTATCGATTACAAAACCGATCCACGCTCAAGCATTGTTGATGCGCTATCAACCATGGTTGTCAACGAGACTCAAGTTAAGCTGTATGTTTGGTACGATAACGAATGGGGTTACGCAAACCGCACCGCTGAACTTGCCCGTAAAGTTGCGCGATCACTACAAGGTTAAAAGCAATGACGCGTTTTGCTAATCTTCCCGTAGATATAAAGCAGTACTTAATTGTCACCGGGAATTACTGGGCATTTACGCTAACAGATGGCGCATTGAGAATGTTGGTGGTACTGCATTTTCATGCGCTTGGCTACTCGCCTTTGAGTATTGCCATGCTGTTTTTGTTTTATGAGATTTTTGGTGTTGTCACTAACTTAGTGGGCGGTTATTTAGGCGCAAGGCTTGGTTTAAACAAGACCATGAACATTGGCCTTGCCATACAGGTTGCAGCTTTGTTCATGCTGGCAGTCCCTCCTGAATGGCTGAGTGTTGCCTATGTGATGGTGGCGCAAGCGCTGTCGGGCATTGCAAAAGATCTCAATAAAATGAGCGCTAAAAGCTCAATTAAAATGCTGGTTGCTAGTGGCCAAGAAGGCACCTTGTTTAAATGGGTAGCGATACTAACAGGCTCTAAAAACGCCTTAAAAGGTGTGGGCTTCTTTTTAGGTGGCTTACTACTGACATTAATGTCGTTTAAAGGCGCAATGCTTGCTATGGCAGCCACTTTGCTGGTGGTGTGGTGTTTTAGTATTTATGCACTTAAAAATGATTTAGGCAAAGCTAAAAACAAACCTAAGTTTAACGAGATATTTTCAAAAAGTAGTTCAATCAATATCTTGTCAGCCGCGAGGTTGTTTTTGTTTGGTGCCCGTGATGTTTGGTTTGTAGTTGCACTTCCGGTGTTTTTATCACAAGCCTTTGGTTGGGACCATTGGACCGTGGGGGCTTTTATAGCTGTGTGGATCATTGGTTATGGGGTAGTGCAATCTTTTGCACCTAAAATCATTAAGCTTAATAAGCAAACATCACCAAGCGCAGAAACAGTTAAGTGGGCATCCTTGCTTGCTGTAGTCACCTTAGCCATTGCCCTTGCTATTGGGTTTGACTGGGCTGTAAAACCAATGCTGATAGGCGGGTTGATGTTATTTGGCGTGGTCTTCGCGATTAACTCATCTTTGCACAGCTACTTAATTGTTAGTATGGCTGATGCCGATGGCGTATCACTCGATGTCGGGTTTTACTATATGGCTAATGCCATGGGTCGCTTAATTGGTACTGTGTTGTCGGGCTTAGTGTTTCAACTTTATGGCTTAGCTGCCTGTTTAGCTATATCTCTGTTATTTATTGTAATTACCGCCCTTATATCGACTAAATTGCCAAAACAAATTTAGTTAAATCTAAACACGCCATATAAAGGTAAGCATACTTTCTTGCTTACCTTATTTTCCTAAATTATTTTGCAAAAATATTTGACCTGTCTACAGCTTTATACTTCATACTTATTATATTCAAAAGCCTTATAGGCCTATTTCATCATGTATTTAATTTCAGAGTTAGCAGCAAAGCTTGGTTTGTCGCGCACGGCTGTGTTGTATTACGAGAAGCTTAAAATCATTAAGGGGCGCAGGCTTGCAAATGGTTATCGCTATTATAGCGAGGCTGATTTACAACGCTTGGTTTTGATCCAGCAGTTACAAAGCGCGGGGTTAACCTTAAAAGAATGTCAAAGTTGTTTAGATGTAGAGCTAGATAAAGCTATTTTGCAACAGCGCTTAGCACAACTTGAAGATGAAATTACCGCTAAGTTACAAGCCAAAGATTTGTTACTTAGTTTGCTTGGCGAACGCTCTCAAAAACACTTACATGATGAGCTAAATAAGCGTGCGCCAAGTGCACATTTAAATTGGTTGCTAAAGCAAGGCTACACAGAAAAAGAGGCATTGCGGCTTCGTTGGTTATCAAAAGATATGAGTGACCATGAAAGCTACATGCACGATTTCATGACTGTGTTTGAGCCATTAGAGCGATGGGGGCCTGGTAGCGAAGAAGCCACAGTAAAAGCCGTTGCTGCTGTTCCTAACAATGCCAAACAAATTTTAGAAATTGGCTGTGGTAAAGGCTCATCAACATTATTAATAGCCAAGCAAACTGATGCCAAGATCACGGCTTTAGATAATGAGTCATCGGCACTTGCTTATTTACAGGAGCGATTGCACAAAGAGCAATTGGCTGAGCGTGTGTCTTTGACTTGCGCATCGATGACTGCACTGCCTTTTAAAGCAAATTCATTCGATGTTATTTGGGCTGAAGGATGCGTGTATGTCATGGGGATGCAAAGCGCACTATCAAGCTGGAAACCGTTTCTTCGCCGTGATGGGGTAATTGTGGTCAGTGATTTAGTTTGGCTTAACAGCCAGCCTGAAATGGCGGTTAAAGAATATTGGCAAGCGAATTACCCAGATATGCAATCAATCGAAAGCCGCATAGCCTTATTTGATGAGCTTGGATATGAGCTTATAGAGCAGTTTTCGCTTGATCAGCAAGCTTGGCAAAGCTATTGGCAACCACTCAAGGCGCGCCTTGCTGAGTTAGCGCCATCGATAAGTGAGTCTCAAGCTGTAAAAGACATACAAACAGAAATTGCTCTTTACGAAAATGAGACTGGGAAAAACTTTACTTATCACTATTTTATTTTAAAACTTAAGGAGTCTAAGTGAATTTTTCAATTTACGAACAGAGCCAAAAAAGCGACATTATTGCGCTATACTTGGCAACATTCAGTGCATCAGAGTCAAAACAAGAAGGCGAGCAAGTTGCCCGTTTAGTCACTGACTTTTTAGCTGAGCCATTTCCATCAACTGATTTATATGTGTTTGTCGCGACAGATGAGCAACGGATCGTGGGCGCTATTGTGCTGTCGCGTTTACAGTTTGCGCACGCTAAAGAGGTGTTTTTACTCTCACCTGTTGCAGTGGCAACGGATTGTCAGGGACAAGGCATAGGACAAAAGCTGATCCAATTTGGCTGTGATAAGTTAGCTGAACAAAATGTCAGCCTAGTGATGACCTATGGCGATATCAACTTTTATGGAAAAGTCGGTTTTTCCGTTGTGAGTGAAGAAATTATTCAAGCTCCTCATAACTTATCTTACCCAAAAGGCTGGCTGGCTAAACCAGTTTTAGATGATGAAATTTTGCCAATTACTGGTAAGCCAAGTTGCCTTAAACCACTCGATAACCCTGCGCTTTGGTAAACACTATGCAAACCCCTTCACTGATAGAATTAGGTATGCGACCTTTCTTTCAACAACAGCTGAGTTTAGATGAGCTAGAAAACAGCCATTTAGGGCGTGTTGTTGAGCATCACAAAACAGAGGTCGTATTGCTTGGCGAGCAAGGCACGGTGCGGTTTGCTTTAACACCGGGTCTTGAACAAATTTGCGTAGGTGATTGGGTGGTATTTGATGAGTCGCGTATTTTACGGGTACTAGAAAGAGCTTCAATCATTAAGCGCAAGGCTGCAGGCTCTAAACACGAGTTTCAATTAATCGCGGCGAATATTGATACCGTGTTTATTGTTACATCGCTTAATGATGACTTTAGTTTAAATCGGATAGAGCGATATTTAGCCTTGGTTAAAAATGCCCACATTGAGCCTGTGGTGGTGTTAACCAAAGCAGATACTTGCCCAGACGTTGAAAAGTACAACCAGCAAGTACAAAACCTAGATTCTCTTTTGAGTGTCATTGCTATTAATGCGTTAAAAGAAGAGGGCTGTGATTTACTTACACCTTATTGCCGAAAGGGACAAACGCTCGCATTTATGGGCTCATCTGGAGTGGGCAAGTCGACCATTGTTAATGCATTACTTGGTTCCGATGAATTAAAAACA
Source organism: Pseudoalteromonas sp. D15MCD-2 (assembly GCF_038562745.1). NCBI lineage: Bacteria > Pseudomonadati > Pseudomonadota > Gammaproteobacteria > Alteromonadales > Pseudoalteromonadaceae > Pseudoalteromonas > Pseudoalteromonas sp. D15MCD-2. The sequence goes on along the minus strand of NZ_JBCFQE010000002.1, from coordinate 166,120 downwards.
GCAGGTATTCGTGAACAAGATAGCAAAGGCCGTCATACAACAACCTTTAGATCGATTAAAAGATTGCCTAATGGTGCGTTATTGATGGACACACCGGGCGTGCGAGAATTGCAATTAAGTGACTCAAAGCAAGGTATTGAACGTGCATTTGAAGATGTTGAGCTACTCGCAAGTAGCTGTCGATTTAAAGATTGCCAACACCAAACAGAGCCGGACTGCGCTGTTATTAAAGCAATTGAAATGGGCTCATTATCAACAAGACGCTTAGAAAATTACCGTAAGTTGTTAGCTGAAAATGAGCACAACAATGCCACCATGGCTGAAAAGCGCGCCAAGCAGCGCGCGTTTTCAAAAATGGTTAATACTGTTCAAAAGCAAAATAGGTCAATTAAAAAGACTCAAGAGTGACCATTAGTTGGGTGTTGCTTAATGCAAACGAAGCGAAACCGCAGTTAAGTTTCGCTTTCATCCTTGTTTTCTTGTAACTTACTTAGAAACAAAAATGATAAGTATGTTGTTATGTCTAGGTATGCTTTTATTAGGCAAGGAATAAAGCCATTTTTAATAGTGGTTTTGGCATTGTTGTTCGTTATGTATATATATTTTTCTCAAGAATCAGCAATCTTTGCAACCAATTCAGAATCTTTAAATGATATAAAAACTACGCAGAAAGTTGTGGCACAAGTAAGCATGACTGCCACAAAGCCTGACACGAGTTTGTTAGCTGATGAATCAGCTGAGCAAGGGAGTGAAGTTAATGGTAGCCGTGAACTTATTATCAAAAATGCACCGAAATGGCATTTTGATGGTGTGTTTATTGACTATTTTACAGAGCTAAAGCAACGCGCTGAGCAAGGTGATGCTGAGGCTAACTACCTCATCGCGCAAAACCTTAAGTATTGTTTTAATGCGCCTTTAGATGAACAGGCGCTTGAAGAAAAATTGGCTGAAATCTATGAGTTTAGTGATGCTGGCGATATACAAAGCCGTGTTTTAGATAAATATGAGTATTGCCAAGGATTAGATTTAGCAACGCGGCGTTCTTTTTACAGTTATTTGGCAGAGGCTGCAGAAAATGGCTCGGCTTATGCGCAGCAAACGTTTGCTGGGCTAACGCCCGAATTTTATATGAAGTCGCAATTTCCTGAGAAGTTGTCACGTGCAGAGTTCATCAAAAATCGTGATAGTTTTAAAGAGCGTAAAACCGTATTTTTAGAGCAAGCAGCTAAGCAGGGTAGTGAACAAGCGCTGATGAGTTTAGCGAGCATGTATTACAGCGAACAAGTTGGTGAGCATAGTGCAGCAAAAGCCTACGCTATAAATCGACTCATTATGGAAATCACGCAAAATAACGATGTGTATAATCGTTATGCGTGGTTTGAGCAAAGACAATACCCGACACTTTCAGATGATGAGCTGAGTATTGCGAACAACTTATATGATCAATGGCTTTTGCAAATAAAGCAAAATGGTACGCTATACCCAAAGAATTAATAACCCAAAGCAAGGATGACAATGATGTTTGAACCAAACTATGCAAGTTACACTCTTGATGAGTTATTAGATTGCAAAGCAAATATAGATTCACAAGCATGGCCTGATCGCCTAAAAGACATCGAAAATGCACTCAGTGTTTATGCCAGCCAATCTGCTGAGCACGCAAAACAGTACAAACAAGCAGTTTTTAATGCGTATTGTGAAACGTTACGCCACGATCTAACCATCAGTATCGACGATAATATTCTGTGGTTTTTAAGACCTTTTTCTAAGCAAGCTGAAGATATTACCCCAAGCACTTTTATTGGCGAAGTTTGCCCACTTTGCAAAGCAAAGCTTAACGCAACCACATGGGCTGCTGGCTGGCAGTTGAGCTGCGAACATTGTGAAGTAACGGGGATTGTTGTTGAAAAGTTTGGCTATTAAAAAAGTTAGCTTATTGAAATTGCTGCGTAATTATTCGCAGCAATATATAACAATTTTATAATGTTATCAGGCTTTTTTAACAAACTTAGCGGTAACCATCATTTCACCAACGCCATCAACTTTACAGTCTAATTCGTGGTCTTTTTTATCTAACACGCGGCGGATCACGGCTTTGGTGCCAATTTTAATTACTTGTGAGCTGCCTTTAATTTTTAGGTCTTTCGCAACAGTCACTTTATCGCCATCAGCTAATAAAGTGCCGTTAGCATCTTTCACATTGATCACATCATCGGTATCAACCGCATTAGGATCCCACTCATGAGCGCATTCTGGGCATACTAAATTGTTTTGATCTTCATACACGTATTCAGAGTTACATTGTGGGCAAGGAGGAAAAGACATAAATGGCACCATGGTTGATTTTAAAAGGGTATTTTAATGGCTAAGAGTAAACTATGCGAGTACAAGGCTTTTATTTTATGACTCAGGCGTTTCGAGCGTTTTGGTAATAGAGAATATCCCTCTTAGATCACCAAGCCGATAGCCTGTGGCTAAATCATTTGGGTAATGTTCGCTAAGCGCTTGCTTTACTTCTGGCGCAATTGTTTGGCCATGACAATTGAGGCAAACTGGCGCGACTTTTATCGCTTTAGCAAAGCGAAATTGACCATCTTTATTGGTTGAAAAAGTCACATTGTCGATGCTCTCTGTGTTTCTGATCATATCGAGCAGCTGGGCGATTTTTTCAGCTTCCCATTCATCGGGTTGATTATTTGGATTACGGTTTTTAGTGCTTTTACGTGCTACCGTCCAACCATCAGTTGATAAGCTATCGCTAATAGCCGGGGCTTGCATTTTGCACACGTTAATTCCTTCAACTAAACCGCCTTGTTTTATTGCAGCTCCCAATGCTGATTTAAGCGTAGTGGCAAATTCAGTTGCTCGCTCCGCTGCTTGAGTTTCTAGAGTCGCTGATTTTGTTTCGGCATAAAGACTAGGTGAAAGTAACACAGTACAAATCACAATTGTTCTGAAGGAAAACATAGTAAAACCTTATATTAGATATATCTAATATAGTAGTTTGTTTTTACTCTACATGCCAATTTAACCTGCAAAAAATAACGATTCTTTGCACAAAGCCTGCTGGAGTGTTGTTGCTAAATTGGTTAAGGTGAAGAAAATATCTTGAGAACAAATAAAATGAAAAAACTAATTTATATCGCCGCTTTGTTATTCTCTGCCCTGACATTTGCAGGTACCGCTCCATACAGTGGAGAGATAAGTCGTGATGACTTACTTAAAGACTACTCTGCGTTTAGTGAAGAGTACGATGAATACTCACCGAGCAAAGAAGAGTTAAGCACTATAAAAGCACTGCAAGGTAAGCAGGTTTTGGTGTTCTTGGGCACTTGGTGTCATGACTCAAAACGTGAAGTGCCTCGATTTTTGAAGCTTCTCGATACTGCAAAGGTGCAGTTAGGCTCACTTAAACTAGTGGCCGTTGGCTACGACAAGCTAGACCCTGCAGGGTTAGCAAAACAGTATGACTTAATGTATACGCCAACCATTATAGTCCTTGATGGTGAAAAAGAGCTTTCCCGTATGATCGAAAAGCCAAAACAAAGCTTGGCAGTGGACCTTACGCAACCGGGTCAAACGCTATAAAATCATCAATAGATAAGGGCATTGATATTAAGTAACCTTGAATATAATCAATACCTTTATCACTCACCAACTGCCATTGCTCTGAGCTTTCGACCCCTTCTGCAGTAATCGTTAAGTCTAGTTGATGGGCTAAATCACTCATCGTTTGTAAAAATAAACCATCTCGTGGGTTATCAACGCAGTTACAAATAAAGGCACGGTCAATCTTAACGTTATCTAACGGAAACTGCTGAATCGACGACAGCGATGAATAACCCGTTCCAAAGTCATCAAGTGATAAATTAAAACCTGCTAATTTAAGTTCATGCATTAGATTTATTGCGTATTGGGTATTTTGAAATAGGGCGGATTCGGTGATCTCAAGATTAATTTTTTGATTAGCCGGAAACAGCTTAGCTTTTTCTTTACTGAGTCGTTTAACTAAATGCACATCAGAGAACTGCTTACGCGAGAGATTGATCGACACTTTAATGCGAATGTTGTTATCAACCATGCGGTGGCAATCTTCAGCAACCTTAGCAACAATCCAACGAGATAATAAATTAATGAGCTCTGATTGCTCAGCGATGGCAATAAACTCAACAGGTGACACAAAGCCTCGAACAGGGTGCTGCCAACGTACAAGCGCTTCACAGCCAATCAGTGTGCCATCTAGAGTGTTTACAATTGGCTGATACACCATACTTAGCTGCTCGTTGGCCGCAAGCGCATGGCGTAGATCACTTTCGAGGTTACTTTGTGCGATAAGCTTATCTTTTAGAGATTGGCTATAAACTGTGAAGGGTTTTTGTGTGCGAGGGCATTCATTCATCGCAATGAGGGCTGTGTTGATTTGCTCAGCCGCATCGATGTTTTGTAAATGCGGATAGCCCACGCCAATGTATAAGTGGTAAAAATGAGCGCTACCAGCGGTTTCAATAATACCGCCGACCTGATGCTGTAATCTATCTAATAGGGCGGCGAGTTTTTCATCAAAAATGGCTTCTTTTAGTAATATTAAAAAACAGCCAGGTTTTATATGAGCGCAAAACGCTTGATGTAAGTCAGAAAATTCAATTAGCCGGTTAGCTAGCGTTGTCTGTAGTTCATTTAAGTAATCTTGACCGTAAATATCTTCTAATTGACGATAGCCTTTGATCTCGGCACACAATAAAGTAAGGCCGCTACTGTATTGGTCTTCAGGGCATAAACTAGCGATATATTTTTCGCTGTAATGGCGATTGGCAAGGCCGGTGACCGAGTCAAAATGTGCTTGCTGGTAAAGCTCATGTTGGCGTTGTTTTTCAGCACTGATGTCTTTAATCGTACCAACCAAGGTGTTGGTTTTAGGGTTCCATTCAGCGTGTTCATGAAACCAGCGTTTTTCTCCATTGAGTTTAATCGTGTATTCAATTTCAGTCGGGCTACTAGGCTTAGTATGAATAAAATTTAAAAACGAATTTTTATAAAAGCTATCGATTTTTTTACAGACATCAGTAATTGATTGCGCTTTGCTTTGTTCTTTGAATAGCGATTTAGCTTGTGATGATAATTGCCTAATGCTTTTATCAGGCGACAGATGCCAACTGCCTACGCCACTGAGTGACTGAGCTTGTTTTAATTCAAGTGCCTGTTCAGACAGCTCTAAGGTTTGCTTTTGCACAAGTTTTTCGAGGTTTTGCTCATGCTCACGTAACCGACAAGTAATCGTAATCAAATAGCAGCTAACCGATGAAAGTAACAGAGCTATGAGTAGTAATACTAAAAATTCAACATGCGCTCGATAAGCAAACTCGTCTTTAATACCCACAACCCAATGTTGATTTTCAACATCGAGGTTGTAAGTTGACCAGTGGCTTTGCTCAAAACCGTTGTTATTTAAAAGCGGCGCGTAGCTATTCGCTGTTTTTTGCCAAACCTCATAGAGGTGAGGGTGTGAAGTAGTTTTAGGGCTCAAATTTGCTATAAATTCTGGAAAACGCAGCACCGCGATTGCAAACCCCCAAAACTCATTTTGATCAAAAATTGGTAATCGAGCGACTAAGCCTTGACCACCTTGAGCCAACTCTTTAGGTCCATCGATTTGCATTTTTTGAGTATCAATGGCTGTTTGTAATGACTTTTCAATACTTTGCATCTTGAATAAGTCGACACCAATCACACTCTCGTGACTGGTTAGCGGGTAGCTGTATTGAATAACCCCTTTTGGTGCAAGTTGAATAGTTTGGCTACCATCACTATGAGTTAATATCTCAGTGGCAAGGGTTTCGAATTCAGTTTGTGTGTATGTAAAGTCACGCATCGCGGCGCGAACAAGGTAAGGACCAAGGAGTGCGCTATCAAGTGCTTTTTCAAGGTTACTGCTGTAACTGTTAAGTGCTGAATTTTGCTCAATTTCATGCATTTCTTGTCTATCGTAAAACACTTTTAGTGCGATCGCCGAAAATAAACAGAAACTGAGAAAAAAAGAAGTAAATAACAACGAAAAATATGTAATATTACGCAATGGCGTCTCTGAATTAAGTGGGTATTTAAGTACTAATCTTGCTTTTAAAAATACTAGTTTAGGGTTAGCTGGTTGTCTAGCAAATATCTAGAATTTTAGTTAAATTTTTAGCAAGTTAAAAAAATAATTGTACCTAAATACAATGAATTGCAAGCACAAGTAAGATTAAACACTATGTACCAAGCTGTTATAAAAGCGATAGATGCAGCGAATGCTGTCGACCCAAATCGTGTAAAACAAGATGATCAAGAGCTAGCAAAAGAGTCTTTATATGCAATGCGTATGACCGATATGCTAAACCGTTTCAACCCACAAGCCGATGAGTTGATGCATATTGCTGCGCGAGGCCAACATATTGAGCGTTGGCGCTCTCCTCGCAATGATTTTCCTATGGGTAAGCAAGGTTATTATCAATGGCGAACGGCTTTATATGATTTTCATGCCGAGCGTGTAACAGCCCTTATGAAAACGGCGGGTTACGCACCGGAAGAATGTGAGCGCGTATACGCAGCCGTTGCTAAAAAGAACATAAAACGAAACCCCGATAGCCAATTGATTGAAGACATTGCAAGCCTTGTTTTTATTGAACATTACATGCTTGATTTTGCAAGTAGTAAGCCTGACTACGATGAGCAAAAATGGTTGGGTATTATTCGTAAAACATGGCAAAAAATGTCAAACGAAGCACATGACTTTGTATTAGCTGGTAACATCAGCTTACCTGAGCCGCTTAAACCGTTAATAATAAAAGCGCTAAATTAATTATAAAAACAAGGATGGTCTATGTTTTGCCCGCGTACTAAAACAGCCCTTAAAGCAATGAGCATTGGTGATGTTAAAGTATATTTATCAAAATCTGGTGGCGTATTTTTTGATAACCGACAAATATTTCACTTTAGCGATCCAAGTTTAAAACCCGCGCAAGTGCTGGTGGCTCATTTACAAACCCTGCCAACAGAATGTGTTGATTTAGCAAAGCGAATTAATTGCCCGAATTGCCCTGACGTGGTGATGATGCGACGCTTTTTTACGCCACTAAAGGTGGTTGAAATAGATGAATGTCCAAATTGTGCGGCTATTTGGCTTGATCATGGTGAGCTTGAAAAGATCCATGAAAATCATTTAACGCCAAAAGAGCGTGAAATGCTGCGTATTGATATGGCCAATAATCATGGTTTTATTCAAGTTAAGATCCCGAAAAGGCGTTATTCTGTTCATGCTGAAAAGCCTGAGCCTAAAGCAACGTCATCATTAGAAAAACTAGCAGAACTTGCGTATTTATCGATTTTGAATGACTGATAATTTATATAAAACACCTGACGCTGAACTTACTCGCGGATCTGTCTATCTTTCGAAACTTTAAGATTTAAAACTGTTTACAGAGTTGTGATTTATAGGCGATGGCATACACTTTAAACCTAACGAAATAAATTGATCAGGTAACCTATGCTAATAACAATAATATTGGTTTCAGTGTGGGCGCTGTTAATGCTTTATGCTGCGAGCGCTGAATATAAATACTATCAATCGGTTAAAACTTTAGAGCCGGAACTGTGGCAACAGCTAGGTGCACCGCGATTTTTAAAAGTACCTATGGTGTTTGTATCTAAAAAGGGTTTAGCACTTTTAAATTCCATAGAGAACGAAACTGTGCGAGCGAATGCAAAAAAACATCGCCAAGCTGGGATTTTGTTTCTTTCCTATGTGGGGTTGGTGCTTGTTTCGGCAATCGTATTTTTTAAACTTGCCTAAAAGAAGCCTGTACCAACTAAGATACAGGCTTTATTAGTTATTAAGCGTTAAAGCTTAACCAGCATTTTTCCTTTATTTTTACCTTCGAACAGACCAAGAAATGCATCAACGGCATTTTCAATAGCGTGGTATATCGTTTCTTCAGATTTAATCTTGCCTTCGCTGATCAGAGCGTTTCGACCAATCCTCGAAGCTTATGACTTAACCTATCCGCAATATATTGTGATGCATTCTCTTTGGTATAATAACCAAGTGAGCTTAAAAGCGCTTTCTCATGACACGCACCTTGATTCAGGCACCTTAACACCAATAGTTAAGCGCCTAGAAAGCAAAGGTTTATTGACTCGTCAGGTATCAAATGAAGATGAGCGTAAAAAAAGTAATTTCGTTAACAGAGCAGGGTATGCAACTTAAAGTTGATGCTGAAGAATTAACGGCGAAGTTAATGGCACGCTCAAATATGAGTGTGGAGCGAATCGAGTTATTACGCGAGTTAACCCTTGAGCTGCATACTGACCTAACAAAAACGGACCTTACAAAAAGCTAATCTTCTAATAAACACACTAAAGTGCCTTCAATAGCACGAACATACGCATAATGCTGGGCGTCTTTTTTAGTTGGCGGGCATAATGGCTCAGCACCAGCAAGTACAGCTTTATCGTAACTTTCGACTAAATTATGGCAGCTAAACCTTAGCTCAAAGCCTAGTGCAGGTTGCTTAGGGTGGGCACGAATATACCCTTGCTTAAAATATGACTGCGCATGCGGGTGGGTCGCAAAAGCAAGTTTTACAGACCCTGTAACAAGTTCACCGTACTCGGCATCGTCACTGATATGGTTGGTATTTAAACCAAATGCTTGATAGTAAAAGTCGAGTACTTCTTCTACGTTATCGACGTAAATAACCTGACTTAAAAATACCATTTATGCTGCTCTATTTATTGTTCGTTTATTAAATAAAGCATAGTTTTAGCAATAAAAAAACCTTGTAAGTCATACTCACAAGGTTTTTTTAATACTTAAAGCTTAGCTGTAGTAGCTACGACTTGTTGCGGTTTTCTTTCGCAAATGCACGAATTTTACGTTTTTGCGATAAAGTCACTTTATTAGTACGACCCGCGTATGGATTATCGCCTTCTCTAAATTCAATTTTAATCGGCGTACCCATAATACCTAATGCTTTACGGTAGTAGTTCATTAAGTAGCGTTTGTAGCTATCAGGTAAGTCATGAACTTGGTTACCGTGGATCACGATACGTGGTGGGTTATAGCCACCTGCGTGAGCATATTTAAGTTTTACACGACGACCGCGAACAAGTGGCGGTTGGTGATCGGCTTGTGCCATATCCATGATACGACGCAGCATCGCTGTGCTAATACGTTTAGTTGCTGATTCGTATGCTTCGTCTACCGATTCAAATAAGTGACCTACACCTGTGCCATGTAAAGCTGAGATAAAGTGTAAACGTGCGAAATCGATGAAACCTAAACGACGGTCAAGCTCTGACTTAATACGTTCTTTAACGTAATCGTCAAGGCCGTCCCATTTGTTAACAGCAACAACCAATGAACGACCTGCGTTTAAGGCAAAACCTAGTAAGCTTAAATCTTGATCAGAAATACCTTCGCGCGCATCAACCACAAGCAATACCACGTTAGCGTCTTCAATCGCTTTAAGGGTTTTGATCACAGAGAATTTTTCTACAACATCGCTTACTTTCTTACGCTTACGAACACCCGCAGTATCAATAAGAATGTACTCTTTGTCGTTACGTGTCATTGGAATATAGATAGAATCACGGGTTGTACCCGGCATATCGTAAACGATTACACGTTCTTCACCTAAGATACGGTTTGTAAGTGTTGACTTACCAACGTTAGGGCGACCGATAATAGCAAGCTTTACTGGCTTGTCAGCAAAGGCTTGCTGGTTGTCTTCGCCTTCTTCATCTTCGCTGTAAAGATCAACCAATTCGTCATCACTTTCTTCAAGTTCTTCAGCTTCGCCTGCAAGTTCTGCAATAACAGGCTGTAGAGTTGTTTCAAGTAATTGCGTTATACCACGGCCATGCGCCGCAGCAATGTGATGCACGTCACCTAAGCTTAACTGGTAGAACTCAGCACAGTATGAATCTGCATCAATGCCATCAACTTTGTTTGCCACAACAAAACATTTCTTTTGTTGTTTACGAAGGTGGTTAGCAATCGCTTGGTCTGCGGCGGTCATACCTGCGCGGGCATCAACTAAAAATAGCACGATATCGGCTTCTTCAATCGCTAGTAGCGATTGCTCAGCCATTTCAGTTTCGATACCTTGCTCAGAACCGTCAATACCACCCGTGTCTACCACGATAAATTCATAGCCATCGTAATCAGCTTGGCCATATTTTCTATCTCGTGTTAAGCCTGGAAAGTCGGCTACGAGGGCGTCACGAGTACGTGTTAAACGGTTAAATAATGTGGATTTGCCCACATTGGGTCGCCCAACAAGAGCGATCACGGGAAGCATAAACTACCTCTTAAAAAAACAACAAAAGGCTTCGCCAAGCGAAGCCTTAGAAAAATAACATTTACTATTAGTAAGTTAGTTTGGAATTTTAACCGCGCTAACTTCACCATCTCGGGTGTATATAATTAATTTATCACCGGCAACAACTGGCTCAATAAAGAAACCTGAGCTGTCAAAGTCTTCGCGCGATACAAGCTCGCCCGTTTCTTTGTCTAACCAGTGTAGGTTACCTTCTTGGTCACCTAGTGCTAAATATTTACCAGCCACGGTAGGGCCTGTTAAGTACCAGCCGCGCAGTGCCGGTTGGCTCCAACGCTCAATACCTGATGTTTTATCCAGACCGTAAACAACACCATCGCTATCAACAACATAGATAGACTGGCTATCCATCGATAAATCACGGTAGCTGCTGTACTCACGTTTCCAAACAACATTACCAGAACGAATATCAACGGCTGCTAAGTTACCATTATAGGCGATTGCATAAGCATATGGACCGCTGATTAATGCTTGTGTATCTACATCAACCAAACGTTCAAACTCAGACGCACCTTTTGGAGAAGCAATTTCAGCACTCCACGCAGAGTAACCATTTTCAGAAATTAATACGCTTAATTTACCTGTTTCAAGACCTAGTAATACACCACCGTTGGCTACAGTTGGTGAACTTTGACCACGTAGCGTTAGTGGTGGCACTTCTTGTTCAAAGCTCCAACGCTCTTCACCTGTATCTGGGTGTACAGCTAATAATTTACCTGAGCCTAGGTTTACAAAAATTAGGCCGTCGCCTGCAGCTGGTTTAGAAAGTACTTCGCCTGGCATAGTTTTGCGCCAAACGATTTCACCTGTTTCACGGTCAAGAGCAGTTAAGTAACCATGCTCAGAACCAACGAAAATTTTGCCGTAAGCTTGTAAAATACCGCCCGATAGCTTGGCACTTTCTGTGGTTTCCCAAGGCCAAAAGGCTGGGTTTTCACGTACATCGGTTTGCCATAGCGTATCGCCATTTTCAAGCGATAGGGCTTCAACTTCACCTTCGCGGTTTGCTACATACACAACATCGTTATGAATAGCCGGCGTTAAGCGCGAGAAATAGTGCTGAACACCATCACCAATTGATTCTTGCCAAACCACTTCTGTCTCAAATTGATTAACAATTTCAGGCAGTACTAGTTCTTCTTCGTCATCACTTGACGAACACCCAGTCAGGGTTGCGATACACAGAGCAAGTGTTGCCGCTGTTAACTTCTTCATCTTAACCCCTTACGCCGCTGGGCTAGTTTGTGCTAAGTCATCAAGTTTAATTTGTAATAACGGATTGTTTTCAAGGCCGCCATTATCAGCAGCAGCTTGGTATTGGCTGCGAGCTTGGTCTTTGTCGCCTTGTGCAGCATAAACATCGCCTTTTAATTCAGCGACTGCAGCAGCAAATGATGCTGGAAGCTGGGCGTTTAGCGTTGTTAACGCTTGCTCATATTGCTTTTGTGCAAGGTGAACACGAGCAAGGCGCGTTGTTGCCGTTGCTTTAAGCTCAGGGTTTTGCTCGTTGGTGATGATCCAGTTAAGCTTTTCGCTTGCTGCATCAAGGTCATTCTTTTCAACGGCTTCTTTCGCTGCTACAAATGCTGTTAGCGTGCTGTAGCTTGACTCGCCATTGTCTTTAATAAACGTATCCGCTTTTTCTAGCACGGCACCGCTTTCAACAAGTTGTGTGAAAGAGTCAGATGCTTTCTCAGCTGTGGTGATTTGGTTTTGGTTATAAGCTTTCCAACCATATAAACCACCTAAACCTGCAACAATACCAATTGCAAGTGCTAAACCGTTTTCACGGAAAAAGCGTTTGATCGCTTCTTCTTGTTGTTCTTCTGTTGAATAAATTTCCATGCTTACCTCTGTTGCTAGCTGGGCTTAAATAAGCTCAGCTAGTAGCGTTTTCGCTTCTTCTAGTTCTAAGGTGACTTGTTCTTTACGCTCACGTAAGTACTTAATAGTCACAACGCCTTGTTCTAATTCATCTTCGCCGATAATAACTGCGACTAGCGCATCGCTTTTATCTGCGCGTTTTAATTGCTTTTTAAAGTTGCCACCGCCTGCGTGCACCATAACACGTAGACCTGCAACATCTTTACGTAATTGAGCGGCAATGATAGGCGCTTGAATGCTGGCTTTATCGCCCATGGCTGCCAAATATACATCAGCACTACGGCGGATGTCACCTACACTTTCTAGCGCTTGAAGTAGTAACACTAAACGCTCAAGACCCATTGCAAAACCTACCGCTGGTGTTGCTTTACCGCCTAGTTGTTCAACTAGACCATCGTAACGACCACCGGCACAAACGGTTCCTTGTGCGCCTAGGCTATCGGTTACCCACTCAAAAACAGTGCGGTTATAGTAGTCAAGGCCACGTACAAGCTTTTCATTTACCGTGTATTCGACGCCTGCAGCGTCTAAACGTTCACATAAATTTTCAAAATGTTCTTTTGATTCAGCGTCTAAGTGCTCAGATAGTTTAGGCGCATCAGTTAAAATAGCTTGTACATCAGGGTTTTTGCTATCTAACACACGTAAAGGGTTGGTGTGCATACGACGCTTAGAGTCTTCATCAAGTACATCGACGTGTTGCTCTAAGTAAGCAACAAGTGCATCACGGTAGTCTGCACGCGCTTCATTTGAACCCAGTGAGTTAAGCTCAAGACGAACGTGTTCATTGATACCAAACTCTTTCCATAATTGGGCTGTCAGCAAAATAACTTCTGCATCAATATCGGCAGTGGCAATGCCGAATGTTTCTAAACCAAATTGGTGGAATTGACGGTAACGACCTTTTTGTGGACGCTCGTGACGGAACATCGGGCCCATGTACCATAAACGTTGTTCTTGGTTATACAGTAAACCGTTTTGATTACCTGCACGCACACATACTGCCGTACCTTCAGGGCGAAGTGTTAAGTTATCGCCATTACGGTCTGCAAAGGTGTACATTTCTTTTTCGACGATATCGGTTACTTCACCGATAGAGCGCTTGAATAGGTCGGTTGATTCAACAATTGGAAAACGAATTTCTTGATAACCAAACGATGAAACTGTTTCACGTAAAATGTCTTCTACTTTCTGCCAAATTTGCGTATCGCCTGGCAGACAATCGTTCATACCACGAACTGCCTGAATTTGTTTTGCCACTGATAAATCCTAAATACTGTACTTGCGCTGAAAAAATCGCGCCTCAAGAAAAACTAAAAAATTGACCCGCTATTATAGCGTTTTGGCTATAAAGGTAAACGGCAAACCCAAGGGTTTGCCGAGTATATGCGAATTATTCAACGATTTTGATGTCGATTGGCGTTTCTTTCTCTTTTTTAGCGATAAAGTCGCGCACATAGCCTTCAAGTTGGTCGACAATGTTATCGTTATCGATACGTGCTTTTTGGCGCTCACCATTGATGTATAAGCCAGAGCGACGGTTGGCACCAGCAAGGCCGATATCACTAACCAGCGCTTCGCCAGGACCATTAACTACACAACCAATCACCGACACTGACATAGGCTCAACCACGTCTTCAAGGCGCTCTTCAAGTTGGTTCATGGTGCTTACCACATCAAACTCTTGGCGTGAGCAGCTCGGGCAGGCAATAAAGTTAATACCGCGTGAGCGAATGCGTAATGATTTTAAAATATCAAAACCCACTTTGATCTCTTGTACCGGATCGGCAGCAAGTGATACGCGTAATGTGTCACCAATGCCTTCGGCAAGTAGCATACCTAAACCAACAGCCGATTTAACCGAACCTGAGCGCATACCGCCTGCTTCGGTAATACCTAAATGCAGTGGCTGGTCGATTTCTTTCGCAAGTAATCGATATGCACCGACCGCTAAAAATACATCTGACGCTTTAACGGATACTTTGAATTGGTCAAAGTCTAAACGTTGTAAGATCTCAACATGGCGCATAGCTGATTCAAGTAAAGCTTCTGGCGTTGGTTCACCGTATTTTTCTTGTAAGTCGCGCTCTAATGAGCCGCCATTAACACCAATACGAATAGGGATGTTATGCTCACGTGCAGAGTCTACAACGGCACGAATACGCTCTTCGCTACCAATGTTACCCGGGTTTATACGTAAACAATCCGCACCATACTGAGCCACTTTTAATGCAATACGGTAATCAAAGTGAATATCTGTTACCAGCGGGATAGTGACTTGTTCTTTAATGCTTTTAAATGCTTCAGCTGCTTCCATGGTAGGTACAGACACACGCACAATATCGGCGCCGGCATCTTGAATAGCTTGAATTTGTGCAACCGTTGCATCGATATCTAGGGTGTTGGTGTTAGTCATCGACTGAACGGCAATTGGCGCACCATCACCAATTGGCACGTTACCTACGTTAATACGGGTCGATTTTCTGCGTTTAATAGGAGATTCTGAAAACATTGCGGTTACTCTGATAACGGTAAAGTAAATTTAGCTAAGCGATTTTTGGCAAAATGTGAGGTATCGACGGCTTGACCTTGAAAAGTAATATCGACTACTTGGTGCTTGCCTAATACTACATTAAACGGCTGTGGGCCGGTTACTGTCATAATGTAACCTGCTTTTTTAACACCAAAAGCAATACGATCGCCGTTGCCATCGTGAATTTCTACCCAGCTATCTTCATTGAAGTGCATCACCACTTCGCTATGCTCAGGATCAGCCTTTTCAGTTTGTGGCTGAGCAGCAGGTTGGTTTTGTGATGCAGCTTGATTTTGTGCTTCGTTGCTGGTCGTTGGCGCATCAGCTTCAGGCTGAACTATTTCTTGCTCGCCTTCAGCGAGTGGTTGAATGGTTTCTTCAACTGGCGCTTCTACAGCTAAGTCGGGTGAAATATCACTGCTTTCGAGCTGATTTGGCATCGCAGTCGTGACCGGCTCTTCGATATTCTGGTTGCTATTTTGCCACCACCAAAACACAGACGAACCAATGATCACCGCTAAGATAAAGTAGCTAAACAGCATTAAACGGCTGTCATGTGCTTCTTTTTCTGTGCGGCGAGAAAAGCTCTGCATTTTTGACTTTTTCTCAGGCTCAACGTGCTCTGGCAGTAATTCAAGCATGGCTTGGCTATCGATTCTAAGCTCACGGCAATAGCTTCTGATATAACCTTTTACAAAGGTCGCAGGGCCTAGTAGTTCGTGCTCGTCGTTTTCTAGTCGTTGTAACTGTAAAACTGATAACTTTAATGCACCAGCAAGTTGCTCAAGGCTCATTCCTGCGTCTTCGCGGCGCTTTTTTAGCGCTTGGCCGAGCGTTTCTTGTGGTTGTTCTAAATTGTTTTCTTCATTCATAATGCGTATGAGTCTGGATCTACCAATAAGAGTCTATGCCCAGGTTCTAGGGCTACATCTGGGCTCAATTTGTTCCAGCGCATTAACTGATCGATCAATACGCTATGCTGTGTGGCTATGCTAAAGAGTGTGTCGCCATCATTGATGTCGTGATAAATGTTCGGATCGTTCAAATAAATGCGAGTACCGTTTTGTACACGATCCGATTCTTTTAAGCCATTCCACAGCAAAATCTTCTGTAGTTTAACATTGTATCGCACCGAAATGCTAAAGAGGTTTTCACCATTTTCAATAATATGATACGGGATATTCAGCGCCGGTACATTTGCGTTCAGCATGGGTAAGTTAAGCGGCTCGTTTGTCACGCTAAAGTCAGTGCTATTGGCGGTTGACGTCGTTGTTTGACTGCCACTAAATACGTTTTCGTCTTTTTCTGCTTCGTAAAACACCACAGTGCTGGCATCATTTTTGGTATTTTGCGAGTTTGCTGGCGTTTGTTGTTGAACGCTTGGCGTTTGCGGTGCACCAAATGACACTATGGTCACTTCATCATTGCTTTGCGTGCTTGTTTGT
This sequence comes from Pseudoalteromonas sp. D15MCD-2, assembly GCF_038562745.1. Classification (NCBI taxonomy): domain Bacteria; kingdom Pseudomonadati; phylum Pseudomonadota; class Gammaproteobacteria; order Alteromonadales; family Pseudoalteromonadaceae; genus Pseudoalteromonas; species Pseudoalteromonas sp. D15MCD-2. Next base: position 149,885 of record NZ_JBCFQE010000002.1, on the reverse strand, counting down.
TGCTTTGCAATAACAGCAGTCTGTTCAACTTTTCGAGAGCTAACCGTTTGGAAACCTTCGTCAGTTTGCTTTGTGAGCGTCTCTGGCGTTGTATTGACTGTTTGAGAAGAGGCGAGTGTCTCTGTTACGGGCTTTTCTTCGCTGTCTGAGTTTACCTCAGTAGGCACCTGCTTATTACTTTGCGCTACAGTTTGTGGCTCGGGTTGAGTTTTGTTTACAGTTGGCTGCTCAACTAGAGAAGTTTGTTCATTAGTTGTTGGAACATTTGTGGTCTTTACAAGGCTTTGCCCGGTAGCAGCCACTGGCGCCTGTGCAACAACAGCTTGTTTAGCAGGCGCTTTTCTTTTCACGATGCGAATTTTTGGCTGATCTTTGCTAACCGTGCTGTTATCGCTTGAGATTTTCAGTTCTTCAAGCTGCGCTTGACGGTATTTTTCACGTAGAACTTCAAATTCTGAGCGTTTAGTTCTCCCTGTAGTAATTGCTTTTGCTTCGCTCGAACCTGGGTAGGTTTGTAAAATGATACCTGCCGTTGTTTCGGCTTTTTCAATATGGCCCATCCGTTGCTGAATTAAGTAGCTGAGCATGAGTGCACGGGGGGTTACGCGGCCTAACGATTCGTATCTTTCAATGATATCTTCAGCTTTGTGAAGATCGCTTTTTGCGTAATATAAACCAGCAAGACTAATCATTGATGATGGACGCTGCGAGCTGTGGTTTAGCGCAGATTTTAGATATTTTTCTGCGTTTTCAAAATCATCAAATTCAATCGCACATAAGGCTAAGTTTTCGTAACTTTCAGCTACACGGATATAGCTAGGAACAGCAATCGCTTTAAGAAGTTCTTCTGCAGCGCGATCATATTCGCCAATGCCACACAAAAAGACACCATAGTTATTTAAGGTGTTCGGATCATTAGGGGCGATTTTTAGTGCGCGTTGATAGGCTTTATCGGCTAGCTCAGGTTCATCAACTTGTTGATAGTAATAAGCTAAAGAGTAGTGAACTTCTGGGAGGTCAGGTGCAAAATCTGCGGCGCGTTCTAAATTATATTTTGCTTGCGAGTTGTTGCCTGTTTTTAAGTACTGTAACGCAAGGGCGATACGAGTACGGGCAGCACCGGTATTATTAACCTGTTTTTCAACAACGGGTCTGTCGCTACCTTCGTAGCTGTTTTCTGTAACACACCCTGTTAATGCGAATGCACCAACAGTAATGGCAAGTATAGAACGCATTACCTAATCTCTTCTTTGATTCCGTATGCCTATCTTACCGAAAAGCCTTTGTGTTGCATCTATTATTTTAAAAATAACGAGTTTGTCACAAAGGCTTATCTTTAGAAATTACGCTTATGCTTGGTGAACATTTACCGCAATAGCGTTATCTTCGCGCATTTTCTTTTTCGCTAAACGTTTAGTTCGGTCTACAACATCACCCACTAATTGCCCACAAGCTGCGTCAATATCATCACCACGGGTACGGCGAACAATACAGGTAATTCCCGCTGCTTGTAATACTTTAGAGAAGCGGTCGATGCGGCTGTTGCTCGAACGGCCATATTCATTACCTGGGAATGGGTTAAACGGAATTAGGTTCACTTTTGAAGGTGTTCCTTTTAATGTTTTAACCAATTCGTGTGCTTGATCTGTGCTGTCGTTTACACCTTGTAGCATCACGTATTCGATAGTCACATCTTTGTTTGCTTTAGAGCCATCAATATAACGACGACACGCCGCTAAGAACTCTTCGATAGGGTACTTTTTATTAATTGGTACCAGTACATCACGTAGTTCATTGTTTGGCGCGTGAAGTGAAATAGCCAGCGCTACGTCAATTTTCTCTTTTAATAAATCAAGAGCAGGCACCACACCAGAGGTACTTAAAGTAACGCGACGCTTTGATAAACCAAAACCCCAGTCGTCCATCATAAGTTCCATTGCTGGTACTACATTTTTAAGGTTGAGTAATGGCTCACCCATACCCATCATTACCACGTTAGTAACTGGTCGCTTAGTGCTATCGCCGTTTAAACCAATGTCTTTTGCAACACGCCATACCTGACCGATGATCTCAGATACAGATAAGTTACGGTTAAAGCCTTGTTGTGCTGTTGAGCAGAAAGTACACTCAAGGGCACAACCTACTTGTGATGAAACACATAATGTTGCACGGTCTTTTTCTGGGATCCAAACAGCTTCTACTTCTTGGCCACCTTGTAGCATCAGGGCGTATTTGATGGTGCCATCACTTGCCTGTTGTCTAACTGAGATTTCAGGAGCAACAATTTCACATTCAGCTTTTAGTTTTTCTTTTAGCTTTTTGTTGACGTTTGTCATGTCGTCAAAATTGTCTACGCCAAAATGATAAATCCATTTCATCACCTGATCGCCACGGAATGGCTTTTCACCGAATGATACAAAAAGCTCACGCATTGCATCTCGGTTTAAATCTAATAAGTTAATCTTTTTTTCAGTGGTCATGAAACAACCTCAATCAGTGACGGTGGTAAGTAGTTTGGGTGCGCGATTGTACATTATTTAATCGACTTAGTCATTAGCTAAACATATTTACAATAAGCTTAGCTAATGACTAAAAAAGGGCCCGAAAGCCCTTTTTCTTCTGCATCACAGACTTAGCTGTGAACTCGAAATTAACGAGTACGTGGGCAGATTTCTTCGTCAGCGAAGAAGTATGCGATTTCACGTGCAGCTGATTCAACAGCGTCAGAACCGTGAACAGCATTTTCGTCGATGCTGTCTGCGTAGTCAGCACGTAAAGTACCAGCTAGTGCTTCAGCAGGGTTAGTAGCACCCATGATTTCACGGTTTTTAAGTACTGCGTTCTCACCTTCAAGAACAGTAACCATTACTGGACCAGATGTCATGAACTCAACTAAAGCACCGAAGAAAGGACGCTCGCTGTGCTCAGCGTAGAAACCTTCAGCTTTTTCTTTTGAAAGGTGAACCATTTTAGCTGCAACGATTTTAAGACCCGCAGTTTCGAAACGGTTGTAGATAGCACCGATGTGGTTTTTAGCAACTGCATCAGGTTTTACGATTGAAAAAGTACGCTCTAAAGCCATCTTTATGCTCCAATAATTTTAAATTTAAAAGGTTAAATATTAACGGGCGCGAATTATACGCGCTTTACGTGAAAATTCCTAATTTAATTAAATAGTCATTTGATGGCATTTTCATGAACCCTAACCATGTATAGCAACGCGGGTATAAAGTGTGAGCGAATTTTAGCAGTTAAGTACTTGTTGCGGGCTATTTTATAGGCAATTATTAACTCAAGAAATGATAAAACTAATAAGGACAATAATGAAAAATCTTTTACTGGCTAGTTTACTTGCAAGCTGTTTAGCTGGCTGTAATTCAGACTCAAACGATGAGCTTGAGTGCTCTCCTTACCCCATTGCAATCGATATTAATAATTATGTTGTAACCCCAGAGCAAAGCGCAGCTAATACAGCACTCGCCTATGATGCCTATACCATTAAATTAGGCGGTGTTGGTGAAGGTGTTTATAGTGAAGGAAATGAGCCCGACCCTAATAAAGAGTATGCAGAGTGTGCTATCCCAGCTGTGGTACTAGGGAGCGCGAATACCATTACAGCTATTAATATTTACTCAAGCGCTGATTACAACAATGAATTCACCGCGGGTACGAGTTTAAATAGCGTGTTTGATATCACAGAGATGTTTGTTAATGATTTTGATTATTACAGTGATGGCAACTATGCCAGTGTAGAAGACTTCACAAGCGTATTCCCCACTATTGCACCTATATTTATTGAACTAAAACCTAACCAAGCTCCTGAAATTGAAAGTAGCCATATTTTTTATATCGATATTAGTTTTGCAAACGGCAAAACCTTTGCGCTTGAAACTGAAGAAGTGCTGTTGTTGTAGTTTTTGTAATCAAAAAATCACATTTAGCATATAATATAACTACATAATTATTAAAGAATATATGTTGTAGCTTTTTTGGCTGTTAACATTAGCAAATCCAAACCAATTACCCTGGATAGTTAATTGAGTTTGATCTAAAAAGGTGGCCATAGGATTGGTCACCTTTTTTCTTTTTATTGGCACACAGCTTGTTTGCTGAGTTTTCACCAATCATGATCTAGATCAATAAAATTACTGGGCAGGTTATTATACTGCCGCGCTTCATTATCGTATTAATTCATGCAACCGACTTGTACTCGGTTCGATGTGTGGAGCTTTCATGTCGTCACCTATTTTGACCCCTCGTCCTTTTACGCCTGAGTTGTTATCACCTGCGGGTAGTTTAAAGAATATGCGTTATGCCTTTGCCTATGGTGCAGATGCCGTTTACGCTGGCCAGCCTCGTTATAGCCTTCGTGTTCGTAACAATGAGTTTGACCTAGATAATCTGCAAGTTGGTATCAACGAAGCCCATGCGCAAAATAAAAAGTTGTATGTGGTGTCGAACATTGCTCCTCACAATGCCAAGGTAAAATCGTATTTACGCGATATTGAGCCTGTCATTGAGATGCAGCCAGATGCGCTGATCATGTCTGATCCTGGGCTTATTATGTTAGTGCGTGAAAAGTGGCCAGATATGCCTATTCACTTATCTGTGCAGGCCAATGCGGTGAACTATGCCACAGTGAACTTTTGGGCTCAGCAGGGTATTGAACGAGTCATTTTATCGCGCGAATTATCGCTTGAAGAAATCGCTGAAATTCGTGAACTATGCCCAAATACAGAACTTGAAGTGTTTGTTCACGGTGCACTTTGTATGGCGTACTCTGGCCGTTGTTTGCTATCGGGTTATATAAATAAACGCGATCCAAATCAAGGAACGTGTACCAATGCATGTCGATGGAACTACGATGTGAAACCAGGCACCGAGAATGAAACCGGCGAAATGGTGCATAAAATTGACCCTAAAGCGGTGATCCCAACCCTAGGTGATGGTGCACCAAGTAACGAAGTATTCATGCTTGAAGAGCAAGGGCGCCCTGGTGAGTACATGCCTGCTTTTGAAGACGAGCATGGCACTTACATTATGAACTCAAAAGATTTACGTGCAGTTCAATATGTTGATCAACTGACGAAAATGGGCGTGCATAGTTTAAAAATTGAAGGCCGTACCAAGTCTTTCTACTATGTTGCTCGTACTGCACAAGTGTATCGTAAAGCCATTGATGATGCCGTTGCTGGCCGTCCATTTGACGCAAACTTATTTAAAACTCTTGAGAATTTAGCGCACCGCGGCTACACCGAAGGGTTCTTAAAACGCCATGCACATCAAGACTATCAAAACTATGAGTACGGTCATTCGGTATCAGATAAACAGCAGTTTGTCGGTGAAGTATTAGGTCGCAACGATAATGGCTTAGTTGAAATTGATGTGAAAAATAAGTTCTGTACTGGTCATTCACTTGAGCTTATGACACCAAAAGGCAACATCAACTTTAAGTTGGATTTTATGGAAAACAAAAAAGGCGAAGCCATTAGCGATGCAAAAGGCTCTGGTCATATTGTTAAAATTCCTCTGCCAGAAGATATCGATTTAGATCACGCAATCTTAATGCGTAATCTAGATGCCGACCAAGATACCCGTAATCCATTCAAAAAAGCATAATAAAAGATGCGCTAAGTCATACTTAGCGCATTGATCTCATCTTTTTTTGGTATTTCACTGTCGTTACTAGCTATTTTTACTATTCTTTTTTCTAAGGGTAATAATTAAACATAGTCAAAAACTATAGTGAAATACGTTGTTCATCCATCACATCATAAAGAGCTTTTACACACAGTACCTTATGTTGCGGTAGGGGTATTGCTGCTGGCTATTGTCTTACTACTTGAGCGATTAGGGCTTATTGCTGCTATTCCTTTTTATGTAGCAATGCATACGAGCGTCGAATTGTTCTCAGTTGTGATCTCGTTTTTAATTTTTGCAATTGGTTGGAACACTTGGCATTTCACCAATAACTACAAACTGTTATTACTTTCTTGCACCATGTTGTGCGTTGCCATTTTTGATTCATTGCACTTTTTAGCTTTTGACAGCATGCACGAAGGCAATGCAGACATGAACTTGGTATTAAGTTTTTGGCTCATTGCTCGGTTATTTAATGGAGCTGCTTTTTTAATTATTGCAGCAGGGATTTGGGTTAAATATAAACCGTTAAATGCGCGTGCCTTACTTACCTCTTTACTGCTTTTTAGTTTGTTTATTGCAAGCTCTCTTTTTTATTTTCCAGGTTTACTGCCAGACATATACATAGAAGGAGTCGGTGGTAGCCATATTAAGTTTTTAATTGATCTACTTGTTTTAGCGCTATACGGTGCCGCTGTTTTGATGTTTTCGACACAACTTCGTAAGCCCAGAACAAATTTAAATATTGCCGGTAAAACATTAGTTTGCCTATTAGCTATTTTAAGTGAGGCCTGTTTTGTGGTGTCTAATGATGCGTCGCATACCACCAACACCTTTAATTTTTTTGGGCATGTATATAAAGGGCTCACCTACTTTTTACTGTATAAAATCCTCTTTGTTGAAACTGTAACTAAACCGTATGCAGCACTAGATAACTCCTCTAATCAGTTAAAAGCAACACTTACTGCACTGCCAGACTCTGTGTTTGAGCTAGAAAAAGACGGTACTTTTCGCGAAGTCTTCAGTGATAACTCCGATAGCCATGTCTTTACTAAAGCGATGGTTGGGCAAAATATTAGTAGTATGTTTGAAAAATCTGATGCGCAAGATTTTATGCGCACGTTAATGGAGGCAAAAAAATCAGCTGTTTGTTTGGTCAATACCTTACCCATTAGCGTAAATGGTTGGGTTATTCATTTTGAATTTTCGATTACCTTGTTCGAACACGATAATGATGGCCCAACCTATTTGGTGAATGCTCGCGATGTGTCGGATAAAGTTGGGCGTATGGCGGCACTTGCTCAGCAAAGTAAATTTAATAGGGGTTTATTACAGCTAACCGAAATTTCGTTTCAAGACGATCAAGATGTGTTGTTGAATTATGCTGTTAATCAAGCCCTCGAAATTACCAATTGCGATGGCGCAGCCTTGTTTATTTGTAACGAACAAAAGCAACATGATTATCGAGCCCAGAAAGGTAATGTTTTTGATGTGTGCACTGAAAAGTTACAAGGCAAAATTGCGGCAGGGCAAGCTGTCATTGTTAACCGAAAACATGCGAAAGAATACGGGTTACCTGGCGACTCTAACTCATTGTTAGTGGTGCCAGTGATACGCCATAGTCAGTGCCATATGGCCATTATTTTGCAGCATCAAAGCAAGGTGTTTAGTGTACAAGATAAAAACATGCTAACGGTTTGGGCTGAGTCAGTGTGGCAATGGTTTCATAAAATTACTCTAAACAAACGCATGCACATATTGTCTCAAGCGGTTGAGCAAAACCCACACCCCATTATGTTTACCAATACAGATGCAAAAATTGAGTATATGAATCGCGCTTACCTCGATATGTGTCAGTACGAGTATGATGAACTAATAGGTCAGAGCCCGCATAAAATCAGTGCCGGTCAAACTGAACCAGCTGTTTATCAAACAATGTGGGAGCACTTAAAAAATCGAAAAGCCTGGGTGGGTGCTTTGGTTAACATGACCAAGCACGGTAAGGTGATTGTTGAGCAAACGACCATTTACCCAATAATGGATAAGCAAGGGAAGGTAAGTAACTACATTTCGTTTCAGCATGATGTAACCAAAGAAGTCGAAAGTGAAACCCTCATACATCAACTTTCTTATTTTGATCAGCTAACGGGGCTTGCAAACCAAGACAAGTTGCAGATGGAATTTGAACAAACCATTAAGCTTCAAGCAGATACAAAAGCAGCCTTTATTTTAATTGGTTTAGATAACTTTAAAATTCTCAATAAAGCATTGGGTATGGCAAGTTGCAACCTAGTGTTACAAAGCTTGAGTGCGCGAATTTGTAACTTTATGGGTGAGCATATTATGGTTTCACGGCTGCAAAGCGACCGCTTTGCATTTATCACGCCCTATACCTCCACCGGCGCTATAAATAAGAGCAGCCACGATTTATTAAAAGTGATCAGTGAGCCACTTACAATAAATGATGAACTCATTGTTGTTACAGCATCGGTCGGGGTTTCCTTGTTTCCAATTGATGGTAAAGAATTTGAGCCCCTATTGCAAATGGCTGAATCAGCGATGTTTGAGGTTAAGCGGTTAGGTAGAAACAATGCGTTATTTTACGCCGAAGAAATGAATAAATCTGGGCTTAGGCAATTACAAATCATCAATGCTCTTAATTTTGCCCTTGAAGATAATGAGCTTTATTTAGTCTTTCAACCGCAAATTGATATTGCCTCAGGTGCTGTGGTGGCTGTTGAAGTATTATTACGTTGGCACAGCGAAACATTAGGCAATGTATCACCTGCTGAGTTTATTCCCATTGCTGAAAGCAGTGGCCTCATTAGCAAAATTGATGACTGGGTATTCGAAAATACTGTTAAAACAATTCGCCAGTGGCAAGATGACAATATGCCAGCAATGACCTTTGCAATAAATCTATCGGCAACGAAGTTTGTTAAAAAGCAGCTGCTTGGTGATTTAATTTCGGTATTACAAACTTACTCTATTGAGCCTGAATGTATTGAACTTGAATTAACGGAAACAATTGCCATTGGTAACCCTCAGTTTGCTTTAAGTACGATTACTAAACTGCGTGAAGCAGGGTTTAAAATGTCGATTGATGACTTTGGCACAGGCTACTCATCAATGAATTACTTAAAAGACTTTGCGCTTGATAAGCTCAAAATAGACAAATCATTTATTGATGATTTAGAAAACCCCAGCGATGCTGATAAGGCAATTGTTAAAGCCATGATTGATTTAGCCAGCGCGTTAAATATGGAGTCAATTGCTGAAGGCGTTGAAAGCGAGCAGCAGCTGAACATACTGAAAGAGCTTGAGTGTTCTCAAGTACAAGGCTATTACTTTAGTAAACCCCTGCCAATTACAGTGTTGTATAAGTTTGTGAAGTCACCAAGTTTTTCAAGGTAAGCCTACTTTTTAAATTGACTGGCAAGCTCTGCAAGCGACACTTCAGCAAAACGTTTTAATAACAGTGCTTCTGCGTCATCCATCGCATTTTGCAGGGCGCTGTTAACTGCATGCTCAATAGGGCAGTTGCTGTGCTCATCGGTTAGACCAATTACAAATAGGTTCTTTTCGCCAAGCGCTTGGTGAATATCAAATAAAGTGATGTCTGTTAAGGGAGTGGCCAGTAGCCAGCCGCCATTGTGACCTTTTATTGCCGATACATAACCCGCTTGACGTAGTAACGCCATAGTACGGCGTACAACCACAGGGTTGGTCATTAACATGTTTGCTAATGTCTCTGATGTAACAGGGTGGCTGTAACTGTTTAAATGGATCAGCACATGTAAAACCCGCGATAGTCGGCTGTCTTTTCTCATCTTAAATCGTCAATATGCGTTTTTTGCAGTGTATCACGAACTGCTTAATATTAACTGTTTGAATTACCAAACTAATGCTTACTAAGCCAATTCCAAGACAGCCAATTTGCTGAAATTGCTCATTTAAAATCACGATAGCCAGTACGGTGGCGATAATAGGCTCAAGTAAAGTAATGAGCACGGCTTGGCTCGCAGCTATGGTTTTTAAGCCAATACTAAATAGCCAATAACCGAAAAACATCGGCACTATGGCCATGTAAAGCGCCACGCTGGTATTAGTAACTGTGGCAAAAAGCGTATCTCCAGTGATCAATAACGAAGGCAAGAGTACACATGCAGCGCCGCCAAATAGGCTTGCCATAGTCGCTCTTGAATGAACGCCGTTGCTAATTAAACGTTTGGCAACCCATGAATAGCCCGCATAGGTAAGCCCTGCAATTAAGCCAAGTAAAATGCCGATGTTTTGGCTAAACAGCCCCTTAGCAGCAGAGTGTGAGTCTTTGCCTAACGCGATTAAGCAAATGCCTACTGCACCAAAGCAAAAGCTGACTAGCCAGCGAGTTGCAAAAGGCTTTTTCTCAATTAAGTATTCCAATAAGACGGTAAATAAAGGGGCGCTGGCAATCGAAACAACAGTGCCAATTGCTACGCCAGCGCTATTCATTGAGGTATAAAATGCTAGAGGATATATAGCCACACAGGCTGAGCCTAGTAGGGTTAGAGGGTAATGCTTACGCAGTGTACTCGCATTGTTTATTAGCTGAGTTAGTGAGGTTAGGCAAAGTAATACCCCGCCAAATCCCATCGCAAAGGCTCCTATTGCAAAAGGGTTAATGTCTGGTGCAAAGCTTGCGGCTGTACCCGTTGTGCCCCAAAACACACTGGCAACTAAAACGGCAATGGTCGCGATGGTATGGTTCATTGGTGATTCGCTTTAAATTTAAGATATCAAAAGCATAATCAGAATTGATGTGCAATTTTTGACAAAAAGGACGGTTTTGTTGACGTTAAAAACTAAAGTTATTTTTTGAATTTACTTGGTGATAAACCAAAGTACTTTGAAAAACTGCGGCTAAAAGACGAAAGCTCATTGTAACCAACTAACTCACTAATACGTTGTAACGGATAGTCGGTATGGCTGAGTAAGGCTTGGGCTTTTTCCATTCGCTGTTTGGTTACATAGTTCATGACAGTCAATCCGGTTTGTTGCTTAAACAGCAACTTAAATTGCGTTGGGCTTAAACAGGCAATGCTGGCAAGGTGTTTGATGTGAAGAGCAATGCTTAAGTGACTGTCAATATAAAGCAGTGCCTCGCTAATTCGGCTGTCGACCTTAGGCTGCATAATTTGCTCAGCTAGCAGCAAATCGAAGGTGTTAAACATGGCAAGTTCTAACTCATTATTAACCGCTTGCTCAAGTTGCTTTGCCACAAACTGCAAAAATGCCCAAAGTGATTGATTAATAGCAAACACGCAGCGCTCAGCAGTGGCCAGGTTATCTGGTAGCTTTGGCATATCGGCCACCACGAACCGGGCTTCTGGCATTGCGGTAAACAGGTGCGTTTGCGAGGCTTTGACAACCACGCATTCACCGGGGGCGACTTTACCTTGAAAATCACCCACACTAATAGCAATCACACCTTTTAAAGGCAGTACAAGTTGATGATAGTCATGGCTATGACTAACAGGCTTAGTACTGTAAGAGCGAATAGATAGATTGCCTTGCATCGTTTTGTGATAACTGTTTGCTGAATAAGGCTATTATGCCTGTTTGCTCGGGATGATCAATTTTAGGCCATTAACGGGGTCAGCACATGCTCGTAGGCAATCATTAGCGCGACATAAACCAACAAAACAGCCATCAGTTTATTAAACACATTAAAAACACCCGGTCGTGATACTTGTTTGCCAAGCATTAAGCCAGCTAACGAGTAACTTGTAGGAGCACCAAAGGCAAGAATGGCTAAAATAAGAGACCAAAATACGATTGCAGCGCCGGTAATATCTGCGCTTGGGAACTGAATCGTAGCAATTGGCAAAGTGGCCACCAAGGCTTTTGGATTTAATAGCTGCATAAACAGGCCATCGAAAAAGCTAAGTGAGGTATCCCCTGAGGTATCACTCACTTGTACATTTGCTTTTGCGACCTTCCAAGCAATATACAAAATATAGCCGCAACCAATTAAGCTCACATAAGGCAAAAACTGCGGATTGATCACTTGTAAGCCAAGGTAGCCAAGCAGCACAAATAAGATAAACATCGCGCTACCCACGCCGATAAAAAACCCAAGGTGTGAACGTGTTTGTTTATTTAAGCCACTGCTTAAACCGAGTAAATTGATTGGCCCAGGGGTGTACATAATGCCAATAGCATATGCAAAAATATCTGCCATAACAGCTCCAAATCAGTAATTTAGCTCTATCTACGAGCCCATTGCAGTTGAAATTGTTTTGGTGTCATACCGAATACTCGTTTGAAGTTACGATTGAGGTGGCTGGCATCTGCAAAACCAGATTCAACCGCCACGCTGGTGGCATCGCGGCCAACCTGTAACGCTCTACGGGCATAATTAATACGACAGTTCAAAACATATTGATGTGGAGTAATACCGAAGTGCTCGCGAAAGCGGCGGATAAAATGAAACTTCGACATAGTGGCAGCATGGGCAATGTCATCAATAGAGATGTCATTGTCGATATTTGCCAAAATATAGTCTTTTGCGCGCAGTAGTAAGCTATCAACACGGGTGCTTAATGCCGGTAAATCAAGGCTTCCGTTGAGCCTTACTAAAGACTGCGCCATTTGCAGTAGTGCAGCTTCTCGCTCTATTTTGCTCGTGCAATCTGTTTGTAAAAGCCTTGATAAGTGAATCACTTGATTACGCAGTAATGGATCAGCATATAAGGTGTTTGCCATACGTAATGTGCAATCTTGCTTATATCCTAGCGCTTTGAACAAAGGCTGAAATTCATCGGGATGAATATACAGCATTAGATACTCTAGGTTTTGCTCAGTGCCAGAGTGACCATCGTGAATATCTTCAGGGTTAAACAAAATAACATTGCCAGGTACGCTTTTATAAAACGCATTACGACAAAAGAAGTCTTGCCGCCCCTGTAGAGTAATGCCAATTGAATACTCTTCGTGAGCATGTTTTGCATAGGTAAAATCACTCATAGTCGCAGTCAACATCGAGATGCTCTGATGCTGTTCGTTGTTGATGTACTTAAAGTGATTGTCTTTGCTCACAGATGCTCCTGAAGGTTGTGCGCTTCGTTATTATTCCTACGCCAATATAGCGAAGCAGGCAACCTAAAAACTTGAACAAAATTGCTTATATGAGTTATACCGATTTCTTTTTTCCTAAATAACAGCAAATAGTGTCGATTTTTTCTCGGTTTTTCAGTTGCCTAGATAAACTAATACTCAGACTTTTCTTGTATTTTATTTAATTATGAATGTTTTTACCCCTAACTAAGGTCTTTTAAACAAGCAGTAGAGAGGGGTTTAAATGAATTTACGTACATCAAATAATTTAGTGGTTGCAATTATCACCATCAGTTTTTCGTTATTGGGCTTGTCTTTTATCTTGGGAGCAAATCCCAATGCCATTGGCAGTATCTTTTCATTTTATAAATTAGACGCTCAGGTGCCAGCTCATATCATGAGTATGCTCGCAGGCTTTGCATTTTGCTTTGTTGGCATTACCAGCCTTCATTCACATTTAGGGTTTCTTAATAGAGCGCTTCCGAGCATCACTGCATTTGCTATATCACTGCTCTGTTTGATTACGCTGTTTGGCGCTAATCGTTGGCTTGCAAGTGAAGGGGGCTTTCCTGTAATTGGGTCGGGGCAGGGGATCATTAAGTATTTTGCTGTTATTCCGCTGTTTTTATTTGTGTTTTATAAAGATGCTTTAAGTGATAAAGCGCATATTGCCTTAAATTATGTATCGGTAGCATTAGTGTTGGTTTGGATTGGCGCCATGAAGTTTTTTGCTTTTGAAGCAAATGCGATTGTTAGCCTTGTTGAATCTTCACCGTTTATGTCTTGGTTGTATATTGTTTTTAGCGTGCAAGGAGCATCAAATGCGATTGGCGTATTTGATATTTTGAGTGTGGCGCTGTTAGGTGTTGGCTTGTATATCAGAAATGCGAAACTTATTTTACTTGCTGGACTAGCCTGTTGCTCGGTATTTATCATGACACAAACATTTTTAATTACCGCACCTAATGCGCTTAGCAGCGTTACAGTGTTTGAGCGATTAGGTCAGTTTGTAATTAAAGATCTGTGGTTTATAGCGAATTTAGTGATTATTTATCATCTAGCTGTATTCAACAATACACCTAAAGAAACAGCAGAATAAAATAAAAAGGCCTCAAAAGAGGCCTTCACCATAACAATTAAATAACTACAACGGCTTTTTGCTTTTGAACTTTAGAAAACTCAAGGGCATCGTTGAGATTGTTAAATTCAAAGTCAGTGGGTTCTTCAACATTTAAAGTACCCGAAGCAATGTCATTAAGGAGCTTTTCTCCATCACTTACAAGGCGTTGCCATTGCTGTGTATCACCATAATCATGTAATGCACCAAGGGCAATTTCATGATAAGAAATAGTGCGCGTGAATGGCTCATCGACTGGTGTTTCAATGCGTCCTAAAATACTGATCACATGACCATTTGCCTGTAGAAGTGGCACTAACTTTTTAGCTTCTTCAGGACCATTAGCATCAAAGAGTGCAAAGTAGCCACCCTCAGAAGGCGCGTCGCGTAATACTAACTTAACGCCAAGCTTTTCGGCTTGCTCAGTCGTTAGGCTTTTTGATAAAGCATGTACTTCAAAGCCACTGTGATTCAGCATTTGTGTAAGCAGTTTATTAACAGCTCCCATGCCGGTTACTAATACTTTTTCATCTTTGCGTAATGGTATTTTGCTAAAAGCTTGCCATGCAGTAAGCAGTGGGCAAGGTAATGCAGCAGCAACATTAGCAGCTAACCCTTTTGGCACCTGCATAACACGCTCTGCATAAAGTACTGTGTGTTTAGCAAAGCTACCGTTTTCACTCAAACTATGATGATAAGCGACTGTTTTACCGATTAGTTTGCTATCGACACCATCGCCTACCTGCTCAATAACCCCAGCACCGTCTACGCCAGGTGTATGTGTATCTGTCCAATTAATAGGATCAGCTTGAATAAACTTCCAATCAACTGGATTGATGCCAACCGCTAGATTTCGGACTAAAATTTGCCCTGCTTTAAGTGCTGGTACAGCTTTTAATCCCAAAGCGAGTGCTTTATCAGCACCTTGAAACTGCCAAGCATGAGTTGTCTTTACTTCATCATGATCCCAGTCAGGAGCAAAATCCGGGTTTGCTTGCCTGTCGCCGCAACTAAGGGCATCAATTTGATTGATCTCGTCTTGGCTTAAGCTAAACGAAAGGGCTTTTAAGTTGGTAGCCATATTTTCGCGTTTGGTCGATGACGGTATCGTCACCATGTCATGAGCTAATTCCCAAGCAATGACCACTTCAGCGGTGCTCACTTGGTGTTTGTCTGCAATCGCTTTAATGGTTGGATCTTTAAGTACTTTACCTACCGCAAATGGCATATAGCCAGTAACGAGAATGTCGTTTTGCGCACAAAAATCACGTACTTTTTGGTTGGTTAGGTAGGGGTGAACTTCAACTTGATTGGTAAATAACGCGCCTTTTGGCAAAATACTTAAGGCTTCTTCCATTTGTGCAATGGTAAAGTTTGAAACACCAATTTCTTTCGTTAAACCAAGCTCTTTTGCTGATTGTAACTCGGTTAAATACTCATGCATGCTTTCGCCATTGGCTGGGCTTGGCCAATGAATAAGCAGTAAGTCGACGTGATCTAGTTGTAGTTTAGTCAGGCTCTCTTTTACGCTGTTAATAAAGTCCGTTTTATTTAACTTATCATTCCATACTTTGGTGGTAATAAATAACTCACCACGTGCAACACCACTGTCTTTAATCGCTCGGCCAACAGCTTCTTCGTTACCGTAAATTTGCGCGGTGTCGATGTGTCTAAAGCCCTCTTCAATAGCTGTTAGCACACTTTGATATGCAACTTCGTCTTGTAATCTAAATGTACCAAAACCCAGTTTTGGCATAATTGATTGTGACATCATAACTCCTTAATTATGGAACTTGGGCAAAACATGTTCGCCGATGTGCTTTAATGCCCATTCGATGGGTAATTCGTTACGTCTAAAATGCAGGCCAATGTGATTCACACCGGCATTTTTCATTGCCTTTAGCTCTGAGATGAGTCCGTTGACGCCTGTTTCAACCCCAAAACGGTGACGTTTTATAGGTGCATCAGGATCATCTAATAAATTTAAATGAATAAAACTAACGTACGGCTTATTACCTGCGACATCTCGCCACAAGGCGACACGCTTTTGATGATCATCAGGTGTGCCTGGGTAAGCAAGCCAGCCGTCCATGTTTTCGCCAACCCATTGAGGGCTTTGCTGAGCAAGACCTGCTACATAAAGTGGGAAATCTTTCACTTCTGGTAGTAGCTTTTGACCCGCTTCTAAAGGTCGCTTAGGGGCGCCTTTAAGTAGCGAAACAGATTCACGTAGTTGCTCACCACGGCTTGCAAAATTAATATCGAATAAAGGGTATTCAATGGGTCTATCACCACTGGCAACACCTAAAATTAGCCGATCATTACTTAGCGCTTGCACAGTATTTGCTGCCTTTTTAACAAGCCAAGGTTGGCGCAATGGCAATACAACCGCTGCGGTGCCAAGTAATATATTCTTGGTTTTAGCTGCTAAATAGCCAAGGTAGCTGAAAGTTTCATAAACTTGGGCAGCATCACCAAATTGAGGGTCATAAATCGGCACGTCGCGAACCCATGCCGCAACATAGCCAAGCTCATCAGCAAGTTGAACACGTGATTCATGGTTAGCTAAATCAGGGATCCCAAATGATTGATTTGATTGTTGTTTGAAATTTGCCCAGTCATTATCAAGTGGAAGTTCAACACCAATTGAGAATGGCTTATGTGCTAATTTATCAAAACTCATTATGACTCCAAACTTTAAGGGGCATAGCTAAGCGAAACTTAACAATTTAATGCGGCCCTGAAAGTGATTTATGGTTAAGTAATGAGGGTATTGTGGCGCTAATTTTTTTTGCGAAAAACAGCAGGGATAACAAAACACCTTTGTTGTTTTTGCAAAGGTGTTTTAATCTTTATGAATTAGCTTCTTCTTTTGAAAGGGTAAAGTATGCGCGAGTGACTGGGTAGGCAATTTGTGAAATCAGTGCAGTGCCCCAAAGTATGTTGCCAATGAGCGAAGGTACATGAGGTAAAATAGGAATAGTAACCAAAGCGAGTATAAGGCCAAACATTCTTACTTTAGCTGTTGCAAAACGATGCGCTACACGGTGTTCGATCATTAACTGGATCCACAATAAACTCAATAAGTAGCCTGCTAACCCTACACAGCCAATGACCCCATATTTAAGTGGGTAAGGTTGCCAAAACCCAGCTTTCACTTCGCCGGCGAGTGCAACGCCAACCATAACTGCACATAACATTAAAAATAGGTGTGCTAACCACCAACTTACGAGTGTCCATTTATGCTGATTTTTAGGTTTACCATTGCCAACAAAGTCAAAGTAAATCCAGCATTGCACAAATACTGCAATACCGCCAAACATAAAGTTAGCTAGTACAGAGGGGTCGACTTTATAAATTCCTTTTTCTGATAAAGTAATCACCAATTTAAAGAAACCTTCGCCTAAGACAATGAGCAGTAAAAGGGCAAAGCGCTCAGACATATGCCCAAGGCGTGGTAAAAAACGTTTATTTTCAAGTACACCAATTTTTGGAGCCATATATAAAACTTGGATAGCGGCAATCGCAGTGCCAAATACCCAATAACTATAGGGTGCAGGCATAAAAGCTGTGGTTGCGAAGATAATGGCAAGAGCAAAGTAGTTACGGCTCACACTGCGTGCTAATTTTGTTGATTCGATCCCTAATTGATTGGTGCGATGAAATAAATACGCTGTAATAAGTCGGTTAGCTGCATAGGCCAATGCAAAATATGTCCAGCCTTTGTCAAGTACATGGGGAATAGAGGCTGCCATAACCATGGCGGTGACAATTTGGCAGGCCATGATCAGCCGATGTTTTACATCTGTACTGACATAGAGTGAGTTAAAAACGCTGGAGTCAGCCCACGCGAACCATACGGTGATGAATAAACCTGCAAAAGTAAGAAAACCACTTAAATGTAAGTGGTCGCTTAAAAAATTACCTAGCAGAAAAATGATTACCACATGAATAAGGTCATAAAATAATTCAACCCAATGAA
The DNA here is from genome assembly GCF_038562745.1 of Pseudoalteromonas sp. D15MCD-2. Lineage (NCBI taxonomy): Bacteria > Pseudomonadati > Pseudomonadota > Gammaproteobacteria > Alteromonadales > Pseudoalteromonadaceae > Pseudoalteromonas > Pseudoalteromonas sp. D15MCD-2. The sequence continues at coordinate 132,048 of NZ_JBCFQE010000002.1, read as the reverse complement.
CATGGTCATGTGAACTTTTTAAATCTAGGTGATGCTTAGGTAAGCGCCACATAGGGTGGTTTTCTAATGCCATAATTGCTCCTACCTATTTGCTCTCAACAATAATTGCAGTGATGGTGGTTTCACCTTCATTTTTGACTTGGTGAGTCCATGCGTCATGCCACATCACATAGCCATTGGGGATCTCAAGTGTTGTTTGTGACTCTTTTGTACTGATGGTTGCCTTACCACCTGTCTCAAAGTAGACAGTTTCAGCATTATGCTTATGCCAATTATCTTGCTCACCTGGTGCTAAAGTCATACGCAAAACAAGTACGTCACTGTTATCTAGCAATACTTCATAGTGATTAGGTGAAGCAATATGTGCATGGGGGAGTTGTGCTGAAAAGGCATGTGGCGAGCACATTATTATGCTCACCAAGCCAATCAGCAAAGTTGTAAATTTGCTCATGGCTACTCTCTACTTATGCATACCGCGAATTGGGTAGTTATTTTTTGGATCGCGTATCCAGTTAAGCCCACTTACCAAGGTTGCTAAATCAGGTCTTACAAATGGGTTATTAGAATAATCAACCACATGTACATTACCTTGCTCGTTAACCACAAACAGTGCAGGCTCTGCGAAAGGGTGATCTGTTTCTTGCGGTGAACGGGGATCAGATATGTAAGTACCTAATGTTTTCATTTGCTCTGTAGTCAAACCGTAAGCAAGTGAAAATGACACTGATAACTGCTCTAAATGCGCTTCTAACTGCTCTTTGCTATCGCCTGAAACAGCAATTACATCAACACCCGTTTCTAATAGCGCAGCTTTGTACTGCTCGAGGCTGTTTAAATAGCGAGTACATAAAGGGCAATGCTTACCACGATAAACAACAACAAGCTGCCAGCTTGCACTGTGTTGAGGTTGACCAAGAACAGTCTTTTCACCATTCAAAAGTGCAGCACTAATACTAGGAAATGCACTGCCCGGATGGAGTTTATTGCTATAAACAGATTCGTTACTCATGAGTGTTCCTTAAAAAATTTCGTTTAAGTGTTTTTCAAAGCGCGCAAAGTCGCTCTCGATGTCTGCATTTTTCATCACGTCATAACAGGCGAAAGTAGGTAACCCTTGCATACCGAAGAATTTAAAGTTCATATGCATTGGGAAAACAAGGTCATCAACACTTTTACCTTCAAAAAAGTCAGCGGCATCTGCAAATGATTCTGCAGGTGCATTTAAGGTCAGCGACATCATATATTGAGTGTTATTTAAGGTGCCGCCTTTACCGTAATTGGCTTTTGGATTGTCTTGATGGCGACCATCACCATGGCAAAGCGCTCCACCCATGCCTGCTGTGTACACTTCATCCATGTATTTTTTGAATGACCAAGTCATGCCCATCCAATTAATAGGTGATTGCAAAAAGACGATATCTGCCCATTGATGGTTCTCAAGTTCAGTTTCTACATCAAATTCGTCTTGTGTATTAACCACACGAGTTTGATAGCCTTTTGCTTGAAAAAAAGCGTCGGCTTTTTCGATTAAAGCAGCATTTAACTTACCTTCAGAAAAAGGGTAATAGTGATGTGCGTTAATAATTAATACGTTTTTCATAGTTGAGTATCCGTTTGCTAATTACTTTATCGTGTTCAAAATACATTCCGTGGTATATAATAGTAACCTAGGTTATTTAATCAACCAGTCACCTTTTTGTAACTAGGCTGAAAAACGCGAGGTTGTTTTGGAAAGTTCAGTAGAAACAGATAGTAAGGGTAGAAAAAAAGTTTTAAATGCTTGCATGGAGCCGTGTGCTATTGAAAAAGGCATGCGTTTGATTGGCGGTAAATGGACGGGCTCTATTATCTATCATTTAAAAGATGGCCCTGTGCGCTTTAATGATTTAACGCGCATGCTCGGTGGTGCAAGCAAAAAGATGATAGACCAGCGCCTAAAAGAGCTTGAAAGTAGAGCGATGATCACCCGTCATGTTATTAGCACCCGCCCGATAGCAGTGACCTATGAACTTACTGATTTTGGCCGCTCAGCACTGCATATACTCGATGAGTTACGGGTTTGGTCTGAATCGAATGAGATTTAATTAGCTTAGAGAGGGCAGGGAATGCATAAGGAACAATTTGGAGAGGTTGAATCAATTAAAAAGCCACCTCATTATGAGGCGATTCATCAACTTGCGCTTGATATTGTTAATGCTAACAATAAACAACAAGAGTGGGTGGCGTACAATCAAATAAAAGAAATCTGCGACAAGTTTGCAGGCACACCGCTTGATCATCCGTTTCAGTGGGAAACGCTCGCTGACTTTACCTATCATAATCCAGAAATTGCACTTAGCTATTATTTCAAGGCGCTAGAGTTAGCAATGCTATTCAAACTAGAGGATTATTTAGCGTCGATTAATTTTGCGATTGCAGAGAATTACCTAGTGAAAGCCGATAAGGCCCAAGCACTAAACCTTGCCAATACAGCTTTAACTTTCACGGAACAAACAGCAGATGATGAATTACAGTTAGAAATTAACGAACTGATTCTCGAAGCTAATTCCTTGCCATAAAATTATTTATAAAAAAGCCAGCGCTATGCACTGGCGTTTATCAATTACGGAAAAGAGTAGCGCACAATTCGTTTTACGACAGAAAAGTACTGGCGAAAGAAGCCGCCGGTATTGTAGTGGATACCGTGTTCTTTAAAGATAGCTTGTACCTTAGGGGCAATTTCGCGGTAGCGTTTTGCGGGTAAATCGGGGAATAAGTGATGCTCTATTTGATAGCTCAAGTGCCCAGTCATTACATGAAACAGGTTACCGCCTTTGATATTTGATGAGCCCAACGCTTGGCGGTAATACCACTGACCTTGTGATTCATTTTCGCAGTCTTGCTGGTTAAATGTTTCAACTTCACCGGTAAAGTGCCCGCAAAAGATAATGGTTGAGGTCCACAGGTTACGTAATAAATTAGCCGCTAGGTTGCCCGCCAAAACCCACAAAAATAAAGGCCCAGCAATCAGTGGAAAGAGCAGGTAGTCTTTCACTAGCTGGCGCGCACCTTTACTAAAAAAGCGCTTTTTCAGTTCGCTGTGCGGTACTTTGTAATCGCGGTCATCTTTTTTCTTGCCAAAAAATACTCGCTCGGCTGCCATTTCATGGTACGACACTCCCCATTGGAACAGCACACTGAGTAATAGGTAAGTAACAAATTGCCATAGGTTTTTTACCCGCCAACGAAAGTCATTCGATAAGCGAAGTAATCCATAGCCAAAGTCGCGATCTTTACCAATAATATTGGTATAGGTGTGGTGCTCGTAGTTGTGAACACGGTTCCAACTAGCCCCATCGCACGCTATATCCCACTCGTAAGACTTTGAATTTATGTATTTATCATTCATCCAGTCGTATTGGCCATGCATCACATTGTGGCCAATTTCCATGTTATCGAGGATTTTTGCTGTGGTTAAACTAAGCACACCCACTAGCCATAAAACAGGCTGAATAAAGCCTAGCATTAATAAAACTCGGCCACCCCATTCAAACACTCGCTGGCAAACAATAACGCGGCGAATGTATTTTGCATCTTGCTCACCGAGTTTTGATTTTACATCTGCTTTAACGCTATCGAGTTGAGCTGCTAATTTTTCAAAATTGACTGTTTTTGTTGTGTTCATGCTGATAACTCCACGTCACTGACAGGTTGCGATATGCAAAGTTGAATTAATTGCTCTGAGCTATCAGAGAGCTCACCGGTACGAATATCACGCACGATGCCTTGCTTTTTAACGCATTGGCATTGATGGCAAATTCCCATACCACAGCCAACTGACACCGGTTGTTCATTCGCTTGTAAATGAGTCAGTAAGGTTTGTTGGTTATCAATAGTGAATGTTTTGCCCTGATGAGTGAGTGTTAGTTCGTGCTTATCAGAGGTTGCTAAAACAGCAGGGACTGCACTGAAATGCTCACTGTCTATAGGCGTATTTAATTGCTTAGCTAAAGCGGCTGCTTGCTTATACAAAGCTGCTGGGCCGCACACTAACCAGTGTTTATGCGTATTTGTTGTCAGCCATGTTGTCGCATCGCCATCTTTGTTGCGCTCAAGTAAGTGATAATCAAAATTGCTCAGCGATTGCTTTAGTTGCTCAAGTTCATCTTTAAGCCAGTGGCTGTTCGGCTTTGCATAATAAAGCAGGGTTATAGTTTGTTTGCTATCAGCAGGTATTGATTTAAGCATGGCTATAAATGGCGTAATGCCTGAGCCACCGGCAAGCATGATTAAAGAACGCGCGGTATTTGGCATAACAAACTGGCCTTTAGGCTCAGAAATATTAAGCCATTGCCCTGGCCTCAAGTTTGTTAGCTTTGACGTAAATGCGCCGCTCTCTTGGCTGCGGATCAATAAACGAATTTGTCGCTGCTGCCTTGCCAGTTGTGGTTCGCTTGCGATGGTAAATACACGCGTTAGCAGTCGACCATTCGTTTGTATTGTTAACGCAATGTGCTGGCCTGCTTGATGAACTGGCCATGTTTTTTCTGGCTCAATAATCACCTCAACGCTTTGTTCAGCAAACACCTGTACATGTTTTACTTGTGCACGAAAGTAGCCTTCGCGCCAGCCAGGTTTAAAGCACTGAACCACCGGCTCCCAGTACCCAGCCCATGATTGATGATGCAGTAAATGTTTTGATAATGAATTTAATAACGCTCTCATTTTTCGCCTATAGCTTACAGGTGTACGCTCACTTGGCGTACGAGTGTAAGCTGAAAAGCGATAATTGCAAGCCTAATTTGAGTATTAGCTCTAAATTGGAGGGCATTAGCTCGCTATTAAGAGTTTATATTTAATAAAATATAGTTAAATGGATTGCTATTTTTTCCTTTAAATTCATAGTTATATACTTATTTATTTAGCGTGGCTTGGCATGTATCTAAGGAGGGGAAGCCTTGCACTCTTTTACTAAGAATAATCAAAAGGCTCATTAATTTCGGTTATTAATTAAAAACAGTTTTAGCCGTTTTGGTCTGAAGCTCTGCCACCGGCTCTAGTGGCAAAGCTTAATTTACAGTTCGAGGTGTAATATGGGGATATTCGTTGGTTTGTGAGCCAATTTAATCTAGTTAATTCTTATGCAAACATTATCCCATCTGAATCTTGTTTAAAGTTATTCTGAGTTTCAACTTTACGCCACACTTTTTCGTGAAAGTAAAACGCAACAGTGTTTACAGCTGGCTCAACAATAGCAACCAAGCCACCAATTAAAAAACTACCGGTTAAAAAATAAGTCACTGCAAAAGCGATTGCGAAGTGCATCATTGCAAAAGTAACTGTCTTAATCATTTTGAATACCCTAACTCTCATAATTTGATGATTTTAGTATTGCTCATTATTGTTCATCTTTAAAATGGAATAAAAAGATTGTAGTGATTGATTAAATGGAATGGTGGGACTCGGTTTTACTTGTGAATTTTTAAGTTGAAATGTGCACCTTAACGTAGAAGTTTAGAACTGTTCGTAAACATGCTTTCTACTGTAATAATTAAACTTGTAATTTACAACAACACTAGGTGAGGCTTAAGTGCAGCGGAGGAGTAGCGTGCTACTCACTTATTTAAAGGGCCACTAAAAGTGCATAAGGGCCTAGACTTATTGTAAGTCTAGGCCCACAAAGTTTTGTTTGAATATAAGTAGCTAATTAAAAACTACTCTTCAGCATGGGGTAAAACAAATGAAAGTGTTGCTAAGTGCTCGGTCTTATCAAATACAGCGAGATTGGTACTTTTTTCATCATATATTGCGGCAACTACGTTTAAACCTTGATTACGTAGTGGCAATGTCACCACGCCTTCATGATTGCTTATCAGAGGCTTTTGATCTGGGTCGTTCACAATATCATTAATCACTTTAGCGCCTTGAACTGCCTTACCATTAAATATTATGCGATAACTAACCAATGCACCTTTTTGATCTGAAAAGTTCTCACCTATTGGGATAATTTGTAACTGTTGTTCTTTAAGTTGAGGAATTTCTGTAAGAGGGCCACGCAAGTGTACAGCATGTTTTTTTGTATGCTCGCTTAAAACTGCATCAGGGATTTGATCACGGCCACTAGCAAACCATTTACCATCTTTAGTTTTGCTCCATAAACCGTTATCTAGCATTCCTGTAACAGCATAAACCGTGTTATCGCTCAGTATCATCATATGTCCTGACTCAACAAGTTTTACACTTTGTTTTTGCCAATTTTTGTTATAGCCAGTAACTGTTTTAACTTTGTCTTGGCGCTTAACGGTGTCTAAATCTTGTGCGCCTTCACCATATATCAGTGCTAGTTGTGATGAGCGCTCAGCAAACCATATTGCATGTGCTTGTGTTTTTGCGGTGTAAATGCTGGAAATTGATATAGCTAATGTAATGCAGGCTAAAGTAACTTTGTTCATTTTTTTCTCTAAGTGTTTATAAATCGAGCGTTGATTTAAGTTTTTTAATTTCTGTTGTTTGCGAGGCTAGTTCTCGGCTGTTTAATTGTATATCATACTATAAATGATAAGTATTATTAATTGCGTATACAGATAATTGATAATGTAAGCCCTTACCTAATAACTACAAGCTTTATTGAATAACTACATTCATACCTGAGAGATAGAATGAACAGATACCAAAAATCAGCCCTTTCAATCATGATTAGCGCAATTTTTACATCTTCCGTATATGCCACTACAGAGCCATCAGACATAGAAAAAATATCTGTGTCGGGTGTAAGACAAGCTTTTCGTGGGGATGTTCCTTTAAATGAGCAGCCACAATCTGTCGAGTTTATTTCATCAGACACACTTCATGAGGCTGGTGTAACCACCTTAAGTGACATTTTCGATTTAACTCCAAGTATTTCAGAACAAAATGATTTTGGTGGTTTATGGGAAAGCTTCGCTATACGTGGTTTAGTGGGCGATGAGAATATTCCATCAGGCTTTTTAATTAACGGTTTCTCGTCTGGACGTAGCTTTAGCGGTGTTCGTGATACGAGTAATATTGATTATGTCGAAATCATGAAAGGAACTGGCTCTGCACTTTATGGACGCTCTGAGCCTGGCGGTACGATTAATATCATTACAAAAAAACCGCAGTTTGAACAACAAGGCTATGTAAAAGTGACAGCTGGTAGCTGGCAAAGTTATCGCGCAGAAGGCGACTATACTAACGCAATTACGGACCAAGTGGCCTTTAGAGTTAATGGTGCAGTTGAAGATAGTGAAGGTTTTAGAGACTACCATGAATCGGAAAAAACGGTATTAACACCTTCAATTTTATGGCTAATTTCAGATAAAACGAAGTTGAATTATGAGCTAGAGTACGTTGATCAAAGTTTAACTTTCGATCGAGGTATTGTTGCTGTAGATGGTAAAATTGATGCACTACCCATTGAAACTTTTTTAGGTGAGCCAAGTGATAAACCTACAGAAGTTAAGGCTATTTCTCATCAGCTTACCCTTGAGCATCAATTAGGAGAATGGTCGCTTCTAACAGGTATTAGTTATAGCGATTCAGAGTTTTTGAGCGAATCAAGTGATGCTGAGCTTGCTCCCAGTCGGCAAGTTTATTTTATTGATGGCGTGACACTGAGCAGACAACATAATCAACGTGACTTTCAAACTAACTATATGTCTGTACGTTCGGAGCTCAGCGGCAGTATAGAAGCTGCTGGTTTCACTCATCATCTTTTAATTGGTGCTGATGCTAGTAAGTTTGACTTTGATAAGGTTTGGTACAGATATCGCCCGACTCTCGAAGACACGAGTTACGCTATAAATATGTATGAGCCTGAATATGGTAAAACGGCGCCTGAAGGTTCACTGTTATTCGACACTACAGAAGTACAGAATAGCTATGGTATTTATATTCAAGACCAAGTCGACATCACTGAAAAATGGAAAATGCAAATTGGGGGTCGTTACGATTGGTTTGATCAAAGAATTGATAACCATAAAAACGTAACCCGTTCAGAGGCTGACAAAAGCACATTCAGCCCTCGAGCAGGTTTAGTGTATGCTCATTCTGAAGACCTACAATTTTATAGCAGTTACTCTGAAGGGTTTAGACCTAATAGCGGTTTCGATGCTGATGGAGAAGCATTTGAGCCTGAAGAGACAACCTCTATTGAAGTTGGAGTTAAGTTTAATACCGACATTGTTAGTGGTAGCTTTACAGTATTTAATGCGCAAAAGAGCAACATGCTAAGCACAGACTTACAAGCAGGTGTATCTAGGGCTCTAGGCGAGGTTACAAGTGATGGTGTTGAACTAGACTTACACGGTAATATTACTAGCCAAACTTCGTTTGATCTTGCATACACTTATACTGATGCCAAAACAGCAAAAGATACGGTTAATACCGATTGGTGGGTTAGTTTGCCAAAAGGTAGCCCTTTACTGAATATTCCAAAGCACAGTGCCAATGCACAAATTAAACGAGGTCTTAGCGATTTAATCGATTCGAATTCAACGGTTGGTGTGTCTGTTCAATATGTTGGTGAACGTTTAGGTGAAGCGATTGATCCTACCTATTATTTACCTTCATATACCTTGGTAAATCTGTTTGCAAATTACCACGTTAATGATGATTTGAGCTTACAGTTTGTTGTAAATAACGTATTGGATAAAACTTATTACGCTAATTCATACTCTGCAATTTGGACTCAACCAGGTGAGCCATTAAATTATAAGGTTAGCTTAAAATATAATTTTTAAACTAGACCAAAATACAGCAGGCTAGAGCACTTAGCTCTTACTCATATTCATGAGTAAGAGCGCCGCTGAGACTGTTAGAGTTAAAAGTAAAACGAACCTTAGGGTTCGTTTTTTGTTTTATAAGTTGGTGGTTTTTTACTCAATAGACAGAGTTCACACTGAAAATACAAGAGAGGGAGTTGTACGCAAAAATACTTTCTATTGTGGTAATGCGAAAGCGTATTGCCAACGATAATATAAGGCTCTGAACTAGAAAAAGTGATCTTTTATAATCCTCCAGCAGTAAATAAGCTCTTTGTAAACTATGTTTGGAGCTTAGAGTTAACTTACATGGTTTCTAACTTCTCTTTGTACCCATTCATCTTAATGTACTTTTAATAACCAATTATATTTGTATGATGATAAAAATTAGTCAAATCTTGAGTTCATAATCCAAAGGAACATACCTAATGTGGTTTACTAATCGCAAACTGTTATCCGAAAATATTTATTTAAAAGAGCAGGCTGCTGAATACGAAAACATAAAGCATGAGCTCAAAGAAGAGATGTTGTATTTTCTACTGAACAAAAATAGCACCATCATTGAAGTAAATGAGCGATTTGCAGCAGCGCTAGACCTTCAAGCGAATGATCTAATTGGTAAAAACTTAAATGATTTGCTCCTAAAAAAATCAATTAATAAACCCCACACACAAAAATTACTCTCGGCAATAAATAAGTTAAACCATTGGCACGGCGCCTTACAATTACAAACTAATACAGGTCGTGAACTATGGCTCAGGAGCATTTTACAACCAATAAATGGCGAACTTGCCGTGTATTCAGCTGAACTGACAAGAACCATCTCTCAATCAAGAGAGAAAGAAGATATGCTTACTGCCCTCAGTCGCTCTTCTGCTGTGATTGAATTTAGCCTGGATGGCATAATACTCAATGCTAACGATAACTTTTTGAAAGCCATGGGGTACTCTCAAGATCAAATACTAGGAAAGCACCACAGTATGTTTTGTGATCCACATGAAGTTGAATCGAGTGCTTATAAACAGTTTTGGTCTGAGCTGAAGCAAGGGCGCTTTATTTCAGATCGTTTTAAAAGGATTGATAGCCACGGTAATGAGGTATGGCTTGAAGCATCATATAACCCAATTCATGACGACAATGGTGATTTATATAAAGTTGCTAAGTTCGCGACTGTCATTACAGAACAAATGAAAAGAGAGCAAGCAATCTCACAGACTGCAGAGATTGCTTACGATATTTCAAAGCAAACAGACGCAGATGCAGAAAACGGTTTAGAAGTTGTTAAGCAAACAATATCAACGATGAAAGCCCTCTCTAAGAAACTCGAAACAGCCAGTGAAGGTATCAATAAATTAGATGTACAGTCAGCTAAAGTAGCTGACTTGGTCGATAGTATTAAAGGTATTGCAGACCAAACTAATCTTCTTGCTCTCAATGCTGCAATAGAAGCTGCAAGAGCTGGAGAGCAAGGACGCGGTTTTTCTGTTGTGGCTGATGAAGTAAGGCAGCTTGCTTCAAGAACGAGTGCCGCTACTGAGCAGATAATAGGTGTCGTGACTGAAAATAAAGTACTAACACAAGATGCGGTAACTCAAATTGAATCTAGTCTAGTAGAAGCAAAAGATGCATTAGAGTTATCTAATAGCGCAGGAAGTGTAATCGATGATATTCAAAAAGGTGCTAAAGAAGTGGTTGAGGCCGTCAGTCAATTTAAAACGAATCTTTAGTAAAGGGTTATCGAATAAAGGAGTAGTTGTTCAGGGGAAGATCACTATAAAATTATATTCACATGAAAGTTTAGGGTGTCTAATAAATGTATGAAAGGATTTTGAAAGGACTCTTGTTTGGCATATTAGGCTACACAAGTACTATGTTTGGAATGTCATATAGAAGTAGTGAGCAGTTCATTTTAGTTCAAAAACGCTGCTTAAATGGCATTTTAGAGTCTTGTTTATCAGATAGTGATAAAGCCACACTACTTGCTAGTTGGTCACCTTATAATTTGTACTATTTAATTGTTTTAATCATTAGCTTTGCAATACTAATATTGCTAGATGACATATTGAAATTTGTGTCACTTGCATATAGCAAGGCAAATCAAAAGCGCTGACAAAACCAGTTGCTTTGCTCTTGCCTGACAAACCGCATGTCACAAAGACTTAAATATCACGTAACTTAAGGAATCTGAACATGGATGACCCTATTGAGAACTTAGATAAAATCGATATCGTTGGAGAAAGAAAAGATGGTGGTGTCGATTTGGTTATTGTATTGTCAAGTGCACTAAGGGATTGTGAGTATCACGAACAACTTCTGAAAACTAAGATTCAAAGTTATACGGATACCATCTTCTCCGATGAGTGGATTGGACTTCCCAGAGTTTGCTAGACACCCAATGAGTTACATTGTAACTTCTAATTAGAGGTGTTTTATGAGCAAAGGCAAACGGTATACCCAAGAATTTAAAATAGAAGCTGTTAAACAAATTACTGAACGTGGTTATTCAGTTGCTGAAGTATCAGAACGATTAGGTATTTGTACTAAAACCTTATATCACTGGCGCACCCAGCTATCAGATAAACCTAAATCGGTTAAGTCATCAGAAGAACAACTTAGGATCGCTAAACTTGAGGCTGAATTGAAACGTGTCACGGAGGAGCGGGATATTCTAAAAAAGGCCGCAAGGTACTTTGCCAGCAACCCCGAGTAAAGTACGGCTTCATCCGAGATCACCAAGATGAGTTTTCCATTACTACGATGTGCCGCCTTTTTAAGCTGCATCGCAGTGGTTTTTATGCGTGGTTAAAAAAGCCTGTAAGTGATAGAGCGCTTGAAGATAGTCGCTTGCTTAAGCTTATTAAAGAGTTTTACGTTGCCAGTGGTGGCACTTACGGCAGTCCTTGGATACACGCAGATTTACGTGAAGCCGGTGAGCAATGTAGTGTTAATCGAGTAGCTAAGATCATGCGTCAACATAAGCTCAAAGCGCAAATAGGTTATAAACGTCGCCATATTAAAAGTGGTAAAACATCACGCATTGCAGATAACTTGTTAGCTCGTCAGTTTAATCCTCCTGAGCCGAATCAAACTTGGGTAAGTGATATTACTTATGTGAGAACCTATGAAGGCTTCTTGTATGTAGCAACTGTCATGGATTTATTCTCTAGGCGCATAGTAGGCTGGTCGATGGATAAAAACATGGACAAGCACTTAGTGATTAAAGCATTGCTCATGGCAGTTTATCAGCGCCAACCCAAAACTGACGTATTGGTACATAGTGATCAAGGAAGCCAATATGGTAGTGCTGATTACTTAGCCTTTATGAAAGAACATAACCTTGTACCTTCCATGAGTCGAGCTGGGAATTGTCACGATAATGCAGTTGCTGAAAGCTTTTTTGCAACGATTAAAAAGCAGATAATTAAAAGGAAGATTTACTCAACACGCAATGATGCGAAAGCAGAGATATTTAATTTTATAGAAATGTTTTACAATCCGAAAAAACGTCACTCGCATACAGGCGGTGTTTCACCTGCTAAATTTGAGGAAGCGTATTTTTCTGAGTTAGAAACTGTCTAGTGAAAGCTGGGAAGTCCAGATATCCAAGTATGGTCAGGGTAATAGCGATATTTATATCAAAGCCCAAGTAATGCCTGAACAAGAAATTATTAATCTAATAGGTGCAATTAAAAAACACCTAAAGGAATTCAATATTGATTTGTGGTTGGAAGTTGCATAACAAATTAAAGCTGCATATTGCTATAGCCTTTTCGCATTCCGAATAAGCAGAAAAATATGTAGCTCGCACTATCAAATTATTATGCATCTAGGGACAGACCAAATGGACGCAGACATTGAACTTAATATCAGCTTCAGATTCTTGGCTCTTTCAGAAGAGTTAGTAAGCGAAGCTAAATTAAGCCTTAAAGTCTCATCTTGTAGACCAAACAAAAAGCTAGGTGGTTATGTTGTATGTATTCCTCTGACTCAATCTTCTCTGGTATCGATAACAAGTTTTGTGACATCAAATAATATAAAAATAGAAAATACAGATATCTTCATTTCGTTTGCTACTGAATATGACTCTAGGATCTTAAAGTTACCAAGCCTTATTGCAAAGGCTTCTGTTTATATTGGTTCACCAGTTACTCTTTCTTATACGGTAGTTTAGGTGAAGTTCAAATCTCACTCACTTCGTTCGGTAGAACAAACAAGCAGCTTCGTTCCGTATTATAATTCAAGAGTATAAACGTGGTTGCTTTAAATCACCATTTGGGTAAAAGTAGCCCTAACAATCTAATAAACAAGGACAAAAAACAGTTTGCTGTTTTGGCTCCTCAACATTTAGCAAACAATTTTTAGCCCCTTATCGGAGCGTTGATACTTATGGAAGATTTCTGCACTTGTCTCGAAAATTAAAGTTTGTAACTGCAATAACACAGATGACTGAAAATGGTGCCCCCATTCATGGCGGGTTTAATCATTTCAGAGGTGAGGCTATATTCACGTCCACTATGAATACGTGTTATTTCGAAGACAAAACTCTCGTTAAGGTCAAAGGCGGAGGTTTAAATGGTAGCAACTATAAATGCTCTAATTCTGGTGAGTTTTACAGAGTAATGAAATTTGATAGGCTGTAATAAACACGTATATAAAAAAATTATGTCGCCCGTAAGCTGATTGGGGCAAAAGGAAAGTATGAAGTTTGTTTTTAAGTTTATTGGGTTGATTTGGACTATTTCTTTCCTTTCATTTTTTGTTCTATTTATCTACGTTGGAAGTGGAGGTGAAATACCTCCTTTAGCTCAAGAGTATGTGATCTACTTTCAGGCAGTTTTATCGTCTTTTCTCACTTCAAACTGGTTTTATGTTGTTTTTGTAGTTGGTTGGTTTGGAGTTTGTTATGGACTAGGAAAAGAAAGTGGTTGGCAAAGCTTAGCTAAAAGGTACAGAAAAAATAATGACTGTGATTTAGAAGAAAGCTTCCGAATTGGAAGTGGGTATATTGGTAAAATACGACATAACGGAATCTTAAAGGTTGCAGCAAATAACAGGGGGCTTTATTTAAGAGTGCTTTTTCCCTTTAAGTTTGGTCATAAAAACCTGTTTATTCCCTGGCAAGAAGTCTCGGCTGTTACATTACAAAGTGGTTTATTTTCAGAAAATACTCCGAGCTTTCTCAAGCGTATGGCTAAACCGGTTTCAAAAACTGAGTACTTAAATATTCAACTACATGAGTTCCCAAAGCAGCGTTTAACTATTCAAAGTTCTGAACAATTACTTCGCTATATTCCAAAAACCTTTAGAGGTAGTGCTGAGTGAATGGTTGATAAATGACCGTCTCAGTCACTCATTAGTGCTCGTTGGGACAAAAACACGCAGGCTCCCTTCGCTCCCTTTCGTATTATAGCCTGCGTATTTGTGCCCTAAGTGGGTGTTATGTATTTAGGAGTATCAATTGGCAAATCGTTCTTATCTATTTTCATCTAATATAAAACCTAATGATAGTAACTCACTAGTATTAACTGGTTTGTCTGAATGGAACTCAGAAATCCCTCTTCTTTATAAAATACTTTTTTCAGGAGGGAAAGCTGAGGAATGTAAATCTTTAATCTGGAATTTAGATGAACCTCTAGCACTATCTATCAGTTATGAAACAGCAATAAAAAATATTTGCTACTTTAACGAAATTGTTTCATCTGTTTATGAATCAGATGTAATTAAGTCAGCAATTAAGTTTTTATTAAAAGATGAAAATCGAGGTGAATTTTTATTTTTAGAACCCTATGAAATCTACCTTTTAAATGATGAAGTTGAGCTTGTACAGCAACGAGACCTCTTAGCGGAACTCCATTTGTTGGACGTAAAAAAAACTGCGGAAGATTTCATCCAGAGTAATCACAAAAAGAATAAAAAAAGCTTTAAATCAATTTTTAAGAAAAATTCGATAGATTGTAGGCAATTTGAAGAATCCCTTATTCTTTTGGGCTTTAACGAGTGGAGCAATCATTTATGCTACGCGCCTTATCCTCCTAAAGAAAAAGTCGATACACCCAGTTATGAATATTCTAAAATTGTTAAGTTTGAGCTCAGTAACCTTAATTCTTATGCTTGGTTCAAAAGTATTGAAATTAACAGAGATTCTAAGCAAGTTCATCTTGTAGAACATCGAAATAGACGAGAGTTTATAGCTTTATTAGTTGATGAAAATCGAGATGTAAATGACAGGCTGAATTTTAGGTTTAATATAGAGCCTAAAACAAAACATGATCTAATGCATGTTTTTAGTTTAATGAAAGGCTTTGGAAAAGATGATGTATGGAGGCTAAGTTCTTCATCTTTAGAAAATAAAGATGGCGAGATTACCCTACGCTCTGTAAGTGAAATAGAAGAATATTCTTTTAAAGAAAATACATAACAAGCCGCTAAATACTTATTTTTCACTACCTGGCTAAAATTTATAAATCTTAGCCACTTCGCGCCTACAACAGGCTCGCGGAGCATTACGATTAAATCCTCTATCGCACTTTTGTCCATAAACGAATTATGTTCATACCGAAATCCTACTTAGTTACCATAAAACTTCTCACTTATTTCATCACATAGCTTGGTTCGGTGGATAAATCCACTCCATTACTACTGTAATATCGGATTAGAGAATCTAAACCACTTTTAAATTTGATCTAGATCAAAGAAACTTCATTCGCAGCAATCTATATTACGCGGCTGCAATTTTCGTTGCTTTTTGAAATCTAGATTAGCTTTTAAAGGCAATACTCCATCATCGTGCTTAAAGGTGTGTCATGGCATTACTCATCAATAACAAATGTATTAACTGTGATAAGTACTAGGTGCCAGAATTTAATGAGGAAAAACAAATAGTTGAATTTTGCTGTGTTCTTTTTTGTGTTGGTGATTTTTGACAAATCAACAACAAAACTAAGTATTAACTAAGTTTGATGGAAAAGCAAATTGTATTAACTAAATCGACTTTTTTATCAATTTTATGCATTTTTCCACACGCTTTTCCTCCTTTATTTTCTCTTAATTACTACGTAACACAGCACCATTAACTCGTAACACAGAATGATAAATGCGTAACACAGAGATGAAACTTACCTCTGCTACTTACCATTCATTACCATCACGCAAGCCTAGTTAGTGTTAGGTCAAACACTAACGAGGAAACTCATGAGTACATCAAAATCACAATTCATCAGAGAGTATCAACGCGCGAGTAAATCACCTTGGGATGACAATTCAACGATTCTGCTATTAGCAGATGTTGATGAAGCGTCTACAAGCGACTCAATCGAGCTTAGTTTTAGCCATTACATTTATATGCACAGAGATAGGGTAGGCAGTGTATTGGGTATAAGCATCTCAAAGCAGCTTTTTGATGATAATCCTGATTTTTCAGGGCGCTATTTAGATGGTGTAGAAATGTATGCTTTTTTGCTTCTATACATTGAGCAAATAAAAGAATTCTGTCATTTATTTTCAGCAGAGTTCGAAGCGATATTTTTAACTAAACCAACAATTTTCTTCAGTTACGCTGAAGAGAGTTGGTTAGAAATCATCGAAAAAAGTTAATACTGGCGAACCTTCGGGTTCGCTTTCTTAATATTTCCCCTTCATCGTTCCTTTTTAGTTAAAAGCCGTAACTGCGGCTTAAAACCCATTCAAAAATAAAGGAGCATATCTATGTTCAGATATATATCAACGCAAGATCTTCTAACTTTAGTTGACTCAATCCGCAGTATCATTCTCAAAAACGACCATAAAATTAATCATTTAATGTTAAACAAAGAAAACCCTGATTTTGAGGGGCTTTGGTCAATTGTCGAGCCTGATGTTTATGCTAATAAGCAACTGAACTATCGTGGTGTAAAAGTGCTGTTTTATAAAATGATGGTTTTTCTGCTCGAAGATATTCAGGAGGGCACTTTTGATTATTCGGATTACGATGATCAATCTTGCAACGAAAACCCTGAGCGCTTTGATGATTTATTCGATACGGAATTAGAGAATGACTTCGATGATCACTTTAGGGAAAAAATTGAGCGTGAGTTCGAGCCAGAGCTTAAGAATGAGCGTACTCAAAATTCTATAAAAGAGACTATATCGCAAATCAAACAAATGCATTCATAGGATAAATAAAGCTATTTTTGCATTTAAAAATAGCGGCCTAATCTTAACTCACGAAATACGCCACGAGCCGTTATTTGCCGGCTCACTACTCAATGTCTGGGTAGTCAGAGTTCATCTGATAATACTAGTGAGGGAATTGTACGCAAATATACTTTTCCATTGTGGTAATGCAAAAGCGTATTGCCAACGATAATGTAGGGCGGGGCTTAAGGGCAATAAAGGAGTAGCGTGCTACTCCTTTTTTAATTTATTACGAAAGAAAACTTGGAGAGCGGTTTTTCAGACTAATGCTCGAGCATTTATAAATTCAATATCTTACGCATATTTACATTGCAGTTTTTACATTTAAAAAGTAATCTATTTCAGTTGTTTGAATATGGATATTGTAAGTAATATGGAAAGTAGCAATGACTCTACACACTTCGATGAAAAAGATCACCAAGCAGAAAGTAATGGCCAAGATAAGCTCTCATCTAATCATGAGCTAGTTAAGCAATGGCGATTAAATCTGGAATCTATTAAGAATGATATTAGCTTTGAGCTCCCCTCAGAGCCTGATAATACGAATGAAAGTTTATTAGCTGCTCTTGAAGCGTTAGAGTATTTAGATAAGAAAAATACTCTACTAGACGAAAATAAAGATTTTCAGTTTACAGACGATGGATTTGAGGCTTATAAAGCCAAGTATCATGTTGCTTTTGAGTACTTGTCTGGACTAGAAAAATGTAATCCTAATAAATCACCTGCAAAATTCTACTTTTTCTCAAGAACTAAGCAACTTGAGCAACGGCTAAAAATGAGTAGCTGGATACATTCACTTTTTCACCTTTTAATGTTGTTAATTATTATTTTGACTTTGGGAGGAATTAGTCTTTTGATTTTACAACAGACTCAGGGCAATTTGTTTGTAAAATTATTGCTGGGGTGGTTTTGGATTGAAAGTATTAAAAGCTCTGCACACTTAGTAAGTAAATACAAACAAGTCGCTAGTACTCCCTTTCGCTTTAGCGTTAGCTTGTTAGGCATTCACTCAGTAAATATTTTACTAAAAGTAATTACCTTATTGGTTATACCTTTTGTTTTTATCTTAAGTTACAACAAATATTGGATTGATGATTTTATAATTATTGGTTTATTTCTGTCTTGTGTTATTAACTTTAAACTCGATGATGAGCCGACTGAAGAGTCAAATAAACAGGAAATTACAAGAGTTGAGAGTGCAAATGTTTAAGTGGAGTATCTTTATTGCCCTTATGGCTTTTAGCACTACATGCTTAGCAAAAATAGATATTGACCTCGCCTGCAAAGAAAAGAAAGAACAGCAACATTCTCTACTAGAAAGACTATCAACATCTCTTACTGAAGCTCATTTAGCTGGACAATGTACTGGTTTTAAATCTGTATATAGGATTAATTTGAAAGAAGCTTGCTCTGAGTTTTTAGAGCAAAAAGCATCGCTATTAAGCTCTTTAAGTACCTCTTTAAAAGAAGCTAATCTGGCAGGTATGTGTGTTGGCGCTATTTATAAATTAGCCAAAGAGTGTAAAGCAGATACTTACAACATTGATTACACTGATATCGCAAGAGGAAGCATTACGGTAGAAATTGTTGAGCAGCGCCTCGGTTGCTACGGAAATACTTATGGCTGGTAAAAATACAAGTATTGCGGCTGTTGCTTGTCAGGCATTAGGAATTGACCGTAATTTGTTACCAGAGCGGTTAAGAAGTCGTTTAAATTATTACGTTAAAGATAAAAATCTCAATGCCAAACTACTGGATGAGGCCGATATAAAATCTGAGTCAGTCGACTATGTACCTAAGCCTATTAAAGCAGGTAATCACATATTTATACGAAACCTTGTAATTTTAGACACTCTATTTGAAGATAAAAAGTTAGTCGTAAAGTGGTTAAACGGTGAAAAAGTCAATTCTGAAAATTTTGAGCAATTTGCTAAGGAATGGAAGGCTAAAAAATTACTCTTTCAAGCACTAGATAGGCGAATCGGAGATTTAAGGCTTTTTTTAATAAATAAAAATATAGATTGGTCACAAGATGAAATCCCATACCCATTTAGTGATGGTAAATATAGTTCAATGGAGTTGATTGCTAATTCTATAGAACTTGATAACCATTCGAGCCCATATGATTTAGCGCTAAAAGCTGTTATTGACGGAGAGTTTGGGGCTTTAGGTAAATTGATTTCTAATAATCCAGGTGCTTTTATCAGCGAACACGGTCAGTGGCTAGTAAATTTATACAACACTAGAAAAGCAGAGTACGAAGAATACAGTATGTTGCTCAATAAATATTAAAATATTTAATCTTTTCCTTTTTTGTGACTTTCACAGTTTGATACTTGCTCTTGAAGTCACCGCACAATGCGGTGACATT
The DNA here is from genome assembly GCF_038562745.1 of Pseudoalteromonas sp. D15MCD-2. Classification (NCBI taxonomy): domain Bacteria; kingdom Pseudomonadati; phylum Pseudomonadota; class Gammaproteobacteria; order Alteromonadales; family Pseudoalteromonadaceae; genus Pseudoalteromonas; species Pseudoalteromonas sp. D15MCD-2. Next base: position 112,746 of record NZ_JBCFQE010000002.1, on the reverse strand, counting down.
AGGAGATTCAAATGAATAGATTTATAGTTTTTGAAGGGCTTGATGCCTGCGGAAAAACTACACTAAGTTCTTTATATGCAAAAGAAAAAAATGTTGTTGTTCATTCAGCTATAGTGGAAGAAGCACTGGAGTTGAGAAAGATCATTGATTCTTTTGAGTCGAAAGAGAGTGCTTTTTTGTTTTTTTTACTTAATAACTTTCTGAGAAGTCATACTGTCTCCGGAGCAATAAAGTCACAGGATGTCGTAGTCGACAGATATATTTTTTCAACTTTAGCGTATCAGACGATCATGCTTGGAGAAAAACTCGTTAAGAATACCTTTGATACACTTAATATCTCTCAAAACATTCTTCTGCCAGAAGTCATTATATTTGTTAAGGCTGATGCGGAAACAATAAATAGTAGGATAGGGGCTAGATGTTGCAGTATTCAATGGTATGGAGATGCTATTACACAAAATTGGACTTCCCAGAGTTTGCTAGACACCCAATGAGTTACATTGTAACTTCTAATTAGAGGTGTTTTATGAGCAAAGGCAAACGGTATACCCAAGAATTTAAAATAGAAGCTGTTAAACAAATTACTGAACGTGGTTATTCAGTTGCTGAAGTATCAGAACGATTAGGTATTTGTACTAAAACCTTATATCACTGGCGCACCCAGCTATCAGATAAACCTAAATCGGTTAAGTCATCAGAAGAACAACTTAGGATCGCTAAACTTGAGGCTGAATTGAAACGTGTCACGGAGGAGCGGGATATTCTAAAAAAGGCCGCAAGGTACTTTGCCAGCAACCCCGAGTAAAGTACGGCTTCATCCGAGATCACCAAGATGAGTTTTCCATTACTACGATGTGCCGCCTTTTTAAGCTGCATCGCAGTGGTTTTTATGCGTGGTTAAAAAAGCCTGTAAGTGATAGAGCGCTTGAAGATAGTCGCTTGCTTAAGCTTATTAAAGAGTTTTACGTTGCCAGTGGTGGCACTTACGGCAGTCCTTGGATACACGCAGATTTACGTGAAGCCGGTGAGCAATGTAGTGTTAATCGAGTAGCTAAGATCATGCGTCAACATAAGCTCAAAGCGCAAATAGGTTATAAACGTCGCCATATTAAAAGTGGTAAAACATCACGCATTGCAGATAACTTGTTAGCTCGTCAGTTTAATCCTCCTGAGCCGAATCAAACTTGGGTAAGTGATATTACTTATGTGAGAACCTATGAAGGCTTCTTGTATGTAGCAACTGTCATGGATTTATTCTCTAGGCGCATAGTAGGCTGGTCGATGGATAAAAACATGGACAAGCACTTAGTGATTAAAGCATTGCTCATGGCAGTTTATCAGCGCCAACCCAAAACTGACGTATTGGTACATAGTGATCAAGGAAGCCAATATGGTAGTGCTGATTACTTAGCCTTTATGAAAGAACATAACCTTGTACCTTCCATGAGTCGAGCTGGGAATTGTCACGATAATGCAGTTGCTGAAAGCTTTTTTGCAACGATTAAAAAGCAGATAATTAAAAGGAAGATTTACTCAACACGCAATGATGCGAAAGCAGAGATATTTAATTTTATAGAAATGTTTTACAATCCGAAAAAACGTCACTCGCATACAGGCGGTGTTTCACCTGCTAAATTTGAGGAAGCGTATTTTTCTGAGTTAGAAACTGTCTAGTGAAAGCTGGGAAGTCCAAAGATCTAAACAAATACTCAGTGAAATTACGGATCATGTTTCAAGTAGCTTAGTGTTTTCTTGCTCATTCTCTTCCGAACCTGATTTACTGTCACAGTGGAGAAGCTATTGCCCGCAAGATGGAGGCTTTTCTATTGGCTTTGATAAAGAGTTATTGCAAAAAAGTATCTGCGGTCATAATCCGACAGGCAATATAAGACGTTTTGATGATTGTATTTATGACGAATCTGAAAAGCTAAGGCAAGCTGAAGTAATAGCTGATGGTTGTTGTAAGGGCATAGACCTACACTTTGAAAAAATGGGTAGGGATGTTTTCTATAATACGTTCCTGGAGTTTCTTTTCTATAGTTTCCGTTGTAAAAATAGTCACTTTATTGAAGAAAAAGAAGTTAGAGTTTTCACTTATGCTCACAATAAATTTGAAAGGATAAGTATCAATGACGGTTCTGGCTTCCCTGCAATAGAATTCTTTTCAAAAGAAAATGTTCAGTTTAGAACAAACAAAAACATATTTATTCCATACTTGAAGCAAAGCTTTCCGATTGAAGCTATAAAAGAAATCTATGTGGGTCCATGTAAAAACCGAGATGTTGTCGTTCAAGGTCTTCAATTGTTTCTTCAAAATTTAGGGCTAATAAATCAAGTAAACATAATTCTTTCAAATATTCCATATAGGCGCTTTTAGCACTTAACAAACGGTTTAAAGTGGACAAAATTCAGTTGGCTGGTTTCGCTCCGCTTACAATTATAGCCAACTAAATTTTGCCCATTAACCGGGCGTTAGTTTCTTATTTATTTTCGGAGCATAGTTGTGCCAAAAATCGAAGTTTCAAAAGATATGAATGATATATTAAGAGGGATTTGGCATGACAGACTGTCCCCAAAAGGAATTATCTTTACTTACTTGTGTGCGAAGGCGTTTAATGTAGTTAGGTATCCTTCGACACCAGATCGTAGTTTAGATGGAATAGATATAGCTAATGAAGAATTAACAACATTAATTAACTCTTATGGAGTCGAAAAAATTTCATTATTAGTTAAAGAAGTTATTGAGATAAAAAAACAAACGAAAGCTTTGTTACAAAAAAAATACCACAATAATTTTGTTACTCTTCAAAGAGCACTTTCCCCTCTAAATGACTCCCAATATCAAACCGCATTAAGAGCATGTGATAGGCCAGAGTTGTTTCCTATGTTAGTTATTGCATCACAGGAAGCTGACATAGCTTCTTTTAAAATAGACGTCGACATTGTTAGTGGTTGGTCTACCTATTCCTCGAATAGGTACGGTAGCTTACATATCGAGAAAGACTGGCATATAGATGACATCATTATTGTATCTGATTATATTTGCTCGAGTAATGGTGGCTCTGGAGCCCTTGAGAGTAATGAATGGCTTTGCTTAAACAGAAATGAAAATGGTTTGATGGAATTCGTTACAAGTAAATGCTTAGTAAACGATGCCCCCCAATATCTCTATAATAAGGTTGAAAATACACTCAATACAAAAGGATACGAATACTTAAAAATGGAATGTTTAAAAATGTCATCTGCTCGAATAGTTAACCCTAGAGTAATACCAAATATCAACATCCCTCGTGAAGAATTATCATTCAAAGAAAAGTTTAAAATTCTGTTCGGAATAAAGTAGAAACTAACAAGCTGTTTAAGGCGGGACTGCTAAAGTTTGGCTCGGTTTCGCTTCGCTACACATTTTTGCCAAACATTATCAGCCCTTTAACAGGGCGTTATACGTTTCTAGAGTTCGGAGTAAATTAAGTGCCTGAAGAAGCAATTACGTTTGCGAAAAAGCTGCTGGAAAGCGATGAAGATTACTTAGAAAACGTAATTAAGTTATGGCGTATTGGTAATGAAAAGTATGGCCAATGCTGGAACACTGAATTTCATATTTTTGGTGAAATTGAATCAGAAACAGATCATTTACCCTTAACTCATGTTAGGTCAAAGTGCTCAGAAGAGTTTCTGGCTAAAGCTGATAAAGAATTAAAAGAAACTATCGAGTATTATCGGGACAGTGTTACTAAAGCTTGTAACATCATTATCAGTGGTAAAAACGTATAACAAGCGCATTAATGAACGGACGTCTAAAGCTTGGCTGACGCTCGTTCCTCGCTGATTTTAGCCAAGCATTATCCGCCCATTATGCGGGCGTTAGGCATCTAAATGAGAAACGAAGGATTAGTTAAAGTTCACGTATCTTTACCCAATCACTGGATGATTGGTGGCGAGTCTATGTGGGCAGAGCCGCTAGGGAATAATATTTATCGGCTTGAAAACGTTCCATTCTTTTTGTACTCGTTAAACTTCAAGGATGAAGTAAAAGCTTTTGAGGACGATAACGGCATATTGGAAATTGAAAATGTCATAGCAAGAAGCGGTAACCGCACTCTCAGAATAATTTTTGACAAATCAATTGATAGAGATAAACAAGATTTTTATATTGAAAAAATTCGCGATTTGGATTGTTCATTGGAAAGATGGGATGAAACATACTTAACTGTCAATGTTCGTAAATCTGCTTGCTATTTAGATGTAATCAAAAAGTTTGATATCTGGGATGCGGAAGAAATTTTTGCTTATGAAACATGTGACGAGCAAATTCCAGGATCCTTCGATGCTGAGCCGGATGACGATGCCTAACAAACTGTTTAAAGTGGACAAAATTACGTTGGCTTGGTTTCGCTCCGCTTCACAATTTAGCCAACATAATTTTGCCCATTAACAGGGCGTTATATTTTCAGAGGTAGTCCGTTGGAAACTGAATTAAGCATTGAGGGAAGTGTTACTGAATCTAAATCAAGAAAAGAGCTCATTCCTCTATGGATTAAAATATTTGGGTGGCTTTTCTTGGTACTTGGCGTTGTTGCTCCAATTTTATATGTGGCTTCTGCCATTTTCGACTTTGAAGCAACATATGAAATGTTTGGGTTAAGTTACACTGGTAGCGCATATGCAGCTATGCCTATGCTCATATCATTTATAATTTTAGTTAATGGTTTATGCGCGTATGGGCTTTTATTTCAAAAGGATTGGGGGTTAATGTCTTGTTTGGTTATGGGTTACATCGGCTTGCTTATAACTCTAGTAAGTATGTTTATTTACCTGCCAGATTTAACTATCCGTTTAGAACCATTGCTACAAATACCGTATTTAGTAAAGTTGCATAAAATGAAACCTCAGTGGTAATGAAAATATAACAAAGCAATAATGAATGGGACGCAAAAAGCTTGGCTGCGCTCATTCTTCGCTTAGTATAGCCAAGCTTTTGTGCGCCCCATATTGCGGCGTTACTGATTAAATACTCTAACGTGTTTTTGTCCATCGACGAGTCATAAATATAGGTCACGTTAACCCACAATGCGTTAACGTAAGCCTTGAAGTGTATAAATTGAAAGGATGATTACGATTGTAGTTGCAATTCAGAGAGCTGCTTTGATATCAAACTCTTTTGATGAGAAATGACCTTTCATTAATATACTCTCACTTTGATAGTTTCTTTACTAACCCTATTTTAAACTTTTAATGAGTGCAACAAGAGTTGAGAAATATTGTGTTGTTGTTCGGGTTGATATTAATAATTGTTTTTCATTAAGAGAATGTCTATTAGGGTACACAGTATAGCCATTCAGGCATATTATTGTCGAAATAGTGGAGAGATCAAACACTATGAAGTATCTCCTCTTCGATTCAAAACATCGACATTGAGTTAATATGAAATCATAGCTACCACAGATATATTTCAATTTTTCTTAAGATCTAGGATTTTTAAGCGCAGTGTCAACTCTAATCGACATCCGTCCAAATATGAGCTAGAAGCAACGCCTGGCTTAACATTTTATGTGTCTGTTTGATCCTTCCTACAAGAGACCTTAATCAAAAGATCTCATCTTATTAACTCAGAGCGAACTTTATATTCTTAAAGTGGTGCATTCTTTTTGAGTGAACGGGATTAAATGTTCGGGTAGTTTTATAGGTAATTCAGGTTCAATAATACGTTTACCTTTTTTAAAAGCATCTAAGCCTTGCAGAATAATTGCTTCATTAATTAAAAAATATTTATACGCCGTTTCTGCTCTTAAATCATAAAGCTCATCGTTTTTATCGTAATGCTCTCCTGAACGGTCATGCTCTCTTCCTGTATGTCCAAGTATTAGTTTTGACTCAATTTGCGCATTGCTGAGTGAATAACCTTCTTCTTTTACTAGATATTTGACAACATTGGTTTTAGCGTGCTGTCTAAGTAAGGTAAAGCAAGGTCCAGCTGTACCTTTCACATAAAGGTCTTCCTGAGATGATTTATAGATGTCATTAGGGCAAATCATCATGAAGTATTCCCTTAAAGAATTATACGGCATCGCTTTAGTACAGTCTTTAAAGCTGAAAAATAAGTACTCATTAGGCTTATCAGGATGTAGTGATAACTGATTTTTGATTATTTTAGTCATTTGCAGAGTTAACTTTATTTTGAATTGTCCTTTGTTCTTCATGGCTCCTTCTTTGGTCATTGTGGATTTCGGATAAGTTATATATTTAGGGTTCTTTAAGTTATCTAGATAGCTTGTTTTTAATTCAATTATGTTAACTGGCCTAACAGCTGTGAAAGCCATTAAAAGTACAGCGTTCTTTTTTTGGGTGTTGGGCTCCTCTTCTAATCTATACATGAGCTTTGAAATACCCTCGCCATCGGTATACCCATTAAAAGTAGACTTGATAGGTGCTGGAATATAGTTAGTACGAATTTCGTTGATAGATTTATTCTTAAGATTTAGCTTTTCTGAAGCAAAAGCAAATAATGATTTAACTCTATTAGAAACATCATATGTATAATTTGCTCTCTTTTCTTCATTTAGTTTGTCAAAAGCAGACTTTATTTCTTCTTGGCTTATATCTAAGAACTTTGCAGAACTGCCAACTACATTCACAAAGGCATTTATTTGTGATGAATATGTTTTGATAGTTTTTTTAGAAATGACTCTTTTATCATTTTCATGTTTCATTGAGAGGCTTTCAATGAATTTTTCAGCAACTTCTCCAAGCGTTTGACCATATAGGTGATTATATAAAATGATGGCGCTAAGCCTAGCAGCTTCAGCGACTGTCATTGTTTCAAAGTTACCTAAAAGAGTACTTTTTAACCCATCTATTTTAGGAAAATCTGCAAAAACTTTTACGACTCCATTTGGATAAAAAACGTATCTTAAGTTTTTTTCACTGTCATATTTAGACATCCTACGATCTTTTTTTGGTTGACCTGGTTCTGGTTCTGGGTATTTAATTGCTGCAGCGCATTCAGATAATATTAAAATATCTTTATCACTATATGGTGGTTTAATACTGTCGAATTTCGACTTGCTAATACACTCACTTTCACTTTGCTTCTCAGACTCATTTTCACTTGTTATCTTAGATAGGTTTTCACTTGTTATCTTAGATAGGTTTTTAATTTTATCTAATATTCTGCTTATTTTATTTTTCTTAAACTTCTTGTTGGTTTTTTTCATATTTTATTAAGTCTTTATTATTTCATCTGGGATGAATTAACGTTGTCGCTTTTTTATTATGTTGAATGAGTTTTTTGATTGCTGCAAGAGGGGGAAGCCTTGCCAGCTATGGCTTTAAGCCTATGACTACTAAGATCATTTTGGTGGTGAAATTAAATGGCTTTGTTTAACCTACTGATATGTCGTTTATAAGCTTATTATCAAATCTGAGCTTTTTGGTGGTGTATTAGTATGTTTTGGGTACTAAACTTTTTTAAATTTTTTTTCATAAAATTTTTTAACGATTTTTGTGTATTTTTTATAAATTCTTTGTAAGTTCATCAAAATTCAATACTTTTCTTCGTTCTATCGTTAAATTTATTTTTGCCAATACTATTTATTATTTTTGAGCGAAAAGTGTTCATTATCTTTGCTGTTGTACGAAAAATGACCCGGCTTTACGCTAAGTCATTATTTAGTTTCTATATGCTCTTTCAGTATACTTTTCGGATGAGTATTTAGCTTAAACAGCAATATCATCAAGGTAACTTTCGATTACAGTTCTACCATCTTTAGTCAGAATTAACTCTTTAACTGATTTTCCTGTATCGCCAAAAGGCTGATTTATGAATTGAATGTATGCACCTTTATGGACAAGCGATGCTTTAATTCGCTCTCTTAGCGCTTTCTTATGTTCCTTATCTTTGATTATTTTTTGTTGGTTTACATGAAATGCTGTAGGCCTTAACTCTAAGCTTTGAAACTCATGGACTCGTTTTAAAATGCTGACCTCGTGTAACTTAAATACATTAAACTTAAGCTTTGTTGAAGTGCCGTAGAGCTCTTCAGATTTATCGTAGTTAAGCCCATTCGGATCATCAGACTTTCTCAAATGATGAAGTGCTAAACGGGTTAAGTCTTCTGCATGCTTAAAGTGGTAGCCGTTTGATACCATAAGCTCTTTTGTATTGGATTTAAAAAAGCTTCTACACATAGTACAAAATGCACCCGCAGAGCCTTTCATTACAATCTGTTCGATATCACCTTTTACTGCATCAAATGGAGAATAGTCTTTGATAATTTTATCGAGGGAGCGTTTAGAAAATTGCTTCATAGGGTCGCGTGGTTGCAGAAAAATGAACTCTTGATTGCAATTAGGTCGTGCCGATTCCATCCATGCCCTTTGTTCAAGGATAATAGTTCGCATCATTTTTGTTAGTGGGAGTCTGTATTCTTTTTGGTTTTTCATTTCACCACGTACACCTACGATGGATGACGGAAAAGTTATTAAGGTCGGAAAGGTAATACTATTCAGCCATGACCATTTCATTTGAGGAATGTTGATAGGCCTCAAGCCCGTTAAAATCATAAACCTGGCTGCGTTCTTCTGGTGAATGCATGGCGTAGTTGCAAGGTTGATCCACAACTCTGCAATTGAATCTAAGTCAGTGTAGGCTTGACACGGACGGGGAGTATCAACTCGATCCGAAACATAATAATCATCAATGTCAGCAGCAGGATTACGGCCATTGTTAAACTTATTTTTGGCAAACTTCCATATACGCCTTATTTGAGCAAATAGTTCAATGGCTTGGTTGTTGGATTCGCTAGCAATAATTTTATCAATGATTCGCTCAAGATCCCCTGCCGTAATACTTTGAAATCTCGTTTTCATATTAAAGTACTGCTTAAGCTTTTTTACTCTGCACTTATATGTTCTCAATGAACCGGCTGCAAACTTTGTTGGTGCGAGTAAATGTCGGTTTGTCAGGTTCTGCTCATATTCTTTAAAAATAGTGTTTAAATCGGCGAATATCGTTCTTCCCTCCAATATCGTTTGCGTAAGCTCTCTTGCTTTTGCAATGGTGAGTTCTGGTAACTCCCCTAGCTTTACGTTTCGGATCTCTAATTTTTTTGGGAAATTAGAATAGAAGATGACCTTACCTTTTGGGGTGAAAACGAGCCGTAAATTGTGTTGTTGCTCATATTTAGACAAACGAACCAAGGGCTTATTTTTAATCCCTTGTTTTAAAGCAACTTTTCTCTCAAAATTTGAAATTATTTGAATCGCAGTAACACACTTTTTTATGTACAACATTGAAAAAGGTGCCTTCGTCTCTTTCCAAACTGCTTTTGCTTTGATGTATTCGGCTTTTGTAGTGGGTTTATTCGTGTTTTTCATTTCTCTAAAACTCAGGTTTATTAAGCCCTGTAGGCCTGTCGTTTGATCTAGATCAACAAAATTTAGAGTGGGGTAAAGTAGAATGCGCGACCGCTTTTGTAATGGCTGCTCATAAACAGAGTGTGCTACGAATTGTGTTATTATTTATCGAATATTTTTTAAACTAAGCTTGTTTGAAAAATATATGTGTTACATACCTACTCATGTAACTATTTGTTTTATAGTGATTTATGTTCGAGGGCATTAAATGGCATTACTCATCAATAACAAATGTATTAACTGTGATATGTGTGATCCTGAGTGCCCGAATGAAGCTATTTATATGGGCGCGAAAATATATCAAATAGACCCAAATAAATGCACTGAGTGTGTTGGGCATTACGATAACCCTACATGTGTTAGTGTGTGTCCTATTGATTGCATTAAGCCAGATCCAAATCATCGTGAAACTTTAGATGAGTTGGCTGAGAAATACGTTAAATTGACCTCTCAAGCTTCTTAGTTAAATCACTTTTCTTAATTCTTTTTGCTTATCTTAAAGTAGCGCCCTGCGATAATTGTTCTACAATTTTATGAACAACAACACGTTAATAAAAAATCAGGGCGTTTTATGTGGTTTAGTAAATCCTTACAGGCTGAAATTGATACGTTAAAAGCTGAGCTTTATCCGCTAAAAGATCTCACTTCGGGTATTGATGAAGAGATGTTGGTGCTTAGGCTGCGTGCAGATGGCACGATGGCTTATATTAACCAGAACTTTTTAGATGAATTAGGCTACTCGCATAACCAGCTAATTGACTCACCCTTCCAAGATATTATTACTGAACAATCTCGAAATACTGACCAGTTTGTAGAGCTAAAAAACGCCATTGAAAATCAACAGCATGGAGTAGGGCACTTACAAATAACTCGCTATGACGGCAAGCTTGAGTGGCTCCGTTTGATTGCACACCCGGTACACACAGAGCAAGGTGAGCTCAATTACTTTGCTATTTACGGCACTGTGCTTACCGATGCAATTTCTACTTCTCGTGAACAGCGCGATACTATTAATGCCATCTATCGCTCAATGGCGGTTATTGAGTTTGACTTAGAGGGTAAGGTTATTAACGCAAATGAACCGTTTTTAGAGAGCATGGGTTATAAGAGAGAGGAGATAGTAGGAAAGCACCACAGTATGTTTTGTGAGCCTGAACTTGCTGAGTCAGCTGAGTATGAGAAGTTTTGGCAGCGCTTAAAGCGTGGTGAGTTTGTTGTTGATCGGTTTAAACGTGTTGACCGTCATGGCAATGAAGTGTGGCTTGAAGCTTCATACAACCCCATTTCAAATGATTTTGGTGAGCTTTACAAAGTGATGAAGTTTGCCACTGTGATCACTGAGCAAGTTAATCGTGAACAGGCAATTTCTCAAGCGGCCGAAATTGCGTATGGCACATCAACCGAGACCGATAAACTGGCTCAACAAGGGGCTGAGGTGTTACAAAACACCATGACGGTGATGAATGAATTAGCCCAGCAGATGGAGCAAGCAGCCCAAGAGATTTCAGCACTTGATAAACAGTCACAGCAAATTGCAGCTATTGTGCAAAGTATAAGTAGCATTGCGGAGCAAACGAACTTGCTGGCGCTAAACGCAGCAATTGAAGCTGCTCGTGCCGGTGAGCAAGGACGAGGTTTTGCGGTGGTGGCTGATGAAGTCAGACAGCTTGCTTCAAGAACATCAAAAGCCACCGAAGAAATTGTTGAAGTGGTAAATAATAATCAGTCACTTACGCAAAATACAGTAAAGGTTATTGAGCAAGGTAAGGTGAAAGCTGAGCAAGGCGTGTCTTTATCAAATGAGTCTGGTCAAGTGATGGAAGACATACAACACGGTGCGCAGCAAGTGGTTGATGCAGTTGGGCAATTTGCAAACCAACTGAATCACTGACAAAAAGCCTACTCAGTTAGGCTTTTATAATGCTATTTAATTAAATCATTTCTTATTTTGCCTCAAGAAACTTCCTATTGTTTTGAAAGCCAGTATTCATCCAACTTTTTTACGCTAAAATCATTTGGCGGTACAGAAGTTAGTAGTTCTTATCGAGCTACTCTGTGATGATTTTGGTATTAAAGGTGGGATGATTTATGTTTTTTACCCAACCATTGAAAGAAAGGATAGCTCAGTTAGAAGATGAATTGTTTCGTGTATCTCAAGTGAAAGATACATTAGATAATAGAATGTTTACGCTGGAACTCGATAGGGAAGGTCATATCACGTTTGCCAATACGCAAGTATTAGCAGAACTCGGCTTTACAGAAGCACAACTAATAGGAAAACCTCTGCTTGATTTGGTGCCTAGCAGCGCCAAAGACGCAAAGCATTATCTTCATTTTAAACGAGCTATTTTAGATAAATCAGCATGGTTCGGTGCTGTTCAACTTTTAAATACGCAGGGCCAGCATGTTTGGTTAAGAGTATTTTTCCATCCAATTTTAAATAAACAGCAGGGCTTTGAAAAGTTTGATCTTCACGCCAGTGTGCTGACCCGAACAATTGAAACATCGCAAGAAAATAAAGACTTAGTGAAAGCAATTAATCGGTCTATGGCGGTTATTGAGTTTGATTTAGATGGCCATGTTTTAAAAGCGAATGAGCAATTTCTAGCGGGGGTTGGTTATACAAAAGACGAAATTATCGGTAAACATCACCGTATGTTTTGTGAACCAGCTGAAGCAAACTCAACTGGCTATGCTGAGTTTTGGCAGAAATTACAAAAAGGCCAATTTATCTCGTCACGATTTAAGCGGGTGAATAAATTTGGTGAATCCATTTGGTTGGAGGCGACTTATAATCCGGTTTTTAACGAGCAAGATGTGCTTTATAAAGTCGTTAAGTTTGCCACCGTCATCACCGAACAAGTGAATCTAGAAATGGCTGTGTCTCAAGCGGCGGATATTGCCTACAGCACATCCACTGAAACCGATAAAGCAGCAAAGCAAGGTGCCACCGTTTTAGATGAAATGGTTCATGTAATGGACGATTTAGCGAAGCAAATGGAACAAGCTGCAGCTGAAATGGCTGAGCTCGATAAGCAATCGCAACATATTTCTGCCATCGTACAAAGTATTAGTAGTATTGCAGATCAAACAAACTTACTGGCGCTTAATGCTGCCATTGAGGCGGCTCGTGCAGGTGATCAAGGCCGAGGCTTTGCGGTGGTGGCTGATGAAGTAAGACAACTTGCTTTAAGAACCTCTAATTCGACAGTCGAGATTGTTGATGTTGTAAAACAAAATAGGTCTTTGACTAAACAAACGGTTGAAGTTATCGAATTAGGAAAAGCAAAAGCTGAACAAGGTTTTAAACTTGCTTCAGAGTCTGGTAGCGTGATGAGCGACATTCAACATGGCGCTCGAAAAGTGGTAGATGCGGTTGGGCAGTTTTCACAAAAGATAAAATAACTTTATCTATGTTTATATTGGGTTTTACAGTAACCACGGGATATATCTGGATGGCGTATTTTTAAGTGTTTGGTTTGCCTACCCGCTGCGCGTTTTCGCCAAAGTTTAAAACTCGAGCTTGTTAATTGCTCACGCATTAGCGCGATAACGCTTTTTTCATTTAAACCAAACTGTTGGTTTATTGCTTCAAACGGGGTTCTATCTTCCCACGCCATCTCTATGATGCGTGATATTTCATGATCTAAGTGCTGCATTACGGCTCCTTTTTGTAGCTTATACGTATTTGCAGCAGGTTTAGATTATAAAATATCGTGTTGCCAGTGCTCTGCTAAAAAGTCGATGAACGCTCTGGCCACATTTTGTTGGAAGTTACGTGATAAATACACTGCCCATAAGTGAGAGCCCATAGTAGTATGCTCAGGCAGTACTTTAACAAGCTCACCTGATGCCAAATAGTCATTGGCGAGATCACATGGTAGGTGAGCTACCCCGATTCCTTGTTTCGCTGCTTTTAAAAGCACCCCCATATCGTTGGCAACAATGTTGCCCTTAACCGTGACTTTTTGTGTGTTGTCGTCGTGTTGAAATTGCCAAATAGTGTGTTTGTTATGAACAAGGCAATTATGTGCGGTTAAGTCACTCGGCTCATTAATCGGTGGGTTCGCAGCTAAATAATCGTTAGAAGCACATACTGCGGTTGCGATATACATTAGCTTACGGGCAATAAGACCTTCATCGGGCTGGTGGATGTAACGCAAAGCGATATCAACGCGGTCATCAACCAGCTGCGATAAACTATCTGAAAGTAACAGTTCAAAGCGCGTCTGAGGATGGCGCTTGGTGAATACTTCAATGGCATCAAACAGTTTATGTTGGCCAAGCCCAATCGGAGAGGCAACTCGAATGGTACCTACCAATTCATTGTTATGGCTGTGTGCTCTGCTTTGTAAATCAGACACTTGATTTAATATTTGCTGGCAATAGCTAAGGGCTTCTTCGCCTTGAATTGTTAAACTTACTTTGCGTGTTGTGCGATGAAACAATCTTAAATTTAGCCACTTTTCTATATCTTGAATATGTCTAGAAACTTGTAATCGGCTTAAACCTAAATGCTCTGCAGCCTGAGTAAAGCTGCCGGTACGGGCAACCTCGACAAAGCTAGTAATTGAATTGAGTTTATCCATTGGTATCTTCAAGTGAAACAATGTGTATCTATATAGTGTATTTATCAGTAATTAGTGAACAAGTAAACTGCATTCATTGAAACAAACAACGGAGAATTCCTCATGAAATTAGCAGTTATTGGCGCAACAGGTTGGATTGGCAGCCACATTACTTCAGAAGCAATCGCACGTGGTCATCAAGTAAATGCATTAGTTAGAGACGCAAGTAAAGTAACCCAAGATAACGTTACTGTGACTGAATTTGATTTAACTAAAGACGATATCGCAACTGCAGCTGCAGGTAGTGATGTTGTTATTGCTGCAATTGGTGGTCGTGCTTTAGGTAACCATGAAATTGTGGCAAATACAGCAAAACAATTACTAAACGCACTTGCAGGTACTAACACACGTATTTTATGGGTGGGCGGTGCAGGTAGCTTAGAAGTCGCACCCGGTGTAACACTGGTATCAAGTCCAGATTTTCCTACTGAATACAAAGCAGAAGCCATAGCTCAAGGTGAGGCACTTGATGTGTTTAGAGCCTCAAAAGTAGATACAGCTTGGACTTTTGTATCACCAGCTGCGGTCATTTACCCTGGTGAGTCAGAAGGCCCGTACCGTGTTGGTGGCGACAGCTTCTTTACTGATGCAAAAGGCGAAAGCAAAATATCAGTCACTGATTATGCTAAAGCGATGCTTGATGAAGCACAATCGGCCGCTCATTTAAATCAACGTATTAGTATTGCTTACTAATAGCGAGCCTTTCTTCAGGCTCATAAAATGGTATTCTTAAACTATGTGTTAAGTTACCTATTTAATTTATGAGCCTGTTATTTTCTATTGCACTTGCAACCATACCTGCCTTACCTGAACCCGTCGCGAACAATGCTGTTGCCAAAGTTGTTATTGATGAACAAGCCTACTTTTTAAGTTTTATGGGCTTGAGCTCAGGCAAAGCACATACAGATGTTCACAATAAAGTGTGGGTCCTTAAAGTGGGCGATAAGGCGTGGCAAGCAGCTAAAGCCGTACCAAGTACGTTGCCCCTTACTGGCCGTTTGGCGAGTACCGCAGTGGGTGTGGGTAAGCATGCCTATGTATTTGGTGGGTATACCGTTAGCGCCGATCATCAAGAAATCTCTACACCCGATGTATATCGCTATGATGTGCTCTCTAATTCATATACGCAACTGGCCAATATGCCTGTGCCGGTGGATGACAGTGTGGCGCTTTCGTACCAGCAGCGTTATATCTATTTAGTCAGTGGTTGGCATAATGATGGGAATGTAAACCTTGTACAAGTGTATGATACGCATACAGATACTTGGCAACAGGCTTCGCCATTTTTAGGTCAACCGGTGTTTGGCCAAGCGGCGGCAATTAGTGGGAACACTATATTGGTGTGTGATGGCGTTAAAACACAGGCGAATGCTGATAAACGTCGTTCTTTCGCTGCGGTTGCACAGTGTTTAAAAGGTACGATTGATGCAAATAACCCATTAAAGATAGATTGGCGTACCGTGCCACACCCAACAGGTGTTGCCCATTACCGTATGGCAGCAACCAGTTTTAATGGCGACATTTATATGATGGGCGGCTCTGATAACCCATATAACTACAACGGTATGGGGTACGATGGTAAACCAGCGCCAGCGAGTGATCATGTTTGGCGCTTTGATGTTGATAAAAACACGTGGCATTTAATGCCAAAGGCCGATACCGCGAGCATGGATCATCGAGGTTTATTAGAGCACCAAGGAAGTTTGTATCGTCTTGGTGGTATGGATAATAATCAACAAGTGACAGCCGATGCACTTGGTTACAAGGTAAAGTTATCTCTATGAATACACTCTATATTACTGGGGCAGGTGTGAGTGCCGCTAGCGGTATACCGACCTTTCGTGGCGAAGATGGTTATTGGACCATTGGCAGCAAAAATTATACGCCGATGGAAATGGCAACACGTGCTATGTACGAAAATAATCCCCGCGAATTTTTAGCTTGGTATTATCATCGTTTTGCAACCTATCGCCATCACGGTCCCAATCAAGTGCATCATTGGTTGAGTGATAAAAATCTCATTACGCAAAATATCGATGGCCTTGATGGTAAAGCAGGTAACACCGATTTTATTGCTATTCATGGTCGCTTAGATCAAATGACACTGTTTCACCATCAAGGTGACGATGTGATGGCTTTTAACGCGCCGTGGGACAAAGTCAACGAAGACAACCTCCACAACTCACTGCTCGAGGTTTTTAATATTGATAATGAAAGCCCCAAGCTTAACGAATCGTTTAAGCCTTACGTGCTGTTATTTGACGAATACTACACTGAACTTTATCGAATTTCAGAGGCGCAACAGCGTATGCTCGATGCTGATAAAATCGTCTTTATCGGCACCTCTTTTAGTGTCAATATAACGCAAATGGCACTCGATATTGCACGTAGCCAAGGCACGCCAATTGAGGTGGTTGACCCGGATCCTACTCATGTATTTCATCCTAATGTGACATACCACAAAATGACAGCGCTTGAGTATGTTCAGCAGCAAGGGTAAAAATAAGGCGCTTATATTAAGCGCCTTATTTGATTACTTTTCAGCTTTTGTTTCTGTGATGTTTAACCGAGCTTGTAAGGGATCCGGTAAAAACTCTGCAGTCCCTGATTTACTCATTTTCAGTATAAAAGATTCATCATTTTTATATGCTTGCCAAGTCGGTAAACCCGGGCCATTTGGTGTGCCTAATTTAATAAAATTCGTCACATAACGGTGCATTATTTTAGAGGCTTGCTTATCTTGCTCAGTGGTTACATGGCCATATTTCGCTGCCACAGTATTAAAAAAGTACGGAATTTCGCTGGCGTGCTCTGCACCGGGTTTATCTAAAGTTTGCGCCACATAACCAAAACGATATAAAAAGGCATTGTTACCCATATCTGTCACACGTTTTGCAACGAACCTTGCTGGCTCTTGCATCAAAGCATCTTGCCCAACTTGGTAATTGAGTAAAGGCAATGGCGTTTCGCCGCTTGCATCGTAAGTCATTTTTGCTTGTGTACTGTGCGGAGCAAAACTTGCGAATAGCGCCTCTTTAGAAGCAAAATTAGCAAAGCCTAAATCCATATCTGTTGTACCGACCATGGTCGCAACATGGCTAAACGTGCCTTTACTCAAGCGCGCTTCTGTCGCCGAATTGATGATGGTGCCATCAATAATTGGCCCGCCAACGTACGTAGGTTCAACATCATTTTGTCGGTTTAATGTGCTCAGATTTAGGTCATCAACCACGTCTTCGGCAGATAACTCACGTAGTGCAGCAAGGGCATTTTCATCACTGCCTAAAATGGTGTGTTGTTTGGCAAAGTTTTCGCCAATTTTTTCGGCACTTAATACGGTGTCATCATCACTAGTTAGAGGCAACTGCTTAAAAAGCTCTCGTCCGCCCGCTGACATAATAATCGCTTGCTGGAATAAGCCATTAGCAGCAGGTGTTTGCATCATCGCATGTACCGATGCGCCTCCTGCAGATTCACCCATGAGTGTCACTTTTGCAGCATCACCACCAAATTGAGCAATATTTTGTTTAACCCATTCAAGGGCCGCAATTTGATCCATTAAAGCGTAGTTGCCAAGCGCATCGTTCTCAAAACGACTAAGAGCAGGGTGCGCAAAAAAGCCAAATCGGCCTAGGCGATAATTAAAGCTAACAAAAATAACCCCTTGTTTAGCAAAACTTTCACCAGAGTAAACTGCGGGTGATGCACCACCATTTACAAAGCCACCACCGTGTATCCATACCACAACAGGGTAAGGGGTATCGCTGTGTTTAGTGGGTTTAAATACATTTAAATAAAGGCAATCTTCCGAAGGAGTTGTTGTAAGCGGTGCAGCGTCGGCTGCAAACGGCTTTTGCATACAGTCAGGCGCGTAATCGTTAAGTACTTTTACATCTTGCCACTTAGGAACAGGCTCTGGTGCTCGCCAGCGTAACTCTCCCACCGGAGCTGCAGCATACGGAATGCCTTTATAGGCAATAAAACGCCCTTCTTTTTGCCCTTGGATAAGCCCGCCAGTGACGGCGATTTGATCTGATTGAGGCTGTTCTTGGCAGCCTTGCAAAAATACGGCAGAGCCTAATAGAAAAGATGAGTAAAAAATTGATTTGAGAATACGCGATGTCATAACAAAGCCTAGGCTGTTTGGGTAAGGCTTATAATATTATATATTTGCTCAATGTTTAAGAAGAAAGCGCTTTAGTGTAAGAACAGGCAGTTGGTTAACCTGTTAATCATTAAGAAAAAAGAACCATTTTGTAATTCTATTTCTTATGCTACTGAGCTAATATTTATTTAACGACCCTAATAACTGGTGTTTCAATGTGGTTTAGTAAAAATAAAGATCAACTCATTGATGCCTTGCAGCATGATGTTGATAAAAGTCAGCAATATTTAGCTGGGATCAGAGAAAATATTGCTTATATCGAATTTACACCAGATGGAACTGTTCTCGAAGCCAATGATTTGTTTTGTAAAACAATGAAAGTGCAAGCTGGCGATATTATTGGTCAGCATCATAGTAAGTTTTGTGCGCCTGAATATAGCAGCTCAAAAGAGTATCAAACGTTTTGGCAAGATATTGCTAGAGGCCAAGCAAAGTCGGGGGTTTTCTCGCGCATAAATGGTGCCGGCGAAGATATTTGGCTGCGTGCAACCTATTTTCCTGTTCGCGGTGATGATGGCAAGGTGCGCTGTGCAATTAAGTTCGCTTCAGAAATTACTAAAGAAGTCGAAAAACTTGATGAGATGTCGGCAATCTATGATGCCGTTAATAAAAGCACTGCGATGATCCGCTTTACGCCGGATGGTCATATTATTTCTGCGAATGATAATTTCTTAAATGTTGTAGGTTACAGTCTTGCTGAAATTCAAGGTCAGCATCACAAACTGTTTTGTTATGACGACTTTTATCAAAAGAACCCCAACTTTTGGCAAGATCTTGCAAACGGGCGCATTTTCTCTGGGCAATTTTCTCGTAAAAAACGTGATGGCAGCCCACTTTATTTAGAAGCAACCTACAACCCTATTTTTAATAAACAGGGTAAAGTGACGCAGATCATTAAGTTTGCATCTGATGTCACCGCCAGAGTTAACAGCACCGAAGAAGTTAAACATGCAGCAGAAAATGCCGGCCACACGTCTGAAGAGACCTCGCAAGTTGTGACGAATGGTCAGCAGCGAATTTTAAGTAGTGTTGCGTCATCAAAAAAAGTGAGCGAGCAGGTTCATCAAACTCGTGAACTGTCGGATGTGTTAGCGCAGCAGTCATCACAAATAGGTGAAATTGTAACCACCATTAATAGCATCGCAGAGCAAACAAACTTACTCGCCTTAAATGCAGCGATTGAAGCTGCCAGAGCCGGGGAGCATGGTCGTGGCTTTGCGGTGGTTGCCGATGAAGTAAGAAATTTATCGCAACGTACTTCTGTGTCGACCAGTGAAATATCAGGCCTGATTGGAAAGACGCAAGAAATCGCAGCAAAAATGACGGCTCTTATCGAAGAAATCGAAGCTCTGTCTGGTGAGTCTCAGCAAAATGTTGAAGAAGTCAGCATGATCATGGAAGACATTAAAACCGGTGCAGATAAAGTGGTGGATCAAATATCTGAAGTAATTATTCGTTACGACACACTCTAAACAACAAAAAGCCCGCAGTGCGGGCTTTTTAATGGGGGTATTGATTCCAATATTATTCAGAAACAGTGAAAGACACGTCTAAGTCTTCACCCGATGTTACTGTAATTGGTTTTACTTGATAAAGCGTAAATGCTTCGTCTTGCGTTTCAACGTCATCGATATGCGCTGCACAGGTATAAGCAAGTTGGTAGTCACCCGGTTGAATGAACGCAAGTTCAAATTCGTATTGGTTATCTTCGCTATCGAAAACAACATCCGCCGTTGCAAGAGGTGCATCTAATGGTGTTTCGTCTTCGTTAACTTCATAGTTGTCCATTGGCATTTCAACATCGCTGCTGTATAGGTAAACAGCATGACCGAATGAGCCATCTTCTAGTGCGATATCGATATTATCAGTTTCACAGTTAGCGATAAGTACATCGCTTACAGTGCCTTCGATATCTTCAGATTCAGCAAGGTTTTCTAAGCGAACACCGCGTGGTTTTAAGAAGATCTCATCACTATTTTGTGGATCAACTAGTGACTTTTTAAGGTCAAATTCAATAACAAAGTCGTTACCAGCTTGGTTAAGGGTAAAGCCATCAAGTTGGATTTCACCGATACCATCGTTGCCTTTACGTTTAACAACCAGTGGTGCAATGCTGTCATCTTCGTAAACAACATGCGAAGTCATGGTTAAATCGTTTGTGTCACCATTGATAACATCTGCACGGATCCATTGATATTCGCCAGCAGCTACTTCTTCATCTTCTAATAAAGAAAACACATCATCACCTGTGTAGTCTAATAGGTTAACCATTTCAGGCATGGTTTCATCATCATCTTCACGGGTCTCAAAAGTGAACTCTTCACCACCTTGGGTTTTCAATGTGATTGAATCAAACACAACATTAACAGCTTTTAAACCTGTCACTGGTGCATCAGACACACCTAATGTGAACTGTGCAGTTTGCGGCTGAGGATCAACCGAGTCGTTCTTGTCGTCATCTGAGCCACAACCAACAAGTGCAAATAAAACGGCGCTGCTAAGTAATGTAGTTTTAAAGTTCATCATTTCTTCCCTTTGTGTTCTAAAAATTTACTAATAGTGTAATAACTAAAACTTAATGTAACTTGAATTGCTAATAATAAGTTTCGATTAACACCTTTGTACCTTTTATGTAACAAGCTGAAAGCCACGACAAAATATAAATGCAAATTTAGCGTGCTTTTTAAGCAAATCCATTTTTCTTCCACATTTTGCTGACACCATGGCAATAAATAAGAACCTAGGAACGAAAATGAAGGTTATTGACTTGGAAAAGCGCTTTGAGCTTATGAGCTGGGCGTTATTAAGTGCACTTAATGTGCTCTTATTGATTGGCTTTATGAGTAGTAAATCGGAGGTAGGTAATCTACTTTTTAGTTTTTTACTGTGTACTGTTTCTTTACTAATTGCTCTGTTGGTGTTTAATTCAAAGCGTAATTTGACGGTGTGTCGTCATGGTGTGCATTACCGTAATATATTTGGGCAATGCCGCCATATGCATGCAAGACAAGTGCAGTTTATTCACCATTACTCATTTTTTGGTTTACGGTTAGTACTTATTATGGGTGAAAAATATATCTGCATTGCACCGTTTTACAGTCTCAGCGATAAGCAACAACAGCGTCTTAAGCGCTACGATAATGATTTGTTCGATTGGCTAAAGAACTTACAAAAGACCAATGATTTTTGTTAAGCAGGCTGCAATGCCTGCCTAACCATCAATCAGTTATTAGGTTTTATAACGGCTTACATTTTGTTCTAACTGCGTTGCCGTGTCTGTTAGTTCATGCATGTACGATGTGGCTACATCGGTATCATTAGCGGTTTTGTTAGCAATATCGACAATGGTCGTCATGTTTTGATTAATGGCTTCAGACACTGACGTTTGCTCTTCAGCGGCTGTGGCAATTTGTGCATTTTGTGATGTGATGGTGTTAACCGAAAGCAGTACTTCATTAAGCGCTTTTTCGACTTCGCCTGCCTCATTAACACTGGTTGCACTGCCAGATTTGATTGACTGCATAATGCTATTTACAGTTGTTGTTCCTTGCTGTACTTGCTCAATCATTGCCTCTATTTCATGAGTACTATCTTGCGTGCGTTTTGCTAGAGTTCGCACTTCATCAGCCACCACCGCAAAGCCACGACCCGCTTCACCAGCTCGGGCAGATTCAATAGCTGCGTTCAGTGCCAGTAGATTTGTTTGCTCGGCAATGTTTCTGATCACATCAAGCACACTACCAATTTGACTCGATTGTTGATTAAGCTGATCGACCGCATTAGCCCCTTCATCAACTTGTTTGGCAAGGCCATTAATCACTTTCATGGCAATGAGTAATTGGTTGTTAGCTTGTTTTACTAAATGATCGGCATGTTCAGCAGCGGTTGAGGCCTCTTGAGCACTGCGGGCAACTTCCATTGACGCTGCCGACATTTCGTTTATTGCGGTTGCAACTTGTTCACTTTCTTCATGTTGACGATTAATACCTGCGTGCATATTGGCAAGTAGCTCGTTGAGTTTGTGTGACGCTTGATTCATCGATTGCGATGATTGGCGAATATCAATAACCATCTTACCAACGTCATCGGCAAAACGGTTAAACGAACTGCCAAGCTTGCCGAGTTCATCGTCTCGTTTCACCATTAAACGTTGGGTTAAATCGCCATCACCTTGTGATATATCGTTCATTGCTAGTACGGTTGTGTGCAGAGGGCTAGTAATACTGCGCGATACCACCACTGCAATCGCTGCGGTAATTGCAACTGCGAATATTGAAGCGATGACGGTGTTTATAAAGGCATTATCGATACCTTCATTAACACGTTGCTCTGTCACTGCAACTTGTTGCTCAAGGCCACTGATCCAAAAACCGGTTCCTAGCACCCAGTTCCATTTTGGTAGCAAAGCGGCAAAACCGAGTTTAGGGTTTACACTGCCATTGGTATTTTTCCAAGAATACTGCACATAGCCACCGCCTTTCTTCGCAGCATCAATCAGCTCTCGTATCAGATAAACCCCATTAGGATCTTTAAAATCATAAAGGTTTTTACCCTCAAGTGAGGCGTTAACGCCATGAGCAATGTTGACACCTTTTACATCATATACAAACACATAGCCTGTATCGCCAGCATCATCAAAACGCAAATTACGCAAAATGCTTTTTGCTTGGTTTTGTAGCTGTTCAGTATTAGAGCCATCATCTTGTGCGATGAGATGAGCAATCGAACTCATGGCAATTTTTTGATAGTTACTAACTTCTGCTTTTCGGTCGTTTTCCATTTGTGTGGCAAAACTTTCAACGGTTTGTGCACCACTGTGTTTTGATTGCACATAGTTGTAGAGTGTCAGCATAATTGCAATGAGTAGGGGGGGAAGTAGGGCTAGAAAGAGTACCCGTTGCTGTATTGATAGCGCCATTTATCGCTCCTAATAAAATCCGCAGTACTAGTTTAGTACGTTTATAGATTTTTATTAGTCGACTTTATGATTATATCAATTGGCTATAAAAAGCAGATCTAGGCGACCTGCTTATAAAAATACACCGTTGCGTCAAATTCACCGGATGAGCTTTTCGCAAAACCAGGAATCGTGCCAGCTTCAATATAATCGAGTTTGCGATACAAATATGAAGCAGTGTCGCCTTGGCGGGTATCAAGAATTAATAATTGAACACCTAAGATACGGGCGTCGGTTTCTAGGTTATTCATCAATTGTTTTGCTATTCCTTTACCTTGATGTTCGCTGTGCACCATGAGCTTTTCAACCTCGCCGCGGTGAGTGCCATTGGCTTTAGCGCACAAAGAAAGCTGCACTGAGCCAATCACCGTATCACCATCAAGGGCAAGATAAAGCCTACGGTAAGGCGTTGCTAAATCCCCATCGACTCCTTGCCAGTAGTCATGTGCTGACTGTAATGATAGCGGGGCAATAAAGCCGATTGATGCGCCACTGGCAACGCTATCAATCAGTAAACTATTGAGTGATTTAGACACCCCTTTAATAGAGTGTACAGCTTTAATTTTCATTATTTATTCTTGTTGAAATGGATACACAGAGCCTAAGTTAAGTAAGCTGGTTAACTCATCAAGTGCCTGGTAGCTTTCGGTTAAAAGCATTGGATCGGCAAAGTCGTCACTACTTAAAGAGTCACGGTAATGCTTATTCGCCCAACTTACTAATTGGTTATATTTTTCTTCGCTGAATCGTACACCCGGATTGACTGCGGCTAGTTCGTCAGTATTGAGCGCTACACGCAAGCGTAAACAAGCAGGGCCACCGCCATTTTGCATGCTTTGGCGCAAGTCAAAAAAGCGCACTTGCTGAACTGGGTTATCAGCCAAAATCATTTCTTGAATGTAATCGTGAACAGCTTGATTACGCTGACACTCTTTAGGTGCAACCAGCATCATTCTGTCATCACTTAAGGTAATTAATTGGCTATTAAATAAATAGCTGCCTACAGCATCAGTAATGCTCACTTTGTTGGTTGGCACTTCAATAATATGGAGTGGCTTGTTACCTAAGTAAGCTTGTTTAATCTGTTTTAGCGTATCAGCTTGATGTAAAAACGCTTGTTCGTGGCATAAAAGTACATTGCCATTGGCTACAGCGATTACATCGTTATGGAAGACACCTTGGTCTATCACATCAGGATTTTGTTGAATAAATAACTGATTTTCTGGCTTTAGCTGATGTAGACGGGCAATTGCTTGCGAAGCTTCAAGAGATTGTCTTGCAGGAAATTTAACGGGTTTTGGTAAGGCGCTATTAAAGCTACTTGCCCCATAAACAAAGATCTCAAGCCCTGTATCTGCATGGCTGTCGCATAATCGATTATGGTTTGCGGCGCCTTCATCACCAAAAAAGCCTTGATCAGGTAAGTGCGTATGATGGCTAAAGTAACGCTCATCGTTAAACATGGCTTTTAATAAAGCCGTAGTTGTAACGGGCTCTAGCGAGCGGTGAAATTTGTTATTTAAGTTAGCAGCTGTAAAGTGCACTTTGCCATCAAGCGTATCGACTGAAGGCGAGATAGTGCCAGCATTGGCTGTCCACATGGCCGATGCACTATAACAAGCTCGCAGTAAAATAGGGTCTGCTTTAAATGCTTTTTCAATAATTTGGCTATCACTGCCTGAGAAGCCTAAACGCTTTAGCACATTAATGTCGGGGCGAGCATGAGGTGCAAAAATACCTTGTTCTAGCCCTAATTCGTGCATTGCCTTCATTTTTTCAAGGCCTTGAAGCACGGCCTCTTTAGGGTTGGAATGCGAAGAGGCGTGACTTAGTGAAGCGACATTGCCATACGATAATCCCGCGTAATTGTGAGTAGGCCCCACTAAGCCATCAAAGTTTACTTCTACTGCGTGCATACTTAATCCATCATTATTGTGCGTGTATTTTAACCATACAGGAGTTATTTAGCTGAAGCTAGCTAACTCCATTTCTACATTACGTAGACTTTGTTGAAGGCGCTTCTGAGTGGCAATTAAATACGCTTTTTGTTTGTTCTGTTTAACTTGTTGCTGTCGTGCGGCTTTATATAACACACGCTTAGGAATGTCGTACTGCTCAGACGCTTCGGTGATTGTCAGTTGGTGAACCGAAATTTTTTTAAGCGCTTCAATAAATGCGGGGTCATTATTTAACATAGCGACGCTCCAAATCAGCCACATTATGCGGATCGTTTGCTTCATGCATATGCCATGTGCTGATGTCTAATCGCCAAAGTAGATAAAGAGTGTGAAAGAAGTTAGTCACGTTAGTCTCCTTGTTAGTGCCAGTTCATACTCACTATTGGAAGATCTGTGCCAAACCTTTATTAAAATTAAATACATTAAAAATCAATTGGTTAATATTCAGCGGTAAGGGCGTCCCCAAAAACTGGCACTAAAATAGTGAAAGGCAAGCGTAGAATGCACTTTAATGATGCGTGTTTTTATTGTTGAGCAAGGAAGTACGCGATGTAAAATCGCTGCTACTTGCTCGCCCCTCGCTTCTCGTCCCTCGCTTCTCGCTTCTCGCTTCTTTACTCTCGTATCCCGTTTTTCGTAGCAGCGGCTTTATGCCGCGATATTGGTGAGGTAGGAGAGATACGAGAATAAAACGCGATGTGAAATCGCTGCTACATAGTCACATCTCGTAACTTTACTCTCGCTAACTTTCCCCTCGTAACTCGAAACTAATTCATTCCTCGTCACTCAAACCCCTCCAACACAAGCTTTCCGCGAGCTTTATGAGATTCTAAAATCCCATGGGCTTTAATAAGGTTTGCTACGTTTATTTTACCTAAATGCTCACCCAATGTTGTTTTGATTGTGCCGTTATCAACTAAGGTCGAGAGCTCAGAAAGAAGCTGATGCTGGGCAATCATATCATCGGTTTGGAACATTGAGCGGGTATACATAAACTCCCAATGCAACGAAATACTTTTACGCTTTAACTTTAAAATATCAAAGCTTGCAGGGTCGTCGATCAGTGCCAATTTACCTTGTGGCTTGATCACTTCCATAATGCTATCAAGGTGTTGGTCGGTGTGCGTTAAGCTCACTACGTAATCAAATTCATTCAGATCGGCCGCAAGACGTTGCTCGTTAAGGTTTTTGCTATGATCAAGCACATGATCAACACCTAAGTCTTTAAGCCAGTTGGCGCTTTCTTCTCGTGCGGCGGTACCAACAACTGTTAAATTGGTAAGCTGTTTGGCAAGCTGCACTAAAATTGAGCCTACACCACCTGCGGCACCTATCACTAATACAGAGGCTGGCTTATTGCTTTTAGATTTTTCAATCTGTAAGCGGTCAAACAATAACTCCCATGCCGTAATACTGGTTAATGGCAGGGCGGCTGCTTCACTATTACTGAGGCTTGTTGGTGCAAGACCGACAATGCGTTCATCAACAAGTTGCAGCTCAGCATTACTGCCTTGGCGCGTTAAGTCGCCAGCATAAAACACACGATCACCGACATTAAATAACGAAACTTTGTCGCCAACAGCTTTAACGGTTCCCACGGCGTCCCAGCCAATAACTTTGTAGCCATTGCCTGGTGACACATTGGCGCGAATTTTAGTATCAACAGGGTTTACTGAAATTGCTTCTACGGCGACAAGAATGTCGTGACCTGTCGCAACGGGATCAGGTAATTCAATCGCTTGTAATGATGAGTCCGATAACGTTGGGGTTGCTGTAGTGTATCCAAATGCTTTCATGATGGTGTCCGTATTGATGAGTTTTGAACACTATAGCGTATAGAATTATATTAAAAAGAGGTTTAGATACCAGCTCGCAATAATACGTAATCATTTTGAGGGAGCAAACCTGTCGCTACCAGCGTTAAAAATTTCTCATTTAGAACAACTAAATAACGAAATTTTTGCCTTGTTATCAACGAGGTTTTCTTGCCTCAAAAAGCCCACTTTATTAAGCAAGTTGGTATTATCCAAATTCACTTTCAAATAATTTTTGTTAATTAAGGTCACTATTTACTAAATCGAGTAACTCAATCAGTTGCAGTGCTTGTTGTTCGTTAATGCTTGGGAAGCGACAACGAATTTGCGACGGTATATCGGCAGCTTGATCTTGCATCGCCTTGCCTTTGGCTTCGAGCTGCACGAGTCGTTTGCGTTTATCTTGGCTATCTTTGGTGATCGACAACAATGCTTTATCGCTCATTTTTTTCAAAATTTGCGTCATTGCACCACCATCAATGGCGGTTTTTTCAAGTAATTCAGCAATGCTGATCTGATCTTTTTCCCACAGCGCCATCATCACTACGTATTGCGGGTAGGTTAAATCTAATTGATTAAGAGAATCTCTATACGCACGGGCAATCCCATTCGATGCCATATATAAGCGATGGCATAGCTGGTTATCTAATTTTAGCTGTGGGTATTTCATACTCGATCCTCAAAATTCAATACGTGTATTTTAATTTGCATACAAAGTATTTGCAATCCCGAAAAAGCTGGTCTAATATATTTTGCATGCAAAGTATATTTTCACTCAATTAGGAGAGTAATCATGAAAGAACTACAAAGCGTCGCATACACAGCAAAAGCAACAGCAACAGGTGGCCGTGAAGGCACAGCAAAATCAGATGATGGTCGTTTAGATGTGGCACTATCAACTCCTAAAGGGTTAGGTGGTGATGATGGTCAAGGTACAAACCCTGAGCAATTATTTGCAGCAGGTTACGCGGCTTGTTTTATCGGTGCATTAAAGTTAGTGGCTGGCCAAGCAAAAGTTAAATTACCTGCAGATACTCACATTAACTCTGAAGTATCAATTGGTCCTATCGAAGGTGGTTTTGGTATTGCTGTTAAGCTTGCGGTATCGGTAGGTGATCTTGATAAAGACACTGCTCTTGCACTGGTTAATAAAGCGCACGAAGTATGCCCATACTCAAACGCAACGCGTGGTAACATTGCTGTAGAATTATCAGTGATCTAATTGCTATTTATCAAAATAGGCCGTGCTTTATGCACGGCTTTTTTGTTTTTCAGCAATCGATTTTGCTAAATCACCTGAAC
This sequence comes from Pseudoalteromonas sp. D15MCD-2, assembly GCF_038562745.1. Lineage (NCBI taxonomy): Bacteria > Pseudomonadati > Pseudomonadota > Gammaproteobacteria > Alteromonadales > Pseudoalteromonadaceae > Pseudoalteromonas > Pseudoalteromonas sp. D15MCD-2. The sequence continues at coordinate 84,508 of NZ_JBCFQE010000002.1, read as the reverse complement.
CAGTAAGCGCTGATACTAGGCCTTCGCGTGGTTCACTAAATTCTATTGGCTTTATCTTGCTTGCTCGGGCTGCATCGAATACCGGCACTTGGCTCATTGCATATTCCGACAATGCGGTAATGGTTAATGATGGGTTTACCCCTAAATTACCCGGTATGATTGAGCCGTCAATAACTCGTAGGTTTTGATAGCCGAACACTTCTCCAGAGCTATCAACTACGCCGTTAGAGGCATCAGTTCCCATGGCGACTCCACTCATTATATGCGCCGTCATTGGGGCACCAAAGAGCACTTCAGATAAGGCTGAGCCCGGCACGCCACCGAGTTTTTCGGCGTAGAGTTTGGTTGCTTCTTCTGCTTTTGGAAAACTAACACTAAGCGGCGTGTCATTGTCTTTTTGCACCGCAGTAATGCCGTTTTTAAATAATCGATACCATTTACGTCGCCATTCAAGGTGAATAAACGCCTCTGATTTTTGCATCACCAAAAATAGAATCGAGCTGCGGGCTTTACCTTTTGGCCGCAAGACTTTGGCTGTTTTTATTGGATGGCGCAGTGTATTAACTAAAAACTTAGCAATACGCTTGAGGCCTTTTCCAGTCACCATAGGAACGTAAGGTAAATATAGCCATGTGCCATCGGCGCCTTCTCTAAAGCGGCAAATTTCAATATTGGTGTCTTTGTCGACCGAAATAAATGAGCTGATCGCAACACCATCATCAACTTTTTTAGTGGTGTTGTTCGCGGTGGTGAGGGTTTCTGAATTAGTGCGAATTTGCTGACCTAGCCAAGCTGAAATATTGGGCAATGTTTTGTCTTTATCGCGCATTTTTAAAAGCAAAGGCACGGTGCCCATGACCCCTGCGCTTAGCACAACGCCACGTGTTGTTAGCGTATAAATATGGCTGTTGCGATGACTGGTATCTTTAATCTTAATTTTGTATCCGGCGCTGCCATCTGCATTGAGCGGGGTGATTTTGATTACTTCAGAGCTGGGTCTTATCTCTACGCCATTGCGCTCGGCAAAGTACAGATAGTTTTTCATTAAGGTGTTTTTGGCATTATGGCGACAACCAATCATGCAGCTACCACAGTAATGGCAGGTATTTCGCCTTGGACCATCGCCATTAAAGTATGGGTCGGGTAGCTCTTTGTTATAGGCTTCGCCGGGTTTTGCAAAAAGTACCCCAGTGTTCACGGTTTTGAATGAGTCACCTTGACCCATCTGCTCGGCAATCTCTTTTAGTGTGTGATCGGCAACATTGGTATAAGTATTTTTGGCACTGCCTAACATGCGCTGTGCAAGGCCATAGTAGGGCTTTAGACTTTCTTTCCAGTCTGATTTTATTCGTGTCCACGCTGGAGATTGAAATACTTCATCATCAGGAATAAGGTGCACATTGGCATAAATTTGTGAGCCACCACCCACACCCACGCCATGCAGCACAGTGACTTTGCTGGTAAACGAAAATTGAATGCAGCCTTTTAGGCCAATTTCTGGCTGCCACATATAATTTTTGATATCTAGGTTGGTCTTTGGAAACTCCTTATCGTCGCGACGTAGGCCTTTTTCGAGTACTAAAACCCGGTTGCCTTTTTCGCTTAGGCGAAGCGCACTAACCGAGCCACCAAATCCAGAGCCTATAATAATTTGGTCAAAATCAAATGTGTGTTGCTGCATTATTATCACCTGTTGGTGTTTATTATTATGAATTTAATTTACTTAAAAAGGCTAAAAGCTTATCGGCAAATCTACCGTAAGGCGGCATTAAAAATTTCACGCTCGAAAACTTGGCTTGATAAAACACCGGACGTAATTTTGAAAAGGTTAAAAAGCCTTCATAGCCATGGTAATGCCCCATACCACTGGCACCTACGCCACCAAAAGGTAAGTCGTGCTGACCGACATGAAACAGGGCATCGTTAACGCTTACACCACCCGACATCACCTGCTCAATATAAAAGTTAATAAGCTGTCTGTCGTAGCTAAAAGGGTAAAAAGCTAAAGGCCTATCTCGCCCTGCAATATAATCAACGACCTGCTGCGAGTCTTGATAGGTTTTTACCATTAAAATAGGTCCAAATGTCTCGCGAGTATCAATGCTCATACTGTCATTGCTGTTTAAAATTAATGTCAGAGGCAGCTTTCGCGTATTGGCATCTGCAACTTGGTCGCTAAGCGTAATAACGTCAGCGCCGAGTTGCTTGGCTTCTTCAATACAGGTTGTAAGGCGTTTAAATGCGCGGTCATCAATAATGGCTGTGTAGTCTTGGCTATGAATATCTGGTACATGCTTTTTTGCCCAGCGTGTTGCTGTATCGATAAATAGCGCAAGTTGAGACTGATGCACAAATACATAATCAACATTGGTACAAATTTGCCCCGCGTTCATTTGTTTTACATACATGATGCGCTCTACAGCTTTTTGCATCGGGTAATCAGTCGCAATCACAGCAGGAGATTTACCACCTAACTCAAGGGTTACAGGCGTTAGGTTTTGCGCTGCGGCAGCCATCACTTTTTTACCGGTTTCACCTGAGCCTGTGAACATTAAATGATCAAAGGGAAGCTTTGAAAAGGCGATGCCTACTTCACCAGTCTCACAGTAAAATTGCAGCTTTTCGGGTTTGAAATAGTGGCCTACAAGCTCCCCTAAAAGCGCACTTAAATGCCGAGAGTTTTCAGACATTTTAACCATCGCCTTGTTACCTGCTGCAAATGCAGCAGCTAATTGACTAAAGGCTAAATTTATCGGGAAATTCCACGGCACAATTAACCCTACAACACCAAGCGGCTGTGGAATAACTCGGTTTTTTGCCCCTAAATACATACGATGATCAACATGTCGCTTTTGCACTTTCATCCACTTTTTTAGGTGCTTTAAAGTGCTATTGATATCTGCACAGGCATTAATGATTTCGGCAAGTAAGGTTTCATGGCGAGAGCGATTACCATAGTCTTGATTAATAGCCTCGATAATACGTGCTTGGTTTTCAGTGATCATAGCTTTTAACGCAAGTAAGTGTTCACGTCTTTGCTGGTAGTTTTCAATACCCTCAGCTTTAGCGTGGCTGCGCTGCGCGACTAAGTCGGCCATTAAAATGTTGTCGATGTTTATCGGTTTTGCTGCAATGTTCATCTGTATGTTCTATTTGTCAGAGTTTGTTCTAGCATAAATAAATCACTTGCAGTTGGTTTGACTTTTTAGGACACTGAAATGACTCTTTAGGACAAAAGGCACACTGCGTGGAAAGTTTAATTCGCTCTTCTAGTTTAGCTGGGTTTGAGAATTTAGTGAGACAATATGGTGTAAACCCTATTACTTTGTTGGAGAAAGCGGGTATTTTACCCGCACAACTACGCGACCCAGACAGCTTCGTTGTTTACGCTCATTACCTTGAATTACTTGAACTTGCTGCCCAAGTGTGTGATGAGCCATGTTTTGGCTTAAAGCTTGGCGCATCACAAAGTATGAGCACTGTGGGCTTGATTGGTGCTTACATGTCTCGCCAACCTACGATTCTTGATGCCCTTAATGTTGCTCAAAAATACATATACCTGCATGCCGAAGGCATTGTGCTAAACCTTGCCTTATTTGGGCAAACGAGTTGTGAGGTCCGTTTTGTCCGACTCTCTGACGAAAAACACGAGTTTGAGCAAAAATCGCAGTTGGCAGTGTGTTTGGTCAATAAAATATTAAAAGAATTAGTTGGCCCGAAATGGCGCGCCGATAAAGTGTGTTTACGGCAATCTGTCGCGGTGAACCAGCGGCCTTTATTTAATAAAGTGCTAAATTGCGAGGTTGAGTTTAAAAGTGACGTTGATGCGATTTACTTTTCAAGCGCATTTTTATCCTATAAACCTCAGCTCAATGATGCCATTTTAGACACCTTAATAGCCGACCAACTTGAGCTGCAACGTCTTAACAAACTCCCCGATGAAATGCTGCAAATAGAAAGTGCGATGAAAATGTTGCTAGCAACCGGTGAGTGCAATAAAGAAAATACCGCCAAAAGTGTAGGGCTCCACCCCAAAAAGCTGCAACGTATATTAACCGAGCATAACACCAGTTATCGGCAATTGTTGGACGAAGTAAGAAAGTCAGAGGCAATGCGGCTATTACAAAAAAAGCATATAAATATGACCGACTTAGCACTGCGTTTAGGGTATGCGGAGCTGTCGATTTTTAGTCGTCGCTTTAAGCTATGGTTTGGTGTGTCACCCACCGAATGGCAGCAAAATTTGCGCTAACTTAACAAAGCGGCCTAATCACACTAAAACTCCATACTTTTTTTCTAATTGTCCCTGTAAAGTCATGCAAATGGTCTAAACTATTAGCAAACCTACAATAAAAACAGGAAATGTCGATGCGGCAGTTAGCATTAGCGAAAAAGTTATTATGGCTTACGGTAGGCAGTATATTTATTACTGTGTTTGTTTTATCGAGTGTTTTATGGTGGCAACTGTCAAACAGTAACCAACAGTTAGCTGCGCAATCAGAAAAGCTGATTGTTGCTGAAGTTGAAGACAAACTCGCCTCAAATGCTGCCGCGTATGGTGAACAGGTTGCCGGATTTATTAACGAAGCGTACCGAGTGCCTTATTCATTTGCCGCTATTTTAGGCGATCATGATGCGGCAGGTACCTTAACTCGCGATGCTGTGGTTGAGTTGAATCGCTCTCTGTTACAAAAAAATACTATTCTTTCATCTATTTATTCGCAATTTGAAGCAAATGCGTTTGATGGCCGTGATGCTAATTTTATCAGCGGGTATGATCATTCTGTAGCAGGCGTTGGCACACTCGAAATCTATTTTACGCGCAACCGAGACGGCGCAATTGAACAACAAGTGGTTGACGATGTAGCTGAGAAATATGTCGATACGCTCAATGAATTTGGCCAGCGGGAAGCTGAGTGGTACTTGTGTGTAAAAGACACCAAAGTACCCTGCATTATGGAGCCCTACCTATACGAAATCACCCCAGGTTACTCTGAAATGATGACCTCTTTAACTGTGCCCATTCTTCGTGATAACGAATTTATTGGTGTTGCTGGGGTTGATTTAACATTGCCTGTATTTCAAAGTATGACTGAAAAGCTCTCAAAAGAGCTGTATAACGGTAAAGCCCGCGTCACTTTATTAAGCTCACTCGATTTAGTGGTTGGGAGTAGCCATTACAAAGATAAGCTAGGCAGACCGTTAAAAGAGGCGGTGGCAAAAAGCACTTTAGACAATTACGTAAAAGCGAAAAAACAAAGTGGTGTATTTAAAGTTGGTGATGAGTATTTAGTTAACTACCCAATTAGCATTAAGCTTGCAAAAACACAGTGGAACCTATTGATAGAAGTACCCGCTGAGCTTGCCCTTGAAGGGCCGCATGCACTGGCAAATAGCATGAGTGAAAATGCCAATACACTAGGCGGCTTAATCTTGGTTACAGGTATTATTATTGCTGGTGCCGCCTTTGTGATCATGACCTTAGTGATCCGCACAATTGTGGCACCACTACAACAAATTCAACAGCGCGTTGATAACCTTGCCAGTGCTGAAGGTGACTTAACTCAAACCTTGCATGTTGATACCCACGCTGAGCTAATCGCACTGGCTACAGGCTTTAATGCATTTCTTGCTAAATTACGTGATTTAATTGGTGAGCTTAAAAATGTATCAACGCAAACCAAAGAGCAGGCTCACTTAGCGACCAGTGTTGCTGTTGATACTAAGCACAACGTTCAAGCGCAGTTCCAAGAAATTGAGAGCGTAGTAACCGCCATGAACGAAATGAGCGCAACAGCACTCGAAGTAGCAAGAGCCTCAGAGCAGTCAGCGCAACAAGCCGATGAAATAAACAGCCTTGTGGTGAGCAGTGAATCGAGCTTGTCGTCTGCAGTTACCCAAGTTAAAACAATGTCGGATGAAATCAAAGAGGCTAACCAAGCGGTTGAAAAAGTTGCGGCACGCAGTAACGACATTACACAAATTTTAGATGTGATCAGAACAATTGCAGAGCAAACAAACTTACTTGCACTGAATGCGGCAATTGAAGCGGCAAGGGCCGGTGAACAAGGCCGTGGCTTTGCGGTTGTGGCTGATGAAGTAAGGGCACTTGCTTCAAAAACACGTTCATCAACCGATGACATCAGTGGCCTAATCGACAGCTTACAGCTAGAAGTAGGCAACGCGTCTAAAGTAATTGAACAAGGAGTTGTGCGTGCACAAACCGCGGTAGATGAAACCTCCGTTGCATTTGATGCATTACACGAAGTTGTCGTCAAAGTGGACGAAATCACGCAGCAAATTACCCATATTGCAACGGCTGCAGAAGAGCAAAGCTCAGTCACAGAAGAGATAAACCGCAACCTGACGTTAATTTCAGATGCCGCATCGCAACTAGCTGAGCTATCTACCCAAGCCGGAGATGGTAGCCAAACACTCAATGCACTCGTTGCACAACAAGATGATGAGTTGAATAAGTTAAAGACGAAATAGTTGCTAGTTAATAGTTACTAGTTACTAGTTACAAGAGTAAAGGGGCTATGTGCTAGGTTCGAGAAAAACGCGATGTAAAATCGCTGCTACAAGCTCGCCCCTAGCATCTCGTTTCTCGCCCCTAGCATCTCGTTCCTTGTAACTTTACTCTCGTAACTCGTAACTAATACCTTGTTTCGCGCGCTAAGCAAGCGTGACGCCTACAGGTTACAGCGGCTTTATGCCGCGACAAAGGGTAAAAATATCGTTATGCGATGAAGTAATCGAACCTAAAATCGATTAAGGGTGGTTATACATCGCTCGTAATTGTTAGATAATTATTTTTACCAAAAGTAACGTAATAAATGGGTAAAAATAGTCCCGATAGTAAGTTTCTGCTCATAGTGTTCGAAACAGTTACTTTATTTGATTGAATATCTTTGACAGAAAGTTTAGGGCTAGAGCACCAATCAATGGAGAACCAGATAAATTCAGCGTCATCAGGTATTGTGTAGTTGGCTAAAGAGTTGGGTTTGACTTTGCCGATTTTTTTAGAGTCGGCCCATAAAGTGTAATCTCTAATTTTATCATGATATTGTTTTGGTCTGTTTACTTCAATTTCCATTTGAACCTCACAAGGATAGTAATTCCATTAAACTTAACGGGCTTATAGCTCGTTTTCTTCCATAGTCAGTGTATTTTTAACAGAGCCGTTAATTAATTACTAGTCGTATAGTGCAAGGAGTCTTAAGCTCATTCTCGCATCTCGCATCTCGCATCTCGCATCTTGCATCTCGCACCTCACATCTCGTAGGAATGACTTTAGTCATGAATAATTAACCACCACACAAAAGTTAGATCCTTGGACGTAAGCGTGAAACTTGTTTCGCGCGCCAAGCAAGCGTGACGCCTACAAGGTAGCAGCAGCTTTATGCCGCGACATGGGTGAGGTAAGGGCGATAGGAGAATAAAACGCGATATAAAATCGCTGCTACATGCTCGCACCTCGCACCTCGCATCTCGTACCTCGTACCTCGTACCTCGCATCTCGCACCTCGCATCTCGCACCTCGCATCTCGTATCTTTACTCTCGTATCTTTACTCTCGTATCTTTACTCTCGTATCTTTACTCTCGTATCTTTACTCTCGTAACTAGCAACTCGAAACTCATTCTAACTACATTGCGCCTGGTTACGGCCTTGGTTTTTGGCTTGGTACAATGCTTTATCGGCGCGTTTTAACATCGATTCTATGTGCTGTTCGCTTGCTTGTAAGGTGCTTACGCCAATACTCACGGTGAATTTAACGTGTTTGTTGTCGGCGATGATGTCTTGTTGTTCGATATCGGCTCTGATCTTTTCTGCGATAGCAAAGGCTGTGTGGTTATTTGCCATAGGTAAAAATAAGACAAATTCTTCACCACCAATGCGTCCCGCAATATCTGATGCTTTGCTATGTTGGATGAGCTTATGTGCGGTGGTTCGTATTACTTCATCGCCAGTAGCGTGGCCAAACTTGTCGTTTATAGCTTTAAATTGGTCTAAGTCTAACAGTAATAAGGAGCAGGTACCTTGCGCGTCATGATATTTTGCAAACTGCTGATTAACCTTTTCGAAGAAACCACGGCGATTATAAAGTTGTGTTAAATGATCTGTCATAGATAAGGCTAATGCTTCATGCTTAGCACGCTCTAGCTCATAGGTTCGTTCTTCTACTTTTTGTTCGAGCATGGTGGTTAGTTTTTGTTGTTCTTTCTTGCGCTGAATAAATACGGCTTGAATGAGTAATACCGCTGAAAGAGTGAATAAAAAGAAAAACTGCATGGTCACTTCAGCTGTTTTAGGATGATGATAATAAAAATACCCCCAGCCTTGATTACTTCCGACCCAAGCTGCAAAAAATACCAACATATTCATGCAGCTGGTGGCGGTTGGTGATAACCGCGTAGCTGCATAAAGCAGCGGAAACAATAGTAATGCAGGTTGCAAAAATGGTAATGTCATGGTTGTGTATGCGGGGCCAAAAATAAAATAACACAACAAAACCACGGTCAAAGTTAGCAACAGAAGTTTAGAAAATTCACTAGGCGTGACCGGGTGTGGCCAATTTCGCCAGAAAAAGTAAAGGGCTGGGGTGAATACAATCGCCGCTAGGGCATTGCTAATGCTCCAATTTAATATGCCAACATACAAGCCATTAAACCACTCGATACTAACTAGCGAGTATATGCCCACACCGAAAAGCGCAGAAATCACGCCAATCGCAATGCAAGCAACAATAAACACTCTGGCTAAACTGGTGACGCTTGTCAGCAGTGTGTGTTGTTTAAGTTTTCGGTTAATTAGCCAAAATGCAGTTAAAGCAGCGAGAGTATTACCTGTGGTTGTTGCGGCATTTATTGCTATGTGTTTAAACGTGAATGGATTTAAGCCGCTGAGATAAAAGTAACAAAGCACAACTAAACAGGTGCCTGATGCAACGCCCAACCAGGCTTTACGACCAAATAACATCAAGCCTGCTAATGCGACTCCTGCTGGTGGCCATACCGCCAGTGTTTTTAACACTTGCATAGTAAACAAGCCAAACAGCAGATAAACAGAGCAAACAATGATATTAAATTGCCAAGGTTTGAGCTGTGTGTTCATACATCCCTTTATGCGCTTATGTAAGAAAGCCACCGACCGGCGAGTTAGTATTAATAAAGCTACTAATAAATTAGTATATTAGCAGTTGGAGAATAGGCAAATTAGATTAAACTAAAAGTGATTTTTCTCTAGTTGTTTGCTATTCATACAATTTATTAGACTAATAGTTAATGTGCTTAAAAAACAACCAAGAGCTTATTCTTTAAAAGGGTTTATTATCAGTAATTCAATAAATATCAATGTATTAAGATTATATTCAGATGTTCTCAACTTATTAAAAACACCTATTTTATAAATTCATACCCGACCTTTTGCCTAATCGTGTTTTGTATCTGGCTGCTTTACCCTAACTGCATAATAAAAACTCACACAATTTTTCAAGATAGGCAGTAGGAGAACTCATGAATACGAGGCAGCAATCAGCGTCAAAAACGCCTGCTGAACAAGGATCGGATACTCATACCGACCAGCAAAGCTATCAAGCACTTCATAAACCAAGTAGTGAATTTTCGAGTCGTGACGAATACCTTGAACACGAATTACAAATTATGCAGCCTAAGCGCTGGCGTCCTAACTTACCGTTTCGTGATTATCGGTTTGAATTAGAAGACTCTATCCCTGCCATGGCAGGCACCATAGGCAAGGTGGTCATGGTGGGTGCAATTGCTGCAACATTTGCCGCGCCATTGGGCTTAGGTGAAGGCTTTATTCTAGAAAACGTGCGTTATGAACTGTTAATTGTATCGATCTTCATTTTATTATTTTCGGGCTTCTTTTTACCAACAGCAAACTTAGCGGGTACGCATGGGCCGCTTATTCCTTTGATCCCTATTGTGGTTGCTGCAGGGGGTCACCCAATGGCCTTCGGTCTATTAATAGGGGTGTTTGGTCTGTTACTGGCACTTAGTAAAGGCGGGAGTTTACTGGCGGGGTTAACCAGCCGAGGCGTGTGTGGAGGTTTACTGCTCTACCTTGGTTTTATTGGCACGATTTCGCAGGTTAAAAAGCTGTTTGCATGGGCTGAAGGTATTGATATGACCCATATTGCTTTCATTGTGATTTTGTCGACTATCGTGTTATATGCATTACTTGAGCACTACAAAAAACGTTGGTTAGCCGTGCCATTAAGCTGTTTACTTGGCGGTTTAATTGCATTTTTACTGGGAGCGCCGTTTGAGTTTAAAACAGCACCGGGTTTACCAAATATGAACCCAATGTATTGGTGGGGTGAAAACACTGGTTGGATGCTGGGTTTACCGACCCTAGAGAGCTTTGTTGTGGTATTGCCATTCGCGGTGCTTGCGGTTGCTATGTGGTCACCTGACTTTTTAGGGCATCAAGTATTCCAAAAAATTAGTTACCCAGAACGCACAGAAAAAGTACAAATGAACATTGACGATACCATGTTCAGTGCTTCAATCCGCCAAACGTTTGGTTCTTTGTTAGGCGGCTCTAACTTTACCTCTTCATGGGGAACCTACATCGTGCCAGCAGCCATCGCTAAACGCCCAATTCCAGCAGGTGCGGTATTAACGGCGTTATTTTGTATTATTGCCAGTATTTGGGGTTACCCAATGGATTTAGCTATTTGGCAACCCGTGTTATGCGTTGCGCTAATAGTTGGTGTGTTTATCCCACTTCTAGAAGCGGGTATGGAAATGACCCGCGAAGGTAAAACTACGCAATCGGCTGCTATTGTGGTGTTTTCATCGACTTTAGTGAATCCTGCATTTGGCTGGTCATTAACTATGTTGCTCGACAATCTGGGCTTAATTGGTTGTAAAGAACGAAGCTCTGAACTAACTCCAATGAGCCGCTGGATCATTCCATTAGTGATGTTTGTTATCTTAACAAGCGTAATGGCGATGGTAGGTATGCTGCCAGGTATTCCAGCATTAATGGCTGACTTTAGGCATTGATAAAAAAGGGTAAGGTGATAAAAGCCTTACCCTTTTTTAAAGCTTTTATTTAAACTTAACTGTTTTTTCGCTGCGGGTGTAAGTTCGGGTATCGGGTTTTGTCCATTGACCTTTTTTAAGGTAAGAGGTCGACACCACAAAGCTGTTGTCTTTAAACTCGCTTGTCGATTTCACCTTAGTGATCCCTTCTTTATTACCCGTTACATTTTCATAAGCAACAAATTGAGTAGGGCTAAGTACATTCATTGTGCCTTGGGTATAAAAACCTGCCGTAGTGAAGTAATAAAACACCAAAGACTGCTTTTTATTGTCCCAAAAAATCATCGACTCACCACCATATTCACCTTCATTGATAGAGTGAATAGTTTTAATCGCCATGCCATTGAGCGCGCGTTGCCAGGTACTCACATCTTGCACCGCAGGTTTACCTGCTGAGACATTAAAGTCAGACTGCCACGTGCCTAAGTAAGGCTCAAACACTTTTAGCTTGTCATCAAGTTGTTGCTCTGCTGCCATAGCAGAAAGTGAACATAGGCAGATTGATAGTAAAAGTGATTTTAGGTATGCCATAATAGCGCCCCGATAAAATTAATTTGTTTTGCAGAGTATAGGTGATAATTCGTTGATTAAGAAAACATTAATTACATTTTCATTGTTGTTTCTAGCGCTGCTATGGCTGGTATCGTGGCAACTTAATATTACTTACTTTATTGCAGGCACTTACAGCGTAGCGAGCTTAATAAGCTTTTTGGTATATGGCTGGGATAAACGTTTAGCGATGCAACATGGCGAGCATGTGATAAGAGTACCTGAGCGTACACTGCATATTTTAGGATTAATCGGCGGCTGGCCAGGTTCATTAATTGCACAGCAATGGTTAAGACACAAATCAAAAAAACGCAGTTTTATTGCCGTACTTTGGTTAACAATTATTGTTAATTGCAGTGCACTGTCGTCACTGTATTATTTGCAGTTGATTTAAAAGAAGATCAAAAAAAAGGAAAGCCATTGCTTTCCTTTTTTATTAAAACCACTTATTGAGCAGCTTGAATTGATTCAATACTATCAAGCTCAATCGTTAGAATTGTTTTCTTATCAACAACAACCCATTTACGGTAAGTTAAGTAACCTGGCTTAGTTACTTCAATATCGTATTTACCTTCATCAAGTTCGATACCATCTTCATAAACAGGTTTAATATTCATAATACGAACACGCGCATCATCAGGTGTTGTGACCACCGTTAATGAAATTACCGATTCATCTACAACCACTTCAGGTGTTACTTCTGCAATAGGCTCAGGTTGCGGCTCAACATCATGGCTTGATGAACAACCTGCTAAAACCAATAAGGCAAATAATGCGCTTAACTTTTTCATAAATACTCCATTTAATAGTTCACAATAAACGAAACCGCTTATAGTTTGAAAACTCATGAAGAATCAAGGAATAACAATAGAGGGGGATAGCTATTATTCGTCTTCCGTGACTTTCATATTTATCATCAATAATAAATTTTGAGCTATTTTAGTATGTATCCTAATAAGGTTCAAATTATAGTTTCATTAATGTTATTAATTAATGATTTTTACCTATTATGTTTGTTGTGGTTTTGAAAGTAATGTTTATTGGTTTTCATCATTATTTTCTTTGTCAAAAGCTATGCTAAATTTACCCTGCCGAGTGAGTTTAAAAATCGCACGTTGCCAATTTTCTGGTTGATTTTGTATTGCAGAATCAAACAGTGTTTTAAATAAATCAATAATATGGTCAGAAACGGCAATAGGGTGCTGAGTTTCATCGGCCTCTTTTTCATAAAAGGCCTGGCATGTAATGACTTCATCATGCTGGCAATCTAAAACTAACATTGCTTTCGACCAGTCATCGTTAATTTGTTGATAGAGGTATTGACCCAGTTGTTGTGGGATTTGTGAGTTGGGTGTCATGTGCTGTCCTTAGCGTTGTTGCTATAAAGTGCCGTTTTCGTATTTATTGGCAAGCTCTTTCCATGTGTCAAAAAATCCACCATGAAAGAAATAGCTATCAGAGATATTCAATATTTGATAATTTGTTGTCTCATGGTCTTTCCGTGAATAGTTTGATAGGCTATATCCTTGATCGCCTCTAGCATTTAACCGCCCCATTAGTCTTGTAATACCGATATCCTCAGCCTCAACTAAATCGTCAGTGCTTATTTTTCCATGGGGTAACCCACCTTCGTGAGGCATTTTAGTAAAAAACTCAAATTTATTAACGAACCAAGGTAAAATTGACAGCGGTGCATCAAATTGCCTAGTAGCTAAAAATGGGGCTTGACCTTTTGGTGAAATAATCCTATGAAGGATAACTGATAAGTATCCGTTTTGATTGTAAAAGGAGTGATAACGGCCAGGATAATTTAATGAATCTTCAATTGTAATTAGATGTTTTATCCCTTTTGGTGGATTCTCTGGGTCTTTTATTTCTTTTAGTTGGGGTAAAAATTGTGTCGTCATTATTAATTACCGGGATTAAGTGGTTTAATTACTGGTGTAATATTTAAGGAATCACCAAATTGCTCTAAGTTGATCAGCTTTCTCTCAAAATTAAATGTTTCAACTACACAATAGTCTGCTCCTTTGAATAAACTGTTTAACTAACGGAATTTCTCTGTATTAGTTTTAGTTATATTGCCAACATCCATATTGTTAAAGAGCGGTTACTGTCGTTTATTAATTTGGCTCTGTTGGTGGTGTTACATCAATTAGCCATGCTGGAATGTAGCCATTGTCAACTGTGAGCTTATAGCCTTTTACGTCTTTAGCGATGATGGCTAAGGCTGTTAAAGCTAATGGGATGGCACCTTCGTTTGCACCTTCGTGGTCTTCGTTGTTGTAATATTCTCTATGGGCCAGCAGGGCTTTTTCCATGGCTTGATTATATTCTTGCTCACCGTTATCAGTGAATATGGCGGTGATCACCGGGATAAGCGGCCATTCCAAGCGACTAACATATAAGTAAATTTCATCATCGGCATAATCATCTGGATTACAAGTTAGGTATGCTTGCTCAATCAAGTTGGCTAAATCAGCACTAGGGTTAAATAAGCCTTTTAGTAAATCAGATAATGCATAATCAAATGGGGTGCGCTGTTCACTTAGCCTTGCTTGTTTAAATACATCGTTGTCGACAGTAATCAGGTAGTTAATAGCTTCGTTATTACGAGCAATGATGCTGCTATAAAATGCAAGTAACCAGTTATTGTGTTTAGTGCCATAGTCGTCTTTTTTTCCAATCACTTCTATATATTCATCATCGTAAAAGAAAGGGAAAGGTTGGCCGTCATGGGCGTTACTTTGAAATATGCCGTGGCCTAATTGCGAAGCGCGAATAACATAGAGCCAAGCATGGTAGCTATTGGGGTTTTGAATCGCTTCCATGGGGAACGAGTCAATGATATTACGGGTAAACTGTGTATAGAGTCCTAAGCTAGGATTCTTTTGAATACGGAGTATATTTTTATCTTCGTGCTTTTTATAGCGCTCTACCATATGGTCATAACTAACTTGTGAAAAGCTGTAATGGCTCTCAATCATTTTATTAGTTCCTTAAAATCCTATGTCAAAAATCGATACATCAATTACATCAACAAGCCCAGCATCATTGGCTTTTGATACATGATTAGTATTAACGGCAGCAAAGCAGGGTATAAGTTCATGATTGCTGCCAACATCCATGTTGTTAAAGAGCGGTTACTGTCGTTTATTAATTTGGGTCTGTTGGTGGTGTTACATCAATTAGCCATGCTGGAATGTAGCCATTTTCAACAGTGAGCTTATAGCCTTTTACGTCTTTAGCGATGATGGCTAAGGCTGTTAAAGCTAATGGGATGGCACCTTCGTTTGCACCTTCGTGGTCTTCGTTGTTGTAATATTCTCTATGGGCCAGCAGGGCTTTTTCCATGGCTTGATTATATTCTTGCTCACCGTTATCAGTGAATATGGCGGTGATCACCGGGATAAGCGGCCATTCCAAGCGACTTACATAGAGGTATGCTTCATCATCAACGTAATCATCTGGGTTACAGGTAAGGTATGCTTGCTCAATTAAGTTGGCTAAATCCGCGCTAGGGTTAAATAAGCCTTTAAGTAAATCAGACAATGCATAATCAAAGGGTCTCAGCTGATTGCCATAATTAGCTGTTTTAAACACATCATTGTCGATGGCCGTTAAGTAAGCGATGGCATCATGGTTACGGGCGATAATACTGCTGAAAAAAGCAAGTAGCCACACGGGGTGCTCAGCATGTTCAGGGTCACGTTTACCAGTTACTTCTAAATATTCATCATCGTAAAAGAAAGGGAAAGGTTGGCCGTCATGGGCATTGCTTTGGAAAATACCATGTCCTAATTGCGAAGCGCGAATAACATAGAGCCAAGCATGGTAGCTATTAGGGTTTTGAATCGCTTCCATGGGGAACGAGTCAATGATATTGCGGGTAAACTGTGTATAGAGTCCTAAGCGAGGATTCTTTTGAATACGGGGTATATTTTTATCTTCGTGCTTTTTATAGCGCTCTGCCATATGGTCATAACTAACTTGTGCAAAGCTGTAATGGCTTTCAATCATTTTATTAGTTCCTTAAAATCCTATATCAAAAATCGATACGTCAATAACTTCGATAAGCCCGGCATCATTGGCTTTTTGTTGAATACCTATGTATTCAATTGCTCCATCTAATCTTGCATCATCAATATCATCCAGCATATCTTGAATGCCTTGAACCTCTTTCACAAAATCTTTATCGCCCGCTAAGTAGCGAGGGTCTTTTGTTAATGTACGAAGTTTATCGTGGTAATTCTTTATTATCGAATTCATATACTTTTCAGAGCCTTGCTGGGCTCTTTCTTTACCAGCACTCCGGCTACCCCAACTGGCATTACCGCCTTTGGCTTCGATAATTAATACTTTACCGTCTTCTGTTGCATACACTTGGTCAAATTGGCCTTGTTTGCCTTTACCTGGGAGTTTGCTTGCCAATGGTGTGGCATCTGGATAATTTTGTTTCACATAAATGCGCGCGGCTTCTTCACCCAGTGCTTCACTGGCTAAGCGCATCGCACTTTGCGCTTCTTTTAATGCAGTGGCGTTTCCGGCAAGGAGTGCGGCATCACGCTTGGCGACAGCTTGATTGCGTGCAGCTTCAAACTGTTTGAGTCGCTGTTTAACGTTGTCACTTAAATTAGCATGATTTATCTTTAATTTTTGCGCTATTTTGTTAAACACATTTATTTGATCTGACACGGGCACTAAATTACCATTTTCGTAACGTAATTTAGGGGGCTTTTTGCCATCAAGGCGGCTAATAATGACTTTACCTTCACTGTTGGTATATGCGCGGTAATTGCCGCGAATATCGTCAGATAATTCAGTGAGTAATAAATATTCAGCATGGTCTTTTGCTGACACATGCGTTGCCACAGCGTGGTTTTTACTTGGCTGTAACTGTGTATCTGGTTTGGTTATTTTGGCTGAAACAGTCGGATGTTCAGCCGTCACAGCGTGTGATAACTGTTTATTTAGCTGCTTGCGTTTAACAATCTCGGCAATCTGAGTCAGTGCTTTATTTGCTTTTGCTAAATACCGTGATTTACTTGCCAGTGAAGCGGCCGCACCCACGCCACCTGTGAGCAGTGCTAATACGACCTCAAATGCCAAAATACCCGTTAATCGTTCTTGCTCTACGTGTGAGTGGGCATCAATATACTCGTAAGGGAAACGCGCTAGCGCCAAGCGGGTTTGTTCATCATCAAGTAGAATGTAAAGTAACTCACATGCTTGAGTAAGTGATTGGGCTGATTTTTGTGAGAAAGAAATAATTGTTTCTAACTCATATTTAACGGCTTCTTTATCACCGCGAGCAATGGCTTCTATAATTCTAAAGCAAGCAGAGTACACACTTATGTTAATATCAATACCGAGTACAATCAGGTCCGCTACGCCCTCAATAAGTGACTTTGTACCTTGATAAAAACCAGTGGCATTTGCACCTAGCTCTATCATGTATTGGTTAAATAGGCTTTCTTGTTCAAACAAGGCATCTTCAATGGCCGCTTTTTGTCGAACTTCATTTAGCATCGCTTCTAGGGTCTGCTTAAACTCATTACGCAGTGCAACTAAACGCTGTTCGTCGGCATCAGATGAAGCAATAAAACGAACCTGACTTTGACCTTGCGGCACGTTGGCCAGTTGCGCTTTGCCATTACTGAGTGAGCCGGTGTGCTCATGGCCAAGGCTATCGATAAGCGAGTAACGAATATTGTCTTCAGCACTGCCATCTAGGTAGCAATAGCTTAAGTCTAGTGTGCATAGTGTAGTAGAATCGAGTGAGCTATCAGCCAAATCAAATGATGAAATAGCAGGCGCGCGACTCACATTAACGCTTTGTGCACGCGCTGTACTTGGGCTTTCAATATCGTAATCAACGGGGCCATCAAAATTTATAAATGTGCCATCGAGGGTGAGTACATCGGTGGCAATAATCTCAACATTTCCTTGACTGTCGAGTTTAATTTCGCCGCCTTCGTTATGGAGAATTAAATCACCACGGCCTGAGCCTGTAATCGCGATTGACTGGTTGGTTTGTAAAAATGTTGAGCCATTGGGGGCCGAAATAGTTAAGTCACTTGAGCTAGTTTTAAGCTGAATATCGCTTTGCGCAAAGGCTTTAACTGCGCGACCACTGACCATCGACAGTGCTTGACGAGATTCAATAAGGGTGTTTTTTCCTTGCCATGCTTGGCTACCTGCACTTTGCATGTTGATATCGCGGTTTTGAGTGCTGAGCGAAACATTGTTTTTAACATCAATAAACTGATTATTTTTAATCACAAACTGAATGTTGTCGTTCTCAGTTGTTAGGCAGAGGTCTTTACCTGCATGTAAGTTAATGGTGCCGAGCTGGCTTATCCATTCTATAAATTGGCGGCCTGATTTTTTGGCATTGAGCTCAAGATAGTGCTCACTGGCTAAGGTTTGTAAAATGATTTTAGGTGCTTGCTTGTCATCATCAAACTGCAGCTCGTTTTGCGCCGCACTGACCAGCCTGTTTTGCGTATTATTTGCAGCGGTGACAACACTTGGCTGCGATTCATTCATCGCAAAACCCATTAAAAACGTGTTGTTAGGGTCGTTATTTATACAGCCAATAAGTACCTCAGAACCACCAACAAGGGGGAAGTGCCAGCCAGTGGCCTGAGGTTGGTTTTGACATGCGTATAAAGCAAGTTGCTGAATTGCTTGGCTTGATTGCGCAATTGGCCTTGCTGTTGTGTCAAAATTAGTTCGCACACGGTAGCAACCTAACTCATCAATGAAACTAGAAGTCGTTAAAGACTCTACCTTAGCCGGAAATACCATAGGTTTGGCTTGATGTGGCAAAGGTTTGGCTTTAAAAGGCGTACCACGTTCGATAAATTGGGCTTTACAACTATAGCGTGTTAAACCTTGGTGACTATTTTCGTCATTAGGTTGTTCACTGCTGTGATACACGCTAACACACAGTAAATCAGCACTACTGCCCGTGCCGGTTTGGTCGTCAATTGCAACTGAGCTACCCGCAAATAAATCACATACATTACCCACTAGTTGCGTTGTTTTATTAAGAGAGGCTAACGCGTTACTGAAATCTTGCGCTTGTAATGAGGCGGCACTGGGTGAGGCTGCGCATGGTTCAAAGTAAGATTGACTGTTACTTGCGACCTTTAAATATTGTCCATGGGCCACGCAGTCAGTGCGATCATTGTAAATAGAGTGATGTACTTGGCTGTTAAAAAAGCCAACATAAGCGGTATTTTCATCGTTATTCATACCGGCTGAGTTTTTGACTGATACAACACCGCGCTGCAAATATGGGCTGTTTAAGTTACTATCACTGATCACTAACAATTCGACGTTATTTTTTGTTTCAAACCAAAAAAACAAGCCAAATTGGGTTAGTATGCGTTGTAGAAAGTGCCAGTTGGTTTCCATTGCTTGCACACACTGTGGAAGCGCTGGCAGTGATGAGCCGACACGAAAATCAATTTGCCCTGGTGAATAGCCAGCTTGGCCTGCTAAATAAAAAATAATATCTTTTAAATTAACGCCAATAAAAACCTTACTGTTCGTAATGTTTTTTAATGCGCTCAATCTATCTTTAATAATTATTTTATATCGATATCTACCTTTGAATGTACCTAAATTTTCACACTCAAAAATGCTCCCTGCTAGGTGGCGAAAAAAATTATCTTTATTAACGAATGTAATTAATGCGCTTTGTAAAAGCAGATGCTCTAAAAGAATTTGCTGGCTGGATTCACCAATGAGAATAAACTCAAACCCTTGATTTAGTTGCTCAACTCCATCTACCTGAGTGACATTTAGGGTTATGTTATTTACATCAATTAATAGTCGAGAATTAGACACATCCTTGTCCTTTTTTAACTAAGTCTTGTAGCAAGAAATGGGAAAATACACACTTATTAATCAATATTCAATAGAATAATTGTAACCGCAATAATTGCGTCATAATTTTGTTCATAATGCCATTAAATGCTAATTAATACGTTTTTATTAGTTTTTATATTGATTCGAAATTAGTTTTATTTTTGAGCTGTATTGAGTTGACTTTTTTGAAAGGATGTTTGTATTATGCCCCCGTTTTAAGGACTAACGTACCAAAAGTATGACATGGCTTTGTACTTTTTTTGGTTAATCAAGGATGATTTTATGGATAAAAAATTATTTATAAATCAAGTCGATAACTTTTATTTTTTGGCTTGGTCTCTTACTAAAAGTATCTCTTCCTTACTTGATCAGACCGGTATTCCAGCACATCGAGTGTTTTCAGCGTCGGTGATCGATCAGTTTTTCTTTTTCCTGAATAGTCCACCTAAAAATGAAGGTAAAATCATTTTAATTAAAGAAGATGTTAGTGCTTATATTGATGAGTTGATTGTACTAAATACAAAAATAATATCTTCTGTAGATGATGTGGTTATTAAGTCTCTGGCTGTTGATAATCAAGAAAATAAACGTTCAGGTATTTTTCCTAAAATATTCAATAGTCATAAATGGTCCGATTGCGCATCAATGCGATTTAATCGAGTAATCTGTCCTGTTTACGAAGAAGTTCTTTGTAAAAATTAATTAATCTAATAAATCAATGGGGTTTTGAATGCGTTTTGCAATTAAAAAGGCAGTGCTAATTACTTTGTTTATGTCTTTAACAGCATGTATGAGCACAAATGTAGAGCTAGATATCACTGCGACAGATAATCTTAATTTGAACCAATTTGATGAAGCTTTGCCTGTGGTACTCAGAGTGTATCAACTTTCAGATATACAGAGCTTTAAAACAGCTACGTTTGAAGATTTGTGGAAATCAGATAAGTCAGTTCTGTCAAATACGTTGATCACCGTAGAAGAAAAAACAATTAACCCCGCTGAGAAAACAAAAATAGAATTTGAACAAGCGGAAAATGCGCGTTTTGTTGCTATTGTCGCCCTTTTTAGAGATCGCCAAGGTGATAAATGGAAAACGTTTTATCCGCTCGGTGACGGGCCCGTTAAATTATCTACATCGTTAGATGTATTGATTACAAACAACGAAGTTCAATTACCAGATGAAGACGAGGCTGAGTAATGAACATTAAAGGGCCAATGAAACCTGTATGGGCTGAAGGCGTGTTGCTAGCACAGCAGCATTTTCAGTTGTTTGATGACTACCATGAGCAAAATCAGATTGTTAGACAAGGCTTGATTTCGCCATTGGCCTTTGGTTTACACCACCTCACTATTGATGAATCAGCACTCGCTCGCGGTATTTTAAAGGTGATCAGCTTTAAAGCGATTCTTGAAAATGGGCGTTTACTTGAGTTTGATCGTCAACATCACGAAGAACTAAAGCTTGAATTAGCTGCCGATACAGATGAAGTCACTGTGTACTTAGCGATTGCTGCAAATAAAGTTGTGAGCGACATTGAAGGTTATGCAACTAGTGGCCAACTCAGTGCCTATCAAGCAGATTACATTGAGTTTAGTGATCACCACGATGCAGCAAGAAACCGTGAAGTGCTAATTGCACAACCTAACTATATTTTGCTGACAGATAACGATGTAAAAACCTATTTTGATACGCTTGCTTGTATCAAAATTATGCGCGCTGAAGACGGCTCGTTTAAAGTCAGCAAAGAGTTTGTTCCGCCATTATTATCGATACAGGCCTCGTTTTATTTAACCGAGTTGCTTAATAGAACGGCGAACTTGGTAAATGCAAAAGTGAACGTATTGCTTGGTCGCAGAAAGAATTTTGGTTCGGTTACTGATTTTGGACCTAACGAAATGAACAGCTTTCTGTTGTTAAATGCAATGGCACCATCTGCAAAACGTTTAGACCATCTAAAAAACGTACAACTAGTTCATCCAGAGCGATTATATTGCGAGCTTGTTGACTTAATTAGCTCTGTGTCGATGTTCGAGCACAGTGATTTAGTGAGTCAAATCCCGCCTTATCAGCATAAGCAATTGACTCATGTCTTTGGCACCTTAGATATTTTATTGAGTAAATTACTTGAAGGTGTTGTTCCTAAAAAGATGGCAGGTCTTAAACTCGAGAAAGTATCGAACGCCATTTACCAGGTTGCCACCATTGATTCAGCCATTTTTGATAATAACGACTTCTACTTGGCCGTATACTTTGAATCTGAAGATACCAAGTGGATTGATACGTTTAGTGATCAGGTCAAAGTTGGCGCCACAGAAAAGCTCGAAATTATGATTGCATCGGCTCTTGCGGGCGTGCAGTTAACACATTGTCAGCGACCACCTAATAAACTAGCTATCAAAAGTGGCTATGAATACTTCCGTTTAGAGACTCATGGTTTTATTTGGCAGCAAATTGTTGAAGAGCAATCGCTTAGTTTATTTATTCCATTTGGCTTACAAGCGGCGCAGGTCGAAATTGTTACTGTGGCAAGAAATTAGGACGCTAGACAATGCAAGAAGCAAAAAACGAACTTGATTTAATCGCCTGTATTGCGCCAGTGATAAACGCGCTTGCGCCTTTAAAGTTAAAGCAATCGACAGATCTTGAACTAAACGACTTTCGGGAGCAGTTACTTACGAGTTTTGATGAGTTTGAACGTAATTGTTATACCCAGCAAGTAACAACCAGCGTTATGCAGGAAGTTAAGTTTGCCCTGACTGCAATGTGTGATGAATTTGTAATGAGCTCTGGCGCGCATTTTCGAATGGATTGGATGTCGAGACCCTTACAGCTTGAGTTTTTTGGTAATAATCGAGCGGGTGAAGAGTTTTTTGAGCGATTAGCAAAACTTCGTACCGGTGGTGAGCCAAAGTTTGCAGCATTAGAAGTGTATTACATTTGTTTGCAACTTGGCTTTGAGGGTATCTACAAAGTGAAAGGAATTGAGCAACTTAAAGCCTTAATTGTTGATGTACGTGCGCAAATAGAAGATGTACGCGGTACTCCACGAGGGCAACTATCTGATAATGGCGCGCCACTTGAAGGGTTTGCAATGAAGGTAGGCCGAAACATTCCTTATTGGGTAATTTTATCAATTTGCTTGGCATCGATTGTTTCGCTTTTTGCTGGTTTTCATTTTGTTATTAACAAGCAAGCAACTCAGAGCAGCCAACGTATAGATAATCAAGTAGAAGTACTTACGCAATTAAGTAAAACCAACGAGACTCGATAGGAAAAGTAATGCAAGGAAGAGTGAACAAAAGCGGCCTAGTGCACTTTTTACTGGGCTTAGTGTCATCAAGAGCAACAGGGCAGTTAATTGGCTTAATTGCTGTGCTCAGTATTATTTGGTTTGCTGGCCGAATCGTTGGTTTAGACACGACAGATAAAAAGCTTATCGCGATGGCTGCGGTAACAGCTGTTTTTATCGTTTTTATTTTTATCCGTTGGTTATGGACAAAGCGTTCGGGCGATAAGCTAGCCTCTGAACTTGCGAGCCATAATGCGGGTTCAAGTGCTGAACTTGATGAAATAAAAGAAAAGATGCAAGAAGCATTAAGCTCGTTAAAAGCTTCCCATCTTGGCGCAGGATACCGTGGTAATACAGCTTTGTATGCACTACCTTGGTATATGATCATTGGTCCTTCAGCCACCGGAAAGAGTACATTATTTGCTAACTCTGGCTTGCATTTTCCATACTCAAATTCAAATGAACTGCACATCCAAGGTTTTGGTGGCACGCGTAACTGTGACTGGTGGTTTTCAGATCAAGCAATTCTGATCGATACCGCAGGGCGTTACACAACAGAGCAATCTGAAAACAAAGAGTGGTTATCTTTTTTAAGCTTGCTCAAAAAATATCGTCCTAAACTGCCTATTAATGGTGTGATGGTCGCGATTAGTGTTGCAGATGTTTTAACCTCAGACAGTGAAGAGATTCGTCAACACGTAAAACTAGTTCGTGAGCGTATTGAAGAGCTCATTACGCAACTTGGGGTGATCTTCCCGGTTTATATAACCTTTACCAAAACAGACTTGATCAGCGGCTTTGAGCCATTTTTTAATGACTTAACAGAAAAAGAACGTGAGCAAGTGTTTGGTGCTTATTTGCTAGATATTAGTGAAGATCAACAAAATGATCCGGCTGAAATGTTTGAAGTGCGCATGGAGGAGTTATACCAACGCCTTTGTGAGCAACGTTTGAGCAAGGTTGCCCGCGAACGTAATGAACACCGTAAGCAGTTAATTTTAGATTTCCCGAATCAATTTAAATCAGCATCAACAAAGTTGACTGAGTTTGTAAACTTGTTATTTAAAGCCAACCCGTATCAAGAGGTTCCTTGGTTTGCTGGTGTATATTTTACCTCTGGCACGCAAGAGGGCACACCGATTGAACGTATTACGAATGGCGTAAGGGATCAATTTGGTGCTGTCGTTGTTGAGCAAAAACAAGAAAGCATTACGCAAAGCTACTTTATCAATCGTGTTTTTAATGATGTGATTTTCAAGTTACAAGACCTAACTCGTGGTAACCGCAAAAAGCGCTTGGTTGGCCGCTGGTTAAAAGGTTTAACAGTGACTTCAGGTTTGGCAAGTATTGCCGCCGTGACAGCATTACTCATTACTTCTTATACCAGTAACCAGCTATTGTTGAATCAAGGTGAAGCCCGTGTAAAAGCGATTGTAGAAGCGAATGTAAATAAAGCAAAAGATGAGCAAAAACTTGCAGCTACGCTTGATTTATTTGAGCATTATCAATCGCTTAATAATTATGAAAAGCAGTTGCCATGGTATTTCATTTTTGGCATTTACGAGGGTGACGAAACTCTAACTAGTGTTTCGCAGGTTTTGTTTAATCAATTAAATCAGTTGATCACCCTTCCTGCAGAAAAACAAACGCTTGCGCAGCTGAAAGAGTTTGAAGCTATTTGGTCAGCAGATGATGCCGATGCTCGCGCAGCAAGTCGTCAGGCATATTATGATGCTTTGAAATTACATCTAATGTTAAGTGCTCACCCTGAACACAAAGACGATGAGTTTGCCAAGCAGCAGTTACTTAGTTTTATTAGCCAGCACTTTAACATTGAGATTGATGCTCAAGCTGATTCACCGATCACCTCACAATTAAACGATTTAGTTGATTTATATTTAGCGAACATAAGCACAGATCTAGAAAACCCAGGTGAAATTTTATTTTGGCAAAATAATGAAACGGCTGTATTAAATGCAAGGAATAGCCTGAACACACAACCTGAAGCCGAACCTCTATATCAACAAATTATTAGTAGCTTTGCTGAGCGTAAAAAAGCCATTCAACTAAAACAGTTTATGACTGCGAAAAATCGCGATGTACTGAAAAGCAACTTTAGTATTCCTTATGTCTATACCAATGCAGGTTGGCAAGAGTATGTTTATCCAGAAATTAAACGTATTTCTCGACTGGTATTCTCTGGTGATTGGGTAATGGGCACAAGTAATGAAAGCGGTCAAAATGCGGTTGATGAAGCGCAAGCTGATGCACTGGCAAAAGCAATGCGTAGTTATTACTTCAAAGACTATGGCAATACATGGTTCGCGTTTTTGAACAGTATAAAAGTGCCTACTTTTAGAGATTTAAATGATGCCAGTATTAATTTTGCACGCCTTTCGTCAACTGATGGGCCACTCATTGATCTGATGACGTTGGTGAATGACAACATCGTTGTTGCAGATAAACCATCTGCGGTTAGTGCAAACAACGACAAAATAGCGACCATTCTTTCTGGTGCAACAGATACGGCGGCTAAAAAAGTGGCCAAAGGAAAGTTAGCAAAACAAGTTGCAGAGCGCCCTGATTTTTCTCAAGTTAGTACTGTTAGAGCCCCTGAACTTGAAACACGTTTTGCTGACTTGCGTCGCTTCTCGCAGCATGATGAAGATAAGCAGATGTCTGATTATATGAGTCAGTACATTAGTTCTTTGAGCAGCATTCACTCAGATATAAAAGCGATGGCTGCCAGCAATGAAGATGATGCGCAAGCAATGGTGTTTGTACAAGACTTATTGTCTGGAAATAGCCAAGATAATGCATTGCAATCGTCTTGGATCATTATAGAAAGCCAAACTCGTGCGCTAGACCCAGAAACAAAAGACACGCTTGATGTGTTATTTAAAGCGCCATTGCAGTCAGGCATTGCAAGTATCATGGCAAAAGCACGTAGCCAGTTAAATGAAGAATGGGAAAACCAAGTTTATACCATGTATAGCAGCAGCATTGCTGGTAAGTACCCATTCAACTTAACTGGCCCTGATGCTGCTATTGCCGATGTTTCTGAGTTCTTAAATAGTGAAACCGGAGTGCTTTGGAACTTTATTAATAGCCAACTTAAACCATTCATGAAAGTACGCCGAGGTGTATGGGAAGAAAAGCAATGGAACGGTGTGGGGATTGGCTTTAATCAAGAGTTATTAGACGGTTTAACAAAAGCAAATAAAGTAACACGCTCTTTATTCTTGAACGGCTCAGACGCGGCTGGTTTTAACTTCCAAATGATGCCCGTACCACAAAAAGGCATTCGCGAAACGTATTTAGGGTTCTCTGAGCAAGGTTATCGCTATAGAAATGAACCGGAAGAGTGGCGTAATTTCTCATGGCCAGGAAGAGGCGCAGCAGAAAAAGCTATTTTGTATGGTTTAGATAACGCCGGACGAAGAGTCACTATTGAGCAAGATGGTCCATGGGCTTTATTAAAAGTACTTAACCAAGCAAATGTGAAATGGATAAAGGGTACAGAGTTTCTTGCTACCTGGGAATTAGTTGATAAATCAGAGCAAAGTTTAAAAGTACAGTTCTCATTAAAGTCTGGTCGCAATAGCGGTATTTTTTCAAAGTACATGTTGACCTCTTTTGCATTGCCTAATTCGTTATTTGCACCTAAGCCACAACTTGCGCAAGCAAGCAGAGCCTCGGTTCAATAGGGGCAGGTATGTTTAATTTGTTTACCAAGAAAAAGTCGCCAACGCTGGTTAAGCAGTTTACCTACGGGTACATGGGGAAAACTCCTGTTAGGCCTGATTTTGTAAAGTTAAATATATCTTCTCGGGAGTCTGTTGCATTAGACCATTGGTTGCAAGAAGGTTTCGCGCATATAAACCGAGGTGTTATTGGCGGTAAAACAACTGCATTAAATGGTGTTTCTTCGTTATTTTTTGTATCTGGTAACAGTGACGACAGTAGTTTGTTAGGTGTTTTACAGCCAAGCACTGATAGCAGCGGTCGTTTTTACCCGTTTAGTTCGTTTATTCATAGCGGACTTGAGACTTACAAACGTCACCCTGCTTTTCTATTTTTATATGCAAGTCATGTCATTGAGCACCTATTAGGGGTTAATCAGCGCATCGTTGAAGCACATTCAATTGATGCGATGGCTGAACAAGCTAAATCGTATAGTAAAGTGGCCGATGCATTAAAGCAGCAGCCAAATCTGAATCAAGAGCTTGATAAATTACGCAGTATTCCGATGAGTGTGGTTTGGCAGCATTTAGGGATCAACGACATTCATCACAGAGCGGTTTTAATTGAAGAGCTTTCAGCGGTATTAAAGTCGATTGCGAATAGAGGTTGCCTACGTACACAATTTGGTATTCGACTACCTATGCCACACTTTAGTCACGAAAGTGCCCTGGTTGCAGGTTTTTGGCTACATTTAATTGCTTCGATCGTTGCCGATCATAATTGGCAACCTTGGTTCTTTTACCAGCTAGGAAATGAAAGTTCGCAACCGAGCCTAACGGTGTTTTGTCGCCCTGTACCGGCATCTTATTTTGGTTCAGTGTGGCTTGCTGAGGATAAGTCAAAAGACATTATTGATTTAGTAAATCTCTCACTAGACAAAGTGCCGAGCGAATACAGCCTTAATTTTGCTGATATGGATAATGTAAGTGTTTACGATGCGCTCAGAAGGTGGTGCAAAGCATGAGTGTAGTTAATCCGCATACCCATAACAGCTGGGAGCTGTGGCTTGAAGAGCTTAGTAAGCCACTTTCGGGGCTTGCGTGTGGTGAAGATCTAAAATACGAAGAAACCTTTAAAGCACTTAAAGCTTCATCGTCAGGTGTGGGCGAAGTTGATTTTAAAGTCATGTTTATTCAAGCCACCGATCTTTTGCAAAACCAAAGTAAAGATTTACGTATAGTGAGCTACTTGTGCCTTGCGGCTACCAGTGAGTTTGGCGTGGTGGGTTTAACCCATTCTTTAAAACTGTTTAATCAACTATTAAGTCAGTTTAGTGAACAGGTTCATCCTTTAAAAGCACGTATGCGTTGTGCGGTTAACACATGGTTTTTACAACAACAAGAACGCTTAAAAGGAATTGCCCAAGCTCAATCATCGAGCCCTGAGCAATGGGCTGAATTAGAGACTGTGTTAGCTGAATATAATCAGGTTTCAGTGCCTGTACTTGATGCTGAATCAGGGCCTTTATCAACTCTGAATGAGTGGGTTAAAGAGCAAGTAATTCGCAATCCTGTCGCTAAGCCAGAACCAGAAGTTAAATCAGAGCCTGAAACACATCAGACAACAGTGGTCAGCGAGCCAACGACTGAGCCCGTAGCGCAACAAGTTGTTCAGGCAAAACCAGTGACAACTGCACCTAAAGTGGCTGACATTGCCAGCGATAGTGCTTACCTAGCAGCAATTCGTGAGCTGCTTAATTTTGATAAAGAACAAAACAACATTGAACGGGTTTTAAAGCTCTCGCGCGCAGCACGTTGGTCTGGATTAGCGTTACCTGCCAATGAAAATGGCAAAACAAGACTGCCAGCACCGCGTGCGGCTGCCTTCGCCCCCATTGAAAACGCACTGGCAACTGAACAAGCAGAGCAAGCATTGTTACTTGCTGAGGGTTTGTTTATGGAAGGCGCTATGCAGTTTAATTTGAATCTGCAAATGCTTACTTTGTCAGCGTTGAAACAGCTAAATAAAGCAAAATTAGTACAGTGGTTAGAGCAACAGCTAGTCACTTTAGTCAGTCAATTTCCGTTATTAACCAATTTAAAATATGACGATGGTTCGGGGTTATGCAGCCCACAGAACAAAGAAGCGTTATTAGACATTGCCAATTCACATGCTTCGCAAAATGAAACAACTCAAGTGCAAGCAAATCCATTTGACGAGCATTACATAGCCTTAAGCGAGCAAGTTGCAAAAGGGCAGTTAAGTGCAGCCCTTAGCTTGGTTGCACAATTAAGTACGCCAACTGGATTCGACCAAGCTCAAAGTCAATTGCTTAAAGCTAAGTTGTTACTTAAAGCAGAGCATTATGAGCACGCATTGGCAATTTTAACCGAATTACTCGAGCAAATTGAAACTTATCAATTAGCGAAGTGGCAACAACAGTTTTGCATGGAAGTATGGCGTTTCGCCAAGCAATGTTATGCCAATTTGTCTCAGACAGAGAGTGATGACATGAGTTTAGCTGCTAAGCAAATTAGTCAGCGAATGATGGTTACAAACCCGGCTCAAGCAATAGCGTGGGTGTAACACGCCTAATTGGAATTTAGTCGTTAGACAAACAAACTGCAAAGGAAGAAACATGACAGATACATTTCAAAAAGAGATCCCACGAGCTCGGATCAACATATCGTTAGAGCTTGATACTGATGGGGCATCACAAAAAAGCGAATTGCCTTTAAAAATGCTGGTTATTGGTGACTATTCTAATGGTCAGAATAGCCAAGAACTTGCTGAGCGCGAACGCGTGACGATCAATAAAAATAACATTGAGCAAGTGCTGAAAGATATCGCGCCAAAAGCGAACTTTCAGGTGGCAAATAAGATTAAAGGCGACGGTGATATCAATGTTAATTTGCAGTTTGATTCATTTAAATCGTTCGATCCAGAGCAGGTTGCTGCACAGGTGCCTGAATTAAACAAAATGATGGCAATGCGTAATTTGTTACGTGACTTGAAGTCAAACCTTCTTGATAACTCATCACTTAGAAAAGAGTTGGAACGTGTTTTACAAAACCAACCAGAACTTGATGAGCTAAAAGCGAAGCTAGATGAAATAGCGCCGCTTGCTTCTGAAGATGAAAAACAACCTGTGACGGAATAAGGACGCCGCTATGTCAATGCAAGAACAATTAAATGTAGCTGCTCACACGGTAGAGCAAGCGCCATTATCAACTTATGAAAACCTATGTAGCATGGTTGATATTGCCCCTGTAGGCGATGAAATCAAACTAGATACATTTAGAGATGCAGGTAATCTAGCAGAAACACGTGCGAATGAGCGTCTTACTGCCGCTATTAATGTCTTTTTAGATATGGCAGGTATGAGTGGCGAAGAAGTAACACGCATCGATAAGCTATTGCTTGATGATTATATTGCAAAAGTAGACACCATTATTTCGCAGCAATTAGATCAGATTTTACACCACCCTGATTTTCAAAAAGTAGAATCAGCGTGGCGTTCACTGCGTTATTTAATTAACCGCACGCCAAATAACGCGAATATCAAAATTGAAATGCTCGATGTTGATAAAGAAACATTGCGTGATGATTTTGAAGAAGCGCCAGATACAACACAATCAGCGTTATATAAGCATGTTTATACATCAGATTATGATACCCCTGGTGGCGAACCGGTATCGACTATGGTGTCTAACTTTGAGTTTGATTGCTCAGCGCCAGACGTTTCACTACTCCAAGAAATCTCGCGCGTTTCGGCAGCGGCGCATTGTCCATTTATGGGCAGCGTAGGTCCTAAGTTCTTCTTAAAAGAGTCATTAGACGAAGTATCTAAAATTCAAGATATTGGCTCTTATATGGAGCGTGCTGAATTCTTACGTTGGAAAAACTTCCGCGAGTCAGAAGACTCTCGTTATATTGGTCTTGCTTTCCCGCGTTTCTTACTACGTTTACCGTATGGTGAAACAAACCCAATTCGTAACTTTAACTACCAAGAAGATGTGAACAGTCAGCACCACGAGCGCTACTTATGGGGTAATGCAACATTTGCATTTGCTGCCAACATTATTCGTAGCTTCCATGATAATGGCTGGTCGGTGAATATTCGCGGCCCGCAATCGGGTGGTAAAGTTGAAAATCTACCTTTGCATTCATTTGAAGCTGGTAAGGGCTCTGAAACTAAAATCCCTACAGAAGTGCTTATCTCAGAGACCAAAGAGCTTGAGTTTGCTAACCAAGGCTTTATTCCTCTTAGCTATTACAAAAACTCTGACTTTGCGTGTTTCTTCTCGGCAAATAGTGCCCAGAAGCCGCAAGTACTTGAAACAGCTGAAGCAACTGCAAACGCCCGTATTAACTCGCGTTTACCGTATATTTTCTTAGTATCGCGTATTGCTCACTACTTAAAAGTATTGCAGCGTGAAAATATTGGTTCGAGTAAACCTCGTCATGAGCTAGAGCAGCAGTTAAACGATTGGTTAGGTGCGTTAGTAACGAAGATGAATAACCCAGATGAGTCGTTAATTGCAACGCACCCGCTCAAAGACGCAAAAGTAACGGTATCTGAGATCCCAGGTAACCCAGGTTATTACCGCGTGAGCACTTACATTGTTCCGCACTTCCAAGTTGAAGGTATTGATGTTCGCCTTGCGCTTGTTGGGCAAATGCCTGGCGAAAAATGAACTGCCAAGCCGCCGATGAAACGGATTTAAGCAGGCTGTGTAAATACGTCAATTTGGTGAGTAGCTGGTTGGTGTAAAAGAATGGCCCCAAGTTGGTTGCAGCCAACTTGGGACATGTTCCCCAGTGGCATGAAGCATCGGGCTTTTTGGGGGGCATAAACAAGGTTGTTTATGCCTATGCCATTAAACAGGAAACAATTCATTCTAAAAGGAGAATAATGAAATGGCAATTCCAGCGTATATGTGGTTAAAGGATGACCAAGGTAATGACATCAAAGGTTCTGTAACTGTTGCAGAGCGTGAAGGTTCAATTGAGATCCTACACTTTGATCATGAACTTCGCATTCCTACAGATAACGACACAGGCGAATTAACAGGTACTCGTAAGCACGAACCTTTTGTTATTACAAAAGCGGTTGATGCAGCAACACCATACCTGTACAAAGCGTGCTCAAACGGTCAAACACTTAAGCAACTTGAGCTTAAATGGTACCGTATTGATGACACAGGGACCGAGCGTGAATATTTCTGCCACAAGTTGGAAGATGTAAAAATCACCTCAATTCTACCAACAATGCATAACGTAAAAGACTTAGACAAGGAGCGTTACCCGCACCTTGAAACAGTTAGCCTACGTTATAAGCGCATTACGTGGACTTACCTTGATGGCAACATCGAGTTCTCTGACTCTTGGACTGAAGGTCGATAAGTCAGCAAAATTAAAGGATATGCGAAAGCATATCCTTTTCTTAGAGGTAAGTTTATGGCGTTATTCGATTTTTTAACTCAACCTGTCACACGAAATGGTCATCAAGGTTTTCAAACTGATGAGCAAAACAGTGTCTGCAAACATCTAAATGAATTACTTAATGCGCGTCGTGGCGTGTTAAAACATTTGGTCGATTATGGGTTGCCTGATGTCGAAGATATCTACGAGGGCCTTCCGTATTCACAGCACACCTTGGCGTTTGAAGTTAAAAAATTGATAGAAAAATACGAGCCACGAGTTCGCTATGCCAATGTCATTCCAATGGAAATTCGTGAAGAAAATTGCGTGATTAGGCTTGATATACAAGCATTTTTAACCTCAGGACAATGTATCAAACTTAACACCCGATTTGAGTCGGGTGGTAAAGCCGATGTGGCAGAGCATGCCAAGCAGTTTGATTAATTCAGCGTAAAAGGATAGTTCAATGCAACAGTATTTTGATGCACAAATGCGCTTATTAACCCAAGCCGGTAAACAGTTTGCTCAGCATTACCCTGAGCACGCAGGCATGTTAAATATCGATGCGCTAAAAGATCGTGACCCCCATATTGAACGACTACTCGAAGGTGTTGCCTATTTAACTGCGCATACGCAAAAGCGTTTAGATGAGTCTGTTCCTGAGGTATCAGAGCAAGTGCTGCGTCAGCTATGCCCTATATTATTGAGTTATTACCCATCAAGCACGGTTGTAAAGTTTAGCCCTAAGTTGGCAATGCAAAAATCACATCTTATTGAAAAAGGGCTGACGCTAAGCGCTGATAAGTCAGTGGTTGATAAAAAACATATCACCTTTACAACAACGCACGACCTACAAGTTAGTCCTCTTGATGTTGAGCATGTGCGTTATCAAGAGTCGCATTTAGGATCTGAGCTACGTATTGGCCTACGCTTTGTTTGCCAAGGTGAGCGCAAAAACTACGACCTTGCAAATTTACAGTTTTACTTACGTGGTGACACGCCTTTATGTAGTTCATTGTTTAAGCTTTTAAAAACAGCAGAGCAGTATACTGAGCTTGATTTTGGCCCCTCGTATTTTGAACATAATAAAAAGTTAAAAGTAAAAGGTTGTAGTGCTACTTATTTAGATATAGATGGCGCTTTATTACCGCATGCAGAACAAAGCCATCCGGGCTATGCGCTGCTGTTAGACTACTTTAACGCAAAAGACCGTTTTTACTTTATGCGCTTTGATGGTTTAAAAGATCTGACCTTACCTGAGCATATTGATCGATTTGAGCTGGTGTTTAGAGGCAGTAGTAAATTACCGCCGGGTCATCAATTAAGCCGCGATAATATTTTACTCAATTGCGTGCCAGCTATTAATTTGTTTGCACAACCTGCAGAGCCAATACGCATAGAGTCAAACCGCACTGATTACATGATCACCGCTGATCAAAACAGAACAGATCATATCTTCAGTTACACCGTTAATGAGGTTAAAGGACGCAACTCGTTAAGTGGCAAATCGTATGATTACACCCCCAGGTACCAGAGCGTGTTTGAAGACGAAAAGAAACTGTTTACCGTCTTAACGAAAGATGTGGGCGGTGCTGCGCCGTGCCACTATTTACAGCTGCCATTTAACCTTGAAGAAGAAAAAGAAACCTTATCGGTTGATTTAACCGTTTTTAATGCTGGTTGGCCAAGGCAGTTACTCCAAGAGGGCGATTTAAACATAGGCGGCCCAGATATGCCAAGCATTGCCAATGTAGAAAATGTAATTCGCCCGACTAACTATTTACCTTGCCCTGAACAACCAAAGCATTGGCAGTTGATAAGCTTATTAAATGTGAAATTTTCACAGATTACACAAGTTACCGAATTAAAACGCTTACTGGTATTATTTGATTGGTCACAAAAAGCTGAAAACCGATTACGTATTGATAGCATTCAAAAAATTACCGCAACACCGATTAGTCAAATTAAGCGTGGCATTTTTATTAAAGGTGTTGATGTACTGATTGATATTGATGAAAGCAAATTTGTTTGTGATGCCGACTTATACCACTTTTGCAATATGCTGCATCAGTTCTTTTTAATGTATGCGCCAATTAACGAGAGCGTGCAGACCCGAGTCAATGCGATTCCGAGTTATAAAACCCACTGCTGGGAAATTGAACCGGGCAAGAGTTATCAGTTATGAATATGCACGAGTCAATAAATCACCCTGTTTGGGCAAAGTTACCTGAACCAATAGAAAAGCTGATTGCAGCTCCTTGGCAGTTTAATTTGTTTAAGGCGATGAGCCTCATTGAAAAACATTGGGCAACACCTTCAGAACTTGAAAAAGGTATTAGCGAGCGAGTTATCTTTAAGCCTTATAAAGAACTTGGCTTTCCTGCCACTGATGTACGTAGCTGCGAATTAGATAACCTTGGTCGTGGCCGATTAAGCTTATCGACATCATTTTTAGGCTTGTATGGTGTAGATGCACCTATGCCACATTATTTACTCGAACAGGCGGCAAGTGATCAAGAAAGTGGGGGCCGAGTCAGGCAGTTTTTAGACATGTTTAATCATGTGCTTTATTGCCAATTGTTTCAAGCATGGAAAAAGTCGCACATCAATGTTGAAGGCCGTGGTGCAGAGCAATTCGATCATTTAATCGAAGCCATCTTATCAACCAAAACTGAGCAAAAAGTTCAGTGTGGTATCGCCAGTTTAAAACAAACCAGCGCAGCGGGTTTAGCGCAATTACTTCGCCACTCACTAGAGGTTGAGCAACTGACTGTGGATGACACCCGAGCAAATTGGCAGCAAATAGACTCGCCAAGTTCATTTGGTCAAGATCAACAGATGGTGTTAGGCGAGTCAGCGGTTCTTGGCGAGCGCGTATTAGTCAGTGGTAGCGTACTGACCATAGTGATTGGTCCTGTGGATTCTGACACCGCGATAGCGCTTAATCCTCAGCACTCACAAGGCAAAAAAATGGCTGCCATGTTAAGCACTCATTTACCTAGTAATGTGCAGTGGATTTGTCAAATTAAGGTGGCTAATCAAGCTGTAACAGAGCAAACCTTAGGGCAAAACGATTTGCTACTCGGTCACAACTCTTATTTAGGCTGCGCTGAAGCAAATATCAGCGTGCACAGTTACACACATCAACAATATCAACATTAAAAGTAATCAGGATTAAAGGAAAACAACATGGATGCAAAAGGCATAAAGCAGCTTATCGACAAACTAAATGGCCATACTGCAACAGCACTTGAGTCAGCGGCAGGGTTTGCAAGCAGTCGTAGTCACTATGAAGTGTTACCTGAACATTTATTAATTAAGTTGATGGAAGAAGGTAGTAACGGCGATTTAGAGCATATTTTTCACTTTTTTAATATTAATCAAGACGCAGTGTGGCATGAGCTGCTCGACTTTTTAAACCGCCAACCTGCGGGTAACCAGAGTAAGCCGGTTTTTTCTCGTCGACTTTATGAGTGGCTTGAGCGAGCTTGGTTAAGTGCAAATGTACAGCACAAAAGTGACTGGATCACCGGCGCTGCGTTGATTGATGCCTTAACTGAGTTATTGCCATACAGCCCTGTACTGCAATTGCCTGCGTTACTTGAAAAAATTGACGCCCGCTTTATGGCTGAAAACCTCGATAAGCTTTGCCAAAACTCAAGTGAGCGATTAAATCCACAGGCAAAACAAAGTGCTCAGCATACTGCTGCTGAGCAGCAAAGTGGTCAAGGTGGTGCCCTTGATGAGTATTGTGAAGACCTTACCGAGAAAGCGAAACAAGGCAAAATTGACCCAGTGCTTGGTCGCAATGACGAAATTCGCATGATGGTTGATGTGCTTTGTCGTCGTCGTAAGAACAACCCAATTTTAGTGGGTGAGCCAGGGGTAGGTAAAACGGCAGTAGTTGAAGGATTTGCTCAGCGTATTGTTGATGGTCAGGTTCCTGATGATCTTAAAGGTGTACGATTACTGGTGTTAGATATGGGCCTATTGCAAGCCGGTGCAGGGGTTAAAGGTGAATTTGAACGCCGTTTAAAAACAGTGATCGATGAAGTAAAAAACTCAACCACCCCTATCATCATGTTTATTGATGAAGCCCACACATTAATTGGTGCTGGTGGCGATGCTGGTATGAGTGATGCAGCTAACTTGCTAAAGCCAGCGCTTGCTCGAGGTGAGTTACGCACAGTCGCTGCAACCACTTGGAGTGAATACAAAAAATACTTTGAGCGAGATGCTGCACTTGAGCGCCGTTTTCAACTTATTAAAGTTGATGAGCCAACGGAGCAAGCAGCTCAGCTAATGTTAGCGGGTTTGAAAGATAAGTATCAACAACATCACAACATTCAAATAACTGATGATGCTATAGAAGCTGCAGTGGTCTTGTCGTCACGTTATATCACGGGTCGTCAACTACCAGATAAAGCCATTGATGTGCTAGATACCGCTGCGGCAAGAGTTCGAATGTCGTTTGCGACCGATCCTGCAGCCATTGAAGCTGAGCGTGAGCACATTAATTACCTTGAAACACGTATCCAAAGCATTGCAGCAGAAAGCGAGCAAGGCTTGGCGGTTGATATGGACAAATTGCTGCACTTACAACAAGAACTAAATGCAGCGCAGAGCAACTTAGCAACATTGACGAGCGCGCGTGAGTCACAAATTTCGACATTAGGTCAAATCAATGAGTTTAAGCAAGCTAATTCGCAAAATGAATTAGATAGCTCTGTGTTACTTAACTTACGACAAACGCTAAAAGAGCAGAACACCCAAGATAATGGCCTTTACAGTGAAGTCGATGCCGATGCCGTTGCGCAAATTATTTCGCAGTGGACAGGCGTACCTGTTGGCGCGATGGTGAAAGACCAAATAACCAATTTGATTACCCTTGAAAAAGCCATAAGCCAAGAAGTGATTGGTCAGCAGTCAGGCATTGCGAAAATTGCCCAAACGTTGCGTGTAAGTAAGGCAGGTATAAGCAATGAGTATGGGCCGCTTGGCGTGTTTTTATTAGCTGGCCCTTCTGGGGTGGGTAAAACCGAAACAGCACGGTGTTTAGCTAAGCAGCTATTTGGTGGTGAAAAGTTTTTAACCACCATAAACATGAGCGAGTATCAAGAAGCGCATACAGTATCGCAGCTTAAGGGTTCGCCACCGGGATACGTTGGCTATGGCGAAGGCGGGGTATTAACAGAAGCTGTAAGGCAGCGTCCGTACTCGGTGATTTTACTCGATGAAGTAGAAAAAGCGCATAAAGATGTACTAAACATGTTCTATCAAGTTTTTGAGCGTGGCAGTATGCGCGATGGCGAAGGTCGCGAAATCGATTTTAAAAATACAGTGATCATCATGACCTCAAACTTAGGATCTGCAGAGCTTATTGATGCTTGCACGCCACCTAATGTCATTGATTTAACTGAACCGACTGACGATGAACATGCCGACATTGAAAATCAAGACCAAATCAATGCAGCATTGAACAGTGAACAAGCCCCTTTAAATGAAGACGGCAGCCCATGGCAAGTTCCTTCAATTACAGCACTAACAGAGCTAATTAAGCCGCAGTTACTGCAATTTTTTGCCCCAGCACTGTTAGCGCGTATGCAAGTTATTCCTTATTTAGCGCTCGATAAAGAGGCACTGCAATCTATTGTCAGTTTGAAACTAGACGGTATTGCCAAGCGGTTAGCGAATAATCACAAAATGCAGCTACGTGTTGATGAAACCGTACTTAACAAACTGACCGAACAGTGCCAGTTATCAGACAGTGGTGCGCGCATGGTAAATGCAGTGATAGAGCAGCAAATATTGCCAGGCATTGCGAAATCAATTTTAGAGTTTATGGCAGAGGATGACATGCCAGATATTCTCACTCTAGCTGTTGATGAGAATGATGAAATTACCGCAACCTTTGCGGACCAAGCATAAAGGATTTGAACAATGGGATTCATGGATAGCCTTAATGAACTAAAAGCCAACACCAGTCATTTTAGTGTCAGCGTGCAAGGGTTACCGGATGGCATGGTTTCGGTGACCGATTTTGAATCAAGCAATGACAGCTTATGTGAAGACTTTGCTTTTTCTATTCAAGTGTTAAGTCAAGAGCACCTCAGTGCCGAGATGCTGTTAGGTAAAGATGCCAAGCTCAATTTAGTGTGGTCAATGAGCGACCGCACGATTTCTGGGATCATCAGTGCTTTTACTGCACATGGGCAAAGCCATCAGGGTTATCACTATACGCTGACCATGAGTTCTTATTTAACCTTGTTGAAGCATCAACACTCTAACCGTGTTTTCACCATGATGGATCCAGCTGCCATAGTAAAAAGCGTATTTACTAAAGCTGGTTTTCCAATGCAAAAGTTTAGTATTCAAGCGTCGGGCCCAACCCTTGAAATGACGGTTCAATACAACGAAACAGACTATGAGTTTGTTACACGTTTGATGCGTAAGTATGGCTTTGTATATGGTTTTGTAGAGCAAACAGGGGGTGATTGCACCTTCAAAGTATGTAATAGCAGTAAAGACTTTTCGTCCTTATGTGATGATGTAAGCCTGAGCTATGTGCCGCCATCAGGGCAAGTTCGAAATAGCGAAACCATTTTTGCAATAAGCCGTAAAGCACAGTTGCATCCACAAAGTGTGTCGCTTAATGATTACAACTACAAAGCCCAAGGTAACTTAAATGTGTCGACCGCAAATAATACCAGTTACCCAGGGTTTGGTGATGACAGTCATTATGCAGATAACTTTCCTAATGCCAATATAGGTAATTCGCTGGCTAAAGTACGTCAACAAGCCTTTGATTGTCAGCGTGAGCAATTAATTATTGATACTGATTGCCGTGCCTTAAGACCCGGTATGTTGTTGACAGTGTATGACCACCCTGATCATAAAGGGCTGTATTTAATTACGCGTGTTGATCACAAAGGCAGTCAATCTGCAGCTGTAGAGTATGGCTCGCAAGTTAAGGGGTTAACCTATAAAAACCAAGCTTATTTATTGCCTGCATCCTTTGAGTTTAGAGCAGAGCTGTCTCCTGCACGTCGTGTATTTGCAACATTTAATGCCACCATTGAGAAAGAGGTTGACGACGATGGCAATTACTTAGTGCGCTTACCGTTTAACCAAGACGGTGAAGGCCAAGAAAGCCGCCCAACGCGCTTACTACAGCAGTATGGTGGCAGTGGTCATGGTATGCATTTTCCATTAACGACAGGCACCGAAGTGTTAGTAACCGGTGAAAATGGCGACCTAGATAGGCCGATTATTTTAGGCGCGCTTTATAATCAGAGCTGCCCGAACCCGGTTACCAGCCAAAATCCGACAGAGAATAAGCTTGTCACCCGAGCAGGGCATAGCTTGATCATGGATGACAAAAGCGGTGAAGAAAAAATTAGCCTTGCAAATAAAGAAAATAAAAACCAATTGTTGTTAGATGCCACCGAGAATGCCCATCAAGCAACACTTAAGTCAGTGGAAGGTGACGTCAAAATTTCAGCCAAAGAGAACCTTCAGTTTGTTGCTGAGAATGACGCCATTTTTACCGCTGCCAACGATTTTACTAATCGTGTCGAGAACACCCTACAAGTTCAAACACGCGAGGGTGATATTAAGGTAACGGCTGCGGCTGATTTAACATTAAAGTCTGATGCCGATACCCGTATCGAAGCGACCGATGGCAGTAGCGAACTGAAAGCAGCGCAAGAGCTTAACTTGCAAAGTGAGCAAGATTTTAGTGTCTACTCGGTCGATGGCAACCTTGAATTTCAAGCGCCAAATGGTGATTTAAACCTCTCAAGTGGGGCAAATATTACCATTAAAGGCGAAGGTAGAGGTTCGATCCAGCTCAGCCAAGGTGGTGCAAGTGTAGAGATTGATGCCGCGGGTAATTTAACTATCGATGCCACCAATATCACTCTATCGGCTAGAAACATTGCTATTAAAGGCAATGCAATAAGTAATAACTAATTTCAAGGACTGAAAATGACAGCCACAGTAACTCAGTTATTTGATCAGCAACAATGCCTCGCAGAGGTCAGTGAAGTGTCACCTCAGGGTAAAGCTTTGAGCGTGGTTATTAATCACATTCGTTACGATGTTGCTTTACAAGCTGCCCATGTATCGTGTTGCAAAATAGGTAGCCAAGTTGTGGTGCTACACAGCGACAAAGGTGTGATTGTAACGGCACTTTTAGCCGCACCTGAACAATCTCCGGCGGCTCACATTAGCAACGAAGCAGGACATATTATTATTGCCGCAGAGCAAAGCGTTAGCTTGCAAACCGCCAAGGGCAGCATCGAAGTATTTGCCGATGGCAATATCGTGCTTGAAGGCGAAGATATTACTGCAAATAGCCAACAAGACCTTACCTTGGCAGGTTGGCCGATTAGGCTTAATTAATATGTTTGCAGCGGTTTCTAAGTTAAAACAGCATCAACAGCGCGTTACCACCTTAATGGCGCACCGAGAAAAGCTCCTTGCGTCAGGGGCGTATAGTCTTGCAAGGCAAAAAGTGTTAGAGCATCAAGTGCTTAATCATCTTTATGTGCTGGCATCGCTTAAGCAGCAGTCACCGTGCGACTACTTCAATGGCAACAGCTTTAATGACCTTGCTGAACTTAGCTGTGATGATTTTTGTGAGATCGCGTTAGCGAGCGACCAGCACGCCATTTTTGTCCTTTGTGCAACACGTTTAATGGCTGCACCAGAGCAAGACAACAGTGATTATTTTTTAGCGCTTAAAAAGCAGCAAGCTCTGCCTGTTTATACTTTGTTATCGCAGCAACTTAAGTATTGGACTATCCCAGAACAAAAAGCACTCAGAGCAACAGTGCTAGAGGGCAAAGAGTCATTACCGCAGCAGCTTAAAACTATTTTGTTTTCGCAGCCTTTAAATGATGCCGAGTTACAACAAGCCCTCGCTCATGCTGATTTTACTTTGGTGTATGCCGCTTTAGTCAATTGCTATTGCCAAGGTGATAAAAGCCTTAGTGATAAAGTATTTAAAGTGTTTTCGAGTACTAGCGAGCCTTCACAAAAAGCGCAGTTGTTACAATTAGCGGGGCTGGTTGACGATAGTCGCTGGCATGAGCCTTGCGCTTTATTTTGTAAAGCGCACCCAGAATTTTGCCAAACCGTATTAAGCCACTTTGTGTATAAATCAGCGCTGGTATTGGTGATAGAGCTTATGGGCGTTGCGCAAACACAGCAAGCAGCTTATCAGGCTTGGCTAACGTTAACAGATAGACCACTTGCAAAAGCAGAAGCCTTAACACTGGTAAGTGCGCAAAATCAGCATCATGTGCAAGCCGGTATAAACTTGCATGATGCAGAGCATGTTAGGCAAGCACTGGCTATAAGCAAAGGAGAGTGTGTTTTAAAAGGCGTGAGTTTTACAAAAGCGCAGCCAGAGCAAGGCTTAGCAGAATTGGCAGGCGAGATTGTACAGCGAGTATTTGCCCCTCAGTTTGAATTAACACTGGCCTGTGGTCTTTATCATACTCAGCAAACAGCAGTTCAGTGGCAAAAGTTAATAGCAGGAGCAAAGCATGCTGCATAACTTTACTCCTTGGCAAGCAAGCGTGTTTGAAGGTTGGCAAACAGATGGTACTGCATCTCATGTTGTTTTGGTAAAACAGAGCTTTGAGTTTGATGAAAAAGGCAATACTAGCTTAATGGAACCGTGTGTTGAAATCGTCATGGCTGACGAATATAGCGGTGATCCGACTAGCGAGCCGCTGGTGGCAGTGAATGAACAAGTGGCATTTAAGCAAGGTTTCGAAGTGTATGGCAACTTTACTGCGTACCCGCCAAAGGGCAAAACTGCGCGTGTTATTGAGGTTGAGCTAGGCTTAGCTGCAAACGACACACCGATAATTAAAAAGCGATTACGCCTTACTGGCGAACGTAAATGGCGCCGTTCACTGCTTGGCCCTGTCGCAACAGATCCATGCCCAATTACGCCAACAGCTGTTTGCTATAGCCGTGCGTTTGGGGGCAAAGCACACCATGATCAAAGCGATTACAGCCTCGACAACCCTATAGGTGTTGGCTTTAAACTGAAAAACAAGCACGCAGTAGGGCAGCCTTTACCTGCGATAGAGTATGCCAACGAGGTATTAAGAAAACCAAGCCATCAAGTAAGCGTTGCTGGCTTTTCGGCAATTCCGAGTCATTGGTCACCGCGTATAGAGTTATTGCCAGAGATTGACGAACAAGCGCTTATGGCTGGTAAATACCCGTTCAAAACGTCATTGGCTAGCAACTTTTACAATACAGCCCCCACAGATCAACAAACAAAGCAATTGTTTACAAAAGGCTGGGCGTTTTCGTTAAGCGGATTATATCCATTACAAGAATATGGCCAGCAACAAACTGTAGAGCTTCCTGTGCTTAAGCCAATAGTGCAAGTGGCTAATACGTTAACAAGGCATGATATCGACATGCACTGCGATACCTTAGTGATTGATTCGGATGCACAGTGCTTTTCGCTGTTATGGCGCGGGCATATCAACAGCGACAACGTGGCAAGTAGCAGCAATATAATTGTTGCTGAGCAAGGAGGTAAAGATGCAGTTTGATACTCTTTATCATGTTAATGCCGCTGGGTGCTATACCGAAAGCTTTTATACTTCAGTGGCAAACCAAATGTTGTATTCAAAGCCAAGCAAAGCGCTGATCCGCTGCGATATTAGTTTAGATGCCCCTTATGTATTTGTAGAACTGACTGAGCTTGCAGGGCTTGATAGGCAAACTCGTTGCTTGCTAATTTTGTCTCATATTATTGAAAATATTGAGTTAAAAAAACTTTGTTGTTCATTTAGGGTCAATAAAGTTCAGTTTATATTACCGCACGCCAGTAATGGCGAGCCGCTGATTGATGATGACACATTAAGTGAATTATTGACTGACGCAATGCCTGAGCAAACACCAGCCTTTGAGCAGGTAAGTGATTGGCAGCTCGAAGCAACCGACCTCGATACCCTCATAGTTGCCGTTGATTCGTGTAATAGTTTTGAATACGTGGCTGAGC
Source organism: Pseudoalteromonas sp. D15MCD-2 (assembly GCF_038562745.1). Lineage (NCBI taxonomy): Bacteria > Pseudomonadati > Pseudomonadota > Gammaproteobacteria > Alteromonadales > Pseudoalteromonadaceae > Pseudoalteromonas > Pseudoalteromonas sp. D15MCD-2. The sequence continues at coordinate 41,574 of NZ_JBCFQE010000002.1, read as the reverse complement.
AAGCCAAACACCACACAGTACAAGTTGTAAATGGCCCTAGCGGCGTAATTAATGGCGAAGGTGGCTATGCATTGTTGGTACACAGACACGGTTGTTTAAAAGCCACGAATTTTGATGAGTCAATGCCTACTCAGCTTCAAAGCGCAAACATACAGGTTAGTGACTCCTTTATTTTTGCAGGCATGCAGTCGTATGAATGGCAAAAACAGTGGTTTAGTTATACCCAAAAGCACTATAAAAATGATGACGAACTAATAGAGTTTGCCGAACTAAATACCGTACTAGGTTATCAAGGCGTGGCAAACCAATCTGCGGCATTTGCATTAGCTGGAAGCTATTTGCATAACCCGCTGATAGCTGACACTGAACACGTTTTTGTGGTGTTCAATCAGCCAAATGAACAGCTATTTAAGATTTCAAGGAGTGAAAGCGAATGTCATATATAAATGCCATGGCTGGCAAAGAATCAGGCAGCGTACAATACGACATAGATGCACTCACTGCTGACGTACGAAGCGGCGGCAGTGTTACATGGCGCCATAATAACCCGACATTACTAGGTCTAACCAATAGTGCACGAAGCAACGGTGCACTCGGCAAAGCCAATGGTATTGCCATTTTTTCGGACCGCTCTGAAGGCGAATCTGCTTTTTTAGATGAAATTGCCAGACCTAAGTACCGAGAGCATACACTTGGTGAATTGGTTAATCGATTTATTCCAGATTACATTATTCCGCCACCACAATGGGATAACGAGAAAAATCAGCCAATTTTGCCGTGGAACGAACCCCAGACCAATATGGACGTCAACAAACCAATTGATAACCCTCGTGCCTTTTTAGATTTAGTGTCGAATCATTTAGGTTGGCAAGCAGGTACAGAGCAGCAATTAGTTAAAGATACAGAATCAGAGGCACCGCAAACCGCCACAGTCTCTGGGCAAAATGTACTTATCAATGGCCGTACCGCTGTGCATCAAGATAGCGGTGGTAAGCTAACAACAATCGATGTGTGTTTAACCACAATTGGTACCAGCGTTGTGCCTATTCCCTACGGCAATAAAGCCCAATCAAGTGATGTTACCTCTGTTGCAAGTTCAGTCAAAGTGAATGGTCAAGGAGCTGCTAATGTAAAAAGTTACTTTTCTCAAAGCTCGGGTGACTCTCCAGGTGATAAAAAAGGTATCGCTAGCGGAACGAACGACGGTAAAGCCGAATTTATCATGGGGTCATTTAACGTAATGATTGAAGGAAAACCAGCGGCTCGCCAAGGCGACCCGATGATATCAAATAATAAAAATACCCCACCCATGCCACTCATGCAGTCTGGCGGCCCCGCACCAAGGGGGCTAAGAGTGCAAGTTAGGGATAGTTTGCAAGATCTTGGTACTGGGAATGAAGCTTCTCTCCTAGTGAAAGGCGTTGATTGCAACGATGCGACACTAGGGCAAATAGTGCTTTCTAAAGGTGGATCACAACAACGATCATCAATCGCTGATAAGCGCCATTCTAGTGGTGAAAATTCGTCGATTAATTTCATAGCAGGTGAGTAAAATGGGCTTATTTAAATTAGATTCAGAAATTAAAGGCATTGATGGCTGTTCATTACTACCGCTTGGATATACAGAGTCATATACCTTAGAAAATCCGCCAGATGATGAGAATAAACCTAATTTTATAAACGTAAAATTAAAGCTATTTACAGAACCATCTCTTGATAAATCAAAGGCTAGATCCGCACAATTTCAAATACTAGGGGAGGATGGCAGGCCTGTATCTGAGTCTAATGGTTTTTACTATATATTTGTAAATGGTCATTTATGGCGAGAAATTGCAGCAGTAGATAATGGTTGTTTATCAGAAATTGATTTAGGTCGTGAGTTTGGTAAAAACGAGCGTAAAGCATCTGGCATACGAACTCAGACCGTTATTATACCCAAAAAGACCAATGGACTTAATTGTGAGCCTAGTGCACTAGAAACCCCTACAGTAGAGATTGCATACTCAGTCGTGCAATGGTCGTGGCAGTATATCGTGAGCCTTGGAGGTTTGTATAAAGATGACGCCAGACAAAGAGGTGCTAACGCAAAAGCGCCAACTCAAGTTGAAGATCAAAATTTAGCAAATAGATTAAGGTCTGCCCGTTGCCAACGTATTGATCTAGATGAGGCTGATGATGAAAAGCAAATTTTTATTCATGATCCTGCTGGTATAGCCTTAGGGTTATTAAATAAATGCCAATCTCTTTTTTTACAATTACAAATTGAAAATCAAAAGCTCACAAGCAAGAAGCACTATGATTCCGGAGTGTTAGCTTACCAAGCTATGTTCAGTGAAGACTTGCATGAAAAGGTAATGAAAGATCACTATTTCTTTCCACATCGCATGTCGTCTGTGCCAATTAAAACACAAAAACCGGGTTATAAAGATCAATCATCAGGCGCAAAATTTCTAAGAAGTGGTGCAAAACATATAGATAAAGAGTATCTAGAAAAATACTTATCTAGCACTGAACTTGAGCGACTCCTAATGTTATTACCAGTAGCACAAAAGGAATTTGTTGATTTTATTCAAGATAACCACGAAGAACGCCCACTATCTAATTACCAAACAGATTATATAGGCATGGCCCCAGTTATGAATGACTGGGTGGCTTTAGAGGATGTTGACTACCTATTTGGTTTTAATTTCGTCACAAATGTATTAAATATTCTGAGTATTGATGATATTTCTACCGGTGTTTTCAGGCCTTGGAATGCGAAACTCGAGTCTGAAAAAACACGTAAAAAAAATGTGCAAAGAGCGGTTAGCTCTATAGAACAGTTTTTAAAAACTACATTTGAACAGAGCAATTGGATGTCTGATTGCTTTATGATCCCCGAACAGCACTATGACATAACTAAGCCCGGTAGCGTTGTTCTTAAGAAGCTTAAAAATGAGAAGAATAATGGAGAAGCAAAGTTTAGGTTTGAAGAGTTTAAGCGGATCCATAAAAAGCTCATTGAAGAGAAAAAAGAGGAAGAAAGCTTATTAGCAAATAAAGGGTTAAAAGAGTTTTTCGGAAAAGCAAAAGACGCAGTTGGTTATTTAACCGGTGCATGGGGTCGTGTGGCTAGCCAGTATCAAAATGGTGTATTAAAACCGCATATGGTAAAGCTCAGAAACTTAATGGTGTCATACAATAAAGCAATAGAAATTAGTGACTTCGCAGACCTACATATAAAGAAAGCCGGTGCTGTACTCGGTGATAACCCTTCGGTAATCGCTGTTACAAACTATAAGCGCACACAACTTAACAGGCAACAAAGGCGCGCAAAATTACGAGAAAACGTGAAAAATCCTCCCCCTCACGCAGTGACTATTTTAGATAGCGATAACAAAGTCATCGCTGCTGAAGATCCAAAAGCTTTTGGTAGTAATAAAGGCTATTTTAATCCTAAAAACTGGACAGATTATCATGATCTTATTGGTCGCTATGACTCAATAGACGGTGAACTAGTGGTTGTGCCTAAATCACATAAATATGCAATGTACTATGACGATCCAAACTTTAAATTAGGTGCGGTTGATACTGTTAAATTAAAGGGATTACGTGTTTTAGAACATAATTTACCTATGGTTATGTTGGCATTTGAAATGTTTAACGCCAATGAGATGATCAAGAAGTTTAAGGCAGGGGATAAAGTATCAGGTAAAGTAAAATTAGAAGTAATTAATTTAGTATATAGCTTAGGCACGTTATCTCTTGAAGTAGCTTCTTTTAGACTTGTCTCTGTAAATAACTTTTTAAAACTATCTGTCCGGCTTTTTAGCAGAACTGTATTGCTGTCTAGGCTATTGGGTTCGATAGGTATGGTAATTACAGCTTTTTTATGTGGCTTGGACACCTATACATCAATTAAAAAGAACGATTTGGACGCTGCATTTTTTCATGTTTTAAGTGGGATTGTCGCAGTAGCGGGTTTTATTTATTTAGGAACAGCATTATTAACTACACCATTTGGATGGGCGATTATTGTTTTAGGCCTGCTCATAGCTGTAATTGCTACCCTGGTCACTGATAATGAGCTAGAAACGTGGGCTAAAAACGGCCCATTCGCAAAAGATGAATCCGATCGTTGTTCTGGGAATTTCAACAAGTGGGATTTAAAACCAAATGAATGTTATGCGGCATTAGTTGGTCTGCTAATGCAGCCTAGTGTTACATTGAACCTACAAGTTCAATCTAAACATAGTAATCAATTAATAATTAATGTAGGTACACCGAATTTTGCGTATGGCCAATCAGAAGTATTAGTACAAGTTTATCAAATTGAAGATGCTGGTATTTTAAGTCCAGAACATAAATTTAGGGTTAATCATAAAGACTGGAAAATTTCACAAAAAGAAGGTGAAAATTCTAAAGCAATTGAAGGCTTCATTTATTCAATACCTTTCCTCTCAATGTGGCCAAGTAAAGGGTATCAAGTTAAGTGGAGAGTCAAAGTTCAGTATCGCTTAGATAAGAATGTTACTTTGCCCTATGTAGACATTGATGAGCGTAATGACTGGGATAAAGGTGAGCAGCCTGATAAAGCTTGGCTGATTAAGGAAATTGAATATGCTTGAGCAATACGCAGAAACCGCTTATCGCGGAAAACAAGCTGCAAAATTTAGAAATGAAATCGCAACAGATGAACGTGAATCAATGTATTGCCGCTACCAAAGTAAACAGGCGCAATTTCCTAGGGGTAATGTGTTAGGTCACTGTTTTGATAACTCTCAAATATTAGAATATAAAATGAATCTAAGTGGTACTGCAAACCGGCATCGCAGTATCCTCAGTCAAGGTAAGAATCGACTGGAACTTCCATTAGCTTCTGAAGCAGTCAGTTTCATCGATAACTTAACTTTCTTCTGGGGGGTCATACACATTTCTGTTTTATTTCTTTTGATAGCATTCCCAGTCGCCAGTCTTTTTTTAGGAGATATTGGAGAAGCTTTCAATAGTTACATTTTTTTGTTGCCTATTTGGTGTTTTTCAAAAATTCTGAACTGTGGAATATGGCCATACTTTAGGCCTAATTTTAAATTAGCAGTTATTTTTGAACGTAAAACGGGAATCGTAAAAGTGCCAAGGAAAGGTTCTAAAAGTTTTTCTTATTTAAGCTTTGAACAATTTAACGCGCATTATAAAGCTACTCATAATCCTAAGAGTGGATTTCCACACAGGGGATTTACACTTTTACATTATAAAGAAAATCGTCATTATGATGTTGCTTACAATAATGAGATAACTTGCAGCTTCCATCATTGGGAACTATTACAAAACTTTATGGATGTTACCCAGCCTTTGGCCGATATCCCGCAATTTGAATATTATCGAGAGTTTGATAAAACAACCGCAGAGTTTGATAAAGCAAACGGTCGTCCAAAATACTTTTGGTATCGTGTTGATAAATCTTTTTTAAAAAAGATGAGCCAAGCAAAAGACGAGCAATTAAAAGAGTTTAATGATGACGAGCAACTAGATAATTTACTGATGGGTAAACCAATCAAAAAGCTCAATCCACCTGAAATCTTTAAGTTTCCTTGGAGATACGCAGAAAATATAAAACCAGAAAGTGAGATTAAATTTGGCAAAACAGCGTGGCAAAAATTCACTTCGTTTTTAATGATTGATTTATAAAAACGACTAGGCTGGTTAAGAAAGTTGAATATGTATAAAGATTATCTAGAGGGTTGTTATAAAGGTCTTAAAAGAAAATTGATAGAATCTGAAGGTTTAACAAATGAAAGAGAATCTTACTTTTGTAAAGAACAAAGCAAGATGCCTATTTTTCCAAAAGAACAATGCGTTTTGAATGCTTGGAGTGACTTTCAATTAGAGAGTGATCGGCTTAATAGAAATGGGGAATCAATTAGAGCTTATAATACTATTGCAAAAGACAATACACACCTAAAACTAGGTATTGGTGGAACACCAACTAACTGGAAAACCTCTTTAATTGTAGCTTGGATATATATACATTTATCTGTAATCTTTTTATTAATCAGTATGCCACTGTTAGCATGGTTACTTGGAAATGAGAAGCTTAGTTTTGATCTCATAAAAATTTGTTTCTTAGTTTGGCTAATTTCAAAGTTAGTTAGTATTTTTTTTAGAAAAAGTCGATTATTTAAAAAATTAAAATTACAAACATTTTTTAATCGATCAAGTGGTAATATTGAGGTTCCTAGCTCAGATGGTAAAGAGTTAATTGGCTTAAAATATGATGAATTTAATGCACACTATCGTGTCGTGCATAACCCTAATAGTGGCTTCCCATTTAGAGGCTTTACACTACTGCATTATAAAAAAGATGAACTGTTTGATCATACAGGCCCAACTTATATTTATGATGTGTTTTGTGAGTTGGAACTGATTGAAAATTTCATGGATACCACAAAACCTTTAGCTGATATCCCACAATTTGAATACTATCGAGAGTTTGATAAAACAACCGCAGAGTTTGATAAAGCGAATGGTCGTCCAAAATATTTTTGGTACCGTGTTGAGCGCAAGTTCGCTAAACAAATGAACAAAGAAGCCCTGAAGTTAAGTAAAGAGTTTGATAATGATGAGCAACTAGATAATTTACTAATGGGTAAACCAATCAAAAAGCTCAATCCACCTGAAATTTTTAAGTTTCCTTGGAAATACGCAGAAAATATAAAACCAGAAAGTGAGATTAAATTTGGCAAAACACCGTGGCAAAAATTCACTTCGTTTTTAATGATTGATTTGTAAAAACTGACTGTTAGGGCAACATTGAAAGATAAGGATATCAATGTCTATTTCGTATAGATTCGCAAAAATGAATGCAAGAACAATCGAAGCGTCACAAAACTTTAAGCAGTATATCGTACCTAAGAAGTTTGAATATAGTTCGCTTAAAGGATTGATGTTTGTAAGAACATTCTTAGAGAAAGAAGATAGTAAGGAGGTAGCCCCAGACAGTTTGTATAATCAAGCTCGTATTTTAGGTTTTCAAAAAGGGAATGACTGGTCGCTAGGGTTAATATTGGGGCCGATATTAATGGGGGCAGTGCTAACATTTATGTCAATTATATTTTTTGGGGTGTGGCTTTATTCACAATTTACATCAACCCCAGAAAGTTTCCCGTTTTGGTTTGTATTACCTGCAATTGGCTTTAATATTTTCTTCTTAAACTTTAGACCTATTTTAGCGCGTTACATTTTACCTCGGCGTGAGGTGTATTTTGACCGCATAAATCAAACGGTGAGTTTTACCTGGTCGGTTGATAATGCGCAAAAGAATGAGCATGGTCATGCGACCTTTCCGTTTTCAGAGATAGAAGCGTTTTACGCTAAAGCCAACCATTCACAAGGACATGGTGTGACTCATGCGATGTATGTGGCTCATAAAGATTACGGCAACCATGCAGGTGCGTTTAGTGAAATTCGTGTTAAAGACAACCCACAAAACCCAAACTACTGTCGTTACACATGGGAGCGCGTGGTGCGTTTTATGGATTTAAGCAAACCATTAGTGGACTCACCAGAAATTGAGCCGTTTCGTCATTTAGACCCAGTAACACGCGATTTTGATAAACAGAATAACCGCCCAGAAAAGTATTGGCGTTTAATGAGTTACAAACAGATGCAGCAGATAGAAGAAAAGCTTGATAACGATATTTATCGCTTTAACTTTGATGGCGCAATAACCAACCCTAAACGCTGGGCAAACGAAGAAATCACCAAACCATGGGAAAAATGGCCAATTGACGAAAGCTTAAATCAGCCTGATACAACGCCTTATTGGAAGCGATTAACAAAAACCTTATTAAGACAAATAGCAGTGGGTGTTTAGGGTCTGAGATATTTAAAGTGGAATGGTTAAAACAAGGAATGTAGATAGCAATGACAATGAGTAGTGGTGATAAAAGCTCTTTAAAATCAAGCAATCTGGATGATTTAATTGATAACCTTATTAGTGATGAGGAGGTTAAGCGCTATATTGCTGAACAAAACGACGGTTTAACTCATGAAGAAAGAGAAAAAATAAAAAGAGAAAATCGTATTAATGCAATTAACCAGTGGTGCGCCGAAAATCCTGGCCGAGACCCAACAAGAGCAAAAGATAAAACCATTAAACAGCTTGCCTTAGATGAAGAAGCGGTGGTTCGAAGAGAAGAATTTAGAAGAGATAACCCTGAAAAAGTTGCAGAAATAGATATAAGAGCTGAAAATAAAGTTAAATACCGTAAGAATAGTCAAACCTATACAGAGCAACTACCAAGAGACTATTTACATCAAGACAGTTATGAAACGCGATTAAAAAAAGCTGAAGCACTTAATGGCTGCAGCTTTAAAACTCGTACCTTTAAAAGTAAGCGTTTTACTGATCAATATGCAGCAGAGCTTGAATCTCCTAATCGAGGCTCAACACTTGAGGGGCATTGGGTAGAGAATGATGGTAAGCAGTTGGCTATTTCATGGTTTGGAGGGTGGTCTAACTTATTTACAGCACTTGGCTTTTTCTTTGAAACACTCGCTTTTATGGTTTTCTTATTTCATGTATATGCGTTAATTGCGAATGGGTTTGAATATTTTTGGATTATGGCCTCAATCTATGTGACGCTCTTTGGTTTGGGTTATTTCACTTTAAAACATCGAGCTATATTAGCGCACCGAGATAATTTTTACTTTAATCGCCATACTGGCCTTGTAAAAACTCCGCATACCTTGTTTAGAAAACCGTTTTATTTACCTTACGAAGACATTGTTTGCTATGGCGCAAATCAGCGTAATGTCGGTTCAGCCCGTGGTGGCTCACGTGTATTTGTATCACTCATGGTGCCGTTAAAATACCCTAAACATTATCGCTTCACTAAGCCTACTTTTTATGTAGGCGGTTCAAATCGTGAATGGGATTCACTGGCATACGCCACAGCTATGACCTTTATGGATACATCCATCCCGCTTGGTACTCACTTATATCAATCGATAGAGCATTACTTCAAAATTGATAAAGACATAACAGAAAAGCACGGATTCCCTGAGGAGCTAAAACCTTATTTAGATCCAGTAGATTGCCAAGTAAATAGAGAGGCCGTGTGGTAGTGAGCTTTGTTAGGTTAGCATTTGTCGCTATTATTCTTTTTACTTCAACTGAGGTTTTTGCAGGCATGTTTGGTTTGTTCAATAAAAGTGATTTTTTGTTATCTGCTCCAGTTCAAGGGGTTTTACTAGATAATGGTAAGCCGGTGGCAAAGCAAAAAGTAACCCGTTCGCTTACTTATGGTAAAGAATATATTGATAAGACGATAACAGATGAGAATGGCCGCTTTCGCTTTGATGAAAAGCTAATAAGAACAGCTAATAAGAACAGCTAAACCTGCAAATATGTTTGATAATGACTCGCTTATTCAACATATCTACCTTGAAAATGGCACTCCCGAAGGTATTGTGCTTTGGTATACAAGTATTTCAATTCATGAAAATAGTAATACCCTTAAAGGGTTGCTTGGCGATCTTGTTTGCGAGCTCTCAAAAAGCCCACAAACAGTTGATATTCAGATAGAAGAGGCGCCTGAGCATACGTTTGCTATTTACGGTATGTGTGAGCTGAGCAAAGCTAAACTTTAATCTCTTTCTAACAGCACAGCGCCGCTGTGCTCTTCACCTAAATAATCATCTTTGTTGTAGATAGGGCATTTGGCCATTGATAAACAGCCGCAGCCAATGCAACCATTAACGCGTTCGCGCAATCGTTGCATGTATTGAATTCGTTCATCTAATTGCGTTTGCCATACTTTAGAAAGGGCTGCCCAATCTTGTTTAGTGGGTGTGCGTTGCTCGGGTAGGGTGCTTAACGTTTGTTTAATGTCTTCAAGAGTTATGCCCATGGTTTGCGCAGCTTTTATAACGGCAATTCGGCGTAATACATCGGGTTTATAGCGGCGCTGGTTACCGTTATTACGCCAGCTGCGAATAAGCCCTTTAGACTCATAAAAATGTAAGGTCGAAACTTTTACGCCACTGCGTTTTGCCACAAAGCCAACCGCTAGGTTTGCATCAATAAGTTTCTTATCTGACATAATTTGCTCCAAGGTGTTGACCTAAAGTTAGCTTTAGGTTTTACGCTGCGCACATCATAAAAAAGGAGTGATAGTCATGCAACAAAAACCAATAACAAATACGGTAATTATTTATTCAAGTGCGCGAAAAAAGGGTAATACGAGTTTACAAGTTAATGATTATAAAGCGCAGTATGGCGGCGATCTGGTATGTCTAGATGACTATGTTATCTCGCCTTATTGCTACGATAAGCAATATAAAAATGATGATTTTTATGCGGTATTTGAAGCGCTGTTGAATTATCAACACTGGGTACTGGCATCGCCAGTGTATTGGTATAACACCACACCGCAGTTTAAAGCATTTTTAGACCGGATCACTGATTACATGGATGATGAAACACTCAGGCCAAAACTGAGAACATTGCGTGAAAAGCAGTTTTCATTGCTCTCAAATGCAGGATCTGCTCACGCGCCTAACGCGTTTATCGAGATGTTTAAAAACACCTTTAATTACTTAGGCATGACCTTTAAAGGGCACCAACATATTGATGCTAGTTAAACGGGTTTAAACAAGGTAGGCTAGAGTAAAGAATCATCAGGAACTTATATGAAATCAACACTGTTAGGTTTATCTTTAGCCTTATTATCTTCGTTTAGTCATGCAGAACAAGCTGAGCCTGCTATTAAAGGTTTTGGTTTTTATTATGATGTGCCAAACCATGCACCAATCTCTGATCAAACGGTTTTCAAAGTGGCGTTTGATGTAGCTGATGCGGCAGAAAAAGGGGCGCAGAATAACAAAATGAACTCATTAGCACGGTTCATTAATATGCATATAGCCCATGGTGTGAAGCCTGAGAACATTCAACTTGCTTTAGTTGTGCATGGTGGCGCAAGTGTTGATGTACTGGAAAACAGTTTTTATAAACAGCGCTTTGACAGTGACAATAAAAATCAGCAATTGATCTCACAATTGTTGGCACATAATACCGTTGTGTATGTGTGCGGGCAGTCTGCAACGCACATGAAGGTAAAACAGCAGCAGCTTATTCCTGGTGTGCAAATGGCGTTATCGGCAATGACCGCGCATGCACAGTTGCAGCAGCAAGGTTACACATTGAATCCATTCTAATGAATATCTTATGTTTTGGTGATTCAAATACTTATGGTATTTCACCCGTCGATGGTAAGCGCTTTGTAGCCGATGAGCGCTGGCCTAGTTTACTTGGGATTAAATTAGGTGCCGGCTACCAAGTTATAGAAGCTGGTCAGCCTAATCGTACACTGGTGAACGACCCGCCTTTCAGTGGCGATAAACTGGGCATTAAATACTTAGAGCCCTACTTAGCGGCTTATCATTTAGATGTGATTATTATTCAGCTCGGCACGAATGATTTAAAGCGCCGTTTTGCACTGTCGGCTGCTGATATTGCCAATGCCCTCGAAACACTCATTTTAGATATAAAAAACTACTATCTGCACCGCGAATTACCCAAAATAATGATACTAAGCCCGCCGGCGGTGTATGAGGTTGGCGCGTATCAATCTATATATGCAGGTGCAGAGCTAAAAGCAAAACAGTTAGTGGAAGAGTTTAAAAATGTTGCTGACAGCAACGACTGTAGTTTTGTTAATTGCTTTGAATTAATAACGCCATGCCCTTCAGAAGGCGTTCATTGGCCAAGCTCACAGCATAAGACACTTGTAGATCATCTGATATGCATTCTCTAAAGTAAAACTTTGCAGTGTTCTTTAAATGATTTACCAATTTTTATCTTGTCACTAGTATCTAACTCTACATGTTCGTTTGTAACAGCTACGACTCTGCTGTTATTCACTATGTATGATTTATGGACTTGAGTGAATGAGCCTATTAGCTGCTCTAAGATCTGCTTTAGTGTCGTTGTTGCGAGGATCGTGTGGTCATCTTGGTGTACTTTTACATAATTACCATATGCTTCAATGTATTTAATTGTATCTAAGCTAAGCTTGCGTTTTTCGCGATCTATTTTTAGAGTGATTGATTTGCTTTCCGGAGTTTGGGAAATCCGCTCACGCACTTTATTTATTGCTTGCTGTAAACGTTGTGCTGATACAGGTTTGAGTAAATAATCAGTAACATTTAGCTCATAGCCTGTGAGTGCATATTCTTCATAAGCACTCACAATAATAATTTGAGGCGGGTTAGCGAGTGCTTGAATGAGTTCTAACCCTGACAATTCTGGCATGTTTATATCTAAAAATACGACATCAATAGTTGATTTTGCTAATTGGTACAAAGCATCTTTAGCGCTGAAATGCTGAGAAACTACTTTGATATCTGAATGAGACTCTAAATGATGAAGAATTACTTGATGAGCAAGTGGTTCATCATCAACAACAATTGCTTTAATCATTTGATAATTCCAAAGAGAGGGTGGTTTGCCAAAGTCCATTGTGATTGCGCACCACTAAAGTATGTCTTTCTCGATAAAGTAGCTCTAAACGCCGCTTTAAATTGTTTAGCCCCATACCTGAATCAGCGTTATCACTTTTGTGAGGAATGCTATTTTCGCAAAATAAAGTTAAAACGTTATCATTTAATGTTAGTTTTATCGTTACTTCAGCGTTTTCTTTTGCGTGTTCAACACCGTACTTTATGGTGTTTTCAATTAAAATGATTAGAAGCAGTGGTGCTATCGAAAGAGAGTGACTAGTTTCAGGCCATACTAGGTTAAATCTACAATTATTTGCATGTCTTATCTTGTGCAGTTCAAGAAAGTTTTTAATGTAATTTAGCTCTTTTTCGAGTGGAACGAATGGTTTTTGCCCTTCATAGACGGTGTATCTCAGTAAGTCAGCCAACTGTAATACCAATTCAGGTGTCTTTTCTGATTTTGTTAATGCAAGTGCATATAAGTTATTTAATGTATTAAATAAAAAGTGCGGATTAATTTGCTGCTGTAATAGCTTTAGTTCTGTTCTTATTTGCTGTTTGGCAACTTCTTCTAATTTATGGTGGTGCTGTTGGCGTTCAAACGCCAAGATAATGGGAGTCGAGATACTTAAAAATAAAAACATAAACTGATAATTGTACTTATTGATAATATCTTGGTTGCCTCCAGGAGTTAAATTGGCAACATATGAGGGTAAGTCATTAACAGGCAATGTGAGCACAATAGCGACAAATAATGGTGTGAAAATAACCATGCTAATTAAGCATGCAGATACAAAAATGAGCACTCCATATTTGGCTAATAGTTGACGTATTAAAATGTAACGATTAAATAAAAAAATGCCGTGAACGATAATTGCGTAGACCAAAAGCTGAGAAAAATACCAAATGAATTGATAAAAGTTTGTAAGTAGTTTTTGAGTATCAAATATTAATGCGAATGGCTGATTTAGCAGAGGGGCTTCATGGCTATTAAGTATGCCAGCCATGACAAATGCCCAGCCAAAACATATAACAAAAACAACTTTATTTAATGTAAACAATGAGCTAATCCAACTGGTTAATTTAGAGTTTTGGTTTTTCTTAAAACGTTGGGATGAAAGCCAAAGTAAACTTGCTAGACTGCAAAGTAACCAACATTGTTCTTGTAAGTAGTGCCATTTATCATAAGTTGGCATGCTGTTGCTTAATAGATAAGTGAGTATTGGGTAACCAATAAACCCAGACAACCACCACAATGAAGCCTGCTTTAAAGAATGCTGAGATGCCATCCAGTGAGCGATTAAGAAGGGGATACACTCAAAAATTAGCTGTAAATTTACTGTTAGATAAGTACTGGGTGAATCAACTCTCAGCGAAAGATAACGAATATGGCTTTCAAGTAGTATCGCAGCGATTAATGGTAGTAGAGTAACCATGCTTTTTATGTTTTTAGGTGATGATAAATAGCTAATAGTTGCCAGCAAAATCTACTCCGTTCATTTTTATTTTTGCTACGTTACACTGTTGTTTTTTATGATATTTATATATTACTCTAATTTCTAAATAATGTGGAAACTGAGAGAGTAATACACTGATTAAGCGTTATGATAGATTTAGCTTAACGTTTTTATTTCTTTATTCACCCACATTTTGATGAAAGTTCTTTTTTTGATGACGAAAGAAGAATTTTTGCTTTCATCATCAAACTTGAATCATTGATCATTGCTTCATAGCAGCGAGCTTTACCATTCCTTAATCTAGATTTGTGCTAATTAAGGAGCCAAAAAATGCTAACACTTGAGCATATTTCGAAAACATACCCTGATGGAACTCAAGCACTTAACGATATAACCATTGAGTTACCCAGTGGCATGGTAGGGTTGCTGGGGCCAAATGGCGCTGGTAAGTCTAGTTTGATGAGAACCCTTGCATGCCTGCAAACTATTAATTCTGGCCGTATAAAGTTTAGTGGCTTAGATATATTAAAAGACCCTGAAAAGTTACGTAAGCAACTTGGTTATCTACCACAGCAATTTGGTGTTTACCCACATATGGGGTGTAGAGCACTACTTGAACACATAGCCATATTAAAAGGGCTTGAAATTAAAAAGACAAAGCAACAGATTGATGACCTGCTTACTGCGTTAAACTTAACTCAACATGCAAATAAAAGAGTCAGTCACTTTTCTGGGGGAATGAAACAACGCTTTGGTATTGCTCAAGCATTGTTGGGTGATCCCAGATTAATTATTTTAGATGAGCCTACAGCAGGGCTTGATCCGGCTGAGCGAGAGAGTCTCAATAACTTATTAGTATCAATGAGTAAGAATCGATTGATCTTGCTATCAACACACATAGTGGAAGACATAGAAAACCAATGTCACTTTGTGGCGATGATTAAAGGTGGTCAACTGATCCAAAGTGGCCATATTGATAACTTAGTAAGCCAACTCAAAGGTAAAGTATGGGTATTAAAAACTTTGCCAAGCGTACTGCCAAAAGATGCTTTAGTACTGAGCCAAAGTTATCGATATGGTGAGCCCGTCTTGCGAGTTTATGCCGCAGAACGCCCAACTATAGGAGCTGTTTTGGCGACAGAATCATTACAAGATAAGTACTTCTTTGAACTAAAATCTCAAAGAGGCGAATTATGTTAATAATTAATGAGTTAAAGTATCTTTTTCGTCAACCAATAGTTTGGGTGTGCTTGCTTATTGCGCCAAGTTTTGCATTTTCACTTTCTTCAGGACTTGCAACAAGTAATGTTGACCCGTTACAGCAGTATCAATTGCATTTAGTGTCATTACACATGATGCAATTGGTTTTATTGGTTGGAGCATTATCGCCAGCAATTTTCTTACGTGATCACCTCTTTCATATGGATGAAATTATTGCTGTTGCATCAGTAAGTTCAAGACAAAAAAACTATGTTCGAATAGGTGGTTTTGTAAGTCTATTAATGATGGTTTCATTAAGCAGTACGTTGGTTATGAGTTTCGTAGATTTTCAAAATAATGGATTTAGTTGGCAAATACTTGGTTATACAATTTTTTATAGTAGCTTTGTCCTACTTATAAACTGTTTTTTACTTATTGCTTTGGCATTTTGGCTTTGTCAAAGGTTTCGAAGCTCAATGATTATCTATGCCGTTTTTGCAAGCATTTGGATAGCTTATTTGTTCGCTGCGAGTATAACGGGTAATCCAATTTTGGCAGGAAGTAATGTACTAAACGAAACGTTCTATCAACTATTTATCTGGTTAGATCCATTTGCTTATACAACGGTAATAGCAAGTTTTAGCGAGTCACAAAATACGCCCTTTTATACTAATCGTTTTATTTGTTTTACTCTGGCATTTGTTATTTTTACGTATGCTGTTAGCTCGCATACCCAAGCACATTCACAGCCAAAGCAACCTAAACAACGGTGTCTTGAGTCTGAACTTAGGACTAACACTCAATATCAAACGGTAAAGCCTACATTTCGTCAAAGCTCGATTCTATTTGAGCTATATAAAGCTGCAATTTTAAATATTTTAAAACAACCAATAACTCTCATTCTGTTACTTATATGGCTAGGGTTGGTGTTTAATAGTGTTGCATCTTCTTCTCAGTATGCAGAACCAATGAGTGTTATTAAAGCAACTAGCATTGATGCTGTTAATCAATATGCCTTTGATATGTATATATTGCTCGGCTGTTTACTGGTGGCTCTATGGAGTTGGCAACTTAGTTGTCATGCTAGGCACTATAAAATAGCAGAGATAATTGCGGCAGCGCCTATTAAGACTGCTTCGATTTTGCATAGCCAATTATTGGCAATAGTGAGTTTGGTGTTTGTTTTTTCGTTTGTTGGTTTCGTTGGCGCATCACTAGCTGAGTTTTTTATTGGTAGTAACTTTGATGCTTATCAACATATTTATACCTTAGCTTTAATGGGACTGCCGCTAGCTATTATTGCTTCGATATTTATATGTATTTTCAATTTAATGCGTTCAGAGCTTATTGCATCTTTAGTGGTTTTTGCCATTTTGTTACTTAAATTTACTCCAGTAATGACTTATTTAGGGCTAACACACACGTTTTGGAGTGTAGCTTGGACACCATTGCAGCCGGCTAATGAATTTTGGGGCTATCGCGCAAGTTTGAGTAGTTACTGGCCTTATGTCCGCGCGTGGCTAGTATTATTACTTAGTGTAGTGCTTGTTAGTCAGGCTTTTAATCACCGTGGCACAGGAATGGGAAGTCGAGCTTTTAAAAATAAAGATGTTTGGCTCTTAACACCAGCGGTTTTGGCTATCAGTTTATTTTGGCAGCTGCATGCTAATTTAATTTCAGAAAAGCCACTAAGTAATTCTCATAAACGAGAAACATTTAAAGCAAATTATGAAAAAATGTTCGCTGATTGGAAACATAAAGCTCAGCCAAAAGTGAGTCATATCGATGCAGAAATAGATTTCTATCCGTATAAGCAATCAGCCCAATTCAACTTAACCTACTCATTTACTAACCCTCACACAAAACCAATAAAACAGGTATTGATAGGTCGTGCAGGCTTTTATCAATGGGCAGATATTAAAATAGAAGGAGCTGAGCTAGTCGCATTTTATCCATCTATGAACCAAGCTATTTACGAGTTTAAATATGCACTTCAGCCATTCGAAACAAGGCAACTTAAAACGCAATTTGCAGTAAAACAGGCCAAATTATGGCCCATACAAGGGCATCAAATCATAACGCCTGAATTTAGTTATATTCGTTCAGTTCCGCTATTACCGACGATTGGATATCAAAGAAACTATGAATTAGATGACGAGCAGTTAAGATTAGATTATGGGCTTCCAATGTATGTTAAAACACCGCCTTCAAAGCTTTTTAATGCAACATACCAAGTACCAGATAGCTATGAACGCATTACCATGAAAAGCAAAGTTACCACTGCATTAGGTTATCAGGTCGTCTCACAGGGTAAGAATATAGAGCATATTGTTGAAGGGCAAAGAGCTGTTTTTAAATTTCAGACGACAGTGCCAATTAACAACTTACCGGCTTGGTTATCGTTTCCATTTGCAGCAACTGAGTTAATTTATGAAGAGGTGAAGTTACAGGTTTATTCTAAATCAAGTGCAACTGAAGCTGATCAAGATGCTATAAAAGTTAACTTACAAGCTATGAGTGATACGCTTTCTTGGTTTAAGAATAATTTAAATGCGTACAAAGGTTCAAAGCTCAGTCTGGTTGACTCTACGGGTTTTGGTGGGACAGGGTTTGCATTACCTGAAATTATTTTGATTGATAATAAGGTCGGTTTTAGAGCTAAACCAAGTGAGGGCGGAGGTTTTGATCAACGCTACCGCCGTGCAGTACATGAAACGGCTCATCAATGGTTTGGTCATGATATTGGCAATAGTGTTCCTGAAGATAGCGCTTTTTTGATTGAATCACTAGCTAAATATATAGAGCTTGTGGTGATTGAAAAGCGTTATGGAAAAAAGGCTGTCGAAGCATTAGTTAAGTATGAAACTCAACGATATCAACAAGCTTCTAGGTTAGATATTTCAACAAAGCAAGCATTGGTAGATTCTTCAAAAAGTTACGATCAGTATTCCAAAGCTACTCTTGTATTTGCGAAGCTTAGGAATGAATTTGGGGATGCAGTGATTGTGGCAGCTTTAAAATCAGTATGGCAAAAATACGCACATCCAAATCGACCAGCAACGTCAATGGATTTTATTCGAGCTTTACAAGAACAACTTGATGATCAAAATAATGGCTTAATTAATAAACTTTTTTTGGAAGTATAAAAACAAAAAAGCCACAGGTTATAAAACACTGTGGCTTGGGTATTGATTCTTTCAATCAAGGGGTTTGGGAGAATCGCTTAAAACTCGTAGCTAATGCTTAAGCGTGTAGTACGAGGCATGATGTAACGACCATTCGGTGCATCAGCATTACGAGGGTCACCTTCGGTGATGCCTTGCTCGTCAGTTAAGTTATCAACCGCTAATTGCACTTTAATACCTTCCATAGGCTCAACAATTAAACCAATGTCTACTTTTTCGTAACCTTCTAATACAACTGTGTTTTCGTTGTCGCCCCAACGATCATCAACCGCTGAGATTGTGCCGTATAAGGTTGCATACATATCGCTTACTTCAAAGTCATAGCTTGGTGTTACACGTACTTGCCATTTTGGCTGACGTTGGCTTTCGTTACCTTCGTTGCTTGGGCTTTCTGTGATTTCTGTTTCTTGAAGCGTTGAGTTTAAGTTAACTGAGAAACCAGATTCGTGGTTGTAGTTATAATCAAGCTCAATACCGTAGGCTTCGTTTGTTAAGATTTCAGCTGGTACACCAGGGCGACGAACAAAGGTGTCACCTTTTACTTCGTTAGTGAAGAATGTTGCATAGAAATCGGTGCTATCAGTTAATAGCTTATAACCAAACTCGGCTTGTGTTACTTCTTTAATTAACTTTTCGCCACCTTCGTATGCGCTAAAGTTATCGCGGAAGTCGTCGAAGTAAGGCATTTTGTAACCACGGTTTACGCGAGCAAATACACCCATGTCATCATTAATTGAGTAGTTGATACCCGTTGTCCACGATGTTTTGCTTTCGTCATATTGAACTGACTTGTCGATTACGCCATCAAGACCTTCATCAACTGAGTATTCCACTTCGTGGTTTTCAAAACGAACACCGGCATCAAGTGTAAAGTCATCGTTGAATTTATATTGAGCCGTTGTGTAAAAGGCATTGGTGCGTGCATCACCTGTAGAGTTGATATCGTAGTTGAAGTCACAACCATCAACACTTGCATTACACTCGATGCCGTCTAGCATTTCGCCGCCTGCTTCAAGCACGTGATACGCTGTGTTACCTAAGCTCCACCAGTCATTTGCTGATGTGCTTGCTGTGTAATAACCAAAGGCCAGTGATAAATTATCAAGCTTTTTAGCGAATGCTAAATCATTGGTGAATGCGCTAATTTCTTTTAATACCACCCAACGACCAAGTTGTTGAACCGCTGTGTCTGCATCGTATTCTGTGCCAGTTACTGCACCTGTTGCTGTTTCACCGTTATCAGCCACTGCACCAACGGTTGTTGCAGAGCCTGCCGGTACTAAGCCGTACGTGTTTGCATCACCTTTGGTGATGTTGAAGCGATCTGTGAAGCTCCAACCGTTATCGAATTCAAGTTTGATACTACCGCCAGAAACATGACCTTTCCAACCACGGCCTTCACCTAAGTCGATCTGTTGCTCGTCATTATTTGCACCAGTGTAAATAGTCGCTTGGCGATTTAGAGTACCCAGCTGCGTGTAGCTTGCGTCAACACCGTCAACATTTAGTGGCGTTGGTAAGTACCAAGCACCATGGTCGTCTGTTTGACGCGTGTATAAGTTAATGGTGCCGTTTTCTAATTCTTTAGTGATATTAATGGTGAACTGGCTGCCTTTTTCTGATGTGAAACCTGCATCACGAATACCTGGAGAGCTTTTAACATAACCACCCACCATGAAGAATAAATCTTCAGAAATCTCACCACTAACCATAGCGTCAATGCGTTGTAAGTCATAATCTGAAGTTGTGTATTTGAATACACCTTCTGTATCTTCACTACCACGTTTAAGGCGGAAGTTAGTTGTTAAACCTGGTTGGCCATTTGATACAACAGGGTTTGGACCACCGCGTAATGCTTCCATTGTTTCGATTGTTTCATCTAAACGGAATAACGACGAGTTTTCTAAAAATGACAAAGTAGGCGCAGGATAAATTGGCGAACCTTCAAGGCTTAATGTTAAAAATGGTGCATCACCACCACCAGGGAAACCACGTACAAATACGTTCGCGCCAGACTCACCACCCGAGCTTTCTACCCACACACCCGGCACGGCTTTGAATAAATCAGCTGTACTTTTTGGCGATAATTTAACAATTTGATCTGCATCGATATTGGTTACTGCATAGCCAGCATCAATTTTACGTACGCCAATACCTGCTGGTGTACCAGATACAATAATACGTTCTACTTTTTCTTTCGCTGGTTGCTCAGTTTGCTCTTCGGCCATAACTGTTTGGCCACTCAAAGCTAGCAAAATTGCAGAGGCTAGCGCACTGCGTGTGTATGTAGTTGTCATTGTGTGTTCCCATTTTTTATGTTGTTGAAAGCAATGTATTAGCGAATATTTTGCAATTGTTAACACCTTGCTTTTATAAACCATAAAGATTTATGCAAACGTTTGCAATTTGTTTTTTCAATTTTTTGTCCTTTTTTTACCCACAGGGTGAGTTGGTCTGTTTTGCTTACTGAAAAAATATTATGCTCTTTGGCGCAGCGGTTTGGTCGAAATGGTGGTATATTGCCAGCATATGTTTTAAAGGAAAGCAGTGTTTCAGTATCATGAATGATAGAAAATTAAAGTTAGCTGATCTTGCGAAATTAGCCGGTGTTTCTACGTCGACAGTATCTCGTGCGCTCAATGATAACCCATTGATAAAGCAGGAAACTCGCGACAAGCTTCAACAGTTAGCAAAAAAACATAACTTTAGTTTAAACACGGCTGCTAGCCGCCTTCGCACCCAAAAAACCAATGTTGTTGCGGTTATTATTAACCTCGATGGTGATACAGAACAGTCTATTAACGACCCTTTCTTACTTAAAATTGTTGGTGAAATAAATTTAGCGCTAAATAAATTTGGCTTAGAGTTATTACTCTCTAATTCGTTTATGGCTAGTGATGATTGGGCAAATTACTTTATTAATAGCCGCCGTGCCGATGGCATTATTGTGGTCGGCCAAGGTAAAAGCCAAGCAAATATTGAAGCTGCAGCGAGTGCTGGTGTTCCTTTAGTTGTGTGGGGCGATCCAAAAACACCCAGCAGTTACCCAATTGTTGGCAGCGATAATTATTTAGGTGGTCGCATAGCGACTGAGCACTTATTGTCAAATGGCGCTAAAAACATATTGTTTTTAGGTGACCCTGGGCACGCTGAAATTAGTGAACGCCACCGTGGTTATTTAGATGCTATTAATGAAGCCAAAGCCACTCCTCACGTGGTTTCTATCGATATTACTAGTAGTGCTGCTTATAAAGGAATTAACCAATTGTTGGTAGAAAAAGGGCTGTGCTTTGATGGCATTATGGCATGTAGTGACATGGTGGCTTTTGGTGCGATGAAAGCCCTGAAAGAGCGTTACATTAGTATTCCAAACGACGTTGCCCTCGTGGGCTTTGATGATATTGCCATGGCAGATATCAGTCACCCATCTTTGTCGAGTATTAAACAAAATACTCAACGCGCTTCAGTTATTCTTGTTGAAAAGTTGTTAGCCCAGTTAGCAGGCCAGTCGGTAGAATCTCAAGTTGTTGAAATAGAACTAGTAAATAGGCAGTCGAGTCAGCGCTAAACCTATTGAATGTTAGCAATATGTGTAATTTTAAATGCAAACGTTTGCATTTTGTTTTGCGCTAAACTAGACTGAATAAAAATAATCATAGGTTGAAGTGAATGAATCCTATAAGAATAACTATCGCGCTGGCATGCAGCTATTTTGTCTTTGCTATTATGCTCAATAGTGTGGGCACTGTTATTTTACAAGCAATCAATAGCTTAGATGTAAGCAAAACTCAGGCGTCTGTTCTTGAAGGATTTAAGGATCTTAGTATTGCCATTGTGTCATTTTTAGTGGCGTCATTTATCCCTCGCATAGGCTATAAAATTGCTATGCTCGGTGCTTTATTACTGGTAGCAGCAATGTGCTTGGTTGTTCCGAGCATTGCCGACTTTTGGATTTTAAAAGCACTCTTTGCCGCAATTGGTTGCAGCTTTGCTGTTATGAAAATCTCTGTTTACTCTGTTATTGGTCAAGTGACTGATAATGCTAATAAACATTCAGCGTTATTAAACACCATTGAAGGGGTGTTTATGCTAGGGGTGCTGTCGGGCTATTGGATTTTTGCGTTATTTATAGACGCTGATAACCCGCAAAGTAGCCACTGGTTGAATGTTTATTACTTGCTTGCAGTGATTGTTGCGGTGGCGTTTATTTCTGTGATTGCGGCACCAATAAAATCGCCAGAACTAAAAACTAATCAGCAATCGCAGCTTCATGATTTTATTGATATGTTAAAGCTGACTTACCAACCCCTTGTGCTTATTTTTGTTCTTAGTGCATTTATGTATGTACTAATTGAGCAAGGCGTGGGCACTTGGCTGCCGACCTTTAATAACCAAGTTTTAAAATTGCCTGTTGATGTCAGTATCCAACTTGCCAGTTTGTTTGCAGCTGCGTTAGCGCTTGGTCGTTTGGTAGCAGGGCAAGTACTTAGGTTTATTAGTTGGTTTAGTTTATTAATGGGCTGCTTGGTCGCTATGGGTGTGCTCGTATTATTGGTGCTGCCTTTGACTCACGATGTAGATGGAAGCCAAGTGAAAAGTGTGTTTGATGTGCCTTTTGCAGCATACATGCTGCCGTTGATTGGCTTTTTTATGGCACCGATTTACCCGTTACTTAACTCTGTGATGCTGAGTTCACTTGCTAAGCACAAGCATGCTGCTATGACTGGTTTAATTGTGGTTTTCTCTGCATTAGGTGGAACAACAGGTTCAATTATTACGGGCTTTGTATTTGATAAATTTAGCGGTCAGCATGCATTTTATCTCACATTAGTGCCAATAGCCTTGCTATTAATCACCGTTTCAATCTTTAAGAAAATCACTCTAAAACCACAGTATCAAGCGGCTTCAAGCGCAGAATAAGGGATTATCATGAACTTCGTTAATAGCCAATTATTTAAAGACGTACAGCTAGCAGAAGTGTTTGCTGATTCAAAAATGTTTGCCGATGCAGTGCCAAACTTATCTTGGCAAAGTGCTTGTGAGTTATATCAACTTGTAGGCCCTTTAAAAGGTGATGCGCTGCGTGAATTTGTGATGTCGAACTTTGTTTTTGCTGATCAGTCTATTCCGACTGCGAAATTAGATACCACATCAGTTAAACAGTATATTCTTGACCTATGGCCGCATTTGCATCGCAATGCTGATACTGATTTAGCAAGCTCACTAATGCCTTTGCAGTTTGATTACATTGTGCCGGGTGGCCGTTTTCAAGAAATTTATTATTGGGATAGTTATTTTACAGCCTTGGGTTTAGAAGATTGTGGCGACCTAGCCACCATTGAAGCTATGGTTAATAACTTTATTGACCTACAAGAACGTAATGGCTGTATTCCAAATGGTAACCGTGTTTATTATAGCTCTCGCTCGCAACCACCTGTTTTGGCGTTAATGATAGCGATGCTATGGGACGCTAAATATAAACATGAAGCAGATTTAACTTGGCTGGCAAACGCCGTCAAAGCACTTGAAGCTGAGTATCAATTTTGGATGCAAGGCTGTAACGACCTTAGCAGTGAAACGCCTGCTATTAGGCGTGTTGTAAAAATGCCTAATAAGGCTATTTTAAACCGCTATTGGGATAGTGCAGCAACACCTCGTCCAGAATCATTAAAAGAAGATTTACATGACGCTGAGGGACTGACAACTGAGCAGCAGCAAAGTTATTTTCAACATATTCGTGCTGCATGCGAGTCTGGCTGGGACTTTAGTAGCCGTTGGCTTTGCGATCATGATGATCTAAAAAGCATTGAAACAACCAATATCATACCGGTTGATTTGAATAGCTTACTTTATAACTTAGAGCATACGTTATCTCGTTTTTACCGTTTACTTGATGAAGAACAAAAGAGTCAATCAATTGCTGAGTTGGCTACACTGCGCTTAGATGCAATTAATACCTATTGTTGGAATTCTGAGGCGGGTGTTTATCGTGATTACAATATTCGACTCAATCAGCAAAGTAGTGTCGATTCGATGGCAATGGCTGTTCCTTTGTTTGTAGGCGCTGCATCTGTACAACAAGCTCAACAAGTGAAGCAAAAACTGATAAGTGAGTTTTTAAAACCCGGTGGTTTAGTGACAACATTGTGTAGTACATCACAGCAATGGGATAGTCCTAATGGTTGGGCGCCGCTGCAATGGTTTGCTGTAAAAGGTTTAACAGAGTATGGCTTTGTCAGCGAGGCACAGGCGATCATAAAAAACTGGCTGAGTATGATCGAAATGCGTTTTGCAGAAGATAAGTGCCTCCTTGAAAAGTACAATGTGTGTGAATTAGTTAGCCGTGCAGGTGGTGGCGAATACACAGTACAACAAGGATTCGGTTGGACGAATGGTGTAACTTCACGTTTTTACAAACTACTTGATGATTCGCTGTAAAAGGGGAGATGTGAGTATTGTTCGTTTACATTATATTAACCTGAGCGTCTGGCCATCCAAATGGGTTAGCAATGTTGTAAATTGCCAAAATAAAGGCTTATGAACGGTTGAATCATGTATCTAAATTAGGTATTGTGAATAAAATGTTTCAAGGAAGAAATGAGATGATTCAACCAACTTCTGTATTTCTAAAAACACAGCCAAGGTTACAAAACCGCAGCCAAAATTATCAATATTTAATTAAAATACTCGATGCGTTTTTTATGCGCGTGAAAGTCGATGCAAGCTTGCCTCAAGACTCTATGCGCGAAGAGTTTAACCTTTATTTGATTGATAGCACTGACGCACATTGGAAAGACTTACTACCTGCAGAGTTAGTGCAACTTGCTAAGCAACATTTAGTGGTTATTTTTAATGCGGACGCTAATGCAATTTGCGAAAAAAACTTACTTTTAAATGGCATTAAAGGGGTGTTTTTTGCAGATCAATCACCTGAGGATATTTTTGCAGGGCTGGTCAGAGTGATCAATGGCGAGCTGTTTTTTAGCCGTAAAAGTATTTCTACTACGTTTAATCATATGCTGTCAGCAATGTCTCGCAGCCAATTCAATGCCAGCAACGATTCGGTAAATACTGATATTGATCTCAGCTTGCTGACTAAACGAGAAAAATCAGTGATTCACTTACTTGCCCAAGGTGCGAGTAATCGAGATATCGCAGAGCGTTTAAATATCAGCGACCATACCGTTAAAACCCATCTGTACAGTGCATTCAAGAAAACGGCATCGCGTAACCGCGTGGAGCTGGCTAATTGGGCACAAAATTACATGGCAGTGAGTTTGTCTTTACAAAATACACAGTGACAAACTGCAGCTAGTTTAATCCCAGTGGTAGTGTTTGCTATTAAAGCTGGTTTAGCACTTGCTCGATGCTTAAAAATCCAGCTTCAAGCAAGTAGCCTTCAAAATCGTGTTTCCGTTTAGCTTCCATTATTCGAGCCTCGGTTCGATTTAGATGTGACCTTATTCATAAAATACAGTGGAATACAGAGTATTAATAATCCTAGCCATTGCCATAATGGAGCAAAAAGAAACACCAGCGCTGATTGTGCATCATGTGAAAAATAGATTGAACCTATGGTCACAGTACCAAATAAGACACACATAATAGTGACAATAAACGTGGCGATTTGTGCCACTCTTGTTTTACTGTGTTCAACCATCCACGCCATTAATAAATAGGGCGAAATACCCCATAAAACAAAGCCAATTGGTAGACTTTTTGAACTGTCAAAATTATCAATGGTGATGACTAGAGTAATCAGTGGGGCTAAAACAATAAGAGAATAAGCGCATTTGGAGAAGGTAATCCATTTCATAAATAAAACTTAATTAATACCAACCCGCAATAATACTTAATCATTTTGAGGGATTAAACCTGTCGCTATCTGCGTTAAAAATTTCTGATTTAGAAAAACTAAATAACGAAATTTTTGCCTTGCTATCAACGAGGTTTTATTGCCTCAAAATAGACTACTTAATTAAGCGAATTGGTATAACTGAATGCTATAAGTATTTATTTCGATGGATAATTAAGCAGAAAGTTCAAATTGGGCGCTGTGATGTTCAGCGCCACACTAATATACTCATTAAATTAGACCGCTTTTGCAGACCAAATGCCTTTGTTAATACCTTTTAATACAAGGTCGCTAAGCGCTTTTTCAATTGCTTGCGTAACGCAAATACTCATAGGTTCATTGTCGGTGAATCCGGCTTCTGCTTCTGCAAGACGCTTGTAGCTCACATAGCGAAAGAAGCCTGCGCGCATTTCTTGACTGAGCACTTTTTTACTTGTCGCAACGGATAGCAAAACTTGGCCTGTGCGAACATCGACAGCGCGTAAATAAATTGAAATTGCATCTTCACGGTATAACTCTGATGCGCCAATCCCAAAGTATTCCATACCAATCCCGCCGGTTTTGATATTTGTGTCGTAGCTAATGATACCGCCTTCTAAGATTATTTTAGCTGTCGTGAGCGGTGGTAATTCAGGTAGCTTATCGTTTTCGGCTTGCGCAGCGCGAATAATTTTACGCTCAGTTAAGATATTTTGTAGACCTTCGCGTTCTACCGGAATAAACCAATCAGACTCATGCAATGCTTGCACTAAAATAGAGTTAGCACCTTGTGTTACTGCGGTAGAAAATGAGCTTACATTTGCCTGTGGTTTGTATTGCCCAGTTTGGTCACGAAATGAGTACACTGACACAGGAATGCTTCCCATTGGTTGAGGAAGGGCCTGCAAAGCCTGGAAAGTTTCGGTTGGCTCAAGAGAGTCTGCTAGTTGTTTAGTCGGCGGGATTAAATTGCCCATTGATGAACAACCCGACAGAAGTAATACCATTGCTGCTAATGTGAGTGTCTTCATTATCCAAACCTCGGTACTTCAATTACTGTCACTGTGCCATCAGAGGTATTGGTAATTCTAACGGTGATTGTGTCACTGGTACTGGTGATAATTTGAATTTCATAATCACCCGTCATAAAGGTCGAGTCACCATTAAAGATGCTGTCGTCGATTTCGTCACCAAATGCCATATCTGTGATTTCTCGTACCATTCTATTTAAGTATGTACGCTCTAACGAATCTTGAAATTTTTCCCCGTAGGTTTGTTCGATAACTGGCGCTTTGTGCTTGTTTTGTGATTGCGCTTTATTAAGTAGCATGCTGGCATTTAATGGGCTGCCACCAAAGCTTGGGTTAATTGGGGTATAAACGAGTTCGGTTGCCCAACTAGAAAGAGGGCAGAGGATTATTATTAGTGTTGTTAAGTATTTCATTTTACCATCCATTTTTTGCCATATCAGGTGTTGATTGCTGCATTTGACTGCGTGCCATGGCATCCATCACGCTATACATGGCTTGTTTTACACGTTCATCTAATGGCTCTAAGCGACGTCCTAAATAAGTGACGTACACTATTTGGTTATTCATTTTTAAGACAAGTCGAGTCCCCGCTCGGGGTAATACCGTTTCTTTTATTTCGATATTAAAACCTGCTGTTGAAGGTAGATCGCGCCATAGGTTGGCAAACTCAAAATAAAATTGATGGCCAAATCGGCTAATACTTCTATCGAGTACTAAGCCATCGATTTCGAGGTCTTCGCCATAACTAGCCGTACTTTGAGCTGCAAGCACGATGCAACATATGCGTAGTAAGTTTTTTATTTTCATAATGGAATGAGGGAGCAAGGCTCCCTCTTAAGCGATTATTCTTGGGTTACAGTTGCGGTATTGCCATCACCTAGTTGAGTGATAACAACTGTGCTGTTAGAGCCAATCATTGAGCCTTCAACAAGGTTTGCGTTGCCGTCTTGTACAACGACCAGTGAGTTACCCTCACCACCTAGCAAGAATGCACTTTGACCTATACCTACAACAAAGTTTTCTGAGCCTGTTTGGCTAATATCAACAGAGTTGTTGCTACCTTCCATAATCAGGTCGATGGCATTGAGTTCACCAACTTGTGTGAAAGCAACTTGGTTGTTGTTGCTATCAAGCACGCTTGCGAATGTTAATGCCGCTTCGTTAAGGTCACCCAGCTGATTAACTGCAATGTCATTATCGTTTGAAGAGAGTGAGTCGTCTGGGTATGAAGACTGCACTAGTACAGTGTTTTCATTGCCGCCTTGAGCAATATCAACGTTGTTGTCGCTACCATTGAAGTTAGCAACGTGAGCACTGTTTGCGTCACCAATTTGGTTAGCAACAAACTCATTGCTATCGCCAATAGCACCTAAGTACACATCATTACCGTTACCATTTTGGAATGCAGTGAGTTCGTTGTCGTTGCCAATAGCATCTAAGCCAGCGGTATTGCTGTCATGCTTTTGATTGACCAATAATGTATTGCCATCACCAACAATCACGCCTGACTCAAAGCTGTTGCTGTTGCCTTCTTGATCAGACTTAACCTCGTTGTCATTGCCTGTGATTTCTGCAACTAATGCGCTGTTAGAGTCACCATCTTGCTCAAACTCAACTTCGTTATAATCACCATGCAGCGAAGTAAGCTCAGCGCTGTTGAAGAAACCTGTTTGGTCAATAGTAATTTCATTGCCGTTGCCAATTACTTCATCAGAGGTAAACGCATTGAAAACACCCTCTTGCATTACTTCGATGCTGTTATCATCACCTCTAATTACATTGAACGTTGCTTCATTTAGTAAGCCGCTTTGCTCTGCGCTGATTGTGTTGCTGTTACCCTGTAAATCAAAGTTGTAGAACCAATGGCCACCATCACCTTGCGTTACAGTTGCGCTATTTTCATCACCAACCATGACGTTGATAGCTTCGTTGTTTACACCAAAGAATCCTGCACCTTCTTGCTCAACGCGAATAGCATTGCCAACACCAACGGTTTCAGACAATGCGCCATTCATGGTGCCGTTTTGGCTGTGCGAAACAGTATTATCGTCACCTGTGTTGTAGATAAGAGATAAGTTAGATGTTTGTGCTTGGCTTACTTCAACCATGTTGCCATCACCTACACTGACAGTTTCTGCACGATGACCTGTACCTTGTTGAGCAATAACCGCATCGTTACCAACACCGGTAACCGATACTTGATCTAGGGTAATTGAGTTTGATACACCCAATGTTGAAACTTGGCTTGCAAGCTCAGTGCTAGATTGTGTTTTATCATCTGTGTTTGCACTTGCTGCAAAGCTTGAACCTAACGCAATAGTAATTGCACAGGTAAGTAGAGACTTTCTTAACTTCATGATTATTTCCTTTAAATTATTATTAATCAAAGCTCTAAAATTATTATTTTCGCTTTTAGAACCATGTACCAGCATGCCTTGCCGGATTAATTTCTGTGATATTCAACTGTTAGCTAACAATCAGAAGTGAATGAAGCAACTTTGTTAGTTGTGACTCTGAGGTCGTACAAATAACAAGAAAATTACTTTAGACAGATTTGGAATAATATAAAATCATCAGTTTTTGTGGTTTTTATAAATTGCTTATTTTCAATTGGTTATGTGTGTTTGTTTAGGTTTTAGTATGGGTTTTAATTTAAAAGCAGTAAAAAAGTTGGAGAAATATTAATGGATCATTGAGAGTGCTTTTTTCACAAAAAAGTGTGAATTGGACGTATTTTTATTGATTCAATCAGCAAAAAAGTATGGATTTAAACTTAGCATCATTTTTTTTCTTGCCTGTTATCTGCAATTTGCCATTTATGAAATATGCCACGTGATATTCATCATTCAGAAGTAATGAGCTTTGGTGGTCGGATCATAGTGATTCGATCAGTTCAACAAATTATGGATAGTAAATATGAAAACTAAATTATCTGTATTAAGCCTAGCCTTATTACCATGTTTAGGTGCTGCACAAATCAGCACACCAGCAAAAACAACCGTCGTTGGTGCAAGTGAAGACTCTGTACTTGTTATGTATAAAAAAGGCACCTCTGCTGCAATGCGTGCCCATGCTCGTAGCTTAGTTAAAGCCACCATCAGCGATATCAACAAAGATGGTGTCGATGATAACTATTCAGCTATTTTGTCTGGCCGTTTAGCTAAATTTAAAGTTTCAGGTATGAGCAGCAAAGAAGCTATCAAGCGCCTACAAAACCATGCTGCTATTGAATATGTAGAGCCTGACTACCGTGTATCGATTGCCAGTGTACCTAATGATCCTGATTTTTCGTCGCTGTGGGGTTTACACAACGAAGGTCAAACAGGTGGTGTCGCCGATGCTGACATTGATGCAGTTGAAGCATGGTCAATCTCAACCGGTAGCCGCGAAGTTGTTGTTGGTGTAATTGATACCGGTGTTGATTACAGCCACGAAGATTTAGCTGATAACGCATGGATCAACCCAGGCGAAATTCCGGGTGATGGTATCGATAATGACGGTAATGGTTACATCGATGACGTGCACGGTATTAATGCGATTACCGACTCAGGTGATCCAATGGATGACCAAGGCCATGGTACTCACGTATCGGGCACAATAGGTGCGTCAGGTAACAATGGCACCGGTGTTGTTGGTGTGAACCATGAGGTATCAATTGCGGGCTGTAAGTTCTTAAGTGCAGATGGTACAGGTTCAACTTCTGATGCAATTAAGTGTATCGATTACATGGTTGATCTTAAAAACCAAGGCGTAAATGTACGTGTTTTAAATAACAGCTGGGGTGGCGGTGGCTTTAGCCAAGCACTGGCAGATGCTATTACGGCAAGTGAACAAGCCGATATTCTATTTGTAGCAGCAGCGGGTAACGATGCGGTTGATAACGATCAAAACCCTCATTATCCGTCTAACTACGAGCATGACAGCGTATTATCAGTTGCCAGTACTGACAACAGAGATAACATGTCGAGCTTTTCACAATGGGGTTTAACAAGTGTTGATTTAGGCGCACCAGGTAGTGCAATTTTATCAACGGTACCGGGCAATGGTTACGCTAGCTATTCTGGTACATCAATGGCAACACCGCATGTTGCTGGTGCAGCTGCATTAGTGCTTTCGATCAATCCTGATTTATCAGCGCTTGAACTTAAAGAGTTGCTAATGAATAGCGGTGACCAAAATGAAGCGCTGCAAGGCAAAACAGTGTCTGGCAATCGCTTAAATGTGAATCAAGCACTTGAGCAAGCTGATCCGACTCCAAGCTTCAAAATCTCGGTGTCGCCAAGTTCACAGCAAATTACTGCTGGTGAAACTGCAACCTATACCTTTGAAATTGGTTCAATCGCCCAGTGGGATGGTGTCGTTAGCCTAGCACTTCAAGCTGATTTAGCGGGCGCAACACTATCGCAAACAGAAGCTGTACCTGGAGATGTAGTTACACTAACGGTACCAACACAAGAAGCAACAGCATGGGGCAGTTACAGTTTTGTTGTTGATGCAACATCAGGTGAGTTAGCTAAACAAAGCAGTGCGTCACTGTTTGTTAACCCTGTTGGCTTAAATGACTTTACTTTCTCAAATGAAACACCAGTGTCTATTCCAGATAACAATGACACGGGTATTGATTCGGTGATTACTGTAGCTGATGAACTTACTGTGTTCTCAACGGATGCAAGTATTGATATTACTCATACTTACATTGGTGATTTAATCGTCACATTAACGTCGCCGCAAGGAACAACTGCAACACTTCACAGCCAATCTGGCGGTGGTGCTGATGATCTAGTACAAAGCTACTCGCTGGCTAACTTTAATGGCGAAGTTGCGACAGGTGATTGGGTACTCAATGTCAAAGACGTACTGTCTGCTGATACCGGTACTTTAAACAGCTGGTCACTGACGTTTAGCGCTATTGGTGAAGTGAGCCCGCAGCCTCCACAAGCTGGCTTTGCATTTGAAACATCAGGTTTAGATGTCACTTTCACTAATACCAGCACAGATAGCAATGACGATATTGTTGCTTGGGCGTGGGATTTTGGTGACGGTGCATCATCAACAGATGCTGATCCTATGCATACTTACGCACAAGCAGGCAGCTATGAAGTGACGCTAACTGCGACAGATAGCGAAGGTCAAACAGATACGTTCACGCAAACGGTTGTGGTATCTGATGTTGAAATTGAGCTATCGGTTAAACGTGCTAACAAAACACGTTTAGGTACTATGCGTGTTGATTTAAGCTGGCAAACTGTGGCTGATCAAGTAAGCATCTACCGTAATGGTGAACTACTTGAAACAGTAGCTGATCGTGGTTTCTATCGCGATGTAGAGCGTAAAGCTGAGTTACCAAGCTATGAATATCAAGTTTGTGTATCTGATACTGTTTGTTCTAACCCAGTGACAGTGTCCTTCGACTAACATTGTTTCACTGCTCAAAGCCCAGTTTCCCCACTGGGCTTTTTTTATTGTTTTGCTTTCTTATATTGCGTAAGTAAAGCGAGTACATGCTGTTGACCAAATTGTGCTGCAAATGCTTCGGCGGTTGCCCTGCTTTATTCGCATGCTCTGTGTCGCAGTCTTGCTTCATTAATGTTTTAGCGATGCTAAATTCACCTCTAAAAATAGCGGCCATCAAAGCGGTATTGCCGCGTTTATCTTCAAGGCAAGCATTGGCGCCTAATGCTAATAGTTGGTTTACCGTTTGTTTGTGGCCATGATAAGTGGCAATCATCAGCGCGGTATAGCCTTTTTCATTAACACTGTTGATTGGTAATCCGGCCTCAACAAATTGTTCAATGATGTCGTTCTCTGCGGTTCGCGCAGCAGCAAAATAATAGGCAAGTAAGGTTTGATATTGCGTCTGTGAGTCTGTTTGCTGATCAGCATTAACTGGGTTGCATGTTAATAAAAGGCTCAGCAGTAAAAAAGTAAAAATTCGCATAGTTAACTCCTAAAAAAAGAGGAAGGACGTGCCTTCCTCATCAAGGTTGGGAGAGTGAATTAAAGTGAGCTTGCTAGTTTTTTCACGGTCGCTAGGTTACCGCCGACGGCTTTGGTTAAGCGCATGCCGTATTCGGTGTCTGCTTTGTAAAAGTGGCTGAGCATAATGTGCTTTACCTTGCTATCTTTTACCTTCCCTAAATCACCCGCTAAGTTGTTGATCAGGTTTGTACGCTGTTGTTTAGAAAAGCTTTGATATAACACACCAGCTTGAGCAAAGTTTTGCTGCTTTTTAATGGCTGCTTGCTGTACATAGCCAGCCAGCTTAGTTTGTGCCTTACGAGCAATTGGGTTTTCTTGCACGTTTTCATGGCTTGGCTGATAGTTCACATTGCTGGTGGTATGACCAAAGTTCATCGCACCGTCTTGGTTGTAATTAACCACTTCTACTTTGGCGCGGTTAATTGGTAACTGCTGGTGGTTTGCACCTAAACGATACATTTGGGTGTCGGCATATGAAAATACACGGCCTTGTAACAAACGATCTTCTGATGGTTCAATACCCGGAATAATATTCGCAGGGGCCATAGCGACTTGTTCTGTTGCTTGGAAGAAGTTGCCTGGCATACGGTTGAGTGTCATGGTACCCACTTTGGTCTCTTTAACACCTAACCACATTTTTGTTGCATCTAACGGGTTGTAATCAAAGTCATCCAGTTCAGAAGGGTCTAATACTTTTATGTATAAGTCCCATTTCGGGTAATTACCGTTATTGATTTCTTGGTACAGATCACGGGTTAAATGCTGAAAATCTTTACCTTGTACTTCAGTAACTTGCTTAGCATTTAAGTTTTCAATGCCTTGCTGGCTAAGCCAGTGAAATTTTACGTATTTTACGTCACCGTCTTTGTTGATCATTTTATAAGAATGCACTCCAAAGCCATCCATTTTACGCAGGCTTGCTGGTGTTCCATGGTCACTATAAACCCATGTCAGCATATGTGTTGAACCTGGTTCATGTGAGAAAAAATCAAAAAAGCGATTTGGATCTTGAATGTTATCAACCGGAGATGGTTTTAATGAATGCACCATATCTGGAAACTTAATCGCATCACGAATAAAGAACACAGGTAAGTTATTACCCACTAAGTCCCAGTTACCTTGATCTGTATAAAACTTTGTAGCAAAACCGCGTGGGTCACGCAGAGTTTCAGGGCTACCTTTACCGTGAATAACCGACGAAAAACGAACGAATACCTCTGTTTCTTTGCCTGCTTGTGCAAACGGCGCAGCAATGGTTAGGTCTTCAAGGTTTTTACTCGCAACAAACACACCATGTGCACCTGTACCACGAGCATGAACAACACGCTCAGGAATACGTTCGCGAGCAAAACGTTGCAGTTTTTGAATTAGATGAACGTCTTCAAGTAAAACGCTGCCACGCGGGCCAGCTGTAATGGAGTTTTGGTTATCACCTACAGCTGCACCATTGTCTTTGGTAAGTGTAGCAGCGGATGCAGGAAGGCTGATTGCAAGAGCAAGTGCGCTTAAAGTCAGTGTGCGATTAAATTTCATAATAAACCTCTTCATAAGTCACCAAGGCATTGGCGTTTTGTTGCAGCCATTATATGAAGGTGTTTTAGTTTGGTAAAACTGATTGTTTCTATCGTGCTGATAGTTTTTAACTATCAATGGTAGGCTTAATTTTATTTGTATTACAAAATGAAGTTTTCGCTAAAACTGTGTATAATTTGCGCCCTTTAAATATCTGTTCACGTGTCGTATTAATGTGGGGTTGTGAGTGAAAGCATTGCTGAAACAGCATGGTGTAATTTTTATTCTTCTAAGTATGCTAACCGGGTTAATGGGGGCATTTGTTAACCCATTGATGAGCTTATTCATTGTCGAAGGGCTGCAAACACCGCCCGTGTATTTAGGTGTTTATATGATGGCGGTCACCATTACTGGGTTAGTTATTAGTCAGTGGTTAGGTGGCATGGCAGATAAAGGCACCAGTGCGCGAAAGTTATTTATGGTGGCTGTATCAGGTATGGTGTGTGCGTTAGTGACCTTTGCGAATGCCACTGCATTTTGGCAAGTATTGCTCGCAGGCGTGTTGTTTCTTGCTATGGGCAATGCGGCAATTCCGCAAATGATGACTGTGGCAAGACAATGGGCGGGGCGTCAACAGAACATCGACATTACCAGTTTTAATTCCCGTTTACGTGCAGCTATTTCCTTTGCTTGGGTCGGCGGCCCGCCGCTTGGTTATATGTTAGCTGCTGGAGGCGAGTTTAGCCGCTCGTTTTACTTTGCTGCGGTGTGTGCCTTGGTTGCGCTAATCTTCGCATTTAAGTTTATTCCTGACTACAGCGCTAAAAAATCACAACATGGCAGAGAGCCTGCAGCCGCAGCGAGTTTATCATTTTGGTTGTTGGGCTTAGCTATTATGCTTGGTTCAACGGGCAATATTATGTATTCATCGGCACTGCCGCTTTATAGCATTACTGAACTAGGATTTGCTGAACATACGCCCGGGCTGTTTATGGGTGTGGTGGCACTGTTAGAAATTCCTATCATGCTGTATGGGGCAAAGCTTGCTAAAAAATACAATAAAGTTGCGATGCTTGCGGTGGCATTTTGTTGTGCCATTGTATTTTATTTAGGGGTGTTTTTTGCCACTCAAGTATGGCATTTAATCGCGTTGCAAGTTTTAAATGGGCTGTTTTACGGTATTTTTGCGGGCATTGGCTTAACCGTATTACAAGATCAGCTCCCCGAACGAATAGGGTTTACCTCAGCGTTTTACACGAACGCCATTAAACTGGGTGTTATGTGCGGGGCAGGGGCTACAGGGGTTGTTGCACAGTTTTATAGTTTTAGGTTTGCAACGCTTGGTTCTATGATAGCTGCAAGTTTAGCCCTTGGCTGCTTAATGTTGTTTAGTTATGTGAAGCGTCAAGAGCAGCAAGGAGCTGTTATGCCAGTACTGCAAGAAGGCTTAGTTGAATAACTTGATAAAAAACCGAGCATCGGAGCTCGGTTTTATCGTTTTTAGCCATTAGCAATTTGATCAAGTAAATGCATGACTCGCTCACTGGCTGCTTCCATCTTATTAATGTGATTAATCGCTGCGTCTTTATTGCCTGTTTGCAGCATGACTAACGCTTCAACACCATTGCGATGAACTTCACGATGTGGCTCTTCTAATTGACGAAATGCGTTATGTTGTTTGAAGCCATTTGATTGCTCTGAATTATACCATTTACCTAATCGGCACATGGTGTGATCTGAAAAGTCATCAATCGACTTGTTACTTGTGCCATTGGCAACTGAATAAACTTCACCTTTCCAAACAATGTGGTCCAGTTTTACGGTTTGCACGAATGAGCGTGTAGCAGCATTAATAATGGTTTCTTTCATCGAATCACAGTGACTCATGATTGAACCATAGTCATTGTTTAGCGTATCAAAACTGGTTGAAAGCTGAGTGTTATTTTGCTGGATATCTTCAACCGAGGTCACCGTTTCGCTGGTTTTGTTGATGATCTCTTTGACTAGATCAGATACTTCTTGGGCTGATTTATTGGTGTTGGTTGCAAGTGTACGAACTTCGTCGGCAACAACGCTAAACCCTCGACCAGCCTCACCAGCACGGGCAGCTTCGATTGCGGCATTTAGCGCAAGTAAGTTGGTTTGATCAGAAATTTTAGAAATGGTTGATACAAAGGTGTTGATGCTATCGGCCATATCAGACAGACCCGTAATGTTACTGGTCATGCTACCCATTTTACCTGCCATACTCGCCATTTCACTGACAATATGTTGCAGAGCGTTATTTGAGTCGTTTAGTAGTTGGCTTATTTGTAAAGTAACTTGGCTTTCTTCTTCGATAACAAGGTATGAGTCGAGTACAGTTTGGCGTACGCCCTCAATTTGCGTGATACATTCAATCGAACTATTCAATAAGTTAGCAAGGAACAGTTGGTCTGCGTCATCAGCTTGCTGATGTAATTTTGCTTCTAAGCGTTCGTTTTCGTCACGTAATACGTGATTGTCGGCTTTAAGTGCCTCAACTTCAGCTAATAGCGCGTTGTATTGATCTTGGAGTAAAGAGTGGCTTTTGCTAGAGACAAACATGTATGTTCCTAATTCATATGGTTAATACTTATACCAACCCTGATTATAGATCAAAGTATTAACTTATTATCAGTGTTTTTTATTAGAAAGAGGGTAATTACGACTATTTGATTAAGTGTAGTAGAAAAAGCTGACAATTAAAGCCGAAAAAGCCCAGTAAAAACTGGGCTAAAACGAGGGAGGAGAGTAATTAATAGAAAGAATATTTTAAAGTAAGCGACGTTGTACGGCCGTTAATAGTACGGGCACGGATAATGTCGTTATCTGGTACTGAGCCTTCTTCTGCTTCGGTGATACCTACGGTGTCGAACAGGTTGTTCACGTTAAGCGATAGACTTAAGTTTTCAGACAGATTGTAACTTACAAATCCATTCACTTGTGTATAGCCATCAAACTCAAGGTCGTTACTGTCTTGTGCGTAAGCATCCGTTGTACCAATAAAGCTTACAGCACCTTTATCAAAGTTGTAAGTTGCCATTAGTGAGTAAATAAGGTCAGCTTGACGACGTGGTGTATTACCGACTAACTCTGGCGATAACGCATCTTTAGCAATTTCTGCGTCTGTCCAAGTAAAGTTACCACGGAAATCCCAATCACCTACGTAGTACGTTGATTCAACCTCAATACCTTTTGCTTCATATTCACGGTCAAAGAATTTTTGTGATGTTGCTTCAAAGTTTTGCTCTTCAGTTTCTGCGTAGAATGCTGTTGCAAATACTGATAGTGAATCAAAACGTTTTTTCACACCGATTTCATATTGGTTTACTTCATCAATTGCATCGGCTTCGGCAACCGAACCATCTGCTTCAACTTTACCGAATAGTAAGCGGTCTGCATTTGCGCGGCCGCCTTTACTTAAACGGGCAAAAGTCGCAAAGCTTGGATCAATTTGGTAGTTTGCACCAATTGAGTATGAGCTGTAGTGCCAGTCGTAGTTAACAATGCTTGGGTTCGCGTTATCAATACCAACAACACTTTGCTCAGGAATTGAGATAGTACCGTCGCCATTCATATCAATTGTTGATGTTACTGCACCTGCGTAGTTACCGCGTGCTTCACCTGAATCATAGCGAGCACTTGCATCAATGCTTAAATCGCCAAACTTAGTGGCTAAGTTAATGTAAGGTGCGCGAGTTTCGTACTCTGTATCGTAGTTACGTTGACAGCAGTTACCCCAGTAAGGTGTACCATACGCGTACAAGCCATTATCTGAATAGCTGTCGCCATTTGCAGCGTAAACGTCAAGTAATGCAGCGTTGTCGCCTTTTAGCTCCATAACATATGAGTTCCAAAGCCACGACATATCAATAGATTGGCTTGATGCAAAGTAACCAAACGTAACGCTAGTGTCATCAGAGAACGACTTAGTTAATTTAAGGTCATTAACAATTGAACCCATGTCGTTTAGCGTTACATCAAATGTATGAATACGCATTGCTAAATCGTCATCGCCATAGGCTTCGCCTGCTGAACCACCATTTGCATAAACAAGCGATGCACCATCACCAGCAATACTAGAAGCAATAGAGCTCGCAGATGCAACTTCAGCTGGAATTAGAGAAATAAAGTTACCGCTCACTGATGATGTTCTAAAGCGGTTTTCGATGCGCCAGTCGTTTTCTAAATCAAATGCTGCTTCAAAACCCACTGAGGTAACAACTGGGTTCATACCGTCGGTCATATCGCCTGTGCTGATTTGGTTATCACCATTTAAACGCAGAGTTTGTGTGAAAAGCGCTGAATGGGGCGTATCTGATTGTGCATCGAAACCTGGGATTGAATCGCCATCTGAGTACATAGGCATAGGTAGGTAACCTACGCTCTTATCATCGAGGTGTTTAAAGTAAACGCGAACATAACCAGCATCAAATTCTTTAGTTAGGTTTGCCTTAATTTGGCCACCTTTATTTGATGTATAACCGGTTTCACGTGGACCTTCACCTTGGCGAACGAAGCCACCAATGTGATAGCGCACACTGTCGTTTAAATATGTACCATACTCAAAGTCTGTACGAATTGAATCATAATCAAGGCCTACAGTGGTCGATACACTGCCTGATTCGTTCTCACCCGTTTTTGAAATAAAGTTGATGATACCACCTGGGGCATCACTTGCTGCTGTTGAAGCTGAGCCACCACGGATTGATTCAACACTTTGCACTGTTGAATCTAAGCGCATGAAAATGTCTGCGTTACCAAAGGCAATATCGCCAAACTGCATAACTGGTAAGCCATCTTCTTGTAGTTGCAAGAATTTAGCACCGCCCGATGCAACCGATAAACCACGTACCGCGATATTTGCGTTACCTTCACCACCAGTTGATTCTGAACGAACCCCCGGGATTGTTCTAAATGCTTCTGCAGTAGAACGAGGTGTTGATACTTCAATTTCCGCTAATGTAACACTGCTAACCGATGAGCTTGATGCCATGATGGTTGTACGGCGTGGTACACCGGTTACAACGATAGTTTCAAGGCCGCTTTTTTTAGCCTCAGGTTGTGCTTGCTCTTCGGCGTGTAAGTTTTGGCTTACTGCTAATGCAAGCGCGCTTAATGTATAAAGGGCATGTTTGTGTGTTGTCATAATGTGCCTCGTCTCAATCCCAGATGGTTTGTTGTCTAAATTGCTATCTTAATCGATTAAGTAAAGATAACAATAATTTTACACAGTGCAAGTCTTTTTAGCGAAAAACTTGCACAATTTATGTTCGATAATTGATTTTTAACGATTTTTATTTAGTGGCTTAATGCACTGTGCTGCGCTAAAGCTTGTTCAGCAGGGTTACGTAAGTAGTTATATAGCATGGCTAAAAACAGTAAACATGCGAAACCTGTTGCGAGATAAAAGCCGTAACGAATGTGGCCAAAATAGTCACTGATCACACCCATTAATAATGGGCCTGCTGCCGCAGAAAGGGCGGTAAAAAACAAAATAACCCCAGCAACTGCACCGTGCTGTTGCACCGCAAAGCAAGAAATACCTTTTGAGTTTAAAGTTGGGTAGATCATCGACATGAATAGCCCTGATAATGGGAGTAAGAATACCGCCCAATCAACACCACCGAAGATTAAGCCTAAATAACACAGTGCGATTCCTAAGCTTAAATACAGCATCGCCGCTTGCCAGCTGAAGTGATTTAACAGCCATACCGCCAAGAAACGTCCCGCAGCGCGTAATATGAAAAACAAGGTCAGTGCATAGGTTGCCAGTAATTGCCAAGGGCCGTTGTAATCGCCAAGTAGAGTAGGCATCCACACATAAATAGCCACTTCGGTTGCAACATAAAGGGCAATCGCTAATGAAAAACCCAATGCATAAGGGTTTTTCATCATACTCATGGTGGTTGCAAGAGAAGCCGGTTTGGCGTGTTCTTCAAGCTTTTTAGGTTTAGGGTAATCTGCACGCCAAGCAATTAAGGTTAAAATTAAACATAAAACCCCAGCGATAACGTAAAGGTAGGTCCAGCTTACCTGTTGGGTGATTAAAAAGCTGACAAGGGCAGGGCCTACAATGGCGCCAACACCGAAGAAGCCTTCGACCAAATTCATGGTTTTTGTGTGTTCTAAATTGTTTTTAGAAATATCACCTAACAGCGCCAAAGCACCGGTTTTAAATAACCCAATAGCAAGACCAATACAGCTAAGTAACACTACAAATATGCTAAAACTACTGCTAACGGCGAACAGAAAACAACAAATGGTGAATATGCCGAGCCCCAGCATGATGGTTTGTTTACGGCCAAAGCTGTCGGCCAAAAAACCTAAAAACAGGCCACTAAAAGCAATAAGTGCCATAGGTGCATAATGGAAAGCACTGGCTTGGGTCATGCTTAAATTAAATTCTTCGATAAGCTCAGGAATGATCATACCAACCGCATCAGAGGTCATCGCAAACATAAAAAACATCATGTATGTCAGCCATCTAATGGTTTGCAAAGGATCGTGTGTTCTATTCATTGTTGTATCCCCACCGAAAGGTCTGCGCCTTTACTATGTATATTAGTGTATAAAAAC
This sequence comes from Pseudoalteromonas sp. D15MCD-2, assembly GCF_038562745.1. Taxonomy (NCBI): domain Bacteria; kingdom Pseudomonadati; phylum Pseudomonadota; class Gammaproteobacteria; order Alteromonadales; family Pseudoalteromonadaceae; genus Pseudoalteromonas; species Pseudoalteromonas sp. D15MCD-2. The sequence goes on along the minus strand of NZ_JBCFQE010000002.1, from coordinate 296 downwards.
TATAAAAACTGCTTGAATAATTTGCTGTCGTGGTTAAAGATATATCTTAATCGATTAAGTTTCAACTTGGTATTAACAATTATGATCAACAATAAAGTGCAATTAATCACCTACGCAGACCGTATTACTGGTCAAGGTATTGATGAATTAAGTAATTTATTAAATGGCCCACTTAACAATGTGTTTGCAGGTGTACATTTGTTGCCATTTTATAATCCGATTGATGGCAGTGATGCTGGCTTTGATCCTATTGATCATAGTGAAGTAGACTCGCGCCTTGGTAGCTGGGACGATAT
>NZ_JBCFQE010000001.1:3070000-3634734 GCF_038562745.1 Pseudoalteromonas sp. D15MCD-2 | reverse complement strand
TATTTATTCATAAATTAAACCCTTTGATCAAGCTGTTAATAAATTTGGGGAAAGTTCTGATCAAGCTAAATATTGGAAACTGTATAACTTTGCTAAGTTGTTGATCTTTAATTATGTGTAAGCGCTTAAATTTTCAGATCTGATAAAAAGAGTGAGTATGATCGTTTTGTGGATAGATCGCTTGTTGATAACGATCGGTTTGCAATTTGCGATCAATAAAATAGATCGAAAAAAACTTAAATAAGCGCTAATAAAGGCTGTTTTTAAGAAAATTAGTTATCAAAAAGGGCTGTTGTATGAAAATAAATTCAAATTTCCGCGTTTTTATATGATCAAATCAGCCTTTAGATCTAAAAAATCCCCAAATGTGGATAACATTTTTAGCTAAATTAGATCTTAAAAGCTGTTTTGATCTGATTTTTTAGCTCGCTAAGTTAGTTTTCGATCTGAGTTAAACTGGTTTTTATCGTATTACCGACTAGTTCATAGAGCGAATTACCCAATGAAAACCGTTTTGCACCACCAGCGAAAGCGGCTTTTGCTGAGTTAAAATTGCTCATTGCCATAACATTTAATGGCATATCTATTGTGTTAGCTAAGCTGGTTATGTGCTCTATGTTAGTTAAGCCGGGCACAAACAGACCGTCTGCACCTGCATTTTGATACGCTTTTGCTCGCTTTAATGTTGCTTGAAAAGGGGAGTCACTAACAAAGTAGGTATCAGTTCTGGCGTTTATAAATAAACCACCGAAGCCATTTTCGTTAAGTACTTTCTTTATTTCACTAATAATAGTGCATTGCTGCTCGGTAGATCTCAGTGCGTTAGTGTTTTTATCTGAGTCCTCTATGTTGATGCCTACAACTCCTAATCTTGCTAACGCTAAAACGTTTTCGCTAATTTGCAGCGGATCGTTACTGTAGCCTGACTCTATATCGACAGAGAGTGGAATATGAAGGTGTTCGGTTAAGCTTTTAACCAGCGCTAATTGAGTTTTAAAAGAGATGTTTTCACCATCAGCTAACCCTAAACTGGCAGCAATTCCCCAACTGGTTGTTGCTACTGCTTTAGCTCCCGCAGCTTGGATGAATTGTGCTGAACTAAGATCCCACGCATTAGCAAGTATAAAGCCGCTTTGCTGGTGGTGTAATTGGTGAAAGAGTTGATATTTGTCCATGATGTCCTCCGTTTAATAACATCGCTAGACTAATTGATATGAGGTTAATTACTGGCTGGTTTCGGCCCTGAACCGATAATTGATTAGTTGGAGTAAAAACAAAAAAAGAGTCTTGCGACTCTTTTTTATAATATTGATGACCGGAATTTATTTACCGATACAGAACGAACTAAAGATTTTCCCAAGTAGGTCATCAGAGGTAAATTCACCCGTTATCTCATTTAAGAACTGTTGAGTTAGGCGTAATTCTTCAGCCAAGATCTCACCAGCAATATGCATCTCTAATTGCTCTTTGCCTGTGTTTAAATGATAGGCTGCGTGATCAAGTGCATCTAAGTGACGACGGCGTGCCATGAATCCACCTTCTGTGGCACCTTGGAAACCTATACATGCCTTTAAGTGAGTACGAACTAACTCTATACCCTCTGCATTTTTAGCGCTTAAACGGATCACCGGATATTGATCATGTTCATCCATACCGACATTTTCACCGGAAATATCGGCTTTATTTCGGATCACAGTAACACCCATACCCTCTGGTAACTTGGCCATAAACTCTGGCCAAATATCATGAGGATCAGTGGCTGATGTGTCTGTGCCGTCTAACATAAATAGTACGCGATCGGCTTGGTTAATTTCATCCCATGCGCGTTCAATACCAATTTGCTCTACTTTATCAGGGCTTTCACGCAGGCCTGCGGTATCAATAATATGTAGTGGCATACCATCAATGTGGATATGTTCGCGTAATACGTCACGTGTTGTACCTGCTATTTCGGTAACGATGGCTGCATCTCGGCCAGCTAAAGCATTTAATAAGCTTGATTTACCAGCGTTAGGGCGACCCGCAATAACAACACGCATACCTTCACGCATGATGCTACCTTGTTTAGCTTGCTGAGTTACATTCTCTAATTGATCAATAATGGCATTGAGATCTGTTGATACTTTACCGTCTGATAAAAAGTCGATTTCTTCATCTGGAAAATCAATTGCGGCTTCAACATACATACGTAGGTGAATGACTTTCTCCACCAGCGTTTCGATGTGCTTAGAGAATTCACCTTGCAGTGATTGGAGGGCGCTTTTTGCTGCCTGTTCACTGGTTGCATTAATTAAATCGGCAATTGCCTCTGCTTGGGTTAAATCAAGCTTGTCATTCATAAATGCGCGCTCAGAGAACTCACCTGGTTTTGCTAAACGTACACCGTCAATTTGGCTAATTTCTTTTAATAGCATATCAAGTACGACAGGGCCGCCGTGACCTTGTAGTTCAAGTACATCTTCGCCGGTAAATGAATTTGGCCCTTGGAAGTAAATAGCAATACCTTGGTCAAGCTGTTCACCGCTCAAACTTTTAAATGGTACATAGTCTGCGTAACGTGTTTTAGGACAACGGCCAATAATCTGTTCTGCCACTGTTTTAGCTAAGCTGCCAGAGACGCGAATAATACCAACCCCACCACGTCCTGGTGCGGTCGCTTGTGCTGCAATTGTGTCTTGATTAATCATGCGATGAAATAATGCCAATAAAAGAATGAATGCTGGCTCTATTGTAACCTATGGCTTAATTTCATGCGAATAGCTGTTTGAGTAATGAGGTAGCAAAAGTCTGATGTAAGTAATACTTTATTTAGCTTTAATTAATAATAAACGACCATTGCAAATGATAATTATATTCATTACCATGTTGCGCATTCTAAATCTTATCGTTTTTTATTATGCGTCTTTCTGCTGTTTTTATTGCACTTGCTGCTGGTTTTTCGGGCGTTGCCCATGCTCAAACTGAAGTGACTACTTCGGATCAAAGTGATTCAAAAGAACTCGAAAAAATAGAAGTTGTTGGCCGTGCGTTCTCTTTATATCGCCCAACCGAGTCTAGCTTTGCTACTCGTACCAATACACCTTTAGAGAAAATTCCTCAGTCAATTCAAGTTTTACCGCAGGAGCTGATCAGTGATCAGGCTGCTCGCCAAATTACCGACCTTTATAGCAATATAGCTGGTGTTAATGCCTTTAGTTATTCAGGCGTTACATTCCGTGGTTTCCGCCAGGATGAGATTTTATATGATGGCGTAAAGGGCGACCCTTTCAATGGCTTTGCTGTGCCGCAATTATTTAATATTGAACAAGTTGCGGTTTTAAAAGGACCTGCTGGCGCTATATACGGTAGTGGTAATCCGGGTGGTATTATTAACTATGTAACTAAGAAGCCTAAATTCACCAGTGAACACAGTATTGAAGTTGAAGTAGGTAATGATGACTTCTTTAGTGGTGCATTAGAAAGCACAGGAACATTGAGTGAATCACTTGATAATCATGCTTACCGTGTTGGTCTTTACCGTGATACTGAAAAGCCATTCCGTGCTAATGCTAGCAGCGATAATACCATTGTTGATCTTGGTTATACGTGGCTTATAAATAGTGCAACCGAATTGACCACTCAGTATACCTATATAGAGCAAGATTTGGGTGGGGCACGTTTACGTGGTGTACCTGCTGATGATAACGGTAATTTTCTAACTGATATTAGCTGGAATCATAACGAGGCGACAGACTTTCAAAATGTTGAAGCCCATGTCTATCAGGCAACTTTAAAACATGAGTTTAATGATGTTTGGCGCACAGATGTCACAGCACGTTATTTTGATAACAAAGAAGTGCAAAACTACCATGAACCAAGAGGCCTCGTAGATACAGATGACGACGGTATTGTTGATTGGAGCCATCGTGAGTTTCGTGATCAAGTACGTGAGAACGAAGGTTTTAGCTTAACAGCTAATGCGATTGCAGAATTTGTAGTTGCAGACATGCAGCATCAAGTGTTGTTTGGTAGTGATTGGTATGAACATGATTTTGAAAGCGTTTACCGTACAGCTACGCAACAAAGTAAAGGTGGCCCAGTACCAGGACTTGATCTTAACAACCCTGAATATGGTTTAACCTCTGCTGATGATTATGATCTTGATAGTATTACACCAAGGCTTGGGAAAACGAATAGCACCCGTTTTGGTGCCTACTTGCAAGATCAGCTAGATATCACCGCTAATTGGAGTGTGACAGCTGGCTTAAGGTATGATCGTTTTGAAGATAAAGATTTGTTAAATCAAACCGAGTTTTCTGATAGCGACTTAACTTATCGTATTGGTACTAGCTATAACATTAACAATATGTTCTTCCCTTATGCGCTACATGGCACTGGCTTTGTGCCGCAAAGTGCGAGTAATCAAGATACAGCAAAGGGTGGCCCATTCTCGCCAGAGACTAGCCGTATTAATGAGTTAGGTTTAAGAACCAAGCTATTAGCAGACACACTTGCTGTTAATATGGCTGTGTACGATATTTTCCGCGAAAACATCCTACAACCTAGCTTATTAGGTGATGTTGCAGGTGACGGCGTTGATGATTTAGTTGCCGTTGGTGAAGTACAAAGTAAAGGTTTTGAACTCGAGGTGGTTGGCGATATTACTGATAGCTGGGTAGTGACTGCAAGCTACGCTTATAATGATACCCGTATTACTAAGGCCAACGACAGCATTCGTAACCAAATTCCTGATAGCGATAAATTTGCTAATGCGCCGCAAAATACCTTAGGTATATGGACACGCTATGAGCTACCTAGCTTATCGTCATCTATTTCTGCTGGCTTAGATTATGTTGATGAACAGCTTAGTTTAGGCGGTCAACGTGTTAAACCTTACACTGTTTACAACATGGCGTGGCAAACAACCGTAGATAACTGGCAATGGCAGCTATCAGTTAAAAACCTATTTGATAAAGAATACGCAAGCAGTGGCTTTATCGAGCGAACAGGGCACTTTCCTGGTGAACCACGTCGTGTTTATTTAAGTGCTAAATACAGCTTTTAATGGTGGCGTGTGAACGCTAAAAGTTGGTTTAACTTACATTCTTGGGCAGGACTCTTTGTTGGAGTCCTGCTTTTTGTTACCTGCGTATCGGGAACACTCGCTACGTTAAGTCATGAACTCGAGTACTTAACAGACGCTAAGTACCGTGCTTTAACTTCTTCTGCTTCGACTAACTACCCAGCTCTCGAAAACACCCTTAATAAGCATTATCCGCAAGCTCAGCTACTTTATATCCAACGTCATAAGCAAGATTACCTTGCCATTGAAGCGGCTCTTAAAGTCGGTGATTCATTTCGCTTTGTTTATTTAGATGCTGCAACGGGTCGCTTACTCGGTGAAGGAGAGTGGGCGCGGATATCGCGGTTTTTACGTAACTGGCATATGAACTTATCGATGGGCTGGACGGGTAAATTAATCGTCACCAGTTTGAGTATTTTACTCGTTATTTTATTGGTTTCGAGTTTTTATGTGTATCGGCGCTGGTGGCAAGGCTTTATGAAAAAGCCTGCTGCGCTAAGCCTTGGTAAACGAAGTAGTTGGTCTGATTGGCATAAGCTGTTAGGGCTTTGGAGTTTATGGTTTATTGGTGTGATGGCCATCACAGGGGTTTGGTATCTGGTAGAACATGGGCTGCAAACTGCGAAGGTACCTCACTATGTCTCTAGTCCACCAGCCTTGAGTGAGTTTAAAAAACAAAGCCCTCGTAAAGGTCTATCGCCAATTAGTTTAGCTGCTACTTATGAAGCCGCTCAACAGGCGTTTCCTAGCCTTGATATTCGCTATATTCGTTATCCTAGTAAAGTGGATCAGCCTATTGAAGTACGTGGTTATAACGATGATATTTTATTGCGCCTGCGTGCTAACCGGGTTTATTTAAATCCAAGTTCCGGTGAAGTTCTTGGTGTACAAAAAGGGGAAGAACTCAACCTGCTTCCACGAATTAAAGACACCGCTGATCCGCTGCACTTTGGTAACTTTGCAGGAATTGGTACCAAGCTTATTTGGGGTGTATTTGGTGCATTAATGAGCTTTGTAAGCGCTGCTGGCATCTATATGAGTTGGCTTAGGGTTAAGCGTAAAACAACGACTGGAAAGTGGCTTGGTTTATCTGGGGTGGTTGCAATCGGTTTGGTAGTTGCTTCGCTACTAACAACAAGTTTGAGCTTTACTGAACGCAGTGTGCCTAATCAAGTTTATTCTCCTATTATCGGTTAGCTATTTTCCAGGCAATAAAAAAGGCGCAGTTAGCGCCTTTTTTATTGGGTTAAGAGTTTAGCCTCTTACCTTAATACCTTTTTTCTCCATACCGCGGTAGATGATTAGCATCTGTGCGATTGAGATAAGGTTCGATACTAACCAGTAAAGTACTAGGCCAGATGGGAACCATAAGAAGAAAATAGAGAATACTACTGGCATAAAGGTCATCATTTTTTGCTGCATAGGGTCAGTAACCGTCATAGGTTGCAGCTTTTGAGTGATGAACATACTTAAACCAAATAAAACAGGTAATACGTAGTATGGGTCCATTGCTGATAAGTCATTTAACCATAAAACGAATTCAGCATGACGTAGCTCAGTTGACTCTAAGAATACGTAGAATAACGCTAAGAAGATTGGCATTTGTAGTAACAGTGGGAAACAGCCACCCATAGGGTTCACTTTTTCTTTGCGGTACATTTCCATCATAGCTTGACCGAATTTTTGACGGTCATCACCATACTTCTCTTTTAGGGCAGCCATTTTAGGCTGAAGTGCACGCATCTTCGCCATTGACGTGTATTGTGCTTTAGTAAGTGGGTACATTGCCGTTTTAACGATAACCGTGATTGCAATGATAGCTAGACCCCAGTTACCTAAGATACCGTATAACCACTTAAGTAATACGAATAATGGTTGTGAGATAAAGAATAACCAACCGTAGTCTACAGTTAGGTCTAAGTCTGGGTGAATTGCTTCTAGTACATCAGACTCTTTCGGGCCCATATAGTAAGTTGAGCCAAGCGTTGCTTGCGAACCAGCTTGTACATTAACTGCTTCACCTTTAACACCAATAATTGCTGCATTACCTGATACAAGTTTGCTGTAAAGAGTATTTTGTTGATCTTGCTTTGGTACCCACGCACTTACAAAGTAGTGTTGAATAAATGCAATGTAGCCGCCAGATGTGGTGATATTAAGGTTTTTATCAGCCATGTCTGAGAAGCTGTATTTTTCATACTTCTCTTCATCTGAGCCATAAGCGCCACCTAAGTAGTTTTGATCTACTAAGCTACCTTTTTCTTGTACTGTGCGTTTTACTTGCGTGTATAACTGAACTTGAATTGGATCAGCTGTTACGTTGTTTACTGTGTACTCTAAATCTACAGCGTAGTCGCCTTTTTTGAAGATATAAGTTTTAGTAAACGTCACACCTTTACTGTCAGTAAACTCAAGTGGTACACGTAGCTCATCACCCGTTAAAGTGAATGCTTTTTGTGTGGTTTTATAAACAGGGCGACCAGCAACAGTTGCGTCAGGACCATTTAAACCAATTAAGCCACTTTGCGAGAAGTATTGCTTACCATCGAACTCACCTAATAGCATGTAAGGTGTGTTACTGCCTTTTTCTTCTTCGTACTGAAGTAAGTCTGTTTCAATGATGTCACCACCACGGGTGTCAATTTTAACAGTGAATACGTCAGTTGTTACATCAATAACTGAGCGCTTTGCTGTCGTTACAGCTGGAACTTCACCGTCAGATGATGCTGGAATAAAGTCATCAGATTCTGGTGTTGTTGCGCCTAGTGTTTGTGTTGTGGCACTTGGATCAGCCTTTGGTGCGTTGTAGTCGTTATTCCATTCTTGAAATAATAAAAACGACACAAGCATCAAGCCGATTAATAAAAACGTGCGTTGCGATTCCATAACAGCTCTTATTTCTCGTGTTGGTGGTTAATATGATTTTTTGCCGGTACGGGATCATCCCCACCAGCATGTAAAGGGTGGCATTTTAATATGCGTTTAACAGCTAACCAACTGCCTTTTACACTTCCATGCAAATTAATTGCTTGAATAGCGTAACTAGAGCAGGTTGGATTAAAACGACAATGCGGGCCTAATAATGGGCTTATCCATTTTTGATAGCCGCGTATTAGCATGACTAAACAGCGCTTTGGAATAGCAACAAGTGGTTTAAGTAACCTCATGATGTGTCTGCCCCTGCGTTAATTTAGTCAATGGATACCATGAATTTAAATTCCCATCGTAGAATTTTAAATGCATGATTAAAAGGTGAGCTAAAGATACCTTAATTAAGCCTGTAATTCTATTGCTATCAGGCTTGTTTATTAGATTTAGCTGATTTATTCGGGCGTTTTTTAAATGGTGGTGGTTTAGGTGCACCAGGCTTGCAGCGTTCGTTAATTTTTCGCCACAATTTATTTAGTTGCTTTGTTAGCTCTTCGTTGGACTGTTCATCAATACCACTTTTAACCATAAGCACAATATCAATGTTATCGAGTTTATGTTGATTTAAACGGAAACTTTCGCGAGCAAGTCGTTTAATTCGATTACGTTGACAGGCTTTTTTAACGCGTTTTTTTGCGACCGTAAGACCTAATCGAGGATTAGTTTGGTCATTGCGTTTAGCTAATAGGGTAAAGAAAGGAGTCGCAGCGCGTGCTGGTTCATTAAAGATTCGAGAGTAATGCGAGGGAGTTAACAGACGTAACTCCCTGCTGAAGCTAAAGTCTTCCACTTATATATTAAGCAGAAAGAACTTTACGGCCTTTAGCACGACGACGAGCTAATACTTTACGGCCATTTGCTGTTGCCATACGAGCACGGAAACCGTGTGTACGTTTGCGTTTTAAAACGCTAGGTTGAAAAGTTCTTTTCATAACAATTCCATCCGATCGGTTAAGGTTAAAACATCCTATGCAGGTCGCGATCCTGGCACAGGTGCCATTGCGAGCGCGAGATATTATAGATGAAGACAACAAAAGTCAATCATTAAAACGCTGCAGAGGCCGTAATTATAAAGGATCCTTTTACGTGATCATATAGGATCATCATAAATAAGAAGTTTTCCACAGCCTCTGTATAAAAAGTGAATAAAAGCTTGGGAAAAGCCAATTCGATCGTAGAATTTGATCGCGATCTGGCTGCAAATTTGTTATGATCACTGTTCGAGCTTAAAAAATAATTTTCTTAAAAATCAGTGTTTTATTCTTTTATGTTGCTGAGATCATATTTTTCATAAAAATCAATCTTGTACTTGTGGATAAAGTACCTTCATAATAGTCGGTCTGGGCCAAGAAAGTTGGTCAAAGATTAGCAATAAATGTTTGATTTTCCATCATTAAAGATGAACGGGAATAAAAATTAAATCTCTGGGAGTTTAACTGTGTATCTGTCGGTTTGGCAAAGTTGTTTATATGTATTGCAAGATGAATTGCCTTCACAGCAATTCAGTATGTGGGTAAGACCACTTCAAGCAGAAAGTACCGAAGATACGTTGACTATATATGCACCCAACCGTTTTGTTTTGGATTGGGTGAGAGAAAAGTATTTAAACCGTATTAATGAACTACTCGTTGAAATTTGTGGTGATGAAGCACCTGAATTACGTTTTGATGTTGGTAGTAAACCTATTTTAAATGCCCAAGTGGCATCTGCACCGGCTGCAACAGAAGCAAGCGCATCTGTTCCACAACAAACTGCCGAAAAACAACAGCCAAAACCTGAAAAAGCAGCGGTCGAACCTGCACCAAAATCAGGCTATAAATCAAACATTAAAGAAAATTACACCTTTGATAGCTTTGTTGAGGGTAAATCAAACCAATTAGCAAAAGCTGCAGCGACTCAAGTTGCAGATAACCCAGGTTCAGCATTTAACCCTGTATTTATATACGGTGGTACTGGCTTAGGTAAAACTCACTTATTACACGCTGTTGGTAACGGTATTATGGCTAATAAGCCAGACGCGAAAATTGTTTATATGCACTCTGAGCGATTTGTGCAAGACATGGTTAAAGCGCTACAAAATAATGCCATAGAAGAATTTAAACGTTATTACCGAAGTGTTGATGCATTGATGATCGATGACATTCAATTTTTCGCTAATAAAGAACGCTCACAAGAAGAGTTCTTTCATACCTTCAATGCTTTACTTGAAGGAAATCAACAGATTATCTTAACTTCAGACCGCTATCCTAAAGAGATAGAAGGGGTTGAAGATCGCCTTAAATCACGTTTTGGTTGGGGCTTAACAATTGCTATTGAGCCACCAGAACTTGAAACGCGCGTTGCTATTTTGATGAAAAAAGCGCAGCAAAGTAAAATCAATTTACCTCACGAAGTTGCCTTTTTTATCGCTAAAAAGTTGCGTTCAAATGTGCGTGAATTAGAAGGGGCGTTAAACCGCGTTATTGCTAATGCAAACTTTACTGGTCGTCCGATTTCAATCGACTTTGTAAAAGAAGCGCTACGTGACTTACTTGCGCTGCAAGATAAACTGGTAACGATAGATAATATTCAACGCACTGTTGCTGAGTATTACCGTATTCGTGTGTCAGATTTACTATCTAAACGTCGTAGCCGTTCAGTAGCAAGACCACGTCAAGTGGCCATGGCATTATCAAAAGAACTTACAAATCACAGTTTACCTGAGATTGGTGACGCCTTTGGTGGTCGTGATCACACAACTGTATTACACGCTTGTCGTAAAGTTAAATCACTACGTGACGAAAGCCACGAAGTGAAAGAAGATTATCAAAACTTAATAAGAACCTTGTCATCTTAAGGCCGACTTTATTATGCAAATAACAATATCAAGAGAGCAATTTTTAAAACCTTTAGTTCAAGTGTCTGGTGCGATTGAGCGTAAGCACACCTTACCGATTTTATCGAACGTACTGTTAGTTGTTGAAAACGGGCAACTTTCGATGACGGGTACTGATCTTGAAATTGAGTTAGTGGCGAGTGTGTTTGTCGGTGAAGATACCACAGATACGCAACTCACTTTACCAGCTAAAAAGTTACTCGATATTTGTAAAAGTTTACCTGATGGCTCAGACCTAACGTTAAGTAGCCAAGATCATCAGTTACTATTAACAAGTGGTAAAAGCCGTTTTTCTTTAACTACGCTGGCCGCTGAAGATTTTCCGAATCTTGAGCAGTGGGATGGTGAAGTTCAATTTCAACTAACGCGTTTAGAATTGCGTAAACTTTTAGAAAGCACGCACTTTTCTATGGCGAATCAAGACGTACGTTATTACTTAAACGGTATGTCATTTGAAGTTGATAACGCAGATATCAAAACAGTGGCTACAGATGGCCACCGTTTGGCAATTGCACAAAAGCAATTACCACAGTCTTTAAATACACAGCGTCAGTTAATTATTCCACGTAAAGGTGTGCAAGAAATTATGCGCCTAATGGTGGCTGATGATGAGCTAGTAACCATTCAATTTGGTGCTAACCATATTCGTATTATTGATACTGAGTTTACATTTACTAGTAAACTAGTTGATGGTCGTTTCCCTGATTATCGTCGAGTATTGCCGCGTGGTGGTGACAAAGTAATTACAGCTAATCGTGAATGGTTGCGCAGTGCTTTCCAACGTGTGTCTATTTTATCGAATGAAAAATTCCGTGGTGTACGTTTAAACCTGTCTGAAGGTTTATTAAAAATTACAGCAAACAACCCTGAGCAAGAACAAGCTGAAGAGGTCGTTGAAGTAATGTACCAAGGCGGCGAACTTGAAATTGGCTTTAACGTTTCTTATGTACTTGATGTACTTAATACATTAAAAACAGAAGATGTAACCTTTACACTTGCAGACTCTAATAGCAGTGCGCTAATTGAAGGTGCAGGTGACGAAGAAGCTATGTACGTTGTTATGCCGATGCGCCTATAAGCTTATATGAGTTTAAGTCATTTAAGCCTCAATAATTTTCGAAATATTGAGGCGCTGACACTTGAGCCGGTTAATGGCATTAACATTATTTATGGCGAAAATGGCAGCGGAAAAACCAGTCTCCTTGAGGCGATATATTTCCTTTCTCACGGTAAATCATTTCGTACCGCCAAACATAAAAATATCATTCAGCATCAACAAGACAAGTTTGTGATTCATGGGCGCAAAGCGCTGCATGATTTGTCTATTCCGATTGGTATAAGCAAAAACCAAGCGGGTGAAACATCTTTAAAGATTCAGGGCAAAACGAGCCGTAAAATCTCTGAATTAGCTCAACTAGTGCCGGTGCAAGTTATTACTCCAGAAAGCTACTCATTGTTTTTTGGTGGCCCAAAAGAGCGTAGAAAATTTCTCGATTTAGGATTGTTCCACGTGGAACATGACTTTTTTTACTTGTGGCAGTCTTTTAATAAAGTACTGAAACAACGTAATGCTTTATTAAAAAGTAAACCTAGAGATTATTTCGAACAGATCAAGTTTTGGGATAAAGAATTTGTTAGACTAGCTGAACAAATAAATAATCTAAGAATCGCGTATATAAGTAGGTTTAAGCAGCAGTTTTTTGATAAAATGTGTGCAGAATTAACGCTTGTAAGCGATTTAGAAATTAACTTTCATGCGGGCTGGAAAGAGAGTGAAACGCTCTCAGAGGCGCTTGAGCAAAGCTTTGAACGTGATGCCAAACAAGGTTTCACAAGTAAAGGTCCGCATAAAGCTGATTTTAGTTTTAGCGTTTCTGGTAACAGTGTAGAAAATACCTTTTCTCGCGGTCAATTGAAGCTCTTGCTTTATGCGTTAAAAGTAACGCAAAATAGCTTAATTGAGTCAGAAACAGATAAGCAATCTATATTGCTAATAGATGACTTACCTTCAGAACTAGGTGAAGATACAAAAGAAAAAGTGGGTCAACTTTTGACTCATTGCGATTCGCAACTTTTTATCTCATCAATTTTATCTGAAAGTATTTCTGCTGTGGTGGAACCCATGCAACGAGAACTAAAAATGTTCCACGTGAAACATGGCAACCTAATAACAAGATAAGTGGGATTAACCATGTCTGAGAATTACGATTCGTCGAGTATTAAAGTACTTAAAGGATTAGACGCAGTAAGAAAGCGTCCAGGAATGTATATAGGGGACACCGATGACGGTACAGGCCTTCACCATATGGTGTTTGAGGTTGTTGATAACTCTATCGATGAAGCCTTAGCTGGTCATTGTGATGATATTTTTGTAACGATTCACTTAGACGGTTCAGTCTCTGTAAGAGATAACGGTCGTGGTATTCCTACATCTATTCACGAAGAAGAAGGTGTTTCTGCGGCTGAAGTTATCATGACGGTACTTCACGCTGGTGGTAAGTTTGATGATAACTCTTATAAAGTATCTGGTGGCTTACACGGTGTAGGTGTTTCGGTAGTAAATGCACTATCTGAAAAGCTGCAACTGACCATTCGTCGTGAAGGCAAAATTCACCAACAAACATATACTATGGGTGTACCAGATGCGCCATTAGCTATAATTGGTGACGCAACAGACACAGGTACTGAATTACGTTTCTGGCCAAGTGGTGAAACATTCACTGACCTTAACTTCCACTACGATATTTTAGCAAAGCGTTTACGTGAGCTTTCGTTCTTAAACTCTGGTGTAAGTATCATTCTTACTGATGAGCGCGAAGAATCTAAAAATGACCACTTCAAATATGACGGTGGTATCCAAGCATTCGTAGAATATCTAAACCGTAACAAAACACCTGTACATAAAAGTGTTTTCCACTTTACCCATGAGCGTGAAGAAGACGGTATTAGTGTAGAAGTTTCAATGCAATGGAACGATGGCTTCCAAGAAAGCATTTACTGTTTCACAAACAACATTCCACAACGTGATGGTGGTACGCACTTAGCTGGCTTTAGAGCAGCACTAACACGTACGCTAAATAACTACATGGAAAAAGAAGGCTTTAATAAGAAAGCTAAAACAACAAGCAATGCAACGGGTGATGATGCTCGTGAAGGCTTAACTGCGGTTGTAAGTGTTAAAGTTCCTGATCCTAAGTTCTCATCACAAACTAAAGACAAACTAGTATCAAGTGAAGTTAAGTCTGCTGTAGAACAAGCAATGGCAGAAAAATTAACAGAGTTCTTATTAGAAAACCCAGTTGATGCTAAAACAGTTGTTGGCAAAATTATTGATGCAGCACGAGCTCGTGAAGCAGCACGTAAAGCACGTGAAATGACACGCCGTAAAGGTGCAATGGATTTAGCTGGCTTACCAGGTAAATTGGCAGACTGCCAAGAAAAAGATCCAGCACTTTCTGAACTATACATAGTGGAGGGTGACTCTGCAGGTGGTTCAGCTAAGCAGGGTCGTAACCGTAAAAACCAAGCAATTTTGCCACTTAAAGGTAAGATTCTTAACGTTGAAAAAGCACGCTTTGATAAGATGCTTTCTTCTCAAGAAGTAGCAACTCTAATCACTGCATTAGGTTGTGGTATTGGTCGTGATGAATATGACCCAGAAAAGCTACGCTATCATCGTATCATTATCATGACCGATGCGGACGTGGATGGTTCTCACATTCGTACCTTGCTACTGACTTTCTTCTACCGTCAAATGCCAGAGATTGTAGAAAAAGGCTTTATCTATATTGCGCAGCCACCACTTTATAAAGTGAAAAAAGGTAAGCAAGAACGCTACATTAAAGATGACCCAGCGCTTGTTGATTACTTAACATCATTAGCATTAAACAATGCTGCACTTTATACAAGCGAAGGTGCATCTGCACTTGAAGGTGAAGAACTAGAAAGAATTGTTCACGACTATCAAAATACAGTTAAAGTGATTGAGCGCTTAAAACGTAAATATCCAAATTCGGTTATGGAACGTTTAATTTATCAAAGTGAAATTACCGAAGCTGATTTAGCAGATGAAGCAAAAGTTAAAGAGTGGACTAACACCCTTGTTGACGACTTAATTGCACGTGATGAAGATGCAACTATCTTCCATGCGGGTACTGAGCACGATACTGAGCGCAACATGTATTATCCTGTTGTGAATATTCGTCAGCATGGTGTGGATAAAGCACATGTACTTAACCATGACTTCATCACATCGCGTGACTACAAACGCATTGCAGCGACAGGCGTAAACATTGCTAACTTACTTGAAGAAGGGGCATATGTTCAACGCGGTGAGAAAACTCTAGCTGTTGATAACTTTGTGGATGCATTAGAGTGGCTAATCAATGAGTCGAAGCGTGGTCTTTATATCCAACGTTATAAAGGACTCGGTGAGATGAACCCTGATCAGCTTTGGGAAACCACTATGGACCCAGATGCTCGTCGTATGTTGAAAGTAACAATTGAAGATGCCGTAGCTGCAGACCAATTGTTCGCGACTCTAATGGGTGATCAAGTTGAGCCGCGTCGTGACTTCATCGAAACGAATGCGCTACGTGTAGTTAACCTAGACGTATAACGCTAAATTAAGAATTAAAAAGGAGCCTACAGGCTCCTTTTTTTATTGCTGAAAAAGCACAAACTGCTTAAAACCTTACTGCACACAAGGTATACTGAGAGCAATTTTCAGACTAAACGCACCAGATACTATAAGCCAAATATGCAAAAATATGACGTTAAAACCTTTCAAGGTTTGATCCTGGCTTTACAGGACTATTGGGCACAGCAAGGCTGTGTGATTGCTCAACCACTTGATATGGAAGTGGGAGCAGGGACATTTCATCCGTTAACTTTCTTAAAGTCGATTGGCCCAGAGCCAATGTCGAGCGCGTATGTTCAACCATGCCGCCGTCCAACTGATGGTCGTTATGGTGAAAACCCGAACCGTTTACAGCATTACTACCAATTCCAAGTAGTATTAAAGCCATCACCAGAAAACATCCAGGAGCTCTATTTAGGCTCTTTAGCTGCCGTTGGTATCGATACACTAACTGATGAAGTTCGCTTCGTAGAAGACAACTGGGAGTCTCCTACATTAGGTGCATGGGGTCTAGGTTGGGAGATCTGGTTAAACGGCATGGAAGTAACTCAGTTTACTTACTTCCAACAAGTAGGTGGCTTAGAGTGCTCACCTGTAACCGGTGAAATCACTTATGGTCTTGAGCGTTTAGCAATGTATATTCAGGGCGTAGATAGTATCTATGACCTAGTATGGGCAGACGGTCCTATGGGTCGTGTGACATACGGTGATGTATTCCATCAAAACGAAGTAGAGCAGTCAGCTTATAACTTCGAACAAGCGGATGTTGAGTTCTTATTTGCACAGTTCGATCACTGTGAAAAAGAAAGCGAAAAGCTAATTGAAGCAGGCTTACCATTACCAGCTTATGAGCAAGTAATGAAAGCCTCACATGCGTTTAACTTATTAGACGCTCGTCACGCTATCTCAGTAACAGAACGTCAACGTTATATCTTACGTGTTCGTGCTTTATCTAAAGCATGTGCGCAAAGTTACTATGATGCCCGTGAAGCTCTTGGTTTCCCGCTTTGTAAGGATTAAGAATTAGCATGTCAGCAGAAAATTTATTAGTAGAAATTGGCACAGAAGAGTTGCCACCGAAAGCACTTCGTAAACTTGCTGAGTCGTTTGCTGAGAACTTAGCAACAGAGCTTGCAAGCTTAGAATTAAATCACCAAGGCGTTAACTGGTACGCATCACCACGTCGTTTAGGTTTGCGTGTTACTGCACTTGAGGCTAAGCAAAGTGACAAGGTTGTAGAAAAGCGTGGTCCTGCAGTTGCAGCAGCTTTTGATGCCGATGGTAATCCAACTAAAGCAGCAATGGGTTGGGCTCGTGGTTGTGGTATCGATGTAAGCGATGCACAAACACTTGAGACAGATAAAGGCGCTTGGTTATTACATAAGGCACAGGTTGAAGGTCAAGCAACTACATCACTTATGAGTGATGCTGTAAACAAAGCACTTACTAAATTACCTATCCCTAAACCAATGCGTTGGGGTGCAAATAAAACACAATTTATTCGCCCTGTGCACACAGCGACTATCTTATTTGGTAGCACGCTAATTGAAGGTGAAATCCTTGGTAAGCAAGTTGGCAACCAATTACAAGGTCACCGTTTCCATCATCCAGAAAAAGTAACAATCAACCACGCTGATGATGTGTTTGATGTTCTTAAATCTGCTTACGTTGTCGCTGACTTCGAAGCGCGTAAAGCACAAATTCGCGAACAAATTGAAGCAGCAGCTAGCGCTGTAAATGCAAAAGTAGCGATGGATGAAGACTTACTTGAAGAAGTAACATCCTTGGTTGAATGGCCAGTAACGCTGACAGCAACATTCGAAGAAGCATTTTTAGATGTTCCTTCAGAAGCGCTTATCTATACTATGAAGGACGACCAAAAGTACTTCCCGTTATTAGACCAAGATGGCAACTTACTAAACAAGTTCCTATTTGTTTCAAATATCGAAAGTAAAGATCCAAGCGTGGTAATTGCTGGTAACGAAAAAGTTGTTCGTCCTCGTTTAGCGGATGCGCAGTTCTTCTACGAAACAGATAAGAAGAAAACGCTAGAGAGCCGTTTAGAATCGCTAGATACCGTTTTATTCCAAAAGCAACTTGGTACGCTGAAAGATAAATCTGAACGTATTAGTGAACTTGCCGGTTATATTGCTGAGCAATTAGGTGCTGATGCAGAGCTGGCTAAGCGAGCAGGTTTATTAAGTAAAACAGACTTAATGACCGAAATGGTTATGGAGTTTACCGACGTACAAGGTGTAATGGGTATGCATTACGCCCGTCACGACGGTGAAGCAGAAGAAGTGGCACTAGCGCAAAACGAACAATATATGCCTCGCTTCGCGGGTGATAACTTACCAACAAATGTGATCAGCTGTGCGGTAGCAATTGCTGATAAGTTTGATACGCTGGTGGGTATTTTTGGTATTGGTCAAGCGCCAAAAGGCGACAAAGACCCATTTGCACTACGCCGTGCAGCTATCGGTGCATTACGCATCATGGTTGAAAAATCATTACCGCTAGATATCTTAGACCTTGTTGCTAAGTCACAAACGCTATTCGGTGAAAAGCTAACGAACCTAAACGTATCAACAGATGTGTTTGAGTTTATGTTAGGTCGTTTCCGCGCATGGTATCAAGATGAAGGTATCGAAGTTGATGTCATTCAAGCAGTGCTAGCACGTCGCCCAACTAAACCAGTTGATTTCGACCGCCGTGTTAAAGCAGTAAGTCACTTCCGTACATTAGACGCAGCAGAAGCGCTTGCAGCAGCAAATAAACGTGTAAGCAATATCTTGGCTAAGAATGACATCACAACACAAGGTGATGTGAATGAGAGCCTATTAAGCGATGACGCAGAAAAAGTATTAGCGTCACACGTTGCTAAGTTTGCAACTGAGCTTGCACCTTTATATGCAAATGGCGATTACCAAGAAGCATTGTCACAACTTGCGGGTATCCGTGAGAGTGTTGATAACTTCTTCGATAACGTCATGGTAATGGCCGATGACGAAGCGGTTAAACAAAACCGTTTAGCATTATTAAGCCAACTAAGCCGTCTGTTTTTAGATATTGCTGATATTTCTGTACTTCAGAAGTAAGCAGTAGCCAATTAATAAAAGCCAGCTCAGTGCTGGCTTTTTTGTAGCAAAAGGAACAGTAATGAAACGTGTAATTACTTTAGCATTAGCAGGCTTATTAACGGCCTGTTCTAGCCAAATGCAAATGCCAAGCATCGACGATATTCTGCCTAGCAAAGAGCTTGACCGTACTATGTATTTACGTGGTGATTTCACCTTATGGGATGCCGAGCCGCAGTATCAATTAGAGCAAGTTGCACCGGGCATATTCCAAACCGACGTTAAGTTTTCAACACCAGGTAAGGTTTATGAATTCAAAGTAGCGGATGCAGATTTTAGCGAAGGCTATAACTGTGGTTACAGTGATATGGACCCAGCAGGGCAATCATTAGTGCTAGGCCAAGCCGCCAATGCAGACTGTAATACCATCTACAATTATTTCAGCTTTAAACCCGCTGCAAAAGGCGTGTATGTCGTGAGCTTTGATTACCGCAATAGTAATCAACCAAAAGTGACAGTAACGAAGAAATAGCTTTAAGCTTTCAGCTGTCAGTTTTAAGCCGTTCGAGTGAGCGTTTAATATTGATAAATGCTCACTTTTAATTTTAATTGATTAACTCGAAACTCGAAACTCGAAACTCGAAACTCGAAACTCGAAACTCGAAACTCGAAACTCGAAACTCGAAACTCGAAACTCGAAACTCGAAACTCGAAACTCGAAACTCGAAACTCGAAACTCGTTGTTACAACCCTTTCTTCACCAAGTATCGATAGGGTGCTTGTTCTACATCTTTAGCCACAAGTGTGTGATCCATAAAAGTACAAAAGCTTGGGATATCGCGGGTGGTTGATGGGTCATCGGCGATGATAAGTAATGTTTCGCCATCTTTCATTTTACGTACTGCGCCACGCACCATCATAACAGGTTCTGGACAACGTAGGCCAAGTGCATCTAATTGGTGATCGGGATTATCAAAACTCATGGCTGACCTTTTAGGTGAAAGAGACGATTAATAAGCAGCTATTTTAACTTTCTATTGCCGCCAGTTTCAATAACCGAAAGCAAAGCAAATAAAAAAGGCGCACTGAGCAAGTCAGTGCGCCTTTTTATCACCAAGATGTTTGGTGTGAGCTCGTTATTCTACGCGCTCAAATACAGTTGCAATACCTTGGCCTAAACCAATACACATAGTTGCTAGACCGTATTTAGCGTTCTTGTCTTCCATTAGATGAACAAGCGTTGTGCTAATACGTGAACCAGAACAACCAAGTGGGTGACCAAGTGCAATTGCACCACCATTTAGGTTAACTTTCTCATCTACCACATCCATCAGACCGAGGTCTTTTAACACTGGTAGAGATTGTGCTGCGAACGCTTCGTTAAGCTCAGCAACATCGATATCGTCGATGGTGATACCTGCTTGTTGAAGTGCTTTTTGCGAAGCTGGAACTGGGCCGTAACCCATGATTGATGGATCGCAACCTGCAACAGCCATTGATTTAATACGCGCACGAATTGGTAAACCAAGTTCTTTTGCTTTCTCTTCGCTCATTACAAGCATTGCTGACGCGCCGTCAGAAAGTGCAGAAGAAGTACCTGCCGTTACGCTACCTGATGCTGGATTGAATACAGGGCGTAGTTGCGATAAGCCTTCAACAGTTGTCTCTGGGCGGATTACTTCATCGTCTTCAACTAAGATTAAAGAACCATCTGCATCGTGACCTTCCATTGGCAGGATTTCACGACGGAAACGACCTTCAACAGTTGCTGCGTGTGCACGTTGGTGTGAACGGTAAGCAAATTCGTCTTGTTGCTCGCGGCTAATGCCGTGCAGCGTAGCAAGGTATTCTGCAGTTAAACCCATTACGCCAGCAGCTTGTGCTACAGACGTTGATAAACCTGGGTGAAAATCATTACCGTGAGTCATAGGTACGTGACCCATGTGTTCAACACCACCAATGATGTAGGTATCACCAGCGCCAGTCATAATAGCGCGTGCTGCATCGTGTAATGCTTGCATTGATGAACCACATAAACGGTTAACTGTAACAGCTGGTACTGAGTGAGGGATACCGGCTAGTAGTGATGCGTTACGAGCAATGTTAAAACCTTGCTCTAAAGTTTGTTGTACACAGCCCCAGTAAATATCATCAATTGATGCTGGATCAACGGCTGGGTTACGGTCTAACAAACCTTTCATTAAGTGAGCACTTAAATCTTCCGCACGCTTGTTTTTGAATACGCCGTTCTTTGAACGACCCATTGGTGTGCGGATACAATCTACGATTACTGGATTATTCATGTTTCTTATCCTTCCACCTTATAGAATACACGGCCTTCTTCGGCCCACTTGCGAGTTTCATCTGATACTTGGTAAATCGCACCTAAATGAGCGTACTTGTCTGCTGTCGCAACAAAGTTCGCTAAACCAGTTTGATCTAAGTAACGGAATGCACCGCCTCTAAATGGAGGGAAACCAATGCCGTAAATTAGCGCCATGTCAGCTTCTTGTGGAGACGCTACGATACCTTCTTGTAAACAAAGTAGTACTTCGTTGATCATCGGGATCATACAACGGTCAATGATTTCTTGTTTGTCGAAATCTTTAGGTGCATCAGTGATAGCACTTAGTAACTGAGTTGCTGTTGCATCTTTTGCTTTTTTCAGGCGACCACGACGGTCTGGTGCGTACTGGTAGAAACCTGCACCATTTTTCTGACCAAAGCGTTTTTCGTTTGCAAATACAGTAACTGGGTCTTTATCTTGGCGAGCCATACGCTCAGGGAAACCGTCAGCCATTACACCTGTACAGTGGTAAGCCGTATCGATACCTACAACATCAAGAAGATATGCAGGACCCATTGGCCAACCAAATACATTTTCCATCACTTTATCAACTTTAGTGAAGTCAGCACCTTCAACAACAAGTTTGCTGAAACCTGCAAAGTAAGGGAATAGTACGCGGTTTACAAAGAAACCAGGGCAGTCGTTTACAACGATTGGTGATTTACCAAGTTTTAATGCGTAATCAACAACCGCATTAATTGTCGCTTCTGATGTTTTTTCACCACGAATGATTTCTACTAATGGCATTTTTGGCACTGGGTTAAAGAAGTGCATACCACAGAAGTTTTCTGGTTTTTCAAGTGCCGATGCTAACTCGTCAATACGAATTGTTGAGGTATTTGAAGTTAGGATAGTGCCCGCTGGTAAGTCTTTTTCAAGACCAGCAAGAACGGCTTGCTTCACTTTAGGGTTTTCAACTACGGCTTCAACAACGATGTCTGCGCTTTGTAAGTCTGAATCGTTTAGCGTTGGCTTGATCTTGCCTAAGGTAGCAACCATCTTATCCATCGCCATATGGCCACGTTGTACTTTTTTGCCAAGTAGCTTAGATGCTTCGCCCATTCCTAAATCAAGTGCATCTTGGTTGATGTCTTTCATGATAATAGGTGTGCCTTTATAAGCAGACTGGTATGCAATACCGCCGCCCATAATACCTGCGCCTAATACAGCTGCTTGTTTGATCTCAAGTTCACTGTGTTTAGCTTGCTTCTTCGCTTTACCTTTAATGTATTGGTCAGCTAAGAAAATACCTGTTTGTGCAGCAGCTTCGCTTGTTGCTGCTAATTTAGCAAAGTTAGCGTTTTCAATCGCCATTGCTTCAGCGCGTTCACAGTTTGCTGCAGCTTTGATTGTTTTTACAGCCATAACAGGTGCTGGGTAGTGACCTTTTGTCTGACCCATTACCATGCCTTCAGCCATCGCAAAGCTCATACCTTGCTCAACACGGTTCATTTTCAGTGGCTGTAATTTTACTTGTCGTTTTGCTTGCCAATCTAGCTTGCCAGCAATTGTTTGCTCAAGTGTTGCAATACTTGACTCTAAAAGTTTGTCAGCACTAACTACTGCGTCAAAAGCACCTACTTTTAAGGCATCAGCAGCGCGGTTTTCTTTACCTGTAGTGATCCATGTCATCGCATTATCAGCGCCAATAAGGCGCGGAAGGCGAACTGTACCACCAAAACCAGGCATGATGCCTAGTTTAACTTCAGGTAGGCCAATTTTAGCGTTAGAGCTAGCAACGCGGTAATCGGTAGCAAGTGCCCACTCACATCCACCGCCAAGCGCCATGCCGTTTACAGCACTTAGCGTTGGGAAAGGTAAATCTTCAATTGCATCAAAAACGTCAGTTGCATTTTTGATCCATGCAACAAGTTCTTCTTGAGGTTTAGTGAAGGTAGGTAAAAATTCGAAAATGTCGGCACCGATAATGAAATGATCTTTATCGCTGGTGAACACCATGCCTTTGATATCTGAGTTTGTTGCCAATTCTTTTAATGCTAAAGCGCAATCTTGCAAGGTTTGCTGCGAAAGTTTATTTACTGAGCCGTCTGCACAGAACTTAAACTCGGCGATGTTGTCCTTGATGAAAGCAACTTCAAATGAATCGCTTTTATATAACATTATTATTCTCCCTAGTTTATTAACTAAGACTGGTACGATGAGTTTGCATTTCAATCAGTGTGCTTGCTTTAAAATGAAAATGCAACGAAAAATTTACTGCGCTTTATCGCGATTGGTTAAAATATAGCTGGTTTGGTGCTAAGGTGTAGGAGAAGTTTTTTGTTATTAATTCTTTAATTTTTGTTAAAGGTCATCATGAAAAAACAACTCCTTGGTTGGACAGCTGCCGCATTACTTTTTCCTTTTTTTGCAGCTGAAGCCAACGATAAACATGACGCTTTTTTAAAAGCAGAAAAAAAGGCGCGTTACGGTGATTATCAAGACATGAAAGAGGCAGCAAGTGGGCTTGATCACCCTTTGAAGCCTTATGTCGAAAAGGCTTATTGGCAACGTAATCCGAGCTTAAAACACCAGACAGAAATCGAAAACTACCTCAATGTTTACCAAAACACGCCACTAGAGTGGCCTGTACGTAAGGCATGGCTAAATTACTTAAAAAAGTACAACAAAAAAGCGGCTTATATTCGTAACTATCGCGAAACAAGCAATAACGAATTGACCTGTCCTTATTTAAGTTTTCAATTGGACTTAGGTGCGCCTGAAAAAGCCATCATGAATCAAGTTACTGATTTATGGGTGGTAGGAAAATCACAACCAAAAGAGTGCGATAAGTTGTTCTCTCTTTGGAAGAAAAAAGGTTACCAGACCGAAGAGCGGGTTTGGCAGCGCATTAGCTTGGCTGCCGAAGGGGGCTCATCAAGTTTAATCCCATACTTAAAAACACTACTGCCTCGTGCTGACCAATATTTAGCTGATTTATATCTAAAGGTACGCAAAGATCCGAGTGCTTCAGCGGGCCTTTATCGCTACAAGAAAAAATCAGCTAAAGAAGGGCAGATTGCGATTTATGGAGTTAAGCGCCTAGTATGGCGAGATAAAGACCTTGCACTGCGTGCCTGGGAAAAGCTCGAAACCATGTTCGATTATACAGACGAGCAAAAAGCGGATGTTTACTACAGCTTTGCCTTGTCGCTTGCTTCAAGTGGCCACCAACAAGCGCGCTTTTGGTTAAATAAAGTGCCTAAAGACCGTCAAACTAGAAAGTTAATGCAATGGCAACTTGGCAATATGTTAGAGAGACAAGATTGGTCTGGCATTGTGGCGTTTTTTACAGGCAAAGAAAACCTGAGCCTAGGTCAACAATATTGGTTAGCATATAGCTTAAACCAACGTGGTGAAGTCGAGCGTGCTCGTGAAATCTGGCAAACAGTAGCTAAAGAGCGTGATTATTACGGCTTTTTAGCATCTGCACGCTTAGGTATTCCGGTTAGCTTAAATAATAAAGAGATAAATATTAGTAATAAGCTAAAGCTTGAAGTGGCGAATGCTCCAGGCTTTAAGCGAGCTCGTGCTTTATATGAGCTTGAGCGCTTTACATCTGCGCGTCGTGAGTGGAATTATTTAACGGGTACATCAACCAAAGAAGAAAAGCTCGCCGCGTCTTTGCTTGCTGCTGAACTTGATTGGTACGACAGTACTATCTACACTTTGGCGCAGTTAAAAGAGTGGGACTATGTCGACTTACGTTTCCCATTTGCGTTCAAAGATGTATTTGCAACATATAGCAGTCGCAGCCATATTGATGTTGCTTGGAGCATTGCAATTTCACGTCGTGAAAGTTCTTTTGCGCCCGATGCACGTTCTCATGCCAATGCCCATGGTTTGATGCAGTTGTTACCAAGCACTGCTAAGTATATGAATAAAAGCTCTGTATCACGAAAGCAGTTATACCAGCCTCGTACTAATATTCGCCTTGGTAGTGAGTATTTGCAGTATTTGAAAAAGAAAAACCACGGCAACGAAATCCTTGCAACGGCTTCTTATAATGCGGGTTATCATCGTATTAAACGTTGGATCCCAGAGCAAGCTATGCCAGCTGAACTGTGGATTGAGTTAATTCCTTATACAGAAACACGAAACTACGTTAAGAATGTATTTGCTTACAGGCAGGTTTATCACACACGATTAGGACGCGATGGCAATGTTCTAGCGCCAATTCTTGATATGTCGATGGGTGGTTAAACTCGATTTGTCACACTATCCTCCCTCAGTTGGGGGATGGTGCTGGCTATGATAGACTGCTAACAAGTTAAATTTACTAAAGATGGGTTTACTATGGATAAATTAGCGGTGTTATATGCCGAACATATTGCAACCTTGCAACAACGCACTCGAACAATTACAGAGCGTGAAGGTTTAGAAGGGTTAGTAATTCACTCAGGTCAGGCTAAACGTCAGTTTTTAGATGACATGTATTATCCGTTTAAGGTGAATCCGCAATTTAAAGCTTGGTTACCAGTGATCGACAACCCACATTGTTGGATTGTGGTTGATGGTGCATCTAAGCCGAAACTGATTTTTTATCGTCCTGTCGACTTTTGGCATAAAGTACCTGACGAACCACGTGATTTTTGGGCTGAGTATTTTGATATTGAATTATTAGTACAGCCAGATCAGGTAGAAAAACTGCTTCCTTATGATAAAGCTAAATATGCCTATATCGGTGAATACCTAGAAGTAGCGCAAGCGCTGGGCTTTAGTATTATGAACCCAGAGCCAGTTATGAACTACCTTCATTTTCATCGTGCTTATAAAACACAGTACGAGCTTGAGTGTTTACGCCAAGCTAACCGTATCGCGGTAGATGGCCACAAAGCAGCACGTGATACGTTTTTTGCTGGTGGTTCAGAGTTTGATATTCAGCAAGCTTACCTTATGGCTACCCGCCAGAGTGAAAACGAGATGCCTTACGGCAATATCGTTGCACTAAATGAGAACTGTGCAATTTTACATTACACGCATTTTGAACCTAAAGCGCCGCAAACGCATCACTCTTTCCTTATTGACGCAGGTGCAAACTTTAATGGTTATGCTGCTGATATCACACGTACTTATGATTTTAAAAAGTCAGGTGAGTTTAGCGATTTAATTAAAGTAATGACTGAGCATCAAATCGCTTTAGGTAAAGCATTAAAACCTGGCTTGTTATACGGTGAATTGCATTTAGATTGTCACCAGCGTGTAGCGCAAGTACTAAGCGACTTTAATATTGTGAAGTTACCAGCCGCTGAAATTGTTGAGCGTGGTATTACGTCGACGTTCTTCCCGCATGGTCTTGGTCATCACCTTGGTTTACAAGTTCACGATATGGGTGGCTTCATGGCTGATGATACAGGTGCGCACCAAGCACCACCTGAAGGTCATCCGTTCCTACGTTGCACTCGCTTAATCGAAAAGAACCAAGTATTTACTATTGAACCTGGTTTATACTTTATCGACTCGTTATTAGGTGACCTTGCGCAAACTGACAACAAACAGTTTATTAACTGGGAAAAAGTTGAAGAGTTTAAGCCATTTGGCGGTATCCGTATTGAAGATAATATTATCGTTCATGAAGATAGCCTAGAAAACATGACTCGTGATCTACACTTAGATTAACGATAAAGGTTAGTGAATATCGGGGCCAATAGGCCCCATTTTTTTAGATAAGCAATTATGTCTGAATACCAATATCCGGCTGAGCCGGTTTTTTACCAAGAAGAAATCAAAAAAAGCACCTTTATTGTGCATATTGCCCACACCCCAGATCTTGCGTCAGCAAAAGCCTTTATCAAAGAAATTCAAGATAAATACAGCGATGCTCGTCATAATTGCTGGGCACATGTTGCGGGTAACCCCGGTGGTAGTCATGTGTATGGCTTTTCTGATGATGGTGAGCCCAATGGTACAGCAGGTAAGCCAATGCTTAATGTATTAACAGGCTCTGGTATTGGTGAAATTACAGCGGTGGTAACCCGTTATTTCGGGGGCATCAAGCTTGGTACAGGTGGGCTAGTTCGCGCCTATGGCGGTAGTTTAAATAATGCCATGCGAGAGCTTAAAACCATTACCAAGGTACCGAGTGTTGAGCTGGTTGGCCAAAGTGATTACAGCGTACAAGGTGCAATTGAGCAGTTATTAAAAAATCAGTATCAGGTGCTTAATATCGAAAAACAATTTGCAGAGAACATCACATGGCAAATTGAAATCGATAGCCGTCAGGCAGAGCAAGCGATTGATGATATCCATGAATTGACTCATGGCGGAGTTAGCCTAAAAGTCAGAAAAATTTGAAATGTAAAAATAATACATTCCGTTTACTTACAATTAAGGCTGTAAGACAATAAACTGTATTAGCTAAACATTTAATAAGAAAGCGATACGCCTAGATGCAATTTCGTACCATAATAAAAATTCTCGGCCAGCTGGTGGCGTTATTTAGTATCACTATGGTGCCACCGGCACTGGTGTCTTTGATCTACAAAGACGGTGGTGGTGTGCCATTCGTTCTCGCTTTCATTTTTAGTGTTGTTATTGGTTTAGCAGCTTATTATCCAAACCGTCATGAGCATGGTGATCTTAAAGCCCGTGAAGGCTTCTTGATTGTAGTCTTGTTCTGGTTGGTACTAGGTACCTTCGCTGCGGTGCCTTTAGTGTTCTTACAAGAGCCTAATCTTTCCTTAGCTGACTCCGTATTTGAGGCCTTTTCAGGGCTGACAACCACAGGGGCTACCGTACTTACGGGCATAGAATACCTACCTAAATCAGTCCTCTTTTATCGCCAGCAACTGCAATGGCTAGGTGGTATGGGGATCATCGTACTAGCAGTCGCGGTACTGCCTATGCTAGGGGTCGGTGGTATGCAGCTATACCGTGCAGAAACACCAGGTCCGGTTAAAGACTCAAAAATGACACCGCGTATTGCCGATACCGCAAAGCATCTTTGGTATATCTATGTATCGCTGACGATAGCCTGTACGCTTGCTTATTGGGCTGCAGGAATGGATTGGTTTGATGCAATCTGTCATGCGTTCTCTACGATTGCGATAGGCGGCTTCTCTACCTACGATGCATCAATGGGGCAGTTTGATAGCCCATTAATTAACTTTATTTGCGTAGTGTTTTTGCTGATCGCAGCCATTAACTTCTCGCTGCATTATGCGGCGGTAGCTTCACGCAATATTCGTGTTTATTTACGCGACCCTGAATTTAAAGTGTTCTTATTGATTCAATTAGCATTGGTCATTGTCTGTTTTACTGTACTGTCTTCAAATAATATTTATGCTGATGGTGATGAGACTCTCGATCAAGCTATGTTCCAAGCGGTATCAATGAGTACTACCGCGGGCTTTGCGACAGACAACTTCTCAGCATGGCCGCTGTTCTTACCTATTTTACTTATTTTCTCAAGTTTTATTGGCGGCTGTGCCGGCTCTACCGGTGGTGGTATGAAGGTCGTGCGGGTGTTCTTACTTTATTTACAAGGTATTCGTGAGCTCAATCGTCTTGTGCATCCAAGGGCTATTTATTCAATTAAATTAGGCCGAAAAGCACTCCCAGATAAAGTTGTAGAAGCTGTTTGGGGCTTTTTCTCTGCGTATGCTTTGGTGTTTGTCATTATTATGTTGGCGCTGATGGGCACCGGCATGGATAACATCAGTGCATTCTCAGCAACAGCTGCTTGCTTAAATAACTTAGGCCCAGGTTTAGGTGAAGTCGCTGCTCATTACGGAGCGATTTCTGATACGGCAAAATGGCTACTTACTATTGCAATGGTATTTGGTCGTTTAGAAATATTCACCTTATTAGTGTTATTTACGCCAACCTTCTGGCGAGGCTAACCAAAGTAAGGTGATTATCTAGAAGTGGAGGCATTACTGTGCCAAAAACTCAAAAACAACGTAATCTTGAAAAGCTAACCTGTATCCCTGCGGGTAGTTTGGTAGATGTTGAAATTACTACACCAACCGACAGTAAACGCGTAAAAACAGAATTTATTGGTTTGATGAATGATCAGTACATCATTATCAATTACCCATCAGCAAAGCGTTTAGCAAATGGTAGTGATTTCATCAAAGATGGGGTGATGGTCGTTATACGCGCGGTACTTGAAACGGGTGGTGGGCAAGTAATTGCTTTTCGTCAGCAAATAAGCGCCTTGGCATCCCATCCTCACCGTTTAATTTTTCTCGAGTTTCCTAAGCAAGTGCAGCTTTATAGCTTACGTAGTGAAGCACGTATTCCTACGTTATTCCCTGCAAACTTAGTCATTGCAGAGCAAAAACTGGCAGGGCTTATTAAAGATATTTCACTCACAGGCGTGCAGTTTGATCTTAATAGCAAGGAGGACTTAAGCGCTTTTAAAGGGCAAAGCTGCCAAATCACACTTAGTAAACGTGAGTTTAATGGCACAGTATGTAGCGTGCGCAAAAGAGCAGGCGGTTTTATGTTCGGTGTACAGCTTGATACGAGTGAAGATGAAATGAAAGCGTTTATGAAAGAGCACTTAATTGACCTTTCTGTGTTGGATATCTAATACCAATTCGCCATTTTGCAACAAAATGGCTATTTTCCCCGATTTAACCCTATAAATATTAAAATTAATTTATAAATAAATTTAAATAACTAATTAAATCAATGTTTTATCAATTAAATTAATTTCGATTTTTTTCTTCAAGTTTTGTTGTTCAGATAGAGTTTATTTTCAAATTTCTAATTTTTCTGTTTTCTAATCCGAGTTAATCGCGATTGTCTCCATTTTAATCTTTGTAACTTATTGATCTTAAAGGTGACAAAAAACCAACCACCGAGCTTGTTGCAAAACAGCAACAAACAAATAGCGTTATTTCCCCCTAATTCTCGATATTATGATTTAATGTGTTGATTTTATTATTCTTTTTAACTTTGGCATCGAAGTTGAAATAGTCTTAGCGAACACAGAGAAAAACTGATTCAGGAACATATCCTTTATCACAGTTGAGACAACATTGAAGGAATAGTGATTATGAAAACGTTACACAAAACTTTAGCACTTGTAGCTCTTGCAACTTCATCAGCAGCGTTTGCCGCTGACTTTGACACACTGGATGTTAATGGCGATGGCGCTATCAGCAAAAGCGAAGCATCAGTAAGCGAAACGTTAATGAGCCAATTTAAAGAGCTTGATACAGACGGCAACGGTGAGCTGTCTAAACAAGAGTACTCAAAAGCTTAATTTCATTGTAAGGACACACTGAAAAGGACTTCTAACTCAAGACAACACATTTTGAAGGAATGACATTATGAACACAGTAAATAAAACACTAGCACTTATGGCACTTGTATCTTCATCAGCAGCATTTGCGATGAGTGATTTCGATACTCTAGATGTTGATGGCAATGGTGTTATCAGCCAAAGCGAAGCATCGGTAGATGCAGAGCTAATGAGCAAATTCAGTGAATTAGACACTGACGGTAACGGTGAATTATCGAAACAAGAATTTTCAAAAGCTTAATGTGATTAAGCAAAACCAGTTTATTTAGCTGATTAGTTCTGAGCTGCCAAAGACAGCCTAAATGGATAAGGGAATCCATGACAAAGGACAACACTGGAAGTGTGATCAGCTAACACTCTTAAAATTGAAGGAATATGATTATGAAAACAGTAAACAAAACATTAGCTTTAATCGCACTTGCATCTTCTTCAGCAGCTTTTGCAGCAACTGATTTTGACACTCTAGACGTAGACGGTAACGGCGTGGTTAGCAAAAGTGAAGCAGCCGTTGACGCAAAAATTATGTCGCAGTTTAAAGAATTAGACGTGAATGGCGACGGCGTTCTTACTGAAGCAGAGTTCTCTGAAGCCGAATAACTGAATTAATACGTAGTTATACCAATTTCCACTAAACAGGGATCTCAGAAACGGATTTCACTCTTTTCAAATTTAAGGTAGTTATTATGAAACAGTTAAGCACAACAATCGCAATTTTAGCACTAGCAACATCATCAGCAGCCTTTGCACAAGGCGTAAGCTTTTCAACATTCGATACCGACGGTGATGGTGTGATCAGCAAAGAGGAAGCGTCTGCAAATATGCAGCTTGAAAAGTTATTTCCAGAGCTAGATAGTGATGGTAATGGCGAACTTTCAAAAGAAGAGTTCGCTCAAATTCAATAGAATCTTTTAGAAAAGTTAGGTACTTTCACTTCAAGAGTCGTAAAGCAGCTGTCATGGCTGCTTTTTTCGTTTATAAGCTTTTACAAGAAGATAGCGCTTACTTGGAACAGCTTTTCAACAACCGTAATGTGCTTTTTATCAATCAAGAACATGATTACATGGTCACCCGACTGAATAACTGTATCGTCATGGGCAATCAGTACATCATCGTTACGCACAATTGCACCAATGGTTGTTCCGGCTGGTAGTTTGATATCAGCAATTGCTCGGCCAACAACTTTAGAAGTATGCTCATCACCATGAGCGACAGCCTCAATGGCTTCTGCTGCGCCTTTACGTAACGAATAAACATTAACGATGTCACCACGGCGAACGTGTGTTAACAGCGCCGAGATAGTGGCTTGTTGAGGCGAAATAGCAATATCAATCTCACCGCCTTGTACTAGGTCAACATAAGCGCCACGTTGAATAAGCACCATGGTTTTTTGTGCGCCCATACGCTTTGCCAGCATCGCAGACATAATGTTTGCTTCATCGTCGTTAGTAACCGCGATGAACACATCCACTTGTTCAATATGTTCTTCAGATAACAGTTCTTGATCAGAGGCATCGCCACAGAACACTACGGTGTTATCAAGCATTTCTGAGAGCTGTGCTGCGCGCTCTTTATTGCGCTCAAGCAGCTTCACGCTGTGGTTTTTCTCAAGTGAACGCGCAAGGCCCGCACCGATATTACCACCACCAGCAATCATGATCTTTTTGTATGAACGTTCGAGCTTTTGAAGCTCATTCATGACTGCTCGAATATGCTTTGTTGCAGCGATAAAGAACACTTCATCGTCCGCTTCGATAACGGTTGTGCCAAGCGGTTTAATCGCTTTACCTTGACGATAAATAGCCGCTACGCGGGTTTCGACATTCGGAATGTGTTCTTTCAAGGCTGAAAGTGCATAACCCACCAGCAAACCACCGTAATAGGCTTTCACCGCAACCAGCGATAACATGCCATCGGCAAATTGTAATACCTGCAAAGCCCCCGGATAGTCGATTAAGCGACGAATATACTTAGTTACCAGCGCTTCAGGAGCAATGTAGTGGTCAACAGGTAAGTCGTCGTTATGAAATAGCTTTTCACGGTACTTTAAGTATTGCTCTGAGCGAATACGGGCAATTTTGGTTGGCGTGTTAAAAATACTATAAGCAACTTGGCAAGCAACCATGTTCACTTCATCTGAACTGGTTACGGCAATAATCATATCGGCGTCTTCTGCGCCTGCGCGACGCAATACATCGGGATGCGCACTGTGGCCAGTAACACCTTGTAAGTCGTACTTATCTTGTAGCTCTCGCAAACGGTTACCGTCGATATCGACAACGGTGATCTCATTTTGCTCACCAACGAGGTTTTCTGCCAGTGTGCCACCAACTTGTCCGGCACCGAGTATGATTATTTTCATAGCTTGTTCTTATTAGTGTTTTTTAACTAGCTTTGCATAATAGAAACCGTCACTTTCACCAGGCAATAATTGCAGGCCAGGTAAAGTAGGGGTGTCGTTTTCATGCAAAGGTATGTGTTCAGCACTTGGATTATTGGCAAGGAACTTGGCAACTTGTTGTTGGTTCTCTTGCGGTAATACAGAGCAGGTCGCATAAACTAACGTACCACCAGGCTTAAGTAGAGGCCAGATGCTATTTAAGATATCGCCTTGTAAATTAGCCAGATCTTCAATATCAGATGCACGACGTAACCATTTAATGTCAGGGTGACGACGGATTACGCCTGTTGCTGAACAAGGCACATCAAGCAAAATACGGTCAAATTGCTGCTCATCCCACCAGATATGCGGTTGTGAAGCATCGGCACATTGTAAATCGGCAGCTAAACCAATACGCACTAAGTTTTGTTTAACGCGTTCTAGGCGCTCGCTGTCGCTATCAAGTGCTAATACGTCGGCGTCAGCAAGCTCTAGGATATGGCACGTTTTACCACCTGGCGCTGCACACGCATCTAAAATGACATCATCATTTTGAGGATCTAAAAAGCGTGCAGCTAATTGTGCCGCTGCATCTTGAACTGAGCAGGCTCCGGTATCAAATTCTGGTAATGCGTATACATCACATGGTTTAGCTAGTTTAATACCATCAGGAAAATCAGCATTAAGGGTATGCTCAATATCATTTGCTTTAAGCATTTCGCTGTATTCTTGGGTGCTGTATTGCGCTTGGTTTACACGTAACCACATAGGTGCTTGTAGCTGATTCGCTTCAAGAATTTCTTGCCAGTTATCAGGGTAAGCTGCAGTAACTTGTTTGATAAACCAACCTGGGTGGTTAAATTTGCAAACAGGAATTTGCTTTGCTTTTTCTTCAAGCTCAACTTGTTCACGTTGGAAACTGCGTAAAATAGCGTTAATCAGGCCTTTTAAACCCAGTGCGCGCATTTGCTGAAGCGCATTAACCGTTTCGCTGATTGCTGCATGAGGCGGTACACGCATGTGTTGAAGTTGGTAAATACCCACATACAACAAGAACTGGAAAATACGGCGCTTACCTTTTAGTGGTTGATCTAAAAGTTGCTGACAATAATTTTCTAGGCTAGGTAAATAGCGCAGCACACCGTAGCAAATTTGTTGTAGTAGGGCTTTATCTTTCGGCGATAATCCTTGGCTTGCAAAAGGTAGTTCTTGATTTAGCGATGCACCTTTATCGACCACGTTATAGAGGGTTTCAGCAGCAAGTGCTCTTACATTACTCATTGCTTTGACCTAATACTGAGCCAGGTTCAACCCAATCACTGCGACCATTTAAAAAGTCAGTAACAGCCATTGGTTTTTTACCTTGTGGTTGAAGAAGGGTGATTTTAAGTGCATCTTGCCCACAGCCAACGGTAATACCTTGCTTATCAGCAGCAATGATTTTACCGGCTTGTGCAGTTTGCGATACAACTTCGGCTTGCCAAATTTTTACCGTTTGTCCTGCCATTTCAGTAAAGCAAACAGGCCATGGATTAAAGGCACGGATATTACGCTCAATTTGCGCAGCATCCATTGACCAATCAATATTGGCTTCGTCTTTTGATAGCTTCTTGGCGTAATTTGCTTGTGCGTCATCTTGCCTTTCTGGGGTGATTTCACCTGCAGCAAGACGATTGATTGTACTGATCAGTGCATCAGGACCAAGTGCAGCTAATTTATCGTATAAAGAGCTACTGGTTTCTGTGCTATCAATCGGGCAACGGCTGATATGCAGCATATCGCCGGTATCTAAGCCTTCATCCATTTGCATTATTGTTACACCGGTTTCATTGTCACCAGCCCAAATAGCACGTTGGATCGGTGCAGCACCACGCCAGCGCGGTAAAATAGAGCCATGCACGTTTAAGCAGCCTAAGCGCGGTGCATCTAAAATTGCTTTTGGTAACAGTAAGCCGTACGCTACCACAATCATAATATCGGCGTTCAGGCTGGTAAGCTCTGCAAGCGCTTCATCTGATTTTAGTGATTGCGGTTGAAATACAGGTAAATCATGAGCAAGTGCCAGTTCTTTAACTTCACTGGCTTTTAGCTTTTTACCTCGGCCCGCTGGGCGATCTGGTTGGCTATATACACCAACAACTTCGTGCTCTGAGTTAATCAGTGCTTGTAAATGGCGCGCAGCGAAATCCGGCGTACCAGCAAAAATAATGCGTAATGGTTGTGTCACAGATATTCCTATTGATTAACTTATGATTTAGCAGCCAGCTTAGCTTCTTTCTCAAGCTTTTTACGGATACGTTGGCGCTTTAAAGGCGATAGATAATCAATAAATAGGGTGCCTTTAAGGTGATCAAGCTCATGCTGAATACAAATTGCTAATAGCTCGTCAGCGTCAAGGCTGAATTCTTCACCGTTTTCATTAAGCGCTTTAACAGTAACTGTTTCTGCGCGGTCAACTTTTGCGTATGAGTAAGGAACAGATAAACAGCCTTCTTCACTCACAGTTGAACCATCTTTTTTGGTGATTTCTGGGTTGATTAACACTAACGGTTGGTCGCGCTCTTCAGATACGTCGATCACCACAATTCGCTGGTGGATATCTACTTGCGTCGCTGCTAAGCCGATACCGTTTTCGTCATACATAGTTTCAAGCATGTCTTTGACGATTTGACGAACTTCATCGTTTACTTCTGGTACTTCTTTCGCGATTGTACGTAAACGCTCATCCGGAAATCTCAAAACTTCTAACCTAGCCATAGTTACCTTTTACACTTGTGATTCATTTAGGGTATTGTATGCTCTTATTTTAGCCATTCGTGTTCACCTTTAACAGGTTTTGGTCGATAATAATCTAAAAACAACTCAAGGAAGCCAAATGAGATACCCACTAGTTGCGGCTTTGTTAGCCATTAGCTGTGCTTTTCCGGTAGCTGCTGATGTTTTAACAATTAAAAAAGATGCACCAAAACAATATGTTGTCAAAAAAGGCGATACGCTTTGGGATATCTCGGGCGTGTATCTTGATGAACCTTGGCAATGGCCTGATTTATGGCAAATGAACCCGCAAATTGCGAATCCGCATTTAATATACCCGGGTGATGCGCTCACTTTAATTTACGATAAAGACGGAAATCCTCGTTTAGTTAAAAATGCGCGTTATAAAAAACTCTCTCCAGAAGGGCGAATTACACCAAAAGGCAAGCAAGCAGTGCCGACGTTGCCTTTGGAGTTGCTGCGCCCATATTTGAGTTATGAGCAAGCGATTAGCGCCGATGTTATTGCACAAAAACCATATATTTTGGGTGCCAGTGTTAATACCAAAATGAATACTATGGGCCATACGCTTTACGTTAAAGGTGACTTAACACTTAACGAAGCTTATGGCGTATACCGTAAAGGCAATGATCTTGTTGATCCAAATACCAATGAAGTACTAGCGAATAAAGCGGAATTAGTGGCGATTGTTCGCGCATTTAGAAGCGGTGACGTAGAAAACGGCGTACCTGCCTCAGTTAAAGTTGAACTGGTAAAACAAGAAATTAAGCCGCATGACTTTTTAATGCCGGCGATGGAAGGGCAAATGTTGCCAGCCTATTTCACTATGAAACGCCCTGAAGCTACTTTAGATGGCACTATTATCGCCGCAGCTAATGAAATGCGTGAATTTAGTACCATGGACATTGTTGTACTAAACTTAGGTTCCGACCAAGTGAAACCAGGTTTTGTACTTGATATTCAGCGTCAATCACCTGAAGTGTATGACGGCCGCAATGGTCCGCGTTACCGCGAAGATTCTAACAGTCTTGAGAAATTCATGACTGATACAAATGATGTGTTAGGAATTGAAAGCAATGAAGACAGCAATGTATGGCACATGCCAAAGGAAAAAGTCGGTGAGTTAATGGTGTTTAAGGTATATGACAACGTTAGCTACGCATTGATTGTGAAGAATCAGCACCCGATCCGAGTTGGAGATTATGCAGTTATAAACTAACTCACAATTTGGGCGCTCAAGGAGGGAGCATGGCACAGGTTTCAGGCAAGCTATCCCATTGGCTTGCCTTTTATTTATGTAAAGGGCTTGGAATAAAAAGCCTTATTGCATTAAGTCAAAAACAGCAACTGGATGAGCTATTTAAGCTATCTAGTTTAGAGCTTCAGCAGCTGGGCTTATCACAAAGCCAAGCAGATAACTTAGTTAATACTGACTGGCAGTTAGTAGCCCACTACCAAGAGTTAATAGCAAGACTTAAAATCAAAGTCATAAGCTACTTTGATAGCAGCTATCCGCCCTTACTCAAGCAAATAGCCAATGCACCTATCTTATTATTTTGTTTAGGTAACACAGAACTATTACTGTCACCGCAAATAGCAATTGTCGGTAGTCGTAATGCCACACCGACAGGGCTTGAAGTAGCTGCTGAGTTTGCCCATCAACTTTCTGCTGTTGGCATGACGGTGACATCAGGCATGGCTATGGGTATTGATGGTGCAGCCCATAAAGGCGCATTAGCAGGGTCAGGAAACACCATTGCCGTACTTGGTACGGGTATCGATATAGCTTATCCAAAACGCCATCGCTTACTCATTAAACAGGTTGCTGAGCGGGGCTTGTTGGTTTCTGAGTTCTTACCGGGAACGGCTGCTAATGCCGCTAATTTCCCGCGCCGAAACCGTATTATCTCTGGATTGTCATTAGGAGTATTGATTGTCGAAGCGCAAATTAAAAGTGGCTCATTGGTTACCGTACGCTATGCACTTGAGCAAAATAAAGAGGTGTTTGCCGTGCCAGGTTCAATAAAAAGCCCACTTTCAGAGGCAAGCCATTTTTTAATTAAGCAAGGCGCTAAATTGACAGAAAATATTACTGATATTCTTGATGAAGTGAGCTTTTTCTGTGAAAACAGTCTATATAGTATAGAACAGCCTATTGCAGATGAACCCGACTGCCCAGTGTTCAAAAGTATAGGGTATGAGGTAACAAGTGTTGATCAAATAACACAGCGCAGCCAATTACCTGTAGACGAAGTACAAGCTCGGTTACTCGACCTAGAGCTCGCAGATAAAATCGAACGAGTACTAGATGGTTATATAAGACTTGGAGGACATAAACATGTTTGACATCCTCATGTATCTTTTTGAAAACTATATCCATAGTGAAGCTGAAATCTTTACTGAAGAGAACGAACTTACCGATGAGTTGGTTCGTGCTGGCTTCAATAAACCTGAAATCTACAAAGCCCTTGATTGGCTAGAGCAACTTGCTGACTTACAACAAAGCGATATCTACCCGTACCTTAATGCCCAACCACAACATGCTATGCGTATTTACACTGATAGTGAATGCCAAATGTTAAGTGTTGAGTGTCGCGGTTTTTTAATGTTTATCGAGCAAATAGGTGTAATTAACACCGTAACTCGCGAAATGGTGATAGATAGACTTTGTGCTCTAGATAAACCATTTATTTCTTTGGAAGACCTAAAGTGGGTGGTGCTAATGGTGTTATTTAATGTACCAGGGTCAGAGCAAGCTTACGCACAAATGGAAGACTTAATATTTGACGAGCCAGCTGATGAATTACACTAAGTAGACTTTGCTTGTATCTTTGTTGAGTTTGGGTATATTAGGCGAAAATTAGCCAACCCCACAGGAATCTTATGAGTAAAATCGACCATTCTCTTTTTTCTGCAGATAAACATGCACTCGAAAAAGAGTATGAGGTTTGCCCTAAATGCGGTTCTGAATTGGTTATGCGCAACTCAAAGTCAGGGCCGTTCTTAGGCTGTGCCAGTTACCCAAAGTGTGACTTTATCCGCCCATTAGCTCATCACGATAGCCAACAAATAAAAGTACTCGAAGACAGTGCCTGCCCAGAGTGTGGTAAGCCATTAGTAATTAAAAATGGCCGCTACGGTATGTTTATTGGGTGTACTGGCTATCCTGAGTGCCACTATATTGCTCATGATGAAGAGCCTGACGATGCCCCTCAATTACCTGCTTGTCCTAAATGCAAAAAAGGCCAGTTGGTTGCGCGTAGTAATAAGTTTGGCAAAACCTTTTATTCTTGTGATGGCTATCCGCGCTGTAAATATACCCTTAACCACAAACCTGTGCCGACCGAGTGCCCGGCCTGCCAGTGGCCAATTATGACCGAAAAGAAAACTGCCTCAGGTGTTGTGTTACAATGCCCGCAGAAGTCGTGTATGCATAAGTTAGTCGAATCTTAATGCACTTGTAATTTGTTTATTTAGGAGAGTTTCTTTGTCTGATCCTGTTGCACAACCAGCCAATGCAATTGACGCTTTGCAGCAAGGCGGTGTAATCGTTTACCCAACCGAAGCTGTTTTTGGTCTTGGTTGCGATCCTGATAACCAAGCTGCGGTTGAAAAGCTTTTAGCCATCAAACAACGCCCTGTAGAAAAAGGCTTAATTTTAATTGCTGACAATTATGGCCAGTTATTAAAGTATGTAGATGATGCCAAAATCCCGATGGATAAACGAGCTGATATCTTTTCACAATGGCCAGGTGCTATCACTTGGGTGATGCCAGCAGCAAAAGAAACTCCAAAGTGGCTAACAGGCCAGTTTGATACTATTGCGGTACGTGTTACTGATCATCCAACGGTAAAAGCCCTGTGTCAGCAATTTGGTAAGCCGTTGGTGTCAACAAGTGCAAACTTAACCGGTCAAGAAACGGTAATGACTATCGCACAAGCGAAAAGCGAATTTTCAGACACGGTAGATTTTTATGTTGATGAGCCGTTAGGTGGCAACAGCCAACCAAGTGTGATCAAAGACGCAGCGACCGGTAAAGTATTTAGAGGATAAACATGCAAAGCGAGCTACTCGAACAAGTTAAAACCTATTTAATGGCCTTACAAGATACAATTTGTCAGGGCCTTGAAAATGCTGACGGCAAAGCAAAATTTGTTGAAGATAATTGGCAGCGTGCAGAAGGCGGCGGTGGCCGTACTCGTGTTATCCAAGGTGGTAATGTCATCGAACAGGGTGGGGTAAACTACTCGCATGTATTTGGTGCTTCAATGCCAGCATCAGCAACAGCGCATCGTCCAGAGCTCGCTGGTCGTAGTTTTCATGCATGTGGTGTGTCATTAGTGATCCACCCTAATAATCCACATATTCCAACTAGCCATGCCAATGTGCGTTTTTTCATTGCCGAAAAAGAAGGCGAAGAGCCAATTTGGTGGTTTGGTGGTGGTTTTGATTTAACCCCTTATTACCCTGTTTTTGAAGATGTACAACATTGGCATCAGGTGGCTAGCGATTTATGTCAGCCATTCGGTGCAGAGGTTTACGATAAATATAAAAACTGGTGTGATGATTACTTTTTTCTAAAACACCGCAGTGAAACACGTGGTGTTGGTGGCTTATTCTTTGATGATTTAAATGAGCTTGGCTTTGAACAAAGCTTTGCCTTTATGCAGGCGGTAGGAAATGGCTATTTAGATGCTTACCTTCCTATAATTGAGCGCCGTAAAGACACGCCAACAACCGAACAGCAACGCGACTTTCAATTGTATCGTCGTGGTCGTTATGTTGAGTTTAATCTTGTTTGGGACCGCGGCACATTATTTGGCTTACAAACAGGTGGACGTACTGAATCAATTTTGATGTCGATGCCACCATTAGCTCGTTGGGAATATAACTATGTACCTGCTGCAGATAGCCCTGAGGCTAAGTTGTATCAGTACTATTTACGCCCGCAAGATTGGTTAAATAGCAAAGAATCTGATTTAGTTGCACGTCAATGGCAGCTTTAATCAAGTATTGAAAACACTCGAACCAACATTGCGTTGTCACCCTCTACGAGGGTGGCAACACTGTCACTGCTAGGCAGCTCTGCCAAGACACTAAATAGCACTTCTGCTTTTAATATTTTTAGCTTATCAGGTGTTGTATCAATAGGTGCGCTAACCTGTGTTAAGCATTGACTGATATCACAGGCATAGAAATCAAGTTTCACCTCAAAATATTCAGGGTGCTGAATAAGCTTATCAAAACCACCAACAATACTTTGTTCATACTTATCGCTTTGTGAGGTTTTATCTTGGCTGAGAAGAGATTGAGCAATCTGCTGAATATCATCACGATGTATATATTCATTAACAGTGCTTATTTGATCCGCAGATTCATTCACGCTGTGTTGATAGGTAAATAGTAACGCTGCAATAATCCCAATACAGACTAAAAGAGTTGTTAAAAATTTCATTTAAACATCCTTATTTACTATGAAATACATATAACAACTCTAGCAGTTGCACGAAAAGCGCGCAATTTAGCTTAATTTAAAGCGTCTTACTTGCTCATCAAGTGAACGAGCTAACGACAACAGCTCTTCACTGACTTTTTGGTTTTCATGGGCGTCGACTAATGAGTGCTCGGCATTGTCACTAATCGCGATAACGCTTTGGTTAATTTCTTCAGCCGCGAGGTTTTGCTGTTCAGTGGCATCAGCAATTTGCACGTTAAGTTGGTTTATCTCACTCATTTGTGAAGAAATATCACGTAATGCTTTAGCTACTTGCTTAACTTGCACAGCTCTTTCGTCTGCTTCTTCGCAAGAATTATTCATCGTATTAACGGTTTGTGCCGCTTCACTTTGTAGCTTGTCGATAGTGCGGCGAATTTCGTCGGTTGAGTCATGGGTGCGGGTCGCTAAAGTACGTACTTCATCGGCTACCACAGCAAAGCCTCGGCCAGCTTCACCAGCACGAGCCGCCTCAATCGCAGCATTAAGTGCAAGTAAGTTTGTTTGTTCGGCAATGCTACTGATCACCTCGAGTACTTTACCAACATCTAACGTTTGGGTTTGCAGTTGACTTACTTGCTCGGCAGCTGCTCTAACATCTGCCGCAAGTTGATTAATACTTTGCTCAGTGTGCTCAGCAACATGTAAGCTTTGTTGTGCAAGTTGATTACTGTGCTCTGACTTTTCAGATGCAAAATGGGTGGTGTTTTTAACTTCGCTTGATGAGCTTTCTAGTTCATTGATGGCGGCAGCGACCGAATCTGTCCCTTGCTTTTGCTTTAAGATCGCTTGCTCGGTTGCATCCGCTGAGGCATAAATGCTTTCGGCAGAGTGGATCAATACCTTAGAAGAATGAGAAACTTGAGCAATATTATCTTTAAACGCACCAATCATGTGATTAAAGCTGGTGGCAAGAGAGCTAAGCTCGTCATTATTACTGTCATCTACCGTGAGGCTTAAATCTTTATTGGTGGTTGCCAAGTGCATGGTATGGCTAATGACTTTTAAGCGTTTGATGAAAATTTTTCTAAACATCACTGCTAGTAGTGAGAAAGCCGAAATGAAAATAGCCGCTAATAGTAGCGTGTTCATTAAGGTGTTTTGCGATACTTCTTGCTCAATATCAGCCAACGAATAACTAATTTTTACTACACCTAACACATCGCCTTCTTGTGCTTGATGGCAGCCTAAGCAGTTTGTTCCTTTATAATCACTGCGAGCAAACATAGGCTTTAGATAAGTCATCGTACTTTTTTGATTATCAATAAATAGTGCTTCAGTGCCTGTTAGTGCTTTTCGCTCAGCATCGTTAGTCACAACTTGGTTGGCATTTCCAGGCCCATAAATTTTATTAACGATTGGACTACGTATGATATGAGCGTCTTCAATATTAGGGTGGCTTCTTAATTTAGTACTTAGAATTTCACGATTAGCCATAGTGCCTGTCAGCATCATGGTATTAATAGAATCAAAGTAATTATCGGCAAGCAGTTTTATGTTACTTTCAACCGTATCTCTTGCTAATTCATGTTGTTGCTGGGCACTACTAAATATACTGGCAAATAATACCAATACGCCTGTTAGTGCTAACAAAGCATAAATTTTAAATTGGATAGACTTCATTCGACGACGCTTTTTCTAAATTAAGGAAAATTTATTATCTTTATTTAGAAAAAGCGTACATTGATATAGCGCAAAGCTTAGTTAGTTTTGATTGATCATATGGCTGGCGAGTTGCGATAACGACTGTCTTAACCCTTCGCGAAGTAGTGGGTTATCAATCTCGATATCAAGCGTTTTATTCATACAATGCATCCATTGGTCACGTAGGTCTTGATCAATA
The DNA here is from genome assembly GCF_038562745.1 of Pseudoalteromonas sp. D15MCD-2. Classification (NCBI taxonomy): domain Bacteria; kingdom Pseudomonadati; phylum Pseudomonadota; class Gammaproteobacteria; order Alteromonadales; family Pseudoalteromonadaceae; genus Pseudoalteromonas; species Pseudoalteromonas sp. D15MCD-2. The sequence continues at coordinate 3,592,063 of NZ_JBCFQE010000001.1, read as the reverse complement.
GGGAAAGGCATGTGACGCTTTCTTAGCATTGGGTGACCATATTTTTCAACGAATAGGTCAGGGCCGCCCAGCCAGCCAGATAAAAACTCAAAGAAGACTTGGCGAATTCTATCTAAAGGCTGCGGATGCATATCATATAATGGTTTGGCGTATTCATCTGTGGCCATTATGTCGTAAAATCGATTTGCAATTGCTCGAGCTCCTGCTTCACCGCCAATAATTTCGTAAGGTGTTTTTTCTGGGGTAGGTGTTTCAGGCGTTGGTTTCGATTTAGAAAAAAGTCGTTTAATCATAATATTAATAAAGCTCTACAGGGCGAAGAGGTTGCTTCACTATGGACAAATACGCGGTTTTTGGAAATCCAATAAAACATTCGAAATCACCCGCAATACACGCACAATTTGCTGCATCATTAAACGAGCAAATACAATACAGCGCCATTTTAGCACCAACAGATGCATTTGAAAAAACTGTCGCTGAGTTTTTCGCTGCTGGTGGTAAAGGGGCTAATGTCACTTTGCCGTTTAAAGAGCAAGCGTTTGCTATGGTCGATGAACTAACAGAGCAAGCGAAAATTGCCGGAGCCGTAAATACTATTAAACAGCTTGAAGATGGCAGCCTACTGGGTGATAACACCGATGGTGTAGGACTTGTTAAAGATCTTTTAGCTAATAATGTCACCTTAAAAGGGCAGCGAGTTCTTCTTATTGGCGCCGGTGGTGCAGCGCGAGGTGTCATTCAGCCATTATTGAATGAGCATATCGAAAGCTTAACAATAGCCAACCGTACCGCCGAAAAAGCAAAGGCGCTAGCGAGTCATTTTAATGGTGAAATAGATGTACAGGGCTTTGCTTTAAATGATATCCCAGCAAACAACTATGATGTGGTGATTAATTCAACCTCAAGTAGTGTAACTGGAGACCTGCCGGGTATAGCTGAAGACCATGTTGCTACGTGTCAGTGCGCTTACGATATGTTTTACGCTAATGACGATACCGCATTTATTAGTTGGGTTAAGTCGATTAACACAACATGTTTAACACTCGATGGTTGTGGCATGCTAGTTGGCCAAGCAGCACAAGCTTATTTTGTATGGCGCAATAAAATGCCAGAAATTATTCCCGTTGTTATCGCGCTTAAAGCAGGAGAAATTGCGTGAATCAAGCTATTCAATTTATAGACAGACTCGAATTTAAGCCTGAAGAAAAGCAGTTGGTATTCTTCGCACAAGTAAGTGGCTTGATGGTGGAGTGTGTTATTAATACCAGCAAGTATGATTTTGCAGATCAAAGCAGTGCAGTAAATTACTTTGAATCTTATCGTTTCGATTACGAAGAACTCGCCGAGCAACTGATCGAAGATGAGCAGTATAACTCGGCAGGACAAATTGAATTAACCGAAGTGTTTTAGCCCTCAGCTAAGTATTCATCTTTAAGCTGAACATAATTATCAGCAGAGATTTTTAAAAAGGCGCGCTCTTGCTCTGTTAAAGGGCGAGCCTGTTTAACAGGGCTTCCTACATAGAGGTAACCAGACTCTAAACGCTTGTTAGGTGGTACCAGTGAACCACCACCAATGATCACATCATCTTCAACAATTGCGTTATCCATTACTATTGCGCCCATACCAACAAGTATACGATTACCAAGTTGGCAGCCGTGTAGCATAACTTTATGACCAACAGTGACATCATCACCAATAATAAGAGGGTAGCCGTCGGGGTTTGACTTAGAGGCACGAGTTAAATGTAAAACACTGCCATCTTGAATGTTCGTACGTTCACCAATACGTATATAGTTAACATCACCTCGCGCAGCAACAAGAGGCCAAACACTTGAATCTTTACCAAGCGTAATATCACCCACTAAAACCGATGACTCATCAATATAAACACTATTATCGTATGTCGGAGTGATCCCTTTATAAGAACGGATAGTCATAAATTCACCTTTTAATTTTAAAATGCGCTCAGTCTAGTGTAACAGCGAAGCAAATAAATACACCAAAACAGGCCTAAATTGACTGCAAAACACCCAGTTTCAGGGCGTTTAGTTCAAAAGCTGAGCGAACAGTACGTTTTTTTAAATTTTATTGAAAAAAGTGCTTGCGTAAAAAATCCATCTCCCTATAATGCGACCCCACTGACACGGCGGGCAGCAACGAAAGGCGCTGAACAACGTAGCAGAGAGTTAAGTGAAACTTCGGTTTCAAATAATTGAAAGAAAGTTTGAAATTAAGTGTTGACTCGAAAAATTAAGGATGTATTATACGCATCCCTAGCGACAACGTCGCAACGTTCTTTAACAATATAAAGCAATCATCTGTGTGGGCACTCGTACAGATTGAGTTCTAACAGCGAAGCTTGGTTTACTAAGTGGAGCAAACAAATTTAGAGTCTCAATTTCTTATGAGTGACTATATAGTCAATTTATACAGAATTCATTGAGCGCGAAACTTCGGTTTCAAAAAACTTTTAATTGAAGAGTTTGATCATGGCTCAGATTGAACGCTGGCGGCAGGCCTAACACATGCAAGTCGAGCGGAAACGAAGAGGTGCTTGCACCTCTGGCGTCGAGCGGCGGACGGGTGAGTAATGCTTGGGAATATGCCTTATGGTGGGGGACAACAGTTGGAAACGACTGCTAATACCGCATGATGTCTACGGACCAAAGTGGGGGACCTTCGGGCCTCACGCCAAAAGATTAGCCCAAGTGGGATTAGCTAGTTGGTGAGGTAATGGCTCACCAAGGCAACGATCCCTAGCTGGTTTGAGAGGATGATCAGCCACACTGGGACTGAGACACGGCCCAGACTCCTACGGGAGGCAGCAGTGGGGAATATTGCACAATGGGCGCAAGCCTGATGCAGCCATGCCGCGTGTGTGAAGAAGGCCTTCGGGTTGTAAAGCACTTTCAGTAAGGAGGAAAGGTTAAGTGTTAATAGCACTTAGCTGTGACGTTACTTACAGAAGAAGCACCGGCTAACTCCGTGCCAGCAGCCGCGGTAATACGGAGGGTGCGAGCGTTAATCGGAATTACTGGGCGTAAAGCGTACGCAGGCGGTTTGTTAAGCGAGATGTGAAAGCCCCGGGCTCAACCTGGGAACTGCATTTCGAACTGGCAAACTAGAGTGTGATAGAGGGTGGTAGAATTTCAGGTGTAGCGGTGAAATGCGTAGAGATCTGAAGGAATACCGATGGCGAAGGCAGCCACCTGGGTCAACACTGACGCTCATGTACGAAAGCGTGGGGAGCAAACAGGATTAGATACCCTGGTAGTCCACGCCGTAAACGATGTCTACTAGAAGCTCGGGTCTTCGGACTTGTTTTTCAAAGCTAACGCATTAAGTAGACCGCCTGGGGAGTACGGCCGCAAGGTTAAAACTCAAATGAATTGACGGGGGCCCGCACAAGCGGTGGAGCATGTGGTTTAATTCGATGCAACGCGAAGAACCTTACCTACACTTGACATACAGAGAACTTACCAGAGATGGTTTGGTGCCTTCGGGAACTCTGATACAGGTGCTGCATGGCTGTCGTCAGCTCGTGTTGTGAGATGTTGGGTTAAGTCCCGCAACGAGCGCAACCCCTATCCTTAGTTGCCAGCGATTCGGTCGGGAACTCTAAGGAGACTGCCGGTGATAAACCGGAGGAAGGTGGGGACGACGTCAAGTCATCATGGCCCTTACGTGTAGGGCTACACACGTGCTACAATGGCGCATACAGAGTGCTGCGAACCTGCGAGGGTAAGCGAATCACTTAAAGTGCGTCGTAGTCCGGATTGGAGTCTGCAACTCGACTCCATGAAGTCGGAATCGCTAGTAATCGCATATCAGAATGATGCGGTGAATACGTTCCCGGGCCTTGTACACACCGCCCGTCACACCATGGGAGTGGGTTGCTCCAGAAGTGGATAGTCTAACCTTCGGGAGGACGTTCACCACGGAGTGATTCATGACTGGGGTGAAGTCGTAACAAGGTAGCCCTAGGGGAACCTGGGGCTGGATCACCTCCTTATACGATTTAGAACTTATTTGTTCGTAGTGTCCACACAGATGATTGTTAATTGTAAAGAGAACAACACTTATTGTTTGGGTCTGTAGCTCAGTTGGTTAGAGCGCACCCCTGATAAGGGTGAGGTCGGTAGTTCAAATCTACTCAGACCCACCACTTCTTATGAAGTGGCAAAAATGACAATAAGTACCAGCATATGTGGGGCTATAGCTCAGCTGGGAGAGCGCCTGCCTTGCACGCAGGAGGTCAGCAGTTCGATCCTGCTTAGCTCCACCACTTTTACTCCTTAAAAATAAACATTCTTAATCAGGTAATAAACTGCTTGAGAATAGAGTGTGTTTAATTTTGAGAAGTTTATTCTCTTGCTCTTTAAAAATTTGGAAAGCTGATATTAAAATTCTTATAGATATTCGTATCTATAAAGAGTTTTCAAAAGTAAAAATATGCCATTAATCGAAAGATTAATTGGTATCTACTTTAGTATTCTCATCATTATTTGATGAATTAACTTCTGGCGAAGTTAACAGCTGTCACTAACAAAGACCCGTTTGGGTTGTATGGTTAAGTGACTAAGCGTACACGGTGGATGCCTTGGCAGTTGGAGGCGATGAAGGACGTATTAACTTGCGATAAGCCTAGTCAAGCTAGTAAAAAGCGCTTGAGGCTAGGATTTCCGAATGGGGAAACCCACCTGCTTGCAGGTATCTTGCACTGAATACATAGGTGTAAGAGGCGAACGCGGAGAACTGAAACATCTAAGTACCCGTAGGAACAGAAATCAACCGAGATTCCGGAAGTAGCGGCGAGCGAAACCGGACCAGCCCTTAAGCTTATTATGTGTTAGTGGAACATTCTGGAAAGTTTGACGATACAGGGTGATAGTCCCGTACACGAAAATGCATCTTAAGTGAAATCGAGTAGGTCGGAGCACGTGAAACTTTGACTGAATATAGGTGGACCATCATCTAAGGCTAAATACTCCCAACTGACCGATAGTGAACCAGTACCGTGAGGGAAAGGCGAAAAGAACCCCTGTGAGGGGAGTGAAATAGAACCTGAAACCGTGTACGTACAAGCAGTAGGAGCCCTTCGAGGGTGACTGCGTACCTTTTGTATAATGGGTCAGCGACTTATATTTTGTAGCGAGGTTAACCGATTAGGGTAGCCGTAGGGAAACCGAGTCTTAACTGGGCGTATAGTTGCAAGGTATAGACCCGAAACCCGGTGATCTAGCCATGGGCAGGTTGAAGGTTGAGTAACATCAACTGGAGGACCGAACCCACTAACGTTGAAAAGTTAGGGGATGACCTGTGGCTAGGAGTGAAAGGCTAATCAAACCGGGAGATAGCTGGTTCTCCCCGAAATCTATTTAGGTAGAGCCTCGGACGAATACTTACGGGGGTAGAGCACTGTTAAGGCTAGGGGGTCATCCCGACTTACCAACCCTTTGCAAACTCCGAATACCGTAAAGTACTATCCGGGAGACACACGGCGGGTGCTAACGTCCGTCGTGAAGAGGGAAACAACCCAGACCGCCAGCTAAGGTCCCAAAGTCATAGTTAAGTGGGAAACGATGTGGAAAGGCCCAGACAGCCAGGAGGTTGGCTTAGAAGCAGCCATCCTTTAAAGAAAGCGTAATAGCTCACTGGTCGAGTCGGTCTGCGCGGAAGATGTAACGGGGCTAAACTATGCACCGAAGCTGCGGATTCAAAATTTATTTTGAGTGGTAGGGGAGCGTTCTGTAAGCCGTTGAAGGTGTACCGGGAGGTATGCTGGAGGTATCAGAAGTGCGAATGCTGACATGAGTAACGATAATGCTGGTGAAAAACCCGCACGCCGGAAGACCAAGGGTTCCTATCCCATGTTAATCAGGGTAGGGTAAGTCGACCCCTAAGGCGAGGCCGAAAGGCGTAGTCGATGGGAAACGGGTTAATATTCCCGTACTTGGTATAATTGCGATGGGGGGACGGAGCAGGCTAAACAAGCATGGCGTTGGTTGTCCATGTGAAAGTGAGTAGGTTGGTGACTTAGGAAAATCCGGGTCGCTAAGACTGAGACACGAGACGAGCACCCAAGGGTGTGAAGTTGTTGATGCCATACTTCCAGGAAAAGCCTCTAAGCTTCAGATTATACCGAATCGTACCCCAAACCGACACAGGTGGTCAGGTAGAGAATACTAAGGCGCTTGAGAGAACTCGGGTGAAGGAACTAGGCAAAATTGTACCGTAACTTCGGGAGAAGGTACGCTCCTATCTGTGATGAGACTTGCTCTCTAAGCGGACGGGAGCCGCAGTGACCAGGTGGCTGGGACTGTTTATTAAAAACACAGCACTGTGCAAAATCGCAAGATGACGTATACGGTGTGACACCTGCCCGGTGCCGGAAGGTTAATTGATGGGGTTAGTTTTCGGACGAAGCTCTTGATCGAAGCCCCGGTAAACGGCGGCCGTAACTATAACGGTCCTAAGGTAGCGAAATTCCTTGTCGGGTAAGTTCCGACCTGCACGAATGGTGTAACCATGGCCACGCTGTCTCCACCCGAGACTCAGTGAAATTGAAATCGCAGTGAAGATGCTGTGTACCCGCGGCTAGACGGAAAGACCCCGTGAACCTTTACTACAGCTTGGCACTGAACATTGACCCTACATGTGTAGGATAGGTGGGAGGCTTTGAAGCAGAAACGCTAGTTTTTGTGGAGCCGTCCTTGAAATACCACCCTTGTAGTGTTGATGTTCTAACGTTGGTCCCTAATCGGGATTACGGACAGTGCCTGGTGGGTAGTTTGACTGGGGCGGTCTCCTCCCAAAGAGTAACGGAGGAGCACGAAGGTTGGCTAAGTACGGTCGGACATCGTACGGTTAGTGTAATGGTAGAAGCCAGCTTAACTGCGAGACAGACACGTCGAGCAGGTACGAAAGTAGGTCATAGTGATCCGGTGGTTCTGAATGGAAGGGCCATCGCTCAACGGATAAAAGGTACTCCGGGGATAACAGGCTGATACCGCCCAAGAGTTCATATCGACGGCGGTGTTTGGCACCTCGATGTCGGCTCATCACATCCTGGGGCTGAAGTCGGTCCCAAGGGTATGGCTGTTCGCCATTTAAAGTGGTACGCGAGCTGGGTTTAGAACGTCGTGAGACAGTTCGGTCCCTATCTGCCGTGGGCGTTTGAGAATTGAGAGGGGTTGCTCCTAGTACGAGAGGACCGGAGTGAACGAACCGCTGGTGTTCGGGTTGTCATGCCAATGGCACTGCCCGGTAGCTACGTTCGGAACTGATAAGCGCTGAAAGCATCTAAGCGCGAAGCAGGCCTCGAGATGAGTTCTCACTAGACTTTTAAAGTCTCTGAAGGGCCGTTGAAGACTACAACGTTGATAGGCAGGATGTGGAAGTGGTGCGAGCCATTAAGCTAACCTGTACTAATTACCCGTGAGGCTTAACCATACAACGCCAAACGCGTTTTATGACAGCGTAACGAACAGAAGTTAAGTTACTAAAGTAGATTTTACGAAGCTGTAAGCCATAAGCTTTAAGCTGTAAGAAAATATCAGATTTCCAGATTTATGTAGGGTGAACCGCAACGCTTAACGCGAAATCAGTTCACCTTGCGCAAAGGACTCGTAAGCGCTACGCGCTTTGTCGAGAATCCTTTCCACGCCTTTTGCTTGGTGACAATAGCGTTTTGGACCCACCTGACCCCATGCCGAACTCAGTAGTGAAACGAAACAGCGCCGATGATAGTGTAGCAGCTGCTATGTGAAAGTAGGTCATCGCCAGGCTCCAAATAAGAGAAAGCCCGATTCGAAAGAGTCGGGCTTTTTTGCGTCTGGAGCTTTCAGCTATCAGCTATCAGCCGTCAGTTGAACTGTGGGGTTGTTTAGTGCAGAGTCACCCTCAGCAACAAACCCCGTAGGAGGCACTTCAGTGCCGAATTCAGACCTTTACAAACACATTCATGGCTAAAGCCATTCCTACAAGTACACTTTGCCTAGAGCCTAGAACCTCCACCTATCGGCTGATCGCTGACGGCTGAAAGCTGATAGCTCTGTGATGTGTTTGGTTTAGCTTCGCTCTACCCAACCTACGCCAGCCCTTTAAACTTTCCCCTTGCTAACTAGCAATTCACGACCCAATTTACCCTTTGTTGCAATTTTAATCTTGGTTTAGTACCTGAGCTATGTAAAACTATTTGCGTTTTTAAACCACAATCAGGTGACATGAATGTCTCAAATAAAAGCTTGGAAACTTATTAGCCTGTTTTGTTTGGTAAGCTTGCTTATGGGCTGTGAGTCGAAAGAAGAGCAGCTGAAACAAACAATACAACAATCCATAGAAAAAGCTGAAGTTGAATTAAATCAACTCGGTACAGCGCTTGATAATGGCTCTTTGCGTAATGCGACGATACTTAAACAATACGGCAAGGTGCTTGCTGAGCAGCAACCACAACTTTCTGAGATCGCTCGTGTAATTAGTCTTGATGCGACTCGTGAAGGGGCTATTTATTCAGGTCTTACACAACGCTTAGCTGATGTTAAGTCTACTTATCTAATACCACCATATGAAGATACTCTTCATCAACTTGATCTTATTCGTGATGCTGCCAAGCCATCTTTATTTCAAGATGCGCTTACCGATCCTATCAATATGCTTGCTGATATGTCGCAGGGGTCATTGGCGCGCGTTGGCGCAATTAGTGAAGCTGCTGAAGGCGAAAGTGTTGGTAACCAGTTAGTTGGCAACCCTAACTATGGGCAATGGCAAACAAATAGCAGCGGTACCAGCTTTTGGGTATGGTACGGGATGTATCGCATGTTGGGCGATGTATTCGACCGAGTTGAGTATGGTCGCTGGAGCCGTCACAGAAAGTACAGCTATTACAATGACTATGGCCGTTACCGTTATTCGAGCCCAAAACAGATTAAAGCACAACAAACGGTAGAGACACGTACTCGTCAGTCTTATCAACGCCAAGGTAAACAATTCACTAGTCCGTATGCCAAGAAGCGTAGTGGCGCATCTGGATTAAGCCGTAGCAGCTATACGCCGCCACGCACACGTAGTAGCTATGCTTCTAGCAGTAGTTACAGTAAAAGCTCTGGGTCATTACGTAACAGCTCGAGCAGAACATCACGTGGCATTAGCCGCGGTAAGTAGTGAAAAGAATAACCACCGGAGTTACAACACATGTATGAATTTAATGGAATAACCACTTGGTCGTTGCAAGCTTTAGCAATCGACTTTGCAATCATTATCGCTTTATTTGTCAGCCTAAAATTTATCAAAGGCTGGGTATCTAACTTACACGCTAATGATGAAATAACTGAGCGTGACAATTTTGCTTTTGGTATTAGTTTTGCGGCTGGGCTTGTGGCACTTGCTATTGTTCTTAGTGGCGTGAGCAGCGGCGCATTTGCACCGACTTTACAACAAGAAGCATTACAAATGCTAGGTTATGGTGTGATGGCGATTGTGCTTATCAAGCTAGGTCACTTCTTCCAAGACAAGGTAGCGCTTCGTAAAGTGAGCCTGCATGACGAAATCGTAAAAGGTAATGCTACTGCTGCACTCATTGATTTTGGCCATGTGGTGAGTGTAGCGATTGTCATTCGCTCTGCTTTATTTTGGGTTGCGACCGAAGGCTGGCATGGTGTTCCAATTGTGATCGCAGCTTTTGCCATTGGCAGCATTGCGATGCTACTGATCAGTCAATATCGAGTGCAGTTATTCAAGCGTACTAATCGCAGTGGTGATTGCTTACAGCAAGCGGTTATTGACGGTAACTTAGCAGTAGGTATTCGTTATGCTGGCTTTTTAGTGGGTAGTGCATTGGCATTAACGGCTGCATCAGGTATTGCTCCTTATGCGGCTGACAACATTGTTGCTAGTTTAGGTTACTGGGCAGTAAGTGCAGCAGTGAGTTTAGTTGCTTTCATTTTACTACACTTAGTGACTATCAAAATCATCCTATCTGGTTGTGATATTTCAGATGAAGTGAACCGCCAGAAGAACGTGGGTGTAGCAGCTATCTCTGCAGCAATCTCATTTGCGATTGGTTCGACCATGGCAACCTTGTTAGGTGCCTAATTAAGTGTCTACTACAACAAGCGCCCCAAGTAGAGCCAATCTACTTGGGCATGATTTCCTATTAATAACTGTTATGGCCGTACTCGCTGGGTGCGGCCTTATTTATGAATACCTTCTATCTCATTATGCTGGTCGTGTCTTAGGCTCGGTCGAGAGTGCCATTTATGCCATGATCGGCACCATGATTGTCGCTATGGGTATCGGTGCATTTTTAGCACGTTGGTTTAAAGATGCATTTACTGCTTTCGCGTGGCTAGAGAGTATTATTGCCTTGGTCGGCATGGGCTGTATTTTAGCGATAGCGAGTGTTATCGCTGTCAGTTATTCATTGCCGCATATCTTCTCCGAAATTTTTAACTTGCCTGCAGATACCGTACTTAATGGCTATGTATTTGAAAAGCTACAAGAGTGGTCACGTTTCTTACCCTATGTGTTTGGTCTGTTACTCGGGCTATTGATCGGTATGGAGATCCCGCTAATTGCGCGTATTCGCCAGCAAGTTTATGGCCGCTTTTTAGAAAATAATGCGGGAACTATTTACGGGGCGGATTATATCGGTGCCGGTGTCGGTGCTGCGATTTGGGTGAGCATTATGCTTGCGATGCCAATTATGCAAGCAGCAGCTTGGACGGCGTTGTTTAATATTATTGCTGGTCTCGTGTTTTTATGGCGCTATCATCAACATGTTCGCTTCGCTAAGCTACTGCTAGTTTGCCATGTGCTGTTGTTGGTGTTTTTTGCGTTTGTGCTTGTGCTTGGCACCAGTTGGATGAAAAACCTAAGCAATGTTTTATACAAAGATAAAGTTATCTACTCGCAAGCAACTAAGTATCAGCACCTAGTTTTAACTGAGCGTTTGAGCCGCAATCAGCCCAATGCAATTACCGATCTTTACCTCAATGGCCGTTTACAATTCTCAAGTGTGGATGAGCAAATTTATCATTCTATGCTTGTCTATCCTGCTATGTTGGCTTCAAATCGCCACGACCGCGTGTTGATCATCGGGGGTGGTGATGGGCTTGCATTGCGTGATGTTTTGAAGTGGCCAGTAGAGCATGTCACCTTAGTTGACTTAGATGGTCAGTTGTTAAACTTATTTGGTAATGATGTCGGCGACTATGATGCGCCAGAGGAAATCAGAACACGTTTAACAGCGCTAAATAAGCACTCTATGAGCGATCCCCGCGCTGATATTCGCATTGCAGATGCCTTTTTAGAGGTCGAAGCTATGCTTGCTAAAGGCGAGCGCTTTGACACTATTTTAATTGACCTACCAGACCCTAATCACCCTGATCTTAATAAGATGTACAGTGATTATTTTTATAATCATGTGCGTCAGTTGTTGGCACCTGATGGAGCTGTGGCCGTGCAATCAACATCCCCTTATCATGCGAAGAAAGCATTTTTGAGTATTGCTAAAACAATGAAAGCAGCTGGCTTTGGTTATGTTGAGCAATACCAACAGAATATTCCTTCGTTTGGTCAATGGGGTTGGACTATCGCGACCACCGCTGGCAAATCAGCAAGTCAGCGAATTCGTGAAACGAATGAATTACCGGTGCCATCTCGTTGGGTAAGCAAAGAATATTTATTGGCTTCTTTTGTGTTTCCGAATCATTTTTTTGAACAAGTAAACACGATTGAAGTCAATAGATTAGGTTCAGGAACCTTATATGATTATTACCGCCAAGCGTGGCAAGTTGAAACCGAATTGTACAAAAATTGATATTTTATAGTTGACATAATATGTCGGCTATGCAAATCTTAACTCAGACATAATATGTCAAAACGTAAAAAGGTGAGACATGGAATTAAATGAACTATCAATCAAACTGGCTTCTTTTGAAACAGAAGGTGTGAGCTTTGAGTCTTTCTTGATTGCCAACGAAGGTGAGCAAGATGTGTTACAAGTTATCGTCGATGGGAATGATGAGTTACCTATCTTTGTTACCCAAACAGAAGAGCAACTACTGTGTATAAGCTACCTGTTTGCTGAAAACGAAGTACAAGCAGATATGCGTAATGAGTTAAACGAAACGTTACTACGTTTAAATGTACCAATTCCATTAAGTGCATTTGCAAAAATTGATGATAAATACGCTATTTTTGGCGCGTTATCGGTTAATTCATCGTTTGATGATATTACCCATGAGTTGGTAACACTGGCAGACAATGCGATTGATGCACTTGAAGCCGTGACCATTTATTTAAACGATTAATTAGCAATTTCTGGAGTTAAGATTATGAGTATTTTAAAGAAACTATTTACAGCTGTACGTGGTGGCGCTCGTGAAGCAGGACAAGCAATTGTTGATGCAAACGGTATCCGTATCTTTGAACAAGAAATTGCTGATGCACAAAATGCCCTACAACGCGCTAAAAAAAGCCTTACCGAAGTAATGGCAAAAGAGATGCAAACGAAGCGTAAAATTAGCGCACTAGATGCATCAATTGCAGAACATGAAGCGTATGCAGGTCAAGCACTTGAAAAAGGCAATGAAGCGCTAGCATTAGAAATCGCAGAAAAAATCGGTGATTTTGAAGCTGAGAAAGCAGAGCACGAAGAAGTGTTAGCTGGTTTTAGTAACCACATTGTGCAACTAAAGCAGCAAGTTAAAGATGCTGAAAAGTCGATTAAAGAAAACCAACGTCAATTAACGATGGTTAAAACGACAGAGAGTGTTCAGCAAGCAACAATGGCTGTTAATAGCACGCTAAATACTAACAGCTCATCAATGACATCAGCACGTGAGTCTCTTGAGCGTATTAAGCAGCGTCAGCAAGACCGCCAAGACCAGTTAGGTGCGGCTAAGCAATTAGAAGCTGATACTAATGGCGATGATTTAAAAGCGAAAATGGCTGAAGCGGGTATTGGTGATACCAATCCGAAAAGCGCGGATATTCTGGCGCGTATTAAAGCAAAACAAAATAGCTAATCAGTTAACGGAAAGACAAAAGGTAACTCACGCACTGGGTTACCTTTTTTGCTTCAACAAGGAGTCAGCCTATGTTTAACTTTTTCAAATCTAAAAAAGCCCCAGAGCGTCAGCTTACTGATCCAAGCCAATTACTTGTTGGTGATATGCTGACGGTGATTGATTCGTTCGCTTACCCAAGCTGGTTAAAAGGACAAACACTGCGTGTTATTGATGTGCAAACGTATCAGTACCAACGTAGTGCAGAGTATGAGTTGGTACTCGAGAGTGAATCTGGCCAAGTGGTGTTTTTGCAAATTGAATCAGATGACGGTGAGCAATGGGCAAACTTTGCGATCAAAATTCAACGCGACGATGTTGATGAGATTTTTACCCTTGATGAGTTCGCTCGTATTTTTGATGAAGACGAATTAACGGCAATTAACGTGCAAAATAGTCCGGAGCGTTTTAGTCACTTTTTAGCATCGAGCTACAAACAATCAGAAGCACCTTATGTGTGTTATTTCCATAATAAGGACTACCGCAATAAACCTTTACCTCGTTATGAAGACGAAGGTGGTGAGCCGTGTGAAATGATCTGTTTAAGCTCAGATGATGAATCGCATAGTTTAAATATTGAGATTTGGGAAGGCGGTGAAACAGAGGTATCACTGACGTTAACCAGACCAATTAGCGATATTGTTGACTTATTTCCTGGGGATGCCAAGTGAGTGATGCAAAAGCCAAATGGCAGCGTCAGGAGCAAGCCGTTAGAGCCACGCAAATGGCGTTTGATTTAAGCTCTGAAGTGCAAAAATCAATTAAGAAGCAAGCCATTGACCAAGAGCTTACGCCATCAGATATGATCCGTAAGATTTTGGAGCTCGACGTTAAGTCGAAAAAAACCAGACAGCGTTTATCGTTTAACTTAAATGATGAAGAGATTGCTTTATTGGCTGAGCGCTTTGGTGTTGCAGCCGATGATAAGCGTGCTGTGAAGCAGCGCGTGGCTGAATTACTCATTGAACACAGTAAAAAAAGCTAAGGTTTTGCCTTTACTTCTTTAAGCCCTTACACTGAGGCTAGATGTTTTAAAGAAGTGGCATGACTGTGGATATTATTTTACTTGCGTATTTAGTTATTTTTGCATTATTTGGCACTGCAGCAAGTTACTTTGTTCGCTACATTTATGCTTACTGGGTGCATAATACAATGCAGGTTAAGTACATATATAAGGCCGGGATTTGTATCATCAGCGTGGTGATAGTATCCGGCCTTATTGCATTATTTACTTAATCTCGATTGCTTGGCACTGCTGTGAAATACACAGCGATTGTATAGGCAGAACTGGTGAGCAACCGTTAACAGTTAATGCTTGATCAGATGACTTCTCAGCCGCTGTAATTCGCTCTGCAAGTTGCTCTGCTTGCTCTTGTGTATTGTTTAACGTTGAATAAACCACATAGCGACTTGGCCCACCACATGCCCGCTCACCAACTTCTAACACTTTACATTGAAAGCTCGCGGTACAGCTATTATTGCTAACGATATCGTTCAGCTGATCGTTTAAATCACCTAAATCAACGCGCGCAGAACTACCCGACGTTGTTGTTTCGCAACCGCTTAAAGCAATGCTTGCTAACACAGTTGTGGTGATGAAAAGTTTCTTGAAAGTCGATGAACGAACCATTATTGCTTATTCCTTAGTATACACTTGCCGCTGAGCCTTCGATTCTAACACAAGTATTCTCAGAACACTGCGCACCTGGTGCGGTTAGATGCTGACAAATACTCATCATGTCGTTTGCTGCGTTAAATTGCTTTTCAAGGGCGGTGATATCTTTTGCAAGCTTTTCAACCTCAGCAGTGTCAGCTGTTTTGGTTGAATAAACAATAAAGCTACTTGGGCCGCCACAAGCACGACTACCAACAGGTAATACTTTACATTGGGTGCTGTTGTCACAGCTTGGATCATCGATTAATTGTTTAAGTTGCTCATGGGCAGAGCTAATAGTGGCTTTATCTGGGGCTGCTTTGGTCACTTCCTCAGCGTTTTTTATTTCAACGGCTTTTGGTGCCTCGACAAGTTTATTGCTGGTTGCCGTTGATTCGGCTTGCTCATTAGTTGCAGCGTCCGAGCACGCAGTTAATAACACAGGAAATAAAATTGCCAATAGTGGATAGCGCATAACATACCTAAAAATCGTTGAATAAGTACTCACTATCATACACATTGCTCAAAGTGGAGCAATAAAAACGTTAGCTTTCAGTAAGTAGCTCTGTATTCACAGAGCTACAATAAGATAAAAGTTTTACAGCTATCTGCAATAAATAGGTATTACAAACCACCTTGGGTTAGTTTGGCTGGGTTCAGTAACTCGCTCAGTTCTTCGCGCGAAATATCCGTATGCTCAGCAGCAACATCAATAATAGGGCGACCTTCTTGATAAGCTAATTTGGCAATTTTTGCGGCTTTGCTATAGCCGATCACCGGATTAAGTGCAGTAACCAGAATTGGGTTTTTAGCGAGCGCTTTATCAACATTGCTTTGGTTTACTTTAAAGCTGGCAATCGCTTTATCTGCCAGTGCTTCACTGCTATTTGCTAAAAGTTCGATACTTTGCAAAATGTTTAGGGCAATCACAGGTAGCATTACATTGAGCTCAAAGTTACCGGCTTGACCAGCCACTGTAATGGTCGCGTCATTGCCAATTACTTGTGCGCTGACCATAGCCGCCGCTTCAGGGATCACAGGGTTTACTTTACCCGGCATAATTGATGAACCTGGCTGTAGAGCTTCAAGTTCAATTTCACCAAGACCTGCAAGTGGGCCAGAGTTCATCCAGCGCAAGTCATTGGCTATTTTCATTTGTGCTACAGCAAGTACCTTTAGCTGGCCTGAGAGCGCAACAATGGCGTCTTGTGAGCCTATGTTATAAAAGAAGTTTTTGCTTGGGCTAAAGCGAATACCTACATTCTCACTCAAGTGTTGGCAAAACTCACCGGCAAATGCTGGATCGGCATTTATGCCGGTACCAACTGCTGTGCCACCTTGTGCAAGTTCACAAACTCGCTCAAGAGCTTGGCGAATGCCTGCCATTGCATGATCCACTTGTAACTGCCATGCAGCCAGTGTTTGTGAAAAACTCACAGGCATTGCATCCATTAAATGTGTGCGACCGGTTTTCACAATATGGCCCACTTCGGCTTGTTTGCTTTGTAGGCTTTGACTGAGTTTATCGAGTTTAGGAAACAGCTCATAAATGATGTTAATAGCGCTACTTACAGCAATCGCAGTGGGGATCACATCATTTGAGCTTTGTCCCATGTTCACATCATCGTTGGGGTGAATGGTTTCCCCTGCAAATTGGCTCGCCAGCGTTGCAATGACTTCATTGGCATTCATATTTGAGCTAGTGCCAGAGCCTGTCTGAAATACATCAACAGGAAACTCTGAAAAATGTTTACCGTCGATGACCTCTTGGCATGCTTGCTCAATAGCTTTAGCTTTACCTTGACTCAAATGGCCTAAAGCAGCATTACTTTGCGCGGCAGCTTGCTTAATGTAGGCGAGGGCGGTGATAAATTGCTTAGGCATGGCTAAGCCACTAATTTTGAAGTTATTGATAGCGCGTTGCGTTTGAGCTTGATACAACGCATTGGCAGGGACTTGTAGTTCACCCATGCTATCTGATTCGGTTCTAAATTGGCTCATAAACACTCCTAAATCGGGTTAAATTCTTGGCTGAGAAGACACGCTTCTCGCTCCAAACTGAAATACTTTTCAATACAGTTATGAGTTTTGTAGTAACGCTTTAGCGCAAGTTGCGGTTTATAAAGCTGAGCCAAACATTGTTTACGAATTGCATTATGCACTAATGAATCACACATCTTTTCAAGTAGTTCATGAAAGGTGCGTCTTAGATACAGCTCTTGCAAAATAAAGTTGTGATGCTTTTCGTAATAGCGTGCAATGTTTAAACCCGCTTCAACATAGTTCGCAACAAGTGCAGGGGCATGTAGCCCAGGTCTTTGGCAAACACATTTCATTTGCCGCTGATAATGGAGCATAGCATTGTGAGAGTGCATAGAAAAACCGATTAACTGTAATGATAATTGTTATCATTACAGTTAATCGGTTTTAGTGCAAGTCTTATGAAATGAAGCTAAGACTGAATGGATTAACTGTGTGTGATTAATTGTAGCCGAGAATAAAAATCTGGTCTGTTTCATGTTTTTTCGGCGCCTGTACATTTTCTTTGTTACATTGAGAAAGAAGATCGATCACGGTTGCTCTGTCGTCACAACTTGTTAAGGCGGCTTTTTCGCTTTCAGCACGTTCGCTGGCTGCAAGTGCTGCATCTACAGCGGTGTAGGGTGAGATATACATAATATTGCTCCTATTGATTAATTCACTTAAGAAATAGCATAAGCTGTACCAATATTGATTAATAAATTTAACTTGTTGAAAATAATGGGTTTATATTTTTAACTAATAAATTCACCGCGACTTTATTATTTATTTTTGCTTTACTGTTGTGCACTAATTACCAAACATGGTGCACTAATTTGTATGGATAAACCCTTCTCTCAAGCCTGTGAAAACAACAAATTACCTATTTTAAACGTATTAGAAGCGTTCTTTTCTGATGTGACGGATGTATTAGAAGTCGGCTCAGGTACTGGGCAACATAGTGTGCATTTTGCAACGCATTTAGCACATTTGCAGTGGCATTGCAGTGATCGCGAGGTTAATCACCCAGGGATTTTACAATGGCATCAAGAAGCTGCATTAACTAACTTGCATGCGCCACTGACACTCGACCTTAATGATCCTTGGCCGGTTGAAACTGTGAATGCCATTTTCACCGCGAACACAATGCACATTATTAGCTGGCCACTGGTGGAGCGCTTTTTCCAAGGTGTAGCAAAGCACTTAGCGCCAAAAGGTAAGCTGTGTATTTATGGACCATTTAAGTACCAAGGTAAGTTTACCAGTGCTAGTAATGCCGAATTCGATGCTTTTTTAAAACAGCGAGATGCAAATAGTGCGATTCGTGATTTTGAAGCGATTTGCCAACTTGCAGAGCAAGCTGGCTTAACCTTGGTTGAAGATGTGCAAATGCCAGCGAATAACCAATTATTGCTGTTTAAAAGGCAGTAAGCTTTCGCAATGGGCTTTATAGAGCGCCATATGTTGGCGTTCTCTAGTAATAAAATCGCTAATGGCAGCTGCAAAATCACCGTGCTGAATATGATGCAGTGAATAGGTAGATACGGGTTTAAAACCGCGACTTATTTTATGCTCACCTTGCGCGCCAGAATGGAACTGTTTAAGTTTGTTGGCAATGCAGTATTCAATACCTTGATAATAGCAAAGCTCAAAGTGCAAACTATCGAGCTCATAGTTCGTTCCCCAGTAACGACCATACAAACAGTTCTGATCTTTAAAACTGAGAGTGGCGGCAATCACCTCTCCTTGATATTTAGCGAACATTAGCACCAGTTTGTCGGCCATGCTTTGCTGCAATAACTCGAAAAAGGCGGTATTCAAATAACCATTGTGGCCTGAGCGCTTTAAATAGGTTTGGCGGTAAAAATGACTAAATTGCTGCATGTGCTGTTTGCTGATGTCAGCACCTTCGATCCATTCTACGGCTATCTGCTGTTCAGTTATTTTAGCGCGTTCTTTTTTGAGCGATTTACGCTTTCTTGCGGTGAGTGAAGCTAAAAAATCCTCAAAGCAATTATAGCCTTCATTAAACCACTGAAACTGCACGCCATGACGTTGCATTACGGTATCGCTAGTTAATGCAGTCGCTTGTTGCTGGTGGCAAAAATTTATATGCCAACCTGACCAGCCTAACTGCGCTGCTGTTGCTGTGAGTACATGCTGAGTGTAAGCATAGACTTCAGTGGGGTTATTGTGATTTATACTAATTCTTTGCCCAGCAATAGGTGTGAATGGTACGCCACACAGCCATTTGGGATAATACTCTAAGCCATGTTGTTGATAGGCTTCAGCCCAAGCCCAGTCAAATACATATTCACCATAAGAGTGGTATTTTAGATACCCGGGTAGTAAGGCAATGACCTGTTCTTGCTGGTAAATTGCTAGGTGCATAGGTTGCCAGCCCGACTCTTCACTCACACATCCTGTTTGTTCTAAAGCCGCTAAAAAAGCGTGATCAGTAAAGGGCGTATCATCAAAAAATGATTGCCAAAGAGTGGCATCAATCTCGCTTATTTGATTAAACCAGCGGTGGCTAAACTCACTCATTGTTTAGCCGATTCAATATCTTTGATGAAACCGTTGATATGCATAGCAAGCTTATCGAAATAAGGGTTAAACGTGAGTCGTGCAAAGGGTTTGTGCGCTTGTAAATTTTCGGCTGTGCGTTCACCCATCACAACGTCTTTTTGGTATTTGCAGGCTGTATAAAGCTTATCGTCATCTAAGTAGCTTCCGCAATTGCGATACAATGCTGTGCGACCGTAGTAAGGGTTGCTGGGTTTATTAACAATACCAATATGTGACATTCCTTTGATTTTTTTACAGTCATCGGTGTCGCAGTCATCACGAATTATTTGGTAATCAGCTGGAAAGCTGGCGGGAATATTATCGTCATCACCATAGTATACAAGCCGATCAAGCTGGTTATTCTTGCGTGTTTTTGGGTCGTGTAGCTTAGTTAAAATTTTAAAGGTCGCTTGGTTATCTATTGTGGTGTCAACATCACTAAAGGTGCTAAATATCGCTACATTAGGGAGTTGGCGATGACGTAGTTCATCAAGGCTAATACGGCTCATTGCTTCGTGACTAGCTGAGGCTGCACTAAATGGAAACGACTCATACTTGGCAAAATCAAGGTCCGCATCTTTATCAATCCAATTCACAAATGGAATCGCATCAACCCATTTCGCCAGCCAACCGTTTTTATTGTGTGGCTCGCTTGCGGGTGAAAACAACATAGCAGCAGTAATCTTATTATCGACCGGGCCTTGAGTTAAGTAATCAATAACCAGTGCAGCACCGGTTGAGTAGCCCCCTAATATCACCTGATCAAAATCTTTTAATGTGCGCTCAATGGCATACACGCTAGCCTTTTGCCAATCATCGGCATCGATGTCTCTAAGTGCTGCAGGAGCGGTACCATGCCCAGGTAGTAAAATTGTGCGTACCGTATACCCTTGTTGATAATACACTTGTGCAAGGTCGTGATAGGTAAAGGGTGAGTCGGTTAAACCGTGGATCAAGAGCACTGCTTTACGGCTATTGGCCTGTTTAAGTTCAAATGGGCTTATTAAATCGGCAACAGTCGCGTTAGCTGGTCGAGCGCCTTGTGCAACAAGCTGCTGATAGGTGTCTGTGTAAACAGGGCATGGCAAATTAGCGCGCGGGTTTTCGCTACTAATTTGCAGGTAAGCAGCGGTTAAATAGTCACTAAATGCTTGCTCGATATTATAGCTAAAGGTGCTATGGGTGCGTGGTAATGGCTCTCTAAACAGTCCTTCGCGCTTACTTTTCATCATCAGTTCTTGGTCTTCAAGCTGAGCAAGGCAGGTTTGTTGCTGTGCCATTAATGAGCTGCTAAATAGCCCACTGATGGCCCAAGAGATAGCAACTAAGTTGATGAATTTCATATTTTAAGCATCCTTTTAAAGCCTATTTTTAGCTTATCGAGTTATGTTTTATTTGCAAGCAAGGTGCGTCAAGCGAGCGGTAAATGACGCTTAGTGAACGCTTGTTTTAAGACCACTGTCGATTCGATGTTAGCAATACAATCAATACTACCTAATTTATGTTTCACAAAGCTTTCATAGCTTTCTAAATCAGCGGCAACGATCTTCAGCAGGTAATCATAACTGCCTGAAATAACAGAACACTCAAGTACATGGTCAAGCTTCTCAACCTGCTGTTCAAATTGCTCAGCAGCGGTAACAGAGTTCTGGTTTAAGCGAACAAAGGCATACACAGACACATTTAAATCAACTGCTTTAGGATTGATGGCAGCATGGTAACCACTGATCACATTTGCTGATTCGAGCTTTTTAATGCGGCGTAGGCAAGGGGTATCGGACAGGCTAACCGAGTGTGCCAGCTCTGAGACAGAAGTTCTCGCATTATCCTGTAAAGCATTAAGTAATTGTTGGTCTTTTTTATCTAATTTCATTTTTATTTGAGTGATTTTCACTAATCTAGATGGATTCTAGTCTATATTTTGGCGATTAGCACTCATTGAACTCTGTTAACATTATCGCAATATAATTATTTTGGAGTGAGCCTGTGACTGAGAACACTAAGGCATTTGATAGCTGGCTTCGCACCCGTTTTGTTGAGATCAACAGCGAATTAGAAAAACTATATTGGCAACAAGACGATAAAGCGAATGTAGAGGGTGTCGGTGAGCACCTTAAGCGTCAATTAGAGCAAGAGGGTAATGAGCATATTCGTGCCTTACTGGCAGAGGGTAATACAGATGAAGGCTTTGATAATGCCTTTGACTTATTAGGTAATGTTGGCTTGTATATGGCGGCATGCCGTCGACATGAGATCACTGAGCCTTCTCGTGAAACAAGCTCACCGCTTGTTGAAGCTTCAGCGTTGGCAATGCACATTGGTGCATCTATTGGCGTAACCCCACGTTTTGCAACGGCACATTTAACCACCCACAATAAAGCGGTTGATGGTTTGTATAAGCGCTTTACAGATCTTGAAGATGAGAAAATCTTTATTGATTACAATACCAAGGGCATTTTAGCGTATAAGCGCGCGGCAGATGCTTTATTAAAAATTCAGCCGTTAGGGATATCACACCCTATCGCAGCAGATTTACTCGCAGTGGCAAAACAAGCATTGCTTGATGTGATTGAGTCGAATAATACGTTATACAACAAGCTCGATACAGACCGCTTTTTCTATTGTGTACGCCCGTATTACAAGCCGTATCGAGTAGGTAAAGAGGTATATCGTGGCGCGAATGCTGGTGATTTTGCGGGCATTAATGTTATCGATTTACTGCTTGGTCTTTGTTTTGCTAATGAACCTAGCTACTCGCAAATGCTGGTGGATAAATTCTTGTATATGATGCCTGAAGATCAGCAGATCCTGCGTGAAAGTATGCGTATGACAAGCATTATGGATGACTTTTTAGCGGCAGAAGCTGAGCGCGATAGCGAATGGTTACAAACTAACTTAAAGCTGTTCATTCAAGTGTGTAAACTGCATGGTGATACTGCCATTGGCCACCATAATCAGTTGGTCAGTAAATACATCGCGCAGCCTTCACAGCAAATGCAGCAACAACATATGGATAAAGTCACAGCCAGTGGGCCGCCTTTGCATGTGTTACTTAACTCACTAGAGCAGTTACGTGATCGTCGTGCGGCAGCAAAAAGGGACGATATTCGAACTCGGTTTGATGATTTAACTAAGTTAAAACAGTGGATTAAGTAATGAGTAAAGACGATTTTGTAATTCCACAAGGCAGCTATTTGCTTAACCACTCTGTGGGGCGACCCTTAAAATCTGCTGAGCAGCATTTTCATCAGCAGTTTTTTGCTGCTTGGCAAAATGAAAATAAAGAACCATGGCAACAGTGGTTGCAAGGTGTTGAGGCATTTACGAGTAGTCTCGCTAAATTATTTAACTCGCATAGTGAGTTATTTTGCCCACAAGTTAACTTATCGAGTGGTTTAACCAAGCTGTTGATGTCGCACCCGCGACTTCAACAAGAAAATTGCAAAGTATTGATGGCCGAAAGTGACTTTCCAAGTATGGGTTTTGCGATGCAAAAAGCCCTACCGGAAAGTGCTGAAATCGTGTTTATAGGTAAGCATGAAGACCTAACCGATGCGCAGATTTGGCAGTCATATTTAGCGAAAAATGATATTGATTTAGTCTTTATTAGCCATGTTTATTCAAACACGGGTCAGCAAGCGCCTATTCATGAAATTATAAATATCGCGAAACAACACAACACATTGAGCTTACTAGATGTTGCGCAGTCTGCGGGCATTTTAGAGGTCGACTTAACTAAGCTTGATGCCGACTTTATGTTGGGCTCGAGTGTAAAATGGTTATGTGGTGGCCCTGGTGCTGCTTATTTATGGGTTAGCAGCAAGCAGCTTTCACTTTGTCAGCCACAAGATGTTGGTTGGTTTTCTCATCAAAATCCGTTTGAGTTTGATATTAAGCACTTTGCTTATCATCAAACCGCATTGCGCTTTTGGGGCGGTACCCCTTCAGTTGCACCTTATATTTTGGCTTCGCATAGTATTAATTACTTTGCTGATCTTGGTATTGAGAAAGTACGTGCTCATAACTTAGCAATGCTCGCGCAGTTTCATGATCAATTAGCTGATTATATGCACTCACCAATACAGGCTGACAAATGCTCTGGTACGGCTATTATGCATTTTGGCGAGCAACAAGCGGCTGTTAAAGCTGCGCTTATTGCAGCGAATATTGCGGTTGATGAACGTCACTTAGGCTTAAGAGTCTCTGCTCATATTTATAATGATCAGCAGGATATAGATACTTTTATCACGACTGTGAAAAGCGCTTTAAATTAAGTGCTTGTCGAGCCTTTGCTTTGACTGAACGCCAATGCGTCATTGGTTTTTCTGGGACCAGCGCTAAAATTTGCTCAAAGTCGATGTCATCAATACTGACTTCATTGCTGTGGGCAAACATAATCCGTTTTGGTTGTAGCGCTTTTAGCATCAACAAAGAGCTTAAATACAGCTTTGGGTAAAAAACAGGAAAGGGTGGCACAAGCTGCCCTTTTACTTTTACTAGTAAATCAGCAATGTAAATTCGCTCGCTAGGAATATGATACAGGCTAATATCTCGGTCAGTGTGACCTGGGCTATGTAGTGCTTGCCAATCGTCAAAGCCGGGTAGGGTTGCATCAGTAGCAAGGTAATAATCTGCATCTAGATGGCGGCTGTACCAAAGGTTGTGGCGTTTTTTATTTAACCTACCTGCGACCCACCAAGCCAAAGCGATATCGGTTAAATGCATTAAGAAACCATCAATGCCTCTATACCATTGACCTGGAGCATTCGACGTCGCTATTTTGCCGCCACTTAACTTTCTTAGTGCATGCGCTCCACCGGCATGATCTGGGTGCATATGGGTGACTACAATCAGTTTTAAGTCAGTGATGGGGCGCTTTAGTTGTTCGGTAATATAGTCAAATACGGTATTCACATCAGCACGGCAACACCCATCAAGCAGCATCAATTTATCTGGATATTCAACTAAATAGATATTTTGAATATAACCTTCGAGCGTGTGAATGTGCAAATCAATTGACCCCTAAACTAAATCAGCAAATGTTGTTATATCATGTCTGACCAGTTTTAGTAAGTTAAGCTAATTGGATTGCGTGCCTCGCTCTTTGAGCTGCTTTTTGTTTTCTTCTAACTGTGCTACCTGTTTTTCGAGGATGCTGATTTGGCTCTTATAGTAAGCGTTAATACGCTCACTTTGTTTACTGATAGCATCATCAATAGACGCTGCGCCTAATCTGTTTGCGGCATCTTGCGTCATATTATTGAGTTTATCGATGCGCTCACTTTGTTGTTTTTGTAGTTCTTTAATTTCGAGCTGAAGGCGCTCTATTTCACGATCGGCTTTTTGAATTTTTAAATAATCTTCAACACTTAAGTCGGCAGGTTTTTTTGGCTTTTGCGGCTGCTCTGTAGCTGGTGTTTGGCTACTTGCTGGTGGCGGTGCAATTTTCACGATTACTGCATCTTTTCCACAAGGTTTCTCCGTAAAAGTAGCAACCCCGTCAATCATGCACTTATAAATAGTGGCTTGACTGTTGGCGCTGGCAAATAGGGCAAGAGTAAAAAATGCAAAACGAATCATGGCATCACTTTGTGTAGCAAATAGATACTTAGCATGCATGAAATATAATGAAGTGTGCAAGTTTTCGGGCATAAAAAAACCGCTAAAAAGCGGTTTTTAACAATAAAATGGTGGAGAAGGAGGGATTCGAACCCTCGATAGAGCTACAAACCCTATACTCCCTTAGCAGGGGAGCGCCTTCGGCCACTCGGCCACCTCTCCAGCGCATAATTCTGATTGTAATTTGCTGAAATAAATCAACAAATAAAAATAAGTGGTGGAGAGATAGGGATTTGAACCCTAGAGGGGCTACAAACCCCTGCCGGTTTTCAAGACCGGTGCATTCGACCACTCTGCCATCTCTCCACATCGTGATGCGAGAATAATACTTAGCTGAATCGGCTGTGTAAATAGGAAAAAGTTTGTTTGCTTGTTTTTTGAGCGTAAAGAGGGGGTTTTTTGTAAAAAGGTTTAATTAATTGCTGTTTTTAACTTAAAAGAAAGGGGTTGGAGCAGTAAACGGAGGAGCTAAAGAAGGATCTTCGTTAGTGGTTGGGTGTTTACTGCACCGATAAAGTAACCATGGTTGGGGATTACTTGTGTTGTACTGCGCCGCCAAGAGCTAACTTTTTGCCGTAGCGATTTAGTTTTGCCAACATTTTTGCTTTGCGGTTTGTTGGTTTTACGGCAACATGAGTTGCAGCGTTTTGGTTTAATGTATTAATTGGGTTCATTACTTTGCTCCGGGTTGTGTTTGGTTGAAAACGTGAGTATTTTGCAATCAAACTGGACAAAAATAAAACGATAAAAATTGAGTCTGTCGGATAACTTTTTCTAATCCAAAAGCCTTTTATTAACATGGGGTTAAGTTTTTGTCTAAGTGATATCTTGCATGCTTATGCAGTTTCTTTAACGCTGAAGTATAGGTAAATAAAGGTTTTTAATTTTTATTATTTTTATTTATGCGTTTTTAGAGTGAGAAAGTGACTATTTATTCAGATTAATATAATTTGAACGAGTGTGGTGTTTTTGCCGTGCAAGAAAAGAAGTAACCGTTGATGTTGATAATAATAAAGCCAAGTGACAAAAAAAATCATAAAAACAGTGTTGATTGGCTACTAAAAGAATGTAAAAAAAGACAGATTGAGCCTGAATTGTATTTAACCACAGGCAAGTTTGAGAATGATTGCGCTGATATAGCGCTTTTGGCTAAAAACCAAACTCAAGTTGTGGTGATTGGTGGTGATGGGACGCTGCATTTAGCTGTTAATGCATTAATGTCGAGTCGCTGTTCTATCGCGTTAATTCCGGCAGGCACAGGAAATGATTTTGCTCGTGGCTTTGCGTGTAAACAACAAGCTTGGTATGACGCTGTTTTTAATAGCCGTACAGAGTTAATCGATGTTGGACAAATCAATCAGCGCTATTTTATTAATGTGGCGGGAATAGGTTTTGACGCTGAAGTCGTGACTCAACTAAATAAAGCCGGAAGTTTTAGCTCGTTTGGCTACACTTGGCAGGGCATCAAGCAGCTATTTTCATTTAAGGCACAGTCACTTCAGGGTGAGTTTAATGGTAAAGCACTCAGCTACAGTAATTTAGCGACGATTTTTGCTAATCATTATTACTTTGGTGGTGGCTTAAAGATTGCCCCTCGGGCAAAGTTAAATGATGGTCAGCTTGATTGCTACTGCATGCCTGCTGGCGGTTTGTTGAAAAACCTGATCAGCTTTTTGTATTTACTGCTCGTAAAGCATCATGGTTTGCAAGCGCTAGAATATACCCAGTTAACAACTGCAGAGGTCACCACGAAAGGGTTGGCTATAGAAGCCGATGGTGAGCTTGTTGGTTTTACTCCGGCTAAAGTTAAGATTCACAAACAAGCACTTCGTTTTCATATGCCATAAAAAAGCACCGGCAAATTTGCCGGCGCTTGTTGTTAGAGGCGACATAGTCACTTCTAACTGGGGACGGAGCTTTTTTGCTGTAGGTTACGTGCAGCAAAAAATGCTTTAATTTGTCGAGTAGGAGTCAGCACGATAGCATTACCGAATAACACCAAGCTAAATCCCATAAAGGTATTCGCTTGCCATTCAAATCCTTCAAATAAAGTACTTAACACCACTGCAACCAGTGGGAATAACACGATCACATAGCTTGCGCGCTCAGGGCCGATGTTTTTAAGTAGCGCGAAGTAACAAGCAAATGCGATTACGGTGCCAAACACTGCTAAGTAGAAAAGCGATACCCAATAGCTACTTGGGGCGTTCAACGTGAGCTCAACGTCGCTTACTAAAACATAAGCAGCTAGACCTAAAGCGCTGTATAACATACCCCAGGCATTGCCTTGAAGTACGCGAATATTACGCTGAGAGTTTCGAACGCTGACCATATTTCCCAATGAAGCCACAAAGGTTCCAGATAGCGCAAGTAGTAACCCGACCAACGCACCATTACTCAAGTCGAATTGCTGAATTTGTGGCCAAAATAAGCTGGCAATACCCATTACGCCGAGTAGAGCGCCAAAGTAAATTCGTTTCGCAATTGGCTTTGCGAAGAACAAGCGGGTGTTAATAATGTTCATCAATAGCAACATCGAAAACGCTATTGAGGCCATTGCTGAGGTGAGATAGTTCTGCGCCCAATACAGCACTAAATAATTTAAACCAAAGTTAAATAAGGCTAATAAAGCAAAAAATCCGTGATCACGCAGTGAATAATGCATAGGTAGCTTTTTCATGAGCACAAAGGCCCACATTAAAATAGCTGCAATGGCAAAGCGGTAAAATAAAGAGACCTCAACAGCGACATCACCTAGTTGAAACTCAATAGCTAGCCAAGTCGATCCCCAGATCAGTACTGTAGCAAGGTAGAGAGCGGCGCTTTTCATAGTTAGTACCCAAAAATTGAAAGTATGTTCATTTTAATCCTCTTCTGTATACTTAACATATACAGAAAACTAGAAATGCAACCTATACAGTTTGGTGGGCTATGTCACAAGTTATCAGTCGTAGTAACAGTGAGTTCTTATATCAACAAGTTATTCAGCTAGTTAGAGATCTTTGCTTGCAAGGCTCGTTATTACCGGGTGAAAAGTTACCTTCGCTCAGAAAAATGGCAGACAAGCTCAATATTAGTATTCCTACTGTAAAACAGGCGTATCAATTACTTGAAGGGCAAGGATTGATTGAAGCAAGAGAAAAGTCAGGGTACTTTTTAAAGTCTTCACAGTTAAATCAGTCACGACCAAAGCGAGTTAGGCTCAGTCGAGAACCTACCACAGTCAATAAGCAAGGCTTAATAGAGCAAGTTTATGGTGCCATCCATAAGGCTAATGTGGTGCCATTTGGTATCGCTAACCCTGTAGCCGCAGCACCGACAGATAAAGCACTGGCACGAACAATGCGCCGAGTAATGACATTAGCGGGCGCATCGGCAATTAATTACGGCCCGATGGATGGCTTTGCACCACTTAAAAAACAACTCATTCATCGCTATCTGGATTTTGGCATTGGGGTTGATAGCGATGAATTAGTGATCACCAATGGTGCTCAAGAAGCGTTGGCGATTGCCCTTAAGTGTGTCGCTAAACCCGGTGATGTTATTGCTATCGAGTCGCCTTGTTATTTTGGCATTATCGAATTAATTGAAAGCTTAGGCTTAAAGGCGCTGGAAATACCGCTGTGCCCCGATGAAGGAATATGGCTAGATGATTTGGCTCAAGCACTCGATGAGCATGATATAAAAGCCTGTGTGTTTTCAACCTCATTAAATAATCCTGTTGGCAGTTTTATGCCTGATGCCAAGCGTGAGCAATTAGTGGCACTTTTAGAGCAGCGTGACGTGGTGCTTATTGAGGATGATGTTTATGGTGACTTACATTTTACAGCTAAGCGTGCCACTCCTGCACAAGCTTATTCAAAAAAGGGCTTAGTGATCACCTGCGCGTCGTTTTCAAAAACAGCCGCACCTAGTTACCGCATTGGTTGGATCATTGCTGGTAAGTTTGCAGAGCAAGCAAGACGACACAAACGCGCGCTTAGTTGCTCCGCGCCACTTATAAACCAGTGGACCTTGTATGAGTTTATAGCTAGCGGTGAGTACGACCGTAACATTCGTTTGCTTAGACAGCGCTTAAGTACCAACAAAGAGCGTATGATTTGGTGCCTGCAGCAATATATGCCAAGTTGTGCGCGTATTAGTAATCCGCAGGGTGGCTGTGTTATCTGGGTTGACCTTGGTAGCCAATATGATGCGGTAAAGTTATTCCATTTGGCACTTGAGGCGGGGATCAGTATTACTCCAGGGTTGATATTCTCAGCGGGTAAAAAGTACCGTAGCTGTTTTCGTTTAAGTTATGGCTTGCCTTGGTCTGAAAACTTAGAGCAGGCGATTAAAACGTTATCGCAGCTGACTGTGCTGGCCAAAAAATAAAAAAGCGCAGAGCAAGCTCTGCGCGAAAGGACCAAGTGTTTTGGTTCAGGGATGTTAATTAGTCAATTACTCTGCATTCTGTTTGAAAGTAAATAGTTGATACTCTTTTAGCTCTGGTACTAGAACCACTAGCTCTTGCTCTTTATGAGCGATATCAGCAAAGCTGCCGCATAATGCATCTGCACGCTCTTCAAGTTGAGCTGCCTGTGTTTCTACACGCGCTTCGATTTGTGCGCCCATGTTTTCCATACGTTGCTCAAACTCATCCATGTCGCCACCTGAACCTAAAAGTTCAGAGCCTAGCGCCACTAAAATACTGCCCATCGATTGCATCATGGCTGACTCGACAGCCGATTCGATTTGCTCATCGAATTGGTCTTCAAAGTTTTGGCCAAATTTTTCGAAATTTTGCTGACCCATGGTGAACGCACCTTGCTGATAGAAAGCGTTTTGTACTTCTACGCTGATATCGTCCATTAATTCTGAAATGTCGCTTAGGCCATCAATATTGAAAGCATTTGAGACTTCTTCGATGGCTACACCAGCTATTTTTACACCATCAAGTGCGATATTTGCTACTTCAGGAAGTTGGCTGCGTAAGCTGTCTGAGTAATCTGCAATTGCTTGCTGTTGTGAAGCATCAAGCGACACGCTTTGACCATCGATATATAAAGTGTGTTGATCGATGATTTTCATAGTGCGATTATCGGCTGTGTATACTTCTAACTCGCTTGGTGTAATGCGTACATCATTTATAAATTCAACATCACACTGCTCACCGCTGAATGAAATATTTGTATCATTATCGTTATGAGCCATTGCGCCGGTAGCGATAAATAAAGAACTTACTAACAATAACTTTTTCATTTTTTTCTTTCCTGTTTGAAATGACACAAATACATAATCAAATTGAATGCCAAAATTTATAAATTCAATTAATTCAATGTCTTGTTGTGTTTTTATGGTTTTTTAAAAATAGCGGGGAATAATTTTTTAACCATTTTTTAGTCAAATTAACTAAAAAATACACATGCATAAATGACTTTTATCGAAACGATAAAAAACTCTCACTTTTCAGAAATCAAATTTAGCGCTATTTATTCACAATATTGACATATGACCTATTTAGCATGGGTGTATGGCTTTATTTTGGTGGTTTTTTAGATACTAAATTACTACTGAGCTTTTTAATCTTTGCCAATTCATCGAGCAAATTTTAATCTCAAGAATTGGTCTCAAACACTTTATGGAGTGGGTTGTGGGTAAGACATTTAGTTATGACGCGCTAGATGACGATTTTGTTGAAGACGAGTACGAAATGGTCGGGCGTAATCAACACGACAAGAAAAAGCAACGCGTAAAGAAGAAGTTGGAAGACTATCTTGAACAAAAACGCTTGCGCAGAAACTTAGGCGATGACGACTTTGACGAGTACTTGAACGACTAAGCATAAATTTAGATAAAGAGGCAATTTGCCTCTTTATTGCTTTTAGGCTTTGTTATTTGCCCAGTGCAGCTGCGATGTCTGACTCGAGCTGTTCAGGTTTTGTCAGTGGCGCATATCGCTTAATGGCCTTGCCATCTTTACCAATTAAAAATTTGGTGAAGTTCCATTTTATTTTGCGGGTGATAAATCCCGGTAACTCTGATTTTAGGTATCTAAAAACAGGGTGAGCATGTTCGCCATTCACATCGACTTTGCTCATCATTAAAAAGCTAACGCCATAGTTAATTAGGCAGCCTTCTTTAATTTCCTTCGCATCCCCAGGCTCTTGTTTACCAAACTGGTTACATGGAAAGCCAATTATTACTAAGCCTTGCTCATGATACTTTTCATGCAGTGCTTGTAAGCCTTCATATTGTGGAGTGAAACCGCATTTACTTGCTGTATTTACAACAAGTACGACCTTGTTTTCAAAATCAGAAAAGTCAACGGTTTGGCCTTGTAGGCTGGTGGCAGAAAGTTGGTGAAATTCGCTCATAATGATAACTTTTTATTATTGTTGCATTGATTCTAACTTGCTTGGCATCTTTCTAAAAGGGTGAATTTTAATCAATGGTTTTTCTTACTTGGCGTTAAGCATCGCAGCTAACTTAAAATTATAAACAATCCCATCCCTGCCAGTGTTGTGTAGTATATGTTATGTGTTTTATAGGCCACGATAACAGACACAACAGCAGCGCTTAGATAGGGATTTTGCCAATCTAGATTTATCCCTTCGTCATTAATAAACACAATGGGCACCCAAATTGCGGTGAGTACGGCTGG
This sequence comes from Pseudoalteromonas sp. D15MCD-2, assembly GCF_038562745.1. Taxonomy (NCBI): domain Bacteria; kingdom Pseudomonadati; phylum Pseudomonadota; class Gammaproteobacteria; order Alteromonadales; family Pseudoalteromonadaceae; genus Pseudoalteromonas; species Pseudoalteromonas sp. D15MCD-2. The sequence goes on along the minus strand of NZ_JBCFQE010000001.1, from coordinate 3,560,490 downwards.
GGCGCTAAAACTTAAAAATTGCTGCATTTTCGGACCGACTTTGAATGGTAATGCGCGGTGCAAAAATAAGTAACGTGTGAAGAAGGTAATACACGCCATTAATAAAATGGTGATCATCATAGCGTATGCTCCTCTTTTGCTTGCCAGCGACTAATTAGATAACCAACCGTCATAGCGATAAGAGCCGCGGTGACAAGCCAAAGTTGAAAGCCCTGACTTTTTAATAGTGTTGCTACAACGCCTGCGGTGATCACTGTAGCCAGTGTTGCAAGGTTCTTTACACCCGGAATAACTAAAGCAATAAACGTGGCAGCGATGGCAAAATCAAGACCTAGGTGTGTTAAATCGGGAAGTAAGCTTCCTGCGACAATACCAAGGAGGGTCCAGATATTCCAGGCAATATAAAAACTAAAGCCGGCACTTAGCGCGTAAATAAGGCGCACTTTTGTGCGGTAGGCTTTGTGATGATGCGAAAAAGCAAATAATTCATCTGTTAGTACAAAACTCACTGGCAGTCGCCAACGAAAGGGTTGATCTATTACTTTGTGGCGAATAGCTAAACCATATAAAAAGTGCCGTGAGCTAATAATGAGTGTGGTAAATAAAATAGTTAAAAGCGGCGTGTTTCCTGCCATTAATTCAATCGCAACGAGCTGTGCTGAGCCTGCAAATACCAATAACGACATAGCTTGTGTTTCTAAAGCACTGAAGCCATTTTGAACTGCTAACGAGCCACATAAAATTCCCCAAGGTAACACCGCAAGGCATAAGGGGAGCATGTCGAAAAATCCTTTAAGCAAGGCTCTTGTTGTTGATTTATGCATCTTATCGCTCATGTTTGTTGTTATGGCTCAGATCAAAACAGCTGAAATAGAGGTGTGTCAAAATAACTGAAGTTTGCAATAATGTATAGCCGAGCCTGTTGCTGAAATCATTAGCGTCTTTTAAAGGGAAAGTTACAATGTCTAAAGTTAAAGTATGGGATGGCTTTATAAGAAGCTTCCATTGGTTATTAGTTGCGGCCATCGCAACCCTCTATTTTAGTGCTGAAGAAGGTATGTTGGAGCTGCACTTTGCTGCAGGCTACTTCACTCTAGCGCTTATTATTACACGTCTTGTTTGGGGCATTATTGGTAGTAAAACGGCAAAGCTGTCTGCGCTGATTCATTCACCTGTTGCTGCAATTAAGTCATTTACAAGCAATGAACATAAGGCGGGTCATGGCGCGGCGGGTAGTTATATGGTGATAGCCTTTTTTGCGTTACTTATCGTACAGTTAACCTCTGGCTTAATGACCAGTGACGATATCTTAACGGATGGTCCACTCGTCGAGCATGTATCCTCAGATACCGTAGAGTTTGCCGGTTGGTTACATCATTTAAACTTTGACATTTTGTTGTATGCCATTGTGTTGCATGTATTGGCGATTGTGATTTACCGCATTAAAGGAAAAAACTTAGTGAAACCTATGCTAACGGGCAGTAGCGACCAAGTTGCGGTTACTGAGCCTGTTACAAAATCGCCGTTGATAGCTTTTGTTATTTTTGCAGTGTGCTTAGTGGTGCTATTTACGACTTGGGGTGCAGAGCCGCTCAGCTATTTGCTTGGGTAGGTAATTCAAGACATTAAAAAAGGCGCTAATAAGCGCCTTTTTAGTTCAAATTTTTAACTAGTCTTTGAAAGACTTATGGCAATCTTTACAGCCTTTAGCCCATGCGCCAAATGCTTTGCCAATTACTTTTTTATCGCCGCTTTGTGCTGCAACTGCTAGCTCATCTGCATATTGTTGGAAAGCAACTGCTTTTTTCATAAAGGTTTCGTTGTCGCTCCATACAGCTGCAAGTGCAGATGTATCACCCTTGTCAGAACCCGCTACGAAAGCTTCCCAAGGCATTTTAGATAATGCCGCTGCATTGTCGGCACGCTTTTGAAAACGTTCTGCATCAAAAGGTACTTTTCCTTTTAGCATATCGCCCATGTCACCAATTTGTACGCGGATCATTGAAAATGCTGCTTGACGATACTCGATTGCATCGCTTGGCTCTTCAAATACAGAATTTGCTGATGCGCCAAGTGCCATTGTAGATAGCATTGCACCCACTACTAATTGTTTTAATTTCATTCCTTTTGCCCCTTAAGATGTCATAAAAGTAAACTAACTGAGTTGTATCTTAGCTCAATATAATATTCAAGTGTATTGCGGTTAATCTTAACTTAAGTTTAATTTAATCATTAATATCAATATCGGCGAAGATCATGCCACGGCGCATGCTTCTGGTGGCTAAGAAAACCTCGCATAGTAAAGATAAAAACCCACATATCAACAGCGCCATAGCGGCCACAAAGCAGCTAGCAATTGTCACGCTTAAGTTGATCGATTGGATATGCGATAAAAATAGACACATAACCACAGCACATACTAATAAGGCACTGAGTACACTTAAACTAAATGCGATATGAATGCAGCGTGAGCGTTTCAACAGTGCTCTTAGCTCCGTTGTTAATGACTTATTGAAGTCTTCATCGGTACTGACTTTAAGTTTACGTTCTAACTGCCGAGCTCTATCGGTGATACGTGCCAAACGATTGGAAAGTACGCCTAATGTTGCAGCAATACCGGTAATTAAAAAGACGGGTGCAACAGCCGTTTGAATCACCTTTGCCATGGTAAGAATGTTGATTACTTCTGAATTCATTTTCAATACTCTATTTACTAAAACTCAACACACTGTTCATTTACAAACGTTTACAACTCTAGCTTGCATCTTTAAATCATTTTAAAACAATATGTTACTTAAACTCAGTGTTCTTTGTTTTAGCTGAATGTAATTCTTATGTAACAGAAATGTTGTTCTTGCTAGGGTTTCCGTTTTATATTGGTTCTGAAACTTTGTTTCAATCACTATTTAGACGATAACATAACATATCCCAGGGGAACCCATGTCTAAAAATCTAATAAAAAGAACTGCAGTTGCTTTGGCTGTAACCAGTGCAATGTGCGCTAGTGCACAAGCCAATGACTTTTCTAAATATAATCTTGCCGGCAAAAAATTAATCCAATCGAGCGCGGTAACTAAAAAAGAACAAAAAGCTCATCGCGAAGCTACAAGCTGGTTAATTAAGTTAAATGCTCCAGCATCAGTTAATGCTAAAACAATGGGCGCGGATGTAGCGTCAATTCAAGCGCAAGCAAAAGTAGCGCAAGCAAGCGTAGAGCAAGCAATCAACAGTATGGACTTGCCTGTACAAGTTGTTGCTAAAACATCAACACTAGTAAGCTCAATCGTAGTCAATGGTAATAAGCAAGATGTTGCTAAGTTACTATCGAACTCTCAAGTTGAGGGCATTTACCCAGTATACGATTATGAATTGCATGTTGCTGACAGCGCTGACTATATTGAAGCAACTCCTTTAGTATCTAATGGTTTAGCAACAGGTGAAGGTGTTCGCGTTGCTGTGCTTGATACAGGTATTGACTACACCCATACAGCCTTTGGTGGTGCGGGTACCGACGAAGCATATGCGGCAGCTATTGCTGATCCTGCGTCAGTTGATTGGCCACAAGGTAAAGTATTAGGTGGTTATGATTACATTAACGATGATGCCGATCCTATTGATGTAGATACAAACCACGGTACACACGTTTCTCACTCTGTTAACGGTATTGCACCAAACGTAGATTTATTTGTTTACTCTGTATGTAATAGTGGCTGTCCAGGCCTTGCACAACTTTTAGCTCTTGAAAGTGCAATGGATCCGAATGGTGACGGTGATATGAGCGACCGTGTTGATGTTGTAAATATGTCACTTGGTGGCGATTACGGTGATATTGCAAACGATGCAGTTGGCCTATTCATCAACCAAGCAGTTAAACTTGGTACAAACGTTGTTATCTCTGCTGGTAATGATGGTGCTTATCCATTCATCGTAGGTGGCCCAAGTACAACTGAAAACGCTCTTTCAGTGGGTGCTATGACTCACCCTACCGGTGAAGAATCAGTTGGTAGTGGTACAGTTAATGGTGAAGAAGCTGTTGTGCAGCCAGCCAGCTTTGGTCCACAGATGGCATTTAGCTACACTAATGAAAACTTGGAACTTGTGTACCCAGATGCAAATCAAACGGCTTGTGAAGCGTTTGCTGACGACGTAGATTTTACAGGTAAAGGCGTTATCATCGACCGTGGTGCATGTGCATTTACAGTTAAAGTATTAGCAGCACAAGCTAAAGGCGCAGAGTTTGTTATTATTGCAAACAATAATGACGATGGCACGCCAGCACCTATGGGCGGTTCAGATCCAACTGTTACTATCCCTTCTGTAGGCGTAACGTTTGCAGCTGGTACAGCTCTAAAAGCGGGCGGTACATTTAACCTAACAGTTGAGCGTCTTGTTATGTCTGGCGCGATTGCTGATTTCACATCGCGTGGTCCTTCAATGGGCGGGCTGTTAAAACCAGAGATTACAGCACCAGGTGTAAACATCATGACTGCTCATCCTGGTCTTGGTGATGGTCTTACTGGCGCAACAGGTACTTCATTCTCGGGCCCAATTACTGCTGGTGCGGTGAGCTTATTAAAAGAAGCGCTGCCAGAGCGTAACGCGTTTGAAATTAAAGCGACGTTAATGAACACGGCAAACCTAAATGTAACTATGGAGCCGTTAGCGATTAACCCAGACGCTGAGCTTGCACCAATTAGTTATATCGGTGCGGGTCTTGTTGATGTAAACAAAGCGGCTAACTTACCAGTTGCTGCATGGGCTGCAGATACTAAACAAGCTGCTCTTTCGTTTGGTTTAGTAAACGCATCAGAAACAGTTGAGCTTACTAAAACAGTTCAAGTTAAGAACTTCTCTAACGAAGACCAAGTGTACACACTTTCTCTTGAGCAGCGTTATGCAGACGATGTTGAGCGTGGTTCATTCTCACTTGACTACCCAGAGTCAATTACAGTGCCAGCAGGTCAAACAATGTCATTTGACGTGACAGCAACAATTGATCCTGCAACTCTACCTGAGTGGACTTTAACTGAGGAAAATATTGGTTCTCAAGATGCTACGGCTGACTTAACTAACCTAGAGCTTGATGGTGCGCTAATCTTCTCTGATGGCAGCGATGAAGCATTCCACCTTGTTTATCACGTATTACCAAAAGCAAATGCGGCAATGAGCTTCATGCCAGTTGTGACTGATAACGGCGTTGCACATGAAGTAACAAACACAGGTGCGGTAGCACTTGATCCTGTATTTGCTCCTACAGTAATGACTGATGATATTGATGAAGACCAACGTTTTGACTTAGTAGGCGCATCAATCGAAACATTTGCTGTATCAGCTGAAATTTGTGAAAGCGGTTATGTAACACTTACTACATTAGTGCTAAACGAGGGAATTACTCACTCTTACGTGGGTGGTTTCATGGCTGACTTCGATATGGACCAAGATGGTGTTTACGATGTTACAGTACAAAATGGTAAGTTAGAGTGGTTCTACGATGTTGAGCCGGGCACTGCAATTACCTTTACTCACGGCTATGGTAGTGCTTCTGGTTTCTTAGATAATTATTACCAAATTATCGGTAACAACCACCTCACAATGCAAAGCTGTATTGAAGCATTTGGCCTAACAGCCGATGACATTGGTCGAGCAACTGTAGATGTTCGTTTCCGTACAGAAGAAGAAACATGGACACCAATTGCAACTGAAGAAGGTGATGTTGCAATGGGTACTTACACATTCACAGATGCATCAAGTGATGTATATGCAATGTTTGTAGATGAAGCTGGTGAAGCTGTTAGCTCAATTGAACCAGGTGCTTCAGCTACTTTATACAATGCAGGTGAAGACTTCATGATTCTTTCAGACTCGGGTTCTAAAGCGTATGCTGCAACACCTGAATCAGACTCGAATACTCCACCAGTTGTTGTTGATACTGAGTTCTCTGTTGATGAAAACACTGAAAACGGTACGGTAATTGGTACGCTAGAAGCAACTTATGGTGCTGATTTAGCAAGCCCTGTTACAGAGTTCATTGTAATTAGCTCAAGTTCAACAGCTATTTCAGTAACATCTTCAGGTGATGTTGTAGTTATGAATCAAGACGTACTTGATTATGACGCTGGTTTAACATCAATTGAACTAGAAGTTGTTGCAACTGACAGATCAGGTAATGTTTCAGAGTCTGCTATGGTAACTGTTACAGTTAACAACCTAGCTGATGAAGCGTCTGAGCAACCAGTTGTAGTTGAAGAACCAGAGAAGAAAAAATCTTCTTCAGGTTCACTAGCATGGTTAACATTACTTGCTGCACCGTTCGCATTTATGCGTCGTCGTAAGCAAAAGTAATTACTTGATAAATAAGTGATAAAAGGGAGCTTCGGCTCCCTTTTTACATTGCTTCACAAAGGCTACTTATAAACTCACGATTAATTACTTATATTAGGGACTTAATAATAAAAATTAATTTAGGATCCCTATGAAAGTTGGCCATTCACTTTGCCTTGCAGCACTCTCTTTAGCTGCTCTATCAGCGTGTAATAAAGTCCCCGATAATAAAGAGCAAGCCGTTACTACAAAGCAAGCTCAGATAGCTGCCCCCGTTGCCAAAAAAATACCTCATGAAATGACCATTCATGGAGACACTCGTATCGATAACTACTATTGGATGCGTGATGATAAGCGAAAAGATGCCGCTGTTATTGCTCATTTGAATGCTGAAAATGCGTATGTTGAAAGCAAGTTAGCGCATACACAAACACTACAAAACACCCTGTTCGAAGAACTTAAAGGGCGTATTGAGAAGGATGACGATACGGTACCGACAAAAAAAGGGGAATATTACTATTTCTCACAAACGCGCGGTGATGACGAATACCCGGTTTATGTGCGCAGCAAAGATAGCCAAGGAGGAGGTAAGCAGGTTATCTTAAATGTGAATGAGCTTGCTAAAAATCATGACTATTTTGCCGTAACTGGTTTAGCTGTCAGCCCAAATGGCAATTTGCTGGCTTATGGTGAAGACACTGTGAGTCGTCGTATTTACACAATTAAAGTAAAAGATTTAACCACAGGTAAAATGCTTACAGAGAGCCTTGAAGGTACAGAAGGTGATGTCGTGTGGGCTAATGACAACAAAACCTTTTACTACATCAAAAAAGACCTACAAACGCTGTTAGGCTACCAAGTATATCGCCATACACTAGGCACCCCTCAAGCCGACGACGAACTCGTTTACGAAGAGAAAAATACCAGTTACTACACCGGTATTTATAAGAGTAAAGACCAACAAGAAATCTATATTAGCCATGGCAGTACCAGTGCATCGGGTGTGTCGGTTATTGATGCCAATGATGTCAAAGCAATGCCAAAGCGTTTTATTGAACGCGAAGCTGGGCTTGAATATGACATCAGTAAATTAGGCGATTGGTACTACATCGTTACTAATTTAAATGCAGTTAATTTTCAACTGATGAAAGTGCGCCGCGATAAGGCTCATGATAAAGCTAACTGGCAAACGCTAATTGCAGGTCGTGATAACGTGAAACTTGAAGGCATTGAGTTATTTAATAATCACTTGGTTTATGAAGAGCGAGAAATGGGGCAAACCCGAATCACTATTCGCGACCTTCGTAACCAACAAGAGCAAGTCGTTGCTTTTAATGACCCAACTTATATGGTCTTTAGCTATGGTAATGGTGAGTTAGATAATCCTAACTTACGTGTTTACTATTCAAGTATGACGACGCCAGGCAGCAGCTACGATATCAACCTAGAAAGTGGCGAAAAAACACTGCTTAAGCAACGTAAAGTATTAGGTGATTTTAATCCTGACAACTATGCCTCTGAGCGAGTTTATGTGACGGCTAGAGATGGTGTCGATGTTCCTGTGAGCCTTGTTTATCGTAAAGACAAGTTCAAAAAAGACGGCTCGAATCCGCTTATGCAATATGGTTATGGTTCGTATGGTGCGACCATGGATCCGAGCTTTTCTAGCTCTCGATTAAGCTTACTTGATCGTGGTTTTGTGTTTGCGATTGCGCATATCCGTGGCTCACAAATGCTGGGTCGTCCTTGGTACGAAGACGGCAAGTTGCTGAAAAAACAAAACACCTTTAATGACTTTGTTGATGTGACTAAATCATTAGCAGCTCAAAAGTATGGTGATAAGGATAATATTTTTGCCATGGGTGGCAGTGCAGGAGGCTTGCTAATGGGGGCTGTTGTGAATCAAGCACCTGAACTTTATAAAGGGGTGATTGCTGCTGTGCCTTTTGTTGATGTAGTTACGACCATGCTAGATGCCAGCTTGCCACTGACAACGAATGAGTATGACGAGTGGGGTAACCCGAACGATAAAGTCTATTACGATTACATGCTGTCATATTCCCCGTACGACCAAGTTAAGAAGCAGGCTTACCCAAATATGCTAGTCACCACCGGCTTACACGACTCTCAAGTTCAGTATTTTGAGCCTGCAAAATGGGTTGCTAAGCTACGTGAATATAAAACCGATGATAACCTGTTGCTGTTCAAAACCGACATGGAAGCAGGGCACGGCGGTGCTTCTGGGCGCTTTAAAAGCTTGCAAGATACCGCTTTATATTACGCCTTTATGCTCGATTTGGCGGGTATCGAAAAATAATAACAACGCAGGCATCCGTGATTAAGCGGGTGCCTGCATAGCTAAATTAAAGCGAAATTCACTGCCTTTTCCTAAGGTACTTTTTACGTTTATTTCACTATCCATTAGGGTGAGCAGTTGCTTGCAAATAGCAAGTCCCAAGCCAGTTGAGCCTCGTTTTATACTATTACGAGCCTGATAGTGAGGTTCGAAAATCGCATTGAGTTCATCCTCATGAATACCAACCCCGGTATCAGACACTGCTACGTATAACTGATCACTTTGCTGGCTAACCTTAACGGCAATTTCACCGCCATGTGAGGTGTGCCGAATGGCATTTTCGATTAAGTTTGTAAGTACCCGCTCTAATTTTGCAATGTCTGCTGTCACGGTAAAATCGCAGATTTCAGGAATAACTTTGAGTGAAATTCCCGCTGATTGCGCTGTTAGAGCAAGCTTTGCCACACAATCATAAATTAACTCGCCCAAATTAAAGGTCTCGGATTGTATTTTCACTTGGCCGCACTCTAAATTAGCCAGCTCAAAAATTTGTTCAATCAGCTGTTTTAGTTGCTGGCAGTTATCCATTGCAAGGTTGAGATAATGACGTTGCTCAGGCTCGTTTAAGTGGCTATCCGGTTTATTGATCACCTCCAAAAAGCCGTGCAGTGAAGATAGCGGCGTACGTAAATCATGTGATAAGTGAGTGAGTAACTCTCTGCGTTGCTTATCGGCTTGCTGTAATGACTGAAACTGCTCATCAATACGCGCCAGCATGGCATTGACGCCTTTGCTTAAATTGCCAATTTCATCATCAGCACTGTAGCTAGAATCCAATGACATTCTGGTTAGGCTGTAGTTCGCTGCTTCTATTTTATTAAGCTCTTTATTGAGTTTTTTTAACGGTAAAGTGAAAAACCGAAACAACAGCAACATCGCAATAAAGAGCGCAACTAAGGCGGCTACAAACCACATTGCGGCTAGCCAAAGGTTATCATTGGCTTTAATGTTTTTAAGGGTTGTATCGTAAGCTTGCCCGCCAATTATCACGTACAAATAGCCTTGCAGTTGTTGCTGATTATAAACTGGTGCGGTCGAAAAAATTTTTACGCCATCGTTGCTACGTGGATCGTCACCATAAATTGGCGTGGCAGTGGGGTTGTCGAGTAGCTGCTGTATCGGGCTTAAGTTTATTTGTTGCCGCACGACTTGCCCCGGTTTGGCGGAATAAGTCAGTAAATGACCTTCTGGATCTACAAAATAAAATTCAAATGCCGGACCAAGTATCATCAGCGTGTGAAATAAGTTTTCTAGTGCCTTATAGTCATACACACCTTGCTGGATCAGTGGGTTATCATGCACTAAATGTTCGGCTAATTGGAGGTGCAAGTTTTGCTGAGCATGGTGTACCGAGCTTTGCTCTAGCTGCTTACTCCAATTTAAAACCAGTGCGCACAACAGGCTAAAAATAAGCACTAATGACCAAGCGAGTTTTTGATAAAGCGTCATTGATTTCATTAGTTTGCACTCAATTGACCGGGGTTTAATTTATAGCCTACACCCCAAACTGTTTCGATAAAATTGGCTGAGTGATGTTGCTCAAACTTACTGCGTAAACGGTTTATATGGGAATTAACCGTATGCTCGTAGCCGCTGTGTTGATAACCCCATACTTGGTCAAGTAACTGTTGGCGGCTAAAAACATGGTTTGGGTGTTTGGCAAAGTAGACCAGTAAATCAAATTCGGTGGCGGTTAAGTTAATTGCTTGGTCAGCTAAAAATGCTTGGTGGCTGGCAAACTCAATGTGTAGCTCTCCAAGTTGAATTGCCGCTTGAGCGCTATCTTCATGGTGTGATTGAGCTGCTATAAGTTGTGACCTATGCCGTAATTGCGTTTTTATTCGTGCTTGTAACTCTCTAGCGAAGAACGGCTTGCAAATGTAATCATCAGCGCCCATTTCCAGACCAATCACTCTGTCCATATCGCTACTGAGTGCGGTCAGTAAAATAACGGCAATACTTGGGTAGTGCTCTTTAATTTTGCGACATAAGCTCAAGCCATCCATTTGTGGCAGGTTAATATCAAGCAGTACTAAGCCATAACTTGAGCTGGCAAGCTTCTTTATTGCAGCTTCTGCGCTCGAGGCTTCATCAATATGTAAGTTTAGGCAGTGCAATTGTGTGCTGATAAGTTGGCGGATTGCTCTATCATCTTCGACGATTAATAATTTTTCTTGGCGCATGGCTCACTCCAAATCACAGAGGCACATCCTTATGACCTTCTGTGTAAGGAGTGCGATTATTATTGCGTCCGCGTTATCGTGATCCGAGCAACCGGGTTATCAAACTTATGCTGGCTGGTGAGCACTGAGTTTGTCAGGCCATCATCTTGACTAACCACACCTGGGTGCATTGCAACACGGTTAATATCGTCACGCATTTCGTTGTAGCCTTCGCCTGAGTCGGCAGGGCCTGGGATCGTGCCTTGTGCTTCAGAGTTAGCCTCTGTGCCTGCATCATAGGCAAAACTAGTGCGAGACAGTGACTCATTAACCGCTAACGAAGACACGTCTATTGCATTAAGACCGGTAAACGCGTCATTTGTATTCACCAACATGGTCGCTAAGCTGATTTTTAATGAATCAAGCTGCTCAGTACTCAGCATTAAAGTGACTTGCTCACCTGGAGGGAGTGGACTCTCAGCTGAGCTTGAGGCCATAGCAAAATCAGTTGCTAATAATTCACTGTTATCTCCTCCTTCAGCCATTAATTCGAGCGCAGCTGAAGCTGGTTCACCTATTTGCCAAAGCATACCCTCAGAGTGAGCAATGGCTGCAATCGGTGACAATGGTTGGGCATTGGTTAAATTCGTAACTTGTACTGTAAATTCATAGCTCATAACGGGCATTACAGGATCTGTTACTTCCACCTCGTTATTATCTGAATCCCCACAGGCCGCAAGGCTGGCACTCAGTGCGAGGATAATTAAGCTTTTTGAAAAGCGCATAATAACCTCCTATTTAACCGTAACTGTTAGCATCGCAACTGGGTTTAACCATCTGTGTACTGTGTTATCGAGGTCACTCATACCTGCCTCTAAATCGTCGTCACCTAAATTACCCGGATGAATATGCACCATCATATTGGTTTCGCTACTGGTGACGCCGCTGCCATTCATACCCGCATTACCACCCGGTGCGGCAGGAATGCCTGGCGTGCCCGGCATTCCTGAACCATCAACAACAAGCTCATCATTGGCTTCGGTTCCTGCATCATACGCATTGAGATAAATAGTGTAGGTACCAGTTTCTGTTGGGATCATCCAACTATCTAAACCTACAAAGCCATCATTGGTAGGCAGTAGCATGGCTGTTAGAGATAAGTAGTTATTGCCATCCTTGGTGGATAAGCTCGCCATCGTTGAGCTTGCTGGGGCTAATAGACCTTCAGCTGGGTTGGCAACCATGTCGCTGTTTGCGGCTGTGGCTTCAGTCATTAATGGCTCGAGATTGCCACCTTCAGCCATAGTCTGTAGGGCTGTAGAAGCAGGCATAGCAACGCTGAAAAGTTTGCTGTCACTGTTATGGGCAGTAATGAGAATAGGAGTAAAGTGTAAACCTTGCGTGAGGTTAGTTAGTTTTATATCAAGCTCAGCAGCTTGGCTTGCAAGGCTAGTTACTGCGCATGCAGCGAATAAAGTTAAAGGTAAAGCTTTCATGTGAGATTCCTGTTTTTGATGATTCAAAACCAGTATCGAATAGCAATATCCAGAAACCCTCACGAAGTTATCACATTTTTATCACAACGTTGATTACAGCCTTTTTTGCTGGTTGAGAGTTTTAAATTTAACCAATTTAACTAGGGTAAAAAGTCATTACGGTTTATAGTAGAGAAACAAACAGACCCATAACAAGGAATTTAAAATGGATGATAATCAAAAAGTTGAAATAATTGTGGCAGACAAAGAGCAGCGCACATGGGCGATGTTTTGTCACTTAAGTGCCTTAGCAGGCTTGCTTTTCCCGTTTGGTTCGGTGATTGGGCCTTTGATTGTTTGGCTTGTAAAAAAAGAAGAAATGCCACTTGTTGCTGAGCATGGTCGCAAATCATTAAACTTTCAATTAACCATGATGATTGCTTACATTGTGTGCTTTATGCTGATGTTTGTTGTCGTTGGTGTCATTCTGCTGCCATTGGTTGCGCTATTCTCATTGATTATGGTGGTAGTATCGGCGATTAAAGCCAACGATGGTAAAGAAGTTAAATACCCAATGGCGATAGAATTTATAAAGTAAACTAATTGCCATATACTAAAAGCTCAGCCATTTGCTGAGCTTTTTTATGTGATGTTTATGGCCTACTTATCGTTATTTTTCAGCGCGTTTATTTCCGCAACCTTATTACCTAGCTCTTCAGAATTAGTGATGACAGCAATGATAGCCAGTGGTGACTATCTACTTTGGCTGTTATGGCTAAGTGCGACTGTGGGTAATGTGCTCGGGAGCTGTGTGAATTATTGGCTGGGCACGCAGGTTATGCGATTTAAAGACCGTAAATGGTTTCCTGTTTCACAAAAGTCGATAGACAAAGCCGAACAGCAATTTAATAAATACGGTATTTACAGTTTGCTATTTGCTTGGCTGCCTATTGTCGGCGACCCTTTAACGGTTGTTGGCGGAATTTTTAGGGTTAAGTTTTCAATCTTTTTGTTACTCGTGAGCCTAGGCAAAGGCGCACGTTATTTAGCTGTGCTTGCCTTTGCAGTAGGGCTAGAAAAGTTATTTTAACTTTTTTGCCAATCAAGGGTCAGTGATACTGAATCTGCAAAGCGCAGCGCATGAGGTTTATCGACGCGTACTTTGGCATAGTGAACACTTTGATGCTGGTGGCAAATTGCTAAAATTTCAGCAACCAGTTTTTCTAACAGCAAAAAGTGGCCTTCTTCGACAAGGCTGATCACTTCTTTAGTAATGGTCTTGTAGTTTAGCGCTTTATCGACTGCGTCAGTTTCACAAGCTTGATCAGCAGGGTAGTGAATTTCTAAGTTAATCACTACATCTTGTTTTTTCTCACGTTCCTCAGGGTTAAAACCTATAAAGGTTCGTAGCCTGAGATTAGTGACATTAATAATTGCATTGGCCATCATTACCCTCTAACTAGTTGTAAAAACTCGTTACGGGTTTTTGGATCGGCTCTGAAGTTACCTAACATAACCGATGTACGCATGCTTGAGTTTTGCTTTTCAACGCCGCGCATCATCATACACATATGTTTTGCTTCAACGATTACACCAACACCTTTCGCGCCAGTTACTTCTTCAACCGCTTTAGCAATTTGATGGGTTAATTGCTCTTGAATTTGAAAACGACGCGCATACATGTCAACAATTCGCGCAAACTTAGATAAACCAAGCACTTTGCCGTTAGGGATATAAGCGATATGGCAGCGGCCAACAAATGGCAGCAAGTGGTGCTCACACATAGAGTAAAGCTCAATGTCTTGGATCAAGACCATGTCATCGGCATCTGAAGTGAATACCGCATTATTGGTAATTTCATCTAATGTTTGACGATAGCCTTTAGTCAGATACTCCATCGCTTTTGCTGCGCGTTTTGGTGTGTCGAGTAATCCTTCACGAGCAGGATCTTCACCTACTGCGGTAATTATTTGTTGGTAACTATTTTTTAAATCATCGTGCATAGCTTTCTCAGTAATTCGTTATTTTAAATGTCTGCCACCATCAACAGGCATAGAGCGACCTGTGATGTAGTGACTGCTTAGTAATAGTTCTACGCTGTTAATAATCTCGGCGCAGCCGGGCTCAATGCCCATTAGCGATTTCTTTAATGTTTTGGCTTTGTATTCGTCGCTATCGTGTTCGTTAAAAATAATTAACGAAGGGGCGATAGCATTCACTTTAATGGCTGGTGCAAATTTAGCGGCAAACGACTTGGTTAAATTATCAAGCGCTGCTTTGCTTGCTGCATAAGCAAGGTGCTTAGGGCTGCCTTTTTCAACTACGTAATCGGTTAAGTGAATAATATCTGCGGCTTGGCCACTGTTTTGCTGATAATGCAGTAGCAAATCAGAAGCTGCTAAATTAATTAAATAGGGCGCTTTGGCGTGGATACGCATCATGTTATCGAATAGGTCTGCGTAATCGTGGTTATTTGCTTCGCAATCCCAGCTAGACGCATTATGGATAATTGCCTTGAGCTGGTTGGTATGGGTTTTTAATTCTTCGATAAAATGCCCGATAGCTTGGTCACTATTAAAATCAGCATGGATGCAAATAGCGCCTTTACCTGCAAGCACATCAATTGCTTCATGGCGGGTACGGTAAGTGACTATGATTTCTTGCCCTTGCGCTAAAAAGTGCTCGGCCAGAGCGAGTCCAATACGTTGGCCTGCGCCAGTAATTAAAATGGGCGATGACATAAACTAATATAAAACCTTAGATTTTTGATTTGAAATGTAATGTACTTAACTGTAACAACTATAAACCAAATTACAGAACTATTTCATCTTTACTGCAATCATGTTGCTAACTTTTACGTCAAGCATAGCGCTCTAGATCATTTAGCGCGGCCGATAATGAGTGATTGAAGGTTTTGAATATTGCTAAGGGTCTGTACGAGGAAGGAAAAAGGGCAATGATTATTGCCCTTTTAGTGTTTTAACTGTTTTTAAAGCTCGTCGTATACCGTTGGGATCGCTTGGCGCTTATGTTGAGTACGTAAGTAAATTGCTGTTAGCTTTTCTTCTACTTCATTGCTGACTTCTTTACCTTCTAAGAAATCATCAATTTGATCGTAAGTGAGGCCAAGCGCTTCTTCGTCAGTTAGACCTGGGCGATCACATTCTAAGTCGGCCGTTGGGGCTTTATGCACAAGTACAGCTGGCGCTCCCAAGTGCTCAGCAAGCGCACGAACTTGACGCTTTGATAAACCAAATAAAGGTGCTAAGTCACATGCTCCGTCACCAAATTTTGTGTAGAAGCCAGTGATGTTTTCAGCACTGTGATCGGTACCAACAACTAAGCCTTGGCTGAAACCGGCAATTTCATACTGCGCAACCATGCGTTGGCGTGCTTTTACATTACCTTTGATAAAGTCGATTTTAGCTTGCTCTGGTAATTCAGCACCACCACCAACTACAGCTGCCATTGCTTGTTCATGCATGCCATCAACAGCCGCTTTAATGTTAACCGTCATACGTTTACTTGGTTGAATAAAATCTACGGCTAGTTGTGCTTCGTCTTCATCTGCTTGTACGCCGTAAGGTAAGCGCACGGCAATAAATTGATATTCGTTCGTGTTATGTTCTTGGTTTAATTCATCCACCGCTAATTGGCATAAACGGCCACAGGTTGATGAGTCAACACCGCCACTGATCCCTAATACAAGTGAGCGAGAGTGCGCAGCAATAAGTCGGCTTTTAAGAAAGTTAACACGACGGGTGATTTCCGCTTTTACATCAATAGTTGGTTGGACTTTCATTTCCGCCAGAATGTCGGCACGCATGGTAGAGCTCCTATTTTCGTTGTGGTTGTCAGCGTCTTGTACATTATGTTACGGGCGCGGTTTTTATTAAAGACCTAAATGCGCTTTTATTGCGTTAATTTGTTGCTTAAGATCTTCGATTTCGCTTCGTAATTGTTGCACTTCACTACTGTTACCTTGAACAGGCTCTTTAGCAGCCATTTCTTCAGTAATGTTGTCTGGGTCAACAAATAAGTGCATGTAGCGGCTCTCTCGCTTGCCAGGCTCTCGTGCTAAGCGTGCCACATGTTCTTGCTCTATAAGTGCATTTAATGCGGCTTCGACTTCATTGACGTTACTGAACTCAGCGAGGCGGTTGCTGCGAGTTCTCAGTTCGCCTGGTGTTTGCGGGCCACGTAACAGTAACAAACAGATAATGGCGCGTTGCTGCTCAGTAAATTGCAAACTGCCAAATTCGGTATTACAAAAGCGGTGAGCATATTTATTTACACGCCCTGACAGCCCTTCATCAACAGTGACTAACCGTGATGCAATAAGCTCATCGAGGGTATCTTGTACTTGCGCTTCAGTGAGAGACAATACTGGCTCACGGTTAGATTTTTGATTACATGCATTAGTCAGTGAGTTTAAAGATAACGGGTAATGTTCGGGTGTTGTACTTTGCTTTTCGAGTAAACAGCCAATAACACGTTGTTGAATTGATGATAATTGCATGGTTTTACTCTCTTTTTATTCTTCAGTGCTTAGCCACACTGTTAACTTTTTATTGAGCGAGTCAAATTTAAGGGGTTTGGTGACATAGTCGTTCATACCTGCGTTTAAACAACGCTCTTTGTCACCTTGCATCGCATTTGCAGTGAGTGCGACGATATTAACCCCCTGATGAGCTGCGCCTGCTTCACCTGCCCGAATGGCTCGCGTTGCTTGGTAACCATCCATTTCTGGCATTTGGCAATCCATTAACACTAATTGGTAGGGGCTTTGCTCTCGGCTTGAAAGTTTTGCAATCGCTTCAAGGCCATTTTCAGCGATATCAAAACTAATGCCTGCTTGCTTTAGCAACGAACCTGCCACCATCTGATTCACTTTATTATCTTCAACCAGCAAGACTTGCGACTCAGTATTATCGCTACTGGTCACGACCTTGGTTATTAAGGCTTCTTTATTAACCTGCTGCTGTTCAATGTATTTGTCGTTCGCCAGTGAATTAAATAAATCAGACTGCGTTAATGGTTTAAAGATAATACTCTCAACTTTTAATGTTTGTCTCGTTTGTTTTTCAGTAAGGCTCATTGGGGCCATTAAAATTCGTTTACAGCTGGTGGCATTAAAGTATTTTAAGAATGCTTGTTGGTGCTCTTTTGTTGCGCTGCTATAAAAAAGATAATCCACTAAAATTGCATCGCAGCCATTATCGGTTGGCATTGCAGCACGATTGAGTAAGCTTGGCATATCAGTATAGGTCTCGACCTCAGCCCCCCATAGTTGTAATTGCTTTTTGGCAATATTGATACTGAGCTTACAATTATCAGCAATTAAAATATGCTTTTTATCTATAATGTGGCTTGGCTCTGGCGCTTGCTTTGTATGATCACGTTTAACTTTTACAGTAAAATTAAAGGTGCTGCCTTCCCCGTATGAACTAACCACACTGACATCACCATCCATTAACTGACACAGCTGTTTTACTATTGCAAGGCCAAGCCCTGTACCGCCGTATTGGCGTGTAGTTGATGCATCAGCTTGCGTGAATGAGTCAAATAGAGCGGCTTGTTTTTCAGGTTTAATACCTACACCCGAATCAATAACAGAACAGTTCAAGAACAATTCTTCGTTGTTTGTTTCGAGTTTGGCGATAACAATTATCTCACCATCTTTCGTGAATTTAACCGCATTGCTAACTAGGTTATTGATGATTTGCCTAATCCGATTAGGGTCGCTAATGATAAAGCCGTGATTAAGGTGTGTGGTATCTAGCAGCAACTTGGTATTGTTTTGTTCTGCTTTAATGGCAAACGATTCGATAGTATCGCCAAGTAGTTTTGATACATTAAAGCTAACATTTTCAATATCGAGCTTACCGGCCTCAATTTTGGAGAAATCTAAAATATCGTTAATGATATGCAATAGTGATTCAGCCGATGATTGCGCCAAATCTATATGGTGGTTTTGCTGGGTGTCTAGTTTGGTTTGTTTGATGATATTGAGCATCCCGATCACGCCATTCATAGGGGTGCGGATCTCATGACTCATGCTTGCTAAAAATTCACTTTTGGCTTTTACTGCTTGTTCAGCAGCTTCTTTTGCTTGAACGAGTTGTTGTTCGGTCTCTATACGGCGCTGACTTGCGTGTAAACTACCAATGAGTGCCGCAACTGCGATTAAAAAGCTTTCTTCATTTTTACTCCAATGTCTGCGGTTATGACATTTTTCGGCGCACACAACTCCCATTGTTTTGCTACCAGTAGGAATGATCACTGTCAGCATTGAGCGTATATTAAACCAATCAAGGTAGTTGCTACGTAGGTCACTAGTCAGTGGATGTTGCTGAGCATCACTGGCGTTAATTACAGCGTGATTGTTAATGGCATCAAAATAATTTTGAAATTCAAATTGTTGCAGTGAAATCGGCTCGCTAAATTCAGGCTGACTTTGGTCGTGAATAGCAAAGGTATTGAGCGATTGGCGATCGTCACTAAATAGCCAAATACTCGCGCGATCAATATCAAATGCGTGACAAATTGCTTGCACAATCACATGTTTAGATAAGTTAAGGTTACCCGTCAGTACAGCATCATTAACGGTAAGAGAGGCTAAAATCTCATTATGTAAGGCTATTTTGTTGTTTTCTAGCTCACCTCGCTTACGGGTATCAATATTTTGTAGTGAACCAAAAAGCTTTATACAACGGCCATTTTTATGCTCGGCTTCACCATGTAGCAGCACCCAAACTTCATCACCTTCAGCAGTGATGATTTGCACTTGAGTCTCAAAACTCTCACCATACTTGATTGCACGCTCGTTAAGGCGACGAATTTTATCCCGGCTTTCACCAGCCTTAAAATGTGTAAAGTTAGCAGGCCACTCTGGTTGTACATTAAGAGGAAACTTAAAAATTTGCTTGGTCATATCAGACCAATAGACGGTTCTTGTCTCTAGATTAAAAGACCAAGCGCCGACTTTAGCAAGGCTACTCATAGTTTCTAACATACGTTCGCTTTTGTACTGTCTTTCAACCATGCGTAAAAAGAATACAGAGGCGCCAGCAAACAAGATACAGAATAAAATAATGGCCAGTCTTAGCGGCCAAATAGCAGAACTTGGTGGCTGCCATCCAGATTTTGGTGTGGCGTACATCTGCCACTCACCACCTGGAAAGTTAATTCTAAAGCTCAGAGGGTTGGTATTGAGCACGTCCTTAGAGCCGAAGAAAAAATCACCTTTAGCACCAAGGCCATTTCTGCCTTGTAGGGCAACATCATAATGCTGACTTAGCGCGATTAACCCCGAGTTTGTGTAGATTTTATCTATGTCGAGAACAACAGAGAGGAGCCCCCAAAAAGTGAGTTCTGGTGGAGTGAATACGGGCATTCTTGCTATTAATGCTTGACCACCTTGCACCAACTCTAAGGGGCCGGCCATAACAATACGGTTTTCATCTCGTGCTCTAATTGCGTCGTCACGCTGCGCTGGGTTTTCTAAAAAGTTTAGCCCGATAGATTTCTCATTACCCACAAGAGGATAAGTCATCTGAATAACCATATCAGGGGCCGCGCCGATGTTTCTAAGCTCTGAAGACGTTGAAAATAAAGGGCTGGCAATTTGCGTGAAGCGGGCTTGGTCTAAATTGGGTTCGGCAGCTACAGCAACTGCAAGCCCTCGCACAAGTTGAATGTTAGATATTAAGGTTGCTTCGAGCTCTGCACGATAGGCACTTACTTTTGCCAGTTCCTGTGCACGAAAAGCATCTTTCTCGCGGCTGTAATTAATTTGGTCGATTACAAGACCAATCACGATGATCCAGGCAAGTGAAAACCAGAAGGCTAGCTTCAGTTTTTGTAGTTTTTTATTATCTGTTTCGGTCGCTAGCGGCATGAGAAATATCAAGTTTTATACTATTTACCTACTATAGACAATTTCTGTGGTAATTAACAATGAACAGCAAATCTATAAACCTAATTTCAATTATTTGTATCGCAACACTATTCTTTCACAAAACTCAGGTTAATATAGTGTTACTTTAGCGCAAGGATAATTGGCATGTTTAAGATAATCAAATGGTTACTAATAGGTTTGTTCGTTGTAATGTTACTCGCAACGGGGCTTGTTTATGGCGTATTAAACTTAAGTTTACCGGCACTTGATGGTCGCGGTAAAAGCGACGCTATTTCGCAATCAGTTAAGATTGAGCGAGATACCTTAGGACAGGCTGTTATTCATGCCGAAAACCGATTAGATGCAGCCTATGCTCTTGGTTTTGCTCATGGTCAGGACCGATTCTTTCAAATGGATTTACTGCGCCGTAATGCTGCAGGTGAGCTTAGTGAGTTATTTGGTAAAGCAGCCGTTGGGCTTGATAAAAAAATGCGCTTTCATCAGTTACGTAAACGCAGTCAGATTGCTGTCGCGCAGTTACCTGCTAAAGATAAAGCGCTATTAAAAGCGTACGCGAATGGGGTTAATGAAGGCCATGCGCAAGTGGGTTTCGATAGCTTTGAATATTTACTCACAGGCGCTGAAGCAAAACCTTGGCAAAGCGAAGACAGCTTACTAATCATTTTTAGTATGTATTTAGATTTACAAACGGCCACCTTTGAGCGCGACAAAACACTGATCGAAATCGAAGATTTATATGGTAAGGCGATGGTTGACTTTATTACTCAGCCTAGCCTTTATCAAGCGGCACTCGATAATAGCCAATTAGCGCCTTATAACGGCGGTATTCCTAATCTCAAAGACGCTCAATGGGCTATGACTGACATTGCAGACCGAAAGGAACTTGGCAGTAATAACTGGGCGGTTACTGGACAGTTAACTGAAACAGGTGCTGCAATGCTGTCTGACGATATGCATTTATCGTTTGCTGTGCCAATCATTTGGTACCGAGCCCAGCTCAATTACCCACTCAATGGTGAAATGCAGCAAGTCACCGGTGTGTCACTACCTGGGGCTCCTGCCATTGTTGTTGGTACCAATAATAAGATAGCTTGGGGATTCACCAATGGTTATCTAGATACAGCCGACTGGATAGCTCTTGAGAGTAAAGAGAAAACCTGGCAGGTAGATGAACCTATCTTACTCAATGACGGCAACAGCGAAAATTACGCTTTAACCATGAGTGAGTATGGCCCAGTTACAGAAATCAACGGCAAACCTTATGCGCTAAGTTGGGTTGCCCACCATGAGTATGCGGTTGATATGGAGTTACTTAAGCTTGAGCAAGCAAACACGGTTGATGATGCACTAGCGCTTGCTGCTGAGGTGGGTATTCCTGTACAAAATCTGATGGTTGTTGATGATAAAGGTAATGCAGCTTGGAAGAATATGGGAGCCGTGCCTGCCCGTAAAGAGCCCCATCAATTAGCTGTGGCTGAGCAAGCGTATCCTGCACAGTGGCACGAAAACGAAACCCAGCGTCCATTTGTTAAAAACCCAGAAAGTGGCCGTTTATGGACGGGCAACTCACGCGTTGTTTCCGCAGAGGATGACCAGCGCTTTGGTAATGGTGCTTATGCCATGGGGGCTCGCTCGGCACAAATTCGCGACCGCTTATTTGAAAAACAACAGTTCAACGAACAAGATTTTTATGACTTACAACATGATAACGAAGCGCGTTTCTTAACGGCTTGGCATAAACTGCTGGTCAAACAGCTTAGCACTGCAGGCGATAAATATGCCCTGTATTTAAAAGAGCTAAATAATTGGCAGGCGTGTGCTTGTAGCGACTCAATTGGCTACACCTTAGTAAAGCGCTACCGCAGTGAAGTGATTAACGGCTTATTTAGCCCGTTAGAGAATAAGCTAAAAGCTCTCGATAGTAGCTTAAAACCAGTAAAACGAGACTTAGAACCTGCTGTTTGGCAACTTATCGAAGCGCAGCCTCAGGCATGGTTAAACCCTGAGTATGCAAACTGGCAACAACAAATGATAGGAGCTTTTGACCGCGTTATCACTAAACTAACCGAGCAATATGGTAACAACCCGCATAGCTGGGAGTGGGGCAAGGTTAACGAATTAGTGATTGAGCACCCATTTGCCAAGCAAATACCCGCACTGAAAAGCTTATTGAATATGCCTACGGAGCCTGGGTTTGGTGATACTTTTATGCCTTCGGTGCAAGGACGTAGCTTTGGTGCTTCACAGCGCTTTATTGTTCAACCTGGGCACTTAGATAAAGCTATAATGGCTATTCCGGGTGGGCAGTCGGGGCATCCATTGTCAGAATTTTATCGTGCCGGGTTTAACGATTATGTCAGTAATGGTTTAACGCCATTATTACCGCAGGAGATTGCCCACAGTATCACTATCGATGCGGTTAATTAACCGCATCAGCATCTTTGAAAGCAGGGCGATGGCCTTTAGCAATAGTTGTTTGGTTGCGCCCTGCATGCTTACTTTTATACAGCGCTTCATCGGCGTGTTGCAGCATTTTTTCTATTGAAGCGAGCGGTTGCCATTCAATAAGCCCAAAACTCATCGTGACATTGAGATCGGGGAATTCATGATGCGCTTTTAGTTCGGCGATTTTGATACGTAAAGTTTCAATTTTTGCGAAGGCTTGTTTTGCATCAGTGTTGGTTAATAAAATTAAAAACTCTTCGCCACCCCAGCGTACCGCTATATCTTCATCATTAATGAATTGGTGAATTAGCTTCGCAATATTAATGAGTATTGTATCTCCCTTATCATGGCCGTAATTGTCGTTAATACTTTTAAACTTATCAATATCAGCCATAACAATACAAAGACTGCTCTCTTGCTCAATACTTTTTTGATGTGCAGCAGTGATTAATTTTTTTGCAAAACGGCGGTTATAGAGCTTGGTGAGAGGGTCGCGGGCTGCCATTTCTGTTAACTCAACCCGTTGCGACAAGGTGATTTCTCTAATTAGACCCATGCCATAGACCATAGGTAAACCGGCAATAATAATATTGATTACATTTACATGTGGTAGTAATTCTGGGTAAGCAAAGCTGTACTGAACATCTGAAAAAAATACATATAGCAGGGCGAATATCGCAATCATCACTAAGCTATATAAAGCTGCACGCTTAAAGGTTAATTGATAATCGATCATTAAAATACAAGACACAGTCCAAAGGTAAAACTGGAACCCTGCGCCTAAGCCAAGGGTGGCACAGACAATTACTGCATGAATAATTACTTCAAGACAAAATACTCTAAGAGCAAGCGAAGTCAGTCCTTGCTTAATCAAGAATATGCCGCTTGCCCAAGCAAGCACACTCAAGATATTAACTAAAGCAAGCGTATTTGCACCTATGTGAGCAAATACGGGGATCAGCAAGACATGAACAATCAACGCGAAATAGGCGATTTTAGAAATAATCAGAAATTTAACGTGTTCAATCTCTTCTAAGCCAGATTGCTTTGATTGTTTTAATAAGTGTTTGATCAATCCAACCTCAAATACACATGGAGAGTAGCGTAATTATAGATGAAAAGTTGAGCAATGCAGGTTTATAATTGCTCGCTTTTGCTTTGTAAACGCATGTCACTGATGTTTATGAATGAGGCTAAGCGCCTGTTCACATCATGTTTGTTAAGCTTGGGGCTTGGCAGAGTGGGCATTTGATGCCACTCTAGTTAAAGCTAATCTAGAAACATGCTGAGCAATGTTTGCTGTGATTATTCTCTCGTGCCTAAAAAGGAGTAGCTATGCCGGCGGAAAAAACGCATTTAGAGATCTGTAATCTAACCAAAGAACAGTACCCACAAATAAAGACCCTCATGGATCAAGCTTACCCAGGGCTTGGAGGTGCTTGGCCAAGCCATACTATTTTTAGGCTAATAGATCAGTTTCCTGAAGGGCAAATAGGCATTGTTGACGATGGTGTTTTAGTGGGCATCGCCTTGAGTGTACAGGTTGATTACGCGCGCTTTTCTAACCCACATACCTACGAAGACATTGTTGATGGTCATGACCGTGTATTTAGTGATCCTGAAGGTGATGCACTTTATGGTTTAGATGTGGTGATTTCATCAACTCACCGAGGGATGCGACTGGGTCGTCGCTTATACGATGCACGTAAAGAGCTGTGTCGTCAATATAACTTACGCGCTATTTTAGCGGGTGGGCGTATTCCGCGTTATTACAATCACAGTGCAGAGATGTCGCCGATGGAGTACATCGAAAAAGTTGACCACAAAGAGCTGTACGATCCGATTTTAAGCTTTCAGTTATCTAATGATTTCCAAGTTAAACGTTTACTTAAAAAATACCTTCCTGAAGATCAGGAGTCAGTTGGTTATGCCACTTTACTCGAGTGGAATAACATTATGTTTGAGCCGACGGATACGGTACTTGAGTCGACTAAATCAATTGTGCGTGTCGGTGCTGTACAGTGGCAAATGCGCTGTGTTGAGTCTGTTGAAGAGCTGCTCAAGCAAGTGGAATACTTTGTTGATACGGTGTCTGACTATAAGAGTGACTTTATTCTGTTTCCGGAATTTTTCAATGCCCCGTTAATGGGTCTTACCGAACAAAGTAATCAAACGGAAGCTATTCGCTATTTGGCCGAGTACACAGAAACCTTCCGTGATGCAATGTCACGCATGGCGGTTGAATACAATGCCAATATTATCACAGGCTCCATGCCACTCGCAGAAGATGACAAGATTTATAATGTCAGCTATTTGTGCCACCGCAGCGGTAAAATTGATGAGCAGCGTAAAATTCATATTACCCCTCACGAGCAAAATGACTGGGTGATCCAAGGCGGTGATAAAATTGCTGTATTTGAAACGGATGCGGGTCGTGTTGGTATTCAAATTTGTTACGATGTAGAGTTCCCTGAGCTGTCACGTATTCTCGCTAAGCAAGGGTTAGATATTTTGTTCGTGCCATTTTGGACGGATACAAAAAATAGTTACTTACGTGTACGCCATTGTGCACAAGCACGCGCAATTGAAAATGAATGTTATGTTGTGATTGCAGGCTCGGTTGGTAACTTACCTGAAGTAGAAAGCTTAGACGTACAGTATTCGCAATCAGCAGTGCTTACCCCTTCTGACTTTTCGTTCCCGCATGATGCAACCTTGAATGAAGCAACACCGAATACCGAAATGCTGTTATTCAGTGATTTAGATATGGATAAACTGAAAATCCTTCACAGTGAAGGTACTGTTAGAAACTTAAAAGACCGCCGCGAAGATTTGTATGACGTGATCTTGAAAAAGCGAGATCACTAATGGCGTGGTTGTATTTAATTGTCGCAGGTCTGTTAGAAATTGGCTGGCCTGTTGGCCTTAAGATGTCTCAACAGGCAGACAGTCGCTGGTTAGGCATTGCGATAGCCGTCGCATTTATGGTCGCTAGTGGGTTTATGTTGTGGTTGGCGCAAAAGGATATTCCGATGGGAACATCTTATGCGGTATGGACAGGCATAGGAGCCGCAGGCACTTTTTTGGTTGGTATTTTATTTTATGGTGATGCCGCCACTTTTGGCCGCATTGCCGGAGTATTGCTGATAATTAGCGGTGTAATAACCCTAAAAATTAGTCATTAAAAAAGCGGCTATGCCGCTTTTTTAATGACTAGGAATAAGCCTAATTTGGTAGCATTACCAGAATGGCTGCCAGTGCAATTAACACAAGCCCAGCCGTGTCTTGGCGCTTTAAAGGTTGTTTTAACCAAAGAATCGATACCAAAATGGTAAAGAATACTTCTATCTGCCCCAGTGTTTTTACATAAGCAACATGCTGCAAGCTCATAGCGCTAAACCAACCAATTGAACCTAAACAGCTACAAACACTAACAGCGGTAGTAGTGCCTTTGTGATGCCACATTTTCTTAAATGTATCGCGTTCTTTGAATGCAATATACACGCACAGCATCAGGGTTTGTAAGCTGATAATCAGTAACAACACCCAAGCGGCCGAGTGTGGGAAAGTCAGCCCTGAATTTAAACTTGCCTCACGGATCCATGACGATGAAAGAGCAAAAGAAGTGCCGCAAGCAAGCCCAAGCAGTGCGGTGCCCAAATTAAAGTGTTTAACATTCGCGATGCCACTTAATAGCAATACCGCAATTGCACCAATAAATACGCCAACCCAACCTAGCAGTGAGAGTGCTGAGCCGAAGAACATAACGCCTAAAATGGCCGCCATCAGCGCTTCACTTTTTGCAAGCCCGGCACCGACTGCAAAGTTATTCATTTTAAACAGTTTTACCATCAAACCGGTGGCAACGATTTGGACGATACTGGCGCCAACAATGTAGCCAATAAAAGCCAGATTAAAGTCAGGGAGTGCGGCGTCTTGATACTGATAAAGTACAAATAAATACAGGGCAGCAATTGGGCTGGCAATAATAAAGCGAGCAAGCGTTACCCCTGCAACGCTCACTGTTGCACTCAGTTTACTTTGCAGTGCATTGCGCCACGACTGCATAAATGCCGCAAAAATAGTTAAGAAAATCCAAGTCATATTGAAAATAAATTAATGAGGAGAGGCGCTTAGAGTAACAAAACCAAAGTATGAGAGCATTAGCTTATCGACCAACTTGAGAAAAACTCAGCTGTGACAATATGCCGCAGGGCTTTTATGCCGTCATTAGACTATAGTGACAATGATGCTATTGCTGGCCGCTGCTGTTTTAAGTAGCGGCTTTTTTTTGTTTACGCTAGGGTAGGGTATTACAGTTAAAAGATAAGGAAATATCATGACCACACTGATTATCTGTGCACTCATCGCAGTACTCATACCCTATTTAGCCAAAGCGCCTGTGGCTTTTGCACAAAATAAGTTGGCAGGCTACGACAATAAGCACCCGCGTGAGCAACAAGCTAAACTAACCGGCTTTGGTGCTCGTGCGTTGGCAGCACATCAAAATAGCTTTGAATCGCTGATTATTTTTGCTGTCGCTCTGGCAGTCGTTATAGGTAGCAATAATGTCTATCAGGTAACTGAGACCCTAGCGATTGTGCATGTTATTGCCCGTGTGTTGTATTGTATTTTCTACTACATAAACCAAGATATTCTGCGCTCATTAGTTTGGCTAGTAGGCTATGTTTGTGCTGTGGCGATGATTGCTGTTTGCCTCTAGTTACAAAGCAATAAGTTAAAAACCACAAAGCAAGCGGCTTAAATAAGGCGCTTGCTTTAGGGTCTTAAGTGGTTACTTTTACTTAGAGCTAACTTTAATTTTTTCTATTAAATCCTTTGCTTGATAGTTTTCGTCTAAGGCGAAATCGAGTTGTACTAAGGCGTTTTGAAAGCCAGATTCAGACGGCGCATATTGCCATTGTTTTAAGGCTCTTTTCGCTTCTCGATTGAAAACACCTTCAGGCTCTGCACTTACTACACTAACATTGCTGGTGGCGCCACTTGGTAAAATATCGTATTTCAAAACGACTGAACCGCTAATACCTTGCTCTGCAGCTTGAATTGGGTATATCGGCTCTACACGCATAACCGCTTGATAGTCCTTTGTCTTTTCAACGGACATCGGCTGTTTTGCAATGGCAAAGCTGCTAAGCATGCCCGCTGTAAAAATAACTAACGCTGTTTTTGCAATAAATGAGCTGTTGTCGATCTGCTTTATTTGATTTAGACGTTGTAACATGGTGTTTTTATCTCCGTATTGTGAATAAGCCATTAAGCCTGTTCTGCTAAAGCTTGCACAGTGCACTAATGCCTTACTGTATAGAATTCGTTGTTCAGTTGATTTATTTTTGAGTACTTGCTCATCACATGAAAGCTCTTGAATGCGGCGCAGACTTGCATAACCAAGCCAAGCGACAGGGTTAAACCACAGCAAAATAGTGGCACTTAACGCGATGGCATTAATTAGGTTATCTTTGCGTTTAATGTGCACTGATTCATGCTCTAAAATAAGCGCTAAAGCATGGCTGTTGTAATGGCTTTGATAGTTTGTAGGCATTACTAGCTTGGTGTTTATAACTCCTACAACCATAGGTGAGCTCACTTGGTTGCTTTGGTATATGCGTATACTTTGGTTGTTGTGATGATCAAGCGTAATTGGTACTAATTGCAGTTTTGCTAGAAAACGGTAATGAAAATATACGGCAGTGATCAGCAGTGCGGCACTAATAAAGCCATAAATAGCAAACCAAGTGAGCGTAAACTGCGGCATTATTGCTGTGTTTGGTGTGATAGTCAGCTTACTGATAAAGTCGTTTTGAATTGGTTTTAAGTGTTCTGGTAGGTTCGCTAACAATAAACTAATTGGTAAAAGCGCCCACAGTGTATAAACCAAGCGTGCCGATAGCTGGCTTAGTAACTTTCGCTCTAGCAGTAATAAAAACATAATTGCAGATGAGATCAAAAGTTGTTGATCTAACAGCCAATTAAAAAATGCATCTAACATAACAAGCCTTATTTTTGCTGTTTTTCCCAATCATCAATGACCTTTTTCAGCTCATCAATATCATGTTGCGAGAGTTGCTCTGATTTAGCAAAGCCACTCACCAGTGGCGCAATACGGCCATTAAAAAAGCGTTCAATAAAGCTTTGGCTTTCTTTTAATGTGTATTCTTCACGAGCAATACAAGGGGTGTAGTTATATTGGCGACCTTGTTTCTCGAAGCTTAGTGCGCCTTTTTTAACTAAACGGCTTAGTAGCGTTTTAATGGTTTTTTCGTGCCATTCTTTATCGTCACTTAAACGCGCAATTACTTCACTAGCCGTGGCTGGGTAGCCAAGCCATACCGCATCTAATACTTCGAATTCAGCTTTAGAAAGTTCAATCATTTTTATGCCTACAGATGTAATCTTTAATTTAAGATTACACGCGTAATCAATTAATGCAAACTTTTTTGTTAGAGAATGTCACTTTTTTTGATACTGACTATCTGCCCTTCGGGCAAATTCAGCGTGGTGAGTGACAGTTTTGCGATATCTGTGCGGTACAGGTCGATGACTTTGTAGCCAGAAAAACGTGCCATTTTACGTATTTGCCGGTTTAAACCTTGTTTTAAGACGATGCAAAACTGTGTTTCGGTGACTTGAGCCACCTCACAAGGAAGGGTTATTTGTTTATCTACAGGCACACCGTTTGCCATTTTTTTACAAAAATCACTATCAAGAGGTTTATCTACGGTGACTAAATAGCGCTTGGGTTGGTGGTAATCAGGGTGGATAAGTTGATTACAAAACTCACCGTCATTGGTCAAAATCAATAAACCTCGGGAGTCTTTGTCGAGCCGGCCAATTGGGTAAACCCGGGTAGTTTTAGGCAGACTATGAATAAGACTGGTTGGGTCGTCAGCATTTAATTTGCAATCTATACCAACGGGTTTGTGATACGCAAAGTAGGTGAGTGGCGCTTTTGCTGAAATTTTTTCGCCAAGTACAATCACATCATCGTGCTCATCAACATGATCTATATGATTTGCGGCACGGCCATTTACTGTTACCTCACCTTGATCTATCAAACGCGATGCTTGCTTTCGAGAGCAAACACCCGCATGGGCAATAAATTTAGCAAGTCGTACTTTTTCTGGCATGAGTGATTTTTGTACAATTAATTTGATCACAGTATACCAAAATCACGTATAGATAGTTCCACCATCAAAGAGGAACGCACATGCCTATCAAGTTATCAGAGCTTGCAGACCATCAGCCACTGCAAAAAGTTATCCTTCATTCGTTGGAAATGGCGCTGTATCAAGTGTCTGTGCTAATAAATAACGTTGAGTATTATGTCACTGATGAGCAAGGTGAGTTTATTCGCGATATTAGCCCGTTGCACATTCAAAAGCGCCTCGATCACTTAAGTTATGGTGATATGGTTTTACGCCACACCAGTGCTTATGATGAAATGTGCGGTCAGCCCGAAAAGCTGGCGAGTAACATGCTCGAAGTACCTTATGGCAAGAACCACTTATACTGATTAACGATATAAGCGTATACTGAGTCATAACATTTTATAGGTATGCTATGTATCAATTAAAAAGTGATGACTCAGCTGATCTAAACAACCAGCTAAGAGAACATATTGTGGCTTTCAACGCCGCGCATTTTAATGCCGAGCGTATTCCTTTAGGCTTTAAGTTCGTTAATAAACAAAACAATGTTGTTGCCGGTATCCATGGTCAAGTATTTGGCAATTGGCTGCTTATTAGTTGGCTTTGGTGTGATGATAAGACACGTGGTAAAGGGCTTGCGACACGATTGTTAGCTGAATTAGAGAGCAAAGCTAAAGCGTTTGGTGCAAATATCGCTCAACTTGATACGCTCGATTTTCAAGCCAAACCTTTTTACGAAAAAAACGGCTACCAAGTCAAATACGAAATGAGTAACTACCCACTCGACGGCTGCCGTTATTTTATGGAAAAACCCCTTTAATTTTTGGTATTAATCACTTCGCTTTAAGCACGTCTTGCTCGGTAAATGTAACTCCTAAGAAAGGGGTCGCTTCAGGGGCAAGCATAAAGGTGCGAATGTTCATGTGGTCATGCCCTTCAGGATTGTGTAATACATCATCACGATAAAACGCGCCAAAACAATCGAGGGTATTTTGTTTGCTTAGTTGATTAAGCTTTGCAAAGGCAAAAATTTTACATGAGCCATTATTTTCATTTGCCTCGCTAAGCAAGCCATGATTATTAAAAGCGCTTGGGGTAAAATCATAATTGCTGTCAATTACCGCCATGGTATCGGTAAACTCAATTTGCTGTGGTGTGCTTGCTAATTTCGAAAGAAATTCGTTAAGAGTCATTGCTTGTCCTTAAAAATTGTTCTTTATCAACTCTAACTCATTCACTTGCTGATTGATATTAAACTTAAAATTCTCTAAAAAGTTCATACCTAATAAGCCATAGCCAGCATGATTTTCTATTACCAGCACTTCAAAATTACGAATACGTTGTTGTCCGACTTGAAAGGATTCGAGCTGATACCGCTGTGCTTCAACAATGCCATTAGCTGTGTTTACCTTAAGTGCGCCAAGAAAATTTGCTGGAGTGTTAAGCGAGTTTAATAATGTTTGGTTGATTACAGTAAAGCTAGCGCCTGTGTCGATCATCAGTTCGGTTTCAATATCATCGTTGATAATACTGTTTACTAAATAATGTGAACCTCGAGCGGTTAATTTTATAACTTCAACACCTGCTAAGGCTTGTTGAATCAATAGGTGTAATTGCTCGGCCTGTTGTTTATAGTCATGATCTTCAGGCAGTTGATCTAGGGTTATTTGGCTCGCGACGTAATCTTCTAAATGATAGTTAGCTAATGCATAGTTATATAAGTACTGCGCATTGCCAGGCGTGTAATCAAGCCATTGTTGACTAATATTAAGCAGGGCTTGCCATTGTTGCGTCGCAATAAGTTCATCAATATAGGATGTGCTTAGCTCGTCTATTTGTTTGTTAAGTTGTTGTTTATCATTGCTGTCTAACTGGTTGCTAAGAGCCAGTAAATTGATGATTCCTTGTTGGGTATCACCTTGTGCGATTAAACGCTTAGCTTCAAGTTCAAGCATGGTGACATCGTAAGGGTGGCTATTTAAAAAGGCCGTTAAAAATTGCTCACTTAAAGTGAATTTTTTATGGGAAAGCCATGATTCTAGTTGCTGTTGCCAAGCTTGCTTTAGCTGCCTTGCATAGCGAGGTTCATTCACAAGTAATTGAGTGTACTCAGCGACGGCTTTATCAAATAACTGATTGCTAAATAGTGCAACTGCTTGCTGGAAGTGGGCAGGTAAGACCGTGCCTTTTTGTACTTTAGGCGCTGGTGCGACAGTTTCTATTTCTATAGGCTTTGCTGGGTTAAAAAGCTGCCAAATAAAGTAACCATTTAAACTAAGAGAAAGTAGCAATATTAATTTAAGAAAAGCATTCATCCGTTTCGCCCACCAGTTTTAAATCTTTGTTGCCTACTTGCTCAGCATAAAACAAATTTCTCAAAGTCGTTACTTTTTAATCAAATGATTGAGCGCCATGATATTGCTTATTTCAATATCTGCTAATCCTTGATAACGATATTGCGTTGCTTGGTTATTTAGCCAAACGCTTTGGCATCCGGCATTATTGGCGCCTTGGACATCAGTATCTAGGCTATCGCCAATGTGCAAAATTTCCTTGTGAGGCACTTCTAATTTTTTGGCTGCGCTATCAAATAAGGCGCTGTGCGGCTTTGCTTTTCCGTGTGGGCCTGCTTGTAAAACTAACTCAAACACACCATTAAGGTTAAACTTTTCTACTTCGACATTACCATTGGTGATGGCGATGAGGCGGTAGTGTTTACTGAGGTTAGCAAGTAATTCAAGCACTTCATCAGTCACGGTTATTTGACTGCGGGCATCAGCGAATGCCTGATAAGCGTTTTCGGCATGCAACTGAGCTTGCTCTGCTGAAAAACCCAGATCGGTCATGGCATAGTGTAATGCTGCTTGTCGCCAGCGTGTAACGTCATCAATTAAAGTTGCATCATGTTTTAAAGCATTATCGCGGCATGTTAACCAGTAGCTCATGCTATCGTCTGGCCATTGGTCTAATGCTTCTAAGTAATCAGCTTGTGCTTGTAAGGCTGATTTTATGATCGGATGGTTGTTGTAAAGTGTGTCGTCTAAATCAAAACTTAAAACTGAAACTGGCGATAGGGCACGGTTAAATCGGATCATAATGACAAGGGTTTACTCTGATGTTGAGCGCTTTTTAGCGCGTGGATGGGTGTTATCGTACACTTTAGCTAAATGCTGAAAATCTAAATGCGTATAAACTTGCGTTGCAGACAAACTACTGTGTCCTAAGAGTTCTTGTACGGCACGCAGATCCCCTGATGATTCTAAGATATGTGATGCAAACGAGTGGCGTAATTTATGCGGATGCACTTGCGAGCTGATCCCTTGCTTAATTCCCCATTCTTGCATCCGTAAGCGAACTTGGCGTACGGAAATTCGCTTTTTTTGGCTGCTAACAAACACGGCTATTTCATCAGGATTTGCAAATTGAGGGCGAATTTTCAGCCATGCTTTTAATGCACTGAGCGCTTTGCTGCCTACAGGTAATAAGCGTTCTTTGTTACCTTTACCACGGACTAAAATTTCGCCTTCAGTTGGATTTATATCCTGTATGTTAGCACCAACTAACTCGCTAATGCGCAGACCCGAAGAGTACATTAATTCCATCATGGCTTTGTCACGAATAGCTAAAGGCTCATCATCTGGCAGTTCTAAAAGCTTAGCCATTTGATCTACGTCTAAATTTTTGGGTAAAGGCTTGGAAAATTTTGGCCCTTTAATGGCCTCTGCCGGATTGTGATAATGTACCTGACTGGCTATATTTTTGGCTTTTAAGAATTTATATAAACTGCGAATACAGCTTAGTTTTAAACTGATTGTGCGACCACTCAATTGTTTGCTGCGCATTTGCATGCTGTAACGGCGAATATGCTCACCTTGAACAGCAAACCAGTCTTCACATAGTTTACTAAAGTACAAAGCTGCGAAGCCTAGTTGGCTCGTATATTGGTTTACTGTGTGCGCTGAGTATTGTTTTTCGTAGCGTAAGTAGTCTGCAAAAAGTTGGATGGGTGTTCGCCAAGCATCACTTAATTCATTAATGTCTGGCGTTGTCACATCGCTCATGCAAGTTCCAATAAGCGCAGTTGCAATGAGCGCACAAACTCAAGGACAAAAAAGCTGTCTTTTGCCGGTTCGAAGTGATTTACGTCATCACTACCAAACGCCAAAATAGCCACAGGGTGTTTCGTGTTACCAATTAGATATAAAGCAGTCGATTGAGTCGTGTCTGAAAACAGTAAGTCTCTTTCTTGTTGGCTTACTCGACCCAAGTAAATGCCGTCGTTTTGCAGGCGATGAGCAATTAATTCATCAAACTTTTTATCGTACTTAACTAACTGGCATTCGTTAATGGATGGGTTCGTGCAGATAATATTGCGCAAGTTGCTAGCCAGTGTCGTAAAGTCGTAGTTAGTCCATAACTGACGATGACAGTCGCTAAATAAGCGGTAAATTAACTCGTTTTCTTTTGCTTGTTCAACGAGCTGCTCAATTTTATTTTTTAATAGCGTATTGTGTTCACGTAATTGGCGCTGTTGAATATGCACCAAAGACGTTGTCCCAGCCGTTTGCTGTTGTAGTTCAACTTCAGCGAGCACATCAGGGTTTTTAATAAAAAAATCAGGGTGTGCTTTTAAATATTCAGCAATTTGTTGTTCTGTTAGTTTGCTCATAGTGCCACTTGTCCATCAAAAACATGCTCAGCAGGGCCTGTCATTCGTACAGGGTGGCCTTCGCCTTGCCAGCGTACTTGCAAACTGCCGCCGGGTAAGTCAACTTGTACGGTAGTAGCAAGTTTACTCTGAATTTGACCAACCACGACCGCAGCACAGGCACCTGTACCACAGGCCAAGGTTTCACTAACGCCACGTTCCCACACTCTTAGTTTAATGTGATCTTGCGAAATTACCTGCATAAAACCAACATTTGCGCGTTGTGGAAAGCGTTCATGATTTTCAAGCAGTGGGCCTAAGGTGGCGACTTCTGCGCTATGAATGTCATCAACTTCTAAAACGCAGTGCGGGTTACCCATCGATACTGCGCCACTAAATACCGTATGTTCTTCCGTGCGAAGAATATAGGTCAACTCACGCTTGCTGGCTTTTAATGGGATTTTGTTCGGTTCAAAATTGGGGTGGCCCATATTTACCGTTACTTGGCCATCTTTCTCTATATAAAGCGTGAGGTTACCAGATTTTGTTGAAACCGAGATTTTATGCTTATTGGTCAGGCCTTTCATACGTACAAAGCGGGCGAAACAGCGCGCACCGTTGCCGCACTGTTCAACTTCGTTACCATCGGCATTGAAAATTCGATAATGAAAATCGAGATCAGGAGAGTAAGGGGCTTCAACCATAAGCAGTTGATCGAAGCCAATGCCGAAATGGCGATCTGCCAGCTTCTTTATTTGATCACGTGATAAAAAAACATTTTGAGTAATGTTATCAATAACGACAAAGTCATTACCTAGGCCGTGCATTTTTGAAAAATTAACTAACATAACGCTCTAATTCGGGTTTGCTCTGAGCTAATCATGCCACAGAGCAGGGCGGTTATAAAAACGTTTATGGTAAAATTTTCTCACCTTGCCAAAGGCTTTCTAAGGTTTCGCGTTGGCGAATTAAATGGCTTTGTTGGCCATCCACCATAATCTCTGCAACACGCGGGCGTGAGTTGTAGTTTGAGCTCATGGTAAAACCATATGCGCCAGCGCTGCGCTGCGCTAAAAGGTCACCGGCTTGAAGTGCAAGCTCACGGTCTTTACCTAAAAAGTCACCGGTTTCACAGACAGGGCCGACAATGTCGTAGTTGTAAGTAGGCGTATCATCTGCGCGAGGTTCAACTGGTACAATACTTTGCCAAGCTTGATACAGCGATGGACGCAACATATCGTTCATGCCTGCATCAACAATAGCAAAGAACTTATCTTGGTTTTGTTTAATAAACTCAACTTTAGTAACTAAAATACCTGCGTTGGCTGCAATCGCACGACCAGGTTCAAAAATAAGTTCTAAATCTTGGTAGTCTGCTAATCGAGCGGTAATTTTATCAACATACTCGCTTGGATGAGGAGGTGTTTCGCCATTATAAGGCACCCCAAGACCACCACCGATATCTAGGTGAGTTAGCTTGATGCCAACCGCTTTTAACTCTTCGATAAGAGTCAGTACTTTTTCAAGGGCTGCTAAGAAAGGTTTTATTTCCGTTAGCTGCGAACCGATGTGGCAATCTACACCGGTAATTTTTAAACCGGGTAATGATGCTGCATGTTGATACACAGTTACCGCAGTTTGAATATCTATACCAAACTTATTCTCTTTTAAGCCGGTTGAGATATAAGGGTGCGTTTTTGCATCTATATCTGGGTTTACGCGAATCGAAATCGGTGCCACTAAGTTAAGATCCGTTGCCACTTTTGAAATACGCTCAAGCTCAGCCACTGACTCAACGTTAAAACACTTGATCCCCAATTCAAGTGCATAGGCAATTTCGTCAGCGGTTTTTGCAACGCCAGAAAAAACAACCTTACTTGCGTCTCCGCCTGCTTGGATGACACGCGCAAGCTCTCCTTTTGAGACAATGTCAAAACCTGAACCAAGTCGCGCTAAAATATTAAGCACGGCAATATTTGAGTTGGCTTTTACGGCATAGCACACCAAGCTTTTATGTGACTTAGCAGCTTCAGCGAATGCTAGATAATGACGTTCAAAGGTTTTGCGAGAATAGATATAACAAGGCGTACCATATTGTTCGGCAAGCTCTTTGACAGCGATGTCTTCAGCGAACAGCTGATTATTATTGTAGTTAAAAAAGTCCATCTATTGGTCCTGTTTTTGTTCTGGTTGTTCGGATGGATCAGCTTGCGGCTGAGACTTTGCAGGCGGCTTAGTATCATCTGGCAGATAAAGAGCACCACTTTGTCCGCAACCTGCTAGGGTTAGTAGAAGGGCGCTTAGAGGTAAAATGGTTTTTAATTTTTGGCTATGAGTCTCTTTCATTAGATTAATACGGTTGCTGGCTTTATAATCGCAGAGTAACAGAATATTTAAAAAATGCAGCTATTCGCGGATGAATTTATTCCTGTTACACTTGATGTACACAATCTGCCCCCAGATCTAGGCTTAAAGCCAGTTAAAGGACACTAAAATGACTGATCATGAATACCACACACTAGCCGATGCATTAATGCTAACTATTGAAGAGCAAATCGATGAATGTGATGCCGATTTAGACTATGAATCAGCGTCAGGTATTTTAGAAATCATCTTTCCTGATCGCAGTAAAATTGTGATCAACAAGCAAGCACCATTACACCAAGTTTGGGTAGCGACTAAATTTAACGGTCACCATTTTGAACTACGCGACGATAAGTGGATTGATAACCGCTCAGGTGCAGAGTTTTGGCAATTTATGTGTGATGCGGCAACTCGCCAAGCAGGTCAAACAATTGAATGGCGTTCTGAACTATGAGTTTAGAGTTTGTTGAGTACTCAGCACAAGGCGACCACAAAGCAACGGTTATCTGGCTACATGGTTTAGGTGATTCGGGTGATGGTTTTGCTCCCGTTGCACCGCAACTTGCTCTACCAAAAGAGCTTGGCGTACGTTTTGTGTTTCCACATGCGCCAGTGCAGCCGGTCACCATAAATGGTGGTATGGCAATGCGTTCTTGGTACGATATTAAATCGATGGATTTAGATAAGCGTGCTGATGAGCAAGGAGTGCGTGAATCTGCTGCAAAAGTGGCAGCAATTATTGATCAAGAAATAGCAAATGGTATCGCCCCAAACAAAATTATTCTTGCCGGTTTTTCGCAAGGAGGTGTGGTATCGCTGCACTTAGCGCCACGTCTAGATTATAAATTAGCGGGTGTAATGGCACTTTCAACCTATATGTGTGTGCCTGCAAAATTTGCTGATGAAGCCAAGCAGCAGAGGTTAAATATTTTTATGGCACATGGTCGATTTGACGATGTGGTACCGCATAGCGCGGGCAGACAAGCATTTGACGTGCTTAGCGCTAACAACATGGAAGTAAGCTGGCAAGACTATCCGATGGCGCACCAAGTTTGTGGTGAAGAGCTGATGGCTATTCGAGAGTGGTTAATTGCTCGCTTGAGTTAATTTTTTGGTTTTAGAGGCCAACATGACAAAGAAACTTGTAATTACAGCAAATATGAATGCCGTTGAATCGGCAAGTTCAACACCGACAGCAGTGACTTATCAATGGCATTGGCGACGCATTTTTATGGTTAGCAGTGTTATCTTAGTAGCATTGGCTATTTTAGTGTATAGCTTTACTGGTGCTGTAAATGCTGAACAATCTCCGCAAGATGAACCGCAAGCAGAGTTTACAAATGCTGAATTACAAGCTTCTTTAAATGACGCTGAGCAAGAAGAGCCAAAAGAAGTCGATGTTTCGTTAATGAATGAGCAAACACCGCAGGCTGATAGCACAGAAACTACTAAAGCAGAGGTTGTGAGTTCAAACATTGTAGAATCTGACGTTACAACAGTAGAGCCTGAGATCGACAGTGAAGAGGTTGTTGATGAGCAACAACCTAAAACACTAGCTGTCACCCTTGATGGTGAAGAAGCACCACAAACTGAACAGCAAGTAGAGATTGCTGCAGCTCCAGATGCTCAGCAGCAGTTTTCGCAGTCAGCACATATTGCCAGCGTCGCAATTGGCGCTAAAATAGACACAGATAAAGTAAGCCGCGCGGTATTAACAACCGATGTTGTTGATCGAGAACCAGTAAACGTTTTAAAAAACGATGTAAAATTAGCGCAAATAAGCAATAGCCTGAGCTTTTTTAGCGAGCTTAGAAATATGCAGGGACAAGCTGTTCGTCACCAATGGTATTACCAAGGTCAACAGCTTGCTTCGATTGAATTGGCCGTAAGTAGTCCACGTTTTCGTACTTATTCAACGAAAAACATTATGCCAGAACAACTGGGTGATTGGCGTGTTGAAGTTATTGACGCAGATGGCAACTTACTGGCCCAAAAAGAATTTAGAATTTTAGCTGAGTAATATTTAGTATCAGCCTGATAATTAATTGGATTTTTCATGACACAGACAACAAAACTAGTTCGTATCGCTACCCGTAAAAGTGCACTTGCTTTATGGCAGGCTGAATTTGTAAAAGCTCAACTAGAGCACTTCCACGACGATGTAACGGTAGAGTTGGTTCCTATGTCGACGCAAGGCGATATTATCCTTGATACACCACTGGCCAAGATTGGTGGTAAAGGCTTATTCGTAAAAGAGCTTGAGCAAGCCATGCTTGATGGTCGTGCAGATATCGCGGTGCATTCAATGAAAGATGTGCCTGTTGAGTTTCCTGAAGGGTTAGCGTTACACACAATTTGTGAGCGTGAAGACCCGCGCGATGCGTTTGTATCAAACAACTACAAAAGCTTAGATGAGTTACCACAAGGCGCTATTGTTGGTACATCAAGCTTACGCCGCCAATGCCAAATTCGCGAAGCTCGCCCAGATTTAGACATTCGTGATTTACGCGGTAATGTTAATACTCGTTTAGCAAAACTAGATGATGGTCAATATGATGCAATCATCCTAGCTGCAGCGGGTCTAATTCGTTTAGAAATGCCTGAGCGTATTACAGCTTTTATCGAGCCAGAGGTAT
Source organism: Pseudoalteromonas sp. D15MCD-2 (assembly GCF_038562745.1). Lineage (NCBI taxonomy): Bacteria > Pseudomonadati > Pseudomonadota > Gammaproteobacteria > Alteromonadales > Pseudoalteromonadaceae > Pseudoalteromonas > Pseudoalteromonas sp. D15MCD-2. The sequence goes on along the minus strand of NZ_JBCFQE010000001.1, from coordinate 3,520,996 downwards.
CATTACCTGCAAATGGTCAAGGTGCTGTGGGTATTGAGTGCCGTATTGATGATGAAGTGACAAAAGCACTATTAGCGCCACTCGAACATAATGAAACACGTATTCGCGTTAATGCTGAGCGTGCTATGAATCGCCGTTTAGAAGGTGGTTGCCAAGTGCCAATTGGTGCATTTGCATTGGTTGATGGTGAGCAAGTGCATTTACGTGGTTTAGTGGGCGCTATTGATGGCAGCCAAATGCTGCGTGATGAAGTGACAGGCCCTGTGGCTGACGCAGAGCAGTTAGGTATTACACTTGCTGAAAAGCTACTTGAGCAAGGTGCTGATAAAATTTTAGCTGAAGTATATAGAGACGCTTAATATGCATATTTTGATAACTCGTCCAGAAGGAAAAGGCACTGAGCTTGCTCTTGAGCTTCAGCAGGCGGGTTATCAAACAACCCTGTGTCCAGTCCTTACCTTAGATTACCTCACCGTAAATAGTAGTGAGCTCGCGCCGCTAGAAAATGCCGATAAAATCATTTTTATCTCGCAAGATGCCGTGCATGCCTTATTAAAACTCACACCAACCATCAACAAAGCAGCGCAACTTTATGCGGTCGGTCAGCAAACGGCTGATGCGGTTTATGAAGCCTTTGGGCGACGAGCCGCAGTGCCCAAACAGCATGATTCAGAAGGTCTGCTTGAATTAAAAACACTACAAGATGTTGAACTAAGTAACATCGTTTTAGTGAAAGGTGAAGGTGGGCGCACGACCATAGCAAAAACCTTAAAACAACGTGGTGCTTTATTAAATCAGTTGGTTGTTTACAAGCGGAGCGCAATTGAGAGCGAACCGGGTAAGTGGATGGACCACTGGCAAACAATTGATGTAGAAGGTATAGTCATTACCAGTAATGCAGCGGTGGATGCCATTTTTAATGGCCTAAATGAGCCTCAGCTTGCATGGTTGAAAGAGCGACAATTTTTCGTTGCCAGTGAGCGTATCGCTGATTATTTAAAGCAACAGAATGTCGCAAGAACACAGATACATATTGCTGCAGGGGCGAGCGACAGCGCTATGTTCACCTGCATTAATCAGCAAGGTAGCAAAATGAGTGAAGCAGAATCAAAACAACCCGCAAAGCCAGTGACTGCAAAGCCAGAGAAAAAAGCGCAAACGGCAAATATTGGGGCGAAAGCGCCTGTACAAGCTAAAAGAGGCATCAGCAAAACAGGTAGCTTAGCGTTACTTATTTCACTTTTAGTGGCTGGTGCAGTTGGCTATGAGTTTTATCTAAAATTAAATAGCGATCAGCAATCGGCTGTGGCATTGACTGAGCTGACAGATGAAAACCTACGCTTACAGCAGCAAATTGATGCATTAAAAAGTGCCCAACAAACAATGCAGCACTCGCTTTATAACAGTGAACAAAAGGTCACTGATGCACTAAATGAAAGTGCAGAGCAAACACAGCAGCAATTACAAGCGGCTTTAAAGCGCGCCGAGCAGCAAACTTTCACGCTTAATCCGCAAGAAGTCACAAGCCTGCAGCGTATGGCCGAGTTTAAATTGTGGGCAGAGCACGATTACCAAGGGGCTGCTGCTGTGCTATCTCGCTTAGATAGCTTACTTGCAGAGCACCCGGGTACAGGCGCTATTCGCCAAGCAATTCACCAAGATTTACAAACCTTGAATGCCATAGAACCTGTGGCTGTTGAAGCAATTTATTTAAAACTGCATGGCATTAATCAAAAAGTTGATGAACTGGTATTTAATGCTATTTCACTCCCTGAAGAGGTCGTCAAAGAAGACCCAAATCAATTAAGTGAAAATGTGAGTGAGTGGCGTCAAAACCTTGCGAAGTCGTGGCAGCAGTTTAAAGACTTCTTTGTAGAAGTACGCACACGTGAAGATATGGTTATCGCACCATTTTTAAGTGAGCAAGAGCGTCACCTAGTAAAACAGCGCTTAAGTTTATACTTAGCTCAAGCACAAGATGCTGTATTAAGTAAACAAAGCAGTGTGTATTTTAGTGCTGTTGATGCTGCTCATAGCTTGGTAAAAGATTACTTTAAACAAGATGATGCGCAAACAAAAGCGGCCTTAAAAAGTCTTGCTGAGCTTTCGAAAGAACAGCTCAATTTTAGTCCAAAAGTGTCATTACAAAGTACTGAGCAGGTGAAGGAGTGGGCACAATGATCCGCTTTTTATTAATCATTATTGCAATAGCAGTCTGCTTAGGGATTGCCCCTTTTTTTATAGATCAAAAGGGTTATGTACTAATTGCCTTTAATAAAACAACCATTGAAGGGACTATTTGGGGCGTTACTGCACTTTTAATATTGGCATTCGCTGCACTGTTTTTACTTTATAAGCTTTGCCGTTACGTAATATCTTTATATAGCCATACACGCCATGGTTTCTTTGCGCGCAGTGAAGAGCGTAAACAAGCGGCTATTGAGCAAGGTGTATGGAGCTTAATAAATAACGATTATACGGAGCTTGAGCTTGCACTTGATAACAACAGTGTTGCACAAAAGTGGAGCGATATACGTTTTGCGCTTCTAGCTAAAGCGGCACTGGCGAATAATGAAAATGAAAAAGCAATTAGCTATCTTGATAAAATAAGCCAAGATAAGCAGCTAAAAGTGGCTAATTTATGGATTGCTAGCGGCGAAACCAGCACTATTTTTGCTGACCTTAAAGCGTTAGCTGAACGCAAAAAAGCCTCTCGTTTAGAGCTTAAAATGTATGCCCATGTTTTAGTGCAAGAGCAAAAGTGGGCGGCACTTAATGACTTTATGCCACGTTTATTACGCAAAAAAGTACTTTCAGAGCAAGAATGGCAACAATTGTTCGACCGTTACTTTGCAGCTCAGTCAAACGGGGATTTAACTGAGCGTTATGAGCAATTAGCCAAAAACTTGAAGCCACACGCAGAGGTAAGCTATTTAACGGCGATGGCGAAGGCAGGTGAGTTAAACAAAATTGAGCTAAGCTTAATTAAAATGATCAAAAAACCGCTACAGCATAAAGATTTAGCACGTATTTTACGTACTAGTAGCGCTGGCGATGCACTCAAGCTGCAATCAAGTTTGCAGGATGTATTAAAAAAAGACACCGAAAATACAGACTTATTACTAGCCCTAGCATGTTTAGCTAATGCTCACGGTGAATACGACTTAGCCGCGCGAGTGTTTGATAAAGCGCTTAATGCAGATAATCGCCATGCTTATTTGCAGCAAGCGGTGCTAAGCTACAGTAAGAGTGCCCAACCAGAAAAAGCATTGGTACTCTATCAATAATTTTACTCCAGCCAGCAAAGGAGCGATGGCTTGAAGAACTTATTTACACTGACAATAAGCATTGCACTTGCTTACTTTCTTACAGGGTACTTAAGTAATTCATTGCTGGCGATTGATGGCTATGCGGTTGCAGCATGGCCGCCTTCAGGTATTGCGCTCGCCAGTATCTTGCTACTTAGAAATCGTGCCTTGCCAGGGGTTCTGCTAGGGGCATTCTTTGTAAACCTTATTCACCTTGATAAAGCCACTGATATTTTTCACTGGCAAATGATGCTGCAGGCAATTGGCGTAACAACTGCATCTACATTCCAAGCTTGGCTTGCCTATTACATTATCATTCATGTCGTTAAACGCCCGATTGAATTATCGTCATTAAAGCAAAGTATGCTTGGTTTAATGATTGGCGGCCCTTTGTGTAGCTTGATTGCTGCATCAATTGGCACCGGCTTACTGGTCATTAACAATGTTATTCCGAGTTATGCGGCGCTTAATAATTTTATCGCATGGTGGATTGGCGATAGCATTGGGGTACTGATATTCACGCCATTAATTTTAGCGGCATTTAGTTACCACCATACTCGCCAACGGCTGCAAATCATTGTGCCGTCGCTATTAATTTACGTGGTTATTTGTGTCAGCTTTTATGGTGCAGCCAGTGTAAAAAAAGACAAAGACTTACAGCGCCAGCAAGCTAAAGTCAGTGCTATTCACACGAACCTTGAACACCAAGTTGATGAAATTAAGTCGCACTTAGCCTTACTCGCAACTTTTTTTGCTAGTAGTGACATGGTTGATTTTGACGAATTTAAGCGCTTCACATCAAGGCAACTACAATACAGCGAAGAAATTCTTGCCCTTGAGTGGGCACCTAAGGTTATTCACTCACAACTAAATAATTATCAAAATTTACTGCGTGATGAACTGGGCGCTGACTATTATGTGAAAGAAAAAAATGCTGCAGGGCAGTGGCAGCCAGTGAGTAAGCGAACGGTTTATTTTCCGGTGCAATATATTCATCCTTTAGCAGGGAACGAACCAGCACAAGGCTTTGATTTAGCCTCAAACGAGTTACGTAAACAAGCGTTAACTGACTCTCGGTTAATTAAGAATGTCACCGTCAGTGAGCCTATTACCCTGATGCAAGGTGATGGTAACGAAAAGGGCGTTTTATTCTTCAACCCAGTTTATTCAGACACTAATCACCAGGTCGGATTTAGAGGTTATGTTGTCGCCGTGGTCAATTTAGAAGTGTTAGCACAAACACTTAATTTTAATCAGAACACTGATATCGATGCCAGCTTCTATGACGTTACTGACGGCAGTAATCCTGTCGAAATTTACAGCCCACACCGTGTAGGTACAACAGCTATTGCTAGCTTCAACTTTATTATTGGTGAGCGCGTTTGGCAGGTAAAATTATGGGAGTCAGTTGCACAGTCGTCATGGTTGCCTTATTGGTTGGCGCAAATAGTCGGTATGCTGTTTGTTTGGTTATTGATCACCTTTTTGATTTCTGTAACTGGTACTAATATTCAAATTCGTCAGCAAGTGGCAAAGCAAACTCAAAGCCTTCGCGAAGAAAAATTAAAAGCCGATAAAGCCAGCCAAATTAAAAGTGAGTTCTTGGCGAATATGAGCCATGAAATACGCACGCCTATTAATGGTATTAAGGGTTTGCATTATTTAGCAATGCAAGAGCCTGACTGGCAACAAGCCCGTGGTTATATTGATCAAGCCGATGGTGCACTGAATGTACTATTACGGGTAATCAATGATGTTTTAGATTTTTCTAAAATAGAAGCGGGGCGATTGGAGCTACATCAAGAACCAATAGATGTGAATGCGTTGGTTAGTGAGCTGACTAACTTATTGCAGTTTGAGCTTAACTCTCGCTCTTTAGAATTTAGAGTTGAGCTTGATGCTTCTGAACACCTACTTATCCATACCGACCCAATTCGTTTAAAACAAGTATTGTTGAATTTGTTAAACAATGCGGTGAAGTTCACTCAAGAAGGCACGATTACATTACGTATTTGGCAGCAGGGTGAATTTACTTATTTTAGTGTTATTGATACGGGTATCGGCATCAGTAAAGAGGCCCAGCAGCGACTGTTTAAACCATTCTCACAAGCCGATAGCTCAACCTCTCGTCGCTTTGGTGGCACAGGTTTAGGCTTGAGCATTTGTCAAAAACTCATTGTTATGATGGGAGGCGAGATAAGCCTAACTAGCTCTGAGGGGCAAGGTTCAACGTTTACAATTTCGCTGCCATTTGAGTCTCCTCTTGAAGAGGTGATTCATAGTGATGATGAGTTAGCTGATATTGATGTGACTGCTGTTTCATTTGCCAATGATGCAATTTTATTGGTTGAAGATAACCCATTGAATCAACATGTGGCGAGTTCGATTTTAAAAACTAAAGGCTGCCAACCTGATATCGCTAAAGATGGCCACGAGGCTATTAAGATGATCAGTGAAAAAAGCTATGACCTTGTGCTTATGGATATTCAAATGCCGAATATGGATGGCTTACAAGCGACTAAGGTTATTCGTAATAAGTTGCTGATCACCGATTTACCTATTATTGGCTTATCGGCAAATGCTCATGATGATGACCTAAAGAAAGGCTTAGCCAGTGGTATGAATGGTTATTTAACTAAACCAATTGATGCAGATAAACTTTTTAAAACTTTGTGGCATTTTTTGCATAATGCTAGCAGCCATTAAAGCAGACATTTGACCTCTAAAAAGTAAATAAAATCATCTAAACTTGAAATATCGCCGTGGGTACGTATGATCCGCGCAAATTTACTGAACCTGAGTGCTAATTATGATCAATAACAAACTCCCTTTGCTTGATATTCACCGTCATCTAGATGGTAATGTTCGCCCACAAACGATCTTAGACCTTGGTCGTCAGTTTAATCTTGAATTACCTGCTGACAACATTGAAGCGCTTATTCCGCACGTACAGGTTATCGACCCTGAACCAAATTTAGTGGCGTTTTTACAAAAGCTAGATTGGGGTGTAAAAGTATTGGGTGATTACGATGCTTGTCGTCGTATTGCTATCGAAAACGTTGAAGATGCGATTGCCCAAAACCTCGATTACGTTGAGCTTCGTTTTAGCCCATATTATATGGCGCAAAGCCAAGGCCTACACCCGCAAGGTGTTGTTGAAGCAGTGGTTGATGGTGTAAAAAGTGCGTGTCATAACGCACCAATTAAAGCTAACTTAATCGGCATCATGTCGCGTACATATGGCACCAAAATCTGTCAGCAAGAGCTTGATGCGCTTCTTGCTTTTAAAAATGATTTAGTCGCGGTTGATTTAGCTGGCGATGAAATTGGTTTCCCGGGTGAGCTATTTGTTGATCACTTTAAACAAGTTCACGATGCATACTTAGCTGCCACGATTCATGCCGGTGAAGCGCGAGGTAGCGAAAGCATTTGGCAAGCAATTAACGAGCTTGGTGCAACGCGTATTGGTCATGGTGTAAAAGCGATTGAAGATGATGCACTAATGGATTACTTACGTGATAAGCGCATTGGTATTGAGTCTTGCTTAACCAGTAACATTCAAACCAGCACTGTTGCTGAGCTTGCAAAACACCCGTTAAAAACCTTCTTAGACCATGGTATTTTGGCATCAATTAATACTGATGATCCAGCAGTTGAAGGTATTGAAATAGCGTATGAGTATCAAGTAGCAGCACCTGCGGCAGGCTTAAGCCAAGCCGATATGGAAAAAGCGCAAGCTAATGCGCTTGAAATTGCTTATTTAAGCGATGCAGATAAAGCTGCTTTAAAACAGTTAGCTGTTAATCGTTAAGCAGCTAACTTACACTTGGTGCTCTTGGCATGAGACATAGTTTTCATACAATGCCTTGAGCACGTCTCCTCGGCTGATCATGCCAACAACCTTACCATCCTCGATAACCGGGTAGTTTTTTGGCTTTCCAGTTTGCATGCCATCTGCCAGTTCTATGATGTTTTGATCGCTACTTACCGTGACAACATCGGTGCGCATTAGCTGTTTTACCTTCACTACACCATCACAGAAATAACTGTTTTGCATGAGCGGTTGCAGCAGCTCTTGTTCAGAAATAAAGCCAACTAGGCTTTTGTTGTCATCGAATACAGGTGCGCCTAGTAATTTAAACTTTTGCAGCTCGCTAATCGCGGTGGTCATTTCAGTTTCAGGCGTAATGTGTGGCAACTTACGTTGCATAAAGTCTTGTACTTTTGTATTTAGCATTTGGGTCTCTCCCCATCGTTATTCTAATCAGAGTATGGTCAAGGAAATGCAGTTTGTGAAATCGTTTAGACGGATTAAGGCGATAGGTAAAACAAATAAAAAAGGCATCCAATTGGATGCCTTAAAAATAACCGGTATGAGTTAGTTATTTAATGAATGCAAATGCATCGGCGTACATGTTCTCACGTACCGCACCATGATTAATAAAATCATCGCGAACCACGCCAATCATGTCGAAGCGGCCTGCCATGTATATATCATATGGTTCTAAAGACACGATATCTTCCATAACAGCCTTGTGGACGTAACCGGTTTTGCCATTCCAGCTTTGCGGCGCATTTTCAACTACTGGAATGTATTGGAAATGTGGGTTGCTGTTTGCCCATGCTTGCATTTCATCATGAGCATAAAGTGCAGCTTCCTCACGTACACCCCAGTAAAATAATACAGGACGCTCACAGCCGATTTCAGCAAGGTGATCAGCCATTGATTTGGCATAAGAAAAACCTGTACCGCCAGCAAGTAGAATAATTGGGCGCTTACCCTCAACTCGCAGCTGTGATACACCTAAGCCTACTTCAACATTAACTTGCTGTTGCTCTGTATGAGCTTGACGTAAATGGTCAAGCGCTTGCATTGCATACGAATCAGCACCCGCGGCACCAATATGTAGTTCAATCTGTTCAGTTTGCGACGGGCGGCTTGCAATAGAAAAGGCACGCTTATCTTTTTCGCCTAATACAAGTTGCATATATTGGCCTGCCTCGAATGACACAGGTTGCTGTGGTTTCAAAATGACCTTATGTACATGGTCTGTAAGCGGGCTGATCGCAACAACGTCAGCGAGTAGTGTTTGCATAGTTTACCTTTATAAGCACAGAAGCAAATTCGGTTATGAATCGCACTCATAACCGTTAAATTTTGAGCAGTTTAACATAGACACAGCCTAGAGAATATCTAAGCTGTCCCATAATTCATCAACACGTTCTTTGATTTTTGGATCCATAACAATGGGTTCACCCCATTCACGATCTGTTTCGCCTGGCCATTTATTGGTTGCATCCATGCCCATTTTTGAGCCAAGGCCAGAAACTGGTGATGCAAAATCTAAATAATCAATTGGCGTGTTTTCGATCATCGTCGTATCGCGAGCAGGGTCCATACGCGTGGTAATTGCCCAGATCACGTCGTTCCAATCGCGAGCGTTTACATCATCATCGCAAACAATCACGAACTTGGTATACATGAATTGACGCAAGAAAGACCACACCCCCATCATCACGCGCTTGGCATGACCTGGATATTGTTTTTTCATCGTGACCACAGCCATACGGTATGAACAGCCTTCAGGTGGTAGGTAAAAATCTACAATTTCCGGGAATTGCTTTTGCAGAATTGGCACGAACACTTCGTTCAAAGCAACCCCGAGTACTGCTGGCTCATCTGGTGGACGGCCAGTGTAAGTGCTGTGATAAATTGGGTTTTCACGATGTGTAATGTGAGTTACCGTCATCACCGGAAACTCGTCTACTTCGTTGTAGTAACCGGTGTGATCGCCATAAGGGCCTTCTGGTGCTGTTTCACCCGGCATAATATAACCTTCAAGCACGAACTCTGCGGTAGCAGGCACTTGTAGGTCATTTGAAACCGATTTAACAACTTCAGTCTTACTACCGCGTAGTAAACCAGCAAATGCATATTCGCTTAGGGTGTCTGGTACTGGTGTTACAGCGCCTAGGATTGTCGCAGGATCGGCACCTAATGCGACAGATACAGGGTAAGGTTCGCCTGGGTGCTCTTTACACCACTCACGAAAATCTAATGCGCCACCGCGGTGCGATAGCCAACGCATAATAATTTTGTTTTTACCTAATAGCTGCTGACGGTAAATGCCTAAGTTTTGGCGCTTTTTATAAGGCCCTTTGGTAACCGTTAGACCCCATGTGATCAAGGGAGCAGCATCACCTGGCCAGCAATGTTGGATAGGTAACTTAGTTAAATCAACATCATCGCCTTCAAGTATAACTTGCTGACAAGGCGCTTTTTTTACTTCTTTAGCTGGCATATTCAGTACTTGTTTGAATACTGGGATTTGCCCTAGTGCCTCTTTAATGCCTTTTGGTGGCTCAGGCTCTTTTAGAAAAGCTAATAACTTACCAACTTCGCGCAGTTCACTAACATCATCTTGCCCCATGCCCATTGCAACGCGCTTAGGCGTACCAAAAAGGTTGGCAAGAACGGGAATAGTGTGGCCTTTAGGGTTTTCGAATAACAGAGCTGGGCCTTCGGCACGTAAAGTACGGTCGGCAATTTCGGTCATTTCAAGGTAAGGATCAATTTCTTGTTTGATCCGTTTTAATTCACCTTTTTGTTCTAATAACTCGATAAATTCGCGAAGATCTTTGTATTTCATTATAGCCGCTTAAACGCTGAATAAACTGTCGCTATTATACTCAAAACCACTGATTAAGCTAATTTCGCAAGCAAAGCTTTTGCTATTACTGAGTTAAGCTACATTGGTACTTTTTACCTTTTAAAATCAGCATGGCTTCATCGCCTTTAGACCAAAACAGCACATTATCGGCACTGTATTTAACCCCTGAGCCGCTTACTTGGCGATTGAGTAAAAATTCACTCTCCTTAAATGTTAGTCTTGCTTCCTCATCACTGTATTCAACAATACTGGCGCTGAGGGTCTCATCGCACAGATAATTGCTTGGTGCACTTTGCTCAGCACACGCGCACAAGGTAACTAAAGCGAGCCCTGAGAGAAGTGGTTTAATCATAGAAACACCTCTATTTTTGAATGAGCTATAAGCCTAACAAAGAAAAATTAACCGTTGGTGAAAATGGCAGGATAAGTTATGTTGATAGTGTATTTAATGGGCAAGGAACCACCATGGCAGGCACAAATTTACTAACCTTACTTGATGATATTACAACACTTTTAGACGACATTGCGACGATGAGTAAAGTCGCAACAAAAAAAACAGCAGGGGTGTTAGGTGATGATCTGGCTCTTAATGCTCAGCAAGTCACAGGGGTAACTGCCGATAGAGAGTTGCCTGTGGTTTGGGCTGTGGCAAAAGGCTCGTTTATTAACAAAGCCATCTTAGTGCCCGCAGCATTATTGATTAGTGTTTGGTTGCCTTGGTTAATTACTCCGCTGTTAATGGTTGGCGGGCTGTTTTTGTGCTTTGAAGGTGCAGAGAAAATTATCGAAAAGCTATTTGGTCATGCTCAACAAGAAGATGAAACTCTGGCTGAACAACAAGACTTACAAGAATACGAAAAGCAAAAAGTGAAAGGGGCGATCCGCACTGATTTTATCCTCTCAGCAGAAATTATCGTTATAACGCTAGGCACGGTTGCTGGCGCTACACTGGTGAATCAAGCTTTAGTGCTTAGTGTAATAGCAATTATTATGACCATTGGCGTGTATGGGTTAGTTGCAGGGATTGTTAAACTAGATGATGCTGGTTTGTATTTACTGCAAAAAGCGCAGCAAAGTGGCGGTAAGTTTAAAGAGTTAGTAGGTAAGTTTTTACTTGCTGCAGCGCCTAAGTTAATGCGCTTTTTAGCCTTTGCAGGAACGGTTGCTATGTTTTTAGTTGGCGGAGGCATATTGGTACATGGGATCCCCGTTTTACATCACGCCCAGCAAGGCAGCACAGAGTTTATTACGGGTTTACTTGGTAAAACGGGTGAGCTGGCTACGCCGATTATATTTGATGGTTTATTAGGCGTTATTGCCGGGGTTATCGTTGTGTTAGTGGTTGAACTTTGGCACAAAATTCGTCGCTAAATAGCATCCATTATTGGGTTGTTTTGTTAAATTTTTGTAGCAAATATAGGGTCTTTGCTTTATTATTGCTCAGTTAAAAATAATAATTAAATCGTTAAATGGAGTTAATCATGTCTCGATACCTCACTTTTGTGCTGGGACTAGCGTTATTTACGCTATCATTTACCAGCTTCGCTAAACCTGCAAAATTATCAGTAGAAGACTTTAGTAAAGGTAATGACTTTAGTCGTGTAACTATCTCTCCTGATGGCAACTACGTCGCAGCTATAAAAAAACACGAAGGTAAAAATTCACTCATCATTGTTGATACAACCAAGTTTGCAGTAACCCATGCGGTTGCTTTTCCGGGTAATGCACAGGTTGGCGAATACCATTGGGTTAACAACGAGCGTGTTATTCTTGAAAAAGAGTATTTAAAAGGTTGGCAAGATACCCCTATTTATTATGGTGAGTTATTTGCCGTGAACGTCGATGGTAGCCGTGGCGCATACGTAATTGGTTACCATGGTGAACAGCAAACTGGTACTCGGTTAAAAAAGCAAACACCAGTTCAAGGAACGTCATACCTTTTAGATCCCTTACTTCATGATGATAAAAAAGTTTTGGTTGTCACTTACCCGTGGACTGCAACCAATGAACCAACTACCGTTGTTTATGAAGTCGATGTATATCGCGGTCTGCGCACTTTAATTACGCGATCACCAGCACCTATGGGTGAATTTCTAACGGACCATGATGGTAACGTTCGTATCGCTGAATCAAGTGACGATTACCTCAATGCGACACTTCATGTACGAGAGCCCGAAGGCGGTTTTTGGAAAGAGCTCGATTTAGAAGGTATTAATTACACCGATATTTCATTAAAGGCATTTGATAAATCTGGCGAGTCTGTATATGCCACTGCATCAAAGGGTGGAGAAGCAGAAAGCCTTATTAAGATTAACCTAAAAACCAAAGAAGTGACGAAAATCTTTCAAGATAAGCATGTTTCACCGTCACATATTTGGGTTGATGAAATCTCTAAAGAGTTATTTGCCATAGAAACCGAGGCTGACTACCCAAGCTATGCGTTTGTTGATAGCAATTCGCCTAAATCGCAGCGTCTTAAAGATTTATTGGGCGCACTGCCAGGCAGTCAAGTACAGCTAGTTAGCAGTACAGAAGATGATTCAAAAAATATTATTTTCGCATCGAGCGATATAAACCCTGGGCAATATTATCTATATGACGCGAATACCAATAAATTACGAGCGTTATTCTCTGCGCGTGGCTGGATAAACCAAAAAGATATGGCGCAAACCACACCACTGCGTTTTAAAAGCCGCGATGGTTTAACAATTCTTGCTTATTTAACTGTGCCAAATGGCAAAGCTGAGAAAAACTTACCTTTAGTTGTTATGCCACATGGTGGCCCAATTGCACGTGATAACTGGGGCTACGATCCAGAAGTACAAATGTTAGCCAATAAAGGTATGGCGGTATTAAAGGTTAACTTCCGAGGCTCGAAAGGGTTTGGTATGAACTTCCAAGAAGCTGGCTATCGCCAGTGGGGGCAAAATATTCAACACGACATTATTGATGGTGTGAAACTATTAATTAATGACGGCACAGTTGATAAAGATAATATTTGTATTATGGGAACCAGCTTCGGTGGTTACTCAGCACTACAAAGCGCGATTATCGAGCCGGATATGTTCAAGTGTGCAATTGGCACTACAAAGCGCGATTATCGAGCCGGATATGTTCAAGTGTGCAATTGGCCTGATGGGAGTTTACGACTTGCCTCTTATGTATGAAGAAGGTGACACGCAAGCCCGAAGCTATGGTGTTAATTTCCTAAAAACAGTGATTGGTACAGATGAGGCTGAGTTAAAAGCATTCTCGCCTGCTTATAATGTCGATAAGCTAAAAGCACCAGTGCTTATTGTGCATGGTGGTGAAGATGAACGTGCGCCAATTGAGCAAGCAGAATCATTAGAAGCAGCGTTGAAAAAAGCTAAGCATCCATATGAAATCACTATTCTAGATGATGAAGGCCACGGTTTTTATAAAGAAGAGCACCGCACTCTTTACTATAAAAAAGTATTGGCTTTCTTAGATGATCATTTAAAGCTTTAAAGAAAAGTGCCGGCGAGCAAGCTCGCCGGCAAGGATTTAGCACGGGAACGTAAGCGTGCTAGTGTGCAAGGTCTTCCTTCAAGTTATACAAACTCAAAAGATGATTCTTTCATCAGGCTGCGTAATCTCAAAAGCAGAGCAGGGAGAGTAACTCGGCTTTAAAAGAGTATAAATACTACGTCAGTACAAAATGTTATAACATAACAAAATCAAAGTAAATAGTGAGAACCATATAATTAGGCTGGTTTCTTATGTGTGATATTTATGGGTAATAGATTATTGAGTATTCAATTTACTACAATCGTAACTCAAGCATAGCTCTGCGAGCTCAATCTTTGCTTTAGGATTCCCTTGTAAGGTAGCTTTGTTGAGCCAGTAAGCTGCTTTTTCGTTATTCACTTCTGTCCCTTGGCCATCACGATACATCTGACCCAAGTTTAATTGCCCCCATGCATAACCATCTTCCGCAGACAGCGTAAAACTTTTCAACGCTTCCTCGTATAGGCCATCTTTGAAGTAAGTAATCCCTTCCTGATTATGTTTATCGAGCTTAACGCCCGTATATAAAGGCTTAGGTCTAGGCGGGTGCATAACAAAACCACCAAATAAACTATAAAGCTCAGGTCGCATAATTTTATAAATGCTGCCTTCATCATAAAGCTGCTTTATTTGTGACTTACTGAAAGTCAGGGTTTTACTAGAAAAGTAATCATCTTGAACTAGCATGCTGGTACGCATCGCAATTTCGATGTCTTTGTTGTACTTGTAAGTGTAGTTAGCAACTCTAAAAGTCATGTTCTTGTCATCGAATTCAACGAGCTGAGCTACTTTTAAGTTATTAATACGTTTTGGTTTGCCAGTAAATTTATCTGAATAGACAAAATAGGTATCAAATAACTTTGGCTCGTTTAAGTAATTTTGCTCATTTTCAGTTTGTTCATTCGCACCGATTAATGCATTTGTTAATAGGTAAACGATAATGAATAGGCCAATAAAGTATTTTATAAACGACGCTAACTCTAAGGCGGGCAGTGAATACCAAGGTGCAGGAGTAACATAGCCACAGTCATCACATTGTCTTTGATAATTAATAGAAAGTGGCATGATGGGCAAAATAGTAAAGCGTAAAACTTTACTATGATTGCTTAAAGAATAATGTTCGCTATGGCAGTGAGGGCACGTTTTTTGTTTTTTATAAACAACATCAGCTGCAGCGGTATTAAATAGAAGCATAGTTTCTTCCTGAAGATTGCTATCAATAAACTAGAACAAATGCAGAGAGTTAGAAAGCGGCAAACTGTAAGCAAATATGAATTAAACATGTCGAACGGTGTTTTCGTTTAGAGAAACAGCACATTCTCTGCTATGATCCACAGCATCTTCGAGGATGTCCCTCAATTATCAAGTTTGGAATATTACTGTGACTGTTACTGCTTTTTCATCTTTGGCTTTGCCGCGAGAGTTAACCGATAACTTATCAACTTTAGGTTATACGCAAATGACGCCAGTACAAGCGCAAAGTTTGCCAGTGATCTTACAAGGCAAAGATATTATTGCCCAAGCAAAAACGGGGTCGGGTAAAACGGCTGCATTTAGTTTAGGTGTGTTGGCTAAGTTAAATGTGAAACGGTTTCGAATTCAGTCTCTCATTTTATGTCCAACCCGAGAGCTAGCAGAGCAGGTAGCTGAAGAAGTGCGTAAGCTTGCACGTGGTATCCATAATATTAAAGTTTTAACCTTATGTGGTGGTGTCTCTATTGGTCCACAAATTGGTTCGCTAGAACATGGCGCACATATCATCGTTGGTACTCCAGGTCGTGTTGATGACCACATTCGCAAAGGCACATTGCGTTTAGATGATGTTGAGACCCTAGTGTTAGATGAAGCTGATCAAATGTTAGATATGGGCTTCCAAGATACCCTTGATGCTATTGTTGACTGCATTCCAAATCAACGCCAAACATTATTGTTTAGTGCGACTTATCCAAAATCAATTGCTGCGATAGCTGAGCGAGTGCTTAGCAACCCAGAAATGATTAAGGTAGAAGAAGAGCAAACAAAAAGCACAATCAAGCAATACTTTTACAAGCTAGATAATAATAAACAGCGCTTTAATACATTGAAGCTGTTGTTGTTGAAGTTCCAACCAGAAAGCTGTGTGGTTTTTTGTAACACCAAGGTTGAAACACAGCAGATTTGTGATGATCTTTATGCTGAAGGGTTTAGTGCTGTTGCCTTACACGGTGATTTAGATCAACGTGAACGTGAGCGTACTTTAATTCGCTTTGCTAATAAAAGCGCCTGTATTCTTGTTGCAACGGATGTTGCCGCGCGTGGCTTAGATATCAACGATATGGACATGGTAGTGAATTACCACCTAGCGCATGACCCACAAACCCATGTACACCGTGTTGGCCGTACTGGTCGAGCAGGTAAAAAGGGTATTGCATGTTCTATTTATGGTGAAGCTGAGCAATTTAAAGTGGCACAAATTGGCGACCACTACGAGCGTGATTTTGACCCTGAACCAATTCCGCCATTTAGCTTGCTAGAAAAGCCCGCTTATAAGCCAACCATGGCAACTATTATGATTGATGCAGGCAAGAAGCAAAAAATTCGTGCCGGTGATATTTTAGGAGCATTAACAGGCAAAGAGGGAATTGCCGGTCATCAGGTAGGTAAAATTAACGTACTTGATAATGTGGCCTTTATTGCTGTTGAGCGAGCTGCTGCAAAACCTGCGTTACGTAAATTGACTGAAGGTAATATTAAAAAGCGCAAGATCCGTGCGCGACGTTTGAGCAGATAAATTGTTGAGTTATGAGCAGCTTGCTTTAAGTTGCTCATATTCGAGTTGTATTTTCTTAAACTCAATTGCACAGCCTTGGCGGTCTGGGTGGTGCTTTAGCGCTAGTTGTCGCCAACGCTTTTGTAACTGTTTTTCCGAAAAATCAGTAGGTAGCTGCCATGCCTTTAGTAATTGTAATAGCTGCTGCTGAGGTAATGAGTGAATGCCCTTGTTTGGGCTAAATGACGAAAAACGCTGCCAAAAATCACTTAACAACGCATCTATTTCATCGCTCGTTGTATCAAAGTTTTGCCAATCTAAATAGTAATCTCGTAGTGGATCATGACTTTCTAATGCGTTACCCGTTTGCTTACTAACAAGTTCAATGTGAAGTGACGCAATCTGTAGCTGTTGCTCAGGTGCAAGTTGTGCTTGTAGTTGATAAAGACCATTCATAACTAAAAAGTTGCGTTTAAACAGATCTTTTTGTGGGTCATTGTCTAATTGCTCTATTTTTCCTGATTCACTAAGTGCGCTGGCAAGCGTATGAACCTTCCAAATAGGCTGTTCCAAAAGAAGGTAAAAAATCTCATCAATCAGTGGGTTAACCATTGTTCGCAAGCCTATCTTTAGTGTAATCTACAGTGGTATACGCTATCACAGCTGCTTTTTTGAAACTACGCTAATGTTTTTAGATACTAGGGAATGCATTTAGCCGAGCTTAAATAACTTCATTTTCAGGCTAAGTTGATTTTTAGGGATTTCGCCATATGTTCACATCACTGCGTGTAAGCTTGCTCACTGCTTTACTGTTCAGCTGTAGTTTGTTTGGTTCGCAGTCTAGCTTTGCATCCACTTCGCTACTAGAGCAATTTAGCCAATCCGAGCAATGGCAAGAAAAGCAACAGCTTGCCAAAAAGCTGCTTAACCAAAAAACAATAAATCAAGAACTAAGCCTCGATATATACATGCAGCTTGCCGACTTTGCTCTAGATAAAGGTAATTTCTCGGCGGCTGTGAAAAACTACCAATTGGCAGAGCAAGCAACAAGTTTTACAGCAACGCCAAATCGCTATTTTCGTAGTCTAAAAATGCAAGGCGTCACTTATTATTATCAAGGCTTGATGCAACAAGCTGTGCTTGCGTATAGCAAGGCATTAAGCGTTGCAGAAAAACTACCAGAGCCAATTGCCGAAGCAAACTTACTCAGTAATATTGGCCTTGCTTACTTTGACATGTTCAATATGGATCAAGCACTTAAATATTACAAAGAAGCGAAAGAAATATATGAAGAGTATGGTAGCGAGCAAGATAAAGCCGATATTTTACACAACATCGCAGGTATTTATATTCGTTTGTCGAGCTATGATATTGCGCTAGATATGTATAGAGAAACGTTAGATATTTTCCAAAAATTAGGTGATGAAGATGGCGTTGCTCAATCGTATGGCAATATGGGGGTGGCTTACTCAGAGCTTGGCCAGTATCAACTTTCTTTACACTACTATCAGCGTGCTTTGCGCTACTACCAAGAAACGAATAACGCTTACTTTCTCTCATCACGCCACGCTAATATTGCTAATGTGTATCTGCGCACCGGTGATTTAGAGCTTGCCTTAAGTCATGCAGAAAAAGCTGTTGAGTTTGCAAAAAAAATTGATAATAAAACATTAGAGCTGGCTGGCTTATTGTCACAAGCAAAAATTGAGTTATTACAAGGAAAGCTCACTGAAGCTGAGGCCACTCTGACTACCTCAGTTTTTATGGCTAAACAATATAAAGATGATTTGAGAGTACAAGACGGCGCTGGAATGATGGCCCTGATTAAGTCAGGTAAGGGTGACTATGCAGCAGCTGTTGCTAGTTTTGATGAGTTTGTTCGCGCTTTCAAAAGCGAGCAAAGCCTAAAATTATTAAAGTCGATGGGTGAGCTGCAAAGCCAAATCCAAGCAAGTCAGCTTAATCAAGAAATTGTTGAATTAAAGCAGTTACAGAATGTGCAAGAACTCGAAATGTCTAAACAACGTCAGTTGGGCATTATGCTATTTATCTTGTTTGTGATGATAGTGGTGACGGGTATTACTATTTATCGTCGTAACATTGAAAAAGGGGCAAAAGAGCAGCTTTCGTTAATGGTTGCTAAACGCACCAAAGAGCTTGAAGAAACCGCAGATCAATTACGCAGCGCGAATGAAATTAAAAGTCAGTTTTTGGCAAATATTAGCCATGAAATTCGTACACCTTTAACTGCAATCCTAGGCCAAACCGATAATCTAATGAATGGTTATTATAAACCAGAGCAGTTAAATGATGAGCTTGCTGTTATTCAAAAACAAAGTGATCACTTAAAAGAGCTGATTAATGACGTACTTGATATCAGTAAAATCGAAGCTAACAAGCTAGAGTTAAGCCTAAAGGAAGGTGATTTAGTTCGATTACTTACTGATGTTCATTCTATGCTTAGTGGTCAAGCCAAAGATAAAGGGCTGAAATTTGCATTTCATAATGAGCTTGGCGAACAATTTTACAGTCAGCTCGACTTTACCCGCATTAAACAAATACTTATCAACCTATGTGCCAATGCAATTAAATTTACCAATCAAGGTGAAGTAGAGTTAAAAGTCTCTCAAGTAGAGCAAGGCGTCTGGTTTCGTGTCGCTGATACGGGCATTGGTATGAACGCCGAGCAGCTTAAGCAAATATTTGAATGTTTTAGGCAAGGTGACAATAGCATCAGCCGTCGCTTTGGTGGGACCGGGCTTGGTTTAAGCCTATCGCAACAGCTTGCGATGATGATGGGTGGCTATATCAGTGTTGAAAGTGAGCTAAATAAAGGCAGCATATTTTCGTTTTACTTGCCGTGTAAAGAGCATACACCAAGCACGGAAACAGTTGAGCTTGCAAAGTATGTCCAGCCAGCAACAAAGAGATTGTCTGGTAAAGTGCTACTTGCTGAAGATCATCCCGATAACCGCCGTTTAATTTCTCGTTATTTAGAGTCAATGGGCCTTGAGGTGATTGCGGTAGAAAATGGTGAGCAAGCTGTAGAGCATTGTCTCAAGGAATTCCCTGATGTGGTGCTGCTCGATATTCAAATGCCAGTGTTAGATGGCTTAAATGCACTCAAGCTACTACAAGAGTGTGGCTTTACCCAGCCTGTATATGCATTAACGGCCAATGCAATTAGCCACGAAATCGACAGTTACCTTGAAGCTGGTTTTACAGGTTACCTTGCTAAACCGATTGATAAAAAAGTGTTTTACACGCAACTTGCGAAGCATTGCAAAAAAGACAGCACCACAACTAAATCCCAGCATGATATGAGTGACTTAGTGGCAAGCTTTATCAATAGCTTTGAGCATGAAAGCGCATTGATACAACAGCACTTTGCAGCTCATGAATTGTTTAACTTACAGCAGGATGCTCACCGTATAGGTGGCGCAGCTAAAATGTTTGAGCTGGATGATGTGGCGATGAGTGCAATGGCACTTGAGTCGGCATTAAAGCAAGATAAGCTTACTGACTTAACAAGCTTAGTTGCTCAGCTACTTGAGCAACTTCATAATGCTTCGGTTGATCAAAACAGTTCAATATCACCGTCTTGAATTTTTTCAATTTCTTGATTGGTATCGAAGCGTGAGCGATCGATGCGCTGTTCGTGATCGGTTTCTGGTGGTGTAATATGAAACATCGAAAGCTTATCGTCTAAGGTATGGGCAAGGCGAACCAAGTCTTTACTCGATACAGCTTGTATTTGTGAACTTGAAAGAGCATCGGAATTGAGCTCAACCATTGCATCAATACTGGTTTGTGCTTCATCTGACATTTGGCTTTGCATCGCCACCTGCTCATGAACACTCTCAGAAAACGCATTAATTTCTAGCATCGCTTGTTCAATTTTATTGGTTTCTTTAGTTGATGCCTCAGATAGCTCAACCGTGCGCTCGGTTTCTTTCAGTGCGGTTTGCATTAATTGATATGCTTGCTCTGTACTGTGCTGAATTTTAGCTACCATCTCACGCACTTCTTGTGTTGATTTACTGGTGCGGGCAGCCAGGTTTCTTACTTCATCAGCGACTACCGCAAAGCCACGCCCTTGCTCGCCAGCACGCGCAGCTTCAATAGCAGCATTTAGCGCAAGTAAATTAGTTTGTTCGGCAATACTATTGATAACATCAATAACTGAGCCAATCGCATCACTATCTTGCTTAAGTAAAATAATCTGCTCACTGGTGAGGTTAATATTATCGGCAAGCTTGATAAGACTCGCCTGGCTTTTATCTGTGTCTAAACGGGTTTGTTGTACTGATTTGGTGGCATCAGATACTGAATTAAAAATTTGTTCTAAACTTCTATCTAGCTCTTTCGATACTTCAATGGTGCGGGTAATGGTATCTGCTAAATCAATACCATGAGCATCTTGTATGGTGGCTTTTTGAGTCATCGATGCATAGGTATCACGAAGTGCGTCAGCCATAGGTAATAAGCGGGCAGATGACGAGTATATTTCGCCAAGCATGTGCTCAACCATCGTCAGACTTGCATTTAGGGCATGACAAGCTTGTGGTAATTGACGATCATTTTCGTCAAAACGGAAAGTGAAATCGATGCCTTGCTCAGAAGTAATGTTAGAAACAAAAAAACTTAGGTGATCTTGTTGTTTGTGCTCAGTCGTATAAACGTAGCCAATCAAAGCAAGCCAAGGAACGACAACAATTAGTGCAAATACAACCATTGCTGCTGCAGATAATTCAAATACGGTAAAACTAGCAATACAACTAAGTAAGCTTATTAAGAATAGAGCTACAGCTACTTTAATGCGAGTCATTGAGGGGTCCTTACCTTTAATCCTATAATGTATAGAACAAATTTCTGTTAATTACCAATAAACTTATTCTGTAAAAGTATAACTTTTAAGGTGTTATGTCCTTAGTTTTACGCAAAAAAAATGCCTGTATTAAACAGGCATTTTTTAAAAACTAGGAATAGTTACTGACGTTTCATTGAGTCAAAGAACTCGTCATTGGTTTTGCTCATTGAAAGCTTATCAATTAAGAATTCCATGGCATCAATTTCTGACATCTCATGAACGATCTTACGTAAGATCCACATCTTTTGTAGTTCATCAGGTTTGGTTAGTAATTCTTCGCGACGCGTACCTGAGCGGTTAAAGTCAATCGCTGGGAATACACGCTTTTCAGCAATCTTACGATTTAAGTGTAATTCCATGTTACCAGTACCTTTGAACTCTTCGTAGATAACTTCGTCCATCTTCGAACCAGTATCGATAAGAGCCGTTGCGATAATTGTTAAGCTACCGCCTTCTTCTACGTTACGAGCAGCACCAAAGAAACGTTTTGGTTTGTGTAATGCGTTTGCATCAACACCACCAGTTAATACCTTACCTGATGATGGGATTACGGTATTGTAGGCACGAGCAAGACGTGTGATTGAATCAAGTAAGATAACCACGTCTTTTTTGTGCTCAACCAGGCGCTTCGCTTTTTCAATTACCATCTCAGCAACTTGAACGTGACGGCTTGCAGGCTCATCAAACGTTGAAGCAACTACTTCACCTTTTACAAGGCGCTGCATCTCTGTAACTTCCTCTGGACGTTCGTCGATTAGAAGTACCATTAGCTCACAATCAGGTTGGTTATAGCTGATTGATTGCGCAATGTTTTGCAGTAGCATCGTTTTACCGGCTTTTGGCGGCGCAACGATAAGTGCACGTTGGCCTTTACCAATTGGTGAGGCTAAATCAAGTACACGTGCTGTGATGTCTTCAGTACTACCGTTACCACGCTCCATACGTAAACGTTCGTTTGCGTGCAGTGGGGTAAGGTTTTCAAATAGGATTTTTGTGCGAGAATTTTCAGGTTTGTCGAAGTTTACTTCATTTACTTTTAATAGTGCGAAGTAACGTTCACCGTCTTTAGGTGGACGAATAAGGCCTGAAATTGAGTCACCAGTACGCATGCTGAATCGACGGATTTGACTCGGTGATACATAAATATCATCTGGGCCGGCTAAGTAAGATGCTTCAGATGATCTTAAGAAACCAAAACCATCTTGTAAGATCTCTAGTACACCGCCGCCATAGATATTTTCACCGCTTTTAGCGTGCGCTTTAAGGATGGCGAAAATAATGTCTTGTTTTCTTAAACGGGCTACGTTTTCGAGCCCCATGGACTCAGCTAAGTTTACAAGCTCTTTGATAGACTTGTCTTTTAATTCGCGTAAATGCATATTGGTGGGTTCTTTATTACAATTGTCATACTCAAAATCATCGTTTGATACATGAGTGAGGTTTGTTGGTATAACTAAGGATTAGTTGGCTTTATAAACTAGCAGGTCACTAGCAAGGCGTCCAGTCTTTAAACAAAATAAAGCTAAAAAAAGGGCAAAAAGCCCTTTTTTTATATTTTCATTAGATGTTGTTTTCTAAAAACTCTACTAATTGAGTTTTAGAAAGTGCCCCAACTTTAGTTGCTGCAACTTGACCATCTTTGAAAAGAAGTAATGTAGGGATACCACGGATACCAAACTTTGGTGGTGTGCCTGCATTTTGGTCGATGTTAAGTTTACCAACGGTAACTCGGCCATCAAACTCGCCAGCTACTTCGTCAAGAATAGGGGCGATCATTTTACAAGGTCCGCACCATTCAGCCCAAAAATCAACAAGTACAGGTTTGTCTGATTGTAGTACGTCAGCTTCAAAGCTATCGTCAGTTAATTGAATAATTTTCTCGCTCATTGCGATCTCCGATTAGTTAGGCGAAATATTTAATGCGTATTTAAACACTCTTGTTTCTTATTGCAAGTTTAAACGTTATGCTTAAACGCTATGACTAAGACACATTTGACCGATAAAAAGTTTTCAGACTTTGCTATCGCACCGGAAGTGGTTGCCGGTTTAACCGAAAATGGGTTTGAATATTGCACACCCATTCAAGCGAAATGCCTACCTTTTATTTGTGAAGGCCGCGATATTGCGGGCCAAGCGCAAACAGGTACGGGCAAAACGTTGGCGTTTTTAACTGCCACGTGCCATCGGTTATTACAATCTAGCAAAGCATCTAGTAAACATCCAAGAGCCCTGATCATGGCCCCAACAAGGGAGCTGGCGATTCAGATACACAAAGATGCAAAAATTTTAGCGCCACACTGTAATCTTAACTTAGGATTAGTATATGGTGGCGAAGATTACGAAAAACAACGTGCACAACTAGAAAAAGGCGTTGATATTTTAATTGGCACTACTGGACGCCTAATCGATTTATATAAACAGGGCTGTTATACCCTCAATGAAATCGAGGTTGTAGTGCTTGATGAAGCGGATCGTATGTTCGATTTAGGCTTCATAAAAGATATTCGTTATATGTTTAGACGTATGCCAGAAACGTCTGAGCGTTTAAACCTATTATTCTCTGCAACCTTGTCTTATCGCGTGCAGGAATTAGCGTTTGAACATATGACTAACCCAGAGCATGTACAAGTCGAGCCTGATGTAAAAACAGGTAAGCGTATTCAAGAAGAGCTATTCCATCCATCGCAAGATGACAAAATTAAGTTACTGTTAACTTTAATTGAAGAAGAATGGCCAGATAAAGCGATTGTGTTTGCAAATACGAAACACAGTTGTGAGAATGTTTATGCATGGATGAAAGCCGATGGTCACCGAGTTGGGTTATTAACCGGTGATGTAAATCAGAAAAAGCGTCAATCAATTTTGGCTCAATTTACCAAAGGCGATTTAGACTTTTTAGTAGCAACAGACGTTGCAGCGCGAGGTTTGCATATCCCAGAAGTAAGTCATGTATTTAATTTTGATTTGCCAGATGATTGTGAAGACTATGTACACCGTATTGGTCGTACCGGACGTGCTGGTGCATCAGGACACGCTATTAGCTTTGCCTGTGAACAGTATGCCTATAATCTCCACGAAATTGAGCAATATATAGAACACAGCATTCCATTATCACATTATGATAAAAGTGCATTGCTTGATGATTTAACTAAGCCTACTATTCAGAAAAAGCGGAACTATTCTACAGGCCCACGTAATCGTAATAACAACGGACGTCGACCAAATAATAGTTACCAGAAATCACGGTCGTAATAAACGGCCGTTGTTGAAGACTTAGTAGTAACTAGAGGTTTTTGAACGGTGGGGCAACTTCAACCGCAAAAAAATGTGTATGCAGTAATCGACTTAGGATCAAATAGCTTTCATATGCTGATCGCTAAATCGATTGCTGGCGGTCTACAAACGATCGGTCGAGTCAAACGTAAAGTAAGGCTTGCTGCAGGGCTTGATGAAAACAACGTCCTTAGCACTGAAGCCATGCAACGAGGTTGGGAATGCCTAGCCTTGTTTGCTGAGCGTCTGCAAGACATACCACAGAAAAACATCACAATTGTTGCGACCGCAACTTTACGTCTTGCTAGCAATGCTGATGTATTCAAGCATAAAGCTGAACAGATCCTTGGTCATAAAATCAATGTTATCAGTGGTGAGCTAGAAGCTAAGACAATCTATAAAGGCGTGGCTCATACCTCAGCTTGCAGCGGTAAACAACTGGTTATCGATATTGGCGGAGCCAGTACCGAAGTTGTTATCGGTCAGGGTTTTGATGCACTGCATTATAAAAGTCTGCATATGGGCTGTGTTACCTTCCTAGAACGCTACTTCAAAGATCAAAAGCTCAGTAACGAAAACTTTGCTGCTGCAATTAAAGCTGCAAGTGAAGTGGTTGCAGAAATTGTCGATGAATACCAAGCAACCGGATGGCAAATTGCGAGCGGCGCGTCAGGTACAGTGCAAGCGATTCAAGAAATCATGGTTGCACAAAATCAAGATGAGCTTTTAACGCTTGATAAACTTCTCGCTATTAAAGAGCAATCAGTGCAATTTGAAACGATTGCTGATCTTGAGCTTCCAGGCTTGAGCGAAGAGCGCCGTCTAGTGTTTGTTTCTGGCCTCGCTATATTGATCGCCTTATTTGAATCGTTAGATATAAAACAAATGGGTCTTGCGCGCGGTGCATTGCGTGAAGGCGTTTTATACAGCATGGTGCCAGAGCTTCATAACCATGACATCCGCAAGCGTACTGTTGATGGTTTAATGAATCGTTATCATGTAGATCAAAAACAGGCTTGTCGTGTTGCGCAACTAGCAGAGCAATTGGCTAAAAGAATCATGGGGCAATGGCAGTCGATCGATGATAACGCAATCGCATTATTAAGAACGGTTGCAAAACTGCATGAGATTGGCTTACTGATCGAGTATAAGCTTTATCATAAGCACACGGCTTACATTATAGAAAACACAGATATGCCAGGGTTCTCGCAATCTGAGCATAAACTGATCACAGCTGTTGCTAGTGAACATCGTGCTGATCTTGTTAAAAACAGCTTTGCTCACTTAGGCTGTCATCAAGTACTCGCAGAATGTTTAACAAGGGTAGTACGGATCGCTGTGATCTTATCAATGCGTCGCCAAGATGATGTACTACCAGCGATAGATCTCAGTGTTAATGAAAACACTCTCACACTGACATTTGATGGTGATTGGTTAAAATATCACCCATTAATGGCCAGTGAACTGCAACTAGAGTCCAAGCTACAAGCAAAAGTAGGTTGGAAGCTCATAGTAAAATAACGTTAAAAGGCCCTTCAGGGCCTTTTTTAGTGCTATTTTCACCCGTTTCGGTCGTATTTTGCGCGAACAGTCATTTTTTTCATAAAAACTTAAAAAAACAGTTGATCTCAGTTCGGATCTCCCTATAATGCGCATCCACCGACACGGCGGACTGCTTACAAAAAAGCAAAACGACGAGTTGGTTAAGTCAAGTAAGACTAGGTTTTGAAAAAATAAACTTTTCTCAAAATTAAGTGTTGACAAAAATAACGGCTTGCGTAGAATGCACAGCCCTTGAGACGCGAAAGTATCTCAAACGTTCTTTAACAATATAAAGCAATCATCTGTGTGGGCACTCGTACAGATTGAGTTCTAACAGCAGATTCTAGTTCGCTAGATGACGCAAACAAATTTAGAGTCTCAATTGAACTGAGTGACCAACGGAAACAAGTTTACTTGTTTCAGCACAGTCAATTCGATTCGAAAGAATCAAAATTCAGAATTCATTGAGCACGAAACTTCGGTTTCAAAAAACTTTTAATTGAAGAGTTTGATCATGGCTCAGATTGAACGCTGGCGGCAGGCCTAACACATGCAAGTCGAGCGGTAACAGAGAGTAGCTTGCTACTCTGCTGACGAGCGGCGGACGGGTGAGTAATGCTTGGGAATATGCCTTATGGTGGGGGACAACAGTTGGAAACGACTGCTAATACCGCATGATGTCTACGGACCAAAGTGGGGGACCTTCGGGCCTCACGCCATAAGATTAGCCCAAGTGGGATTAGCTAGTTGGTGAGGTAATGGCTCACCAAGGCGACGATCCCTAGCTGGTTTGAGAGGATGATCAGCCACACTGGGACTGAGACACGGCCCAGACTCCTACGGGAGGCAGCAGTGGGGAATATTGCACAATGGGCGCAAGCCTGATGCAGCCATGCCGCGTGTGTGAAGAAGGCCTTCGGGTTGTAAAGCACTTTCAGTAAGGAGGAAAGGTTAAGTGTTAATAGCACTTAGCTGTGACGTTACTTACAGAAGAAGCACCGGCTAACTCCGTGCCAGCAGCCGCGGTAATACGGAGGGTGCGAGCGTTAATCGGAATTACTGGGCGTAAAGCGTACGCAGGCGGTTTGTTAAGCGAGATGTGAAAGCCCCGGGCTCAACCTGGGAACTGCATTTCGAACTGGCAAACTAGAGTGTGATAGAGGGTGGTAGAATTTCAGGTGTAGCGGTGAAATGCGTAGAGATCTGAAGGAATACCGATGGCGAAGGCAGCCACCTGGGTCAACACTGACGCTCATGTACGAAAGCGTGGGGAGCAAACAGGATTAGATACCCTGGTAGTCCACGCCGTAAACGATGTCTACTAGAAGCTCGGGTCTTCGGACTTGTTTTTCAAAGCTAACGCATTAAGTAGACCGCCTGGGGAGTACGGCCGCAAGGTTAAAACTCAAATGAATTGACGGGGGCCCGCACAAGCGGTGGAGCATGTGGTTTAATTCGATGCAACGCGAAGAACCTTACCTACACTTGACATACAGAGAACTTACCAGAGATGGTTTGGTGCCTTCGGGAACTCTGATACAGGTGCTGCATGGCTGTCGTCAGCTCGTGTTGTGAGATGTTGGGTTAAGTCCCGCAACGAGCGCAACCCCTATCCTTAGTTGCCAGCGATTCGGTCGGGAACTCTAAGGAGACTGCCGGTGATAAACCGGAGGAAGGTGGGGACGACGTCAAGTCATCATGGCCCTTACGTGTAGGGCTACACACGTGCTACAATGGCGCATACAGAGTGCTGCGAACCTGCGAGGGTAAGCGAATCACTTAAAGTGCGTCGTAGTCCGGATTGGAGTCTGCAACTCGACTCCATGAAGTCGGAATCGCTAGTAATCGCATATCAGAATGATGCGGTGAATACGTTCCCGGGCCTTGTACACACCGCCCGTCACACCATGGGAGTGGGTTGCTCCAGAAGTGGATAGTCTAACCTTCGGGAGGACGTTCACCACGGAGTGATTCATGACTGGGGTGAAGTCGTAACAAGGTAGCCCTAGGGGAACCTGGGGCTGGATCACCTCCTTATACGATTTAGAACTTATTTGTTCGTAGTGTCCACACAGATGATTGTTAGTTAGCTAAACCACTAGGTTTAACTAATTAATATGCTCTTTAAAAATTTGGAAAGCTGATATTAAAATTCTTATAGATATTCGTATCTATAAAGAGTTTTCAAAAGTAATAAATATGCCAGTTAATCAGCAATGATTAATCGGTATCTACTTTAGTATTCTCATCATTATTTGATGAATTAACTTCTGGCGAAGTTAACAGCTGTCACTAACAAAGACCCGTTTGGGTTGTATGGTTAAGTGACTAAGCGTACACGGTGGATGCCTTGGCAGTTGGAGGCGATGAAGGACGTATTAACTTGCGATAAGCCTAGTCAAGCTAGTAAAAAGCGCTTGAGGCTAGGATTTCCGAATGGGGAAACCCACCTGCTTGCAGGTATCTTGCACTGAATACATAGGTGTAAGAGGCGAACGCGGAGAACTGAAACATCTAAGTACCCGTAGGAACAGAAATCAACCGAGATTCCGGAAGTAGCGGCGAGCGAAACCGGACCAGCCCTTAAGCTTATTATGTGTTAGTGGAACATTCTGGAAAGTTTGACGATACAGGGTGATAGTCCCGTACACGAAAATGCATCTTAAGTGAAATCGAGTAGGTCGGAGCACGTGAAACTTTGACTGAATATAGGTGGACCATCATCTAAGGCTAAATACTCCCAACTGACCGATAGTGAACCAGTACCGTGAGGGAAAGGCGAAAAGAACCCCTGTGAGGGGAGTGAAATAGAACCTGAAACCGTGTACGTACAAGCAGTAGGAGCCCTTCGAGGGTGACTGCGTACCTTTTGTATAATGGGTCAGCGACTTATATTTTGTAGCGAGGTTAACCGATTAGGGTAGCCGTAGGGAAACCGAGTCTTAACTGGGCGCGTAGTTGCAAGGTATAGACCCGAAACCCGGTGATCTAGCCATGGGCAGGTTGAAGGTTGAGTAACATCAACTGGAGGACCGAACCCACTAACGTTGAAAAGTTAGGGGATGACCTGTGGCTAGGAGTGAAAGGCTAATCAAACCGGGAGATAGCTGGTTCTCCCCGAAATCTATTTAGGTAGAGCCTCGGACGAATACTTACGGGGGTAGAGCACTGTTAAGGCTAGGGGGTCATCCCGACTTACCAACCCTTTGCAAACTCCGAATACCGTAAAGTACTATCCGGGAGACACACGGCGGGTGCTAACGTCCGTCGTGAAGAGGGAAACAACCCAGACCGCCAGCTAAGGTCCCAAAGTCATAGTTAAGTGGGAAACGATGTGGAAAGGCCCAGACAGCCAGGAGGTTGGCTTAGAAGCAGCCATCCTTTAAAGAAAGCGTAATAGCTCACTGGTCGAGTCGGTCTGCGCGGAAGATGTAACGGGGCTAAACTATGCACCGAAGCTGCGGATTCAAACTTTGTTTGAGTGGTAGGGGAGCGTTCTGTAAGCCGTTGAAGGTGTACCGGGAGGTATGCTGGAGGTATCAGAAGTGCGAATGCTGACATGAGTAACGATAATGCGGGTGAAAAACCCGCACGCCGGAAGACCAAGGGTTCCTATCCCATGTTAATCAGGGTAGGGTAAGTCGACCCCTAAGGCGAGGCCGAAAGGCGTAGTCGATGGGAAACGGGTTAATATTCCCGTACTTGGTATAATTGCGATGGGGGGACGGAGCAGGCTAAACAAGCATGGCGTTGGTTGTCCATGTGAAAGTGAGTAGGTTGAGAGTTTAGGAAAATCCGGACTCTTAAGACTGAGACACGAGACGAGCACCCAAGGGTGTGAAGTTGTTGATGCCATACTTCCAGGAAAAGCCTCTAAGCTTCAGATTATACCGAATCGTACCCCAAACCGACACAGGTGGTCAGGTAGAGAATACTAAGGCGCTTGAGAGAACTCGGGTGAAGGAACTAGGCAAAATTGTACCGTAACTTCGGGAGAAGGTACGCTCCTATCTGTGATGAGACTTGCTCTCTAAGCGGACGGGAGCCGCAGTGACCAGGTGGCTGGGACTGTTTATTAAAAACACAGCACTGTGCAAAATCGCAAGATGACGTATACGGTGTGACACCTGCCCGGTGCCGGAAGGTTAATTGATGGGGTTAGTTTTCGGACGAAGCTCTTGATCGAAGCCCCGGTAAACGGCGGCCGTAACTATAACGGTCCTAAGGTAGCGAAATTCCTTGTCGGGTAAGTTCCGACCTGCACGAATGGTGTAACCATGGCCACGCTGTCTCCACCCGAGACTCAGTGAAATTGAAATCGCAGTGAAGATGCTGTGTACCCGCGGCTAGACGGAAAGACCCCGTGAACCTTTACTACAGCTTGGCACTGAACATTGACCCTACATGTGTAGGATAGGTGGGAGGCTTTGAAGCAGAAACGCTAGTTTTTGTGGAGCCGTCCTTGAAATACCACCCTTGTAGTGTTGATGTTCTAACGTTGGCCCCTAATCGGGGTTACGGACAGTGCCTGGTGGGTAGTTTGACTGGGGCGGTCTCCTCCCAAAGAGTAACGGAGGAGCACGAAGGTTGGCTAAGTACGGTCGGACATCGTACGGTTAGTGTAATGGTAGAAGCCAGCTTAACTGCGAGACAGACACGTCGAGCAGGTACGAAAGTAGGTCATAGTGATCCGGTGGTTCTGAATGGAAGGGCCATCGCTCAACGGATAAAAGGTACTCCGGGGATAACAGGCTGATACCGCCCAAGAGTTCATATCGACGGCGGTGTTTGGCACCTCGATGTCGGCTCATCACATCCTGGGGCTGAAGTCGGTCCCAAGGGTATGGCTGTTCGCCATTTAAAGTGGTACGCGAGCTGGGTTTAGAACGTCGTGAGACAGTTCGGTCCCTATCTGCCGTGGGCGTTTGAGAATTGAGAGGGGTTGCTCCTAGTACGAGAGGACCGGAGTGAACGAACCGCTGGTGTTCGGGTTGTCATGCCAATGGCACTGCCCGGTAGCTACGTTCGGAACTGATAAGCGCTGAAAGCATCTAAGCGCGAAGCAGGCCTCGAGATGAGTTCTCACTAGACTTTTAAAGTCTCTGAAGGGCCGTTGAAGACTACAACGTTGATAGGCAGGATGTGGAAGTGGTGTGAGCCATTAAGCTAACCTGTACTAATTACCCGTGAGGCTTAACCATACAACGCCAAACGCGTTTTATGACAGCGTAACAGACAGAAGTTAAGTTACTAAAGTAGATTTTACTTGATATCAGAATTCCAGATTTATGTAGGGTGAACCGCAACGCTTAATGCGAAATCAGTTCACCTTGCGCAAAGGACTCGTAAGCGCTACGCGCTTTGTCGAGAATCCTTTCCACGCCTTTTGCTTGGTGACAATAGCGTTTTGGACCCACCTGACCCCATGCCGAACTCAGTAGTGAAACGAAACAGCGCCGATGATAGTGTAGCAGCTGCTATGTGAAAGTAGGTCATCGCCAGGCTCCAAATTAAAGAAAGCCCGATTCGAAAGAGTCGGGCTTTTTTGCGTTTTGAGCTGTCAGCTTTCAGCCATCAGACGTCAGTTGAAATGTGGGGTTGTCCTGTACAGAGACTCCCTCAGCAACAACCCCCGTAGGAGGCACTTCAGTGCCGAATTCAGACCATAAAAACACATTCATGGCTAAAGCTATTCCTACGTGATGAGAAGGTTAGACGTTAGATATTAGATGTCAGTTGATCTACCGGGTTGTTAGGTAACTGAGTCACCCTCAGCAACAAACCCCGTAGGGGTACTTCAGTGCCAAATAGACAAGAGACGTTAGATAATAGATGTTATTTGATCTACCGGGTTGTTAGGTAACTGAGTCACCCTCCAACAAACCCCGTAGGGGTACTTCAGTGCCAAATAGACAAGAGACGTCAGATAAGAGGTGTTAGTTGATCTACCGGGCTGAGTCACCCTCAGCAACAAAACCTCGTAGGAGGCACTTCAGTGCTGAATTCAGACCATAACAAACACATTCATGGCTAAAGCCATTCCAACAAGTACACTTTGCCTAGAACCTAGAACCTAGAACCTAGAACCTAGAACCTAGAACCTAGAACCTAGAACCTAGAGCCTAGAGCCTAGAGCCTAGAGCCTAGAGCCTAGAGCCTAGAACCTAGAGCCTAGAGCCTAGAGCCTAGAGCCTAGAGCCTCCGGCAGAGGAAGACGCAGCACCAAACACCCACACCGCGCGGCTGAACGCTGAAAGCTGATAGCTCTGTGATGTGTTGGGTTTCGCTTCGCTCTACCCAACCTACGCCAGGTCTTTCAACTTTCCCCTCACTAACTTTACTCTTTCTAACTCGCTAACTAGCGACTAAAAAAGCCCATACTCTTCGGTTTCTTCTGCTTCGTGGCGCATGAGGTGATCTGGGCGGAAGATGGCACTTGGGTCTAATAACAAGCTGTGTTTATGCTTCATTTTGATTAGTCCGCGCATCATGTTTTTAGTTTGCGGATCAACATCAAAACCAACCGAGGTAAGTTGGTCTAACGGTTTGATGTCTTCTTTTTTTACGTTGATGTTGTCTTCTACTTTGTCGACTAGAAGCCCTATATGAGGTGTTATACCGTCTTTTGTGGTGAAGATGATGATAGGCTTGTAATCAAGAATGATCTGCTCACGTGCCGATTCAAACAATCTAATAAGCTGGTTGAATGTTTGGCGCTTTTTCTCTGCAAATAGGCTAATCACCTTGTCGTGAGGTTGGCTTTTTTGCAATTCTAATAACTCACCGGCCATAGCATGTAATTCACGGTGTGGCTTATCAAACTTGGCTAAGATACTTTGTAAGTCTTCGTTATCGGTTTCAAAGTTGTTATACCAACGACCGAATGCACATTTGTCTGGATCTGTGGCTTTTGTAAAAGGTGCACCTGTTACTAGGCTATTTTCTAAGGCATCTAGCCAATCTAAATGGTCTTTTTCTCTTTCGACTAAAAGGTCAGATAATTCAGCATTGGTTTCTTTGGTTGAGTGATTGTTTAATACAATTCCTAAATCAAAGATAGGCGTTGGAGTTTCCATATAATCTTTAACTCCAATGAAGCTTTTATTTTCATTTGGCAACGACGTTAAGTTTCCTTCGTAACGCTCGGTTAGAAGAATATCGAGAATTTTTAGTGAAATGGTCTTTTGGCCAACTCGAAAATTAATCAGATCCATATTTCCCTCAAAGCCTTGTTAAGTCTCTATAGCATAGAACATTATTGTAATTTAGTCGTAGTTTAACCTAATTACTTTTAAAATATGAGCGGTAGATTTTTTTGTTATTTCCCGCAGTGTGAGTGTTAAATAGATCAGCGAAATCTGATGTGTCAGTAAAGAGACGATTTAGCTCAGTCAGCAGACATTGATTGTTTAGAGGCGTTGGACATTTTTGGGCAGCGCTAACCAATGCAACGGCATTCAAATAACCTTCAAATATAATTCTATTCGCACTCGTGTGATAAGGCTCGATATCTTCAATAAACTGCTTACACCAAGGGTTTTTACAGTTATTAGGGTCGGGAACCACTTCAGTGACCATAATGTTGGCGGGCTGCTTAATTCGCTGATATAAATCATGACTCGATACAAAAGACACCGAAGTATAGTCTGGGTTGAAGTTTTGTTTGTTTGCAGCGTTAACAAATTCAGCGAGAGGCTTGTAGGTACCGACTAAACAAATTGCGGTTGCATTACTTTCTTTTAGAAGCGCTAAAGCTTTTGAAATATCATCACTATTGCGCTTAAATCGCGTGACTTCTACAGGTTTAATACCATGTATTTTTAGGGCGTTAACGAGATTGCTCTCTACCATATAACCAAACTCATCGGCTTGGATCATTAAACCAATTTTTTCATGCTTACGCTCTTTAACTAGGTAGTTAATTTGCTCTATGGCTTCATCTTGGTAGCTCGCACGAAGATTAAATACATTTGGCATTGAGCTGTTATGTAAAAAGTCAGCGCCTGTAAATGGCATGAGAAATGGAATACGGTGTCTATCTAGCAGGGGCTTAATTGCATGGGCTGTTGGTGTGCCCATAGAGCCAAAAATCGCATGGATTTTTTGGTCAAATAAAAACTCGCGGGTATTCACTACGGTATTTTTTGGCTCGTAGCCATCATCAGCTAATATCAGGTCGATACTTTGGCCGTTAACACCGTTTTCTTTGTTGATTTTATTAAAGTAAATATTACTGCCAAGCGCCAGTTGTTCGCCTATTTGCTTTGCAGGTCCTGTGAGTGCAGTGGACATTCCGAGTTTAATGGTAGGCTGTGAGTGTTCAGCTAAAGCTATCTGAGATAGCAGCAAGGTACAAATACTTAAACACTTAATAGCTGTTATTTTGAAGTGATTTATAGTGAGCATACCAACCTTGCACTGCGGTTTTGAACTGTGAGTCTAAGTCTTTTTTACCTGTAAAACCGGCTTCTTCGATCAAGCTATTTACAGAGGTTTGCTGTAATACTAGTCGAATAAGGATGAATTTTGTATGTTCATCTAATAAATTTAGACTAATTGGTGTGCTCCAAATCATTTGCCATAGCAATGGCTGCACTTGGAAGAGGTTAATATCACCGGTTAACAGCCGCTCAGCTCTTGCATCTAAGGCAGAAGATAGGTCACTTTTTGGTAAGCGTTTGAATAGCTCTGCAATAAGCTGCCAAGGAAGTGAGCTAAAGTGACCAAGGAGTTGCAAAGACAGGTCTTGTTTAAACTCTTCTATTAAGAGTGCTGCGCTATCAGTCGTTTGCTTATCTAACGCTTTAATCACTAAAGCTGCATGTTCAGCCGTTGCTTTGTCATGACTAAATCCAAGCTTAACAATATTAAAGCCATTACTTTGCCAAAACTTAACTAACGCTGCATTTGCGCCAAAACTGGCACCAAAATAACTGCAATTATTTAATTGGCTTTCGCAGTAGTTTAACAGGGCTGAGCCAATACCTTGTTGATGACATTCAGGTGCAACAGCTATTCTCACAACTCTCGCTGAGCGTTTACACAAGTCTTCTGTATTTCGGCTCAATTGAGTCAGAGTTTGCGCCATTAAATGACCATGAGGCCTGCGCTTTCCTTTTATTACTTGCTCTGCGATTTCTGGTGCTAAGCCACCTTCAATAGCAATTAAGCAAACGGCTTTTAATGCATTTTTTTGTTTGCAGATCGATAGCTGTAACTCTGGGGCATCAAGCAATTGGCGTAAGTCATTTACTGTGGTTTGGTAATGAGCCAGCGCCAGTAGCGCCATAATTTGGCTAAGCAGCTGCTCATCTTCAACGAGTTGATCTTTGCTTATATTTTCAAATTGGTAAGACTTACCACTCTGCGTATCTAGGTACTTTGCATCGAGTAGTAATAGTTCGCGTAGGCTATTTTCGAGGGGGTCATGTTTAGCAAAGCGAATAGGTTCATCCAGAGTAGCTGCCTTTAGCGATTTATATTGGCTACGTAAGTAATGTAAAAAGCGTAACGTGTAACCACGCCCATTTCCTTCATAACCAACCATAGTGCTAGCAAATACGATTCGTGGATAACTTTTTAGGATCTGCAATAGCATAGGAACCGGAATCGCCGCTGCTTCGTCGACAAATAACAGATCGCAGTCAGGTTTTTCGTTTAGCAGTGTATCTGGCGCAATATAGCTAAGATTAGCTAGTTGCTTAAAGTTTTGCTCTTTGCTAACACCAAGCTCAGTGGCTAAATGCTTAAAACTTGTTTGTACGGCTTTGGCTTGCGTGGCACAAATAAGGATTTTTTTATCTTGAAGACTTGCTGCTGCAATCCCTAAAGCAGCTGACTTACCACGACCTCGGTCCGCACTGATTACAAAAGGGCGATTAGCGCGCCCTGTTGCGGTTTTAATAATTTGCTCAACACATGCTTGTTGTTGTTGATGATTTATCTCAGCAGTTGCTGGCGATACTGATTGGTAAGCAGGGAGCGAGTGTTCAGTAAAATAATGTGGCTGCAACTTTAGCTTGGAGAATAAACGCTGATTAAAAAAGCTGTGTTTAATCACTTGGCCATAAGAGATAATACTAGTGAGTGCAGGGTCTTGCCACTTGCGGTCATCGGGCAGCAACAGTATCAGTACACCACCTGCTTTTACGGTACCTGCAAGCGCTGCGAGTTTATCGGCATATAAGCCGCTAAAACCATCAAAAATTGCGTGTTGAAACTCTTGGCCAAGAATTTGGTGAGCATGTTTTGGAAACTCACTATTTGCTAATAATGAGCTGCTACTGAAAACATAGGTATTTTTGAGCGCTAATTGGTTTGCAAACTGGTAGCACCAAGTTTCGCTGCCTTGCACAATGACAAGCTGGCGATGCTTTGCAATCACCAGCTCATTACACAGTGCTGTTAAGTACTCATTATAAGGCTTGAAGTCTTGCATACTGTGTTACAAGCCATTTGCTGCCTAGGTCATCAAAGTTCACTTGAATACGTGACTGTGCGCCGCTACCTTCGTAATTGAGTACGGTTCCTGCGCCGAATTTGGCGTGTAATACGCGTTGCCCTAAGTTAAAGCCGCTATCTTCAAATGCGGCATGTGTTACTGATGGACTAAAACGACCTGCCGCAGGCGGTCTTGAAACCTGTGTTTTAATTCGGATTTCTTCGATACAGTCTTCAGGCATTTCACGTAAAAAGCGTGATGGGCTATGGTATTTTTCTTGTCCGTATAAACGGCGACTTTCTGCATGGCTAATATATAGTTTTTCCATCGCGCGAGTCATACCAACATAGCAGAGGCGGCGTTCTTCTTCTAAACGACCAGACTCTTCATTACTTTGTTGTGATGGGAACATGCCCTCTTCAACACCAACCATAAATACCAATGGGAATTCTAGGCCTTTTGCTGAGTGTAGTGTCATCATTTGCACCGCGTCTTCGTGCTCATCAGCTTGACCTTCGCCAGACTCTAGTGAGGTATAAGCCAAAAATCCCTGTAGTGGTGAGCTGAACTCTTCATCTTCAGGAAGTTCGTATTGACCACAAGCACTAATAAGCTCTTCTAAGTTTTCTACGCGGGCACGGCCTTTTTCACCTTTTTCAGCTTGATACATTGCCATTAACCCTGAGGTTTGAATGGCATATTTCGCTTGCTCTTCTAAGGTGAGATCGCTGATTTTATCTTCGATATGCTCAACAAGTTCTAAGAATTTAGTGACGGCACTTGCTGCACGGCCAGATAGGTGTTGTTGCTCTACAATTGCTTTTGCGGCATACCAAAGTGGCAATGACTCATTGCGCGCGCAGTCACGGATATGACTTAGCGTTTTATCACCAATGCCGCGGGCTGGGGTGTTAATAACGCGCTCGAAAGCAGCATCATCTTGACGGTTACCCACTAAACGTAAATATGAAAGCGCATCTTTGATCTCTTGACGTTCGAAGAAGCGCATACCGCCGTAAATGCGGTATTTTAAACCTTCTTGTAGCATTGCTTCTTCGAGTACACGAGATTGCGCGTTGTTACGGTATAAAATCGCGGCGTCTTGTAATGCATTACCTGCATTTAGCCAGCTACGTAGTTTGCTGCTGACAAAGCGTGCTTCGTCTAATTCATTAAACGCAGCGTAAACAGAAATAGGCTCACCATCATTGCCGTCTGTCCAAAGGCTTTTACCCATGCGTTCAGCATTGTTTTTGATCAGCGCATTTGATGCTTTTAAGATTGTTGCCGTTGAACGGTAATTTTGTTCAAGGCGAATGGTTTCGGCTTCGAAGTCAGTTAAGAAGCGTTTGATATTCTCAATTTTTGCGCCACGCCAGCCATAGATACTTTGGTCATCATCACCTACGATCATAATACTGTTGGTGTTACCTGCGAGTAATTTTAACCAAGCATATTGAATAGTGTTGGTATCCTGGAACTCGTCTACCAGCATGTGGGCAAAACGCTGTTGATAGTGACGTAAAAGTGTTGGGTGATTCTTAAGTACTTCGTAGCAGCGCAGCAGTATTTCTGCAAAGTCGACTAAACCTGCACGGTCACAAGCCTCTTGATATGCAGCATAGACTTTCAGCATCATTTGCTCATTAATATCGTAGGCTTGAATGTCTTTAGGACGTAGACCTTCATCTTTTTTCGCGCTGATATACCAACCAAATTGTTTTGCTGGCCACTTTTTATCATCGATGTTCATCGCTTTAAGTAAGCGTTTTATCATGCGTTGTTGATCGTCAGAATCTAAGATTTGAAAGCTTTCAGGCAAGTTCGCTTCACGGTGATGGGCGCGTAAAATACGATGAGATAAGCCATGGAAAGTACCAATCCACATACCACCAACCGGTGCTTTTAACGTTTCTTCTACACGGGTACGCATTTCTTTCGCGGCTTTGTTAGTGAAGGTTACCGCAAAGATGCTGTATGCAGAAGCTTGCTCAACTTGCATGAGCCATGCGATGCGATGAACAAGTACTCGAGTTTTACCAGAACCTGCACCTGCAAGTACCAGCATATTTTGCAATGGGGCTGCGACAGCATCCCGTTGTTTGTCATTTAAGCCATCGAGTAATTCAGAAACGTCCATCGTTACGCCTTTTCAATCTATAATGGGTGGAGTATAACAGGTGTTTATGCAAGGCTAAATAAAATACTGTTTTTATAAACAGCTATTTTGGCAAGTTATTAAAATTGCAGTATAAAAATTGTGAATTTGACCGATTTTTAGCAAAAAGAACTAAAATTAAAATAACGCTACTTTTTAACACTTTGATTTGTAAGTCATAATAAGTTGGCATAAAGTGTGATTATAAAAAGTATAATCATTAAAAACTACAGAGGTTAGTATGGCAGAGCAAGGTTCTGGCGGTAATGTAATCGCAGCAATATGTAATATCTTTTTTCCTGGTTTAGGACAATTGGTACAAGGTCGTTTAATGGCGGCTATTGCATTCTTTTTAGCATGGGTTATTAGTGGTGCACTAATTTATGTGGCAGTTGGCTTTATTCTACTGCCAATCGTATACCTATGGGCGATTATTGATGCTGCACGATTCAAATCGCGACTCTAGCTATTTAATTAGCACAAACACGAGCGCCACTTAGGCGCTCGAGTTGTTTTAGGCGACTAAACTCGCCACGTTTAGCTGCAAACGGTATAATTAGCAGATAACGTATTAAGAGTACCCTCCATGGAATATCAATTTATCCGCGACCCTATTAGCGGTTTACGCATTAAAATTTCCTCTGAACACGCCATCATAGGCCGTTGGCTAAACGAAGAAGTCGGAAAAGAAAAAATTGCGATGGTGCAAGCGTTGATCTCTGCTGTTAAGAACAGTCATGAGCCTTTAACCTTACAAGGTCAAGAAATTGATTTGATCTTAAGTAAAGATGAAGCGCTGTTCGAAGCACATGCATTACATCAAGATAACGAAGACTTAGTTGCCTACCAAGATGATGATTTAATGCTTGAAGAAGAAGGCCTGTGCAGTGGCTGTGGCTTTGAAGATTTTGTTGATTTAATTGAATCTTGGCAAGAATTTACACAAGGCCGGTAAGCAGACACATGTTCTGCTTATCGGTAGCTAATTTATTGCTCACTCACTGATTTAACAGCAGCTAGTAATAAATCTTCTGTTAAGCGTACTTTGTAATTTGGGTTGGCGTATTGAAAATGAACTAACCCATTTGTATCTAACACGAATACTGCGGGTACAGGCAGTGCTACTTTCGGCTCACCTTCTAACGAGACAAAGTTAACCCCAAGCTTATTGCGGTAAATCTTTGCTGTTTTGTCATCTAAATAAAATGCTAAACCTAACGTTTGCGCCAAAGTAAGGCTGTCGTCAGAAAGCAATTGATAGCTAGGAGCTGTAATTTTTGTTTCAGCGAGTTTTTCAGGGCTATCTGGTGAAACGGCAATTAGTTGCGCGTCTAAGCTTGCTAATTCTTTCTCAATTTTTTGCACGCTGGCCAACTGTTTTGAACAATATGGGCACCAGCCACCACGATAAACAATCAGCACGGTAGTTTTTTCTTTAAAGCGCTCAGCTAGCGAGACGGTTTTACCGTATTGGTCTTTCAATTCAACATTTGGCACCGTTAAGCCAGGTAATAACGGACTAACTTGCTCTGCTGACTCGGCAATATTAGTCGCAGTTGCAGCGATAACGTGGCTTGATAGTACAAACAGTGCACTAATGAATAGAGATTTAAACATGGGCTTCCTCGGTTATTTTTATCAACTGCAAAGATGACCTGATTGTTGCGGGATTTATTTCATCTTTACCTACATCAAACTCAAATTTAACTGTAGTATATAGGCAAATAAAAAATGCAAGTTGGGATAAAGAATGTCTGCTAATTTACAAAAACTCGTTGTTATGCTCGAGATGCAAAATGCGATGAATACCAAAGTTCATGAGCAATGGTTTAGCCAAGGTTTTGAATGGTATCGTGCAATTTGGGTTGAGTGTGCTGAAATGCTTGACCACTACGGTTGGAAGTGGTGGAAGAAACAAACCCCAGATACAGAACAAGTTATTTTAGAGTTAGTTGATATTTTCCATTTTGGTTTATCTTTACGCATTGATGGTGAAACCAGCTATGAGCATTTAGCTGCGCAACTTGAAGCTGAGTTAAGTGCACCAGTTAAAGCCGATGACTTTAAACAAACACTCGAATTATTAGCCGCCTCAGCAGTCGCTGAAAAGAGTTTTAATGCAGCTGCATTTGCTGGTTGTATGGCACAAATCGGTATGGATATCGATGATTTATACCGTGGCTACGTTGGTAAAAACACCTTGAATTTCTTCCGCCAAGATCATGGCTACAAAGACGGTAGCTATATCAAGGTGTGGAATGGCCAAGAAGATAACGAGCACTTAGTTGAAGTGGTAAAAAGCCTAGATACAGAGCATGCAGATTTTGCAAAACTTGTATATCAAGGCTTAGAGCAGCGTTACCCGAAGTAATCATTCAACGGGTATAAGCTCGCGAAAATCGATGGTTGATAAAAAGCCATCGAACTGCTTATGCGGTTGCTGACTATCAGGGTTGGCAACCGCAAGTATATGACCAATACCAAACTCTTTTGCTGCATCTAGCACGGCAGGGCTGTCGTCCACAAATAAAGTCCGTTCCTTATCAAACTGCCATTCTTGATGTACTTGTTGCCATAATGGTTGATGCTCTTTACTCACGCCATATTGATGAGTTGAGATCACACCATCTAAGTAATTATCGATAGCAGTGTGTTCAAACTTTAACATGGCACAATCTGGGTGTGCGTTAGTAAGCATGATCAATTGCTTGCCTGCTTTTCTAAGCTCAGTTAAAAACGGCGGAACATCTTCACGAATTCTGATTAAATGTTGTATGTCACGTTTTAGCGCCATAATTGGTAAATCAAGTTGTTGTTGCCAATAATCTAAGCAGTACCAATTAATTTGTCCGTGAACTTGTTGATAACGATGTAAAATGTCAGCTTTTGCTTCGTCTAAGCTGATTTTATGTTTACGCGCATATTGCTCGGGAATAACAGTTAGCCAAAAGTAATTATCGTAATGCAAATCGAGTAGGGTGCCATCCATATCTAACAACACAGTATCGATTTTTGACCAATTTAACATAGGCAATTCACTTTAAAAGATTTATGATGAGCATAACTGCCATGATAGCAAATTAATGCCAATGACACAGAAAAAGCATCCTACACCACCGCAAATTTTGTCTAATGAAGTTGTCGCTAAAAGTCGACTATTTACTGTTGAATCTCTCGAATTGAAGTTCTCAAATGATGAGCAAAGGCAATACGAAAGAATTCGTGGCGGTGGCAGAGGGGCAGTTATGATTGTGCCAGTAACGGCCGATAACGAACTGTTATTAGTGCGAGAATATTGTGCAGGCACCAATGATTATCAGTTGGGTTTTCCAAAGGGCTTAATTGACCCAGGCGAAACCCCACAGCAAGCTGCAGACCGTGAGCTTAAAGAAGAAGTTGGTTTTGGTGCTAAACATTTTGCTGAACTTAAAAAAGTCAGCATGGCGCCGAGTTACTTTAATGCCACTATGCATATTTTGTATGCTGAAGACCTCTACCCTGAAACCTTACCCGGTGATGAGCCTGAACCGCTTGTCGTGGTAAAATGGCCAATAAGTGATTGGCAATCATTATTGCAACAAGAAGACTTTACTGAAGCACGAAGTGTCGCAGCTTTGCTATTATTAACAAAGTACTTAGAGTCGGGAGCGGGCAATGAATGATTTTTTAGAACCGTGTATTCGGTTAGCTGAGCAAGCAGGCGATGCCATTATGGCCATTTATCAGCAGGATGATATTGGTGCTGAGCAAAAGTCAGATCATACTCCGGTCACCAAGGCTGACTTAGCATCGAACGATGTATTAATGGCTGGTTTGAAAGCCATAGCCCCTGATATTCCAATTATGTCAGAAGAAACACCCATTCCGGCGCTGGCAGACAGAAAAGATTGGCACCGTTATTGGCTGCTTGATCCTATGGATGGTACCGGGGAGTTTATTCTCGAAAGCGGTGATTTTGCAGTTAATATCGCTTTAGTTGAAAATAATCGCCCAGTACTGGGTGTTATCCATTGGCCAGCGAAACAAGTGACTTATTTTGCTAGTTATCAAAATGGCGCGTTTAAACGTGAAAATGGCCAAGATCAGCAAATTTCGGTAGCAACGCCGGATAATTTAACCTTAGCTGTAAGCCGCAGACAAAAAATTGAAGCGGTCAGCCAGTATTTAAATACTCAGTTTGCGACGGTGGCATTAGGCTCATGTTCATTAAAAGCGTGTATTATCGCTGAGGGTAAAGCGGACTGCTTTTTACGTATCGGGCCAACGGGTGAGTGGGATACTGGTGCGTCACAAGTGATTGTCGAAGAAGCTGGTGGCTGTATTACAGATGCCGAGTTCAACCCGTTAACTTACAATCAACGAGAAAGCACAGAAAACCCTGATTTTATCGTGATGGGTCACCCTGATTGGGAGTGGCAAAAAATGATTAGTCCTCATCAGCGTGCATTCTAACGGTGTTTTGTGTGCTTTTTGTTCGCTTGAATTAAATTTGTCACTATAACTCTTGATTTCTCATCTTATTGCTATATGATAGCGCTCTCTCTGGAACAGGGCAGCAATAACATGCTTATGTTACTTAGAGATTACAGGCGCGGGATGGAGCAGCCTGGTAGCTCGTCGGGCTCATAACCCGAAGGTCGTCGGTTCAAATCCGGCTCCCGCAACCAATTCTTTGAATTGGCTGACTTCTTAAATTAAGTGAGAAGTAAAATAAACTTAATATTCAGGCGCGGGATGGAGCAGCCTGGTAGCTCGTCGGGCTCATAACCCGAAGGTCGTCGGTTCAAATCCGGCTCCCGCAACCAATCTTTTAAAAGATTGGTATATTGTTGGAACTTTAAAGGTCGTCGGTTCACTCTTCACCTTCACAGCTCCAGCAACCAATTCTCTGAATTGGCTGACTTCTTAAATTAAGCAAGAAGTAAAATAAACTTAATAATTTCAGGCGCGGGATGGAGCAGCCTGGTAGCTCGTCGGGCTCATAACCCGAAGGTCGTCGGTTCAAATCCGGCTCCCGCAACCAACTGAAATTAAAAATTTATATGTAATACTAGGCACGCGAAAGCGTGTTTTTTTATGCCTGAAATTCAGGTTCAGAGCCCGAAGGTCGTCGGTTCGCCCTCAAAATTCACAGCTCCCGCAACCAACTGAAATTGAAGATTAAAATTAAATGAGTTTGATAAGTAGGCACGCGAAAGCGTGTTTTTTTATGCCTGAAATTCAGGTTCA
The DNA here is from genome assembly GCF_038562745.1 of Pseudoalteromonas sp. D15MCD-2. NCBI lineage: Bacteria > Pseudomonadati > Pseudomonadota > Gammaproteobacteria > Alteromonadales > Pseudoalteromonadaceae > Pseudoalteromonas > Pseudoalteromonas sp. D15MCD-2. Next base: position 3,477,227 of record NZ_JBCFQE010000001.1, on the reverse strand, counting down.
GAGCCCGAAGGTCGTCGGTTCGCCCTCAAAATTCACAGCTCCCGCAACCAACTGAAATTGAAGATTGAAATTAAATGAGTTTGATAAGTAGGCATGCGAAAGCGTGTTTTTTTATGCCTGAAATTCAGGTTCAGAGCCCGAAGGTCGTCGGTTCGCCCTCAAAATTCACAGCTCCCGCAACCAACTGAAATTAAAGGTTGAAATTAAATGAGTTTGATAAGTAGGCACGCGAAAGCGTGTTTTTTTATGCCTGAAATTCGGTTCAGAGCCCGAATGTCGTCGGTTCGCTCTCAAAATTCACAGCCCCCGCAATCAACTGAAATTATATAATAGGCAAGCGAAAGCGTGTTTTTCATGCCTGAAAAAGCTGGAAGCTTTAAGCTATAAGTTTTAAGTAGAATGAGAGTGTTGTTTAGTGCAGTGTTTTCACTCGTGTTCACCCAGTTCATTCTTTGTGTAGGTTGGTTTGAGCGTAGCGAAACCCAACACAATTCATGTCAAACCTTTCTTCTGATTGTGCTTGACCTAGAACCTAGCACCTAGCACCTTTACCCCGCTAACTCACATCTAAATCCAACTCCTTGATATCTTTCCTAGTTATTCATCCCTAAATTGGGAAATGATTATGAATGTTAGCTGAACTGAACTACGCTTGATTAATAACTAATAATAAATGTGTAGATTTAGGGATGATCCGTTTTTTAATAGCGCTGTTAGCTCTTCTGTTCTTACCTTCAGCTTTGTGTGCATTTCAAAACTACGATATTGATGATGGTCTATCGCAAAGTGTTGTGTTTGATATTGTTCAAGACCAGCAAGGCTTTATCTGGATTTCAACACAGGCAGGTTTAAACCGTTTTGATGGTAATGAGTTTACTGTATTCACAGCATCCGATAAGGAAAATAGCCTAGCGAATAACTATATTTACCCATTGGCAATCGACAACGAGTCAACGTTGTTTATAGGTACTCGAAATAGTGGTGTAAACCAACTCGCATTACATAATTATCAATTTTCTAAGCCGCTTTTAAAAGAGCGCCGAATAACAAGCTTATTAGTAGCGCAGCAGCAAGTTTATATTGGCACTTACGACGGCAGCCTGTTTCGTTACGATAAGCGAACAGAGCAGCTTGAAACGTTAATAACAGAGTTAAAAAAACCTATTTATGCGCTATCAAAAATCGCTGACATACTTTGGATAGGAACGCATGGAGCTGGGTTACTTCATTATGATCTTATTAATAAACAACAAATTAATACTGTTTTTTCTGGCTTTGCTGAGCCTGTAGATATTCATGGCAGTATCTTCGCTATCAAACAGGCCGCTGATGGCAGTATTTGGTTGGCAAGTCAGGGCGGCGGTTTGTATAAGATTGAGCTAAGCACCAAAACAATAACGCAGTGGTTAACTTCTAATGACGATAATTCTGGGCTTAGTAGTAATGAAATTCGTGATATTGAGTTTGATAGCCAAGGCCGAGTTTGGCTAGCAACGCGAGGCGGCGGAATTAATGTTTACGACCCTATTGATGCAAGCTTCACCGTTTTAGCGCATGACCCGTTTGATAAATATAGTCTTGCTCATGACCGGGTATATAGTATCTACCGAGACAGTAGCGACATTATGTGGTTTGGTACTGCACATGGGATCAGTAAGCTCGACCCTGCATCATTGCAATTTAGTAAGTTAAAAAAGCCAACGCCACTTTCAAGTAACGATGCGTGGGCGTTATTTGAAGACTCAAAGCAACGTATTTGGTATGGCAGCTGGGGTGGCGGTATCGATATTCTTGATAAGCAATTAAATCGTTTAGATCGCATAACCACCGAAAGTTCACCGTATTCAATCAGTAGCAATGCAATTAAAGCCATCGCCGAAGATCGTAATGGCGATATATGGATTGGCAGCTGGCAGCAAGGGATTGATGTTTTGCATACCGATGGCAGCATCAGTCACTTTCGGGCAGATGAAGGCGGGCATGGCTTAACTGAAAACAGTATATATGACCTTTTAGTCGATGAGAAAAATAATGTTTGGGTCGGCACTAATGGAGGGGGGCTGTTTTGCTTTGATAGGCAGCGCGGCAAATTTATTAGTTTTGCACAGCCTGTAGCAAATACACAACTTGTAATTCCAACGGCGCGGGTGACGAGTTTATACAAAAGCTCGCAAGCAGATCTGTGGATAGGCACAGATGGTGATGGGGCTTATCACTACAACGCAGCAACCGATACCCTCACTAATTATCGCAAAGGAGACTTGGCTTTATCTGATAATACAGTGCGAGCGTTTTTAAAAATTGATCAGCAAATGTGGCTCGCAACATCGAACGGCTTAAATATTATTGATTTGAGCAACCAGCAAGTTCATCAGCTTAATGTCGCTCAAGGCCTTCCTAATCAAGTCGTTTATGCGTTGCTAAAAGACAATGAAGATAGGGTCTGGCTAAGTACCAACAACGGCCTCGCTAAAATAGACCCTGTAACCATGAGCATAAAAAATTATAAAGCTCGACATGGCTTACAAGGTAATGAATTTAATGCCGGTGCTTATTTAAAAACCCGTGATGGCCGCTTGATGTTTGGTGGCACTCAAGGGGTTAGTGTCATTAATCCTGCTGACCTTGAAGTTAATACTATTGGCGGGCAATTAGCACTCACTAGTTTGCAGTTTGATGATGAGGATGTGGTAAATCAGGGAGTCAGCCGTTTAGGCAGTTTATACCAAATAGAAAAAAGCCGTTCAGTGACTATTCCTGCGGGAATTAAACGGGTTCATTTTCAGGTTAGTTACCTACACTACTCTGAGCCACAGACTAACCAGTACTCCTATCAGTTAGCAGGCTTTGAACACCAATGGCGAAAAGCTACAGGGTCGTTTTTATCTGTTGACTACACTAATCTTCCTGCTGGTAAATATCAGTTGAAAGTTAATGCTAGTAGTGAAAATGGGGCAAATGCGCTCACCCCATTACTGTTAAACATAACGGTTCTTGCGCCTTGGTGGCAAACAAGTGAGTTTTATCTGCTAGCAGCCATGCTGATTTTGGCTATGGTGTGGTTATTCACAGTGCTTTGGACTCGCCGTATACGCAAACAAAAATATTATCTGGAGCAAATTGTTAGCGAACGCACTGACGAAATCGCAGAGCAAAAAATGCTAATCGAACAGCAAGCTGACGCTCTGAGTGACTCACTCGAAAATAAAGTGCGTTTTTTCACACATGCATCCCATGAATTACGTACTCCTTTGAGTTTGTTAATTGCGCCGTTGCAAAAGCTCGTAGCAGATGAGCGAAATACTGAAAAGCGTGAGCAACTGAATTTGGTATTGCGTAATAGTCGGCGTTTAGAAAACTTGGTCGATAAGCTACTAACCTTGACTCGCTATGATGAGCGCCATGAAGAGATTATTAAAGTTGTATCATTATCGGCAATAGCCAGAGAGGTCGCGGGGCAGTTTGCTGTGTTAGGTGAAAAGCCCATCGACTTTAAGGTTGATATTGAAGAGGCTGTATTTATTGAAAGCACCCGAGAAGGGGTGATCACGATTCTTACTAATCTATTAAGCAATGCTTTTAAATATACTCAGCAAGGCCAAGTCAGCTTAATCATAAGCGCATCAGGTGAGCTTGCCTACATAGAAGTAACAGACACAGGTAAAGGCATCGCAGACGCTGAAAAAGACAAGGTGTTTGATACTTTCTACAGAGTAAGTAGTCATGCAAATGTAGAAGGCAGTGGCGTAGGTTTAGCTATCGTTAAACGTCTGGTCGATAAATACAAAGGCAATATTGTGTTGGCAAGTCGTTTAGGAGAAGGAACCAACTTTAAACTCGCATTTAAAACAGCACAATTTGCAGAGCAAGTTCCTGTTGATAGTACAAGCCTAAAATCAAAAGTGAGTCATGACAAAGCAAGTGTATTAATTATTGAAGATAATGACGAGCTACGTCATTACCTAAAAACAGAGTTACAGCACCGCTATCAAGTATTATTAGCTGAAGATGGTCAGATCGGTTTGCAAATAGCGCTGAGCCAAGTACCAGATTTAATAATTACTGATCTAATGATGCCAAAAGTCGATGGCTTTACTGTTTTAGATTCATTACATAATTCGCCCGTTACTTGTCATATTCCGGTGATTATTTTGACCGCCAAGGGCGACTATGAAACCCGAGTAAGTAGTTTGCAACAGCATGCGCTAGATGTGATCACCAAACCATTTGATAGAGAAGAGCTATTTTTAAAAGTTGAGAATTGGATACATTGGGTCAATTTATATTCTCAACAGCAAACTATGGATGCACCTGATCATGTTGAGACAAAGCAACCGGTTGTGGTTGATCCTCGTGACAAACAGCTGCTTGAAAAGCTTGAGTTGTATGTTGCTGAGCATTACCAGCAACAAGGTTTCTCTATGGTGAATTGTGCGAAAGAATTAGCGCTTAGTGAGCGTCAATTACAACGTAAGTTAAAAGTTCTATTAAACATTACTCCTAGTGAGTATTTGCGTAATTATCGACTGAGTAAAGCTGCTGAATTACTAAGACAGGGGCGACAAATAAGCTTAGTAATAGATGATGTGGGCTTTTCGTCACGCTCGTATTTTTCTAAATTTTTTAAAGCAAAATATGGCATGACAGCGAAAGAGTACCAATGTCATTACATATAACATGTTGTTTATATAGGAAATGTCGTATTTGAGTACATTTTTGTCGGCATTCAGCATACTTATTTCTTGTAACTAATCTACCCTTGAACCTTAACGAAAAATGAATCGCTTTGATGGGATCTCGGGTGTTCATATTTGACGGGCAAACATGACTGAATTCAGATTATGGTTAAGGACGACACTGAGATCCCGCCTTTATTTCATGTTCAAAATAGGTTTTGCTTCCCTTGAGTTATGGCAACTGTGTATGCAGTTGCCTCTTTTTAGGGAAATACAGTACTCAATGTAAGGATTAGCATGATGAGCCCCCCTAATTTTCACTCCATAAAGTATTTAAAACAATTATTACTAGCGACAAGTCTTGTCGCTTTAACCGCTTGTGGTGGAGGCGGTGGAGGTGGTGATGACGATGATGATACCCCTCCCGTCGCTACAAACAAAAATCCCACGGTATCTATTAGTAGTGATAGCAGCGTAACAGAAGGTGGCGATTTAGTCCTACAAGCGACGGCAACAGACAGTGATGGCACAATTGCAAGTTACGCATGGCAGCAAACATCAGGTCCAGATCTAACACTTACCGGCAGTGATACAAGTACACTTACGATCACCGCGCCTGAGATTGAAGATGATGCAGATGTCGTTGTTTCACTGACAGTCACCGATGATGATGGTGCAACCGCCACAGCAACAGTAACGATTGAGCTTAAACGTAAAGTGCTCAGCGTAACGATCACCGGTATTGTAACCGATGAGCCGATTATCAACTCAAGTATTGTGGTGCAGATTGGTGATGAACAATTTGAGATTACCGCTGATGCACAAGGCCGCTATAGCGTAAACATTGAGGTTGATGACTCAGATGCTGATGAACTGGTTAAGCTGGTGGCGTTGGGTAATAACTCCATTGATCCGGGCGTTGAATTTGTATCCCAACTGAAGTCTATCGCAACGCTTGTTTCACAAGCAGGAGCCGATGGCACATTAAGCAAAGATGAAAACTTTGGCGTAAACATTACTAATGTCAGTACTGCAGAGTTTGCACTTTTAAGCCGCGACGGTACAAACATCGATTCTGAACAAGCATTAGATGAAGCTTTACTCGCTGTTGATGCTGACGAAAAACTGCTACTTGCAGCGTTAATCAAGATCATTGTAGATAATGATGACTACGAACTACCTGAGGGTGTCGATTCGACCCTTGATTTAATATCTAGCGCTGAACAAATTGATGACTTTATAAATACAGTTGAAAGCCAAGACCCAGGATTAATTGACTCTACAAAAGAAGAGATTAAAGATGATGATGAATTAGTTGATCAAACAATCAATAATCTGACCGGCAATTATTTATTAATGCAGCCACAATATTATCGAACTTCAGTTGGGCAGTTTGAGTTTAATAATGATGGTACCGGGTATGTCAGTTTACTGGATGTTGATACTGACTTTAGTTGGTCGCAACAAGAGCAAGACATCACAATTACTTTGGCTGAGCCAGCATTAATGAGTTGCTTTGTGGTTACTGATGGAAACGATGAACAGCTAGATGTTTGTGAGTACTTAGTTGAGTTAGACCTAACTATTCTTCTTGAAAACGATGCAAACAGAACGGTTGAGTTTTTCCGTAAAAGCGAAACACGCATAACCAGTTCAGATGTTGTATATAGAACTACAGAATCGAACTATAACGCCACCCTTATTGAACAACAGCAAACACTTGCTGTGACAGCTGATGAACTTATTGGTAATTGGGTTATTGATAACCTAAGCGAGTTTGGTGGATATAGTAGTGCAGTAAGTGTTGAGTTACTTTCTGGTGGAACAGGAACGCTCATTGATAACGATAACGCGCCTGTTAGTGTGACTTGGCAAGTTGATGGGAATCGACTGCTTATAAGCAATAGTGCAGAAACTATTAGTTATGACATCGCTATTTGGCTCGTTAAAAATGTACAAGTGGGTTATCAATTTGCGGCATCACTCGAAGCTAAAGCGGACGATAGCTCACGTACAGTCACAGGTTTAATGGTGAGAGATAATCAGCTTTCATTTACTAAGTCAGACCTATTGGGTAAATGGACTGTTTACCAAGGCTATAACTCACCTCAAACAGACCTCCACTATGATGTGTATGATGATGGTTTAATGAACTTTAACCTGAATCAAAACTTTCGTTCTTGGCAAGTAAGCAGTGAGGGAGTGTTCTTAAGATATAACTATTTTACGAGCAATGGTGTTCAGCCAATTTGTCCTGAAGGGGAAGTTTGCCAAGTATACAGTGAGTTCTCGCAGCGATTATTAGCCACTAACAATGGTCAAAACTTTACGTATCGTAAATATCGCTTTTTTAACTATGATGGTTCGGAGCGTGTCGAAGATTATTCATCTCATCTGCGTAACTTCTCTGTGTCAGATGAGTATGGGGTAACTAAATTCGCACCCTATTGGTTAGAAGAGAACGCAAGTTTTGATAATAATGGCTACCCAATTACAACTAACTACATTGAACTTTATTCACCAAGAGAGCTAGGTGTAGAAACCATTAAAATAGCGACTATTTATGATGAGATGACGGCAGAGTATAGCCATCAAATCACCTTCACTTACCTTGGAGTGGTCAATCAATACGACTACAGTTTAGCGTCAGGGAAATTACTATTTGATAGCATGAAGGCTGAAGTGAGTGACTTTGATCGAAACTTCTTAACTATTTGCGTGTATGAGCAAGCAGGTAGTTGTACTGAAGATGCTAAACAAGCGTGGTACTTTGATAAGGCAATGGCTGAAGAGCAAGTTGTTGTAGAGCGTCCTGCAACGGATCATCCATTAGATGGGGCTTGGCAGCTTGCTGATGAGCCTGATGTCGCGGTAATTATTCGTGATGGAAAATGGTTACAAATTCAAGCAATGGACGACCCTGATGATGACACCGCATTCCCTGGTTTTGAAATTGGTGACTTTACTTGGGATGAAACAACAGGCGCTTTTGATGTCACTATTACGGAAGATACCAATGGTAGTTTCGGTATAGATGATGCTGGCAGTATTGTTGCCAGTGTTGATGGAGATACGCTGACATTCGATATCGAAGGTGAGGGTACTATTACGCTAAGTAGAATCTACAGTGAATCAAACCCGCTAATAGGGGGTTATACATATGGCTCTTACGATGGAGATTTCTTCATTGCTGTATTTAAAGAGGATGGCACTTTCTTAGAGCTTGCTCATGATACTGAGTTTGATGAGTTAGGTATATCAGGTGGTTACTACACCTATGATGCAGAAACTCAAAAGGTAGTGGTTGATTTCTATGTAAAAACCTATGGTGACCCAATTGAATTTGCTGACCCTTACTTTATTGTGAAGCCACAAGGTAACTTTATACAGTTCAAAGACGGCGATGATTTTGGCCTCTTCGAACGCGTTACACGAGTTATTGATCAAGCAGCTTTCACTGAAGCAGATCTTATTGGCTCACATGTATTTACCTTTATGGCTGATGATGGCAGTGGTTTAGAAACCTCTAATGTCGTTATAAGTAATGATGGTACTGCAACATTTGAGTTAGATGGTGAAGTACGCTCAGCAGAGTGGGCATTAGATCTTGGGTCGTTGATGATGTATAGCGAACCAACAGCTACGCAAAATTATGGCTATGGTGTGACTATGACACCCGTAATAACCATTGAAGGTGGTTTTAGTGTAGCAACGCTAGGTTTCGAAGTACCTGAAACCTACGATGATAATGATGATCCCGAGTTACACACTTTTGTATCGGGCAGTTTAATTAAGCAGTAATTTTCTGAGCCCAGTAGCAGCAATGCTACTGGGCTTTTTTGAGGAGTTAGTTTATGAAAGCGTTATATTTCTCAGTATTACTTCTTACCCTTAGTGGGTGCCAAACGATGGATGCAATGCAAGAAGACATTAGTGATTTAAGTAATAGCTTGTTTTCAAGTGAAGATATGAGCGAAGAATCACAAGATGCATTCTTAAAAGCACAAGAGGCATTTTATGAAGCCGACAATGTTCGTAAAAAACATGCGCAATTAAATGCTCAAGAACGAAGCTTATGGGTCGAGTTAGAGGATGATTATAACATCTTGTTGGCAGCTCCTAGTAAAGCAACTGAGAAGGAATCTTACTTTTCAGACTCTACGCTTGCAGATAACGTTATGATGCAAAGTTTAAAGTTTATTGAGCTGGTCGAAAAAGGCGAGTAATCGAAACTTCGCTTAAAAGATTGAAAAGTTTATGTTACAACGGCACTAACATTACTTTTTAGTTACAAACATGACTGAACTTTACCATTGGTTTGATTTATTCGGCGTAGCCGTGTTTGCAGTTTCTGGAACGCTACTGGCGTACAACAAAAAAATGGATGGCTTTGGGGTTGTTGTGTTGGCCACTGTCACTGCTATTGGCGGTGGGACTGTGCGCGACGTTATTTTAGATGTTCCTGTATTTTGGCTACATGATCAAAGCTATTTCTGGGCTATTTTATTGTCTGTATTTGTCACCACTCGATTAATCAATAAGCAGCGTTCTATTTCACTTAATGCGCTGCAAGTTGCTGATGCTTTCGGTTTGGCATTTTTTGCGGTGATGGGCACACAAAAAGCCATGCTCGCAGGTATGCCAGACACCACGGCGATTATCATGGGTGTAATAACAGCCTGTTTTGGCGGTGTTATCCGTGATGTGCTGGCTGGAAATATGCCGATGCTATTAAAGGGCGAGCTTTATGCAATTGCTTGTATCGCTGGTGGCATTGTTTATACATTAAGTATTTCGCTGGGTTTAGTGACCGAAGTAGCTATGATATTAGCCATGTTAATGACCTTATCACTGCGTTTAGCTGCAATGAAATGGCAACTGACATTACACGTTTTTAAATATCCCGACTAAACTTAATTTAAGGATGAATGATAGGGACATCATGGATCGTGTCTTTAGCTAGAATATTTTCACGCGCACAAGTGGGTGTGCAAGCTCCTGAAGTGATTGTAGAAGTACACTTAGGAAATGGCTTGCCCGCTTTTCATATCGTTGGCTTACCTGAAGCGTCAGTCAAAGAGTCGAAAGATAGAGTGCGTAGCGCACTCGAAAACTCTCAGTTTGGTTTTCCAGATCAACGAATAACCGTCAACCTTGCACCTGCTGATTTACCTAAAGAAGGCGGCCGTTTTGACTTGGCTATTGCTGTGGGTATTTTAGTCGCCTCTGGGCAAATAAACTGCCCTGATATTCATCGTTATGAGTTTTACGGAGAGTTGGCTTTAAATGGTGAGGTAAGAGGGGTTAACGCTATTTTGCCTTCGGTGTTAGGTGCGAAAGAGCAGGGTCGCTGTTGTTTTTTACCCGCTGAAAACGACAATCTCGCAAGCCTTGTTTCGGGCGTCGCTCGAAAAGCCGTTTACTCCTTACAAGATGTTTGGAATGACTTATTAAATCAGCAACCCCTGCCACTTAATATTAGCTATCCTGAGCAGCAGTCGCAGCGTGACTCGCTACTCGATTTAAGTGATGTGAAAGGCCAACCTGGCGCCAAAAGGGTACTCGAAATAGCAGCCGCTGGTGGCCATAATTTACTGTTTCTTGGCCCTCCAGGTACTGGCAAGTCAATGCTTGCCCAACGTATGCCTACGATTATGCCAACCATGTCGGATGATGAAGCAATTAGCACTGCCGCGTTATATTCGATAATTGGTCAGTCGGTTGATTTATCTAATTGGCGTGAACGCCCCTTCAGAAATCCACATCATACTTGCTCTGCTGTGGCCCTTGTTGGTGGCTCTTCGAACCCTAAGCCGGGAGAAATTTCTCTTGCTCATAATGGTGTACTGTTTTTAGACGAGCTGCCTGAATTTGAGAGAAAAGTGCTCGATTCACTGCGTGAACCAATGGAAACGGGCGTGGTGACTATATCGCGAGCGGCGCGACAAATGGAATTTCCATCGCAATTCCAGCTGATCGCCGCATTAAACCCTAGCCCCACAGGAAGCCATACAGATAAGCGTGCAACGCCTGATCAAGTATTGCGGTATTTATCTCGAGTATCTGGACCATTTATCGATAGGATTGATCTACAAATTGAGCTGCCGCGACTCACCAGTAGCCAATTACAGAGCACGCAAGTAGAAGAGAGCAGTGAACAAGTAAGAGCCAGAGTTGAAAGAGCTTATGCAATTCAACTTAACCGGCAAGGCAAAGTGAATGCGCGCTTGAATAATAAAGAAATGAGCATTCATTGTGAGTTGGCAGCTGCTGAGCTGCAGTTTTTAGCAAAAGCCAGCGAAAAACTGGCTTTATCACCACGCTCATATCATCGTGTTATTAAAGTTGCGCGTACCATTAGCGACTTGAAAGCACAGCCAGCAATTACCTTAAATGAATTAAAAGAGGCGCTGAATTATCGCGCCTTTGAGCGGTTAATTAGTCAATTAACGCAGTATTAGATAACTTGCTAAATAGAGAGCATGTAACCTTTGCCGCGAACGGTAACGATACGTTTTTGGTCTTTTTCATCGCTTAATTTTTTACGTAAGCGGCCAATAAGTACATCAACGGTACGATCGCTTGGGCTCCAGTCAGGTTGACCTATTTCTTCGGAAATTTTTTCACGTGATGTCGCTTTACCTGCATTTGCAATAAGGCAAATAAGTACCTTGTGCTCTGCTTCGGTGAGACGAGACTCTTCACCATTAGGGGTCACTAATGTGCGGTTATCTGGGTGCAGTTTAAAGTCGGCATATTCAATAAACTCTTCACTCTCATCATCTTGCTGAGAGCCTTTTATGCGCTTAAAAAGGGCGCGCATTCTTAGTTCAAGTTCAAGTAAGTCAACCGGCTTGCAAATATAGTCATCGGCACCTTGTGCAAGGCCTGCAATACGGTCAGCTTGCGAGTCACGACTAGACAGCACAATAACGCCAATATCTGTTAGTGCATTAAGTTCTTTGGCAAGCAAAAGCCCATCGCGTTTTGGTAACACAATGTCGATAACGGCTAGAGAAATAGCTTCTTTTGATGAAGCACGCGATTGCACAATGCTTAATGCATCGGCCCCCGTTGAATCTACCTCAATATTAAACTCAGTTTCTTTAAAATGATTAAGAATGCGTTTAACGAGTAGTTCGTCGTCTTCAACCAATAAAACTTGAATAGTCATTCGCTTTAATTTCACACTTGATTTGTTGTTATGTTAGCACTGTATGGCAAAGGCTGAGAAGTGTATTGGCGAGGTTTGTAACTATTTCTTACAATTTAATGGCTTAGCTGTAGTTGAAAAGGGTGAAAGCTGAGCACTCGCACAGTACTCAGCCAAGTGATTAATCTACTTTTCAGGATAAAGATATTGCCACCATTGTGGCTGATCTTTTAAGTTTTTATCGAAATAAGCCAACATGGTATTCCACCAGTCGAAACGTTTATCTCGAGCAAAAATTTGGTGATCTGCACCTTTGTACTCAATCAGGTCAACATCTTTACCTAATAACTTTAATGCCGTGTACATATTGTGGCTTTCACCAACTGGTACGTTGGTATCCGAATCACCATGAAGGAGTAATAGCGGCGTTGTTACTTTGTCAGCATGAAACACCGGGCTGTGCTGGCTATAAAGTGTAGGATTGTTCCACGGGTAGCTATTTTTAGATGCCTCAGCTGAGTATAAGTAACCCCACCAACCTTGGCCCCAGTACGAGGTGATATTTGAAATTCCAGCATGAGCAATCGATGCACTGAACATATCTGTTTTAGTTGCGAGTAGCATGGTCATAAAGCCACCGTAAGAGGCTCCTAAATTACCTACACGCTTACTATCTACAAAGCTATATTTATCTAAAAAGGCTTTTGTGCCGTCGATGATGTCGTTGGCGGTGTATTCGCCCCATGCGTTGACGTGTTTAGCCGAGAACTCTTGGCCAAAGCCGGTTGCGCCAGTAGGTTGTACAACGTAAACAACATAACCATGCTCAGCCCATAGGTTAAATGGGTAGCGACCGGTAAAACCACGAGTTACTGGCGATGTACCGCCATAATAATAAACCAGCGCAGGATATTGTTTATTGCTATCTAAATCATGCGGTAAATAAACGCGACCCTTAATTTCAATGCCATCCTTATTAGTAAAGTTAAACACTTCCAATGAGGCTACTTGCGTATTTTCATAGCCAATTGGCTTAGAGTCCCACACAGTTTTAGCGCGGCTCTTACCTAAGCTTAGTTGCTTTAACTGCTGAGGTGTTGACGCTGTGGTGCCGGTAACCAAAATGCGCGGGGTGCGTTCGTGTGAATAGCTAACTTGCTCAACAACATCAAAGCCCGTATTCACTTTATTAAAACGCTTTTTGCTTAAGTCGAATTGATAAAGTTGTACAGTATCTTGCTCGGTAACTTTAATCAGTGCATCACCGTTTTTAAGAACGTTTAACTGGCCGATAGCCGGGTTAAACTCTTTACTTAAAGGGGTTGCTTTTTTACCGTCACGGCTGAGTAAATAAAGTTGACCATCATAGTTATTAGCAAGCATCCCTTCAGGAAGATTACGACCTAAGCCATTATTAAAATCTGGTCCGGCAGTGACATAAATTCCGTCGTCAGTATATTTAGCCTGATTAAATGTTTTGTATTGACCAAGTACCGTAAGAGCCGTTGAAGCTAAGTTTAGCTCAACAAGTTCTGTTGCTGGCTGTGGTGAGAGTTGCATAGCTTGTGCTGAGCGGCTCATTAAGACGTGACCGCTTTTAGCGTCAAAATCTTCAAGTGAATGGCTAAGTGGTCCTTGGCTTAAGGTTTTGCTTAGACCTGTTGATATATCGAGTAAATAGACTTGCGATGTAGTACGAGCATAAGACCAACGGTCTTGCAGGCCTTGGTAATGCTTAGTGAGCTTGCCATTATCTGTTGGAGACTTTGACCAACTAAAAATTAAGCTGTTGTTATCAAAAAACTGAAAGCCATTTGCCCCAGAGAGGTTTTTAGCAATGACGCTAAGTTGCATGGTTTTTAGGTTTAAACGCTTAAGCTCGCCATTTAATAAATACACTAAACTTTTGCTATCTGGGCTCCAAGTAATGTTACTTGGTTGGGCTGACTCAAAGCGATAAAGTGTATTGTTTTTTTCGTCTTTAAGTTCAGTAACATATTGCGCTTGATTAGCGCTTGCATCTTCGTAATGACGTTGGCTAGTAATGAAGTAATCGCCATTTGGTGCCATTGAAATATAACTGACTGTTGGCGCATCAAATAATTGCTTAGCAGACAAACCGTGTTGTTGTTTAGCACTAAATTGCACAGCATCTAGTTCTGACTTAGCCGTAAAATCAAGCTCAACCTCATTCCAGTTGGCTACTTGCTCAGTGATGATAACAAACTGATGATCGCCTTGGCTTAAAGCTAGCTCATAGCTTTTATTTTTTTCTGTTTGCTTTTCACCATCAATAAATAGCTGCGCGTTTTCAATGCCTTTAAGTGTTAATGAGCCTTGGCTAAAACGCTCTGTCGAGGCGGTAAATTTGAGTGCTTGCAAACCACCAAGTGTTAGCGCGCTCACTTTGTCGAATGATTGCCAGTCAAGCTCATTACCAAAAACGCGTATGCTATCGGTGCTTTTTTGCAAGCTAGGTAATAGGTTAGCAATAATGGCATCGCGATGATCCGTTTGATATGGCTTAAGTTGCATATCTTCGCCAAGAGGGCCAATAAATTGCACCGCTGATTTATCAATGACATCGGCCATCGCTGTATTACTTAACGCACATAACGCTAATGCACTGAATGTTGTTTTTAGCTTGGCTGATTGGCTTAGCCAAGTAGTTGAAAGTGTCATAGTTTCGCCTGTTGAAGGTAATTTAAACCAATATAGCACGCTGCAAATTACCCAAAAAGTGCTCTGCGTTAGATTGCAGTCGGGTTTGAGCTTGTGGTTTTCAATTGCTATGGTGAGCAGGTTAACTTTTTAAGAGGGCTTACAGTGACATTGTTACTTGTTTATATGTTTGTTGCCATTGCGGTTTCGTTTTTGTGCTCAGTGATGGAGGCGGTACTGTTAAGTATTACGCCCAGTTATGTTGCCATGCTCAGAAAGCAGCAACCGCAGTTAGCAAAACGTGTTGGTAAGCTTAAAGACAATATAGACCAACCTTTAGCTGCAATACTCACGTTAAATACCATAGCGCACACAGCAGGTGCCGCTGGCGTTGGCGCACAAGCTGCAGTGGTGTTCTCTGATGCTGCGGTTGGTGTTGCTTCTGCAATTATGACGCTATTGGTACTAGTGCTCTCTGAAATTATCCCTAAAACATTAGGGGCTAATTATTGGCGAGGATTAACACCCATTGTTAGTGTGAGCCTAATTTGGTTGGTGTTTATTCTAAAACCTTTCGTATGGTTTGCTGATATTCTAACGCGCTTTTTAGGGCGTAATTATGATGAAGCCTACTATATTCGCCAAGAAATTGAAGCCATGGCTGATATTGGTACTGAGTCTGGAGCGCTTGGGCAAGATGAATCTGAAATCATACGCAGCTTGCTGCATTTTCGTCATGCCAAACTCGATACCTTAATGACACCACGTACGGTGCTTTTTAAAGTACATAAAGATTTAACCGTAAACCAATACTTGGCGGAGCATGGTTCTTCTTCGTTCTCTAGAGTATTGGTTTATGACAAAAATGGTGATGATATTATTGGTTTTGTGCATAAAAATGACATTATGCTGGCTTATCACCGTCTGGGTGAAGACTATAAAATTAGCAAGCTTGTTAAGCCTATTTACACCGTACCAGAAACCTTGCATGTGCCGACCTTGCTCGAAACCTTACTATCTGAGCGCACGCATATTTGTTTAGTCGTGGATGAATATGGTGATGTACAAGGTATTGTCACTCTTGAAGATTTAATTGAAGCATTAATGGGGCTCGAAATTGTTGATGAACATGATCAATCAGCCAATATGCAAAAAGTCGCCAAACAGCGTTGGCGACAACGTTTAGCATCGAGTAATACCATCGTTAGTGACGATAAGCGTAAACCTTAGCGGCGATGTCCTGCTGCAGTTTTTACCATTTGCCGCCATGAAAGTGACCAATTTAAAAAGTCTTCTTTGGCTTTCGGGCGGCACAGCAAAAAGCCCTGCATTAAAATAAACTCTTTGTAGCGGTCGAGGTATTCAAGCTCTTC
The DNA here is from genome assembly GCF_038562745.1 of Pseudoalteromonas sp. D15MCD-2. Taxonomy (NCBI): domain Bacteria; kingdom Pseudomonadati; phylum Pseudomonadota; class Gammaproteobacteria; order Alteromonadales; family Pseudoalteromonadaceae; genus Pseudoalteromonas; species Pseudoalteromonas sp. D15MCD-2. The sequence continues at coordinate 3,461,364 of NZ_JBCFQE010000001.1, read as the reverse complement.
CACGCGTTCAATGCCTTCGGCCACAATAGCAAGATCTTCTTGTATCGCTATATTCACCAAGCTGCTAACAATCACTTGGGAAAACTGATCGGTTTCAATATTGCTAATCAAGGTGCGATCGATCTTAATTTCGGTAAACGGTAGTGTTTTTAGCTGCTGAACATTGGTAAATCCTGTACCAAAATCATCAAGTGAAATACCAAAACCGCGCATTCGTAAACGGTTGAGTGTTTCGAGTTGTGCAGTGCTGCGTAGAGCATACTGTTCGGTAATTTCTAAAATAACTTCACTGGGTGTTAGGTTGTTAAGGTGCAGTATTAAAGCCAGTTTATCTGGGCAGCTTAAGTCCTCGAGCTGCGAAGGAGATAAGTTAAACGCCAGTTTTAAGTTAGGATCAAACTGCTCTTTGATTTCTGCAAAATCGTTAGTGGCTTTTTCAAACAATTGAAAAGTAATAAGGTTTATTAAATCTAGGTCTTCAGCGATACAAATGAAGCGCTCCGGTAAGATAATTTCATCTGCTTGGCTTGTGTTGATACGGGCAAGCACCTCAATACTTTCAACCCGATTATCGTGGCGATTTATCTTAGGTTGATAAAACGGAATAATTTCATTATGACTGATGGCATGTAGTAGCAGTGACTCAGAAATAGGGGTTTTTGTACGCTCAACATGAATAGCAAAGTGCTCAAGCTTTTGCAGTAGTAAATACACTTGATTGAGTTGCACTGGTTTAGTGACGTTACCAATTAAGTGAGCGTTATGTTTACGAGCAAGGTCTGCTGCAAGGTCTATAACTTTAGGATCCATCTCAGAAATAATGGCAATTGCACCTTGGTATTTCATAGCGCCTAAGTGACGAATAAGCTCCATACCATCCATATCTGGCATATTGAGGTCGGTAAAAATAGCATCAAAGAATCGAGGTGCTTTTTTAATTTTTTCTAAAGCTTCTTCTGCACTTAGGCAGGTTGTGATGTGCGGAACCTCAAGCTCATTCAAAATGGCATGCATAACAATCAGGATGGCTTTTGAGTCATCCACTACGAGAATGTGTCTATTTGACTTCACCATATTCACTCCATGAACAAGAACGCTATAGTTAAAAGTAGTAGATAAACGATGTTTCGTCATGTTTTTTGCTTGTTTTGTGGTGCGAAAAGTATACCTCCTTGTACCTAAAGGAAATTCGTAATTTTGTAAGGCCTCAGTATAATAGCCGCACTTTTTATTCGTATTTATAAGAACTATGGTCAGACTTCAGCTGAGCCTCGCAGACGAAACCTTTATTTTGCATTTAAACGGCTCACAGTTAATTCAGCTTTTTCATCAACAACAAGCAATTGCCTTCGATAATCCAGAGTCAGATCTTTATGAGTTTGATTTTCGGGGGCAGCGTATTGGCCTTGATACTAGTAAAGTGCAGGAAAAAAGCTTAGCAATCTTTGTTAACCAGCAGCGGGTGAGCCAACTTGCTTTACCTGAGTTACAAGAAGCTGAACCAAAACGCGGCATTATTGGTTTGCTGGCACTGGGCTTTAAATTATTCAAAAGTGCAAAAGTCGTCAAAGCGGCTTTAGCGGGTGCTTCGGTGGCAGGCTATGCGTGGTTATTTTCCATTGAATTTGCCTTGATGCTAATTGCTTGCTTGGTGGTGCATGAATATGGTCATGTGCGCGCTATGAAATATTTTGGCATTAAAACTAAAGGTATTTACCTTATTCCCTTTGTCGGTGGTTTGGCTGTTTCTGATGATAAAATTACCACCCGGTGGCAAGACGTGGTGATCTCACTCATGGGGCCCGCTTTTGGCTTAATTACCTCAGTGCTGGGAGTGGTGCTTTACTACGCCACAGAAATGGAAATATTCGCCGGTGTGGCAGTACTTAGTGCACTGTTAAACCTATTTAACTTGTTACCTATTCTGCCCTTAGATGGCGGCCATGTACTTAAAAGCATTAGTTTTTCGATGCGTTCATGGATAGGCCTTAGTGTGTGTTTATTAGGCGTGTTATTTGGCTTGTGGTTAAGCTATACCTTCGGCTTGATGCTACTGGTGTTTTTCTTATTTGTAGGAGCACTTGAGATTATCTTTGAGTGGCGCGGACGTCACTACTCACACCTCATCCCTCTCGATACTTATGGACAAGGTTTTTCAGCGGTAATGTACGCACTGGTTGTTGCAGCTCACGTTGCGGTGATGATGCATTTTGCTGACTCAGAAAGCCCAATCCTCAGCTTGCCAATGAAGATTTTAGCAAGTTAATTAATATTTAAGCACTAAGTTATATTCAGCTTGGTGCTTAAATTTAATTAATGTATTTTAATTAATTTTCCACTTTATTTTAGTAATTAAACCTTTAATTTGTGCTTTGTTTTATTTTTAGGAAAATTCTGATTTACAAAAATTAGAATGTCCCGCTAATTTTAAATTCAAGAGATATAGCAAAAGGATTTTGTTATGAGCTTGTTTAGAAAGGAAGCGATTGCACAACAAAGTGAACGTTTAACTGGCGTAATCACTTTAGCGCAACCATTATCGATTAAATTAACTGTTGCAACCCTAAGCTCAGTTGCTGCTGCGGTTATAGTATTTCTTTTTACAGCAGAATATTCCCGCAAAGAAACCGTACGTGGTTTTCTCATGCCTAGTAAAGGCGTCATTCAAAGTTTTGCTAATCAAGGCGGAACAATTGAAAAACTTCATGTAAAAGAAGGTGACTCTGTCATTAAAGGACAAGCACTTGCTTCAATTGTTGTTCAGCAAAATGATAGTCAAGGTTTAGATCTCAGTTCACAGTTAGTTGAACAATTAACAGAGCAAATTAAACTTTTGAATCATGAGGTTATGCAAACGAAAGTGTTGCAAAAACAAGAAATACTAAACCTTGAAGCACAGCAAACGCTTTTAAATGAAGAAAAGCTTGCACTACAAAGTCAATTAACACTCGCAGATGAAAAGCTTGACCTATTGCAAAGTCAACAAGCTAATTTCAACCAGCTTAATAAGAGTGGCTATTTATCGAATATAGAACGTGAGCAGCAACAACAAGCTTTACTCGATGTTAAGCAAGAAAAGCAAAACTTAGCTCGAATACTGATGCAGCAAAATAATCAACTGAGTCAATTACGCTTTAATCTTGCTAACGTTCCACAACAATATGCACTTCGCATCAGTAACTTAAAACGAGAAATTTCAGATACACAAAACCAACTATCGCAGTTAAAAAGCAACTATAGCTACACAATTACGGCTAGCAATAATGGTGTTGTTACAGGCATCCAAGTAGTCGAAGGAGAGGTGTTAAGCCAAGCAAAGCTTTTACTGCATATTATACCTGAGGGTTCTGAGTTAGTTGCTGAATTACTATTACCAACGCGCTCCGCAGGGTTTATAGAAATAGGCAACGAAACTCGGTTACGTTTTGATGCCTTTCCATATCAACGCTTTGGTTTTATCAATAGCACAATTAGCCGCATTGATAAGGCACTTATTACACCAAACGAAGTGCGGTTACCTATTACATTGCAAGAGCCAGTATATCGACTTAGGGCTACCTTAAATCAGCAGCAAATGTCTGCGTATGGAAAGGCCTTTGAGTTAAAAAGCGGCATGTTGTTTGAGGCAGACATAATGTTAGAACAGCGCACATTAATTGAGTGGTTACTAGAGCCACTGTACAGCCTCAAAGGGCGTGTGAGTTAAGTCAATTAAATTTGAAAGTTTTGGTGGTTTGCTAAATGCAAATTACTAAAAAAGCGGCCAGCTTTAGTTAACTTTAGCGAGCAGCTAAAGCTAGCCTATTAACAACCTATTTTGCCTATATTTTTATATTGCAAAATAAATAATCAACATTTGCTGAGTATAGATATAAATAATCAGCTATACAAATTTGGAGCATAGATATGCGCGAATTAAATGTAAATGAAATTAAAGAAGTTAGTGGGGGACCATTACCTCTATTTGTTGCTATAGCGGTATACGGGGAGGTAGCGTGTTTTGCTGCAATTATAAGTGGTATAGGAACCTATAATGCGCTTAGAAAGTAAGGAAAATAAAATGAGAGAATTAACCAATAATGAAATACAAGAAGTAAATGGTGGTCCCTTACCAGTGATCATTGCTGGCTTATATGCTAGCTCGTCTATCACTGCTGGTGGTTTAGCTACTGCTCTTGGAATTGGGGCTGGCTTTGGTGCAATAGTGGGCGGTATAGCAGCCATTTACCATAATGCTTCTGAGAAATAAAACGAAAGGGATAGAAGGGAAGTAATTCCCTTCTTTTTTTGAAAATGAAATTGTCTGCAATAGTATCAATATTTGCAATGTGTTTTCTAATAGTTTTGGGGTCTACATATGTAATTATAAGAGACGTTAATTTATTGCTTCGTGATGCTGTAATTTCTTACGGTGAATTAGCTTTCTTTACTGTAGTTCTCGGTTTTTCTTTAGCTATTCTAACGGGGATATACAAAAATAAAAAATGGGCATTATATGTTTTTATCTCATTAGTTTTTTTCATGGGAGGGAATTTTATTATGTTAAGAATAAATCTTAATGGAAGTTTGGAATTAATTGATTTTTGGATTGTTATTTGTACTTTAGGTGTGTCTGGGATAGTAATGCGAGTTGTGCAGGGGTTAGACTCAGAGGTTATCTTCTCAAAAAATGAGCTTGATTAATAAACAGTATTTTGACTGAGGTTACTATGAACTCTGTAAATGGATTTATAACATTTTCTCTCTCAAAAAGAGTACCTGTAATTATCCAATCCGAAATAGCTGAATGTGGTCTCGCCTCTATGGCCATGGTGGCATGCTCTCACGGTCACAAGCTTGATATGCCTGCAATGCGAAAGCGCTTTTCGGCTAACCTAAAGGGGATGAATTTACAGCAGCTAATTGAGCTGGGGGATAGCTTAGGATTAGCGAGTCGTGCGTTACAGTGCCCGCTTGAAGAGGCGCATAAATTACAAACGCCGTGTATTTTACATTGGGATATGAATCACTTTGTGGTATTGACCAAAGTTTCAGGTAAAGGTGCAAAGGCTAAGCTTGCCATAAACGACCCTGCTGTAGGTAAACGCAATTTAAATAGTGATGAGTTTAGTAAGCACTTTACCGGTATTTGTTTGGAGCTCACGCCAACCAGTAAGTTTGAAGCTAAACAAGAACAGGCACGAATGAGGTTTAGTCAGCTTTGGAGTGCTGTTACTGGTCTAAAAACTGGCTTAATTAAATTAGTTGCGCTGTCGTTAGTTTTACAGCTATTTGCACTGATGACACCCTATTATATGCAGTGGGTCGTGGATGAAGTGCTGGTGAGCTTTGATGAGTCTTTGCTCACAGTGCTTGCGCTAGGCTTTGCATTCATTGCGATCATTTCAGTTATTACTAATGCAGTGCGGAGTTGGTTGATTTTAAGGCTTTCGAGTCTGCTAAACATGCAAATGGGGGTTAATCTATTACGTCATTTACTGCGTCTTCCAATGAACTACTTTGAATCCCGCCACATTGGCGATATTGTTTCCCGTTTTGGCTCACTAGCACAAATACGTGAGCGTATAACCACAGGGTTTGTAGAAACATTTGTTGATGGCGTTATGGCTATCACCGTATTGATTATGATGTTGATTTATTCACTTAAGTTGACAGCTGTTGTTGTAGGCGCAATTACCCTTTATACGCTTGTACGCTTAGTGTTGTATCGACCACTGCATCAAGCCACAGAAGAAATGATTCAAAACTCCGCTAAAGAGCAATCAAACTTTTTAGAAAACATTCGTGGTATGCAAACAATTAAATTGTTTGGTAATGAAGCGCAGCGCCAAGGTATTTGGCAAAACCGTTATGCTGAAGTAATAAATAGTGAAATACGTTTAGGGCGATTAAATATTAGTTTTGAGTCTTTTAATAAACTACTGTTTGGTCTTGAGAATGTAGTGGTTATTTACCTTGCTGCACTTTTGGTTATGAGTAATAGCTTATCTGTCGGTATGGTGTTGGCATTTATAGCCTATAAAAATCAGCTAACAAGTCGCTTTGCAAATTTCATCGAGCAAATTATTCAATTTAAAATGATGAGCTTACACCTTGACCGTATCGCTGATATTGCGCTTACTAAGCAAGAAGCGAATCGCGATGGCGACTTGGCCTACAGAGGGAGTAACGACAATAAAGTGAAAGGTCAGCTTAGCCTTAAAAATATCAGTTTTAGTTATAGAGATGACCAAGCACCTATTTTAAAAGATATAAATTTAACGCTAAATTCAGGCGAGTCTATTGCTATTACTGGCCCATCTGGCGCGGGTAAAACGACGTTAATGAAAATTATGTTGGGTTTATTACAACCCACATCAGGCAAAGTGTTACTTGATGGCGTGGATATTACCCAACTTGGCCTTAAAAATTACCGCAAACAAATAGCCGCAGTAATGCAAGATGACACGCTATTAGCTGGCTCAATCGCCGATAATATTAGTTTCTTTGATCCACAACCTAATTACTTAAAAATAGAACAGTGCGCTCGCCATGCAGCAATTCATAGTGATATTACTAAAATGACTATGGGTTATAATTCATTAGTGGGCGATATGGGTTCTAATTTATCCGGCGGACAACTTCAACGGTTATTACTTGCCAGAGCGCTGTACCAATCTCCCTGCGTCCTATTTTTGGATGAAGCAACGAGTCATTTAGATCAAGAGAACGAAGCAAAAATCAGTGAGCAAATTAAGCACCTAGAGATGACGCGAATAATGATTGCTCACAGGCAAGAGACTATCAATATGGCTGATAAAGTGTTTGAGTTACAAGGTGGAGCTTTAACAAGTACAGTAGCTCAAAATGAAACTGCGTAATCGAATGTGATTTTAGTAGCTTGTATTTTACAAGCTACTAAAGCAAAGGCTAGGCACGTTAAATTTTGTCGGAAAACGGCCTAACCTATTAACAATCCGGCAAAAAAATGCGAATACATGGAGAGTATATTATGCGTGAATTAACCACAATTGAAATTGAACTGGTTATTGGTGGAGTGCTATCGAATACAACAGTTAATGAAGGAGACTTTGAAAGGAAAGATAGGCCTGGGTTTGGCATGCCACACTTGCCTGTACCAACAGAAACTGATGATTGAGTTATTTTTTAGATAAGGAGTAATGTTCTCCTTATCTAAATATCATTTAAAGAATAGTAACCTGGTTAGTAACTATTACATGCTTAAGTGAGTAGCTTTTATTACGCGCTTATTTTTATGCTGAAATGACTAGATAAGTTTGCTCTACTATTAGCTATTGAAAGTTCTGTTTATGAAACAATTTTTATTAATTTTCTTTATCACTTACATCATAACCAGAGTTGCTTTTTTTACTTTTGATTTTTCTATTTCAAAAAGTAGTAGCTTGGTAGATTATTTTATCGATATATCTGCGTTCATTTTAGTGTACTTCGTTGTTTATAAGATCGTTTGTTTTGTTTTAAAAAGAGATAAAAGAAGCGAGAGCAGAGATTCTAACTTTAAGTGATAGACTGTTGTTTTGGTAGAATGAAGCACTGATTCGGCGGTGATTGCAGACCGAATTTGAGTTTTGGTTACCTTTGGTAAACAAACCGTTTTGAAGAGGGACTCTCGCTATGAGCTTTTGCCCCTCTCTAATAGGTGATGTTTATAAAGCTTTTAAGGATAAAAGCTTAGCATTAACGATATAAACACGCCGGTGATGATCAGCTGCACAAGGCAAAAGCCCATGATGTCTTTTGCTTTTAAGCCGGCAATAGCAAGTACGGGGAGTGCCCAGAACGGCTGAATAAGGTTAGTCCAAGCATCGCCCCATGCGACAGCCATAGCCACCCGTGGCATATCCGCGCCAAGTGTTTGTGCTGCAGGAATGACAATCGGCGCTTGCACTGCCCATTGGCCGCCGCCTGACGGCACAAATATATTCACAAATCCTGCGCTTAAAAAGCTCCAAAATGGCAGCGTTTCGGCTGTTGCAATGGCAATAAATCCTTCCGATATTTGTTGAGCAAGTCCCGTTTTTACCATAATGGCCATGATCCCCGCATAAAAGGGAAATTGAATCACAATACCAGCGCCACTAGGGATTGCTTGCTGTAAGCTGCTAAGTAAATTATGCGGTGTTTGATGCAGTAAAATTGCGCTAAATAAGAAAATAGCGATCACGCTATTTAAGTTTAAGCCGCCTCCGTTTAGCACAAAGTAATAAAATAAATAGGCAAGACCAAAGGCACCTATCCCCATACCAAGCAAACGACTATGTTCAATTACTTCGGCAGGGCGGGTAGGTGTATCTGCTTGCTTTGATTCATCTTCAAGCTTTGCGGAGTCAACATAAACGCTGTCTTTTTCGCTCGGCAACATATAGCGATTTACCAGCGGCATGATAATAAACAAGCCCACAACAATAGCGATATTAAATGCAGAAAAAATTGTGTTTTCGGTACCTATTACCCCAATGCTTTGCTCTGCAAAATGGCCATCGGTTGCGATTGTCAGCGGCACTGAACCGGCTAAGCCGCCATGCCAAACAATAAAACCTGAATAGGCACTGGCCACTAACAAACGGTAATCAACGCGGGTATGTTTCGCAATTGCTTTGGCGAACAAAGCGCCAATCACTAAACCAAAGCCCCAATTTAGCCAGCTAGCCAATAAAGACACGAGTGTAACGAGTATGATCGCTTTAGCAGGGCTGTTGGCGAGAGTTGCCAATTTGTTGAGTATACTGCGCATCACCGGGGTACTCGCTAGCATGTAGCCCGTTAGCAGTACTAGCAGCATTTGCATGGCAAATTGTAATAGGTTCCAAAATCCACCACCCCAAGCCGCGAGCACTTGCGTGGGCGTTGACGGCGTAAAGAGGCTCGCAACGATAAAGCTCAGCAAGGTGAGTAATATAACAAATACAAACGGGTCGGGTAGATAACGCTCTACTAGTTTAGTGAATGGTTTAGCAACGCGATTTAGCATAGTTTTTATTGTTGTCGTCGAATCGATAATGCCAATAAATCATGATTAACGATGATTGGCAAATTGCGACGTCGTTGCTTTAGCTTATGCCTTTAAAAACTGATGCTAAATGCGCTTACTGTGAATCTTGCTCTAGCACGGCTTTTAAGCGGGCTTGAACTTCTTCTACTAATAGTATTGGCTGGAACTTTGATAAGAAGGCATTACAGCCAACCTTCTCAACTAAAGCTTGGTTAAAGCTACCACTCAAAGATGTATTAAGCACAATATGTAGGTTCTTCATTCGGCTGTCGTTACGAATTTCGTGTGTTAAACGGTAGCCATCCATTGCTGGCATTTCAGCATCGGTGATCACCATGAGTAGCTCTTTCTCAACATCTTTGCCTTGATCAGCCCAGCCTTTTAGCATTTCGAGTGCTTCAAGTCCGTTACGAGCAGGTATGATTTCGATGCCAAGTTGCGACAAGGTATCGCTTACTTGCTTACGAGCAGTTGGCGAATCATCGGCGTGAAGGATTTTGCGGCCTGCAAACTCGTTCACGATGCTTTTGTCTAGAATGTCTTCAGATATTTGAACTTCGTACTCAACGATTTCGGCGAGCACTTTTTCTACATCTATAATTTCAACAAGCTGCTCTTGGCCATCGCGTTTTACTTTAGTTAAGGCTGTTAGGTAATGATTTTTACCAATTGCCGTTGGCGGCGGCATAATATCTGACCATGTCATATTGATGATTTGATCAACTTTACCAATTAAAAAGCCTTGCACGGTACGATTGTACTCGGTGATAACGAGGTTTGTATCTTCGATGTGTTTAGCTTCAGGCATGTTTATCGCTTTGCGCAAATCAATCACCGGAATTGATTCGCCACGAATATTTACAACCCCAGAAACTTTAGGGTGGGCGTGGGGAATTTTGCTAATTTGCGGTAACTTCACCACTTCTTTAACTTTAAACACATTGAGAGCGAATAAGTGGCGACTGTGTAGGTAAAATAGTAAAAGCTCTAAGCGGTTTTCACCGACCAGTTGCGTACGCTTATCGACGGAAGCAAGAACACCTGACATATTTCACCCTAAACACCTAATACAGAGATAGTATAGTCTACTATCATTTTTCATCGACATGCATTAGTAATTTTCCATCAGTTGCCAAAGAGCAAGCATTACAGTACCGTATCGATAATTTCTTCCACTATAAATCGCAAGGATTATGCATCATATATTTAATCGTTTAGTGGTACTTATTCGCAGTCACATTGATCAAGTAAGTTGGCAGGCTGTGGTATTTACTACGCTTTTGCATATGCTACTTATTTGGTGGCTGCTTATGCTTGCAGGAGAGCAAGCGCTCACACCACTTAGTACTTATTTTTATTATTATGTAGTAACTACATCTACAGTTGGCTATGGCGATTTTAGCGCGAGCACTGAGCTTGGCCGTTGGATTGTCGCATTACTGCAAATACCTTTTGGTTTAGCATTATTTGGCGTTCTGTTAGGAAAAACAGGGCAAACAGTAACTTATTTAATTAGGCGCGCTATGACGGGTGATAAAAGCTTCGCACATATAAACAATCACATTATTATTTTTGGTTGGCATGATACACGTACTAAAAAGATGGTTGACTATATCTTGGCCGATCATAAACGCTTAGATCGTCGTATTTTATTGGCGGTTACTGAGCAAATGGAACATCCGTTTTTAGCAAATCCTATGGTTGATTTTGCTCGTCTAAGTAGCTTTACTGACCTAGATGAGTTGAAAAGAATTGCCATTGATCGCGCCGACAAAATTATTATTGATGGCCAAGACGATGACCAAACGTTTACAACAGCCCTGCGCATTAGCAAGTTGGTCAATGAACAGTGCCACATTAGCGCGCACTTTACTGATGAAACTAAAATCGAAATGCTACATGAGCATTGCCACAATGTAGAATGTAGCAGTGCTAAGTCAGCCGAGATATTAGTGCGCTCAATGCAAGACCCAGGTTCAAGCCGTGTGCAAGAAGAGCTGTTATCGACACTACATGGGGATACTCAATTTAGTTTACCAATTCCAAAAGGCGTGCAAGCAATGGAGTTTGGCAAGCTGTTTCATCACTTTAAATATAGTCACGATGCTATACTGCTGGGTGTAGCACATAATTTGAGTGCAAAAAATATGGACTTAAACCCGCCACTTGATTATGTAGTAAGTGAGGGAGATATTTTGCATTATATTGCTGCGGAGCGTGTTTTGAGTGACGAAGTTGATTGGTCTGCGTTGGTATAGTACCAATCCGCAATAATACTTTTAATTAAGCGAATTGGTATTTATGAACGAAGTTGTGTTTTTAATTATTGTACTCAGTGCCTACATTTTACCTGTGGTCATTGTGCTCAATAGTAAACGCACTCAAGGCCACGAAAAGAATGCTTGGTTAATCGGTATCATCTTCTTTTCGTGGTTAGCTTTAGTAATGTATTTAACAATCATCCCTAAACACGGGCGGGTCAAAAAACACCGTAAAGTAAAACCTAAGGGTTAACTTACCTCAAGCTGACAGCAGCTGTATCATTTCAACTGTTTTAGTTTATGGTCTATCACAGGATCATCGGGTGAGAGTTGCTGCGCTACTTCTAAGACCTTTATTGCATCGTTTGGGTGCTCATCTTGGTGTTTGATTGCAACATCAATCAGCGGTTGCACATCAATCGCATCTTTTTGCTCTTGCATGTGCTCGGCTTTTTCTTCAGCTAAAATTGTATGCGCGGTGCTCAGTAAGGCTAAACGATGTGGCGAACTCTTGTTTGCCTTATTTAGACGACGATAATAATCTTCTTTAAAGCGCAGCGTTTTGGTTTGCTGGCGGAATTGGGCTATATCAACTTGCTGGTGGCTAATAAAATCAAAAGCAACATCTTTATAAAAACCAAACTTATTTAAATATGTTGCATGAACACTATGGCCCATACCAAACACGCGTAAGTGGGTTAGTTGTGGGTAACGTTTAGCATGAGCTCGGTCGATGCGATTCGTTGGGTCGTAAATAATATAACCCTTTGCATGGCCTAAATCTAAATCGTGGTAGTCACCGTTCCAATCAAATTTTTGCGCGATGTCGGTACTTGAACGATCATCCCATGGCGCTTTTTCTTTGTTTTTTGTGCTAACTGGGTGAAAGAGTAAAACCTTGTCTAGCTTTAATAGATTGGCAAAGGCGCCAACGGCAAAGCCTCCTCGACTCAAACCATAACCTAATCGCTCTTTAAATCCACTAATCAGTGGTGCTAGCTGTTCAATAAAAAACAACAGATTACGGTGCCTAAACCAGTTGCTAATGCCTAAATGTTGAAAGGCGATGATATTCACATCCTGCTTTTTCGCGAGCTTATAAGCCCAAGGCGAAAAATCATCATTGATATCATGTTCTTGATAATTTGTTCCAGCAGGAGAGAAGGTAATTAGCAGGGGCTTATTGGCATCAATGATATGGTATTTCACATAAACATCACCGAGCAAATCACCACCAGTCATAGGAACAAGGCTTTGTTGCTCATCGCGTGGGAGATTGGTCCATTCCTCTAACCAATACAATAATTTCATACATCCCCCACGTTACCTCTAAAATAAAGGGGCAAAATTATAGCAAAAATAGCAGCTCATTAAAAATGGCCGCTAGTTTATATGCTTAGCCCTCGCTCATTGCGATGATCTGTTGCCAGTCATGTTCGGTGACAGGCATTACTGACAATCGACCACCTTTTTTAAGGGCGATTTCGGTAATTGACTCATTGGCTTTAATCGCCTGCAGGCTAACTAGCTTTTTAAGGTGTGATTGATATTGCACATCGACCACAAACCAGCGCGGGTTATCAGCAGTTGCTTTGGCATCGTAGTAATCGCTATTTAAATCAAACTGTGTTGGGTCGGCATAGGCTTCGCGAGTCACCGTAGCGATACCTGCAACACCCACCTGTTTACAACTTGAATGATAAATCATTACCAAGTCACCTTGCTTGATACCATCGCGCAGAAAGTTGCGGGCTTGATAATTACGCACGCCATCCCACATAGAGGTTTGCTCAGGTGCGTTTTTTAGATCATCAATTGAAAATGCATCGGGTTCGGTTTTAAAAAGCCAATAAGTCATAATAAGGTGCTCTTACAAAGATTTACTTCCAATTAGTCTATAGTATCATTAAACGCTTGTCGGGATTGAGGATAAATAAATGAGCCAAGTATTAGATGACCTACTGTCATTAATGTCGTTAGAAGAGATTGAGCAAGGCTTGTATCGCGGGCAAAGCCAAGATTTAGGATTTAGAGCTGTATTCGGTGGCCAAGTAATGGGCCAAGCTCTATCTGCCGCAAAAGAAACATTACCACAAGGGCGTATTGTTCACTCTTTACACTCTTACTTTTTGCGCCCAGGTGATGCTGCAAAGCCGATTGTCTATGATGTAGAGAATATCCGTGATGGTAAAAGTTTTAGTACTCGCCGTGTAAAAGCAATTCAATATGGTAAGCCGATTTTTTACATGACCGCTTCTTTCCAAGGTGAAGAAGAAGGCTTATCACACCAAGCGCAGATGCCTGATGTACCACAGCCTGAAGAACTAAAGTCATCGCTTGAATTTTACCAAGCAAATGCAGAGCTTATTCCTGAACCAATTCGAAATAAGTTCATCCGTGAAGTGCCAATTGAAATGCGTCCTGTGACCTTTCATAACCCATTCAAACCACAAGTAATGGAGCCCGTTAAGCATATTTGGTTTAAAGCTAATGGTGAGATGCCTGACGATCAGCGCATTCATAATTACTTACTTGCGTACGCATCTGACTTTGAATTTTTACCAACTGCATTACAGCCGCACGGGGTATCGTTTATGCAGCCGAATATGCAGGTTGCAACGATTGACCATGCAATGTGGTTTCACCGTCCGTTTAGACTAGACGATTGGATTTTATATTCGATTGATAGCCCAAGTGCGAGCTCTGGTCGTGGTTTGGTGCGAGGTCAGTTCTTTGACCGTCAAGGCAATTTGGTTGCCTCAACGATCCAAGAAGGGGTCATGCGTCAGCGTTAATCTTTTATGTGCTGAGCTTGGCTTTGCACTATATCGTCAATTGACTGCCAGACCCGTGCTGGCAGCAATGCTTTAAGATATAAATACACTTCACACAGCTCATTGCTGCCCGTTAAGCCTTGCTCTGTTTCGGTAATTAGCTTTTGCTCTCGCAAGCTTGAAATAAAACCAATAAGTACTTTTTTGTCGAAGAACTCAGGGGTTTTAATGCCGTGCAAGGTGCCTAAGCGCTCTGCTAACACTTGGCTTTCATGTTCAAGTTCTTCACGCTCAATACCACTGCTAGTTTGAATAAAACCAACCACGATAGCGTAGCGTTGTAGTGTTAAGCTTAGGGCACGACCGAGCATTTCGAGTTTCGCTAAGCAGTCGTTGCTGTTAGTGATCTTGATATTATCGCCATCAATTTCAATCAGGTCTTGATCAACGAAGCTTGCGAGTACGCGAGTAATGTAGTTTTCATCTAACTCATGCAAGAACCACTCTTTGGCAAACAACGGGTAAAAACGTGCAATCAAGGCTTGGCAATCAGCCATGGTAGTTTGATGTGCTTTGAATAAATGCAGCGCCAATAAGCTCGGTACTGCAAATAAGTGCAACACGTTATTACGGTAGTAGTTGAACAGTGTTTTTTCTTTATCGTTAATCGCGATAATTTCGCCAAACTCGTCACTGATCACATCAAACTTATTAAGTTTAAGTGCATGCTCTAATAGCTGCTCGGCGCTTTCGTCTGGTGTGGTCACCTTTTCACTGTAGCTTGCGCTACGTTGTAAATGTAAATAAAACTCAAGCTGAGCAATCAGCTTAGGTTTACTTAGCGCGTGTTTATCATTTACCAGTAATATCATCGCAAGTAGATTCACTGCATTGAGTGCAGCGGCGCTATTAATATTAACCATTACCTTATCAGCGAGGTTAGCGACTTGTGGTCCAAGCCATTGTGGTTTCTGAACATCAGTTGGGTGAATCGACTCTCGCCAATCAGGTTGTTGATCATTGAGATATTGGTTTATCGATATAGGGTCGCCAAAGTTTAAATAACCACGACCATAGTTTTTAAGGTTTTTAATTGCCTTAAAGATACCTAATACCGACTCACCTTTTTTATCGTTACCGGCAAGCTCTTTTAAGTAAGTATTAATTTCCATTACGTGCTCATAACCAATGTATACAGGCACAATTGAAATAGGGCGGTCTATGCCACGTAACATGGCTTGTAATGTCATGGCGAGCATACCTGTTTTTGGCGGTAACAACCGACCAGTACGGCTACGACCACCTTCAGTGTAAAACTTTACTGAATAGCCTTTGATAAATAACTGGCTCAGGTACTCTTTAAATACTGACGAATACAATTTATTGCCCGCGAATGAGCGGCGAATAAAGAAAGCACCACTGCGACGGAAAATCCCTCCTGCCGGGAAGAAGTTTAAGTTAATACCCGCAGCGATATGTGGCGGAACTAACCCTAAATGGTAAATAGAATAGGTCAGCAATAAGTAATCCATATGCGATCGGTGACATGGCATATAGATAATTTCGTGGCCTTTATCTGTAAGCTCATGCACCTGCTCAGAAAACTTAATATCAATCCCGTTATAAAGCTTATTCCACAGCCAAGTTAAAATACGGTCTGCAACACGAATGGTGGCATCGCTATAATTGGCGGCAATCTCATCAAGTAGCTTTAGCGCATTTTGGCGAGCTTGCTCTTGGCTGATGTTTTTTTCTTTCGCTTCTATTTGAATTGCTTTTTTTATTGTTGGTGAGGCAAGTAGCGAATTAAATAGCTGCTCACGTGATGGCATTTTCGGGCCTGTCGCTGCCAATTTTTGACGACGAAAGTGCACGCGGGCTACACGTAATAGTTTATGCGGTAGCTCATCAACCTCAGCTTTTTCATTGACCAATAACGATAAATCGAGCGGCTGACTAAAGCGAATAAAGTTATCGCGCCCAGAAAATAGCAACACAAAGAATTTACGAAACCAGCTAGGTGTTAATGAATGAGACACCAAAGTACCTAAACCTGGCTTTTCTTTACCCGGATTACGACCCCATAAAATCGTCACCGGGATCACTTGGACGTTTTTCTCACCTGATTGCATCAGGTGGTCAATAATTTGTTTGCCTTGCTGCAGGGCATTGCTTGGTTTGCTTTTATTACCAAATAGCGGTGGTGGGTTTTGAATACCGATAAAGCGATCAAGTTCTGCATTACCTAATAACTGCTCTTCGGTCGGGTTAGGTAAGCCGTATTTTTTACATACCCTTGCCAGTGCAGCTAAATCAGAGCGTGCATTTAGCCTAACAATATAAAAAGTAGGGTTGGCCGGGTTTAGGTTATATTGTTCAATCGGATTCTCTGGCAACACCTTACTTTTTACAAACAAGCGGTTCATACCGGCAGAAATGAAATTTAAACAACGATTAATGATACGCATCAACTCACCAAAGTTATTAGTAGATATTAAATAGACCGAGTCTGGTCAAAAATAAGCGGCATAGAATAACAATTATTAACTGGACTGACCATTTAAAAGCGATTTTCTAGCCTCTTTACTCGCACAAGTATAATTTAAAGACGCTAATGTTATTGATAAAGTTCGAAAATTAAACAAAATTTAATTTAGACCTTTGAGATTTTCAAAATAGTTGTTGCATTTATCACCAATCTATCTATAATACGCAGGCTTTCAAAATTCCCTCGGGAACTTGGAAGGAAAGATTAAGCTTGGATTTCAAGCTAATAAACAGGAATTCCGATTTGGAATTCATCGTAGATATATGAAAGCAGCCGACATCTTAGTTATTAAGATTGTTTCGGTCGTTTTTTTATGCTCTTTTTAAATGCTCTTTATATTGAGGTTTAAGAATGTCAAATCAACGCATTCGTATTCGCCTAAAAGCTTTTGACCACCGTTTGATTGACCAATCAACGGCGGAAATCGTGGAAACTGCGAAACGCACTGGCGCACAAGTACGTGGTCCAATCCCACTACCTACACGCTTTGAACGTTTTACTGTACTAACTTCACCGCACGTTAACAAAGACGCGCGTGATCAGTACGAAATCCGCACCCATAAACGTCTGATCGACATCGTAGAACCAACTGACAAGACTGTTGACGCTCTAATGCGTTTAGATCTTGCTGCTGGTGTTGATGTTCAAATCAGCCTGGGTTAATCGGAAGATTAGAGAGGTTTTAGGAAAATGGCATTAGGTCTAGTCGGTCGTAAAGTGGGTATGACACGTATCTTCACTGAAGATGGTGTATCTATCCCTGTGACAGTTATCGAAGCGACACCTAACCGCATTGCTCAGATCAAATCTGAAGCAACTGACGGTTATAACGCGCTTCAAGTAACCGCAGGCACTAAAAAAGCAAGCCGTGTAAACAAAGCTGCAGCGGGTCACTTCGCTAAAGCTGGTGTTGAAGCGGGTCGCGGTCTGTGGGAATTCCGCCTAAATGGTGGTGAAGGCGATTTTGAAGTAGGCGCTGAGCTTACTGTTGAATTATTCAACGAAATCAACAAAGTTGACGTAACCGGTACTTCTAAAGGTAAAGGTTTCCAAGGTGGTGTTAAGCGCTGGAACTTCAGCATGCAAGACGCTACTCACGGTAACTCTCTATCTCACCGTGCTCCTGGTTCAATCGGTCAAAACCAATCACCTGGTAAGGTGTTTAAAGGTAAGAAAATGGCCGGTCACATGGGTGCTGAGCGTGTAACGACTCAAAACTTAGAACTAGTTCGCGTTGACGCTGAGCGTAACTTGCTTTTAGTTAAAGGTGCAGTACCTGGCGCTATCGGCGGTGACGTTATCGTTAAACCAGCTGTTAAAGCATAAGTCCTGGAGATTTAGTGATGGAATTAGCAATTAAAGACGCTTCTGGCGCTCTTGAAGTTTCTGAAGCTACTTTTGGACGTGAGTTTAACGAAGCATTAGTACACCAAGTAGTTGTTGCTTACGCAGCAGGTGCTCGTCAAGGTACTCGTGCTCAGAAGACACGTTCTGAAGTAAGCGGTGGTGGTAAAAAACCATGGTCTCAAAAAGGTACTGGCCGTGCACGTGCTGGTACAATTCGTAGCCCAATTTGGCGTTCAGGTGGCGTTAGCTTCGCAGCTAAACCACAAGATCACAGCCAAAAAGTAAACCGTAAAATGTACCGCGGTGCGATCAAAAGCATCTTATCTGAATTAGTTCGTCAAGAGCGTTTAATCGTTGTTGAGCAGTTTGGTCTTGAAGCACCAAAAACTAAAGAACTAGTTTCTAAGCTTAAAGAACTTGAGCTTAAAGATGTTCTAATCGTGACTGAAGAAGTAGATGAGAATCTTTTCTTATCGGCACGTAACCTATACAAGGTTGACACGCGTGATGTAGCTGGTATCGATCCTGTAAGCCTAATCGCTTTCGATAAGGTACTTATTACAGCTGCTGCTGTTAAGCAACTTGAGGAGGCGCTAGCATGATCCGTGAAGAACGTCTTTTAAAAGTGATCCTTGCTCCACACATCTCTGAAAAAAGCACTATCGCTGCTGAAGAGAACAACACGATTGTTTTCAAAGTAGCTTCTGATGCAACTAAAGCTGAAATCAAAGCTGCAGCAGAAAAGCTTTTTGAAGTAGAAGTAACTGGTGTTCGCACACTAAACGTTAAGGGTAAAACAAAACGTACTGGCATGCGTTTCGGTCGTCGTTCAGACTGGAAGAAAGCTTACGTTACTCTTAAAGAAGGTAGCGAGCTAGACTTTGTCGGCGGCGCCGAGTAATAAGGGGAGTTAGAATTATGGCACTTCAAAAGTGTAAACCAACTTCTGCGGGTCGTCGTCACCTGGTTAAAGTGGTTAACCCAGATCTACATAAGGGTAAACCTTACGCACCACTACTAGAGAAAAACTCTAAGTCTGG
The DNA here is from genome assembly GCF_038562745.1 of Pseudoalteromonas sp. D15MCD-2. Taxonomy (NCBI): domain Bacteria; kingdom Pseudomonadati; phylum Pseudomonadota; class Gammaproteobacteria; order Alteromonadales; family Pseudoalteromonadaceae; genus Pseudoalteromonas; species Pseudoalteromonas sp. D15MCD-2. Next base: position 3,442,381 of record NZ_JBCFQE010000001.1, on the reverse strand, counting down.
TGGTCGTAATAACAAAGGTCGTATCACGGTTCGTCACATCGGTGGTGGTCATAAGCATCATTACCGTGTAATCGACTTTAAACGCACTAAAGATGGCATTCCAGCTGTTGTTGAGCGTCTAGAGTATGATCCAAACCGTAGCGCAAACATCGCTCTTGTATTATATGCAGACGGTGAGCGTCGTTACATTATTGCACCTAAAGGCTTAAAAGCTGGTGATTCAATCCAATCTGGTATTGATGCACCAATCAAAGCTGGTAACACGTTACCAATGCGTAACATGCCTGTAGGTTCGACTGTTCACAACGTAGAATTAAAACCAGGTAAAGGCGCGCAAATCGCACGTTCTGCTGGTGCATACGTTCAAATCCTTGCTCGTGAAGGTCAATACGTAACTCTACGTCTTCGTTCTGGCGAAGTTCGTAAAGTTCCAGCTGACTGTCGCGCAACACTTGGTGAAGTAGGCAATGCTGAGCATATGCTTCGTTCACTAGGTAAAGCTGGTGCAAATCGCTGGCGTGGTATCCGTCCGACAGTTCGTGGTGTTGCCATGAACCCGGTAGATCACCCGCACGGTGGTGGTGAAGGTCGTACATCTGGTGGTCGTCATCCTGTGTCTCCATGGGGTAAGCCGACTAAAGGTGCTAAGACACGTAAGAACAAGCGTACTGATAAATTTATCGTACGTCGTCGTACTAAATAATAGTTGAGGAATAGCCATGCCACGTTCTCTCAAGAAAGGTCCTTTTATTGACCTACACTTGCTGAAGAAGGTAGAGAAAGCGTTGGAAAGCGGTGACAAGAAGCCAATTAAAACTTGGAGCCGTCGTTCAATGATCATACCTAACATGATCGGATTGACCATCGCTGTCCATAATGGTCGTCAGCACGTTCCTGTGTTCATCACAGACGAAATGATCGGTCACAAACTAGGTGAATTTGCACCAACTCGTACTTACCGCGGTCACGCTGCGGATAAGAAAGCGAAGAAACGTTAAGAGGGGAATGATAAATGCAAGCATTAGCTAAACATAAATTCGCCTCTGGTTCGGCGCAAAAAGCACGTCTAGTTGCAGATCAGATCCGCGGACTTCCGGTTGATCGCGCTCTAGAAATCCTGGCGTACAGCCCTAAAAAAGCGGCTGTATTAGTTAAAAAAGTACTTGAGTCTGCTATTGCTAACGCAGAGCATAACGAAGGTGCTGACATTGATGAGCTTCGTGTAACTACGATCTTTGTGGACGATGGTCCAACAATGAAGCGTATTATGCCACGTGCTAAAGGACGCGCAGACCGCATCCTTAAGCGTACAAGCCACATCACTGTTGTGGTTTCAGATAGCTAGGAGTATAAGTAATGGGACAAAAAGTTCATCCTACTGGTATTCGCCTAGGTATCTCTAAACCTTGGGTTTCTACCTGGTACGCGAATTCAAAAGATTTCTCTGATCAGCTTTTTGGCGATCACAAAGTACGTACTTTCCTTACTAAGGAATTAAAAGCGGCTTCTGTGTCTAAAATCGTTATCGAGCGTCCAGCTAAATCTATCCGTGTAACAATTCACACAGCTCGTCCTGGTGTTGTTATCGGTAAAAAAGGCGAAGACGTTGAAAAACTACGTCAAGCAGTAACTAAGATTGCAGGTGTTCCGGCTCAGATTAATATCGCTGAAGTTCGTAAGCCTGAACTTGATGCACAACTAGTAGCTGACGGTATTGCGTCACAGCTAGAGCGTCGTGTTATGTTCCGTCGCGCTATGAAGCGTTCGGTACAAAATGCAATGCGCATTGGTGCAAAGGGTATCAAAGTTGAAGTTAGCGGTCGTCTTGGCGGTGCTGAGATCGCACGTTCAGAATGGTATCGTGAAGGTCGTGTACCTCTACATACTCTTCGTGCTGATATCGACTACGCAACTTCTGAAGCCTTAACCACTTATGGTATCATTGGTGTTAAAGTTTGGATCTTCAAAGGCGAAGTTATTGGTGGTTTACCACTAGTACAAGAGCAAGAGAAGCCAGCTAAACGCGCGCCAAAGAAAGCCAAAAAAAGTGCTAAGTAGAGGTAGCGAGTAATGTTACAGCCAAAACGTACAAAATTCCGTAAAATGCACAAAGGCCGCAACCGCGGTTTAGCGCAAAACGGTAACAAAGTAAGCTTCGGTACTTTCGGTTTGAAAGCTACTGGCCGTGGCCGTATGACTGCTCGTCAAATCGAAGCAGCTCGTCGTGCTATGACACGTCACGTAAAGCGTCAAGGTAAAATCTGGATTCGTGTATTCCCAGATAAGCCAATTACGAACAAACCATTAGAAGTTCGTATGGGTAAAGGTAAAGGTTCTGTTGAATATTGGGTTGCTGAAATTCAACCTGGTAAAGTACTTTACGAAATGGAAGGTGTTTCTGAAGAGCTTGCTCGTGAAGCATTTAACCTTGCAGCGCGTAAATTACCATTCACAACAACTTTCGTAACTCGGACGGTGATGTAATGAAAGCTAGCGAACTAAAAGACAAAAGCGTAGAAGAGCTAAATGCTGAACTTCTAGGACTTCTTCGTGAGCAGTTCAACCTGCGCATGCAAGCAAGCACTGGTCAGTTAGCTCAGACACACACGCTAAGAACAGTACGTCGCGATATCGCGCGTGTAAAAACAGTTATTAACCAGAAGGCAGGTCAATAATGAGCGATAAAATCCGTACTCTTCAAGGCCGTGTAATCAGCGACAAGATGGATAAATCTTTCACTGTTGCTATCGCACGTTACGTGAAGCATCCAGTATATGGAAAATTCATCAAACGTACGACTAAACTACACGTACATGACGAAAACAACACAGCTCAAACTGGTGACGTAGTTACTATTTCTGAGTGTGCTCCTATTTCTAAGACTAAGTCTTGGACTTTAGTAGACGTTGTTGAGCGTCCAAAGAAAGCTTAATTTTTAATTAAGTTTCCTTACTAAAAAGCCCCGGCATCTGCTGGGGCTTTTTGTTATAAAAAATAGCTGGAAGCTTTCAGCTGTCAGACGTCAGATTAGATCGAGAAGGGGCTTTCATTTCAGTGCAAGAAAACAAGTTAATAGTTACTTCAGGTTAAACTGGATTTAGTTTGTCCTAGCACCTAGCACCTTCAATCATTTCCCCAACGCTTTATCTATTTCTTCTCTTAACCGTGGGCCTTTTAGGTTTTCAGCCATGATTTCGGCAACTTTGGCATTACTGCTATTTTCAAGAGTGGTAATGCGTTCTGCTAAATCACTGGCATAACTATTGTTGCCGTCTCTTGTGGCACGGAAAAATTGGCCAATGAGGGCTGTGGCAGAAATATTGCGAACATAATCATTATCGTCAGTTTGTAACAGCTTTTGAAAATGCTCAGCGAGCTTAGGCGATACGTTATTTTGGCGAGATAAATTCTCTAAAGTACTGACACGAATCTTAGGGTCATTGGTGTATTCGCTAATGCTTATCATGGCATCGATTACTGCATTTGCTTGGCTGTCGTCCAAGTCGCGTCTGAGCATGCTTAGGGTCATTTTTAGTTGCCCGTAGGCTGCTAAGCGATCATTTTCGGACTTACTCAAATTGAGTAAGGTGGCAAGAGCTTCATTTATTGAGCTGTCGGCATATTGTGGGTCTGCTTTGATGCGTTCGCGGTAGTCATCAGGTAAATTACTTAGCCAGCCAAGCGCTGGATTTCTTTTCTCAATTTCGACTCGTCGCTCTTTTTCTTGCTGTTCCATTGCTTGTTTAACTAATGAGGCAAGTCGCTCAGGATCAATTGTTGGCGCTTGATTTTCAAGCTCGTGAATGCGTGTTTCGAGATCTAAAATATAGCCATGTAAGGCAACTAGATTTTCTCTGTCTTGCTCTGGAATGGTTAACTTTTTTAAGTTAGGTTTTGCTTGCTGAATAACTACAGGCTTGTCAGTCGAGTTTACTTTTGTATAGCTATAAATTGATAAGCCAAGTGCAATGCTTGCAAATGCCAGCGCAGTATTCCCTTGCCAAGTTGACATATCACATCATCCAAGTTGCTTTGTAATATCAGCAGATTAAAACAAGCTATTTTTATTATCAATTACTTATAATGATAAAAACAAAAAGCGCAGCTAGTTAGCTGCGCTTTTAAATGGAGTTTGTGTCGATTAATGGGCTTTTGCGTATGCTTCAGCTTGTTGCCATACACGTAGCATATTGCCACTTAAAATCTTTTTGATGTCTTTATCACTATAACCACGGTCCATTAGACCTTGCACAAGGTTAGGATAGCTAGATACATCTTTTAAGCCAGTAGGTAGAGAGTCGCCTACACCATCGTAATCTGAGCCAATACCCACATAATCGATGCCAATTAGCTCAACTACATGGTCAATGTGATCAAGTACTTGCTCTAAGCTTGCAAATGGAAACGGGTTTTTAGCGCGATAAGCAGCATCAAAATCTTTGCTTAGCTTAGTACCGTCTTTTTTCTTTTCAGCCTTTGCTGATTTAAGTTGATCGTACCAAGAGCCAGCCTTTGCTGTAACAAAGCTTGAACCGAAGTTAATTTGAATAACACCCCCATTCTTTTTAAGAGCTAACAGCATGTCGTCATTCATATTACGCTCAAAGCCAGGGGTGTATTTACGCAGTGACGAGTGTGAAGCAATCACGGGTACTTTCGAGATTTCCATCACTTGGTAAAACGCATCATCAGAAATATGCGATACATCAACCAGCATACCAATGTTGTTCATTTCTTTTACTAGCTCTTTACCGAACGGGCTCAGGCCTTTCCACTTACGACGGATGTCATAAGATGAATCAGAAATGTGGTTGCTCTGTGAGTGAGCTAGCGTGATGTAACGCACGCCACGCTCATAAAAATGCTTAAGGTTTTTAATGTCGCCTTCGATAGGTGAGCCGTTTTCCATGCCCATAGCAATCGACATTTTGCCTTGTTTAAATTGCTCTTTAATATCGGCAGTTGAGTCAGCAATAGCGAATTTACTTGGTGCGCGTTGCACAATCGCTTCCATAGAATCGATTAGCTGATTTGCTAATTGATAGCTTTTACCTTTGCCTTCAAATTCTAGGTTTGCAGGAATGTAAATTGACATGAAAGGAGCGTTCAAACCACCTTGCACAGCACGCGGATAATCAAAGTCACCGTCGCTTGTAGCTTTGGTTACGTCAGCCCACTTGTTATGAATACGGTAAGGCACATCGATATGGGTATCGATTAAAATAGTGTCTTTTGCCAGTTTAATGGCTTTATCTGATGCAGTAACCTGATCTGCATTTGCTTGACCAATTAAGGCCAAAGAAACTGCGGCAACCAGTGAGCTTAGTTTTTTCATTTTTTAATGGCTCTTTAAGTTAAAAAGCCATTGTGAAGGGTTACAATGTAACTTACAAGTTTAGTCGTTAAACGACGCTTGGTACTCTGGATCTGCTTGTAGAGCAACGAATTCAGCTTTAGATATAATCGTAACTGACTCATGTAACTCAGAAAAAAACACCATGGCTTCACCATTTTTAAGCTGTTGATGAACCTGCGCTACTTTGCTTTCAATGCTAAATTCTTGTTCGCCGTAATCAGTGCCTTCACGTAAAACATAACTTTCGATTAAATTATACAGAGTCTCTTTATCGAGGCGTTCGTGGGGAATGATCATAACTGCTCTTTTTTAACTAATTGTTGAAAATACTCAGGAACAATTCGTTCAAGCCAATATTCGGGCTTAAAAGGGTTTTTACCGCTAATAAATCCGACATGGCCCCCTTGTTCTGAGATGCGCAGCGTAACATGTTCACTCACATCTAAGCTATCTGGCACGGCTTTTATTGATAACATCGGGTCATCTTTGGCGTGCACAATCAGCGTAGGTGTTGCAATGCTTTTTAAAAATGGTTTTGCACTCGCTTGCTGATAGTAATCTTCAGCACCGGCAAAGCCGTGCAATGGTGCCGTGAGCATATTATCGAATTGCCATAAGTCATCAATCGCCATAAGTTTTTCTGGCGTTAGGCTAATTTGCTGTTCGATTTGTGGCAGCTTTCTTTGCATCGACTTTTTCATACGGTCGAGCAAATACTTTTGATAAATCTTGCCTAAGCTTTTGCGAATTACTTCACAAGATGATGACAAGTCAAATGGCGCAGACACAACGGCTGCGCCTGTTAAGTTCGATTTAGTACCTTGCTCACCTAAATACTTTGCCAGTACATTACCACCTAACGAAAAGCCCACGGCAAATAACGGACGTTTTGGAAATTTACTCTTAAGGTGGTTGATGAAAAAGCGCAGGTCTTCTGTTTCACCGCTGTGATAAGCACGTGCTAAACGGTTAACTTCGCGCGAGCAGTTTCGAAAATGCATCAATACAACAGCAAAGCCTTGTTGTTTAAGCTTTTTCATCATGCCTTTAGCATAAAAGCTGTTTATATTGCCTTCTAAACCATGCAATACAATAGCGAGGGGTGCTTGCTCGTTATGAGGTGTTGCCCAAGCCAGTTCTAAAAAGTCGCCATCTGGAGTATCGATTGTCGATAAGTCGTAGCGGGTATTATGAAAAGGGCGAAAAAAGCGCGGCATTATGGTTTGTAAATGGCGATTGCGCATCCACCACGCAGGCTTAAACTCAGGTAACATAGCTGACACTTTCGAAACAAAATAAGCGCCTATTGTAGCAAGTTTTTGCTTTTTGAGAACCGCTACAAGATTTTAGCTAGCTGCAAATAAAAAGCCCCTAAACAATAAATTGGATAGGGGCTTTGTGCGTCGTGCTTAATTCTTACTTAGGAACTTCTGCGTCGTGTATTTTCTTAATAAAGAAACCAACATAGAAAAGGCATAAAACGATAACAACTGCCAAAATGCCGAATGACATAAATAAAACTGGGTCGCTAAAAAAATCTCTGAAGAATACGTTCATGGTTGTGCCTCCTAATGTCTATGAGTTAATCATAGGCTGGCTTGAGGGCGGCTGATATGATCCAGATCAAGCTATTTTCCTGATGCGAAATAAGGCGATTTAATAGTTGATTTGGATCAAATTTATTTGGGGAGTTCGGAGCTTTCAGACATGGGAGAGGGGGAATTTCTACGCATATGACAAATGTCGCTTGCTTGAGGCTAATAGGGATTAGTCTCGCTAGGAGCTAGGAGCTCCTATGCTAACTCACTTCTAACATGCTTTAAGTAGGCTTGTAGGCTTTCTTGCCATAGGACTAATGCGTCGGTTAGTGATTCCTTTAAAGGCTTGTTGTCGAGCAGTTTACGCTCGATTTTCTTAAGTTCTAAACCATAGCGGTTAAAGCCTAGTTGTAAAGCCGTGCTGGCTTGGCGGTGCAGTAGCTTGATGCACTGCTCTTTATCATCCTCGACGAGCTGTTGGCAGCGGATCAGTTTGTTTCTGGCTGACAATACAAACTCGTTGTAAATCGATGACACTTCATCTTCACTGAATGAGCTGACAAGAGTCGCTGCGGCTGTTTCATCATAGAGTGTATCGCGCAGCTCAACAGCAATGCTTGCTGCTTGATTACTTTGTGAGTCACTGAGTGCTTGACGTAGTTTTTGTTGCTTAATGGGTTTGCCAACAATGTCTTTGATACCAAGTGCTAAGTATTCTTTTATTTCATCAGGGCTAAGGCTCGCGGTAAATGCTAACACCGGGGTTCGCTGGTTTAAATGGTCGATATTTTTTAGCTTTTTTAGCACTTCTTGGCCTGTTAAATCAGGCAAATTCATATCGAGTAATACCACATCAAAGTGATGTTTTTGCATTAGTTCAATGGCACTAGTACCATCTTTTGCAAGCTTAATCTTGTGCTCGTCATCGGCCATAAATTCAATGGCAATTTTTTGGTTTAAGTCGAGGTCTTCAACTAATAACACGTCTAGGCCAGTAACATAATCTTTTGATTGGTGGCGCTGCTCAACAAGACTAAGCTCACCAATGGCAAGCGGAATATCAAAGCTAAAAGTACTGCCTTTATTAAGTTCACTCTCAATATTGAGCTTGCTGCCTAACTTTTCCAGTAAACGGCTGGTGATTGCTAAGCCAAGGCCTGTACCACCTTTTTCTTTACCTGCGCTGCTTTGAACATAAGGTTCTGTTAGGTATGCAATTTCTTCATCTTCAATACCAGGCCCAGAATCTATGACGCTGATACGAACAAGGTGATCTAATTGCCCTTCATTGAGCAGTTTTACTTGGATTTTGACTGCACCTTGGTCGGTAAATTTAATCGCATTACCTACTAAGTTAATAATAACTTGTCTGAGTTTTTGTTGGTCGCAGTAATAACATGCTTGATCGGGCAAGTTGTATATAAGTTCAAACTTTAAATGTTTTTGCTCTGCTAAAGGGCTGAGTAAAAGGCACAGGTTATTGAGCCAGGTTTTAAACTCGACGTCTTCTTCGTAGAGCGCTTCATCACGCTGATCAAGGCTGGCGTAATCGAGTACTTTATCGACCAGTAAGTTTAGCGACTCAGCTGAGTTAATTATTGCTTCACAATAAGGTTTGTCACGTGGGTCACTCGACTGGTTCATGATTAGCTGTGCACTACCCAAAATACCATTTAACGGTGTACGTATTTCATGGCTAATAGTTGATAAGAATAAACCTCGAATTTCTAAGTCTTTATGAGCTTTTTCTGCTAACTGATTGAGGTTTTGTTCGCGGCGTTCATTACATAATAGTGCCATACCAGTTGCATAAAACATCGGCGCAATAACACCATTAATAAATAAAGTGATACTAAACCAATCCGCTGACAATAAGCTTGCTGTTGTGACATCTCCCATCATTAAGGTTCGGCCTGTAAATATAGCCAGAATAATGCTGAGAATTAAAATGTAGACAATACTGCCATTAGGGTAACTTTTACGGCCATTTCGAATAAATAATGCCAGTAAAAACAAAGCTTCAACTATATGCTGAAGATCAGAAACCAAAATTCGACTACGTAACTCTGCGCTATCAGTGGCAAGGTAAATCATGGTAATCGCGAGCACCACCGTTATCGCAACAAAGGTTTTAAAACCAACGCATTTGGCATTTAAAAATTGGCAAATCGCAAGTACATGAATAATGGAAGCACTAAAGAGTAGGGTGTTTGCGATAGCAATACTGGCAATATTATTGATATGACCATGCAATGCAAAACTCATTACCGATGCAAACATCACTAGAGGGTAGAAAATATAGAGTAAGGTGCCCGGAGTATTATTATTGGTTCGCCATGTAAGGTAATTAAGAAGAGTCATCACTGCCATCATGGCAGCACTGGCGTAATATAAAGTGGCTGAGTCGAGCATTGTATTTCCGGTGTTTTGCAATCAGTTTGAGCATAAAGTCAATTACAGTGTTTAGCAACCAGAAACAAAAACAGACGCGGCTGCGTCTGTTTTAACTTGTAGGATGTTTAGTTTAGCGAATTTCGTCTGGAATATTCTGCTGTGCCCAAGACAATAGCTCGATACGGTTACGACATTTAGTTTTTCTAAATGCACTATATAAGTGAGTTTTAACTGTATGTGGGCTGATGCTTAAGTCTTCAGCAATTTCTTTATTCTTCGAACCTTTACTCATTAGTGAGATTATTGCTTTTTCACGTTTAGTAAGTTTAACCGGTTCGATGTCACCATCTGTCAATTTGTGGAGTGCGTCTTTATTGAACTGCAACATACGATTTAATGCATTACACATGATGTCGCGGCGATACCATAGTTGATCTTCAAGTAATAAACGAATGCCTTTCATTAACACATCTGCATTATCTGTTGTGTAAAACACACCACGAATACCACTTAATAGAGCACGGTTTGCAAGTTCAGGATTTTCATCTAGGTTAAACAGCACGATATCGCATTTTAATCGTAAATTAACTAGCTGCTCTTTTAACTTGCCCCACGGATCTGTGCTTGACGTTTCAATAAATAACAAGCGTGTTCCTTCTGGTACTTCAGAGATATCAGTACCAGATGTCACTGCTAGTCCTTGTGTTTTTAACAATGGCTCTAATACGTTAATGCCAATAGTGTTAATTGGCTCTGGATCTAATAATAAAAAGGCTGAACTACTCATATATATACACTCTTGAATAAAGTTGACAGTTAAATCCTATCACGCAATCCACCCCTTTCGTATTAGAAATTTCTGAGAGTTGTGCAGGAAAAGTACAGTTTGTGTCTGTTTTGTGTCAAAAATTACAGTTAGTTAACTAATCGCAATATGTTAACTAACTGATATATATTTATTATAGCCAAAAATAATATGTTTGTGCTACTTTTTACATTTGTTTACATGTTAAAGTATTAGATTGCTGTTTTTTTCTTGTCCTGATATGGAGGCCAGCCCATTTCTTTACCTGCTAACATGTGTAGGTGTATATGGTACACAGTTTGTCCGCCGTGGTCATTACAGTTCATTACGACGCGAAATCCGTCTTCACTAAAGCCAAATTGTTTAGCGAGTTTTGCAGCAACTACATATAAGTGACCGACTAAAGCTGAGTTTTCTTCCGTAACATCATTAATCGTCGCTATTGGCGTTTTTGGGATGATCAGCACATGAAAAGGGGCTTGTGGGTTAATATCTTTAAAAGCTAAAGATAGATCGTCCTCATAAACAATATCAGCTGGGATCTCTCGGTTAATAATCTTTGTAAAAATAGTCTCTTGGCTCATACTTAGCTCTCTTATAAATGTGGTTAAATGACCGCCCACTAATGACAAACTTTATTTGCAGTGTCAAACTGAAACTGCCGCAAGTTGAACAACCAAGGAGTGAACATGCGTAAGTTAGTATTACTGAGTAGTGCGTTAATGCTATTTAATAGTTTCAGCAGTGTAGCTGAGACTATTCACTTTCCCGAAGAGTTTGTACCCTTACAAGTTGGAGAGCGCCTAATTGAACAGTCGTTTTTCAGTCGTGTTGACGATGTTGAGCTTGCTCCTGGTACGTACCAAGTGAAGATGAAATATACCGATCTTTACGAGCAAGGTTATGATGACCATCAAGTTGTTGAGTCGGAGCCATTTTGGGTTGAGCTTACGGTAGAGAGTGGCAAAGACTATGACCTAGTGTTTAATCGTGCCAGTAATGCTGTTGCTGCAGAAGTGTTTGCTGAATCACCGCAAGTAAGCTTAAAAGCCAAGGGCAGTGAACTTGCTGTGCCGCTATCGATAGTTAGCTATCGTGCAGCTAGCGCGCCTGCACAAGCTGTAGCCAGTACCCCAGTTGCAGCTACAAGTACAAGCAACAAGCCTGCGACAGCAGTCCCTGTCACATTGCCTGCAAAAGTACCCGGCGGACAAGCGGGTTTGAAAAATATGCCAAGTGCGGCTGCGATGCTTGAGTTTTGGTGGCAACAAGCAAGCCCAGAAGAGCGCCGTGCGTTCTTACAAAAAGTAAGTAACTAATAAAATAATTAAAAAAGGCGCTGATTGCAGCGCCTTTTTTGTGTTTGATGACTTACTTTGCAAATAAGTCGTCAACAGTACCTTGTGCAAGTGGGTGGTAACCCGGACGTGCTTTTAAGTACACATCATGCGCCCAGTCTTTTTTACCGTTTTTAATAAGTGCTTTATAGAGTGGCACAATTAATTTACGACGACCGATGCCTGATAGGTGTTCATCAAGCGCTGGGTAAATTGGTTGATAACCATTACCTACCGCTAGCATAAACCATGCGAAAGCACGCTCTGCATTAGTTGACTGTGTTAGGTTGAATTGATTATCAAGCTCAGTCATTTTTTCGATGCTTAAATCGCGAGGTAGGTTATTCAAAAAGTGTAGCCACTCGTGAACTGACCAATCCGCTGTTGGTAACTGGGCTGCACTGATCTCACCGTTTAACCATGTTTTGGTTACAGCATCAACTTTATCGAAGGCATCAGACGTTGGGTTAGGAGCATCGCTTGGTAAACCAGGCTCAAAGATCCACTCATTAACTTTATCCATGCTCACAACGCCTGGGTATTTGTCGATCAAGTTAGCTTTTAAGTAAGTAACAAATTGCGCTGTTGTAAGAGACTTAAACGCAAATTGGTCAAAGTAAGCTTTTACGAATGGGTCAAACTTATCACGGCCAAATTTGTTTTCTAGATAGATTAAGAAAAGCTGACCTTTAGTGTAAGGCACTGAGCTAAATGCATCATCAGGATCGCGGCCATTAAGTTTTAAGTTAAGACGCGTATCTGGTGCTGGTAGAGTTTTAAGTAATGCACGTAAGCCGGCAGCATCAAGCGCTTGCTCCATAACGGCACGGTCACGGCCAAACACTTCTTCCATAATGCGGTTTTCAACGTAAGACGTGAAACCTTCATTTAGCCATAAATCTTCCCAAGTCGCATTGGTTACTAAGTTACCAGACCAAGAGTGAGCAAGCTCGTGAGCAATTAGGTTTACTAAGCTTTTATCGCCAGCAACAACCGTTGGTGTGATGAATGATAAACGTGGGTTTTCCATGCCACCAAATGGGAAGCTTGGCGGTAGCATTAATAAGTCATAACGACCCCATGCGTATTCGCCATACATCGCGTTAGTTTTATCGATCATCGCTTGTGTGTCGTTAAACTCAGCAACTGATGCATCTAAAATTGTTGGCTCAGCAAAGATACCCGTTTGCTTAGACATGGCTTTGAATTCTAAATTACCTGCACCAATTGCGATTAAGTATGGCGAAATTGGTTGTGGCATATTAAATAGGTAATCGCCGTCCTTATAAAGTGCATCTTTGTTATCAGCACTCATCACCGCACGAATGTCTTTAGGAGTGTGAATACGTGCCGAGTAGGTTACACGCATTGCTGGCGTATCTTGTACTGGGATCCAACTACGAGCATGAATTGCTTGTGATTGGCTGTACATAAATGGGTGTGATTTACTGGCTGTTTGCTCTGGCGTTAACCACTGTAAACCTGAAGCTTCTGGACGGCTGTTGTAGTAAATACGTGCTTTAACTGCTTGGCTTTTAAATTTAATTGTTAATTTTGAGCCCTTCACGTCATCACGTGCAGCAAGGGTGAAGTCAGCTTTGTGCCAGCTGCCTTTTTGATCTTGATACATTACTTTGTCGATATCTAAATCGCGAGTATCAAGCACCAGTGTTTTGCTTGTTGCATTGTGCCAATCTAGCGTGTGCTCAACAAAACCTTCTAGTTGTTTGTCATCAAAATCAACATCTAAATCTAGTAGTAGGTGAGTGGTTGTTACGTCATCTAAGTTTGCGTAAGTGTGCTGGCTGATTGCATCTGCAGTTGCTTGAGAGCAAGCACCGGCTATAGCAAGACTTAAAAGTAATGGTTTAAACTTCATAATAACCCTGGAACGGAAATGAAAAAGAGCCCGTTTTATAACATGATTAGTGCAGTGGGTTGAGTGATTTTTACAATCTAATGCGTATTTTGCGACGATAGGTTACACTAATGCGATTAGTTACCGGTAACCTTTGAGGCGTTTTGTGGCTCAGTCCCTGCAATCTTTTCATACCTTTTCTTTGCCAAGCCAATGCCAGCATTTTTATCAAATTGATGAAGTGAATCAGCTTTTAAGCACAGACTTTTCTGGGCCATTTTGTATTTTAGGTGAAGGCAGTAATACGGTGTTTTTATCTGACTACCAAGGTTCTGTGATCCATATGAATACGAAGGGCATAGATATAGAGCAGCAAAGCGATGGCTTTTTATTGCACATTGCAGCCGGAGAAAACTGGCACCAATTAGTTGCTATGACTATTGCTAATGATATGCCTGGGCTTGAAAACCTTGCTTTAATACCTGGGACTGTTGGTGCTGCACCAGTGCAAAATATAGGTGCTTACGGTGTAGAGCTTGAAAAGTTTGTGAGTTATGTCGAATACTTTGATATTGCCACCAAAACCATAAAGCGCTTAACTAAAGGCGAATGCCAATTTGGGTATCGTGACTCTATCTTCAAGCATGCACTGAAAAATCAAGCGGTGATCACCCAAGTAGGGTTGCTGTTACCTAAGAAATGGCAGCCAGTGCTTAGTTATGGACCATTGCAACTGTTTTCAGAACCCTCTCCACAGCAGGTATTTGAGCAAATCATCACAACCAGAAACAGCAAACTACCAAACCCCAGTGAACTTGCAAATGCAGGCAGTTTTTTCAAAAACCCAGTGATCAGGAATGAGCAACTTGCGTTACTTTTAAAACAGTACCCAGAGCTACCTCATTACTTTGTGGATGCTGAGCATCATAAAGTTGCGGCGGGGTGGTTGATTGAGCAAGCTGGGTTAAAAGGCTTTAAGGTCGCAGGTATTGAAGTGCATCAGCAGCAAGCGTTAGTGCTAGTAAACCACGGTAATAGTACAGGTGGTGACTTAATTGCCATGGTAAAGCATGTACAACAACAGGTTTGGCATAAATATCAGATTGCTTTACAGCACGAAGTACGCCTGATCAATGCTGAACATGAATGCCACATTGAATTGGGAGCTTCATCATGAAAGCGCCAGATGGAAATAAGCTCGCTATTTTACAAGCTCTAAATACCGGTGGTTTTATTTCTGGTCAGCAATTGGGTGAGCAGCTCGGTATTAGCCGTGCAGCAGTGGGTAAACATATTCACTCTTTGCAGGAGATGGGGCTCGATATATTTAAGGTTACGGGTAAAGGGTATTGCCTAAATAATAGTGCAGGCTTACTGAACAAAGATAAGATCGGTCAGCATTATAATGAGTTAGGTGGCAGCACCGCTAATGTTGAAGTGCAGCCTATCATTGACTCAACCAACAGTGAGTTAATGCGCCGTTTGCAAACAGAAGTATCACTGCCATCTGGAAGTGTATTAGTTGCAGAAATGCAGCAAGCAGGAAGAGGGCGCCGTGGGCGCGTTTGGCAATCTCCATTTGGTGCAAACTTATACTTTAGTTATTTTTGGCGTTTGGATGATGGTTTGCAAGCTGCTATGGGGGTATCTATTGCTGTTGGGCTTGCTGTTTACGATACGCTTAAAGCCTTATATCAATTGGATGTAGAGCTTAAGTGGCCAAATGATATCTACTTAAACCGTGAAAAATTAGCGGGCGTATTAGTTGAACTTGACGGCCAACCACAAGGTCCTTGTCAGCTTGTAATAGGTATAGGTATTAATTTACATATGCCAGAAAGTGTTAGCCAACACATAGATCAGGCATGGACTGATTTAAGCCAGCATGTACAGGGATTAGATAAAAACAAGTTGGTGGCCTATTTATGCTTTTATTTAGAAAAACGCTTAGCCCAGTATCAGCAATCAGGTTTAAACGATATGTATCTACAGTGGAATCAATTAAATGCATTTGCTGGCGAGTGTGTTGAGCTCAATACGGGTCATCGTAGCTGGCTTGGTATTTGTGAAGGGATTGATAACCAAGGTGGCGTACGTATTCGTCAAGATGGCGAAGTGAAAAGTTATTATGGTGGTGAAATTTCATTACGTAAGGCTGAGCTATGAAACTATTAGTGGATGTTGGTAATACCGCAATTAAAGCCGTTTTGTTTGATGGCAAGGATTACCAAACCTGTGAACTCAGCAATTTACCTTGGTCACAAATAACAGAGCTGGTCTATGCCTGCGTGGGTAGCACTGAGCTACTTAAACCGTTATTAGCACAGGCGCAGCAACATGCTGTTCCTTACTTTGAAGCAGAGGTGACCGCTAAACTCGCTACGTTAACCTGTGCTTATCAGCAGTTTCAAAACCTAGGAATTGATCGCTGGCTCGCGATGATCGCTGCGTATGTAGAATATCCCGAGCAAAACTGCATTATTATCGATGCCGGTACAGCAACGACAATTGATGTGCTTAATAAAGAAGGCGCGCATCTAGGAGGCTGGATCTTACCTGGCCTTGATTTAATGACCTCATCACTTACCCAAAATACGCAACGTGTGTTTGATGATGAGCAAACTCCATTCACTACTGAGTTAGGGCGTAATACGCCAAATGGCCTAAAAAATGGTGCTATGGTTGCTACTCTCGGTGCAATCGAGCAAGCAAAACAACATCTTAACCAACAGGGTTGTCAGTTATTATTTGCTGGTGGTTATGGCAAATTGTTAGCAGATACATATATAGATGCTAAGTTTGACAGCTTGCTCGTGTTTAAAGGACTGAATTATTGGCGTGAATTAGCTATAAAGCAGTAAAAATACGGGTTTTTGCCTGAATAGTGAGCGTTTAACACATAAATTCACATTTTTTTTAATTTTATGGTTGCATCACAATAAACCTTACCTTAGAATCTCGCCCCGTACTAAAGCAGTGCCGACTTAGCTCAGTTGGTAGAGCAACTGACTTGTAATCAGTAGGTCATCCGTTCAACTCGGATAGTCGGCACCACTTTCCTTTTACCGGAAGTGACTTAGTAAAGAATTTTCGTGGAGGGGTTCCCGAGCGGCCAAAGGGATCAGACTGTAAATCTGACGGCTCAGCCTTCGCTGGTTCGAATCCAGCTCCCTCCACCACTTTATTCTTGACGGTTAGAGGTAGTTTAAGAACAGGTTCCTATGCGGGCATCGTATAATGGCTATTACCTCAGCCTTCCAAGCTGATGATGCGGGTTCGATTCCCGCTGCCCGCTCCAGACTTCTGGTGTTGCTGATATAGCTCAGTTGGTAGAGCGCACCCTTGGTAAGGGTGAGGTCGGCAGTTCAAATCTGCCTATCAGCACCAGTATCGAGAACTCATCTTAATTTCTTCCTTTATCTGTCAGAAAAAACTATTTGAAATTTGAAAAAATTAAATTAATCTACCCTCGGTGGATTATTTTCATATGTAATCTAGATACACAAAACTGATAGGTTCCGTCATGGCAAAAGAAAAGTTTGAACGCGTAAAACCGCACGTAAACGTTGGTACAATCGGCCACGTTGACCACGGTAAAACAACTCTAACAGCAGCAATCACTAACGTACTTGCAAAAGTATACGGTGGTGTAGCTAAAGACTTCGCATCAATCGATAACGCTCCAGAAGAGCGTGAGCGTGGTATCACAATCTCAACTTCACACGTTGAGTACGATACTCCAACTCGTCACTACGCACACGTAGACTGTCCAGGACACGCCGATTATGTTAAAAACATGATCACTGGTGCTGCTCAAATGGACGGCGCAATCCTAGTAGTTGCTGCGACTGACGGTCCTATGCCACAAACTCGTGAGCACATCCTACTTTCTCGTCAGGTTGGTGTACCTTACATCATCGTATTCATGAACAAATGTGACATGGTTGACGACGAAGAGCTACTTGAGCTAGTTGAGATGGAAGTTCGTGAACTTCTTTCTGAGTACGACTTCCCAGGTGATGACTTACCACTAATCCAAGGTTCAGCGCTTAAAGCGTTAGAAGGCGAGAAAGAGTGGGAAGACAAAATCGTTGAGCTTGCAGAAGCACTAGATTCTTACATCCCAGAGCCAGAGCGTGACATCGATAAGCCATTCATCATGCCTATCGAAGACGTATTCTCAATCCAAGGTCGTGGTACTGTTGTAACTGGCCGTGTTGAAGCTGGTATCATCAACGTGAATGACGAAGTTGAAATCGTAGGTATCAAAGAAACTACGAAGACAACTTGTACAGGTGTTGAGATGTTCCGTAAGCTTCTAGACGAAGGTCGTGCGGGTGAGAACATCGGTGCACTTCTACGTGGTACTAAGCGTGAAGACGTTGAACGTGGTCAAGTACTAGCTAAGCCTGGTTCAATCACTCCACACACGAAGTTCACTTCAGAAGTATACGTACTTTCTAAAGATGAAGGTGGTCGTCACACTCCATTCTTCAAAGGTTACCGTCCACAGTTCTACTTCCGTACAACTGACGTAACAGGTGACGTACAGTTACCAGACGGCGTTGAAATGGTAATGCCTGGTGATAACATCAAGATGACTGTAGAACTAATCTGCCCAATCGCGATGGACGAAGGTTTACGCTTCGCTATCCGTGAAGGTGGCCGTACAGTTGGTGCTGGTGTTGTTGCAACTATCGTTGAGTAATATCAAAAGATAGAGCTTCACAGCTTATAAAAAGGTCGCCCAGGCGGCCTTTTTTAATGCTTGTAGAAAAGCTATCAGCTATCAGCTATCAGACGTCAGATCACACGGTGGGGTTGGTTTGTGTGGTGTCTCACTCAGTATTTGCCCTGTTCACTCTTCGGGTAGGTTGGTTTGAGCGAAGCGAAACCCAACTATCATAAAGCATTCCCAAGGTTATGCTTGAACTAGAACCTAGAACCTAGAACCTAGAACCTAGAACCTAGAACCTAGAACCTAGAACCTAGAACCTAGAACCTTTACCCTCGCTAACTCGCAACTTTCCTATGAACTAATTCACTCTTTTAGCACTCTTAAAAATAAAACGAGGCGCTAGGGTGTTAAAAGGGAATTACAAAGCATGGATCATCTCAATTTCGTTACATGCTGTTTTGTTGCTGTTATTTACTCGATATGGAAAGTCTTTGAAACTCCCCGCAGTCGCTGAACCGCCAAAAGTAATCAACGCGTATGTGAGTGTTGATTTAACTTCGTTACCTAGTTTGCAGAAACCTCAAGACAAACCTTTACCAGAACACTCGCAAGTAGTTCCAAGTGAGGCTAAGCCTTTGCCAAAAAACGAAGATGTTTCGCAGGGGAGCTCTCAACAGATGACTGACGCTAAGGCAATTAATCCCACTATAAATGAACCAAAAGAAGCTACCTCTGAGGTTGTAAAGCCTAATCAGACACTTGAGAATTCAAAAATAGCCGAAGAGCTATTTAAAAAGCTCAACCCTTATGCACCAATCCCACAGCTTAATGTTGAAAATGGTTCTGCTCATGCGTCTTTGTTTGGGCAGGGTGAAGCGACGATTAGTAATAGCCCCGCAGGCAGGGTTACGGTGCCCGCACAATTAACCGTCTCTGATAAAGCAACGGTCGTTTGGCAAAATGGCGATGGCAGCAAGCGTATCGAGGTGCTAAATGGCATGTGTTACGGCATAGATTTTAATTCGGTGTTTGGTAAATCTGGAGTGCCAAGTGGATCGCCCAGACCCTGTGAAGATAAAGAAGCAAAGCTATTTAAAGATATAATGAATAAGTGGAATAAAAAGTAATAACAAAATACTTTACCTCAACTTAACTTGAGCTTTTAAAGTAGCGTTTTTTGTAATGGATATCGCTATGAACTCACTAGAAAACTATTTATTAAGCCTACAAATCAATTGTTATCAAACGTCAGTGATACAGATTTCTCAAGTACAAGCGCGTATTTGGCAGTCATTACAAAATAGTTCTAGTTATGCTCATAATGTAATCGAAGAGTTTGAATTAAATGGGCAATCTACGCATTACCAACATGCCGCCCTATTTACACTGGTTTTACAGCAGCTTGGATATAAAATACAGCCAACAGAAGAAAATACTTTGTCGGTAAGGCATAACCATTTGTTACATGACATTCGTCTTGTCGAGCAGTTAAACTCTAATGAGGCTTAAGTCAGTTTTATTGTATAAAAAGGCACTTAGCCGAAACTAAGTGCCTTGGCTTAACGAAGTTACCAAATCATTTCTACAAATTCTGGGTGATCCACAAATGGGTTGCGGTTACCTTGATGTTCATAAGCTGCTTGGTTACGGTCAAACTCTAATTGGCTAACAGGATCCTCGTTATGCCACTTTAATAACATAGCAACGACCCAGCTCTCAAAAACCTGATTAGATGAACCATTCAGTACAGCATTAATGTAGGTTGTGTTGTTTTGCCATGAGCCAATCACGTTTTCATAGCGTGTTGCCATATAGAAATAGGCTCTTGCAAAGTCACCTTTAAACTCATCAATAGGCTCAAAAACCGTTCCTGAGTAATTTAATGAGCTAGCAGCGCTGCCTAATTTACTGCCGTTACTAGAGGTATAGCTTGCACTAGCTACTTCACCAAACGGGTAGTTACTGCGTTTTGAATTCACATAACCATCAGTGGCAAAAATGTGATGTACGTCTGAATTCATGGGCTCAACCTTACCGCCAAACCAACTTTTCGGGAAAGAATGCTCACGGTTGTAGCAATCTGCTTCGCTGTTGTATGTACCACATTGGTCGCTTACAGCAACATAGTTGTAGCTGTCTTGGCCTGCGGGGTTTTCTGAATAACGATCTAAAATAGAGTTGTCGTTTTCAAAATACTTATCGCGTGAAGCAACATCATAAAAACTCCAAATCGCAGAATAGCCTTGCGAGTTATGACCTTTGATGATGTTGTATAACTCTGTTTTCAGTGCATAACCACTAAGGCCTTGCGTTGTAACATAGTATCCCGTTGGCTCTGTTGGGGTTGTACCACCCCCGTCACCGCCGCCTGAGCTATCACCCAAAGTAAACGGCGTAGCTTCTGAGCTTTGGAAGCTTGCCCCACTGGCAAGTACTGTTTGACCGAATGAAAGGTTATAGCTACCGTTACCGTAAGAGCAACATATGCCATCACCATAGCTATCAAAAATAGTAAAGATATAGTCACCATCAGTTAAACATGCTTGCTCACTGTACTGAGTATTTGCTGCGTAGCTGCCGCCCGATGCCACTGCACTACCTTGGCTATTGGTTATTTGCCAGCTGGTTTCTTCCCCATAGTTATCGGTAGTGAGGGTAAAAGATACTTGGTTATCGGCGCAGCTGCCCGTAGGTGGTGGGGTTGAGCCTGTGTTTGGTGCAAAGTTATCTACATAAACCACTTCGCTGCCATCAAAACCAGTTACGTCGTAAAAGCGTAGGCCAACATTAATTGATGTAGTAGCATGGGCTGTGTACTGATAACTGATTTGTTGCCATTGATTAGTTAATGCTGAGTTAGAATAGCCTTGATAGCCATCAACTACTAAGCGAGCTTTTACGCCACCTTCTGTATGGTAAACCCAAGCAGAAAACTCATAACTTTCACCCGCCATTACCTCTACTAATTGTTGTAAATCGGTATTACTTTGGGTGCCAGTATTAACCACGACTTGTGCTGAGTAATTACCTGAGTAAACCACATTAGTATTAGCGCTGAGACTAATACCGCTATCAATAGTGCTCCAGCTTGCAGGGGTATTTGCTGACCAGCTTTCGAAGTCGGCGTTACTAACATTTGCCAATGCTGAACTTGCTAAACAAAGTAAGCTACTGGCTAGCATATATTTTTTACATGTCCCGTGTGACATTGTATTTTCCTTTTTATATTTTAATAGTTTTTGCTGTTCTCAAAATGAACACAGCGAGTATAGGCTAATTGGCTTGTGTTGCAATAATGTTAATTAATAAAAGTTTCTTATTTGGGAATTTTTGCTTTTAACATGTTTTTTTTGGATAAATACTAAATTAATAACTAAATGGAATATCAAAGCAGATTCTATTCTTTTTTAATCGCCTCAGACCTCGTTATTCTTCACGCTCAGATAAACCTTTAAAGCATTTCTATTGAGTCTTTAAAGTCGAAAAAATTGTTCGCGAAATGACAGTAGCAAGTTCGTTTCGCAGTTAACTTTTCAGGGTTACGAGGAATAAATTCATGTTGTTAAGTCAACTAAATGCAGCGGCGAGCCCGCTATCGCAAGAGCAAGTACAGAAGCTGCAAGGCTTAGTGGCTGAACTTAATCCAATTCAGCAAGCGTGGGTAAGTGGTTACTTAGCTGCGAATGCCAACGCAGGTGCATTAACCGGTGGTGTTGCTGCCACTCCAGCTGTAGGTGATGCACCGCCGCTAACTATTTTATACGGCTCGCAAACGGGTAACGCAAAAGGCGTGGCGAGCAAGTTAAAAGAGCAGGCAGAGTCGCGCGGTCTAACTGTTAAGCTAGTAAACATGGCTGACTACAAACCAACAGCCCTGAAAAAAGAAAAGTTTATCACGGTTGTTGTTTCAACCTACGGTGAGGGTGAGCCACCAGAAGACGCTGAAAGCCTTCATGAATTCTTAACAACTAAAAAAGCACCTAAACTAGATGGTGTTAAAGTGGCTGTGATTGGCTTAGGTGATTCAAGTTATGAGTTCTTCTGCCAAACAGCAAAAGATTTTGAAGAGCGTTTTAACAAGCTTGGCGCAGAAACTATTTTCCAGCGTGCTGACCTAGATGTAGATTACGATGATGAAGCAGCTAAGTGGATTGATGGTGCACTTGATGCGTTTGAGCCTGATCTTAAAGCGCAGCAACAAGCAAGTGGTGGTCAAGTTGTGGCTATGCCATTTGCTGCAGCGGCACCAGCAGCAAGTCAATACACCAAGCAAAACCCTTTTGCTGCAGAGCTAAGTGTTGTGCAAAAAATTACCGGTCGTGATTCAACCAAAGACGTGCGTCATGTTGAAATTTCATTAGAAGGTTCAGACATTACCTATACACCGGGTGATTCGCTAGGCGTTTACTTCTTAAATGACGAAGCGCTTGTTGATGAAGTACTTACGCTTACACAAATCGATGCATCTAGCACGGTTAAACTTGGCGACGAAGAACTAAGTGTTCGTGATGCATTAATCGAAAAATTAGAATTAACTCAGTCATACCCAGGTTTTGTTGAAAAATACGCAACAGCAACTGGCAGCCCTGATTTATTAAAGTTGGTTGAAGATAAAGCGGCAATGCGTGAGTACATCGAACCTCGCCAAATCTTCGATATTATTCGTCAAAACCCAGCTCAGCTTGAAGCACAAACCTTAGTAGACTGCTTACGTAAACTACAAGCACGTTTATATTCGATCGCATCTAGCCAAGCAGAAGTTGAAGAAGAAGTTCACTTAACTGTGGGTCTGGTTGAGTTTGATGCATTTGGTAGCGAGCACTTAGGTGGTTGTTCTGGCTATTTAGCACGTCGTGCTGAAGAAGGTTGCAAAGTAAAAGTATTTAGCGAGCATAACGATAACTTCCGTTTACCGGCTAATGATGAAACGCCAATTATCATGGTAGGTCCGGGTACAGGTATTGCACCATTCCGTGCGTTTTTACAAGAGCGTGATGCTCGTGAAGCAAGTGGTAAAAACTGGTTATTCTTTGGTAACCCACACTTTACTCAAGACTTTTTATATCAAGTAGAAATTCAAGGTTACTTGAAGTCAGGTTTACTGACAAAAGTGGATGTGGCGTTTAGCCGTGACCAAGCCGAAAAAGTATATGTTCAAGACAAACTTCGCAAAAACAGCCAAGAAGTATTTGCTTGGTTAGAAGCGGGTGCTCATTTCTATATCTGTGGTGATGCAAACCGTATGGCGAAAGATGTTCATCAGGCGCTTGTCGACATTATCAAAGAAAATAGCGGCAAAGATGATGAACAAGCTGAGCAATATTTAAAAGATTTACGTAGCGCAAACCGCTATCAGAAAGACGTGTACTAATCACGTTTAAAGCTAACAGCCGTCACTGTAACAAATTTAGGAAATACCATGAGCGAACAAGACAAAAACGTAAAGCTTTCTGATAACGAGCGTTTGAAAAGAGAAAGTAACTTTTTACGTGGCACCATTGAGCAAGATTTAAAAGACGAGATCACCGGTGGGTTCACTGCTGATAACTTCCAACTGATCCGTTTCCACGGCATGTACCAGCAAGATGACCGTGATATTCGCCCTGAGCGCGCTAAACAAAAATTAGAGCCATTACATAACGTAATGTTACGTGCTCGTATGCCTGGCGGTATCATCAAGCCAGAGCAATGGTTAGCGATTGATAAGTTTGCTGAAGAGAAAACCAGCTATGGCAGTATTCGTTTAACCACGCGTCAAACGTTCCAGTTCCATGGTGTGCTTAAGCCAAATATTAAAGGCATGCATCAAATGCTTAATAGCGTGGGTATTGACTCAATTGCAACGGCAGGCGATGTAAACCGAAACGTATTATGTACAACTAACCCAGTTGAGTCTGAGCTTCACCAAGAAGCTTACGAGTGGGCTGCGAAGATCTCTGAGCACCTATTACCAAAAACTAAAGCATACGCTGAAATTTGGTTAAATGGCGAAAAGAGTGAAACCACTGAAGAGCCAATTTTAGGTTCAACTTACTTACCGCGTAAGTTTAAAACCACAGTAACAATTCCACCGAACAATGAAGTGGATGTGCATGCGAACGACTTAAACTTCGTGGCAATTGCAGAAAACGGCAAGTTAGTTGGCTTTAACGTGTTAGTGGGTGGTGGTCTTGCGATGACTCACGGTGATACAGCAACGTATCCGCGTAAAGCAGATGACTTTGGTTTTATTCCACTTGAGCATACGTTAAAAATTGCTGAGCACGTGGTGTCTGTACAGCGTGATTGGGGTAACCGCTCTAATCGTAAAAATGCGAAAACTAAGTACACATTAGATCGTGTAGGTTCTGATGTATTTAAAGCTGAAGTTGAAAAACGTGCCGGTGTTCAATTTGAGCAAAGCCGCCCGTATGAGTTCACTCACCGTGGTGACCGTATCGGTTGGGTTGAAGGTATTGATGGTAAGCACCACTTAACGCTGTTTATTCAAAGTGGCCGTATTTTAGATTACCCAAATCAACCTCTTAAAACAGGCTGCCGTAAAATTGCTGAAATTCACCAAGGTGATTTCCGCATGACTGCAAACCAAAACTTGATCATCGCAGGTGTTCCGGCTGATCAAAAAGCGGTAATCGAAGAAATTGCTCGCAACCATGGCTTAATTGATGACAGTCATACAGAGCAGCGTAAAAACTCAATGGCGTGTGTGGCATTGCCAACGTGTCCGTTAGCGATGGCTGAAGCAGAGCGCTATTTACCAAGCTTAATTGAGAAAACTGAAGCGTTATTAGCTAAGCACGGTATCAGCGATGACAACATCATTATGCGTGTTGTGGGTTGTCCGAATGGCTGTGGCCGAGCCATGTTGGCAGAAGCGGGTCTGGTTGGTAAAGGTCCGGGTAAATACAACGTGTACTTAGGCGGTAACCGCGAAGGCACGCGTATTCCAAAATTGTATTTAGAAAATGTCGGCGAAGACGTATACCTAGAAGCATTCGATAAGCTAATTGGCCAATGGGCAAATGAGCGAAATGAAGGCGAGTGTTTTGGTGATTTTGTAATTCGCAAA
Organism: Pseudoalteromonas sp. D15MCD-2; assembly: GCF_038562745.1. Taxonomy (NCBI): domain Bacteria; kingdom Pseudomonadati; phylum Pseudomonadota; class Gammaproteobacteria; order Alteromonadales; family Pseudoalteromonadaceae; genus Pseudoalteromonas; species Pseudoalteromonas sp. D15MCD-2. The sequence goes on along the minus strand of NZ_JBCFQE010000001.1, from coordinate 3,417,346 downwards.
GGCATTGTTGCTGAAGTAAAAGTTTCAGTAACCGATTTTCACGCATAATTTTATAAGCGATACCGCTTTAAGGTTTGGAATTAACCATGAGTGAATTTAAAGACATCTTAACGATGAGCAAAGAAGACCAAACAGCCATGCTGGCTGATATTAATGGTCTTTTGGCTGATAAAAGCGCAGAAGAGCGTGTTGCGTGGGCACTTGAAAACTTACCAAGCACACACTTTTTGTCGTCGAGCTTTGGTATTCAAGCGGCGGTGATGTTGCACTTAGTGACATCGCAGCAGCCAGATATTCCTGTGGTACTGACTGACACTGGTTATTTGTTCCCTGAAACCTATCAGTTCATCGAGCAAATGACGGAGCGACTTTCGCTTAATCTTAAAGTTTATAAAGCTAAGCTTAGCCCCGCGTGGCAAGAAGCGAAGTTTGGTAAACTTTGGGAGCAAGGTGAAGCCGGTATTAAGCAGTATAATCAACTTAATAAAGTTGAGCCTATGAGCCGCGCTTTAAACGAGCTGCAAGCAGGCACTTGGTTTAGTGGTTTGCGCCGTGATCAATCATCAAGCCGTGCTGACAAGCAAATTGTTGAAATCAGCCGTGGTACTGTGAAAGTCTACCCACTTATTGAGTGGAACAACCGAGATATTTATCAGTATCTAACTAAGCATGATTTACCGTATCACCCACTTTGGGAACAAGGTTATGTGTCTATGGGTGATGTACACACCACGCGTAAACTTGAACCAGGTATGACAGAAGAAGAGACGCGTTTCTTTGGTTTAAACCGTGAATGTGGCTTACATATTGACGGTGATGGTATCTAATCCTAAATTCCTATCAGAATTTTCGTAAAGCGCAACCTAGGTTGCGCTTTTTTTGTGCTATTTATATACAATCCCTGGCTCAATTTTATGAGAGAAAATTATGAGTCGTGCTGTTGTTTTTTTATTGTTGTTTTTAATTGTGCCTTTAGTGCGAGCAGAAACTTTGAGGGTTGCGCTTTATGACACAGATTACCCTCCATACCATTTAGTTAGTGGCAAACAAAAGGGGTTAGTTGATGAGCTACTTGAGCGATTTGCTGAACAGTACAAGCTGAAAACTGACTATATTTTAGTTCCTGAGGTACGTTCACAGCATTTACTTGATGAAGGCAAGGTTGATGTGCGCTTAGAGTCTGAGCAGTGGTATCGCGGAGGTAATCAATACTATTGGAGTGATAGCATCGCAGTTGTTGAAGATATTTTAGTTATGCCGAGAGGTTGTCATATTCCAGCTATTGATGAGCTAGGTGGTTATGTGTTGATGGCCCGCTTTGGCTACACCTATCCGCAATTTGAAGCGTTGTTTGCATCTGGAAAATTGCACCGTGAGGACTTTTACTCTGAACTAGATATGCTGAAGGCTTTAGTCGACATACAGCAAAATCAACGTGTTGCTGTGATCGCAAAAAACACACTGCAGTGGTATGCCTCAAAAAATAATGCCTTTAAAAAATTCACGGTAAGTGATTACAGTGTGGGCAAAGCGCCAATGCAATTACAGTTTGCTTATAATGAAAAAGGGAAGCGTATCAGCGAGCAATTTAATGAATTTATGAAAAATCTTAAATCATCCGGTGAATTTGCTAAGATTGAGAGTAACTACCAATAATCGGTAAATGGAATGATTAAGCGTTTTTGTTACCTTGCGGTTATGCTGCTACTAACCAGTGTTGCGCTGCTGTTTTACATTAAAAAGCCAGACGGTAAACCTTACTTAGAACTGAGCATGTTCGAGCGTTACTCAGAAAAAGTTAGTGGTGATGTGAGTGATTTTGCTTCGCAAAGTGCCGATACACTTACCAGCCAAGCAAAAAAGCTCACTGAGAAATTGAGTTTTAGCAAAGACGTTAATACACCTGTTGTTGTTTATAAATGGCAAGATGAACATGGTCAGTGGCACTATGCTGATACACCTCACCCTAATTACGTTAGTACCCCGGTAAGTTTAGATCCGAACGACATAACAGTGCTACCTGCAGAGACTTTTCAGGCAGATGAGAAGCAACCAGCAACCGTTAAAGCTAACGAAGCACCTTCAGCGCTTGGCGTATACGACCCTAAAAATGTACAAAAGATGATGCAAGACGCTGAGCAAGTAAAACAGCTTATGGAGCAACGTAACAAGCAACTTGAACAGCAGCTCAAAGAGCAAGGTGGAAATTAGCTCTGTTTGTTATGTGCTTTTAGATCGCTTTCCATTTTCATAAGTAAAATAGTGAGATAAATTTTGGTAGGCAAAGAGAATAGCACACCAACGGCAATACACGCTGCGCTGATCATAATGCCATGTATACCCATACTATCACTTAAGTAATTACCAGCTAATAAAGAATGCCCCAATATAATTAGGCAAATACCTAAAATAATAAAGGTTTTTAAGATTCGAATGATAGTTTGTTCGGTCATACAAGCACCTCACTTTAGCCTTAATTAAAGTGTAGGTGCTGTTGTCATTAATAGGATTGTTCTAAATCAAGCAATTGTCGGTTATTTGTCCAATTTTACTGGGCCGTTGATGTTATCGATGCTTAAATCACCTGAACCCGCTTCGATAATTGTCAGGCCGAGTGTGTCATCCACATAAATGCTGCCAGAGCCATCGGTAATGGTAACCAGCCCTTTGATTTGTCTTACATCTATATCACCAGAGCCATCTTCAATGGTAAGCGCACCAGCCAATGTTTTAATGCTGATACTACCTGATTCATCAATAATACGTGCAGGGCCTTGGCTGTTTTCGATGCGGATATCACCAGAGTCATCTTCAATATCAATACGCCCTTGCCCTTGGTCTATCATTATTGAGCCAGAATCGTCTTCAATGCTGATATTGCCGCTGACATTGCTAATGCGAATATCCCCCGAGTCATCATCAATATTAATATTACGACCACCTTCGATCACAAGTGCTCCTGAATCATCATCAATGCTGATATCGTTTTGCATTGCACGTATCACGATATCACCTGAGTCATCATCGATCTCTAGTTTGAGGTTGCTAGGCACAGAGACAATTAAATCAATATGAGGTGATGAACCACTGTAAAACGATAAGCTACCATTATTGAGCTTACTGATAAGCTCTGCGGTGTCGCCGTGCTTTTCGAGGGTTAATGTATAGGTCTCATCGCCTTTAGCCGCATAGATATTAGCATTTACTGTGATAGCCGTGGCGTTGCTGTCGCCTTTGATGATCAGTGAACCTGCTTCGGCATCAATTTTTAGCTCGTTTAAATTTACAGCCGACACGCTTAAGTCTTGTTGTTTTTGTTCTGCGATTTGACCCGGAGAGACATGAATAACACAGCCCGTTAATAATAAACTTGATGAGATGGCCGTTGCGCAAATTGCGCGTTTGAATGATGCAATAGTCATAAGGATTCCAAAATTATTGTGATTTTTATCTGGTTAGCATTTGCAAACTATGGTCCAATTTTAACATGCTGATTTTTATGTGCTTTTCATTTTTTGTAAGTAAGTGTGTTGGTCTAAACTGCAATTAATTGGTGATTTAAACAAAAAAAGGGGCTGAAATTCAGCCCCTTAGTTAACTTAAAAGCAATTACTGCTCAGCCAGCATATTACGCAGTACATACTGTAAAATACCGCCGTGTTTGTAGTAATCCCACTCTTTCGGGGTATCTATACGCACATCAACACTAAAGCTAATTTGTTTGCCTTCACTGTTAGTGGCAATCACACTGACTTCATTGGTTTTGTCATATAAGCCTTCAAAGTCGAATGACTCTTGGCCGGTTAGACCCAGTGATTCATAGCTTTCACCTTCTTTAAATTGTAGGGGTAAAACACCCATACCAATCAAGTTTGAACGGTGAATACGCTCATAGCTTTGTGCAATAACGGCTTTAACACCAAGTAAAAGTGAACCTTTAGCAGCCCAGTCGCGTGATGAGCCTGTGCCATATTCGGCGCCCGCTAAAATAATCAGAGGCGTGCCATCTTGCTGATATTGCATCGCTGCATCATAAATGCTGGCGAGCTCATCGCTTGGTTGCATACGGGTCACACCGCCTTCGGTACCCGGTGCTAATAGATTACGTAAACGCACATTAGCAAAGGTACCGCGCATCATTACTTCGTGGTTACCACGGCGCGAACCATACGAGTTAAATTGTGCTTTTTGTACACCGTGCTCTTGCAAGTAAAGACCTGCTGGCGCATCCGCTTTAATCGCACCTGCTGGCGAGATGTGGTCAGTGGTAACTGAGTCACCTAATTTTGCTAAACAGCGCGCACCACTAATACTTGGAATGCCAGGAGGCTCAATCTCCATACCATCAAAGAAAGGTGCTTTTTTGATGTAGGTTGACGCATCATCCCAATCATAAAGCTTGCCATCAGGAATTTGAATTTTCTGCCAACGATCATCACCTTGATACACATTGCCATAGCTTGATGCGAACATTTCTTTGGTTACAGTTTCGCGGACGAGCTCGTTTACTTCACTAACACTTGGCCAAATATTTTTTAGATAAATGTCATTACCATTAGGGTCTTGCGCAAGCGGCTCGTTATACACGTCTATATCTGTACGACCCGCAATTGCGTATGCAACCACAAGGGGTGGTGAGGCTAAGAAGTTCATTTTCACATCTTGGTGAATACGGCCTTCAAAGTTACGGTTACCCGATAAAATAGAGCTTACAACCAGTTTATGCTTTTGAATTGCATCGGTGATTTCATCAGCTAGTGGGCCTGAGTTACCGATACAGGTTGTACAACCATAACCGACAAGGTTAAAGCCTAAGGCATCTAAGTCATCCATTAAGTCGGCTTTTTTCAAGTAATCAGTCACCACTTGTGAGCCTGGAGCAAGTGAGGTTTTAACCCATGGCTTAACCTTTAATCCTAATTGTTTGGCTTTTTTAGCCACTAGGCCAGCAGCTAAAATAACACTTGGGTTTGACGTGTTTGTACAACTTGTAATTGCAGCAATGACACAAGCACCATCATTAAGCTCAAACTCTTCGCCTTTAAAGTTAACCTTAGCTGCGCCCATAAACTGTGCTTCGTTTACTGGCTCATCAGGGTTGGTGGTTGGGCCTTCATCTTCAATGCGCGCCTCTTGAACATCGCTTTTATCGCGATGTTGCATACGTTCTTCTTGAAAGCCTTTTAAGTGCTCACCAATAATGCTACCTGCTTTATCAAGGGCAATTCTATCTTGCGGACGCTTAGGTCCAGCAAGGCTTGGTACAACATCATCAAGTGATAACTCTAGTGTGTCGGTATAATGAGCTTCATCGCCAGGGTTACGCCATAAGCCTTGGTGCTTTGCATAGTCCTCGATGAGTTTAAGTTGTTTGTCATCGCGGTTAGTTAAACGTAGGTAGTTAATGGTTTCATCATCAATTGGGAAAATACCGCAGGTTGCACCATACTCAGGCGCCATGTTTGCAATAGTTGCACGGTCTGCAAGCGGTAAATCAGCAAGACCATCACCATAAAACTCAACAAATTTACCCACTACGCCATGGTTACGCAGCATTTCTGTCACGGTTAGCACAAGGTCTGTTGCGGTCGTACCTTCTGGCAGGCGACCATTGAGCTTAAAGCCAACGACCTGTGGAATAAGTAAGCTGATTGGTTGACCAAGCATTGCGGCTTCGGCTTCAATACCACCCACACCCCAGCCTAATACCCCAAGACCATTGATCATGGTGGTGTGCGAATCGGTTCCGACTAGGGTATCTGGGTAGGCGAGTGATTTACCATTTTTACTATCGTTAAATACCACGCGGGCTAAATATTCTAAGTTAACTTGGTGTACGATGCCGGTTGCTGGTGGCACGACTTTCAAGTTATCGAAGGCAGTTTGCCCCCAGCGTAAAAATTCGTAACGCTCTTTGTTACGCTCATATTCAAGTTTCGCATTTAAGTCGAATGAGCCATCTTCACCGTAGCCGTCAACTTGCACTGAGTGGTCAATAACAAGCTCAGCAGGTGACAGCGGATTAATTTTTGCAGGGTCGCCGCCAAGTTTTTCCATGGCATCACGCATCGCGGCTAAATCGACAATGGCGGGTACGCCAGTAAAATCTTGCATTACAACGCGAGCAGGTGTAAACGCTACTTCTGCTGATGGTTTCGCTTGAGGGTCCCAGTTTAGTAAAGCATCGATATCTTGCTTTTTAATATTAACGCCATCTTCATTGCGCAACAGGTTTTCAAGTAAGATTTTTAGAGAGAATGGCAGACGTTTTGCTTTGTCGCCTAAACCTTGTAAAGAGTGAATATGGTATTGCTCACCATTAATCGTAAGCTGCTTTTGGGTATCAAAACTGTTATTCATTATTTGCCCCTGTGGTTTGAGCAAGCAATTTGGCTTGCTTTGTTGTTTCCTTTTCGAAATAGACACAGTGTTATTGCAAACTTAATACCAGCTGAGAAATTCATCTAGCTGATGAAAAAATATGCTACCTAATATAGTTGCTGCTGATGTGATTTATTTCAAGGGAAGGAGGCAGATAAAAAGGGTAGTCACTTTAAACTACCCTCAGAAATAAGTGTTTTTAGTTAAGCCAGTTTTGTTGTTTACCTTTATGGCTAATAAACAGTAATAGTAAACCAATAACGATAACACACAATGGCATTGCTAATGCGCTAGTACCAAACATAGCAAGGCTATCTATCACCACAAAATTATAATATTGCTGGACTAATACGGCGATAAACGAGATTAAAAATAACTCGCGCGCAAGGGCTTTTTTTGTCAGTAATAAGATGCTCGCGAAGCTTGCTGCAAACACGGCTATCGCAAAGGCAGCCGTTGACCAGAGGGGTATGTCGCGGTATGCGGCTTGTTGTGCTTCGGGGAGTTGGTTAATCATTTCGGGTGTGATCAACAGTTGCATTACGAACGCAATGACACCTAAAAGATTCCATACAAGGGCTGCCCAAGCAAGTGGCTTGAGCCAAGCTGGAGGATTCATAAATCACCTTTTATTGTTGTTATAATCGCATTCAATTAAAGGTGATTTATGCTAACTAAGCAAGCTCTAGTTAACCAAACGAGATAGGGCGGCGACCGGTTTTTTCGTCTACTTTTGGCTTTTTAGTACGTTTACGCTTTGATTTTTTTGGCGCTTCTTCAGCGCTTTGTGGTTGTGCTTTTTGTACCGGTTCCGGTGGGCGAGGATTTGGTGTTGCATCTTCGCTTAGTGTCAGTTGGAACAACTCACCATCGAATGCCAATACGTCACCACTGTATAATTTTTTCCGTTTTATTGTACAAATTTCATAGTTAACCCCAACATAACCTTCACCAATTAAGGCTTTTGCTTGGCCGCCTGTTTCGACTAGGTCGAGCACTTTTAGCAAGTTACATAACTCTATTGGCTCTTCTTCTAGTTCAATTTCGATGAAATCTTCGTTCATGTTGGTCTCTCTTAATTCAATCGCAGCCATTATAAAGCCTAGCACTCAATTGAACCAAGATTAAATTTTTAAGTTCTTCAAGCGGTTAAAATTTGCAGCAATAAATAATCTGACATTTTTATAAACAGTAAAAAAACTGCAGTATTTACTGGGTACACTGCGCGCGTTTGGAATTGGTGTACAAATTGCTAAATGCATGTCCGTTTCATTTTTTATTCGTTCAGGAGAAGTTGTAATGGGCGTAAGATCAGCGCTAAGAAAAGAGTTAATGGGTTTGCAAGATTCGTCATTGCTTGCTGCAGATGATGTGCGAGCTTTGTTGACGCAAACAATTAAATCTCAGCCTGAAAAATCAGAACAAGGTTTTGCGTTAATTTCGCGCTTTAATGATAACCATAGCCAGTTAAGTTCAGGTGAAACAAACAAAGAAAAGCTGCTTCAGCATCAAACTCACCGTTTATTTAAAGATATTCTATATACCCGTCAAAGTGTTAATAGTTGGCTAAAAAAACATCTTAATTGATTTATTGTTTTTCTCACTTTAGACTACGCTTGTAATCTAAAGTGAGAATGAACATGAAAAGGATAATTTCAGCAGCCATATTTTTAATTTTGGCAGGTTGTCAGCAACCAACAGTTTACGTATACACAGAAAACCTTGAACAGTCGCAGTTGCAATCATTAGAGCAAGCATTAAATAAACAAAGCTTACCCTATGAATATACCCAGCTTCCTGTGCCAAGAGAGTTTACTGATGCAACCTTAATGCTATCGAGCGATAAGATTCTTACTCATGAAGCCGAGCAACTAGCTGAAATTATGCAGGGACTGGGTTATCAAGCCGAAATTAAGTACACCACAGATGCCAATCACTTTTACAATCATGGCAATATTGGCTTTTACTTAAAAGCTAAAAATACCACCACCAGTTTTACTATGCCGGCTCGTGTACTCACCACTGGATGCGTTGAAGACAAGTATAATGATCTTGCAGTTACATTTAATGATAAGCAGGCGCACTTTACCCTTACAAGTGGTAGAACAGTCTCCCTAGATTGGGATTATTTATATGGCTACCTAGTCATTTATTATAAAAATTATTCGCAAACATACAGTCATTTAACGCCAGAAGTGAGCACTCCTTTTGGTATGAAACCATCAGATACTTACCGTTACACGGCACGTGTTAATAGCCCAAGTTGGTTAAATTGCTCATTACAAATTGTGTATATGGACTAGCTTCGCGACTCAAGGTAATTACTAAGCTTGGTAATACGTTCACTCATGCCCTCGATTATGCGATCTTTAATTTTTTCGCGGATCACATTGGGTAAGCGGGTGAGTGCTTCAGGGGAAATAGCTAATAAAATGGTATCGACTCTAGCGCGTGCACTGGTACTGTGCTCTCGGTTATTGATAAATGCGCCTTCACCGATAAACTCACCGGGCTCAATGGTGCCAAGTTCGAGTAAATGACTTTGTTTGAACACCATCAGTGAGCCGCTTAGCACGATATAAAGCCGTTTATCAGCATCGTATTGTTTAAAAACAGCGCGGCCTTGTTTGACCAAATACAAATGACTGAATGACTCTAATAACACTTGTCGTTCACTGAGAGTAAACTCTCTAAAGAACGACAATCTGTTAATAATTTCCATTTGTTTAATTAGTGGAATGTGCTCGATTAACTTCATTGACTCACATAGGTATAGCGCGAAATTAGCTAATATTGCGCTCTTTTAGCTTGCGGGTCAATGTATTGCGGCCCCAACCAATCTTCACTGCGGCTTCTTGCTTGTGGCCAGCACAGTTGGCAAGGGCGGTTTTAATCAAACGAGTTTCGAGTTGTGCTTGAATGGCTGGCCAAATATTTTCTTTGCCTTGTTTAAGTTCAAGGTTAAGCCATTGTTGAAATGCATCCAGCCAATCACCTTCTTGCTCAGTCGGTGTAACAGCAACAATCTCTGGTGGTAAATCTTGCTCGCTGATCAGCTCACCCGGTGCCATAACCGTTAACCAGCGGCAGGTATTCTCTAATTGGCGCACGTTACCTGGCCAATTGAATAAGCGCAGTTGCTCAGTAGCTTTAGGGCTTAAAATTTTGCTTTCAACCTGCAACTCTTTGGCACTTTTATGTAAAAAGTGTTGTGCTAGTCGTTCAATATCTTCAGTACGCTCACGTAACGCGGGTAAGCGTAAACGCACCACGTTTAAGCGATGGAATAAGTCGTCACGAAACTTACCTTGTTTTACCAAGTCTTCGAGGTTTTGGTGCGTTGCAGCGATAATACGTACATCAACTTTAATACTTTGATGACCACCAACACGGTAAAACTCACCATCGGCTAACACGCGTAATAAACGTGTTTGTACATCGAGAGGCATATCACCTATTTCATCTAAAAATAAGGTGCCGCCATTCGCTTGTTCAAAACGGCCTTTACGAATACTGTCGGCTCCAGTGAACGCGCCTTTTTCGTGACCGAATAACTCTGACTCGACCAATTCTTTTGGAATGGCAGCCATATTCAAAGCTATAAATTGGTTTTCTTTACGAGGGCTGTGGTTATGCAGGGCACTTGCAACTAGCTCTTTACCTGTCCCTGACTCACCATTAATCAGAACGCTCATACTTGATGCTGATAATTTACCAATTGCCCTAAACACCTCTTGCATAGCAGGCGCTTCGCCTATGATATGCGCATTGGTTTGTGGGGCTTGCTTACGTTTAGTTTTTTTCGTTGAATTAGCACGGCATGCGCTTTCGACCAGCGCGACAGCTTCATCTAAATCGAACGGTTTAGCGAGATACTCAAATGCCCCTTTTTGGAAGGCATTAACCGCTGAGTCTAAGTCTGAGTGAGCGGTCATGATGATCACTGGCAGGCCAGGGTTTTGATCGGCGATAGTCTCAAGTAACGCCATGCCGTCCATACCCGGCATTCGTACATCAGATACTAATACCGTTGGCTGGCTAAACTTTAATGCATTAAGCACATCTTGTGCGTTCGCATAGCTTTCAGTTTCAAATCCTGCACGTGCCAACGCTTTCTCTAGTACAAAGCGAATTGAGGCATCATCATCAACTAACCAGACTGTTTTCATGACTACTCCAAAAAACCATTAATCCGTAAAAGGCAAATAGATATTAAATTCTGTATGGCCTGGCCAACTGTCACAATCAATGTGGCCGTCATGTTGGTCAACCAAGGTTTGCGCTATCGATAAACCAAGCCCTGATCCATTTTCTTTGTTGGTGATCATTGGGTAGAACAAGGTTTCACGTAAGCTCTTGTCTATACCTGGGCCGTTATCCGAAATTTGGATCAGCAAGGTTTTTTTCGGCGCCTTACCTGGGCGCCTGTGTTGATGATTGATGCGGGTTTTTATTCTTATCTCGCCACCATCAACCAGTGCCTGTTGTGCATTACGAATAATGTTCAGTACCACTTGTTGAATTTTACTTTGGTCAATGTATACACTCGGTATACTTGGATCATAGTCTTTCACTAAAGTGATATTGGCATTGTTATCTAACATGCTCAGTTTAATCACTGACTCTAACGCTTGGTGAATGTTGCCATAGGATTTATGTGGCAATTGATTCGGACCAAGTAAGCGGTCCACAAGCTCGCGTAAACGGTCTGCTTGTTCAATGATTAATTCGGCACATTGATCACGTTCTTGCTGATCAACCTCATATTGCAATAATTGCGCCGCTCCGCGAATTCCACCTAAAGGATTTTTAATTTCGTGTGCCAAACCGCGAATTAGATTTCGTGCTGCTTGATACTGATGCATTTGGTTCGAAGCTTGATCGTGGCGAATTTCATCATCCATTTGGCGGCATTCAAACAAAATATAATTTTCATCATTGCTGCTTATTCGTCGCGTGCTAATGGTCAGCTTGGCATGGCGAGAATCGACGAACACCACGTCAGCTCTATGCTGGTGGCAATCAACACCATCGAACAACGAATACTGAGCAATGCGTTTTAAGTCTATTGAGTGGTAATTGAATAGGTTATCGAACGGTTGGTTGATAATGCGCTTGGGTCCTAAACCTAAAAGCTCACTGGCGCTATCGTTTGCATAAACCAGTTTAAAATCTCGGTCGAGTAAAATGACAGCAGTACTTAAATTTTTCCAAATACTGTCGAGCAGTTCAGAGTTAAAATGTGTTTCACTGAGCATGGTTGCACCATTTTAGTGCGTTTCAATTTAGTGCAGCTTAGCATACTCTTTTTACTTTGCGAGAAGTCATGCCAAAAACCTTAGTTTCCGCCATAAATTGAGGTTCTGTGCATGAAAAAGGTGCTGACTGGGCTAACCGAAACGAGTTTATTATTAGCATCATAAAGTTTAGCTTGTAATGTGTGTTCTCCACGCTCGACCTCTCTTAGTGCAAAGGTCGTGCTATTACTTGGTGCACCATGGGCAGAACCATCAAATAAAAGTTGTACTTTAAATCCGTTTTCAAAGCGTGGGCTAATTCGAGCAGTGACATACACTGAACCGGTATTTTCTCGCACGGTCGCTTCATTAGCAGGAGAAGCAATACTGACTTTAAATTTGACAGGTGTCGCACTTGGTGCGCTATCAAGTATGCTGGTGTCGGTAGCTGGCATGGTCAGGTTTTGGGTATTCATCTTTACTTCGGTAGCGCCAGGGCGCGGTGTATCAGAAAATACTAAAACGCCGTTTTTATCTTTCCAAGAATACACTTTCTGCGCTGCGCTATAGCCAAAAAAGCTTATAAAAATCAGCGATAGTACCAATAAAGTTGTGCTTTTCACCCTGCAACCCTGCATTTTTTAATCTAAATAAAACTGTAGAGTAGAACCCGCTCAATTACCATTAAAAAAGCCCGCAGAGCGGGCTTGAGAACACACATTTATTATCTTTTAGATAATTCTGCTACAGCGTGTGTTACACGCTGTAGTACATTTCGAACTCAACTGGGTGAGTTGTCATGTTAAGTTTTTCAACTTCTTGACCTTTAAGCGCGATGTATGCATCGATTAGGTCATCAGTGAATACGCCACCTTGAGTTAAGAACTCACGGTCAGCGTCTAATGATGCTAGTGCTTCAGATAAAGAAGATGCAACTTGTGGGATCTCAGCTGCTTCTTCAGCAGGTAGATCGTATAAGTCTTTGTCCATTGCATCGCCAGGGTGGATCTTGTTTTTGATACCGTCTAGGCCAGCCATAAGCATTGCAGAGAATGCTAAGTATGGGTTAGCTGTTGGATCAGGGAAACGAATTTCGATACGACGTGCTTTTGCAGACGGTACCACTGGGATACGGATTGAAGCAGAACGGTTACGTGCAGAATATGCAAGCATTACTGGTGCTTCGAAGCCTGGTACTAGGCGCTTGTATGAGTTAGTTGATGCGTTAGCAAATGCGTTGATTGCTTTAGCGTGCTTGATGATACCACCGATGTAGTAAAGAGCTTCTTCAGATAGACCAGCGTATTTGTCACCAGCGAAGATGTTTACGCCATCTTTACCTAAAGATTGGTGGCAGTGCATACCAGAACCGTTATCACCTACGATTGGTTTAGGCATGAATGTCGCTGTTTTTCCGTAAAGGTGAGCCATGTTATGGATAACATATTTCATCTCTTGAATTTCGTCAGCTTTTAATACCATTGTATTGAAGCGCGTTGCGATCTCATTTTGACCTGCAGTTGCTACTTCGTGGTGGTGAGCTTCAACTACTTGACCTAGTTCTTCAAGAACTAAACAAGTTGCTGAACGCCAGTCTTGTGATGAATCAACAGGAGAACACGGGAAGTAACCGCCTTTAACACCTGGACGGTGACCCATGTTGCCACCTTCGTAATCTTTATCTGAGTTCCAAGCAGCTTCTACAGAATCGATTTTGTACATAGAACCAGACATGTCTGATTTGTATTTAACGTCATCAAAAAGGAAGAACTCTGGCTCTGGACCGAATAAAACAGTGTCAGCAATACCAGTAGAACGCATGTACTCTTCAGCGCGTTTTGCAACAGAACGTGGATCACGCTCATAACCTTGAAGTGTTGAAGGCTCAACTACGTCACAACGTACGATTAGTGTAGCTTCTTCAGAAAACGGGTCCATTTTCGCAGACTCAGGAACAGGCATAAGTACCATGTCTGATTCGTTGATACCTTTCCAGCCAGCAATTGAAGAACCGTCAAACATTTTGCCGTCTTCGAAGAAATCTTCATCAATTTGATGATGAGGAATAGAAACATGCTGTTCTTTACCTTTGGTATCAGTAAAGCGTAAATCAATGAACTTAACGTCATTTTCTTTGATAAAATCTAAAACCGATTGTGACATGTGTCCTCCAATTGTTGGGTTTTATTTTTTGCTGCATTATTGCTTTTCGCTTATATAAGCTGGTTTCGTGCCATTTTTTTAACACCTTGTTTAGACTTACAAAAAACAAACAAGGCTTTGTTTTGTTAACTTTTGTTGCACTAAATTGGTGCGTAAAAAGATCATTCTGGTGCGTAAAAAGTGCGACCTTGTTTTGCACAATTATTGAGCGTGCCAATTTTTCAGTTATGAACACGATTTAGTGCCAAAATATGGTTCAAAAACGAAAATTTCGCCAGTTTTGAGCTAAGATTCACTTTAATTTTAATAAATTTGTCATTTATAAAACAGATACTTATAAAAAGCTTGAAGAAAGTTTATAAATTTATATTGGATAAACTTTCATCCATGCCATTATTAAGGGATAATATGCGCCCTTTTAAATCCTATGCTGGGACATCTGGTGAAAACGCAGGTGAGTGCGTAGATCTTGCAGGATCAATGAGATTCAATTTCTCTGAGAAAAAATATGAGCATCGAAAAGTTAAGAAATATAGCGATTATCGCCCACGTTGACCACGGTAAAACAACTTTGGTTGATAAACTGCTTGAGCAATCAGGCACATTAGAAACGCGCGGCGGTAACGAAGAGCGCGTAATGGACTCAAACGACATTGAGAAAGAGCGTGGTATTACCATTTTAGCTAAAAACACAGCTATCTCTTGGAACGACTACCATATCAATATCGTAGACACCCCAGGACACGCCGACTTCGGTGGTGAAGTAGAACGCGTACTTTCGATGGCTGACTCAGTATTACTACTTGTTGATGCTCAAGAAGGTCCAATGCCGCAAACGCGTTTCGTAACGCAAAAAGCATTCGCACAAGGTTTAACACCGATTGTTGTTATCAACAAAATCGACAAACCAGGCGCACGTCCTGACTGGGTTATGGACCAAGTTTTCGACTTATTCGATAACTTAGGTGCAACTGATGAACAGTTAGACTTTAAAGTAATCTATGCATCAGCTATCAACGGCTGGGCAACAATGGATTTAGACGAGCCATCAGAAAACATGGAACCAATGTTCCAGATGATCGTTGACGAAGTATCTCCACCGGATGCAGATCCTGAAGGTGCTTTCCAAATGCAAATTTCTCAGCTTGACTACAACTCGTACATCGGTGTTATCGGTGTAGGTCGTATCAAGCGTGGTACTGTTCGCCCTAACCAACAAGTAACAATTGTTAGTGCAGATGGTACTAAGCGTAATGGTAAAGTTGGCCAAGTAATGAGCTACTTAGGTCTTGAGCGTCATGAAGCAGAGTCTGCAGGCGCGGGTGACATCATTGCTATCACAGGTCTTGGTGAGCTGAAAATCTCAGACACTATCTGTGATATAAATACCGTTGAAGCATTACCACCGCTAAGTGTTGATGAGCCTACAGTAACAATGACGTTCTCTGTAAATACATCACCATTTGCTGGTAAAGAAGGTAAATTCGTAACTTCACGTAACATCCTTGAGCGTTTACAAGCTGAGCTTGTTCACAACGTTGCATTACGTGTTGAAGAAACTGACAACCCAGATAGCTTCCGTGTTTCTGGTCGTGGTGAGTTACACTTAGGTATCTTAATCGAGAACATGCGTCGTGAAGGTTACGAGCTTGCTGTATCTCGTCCACAAGTAATCCTTCGTGAAGTTGATGGTCAAAAAGAAGAGCCATACGAAACACTTACAATCGACTGTCAAGAAGAGCACCAAGGTTCTATCATGGAACAAATTGGTCTTCGTAAGGGTGAACTAACAGACATGTCTCCAGATGGTAAAGGCCGTGTACGTATGGACTTTATGATCCCAAGCCGTGGCTTAATTGGTTTCCAAACTGAATTCATGACATTAACGTCTGGTTCTGGTCTTCTTTACCACACATTCGATCACTATGGTCCACACAAAGGCGGTACTATCGGTGCTCGTAAGAATGGTGTAATGATTGCAAACGCAACAGGTAAAGCACTTACTAACGCATTATTCAACTTACAAGACCGTGGTAAGTTATTCATCGGTCACGGTGTTGAAGTTTACGAAGGTATGGTTATCGGTATCCACAGCCGTGACAACGACCTAACAGTAAACGCGCTTAAAGGTAAGCAACTTACAAACGTTCGTGCATCTGGTACAGATGAAGCACAAACACTTGTTCCACCACTAAACTACACGCTTGAACAAGCGATTGAGTTCATCGATGATGACGAGTTAGTGGAAGTTACACCTGAGAACATCCGTATTCGTAAGCGTCACTTAACTGAAAGTGAGCGTAAGCGTGCGAGCCGTCAAGCTAAAGACTAATAAGGTCTTTTAGTTTTACAAAATTAAAACCGCCGTATTGAAAAATACGGCGGTTTTTTGTTGTATGATTAGCCGTTAGCCGTCAAAAATCGAGAAGTTAGATTTCAGAAGTCAGATATCAGTTGATCGAGAGGGGGTTATTTTTTAGGTAATTACACAAACAATCTTGTTGTTGAGGAAATGTATTTTACTTTGTTCTAACCACTAACCACTAACCACTAACCACTCGCAACTTTTTACTAACTCCCCCATCTGTACTATCTTTTCTAAACCTACCTTGCAGGAGAGTAAGATGTATTTAGTTAGACTGATTTACACAAGTGAAATTAGCGATGGGTTTGGGCCCAATGACATCGAAGATATTCTCGAGAAAGCTAAGCAGAATAATGCAGAAAGTAATGTAACTGGGCTACTTTGTTTTAATAGCACCCACTTTATGCAATGCCTTGAGGGGTCACGAAAAGCGGTGAATGAAACTTATCATCGTATTCTTAATGACAAACGTCATTGCAATATCATCATGCTGAATTACTGTGAAATAGTAGAGCGTGAATTTGAGAATTGGTCGATGGGATACATACCTAATTCAAAAATGACAACTCCATTAAACTTAAAGTACTCAGGTACCAGCGAATTTAATCCATTAGCCATGTCGGCAGGAAGCGCCCATAAACTTATGCTGGCTTTACGGGACTCATTGCTCAAACATACTATGTAGTGCTTGTAAGTGTCACTACAGTGACACTTGCTCACCTTCATTCAATATGTAAAGAGGGACTTTGCTGTTCATCTGTTTTTGCATATGCAGTAATCTTAATAATGCAGAGTGGCTTGAATGGTCACCCATTTGCCAGCTTGAGTTGCCATAACCCCATGGGATCATCACTTTACAGTTTAGCTCCTCTGCGGCGTTTAAGCTGTCTTCTGGCGTTGTATGAACATAGCGATACCACTTACCGTTTTCTTCATGGTAATAAGAAGCGATAGGCATTAAACATACATCAATCTCGCCGTATTTTTGATTAATATCTTGGAAGTGTTTTGAGTAACCGGTATCACCAGCAAAAAACAAGGTTCTACCATTTTGCTCAAGTAACCAACCATTCCATAAATCTTTATTGTGGTCGTCGTAAATGAAAGGCACCATTATACGACTGCTAAAGTGATGAGCTGGCAGCGCATGAATCGTTAAATCATTAATTTGTGTACTTGCGTACCACGCCATTTCTGAAATATTAAAGCCACCCGTCGGGAAGTTATCTGCAAAGCCTAATGGCACTAAGTAGCGGGGGGTATTGCCAATCTCTTCTATATCTGCCTTGTTAAAATGGTCATAGTGAATGTGTGAGTACATTACTGCATCTAAGTCATTAAGTTCAGCATGTGATGGCCAAAAACCAGGTTTGCGATAAATGCCGCCAGCAAGCTTAAAGGCAAAGTCTACCGGTGAATCAAACTGATCTTTAACTGGGTCAAACAACAGCTGCTCACCATTTGGTGATTGAATATAAAACCCAGCATGACCTAACCAGCGCACCGTAAAACCTGAATTGATTGCAGGCACATTTTGTTCTGCGTGAAACTCGCATTGTGAGTTACTGTCGTCACACACAAGGAGTTCTGATGCTTCATAGCAATTGTCAGTGCAGGTTGTTGGGTATTCTTTATCACCCGGATAAAGGTTGTGGTAGCGGCCTTCGTACTCTCCCTCAGTTTTTAACGGAGTAATGGTGCCTTCACCGGCAATAATATCAACAGTGTTTGAATTACTGCATGCACTTAAAAGTGCTGCTGCAATAAGTGTTGAGAGTGTTTTTAAATGCATACCATGCTTACTTTTTATTCTTTGCAGTGAGTTTAGCAAAATAAAATTTAAGATAAATCATTAAAAAGTAACAAGAGGTTACATAAAAAAGCCTACGTTTAAGTAGGCTTTTGTTATTAATAGCTTGAGCTGATTAGCCCGCTTTGTTCATTTGCTCAATGAACTTATTAGAGTCTTCAATTGATTTGTTCATGTCGTCCATTAACACTTTTATATCGCGTTTTAGGCTTGTGAACTCACCTTTGATTGCAGTTACAGCTTGTGCGTTTAGATTATGTTTTAAGTACAAAACATTATCATGAAGTGATGATAATACCGGCTCCATTTTGCTTTCTGCGCTGCGCATTGAGCGAAGTAGTTGATCAAATTGGCGCTTAGTTGCATTGAGCTTTTTGCTGCTTTCACGTTTAAGAGAGGCGCTTTTGTATTGCTCTAGCTCATCGGCCCATTCATCAAATAGCGCTTCAGCTACATCTTCTACTTTATTGATATTGCTTGTTACGTCGTTTGCTGCCGCTAAGCTCGACTCGTAATCATCATTCAGTTGATTGTAGGCATCTTGTAGTTCACCACCATCAAAATTGATAAGTGTGGTTAATCTGTCTAATGCTGATTGAAACTCTTCTTGCGACTCTTGCTGTGCTTCTTTAGTTTCTTCTACGCGGTCTACTAAAATGTCGCGCTTATGCACACCTACAGATTCCATGGCTGAGTAGTAAGCTGACTGACAGCCTGATAATGCCATTGTTACTGCAAATAGTGGTGCACTTAAAAGTGTCAGTTTTTTCATTGAGAATCCTTTTTAGGTACCTGTCATTTCAAATTATGTGGTGGATTGCTATGATTATCAAAACATTTTAGCAGAAATTAGATTCTATGGATGAGAAGCTCAGTCGTTATAAGTTGCAAATAAGCATTTTCTTAAAGCAACAACCTACTTGGTGGATGCAGTATCTTAATCGTTGTATTGACGATCAAATCACTGTTAATGCTGGGTACTTGGCTTATGTGACCTTATTATCAATCGTGCCTTTAGTAGCGGTTGGTGTGGCTATTTTTTCTGCTTTTCCAGGATTCGAAAGCACGTTAGTGACCATAGAAAACTTCTTGTTTACTAACCTTGTGCCGACCTCTACAGATGTAATTAAAGAGCATATCAGCGCTTTTGCCGGTAATGCGAATAAAATGACTGCCGTTGGTGTGGGTTTTTTAGCGGCGGTATCTTTGTTACTTATTCGCAATGTCGATGCTACATTAAATCGAATTTGGCGTATTAAGAAAAAGCGTCCAATGATGATTTCGTTTGCCGTTTATTGGATGGTGCTTAGTCTGGGCCCTGTGTTATTAGGGGCTAGTATTGGTGTTACTTCATACATCGTGTCGTTAGTGTCGTTTGCCGACCAAGGTATCCCCGGCTTTAGCGGCTTTTTATTGAAATTATTACCTTACATAATTTCAATGATTGGCTTCATTATGCTCTATACTTTAGTTCCTAACACACGAGTTCCATTTAGAGCGGCAATTCCGGGCGCTTTGTTTGCAGCTATGTTGTTTGAGCTGACAAAAAAAGGCTTTGCTTTGTACATCAGCCACTTCCCATCATACGAAGTTATTTATGGGGCGTTGGCGACAATCCCTATTTTATTTGTATGGGTGTATTTGTCGTGGATTGTCGTATTACTCGGTGCAGAATTTACTGTATGTATCAGCCCTGAGAATATCGAGGACACGCCTGATATAGAGGTTTAAATTCACTGCACCTAAGGAGAGCGAGGTGCAGTTACATCCACAATATGTTGCCAACCGTGATTATCACTTAAGTGTTGGCGATGGTCATCAAATCCATGTGCAAGAATATGGTGCGTCTACAGGGATTGCTGTGGTGTTATGCCATGGCGGGCCTGGTGCGGGTCTATGCCCTGAAAATTGCCGCTTTTTCGACTTAGAACGTTTTCGAGTGATCATGTTCAGTCAGCGCGGTTGCGGTCACTCAACACCCCATGATAGTTCAACCAATACCACCTCAGAATTAGTTGCCGATCTCGAGTATTTACGCCAGCAACTGGGTATTGAAAAGTGGCTGGTGTGTGGTGAGTCATGGGGGGCCACTTTGGCACTTGTCTATGCTATTCATCACCAAGAGCATGTTGCAGGGCTTATTTTACGGGCTAGCTTTTTAGCTTGTAACAGTGACTTCGAGTGGCTTTACACAACAAAAGGAGCCGGCGCGCATTTTTACCCTGAGTGCTTTAATGAATTTGCACATGATTACACTGATTGGCGTGCCTTACTCGATTTTTATCAGCAACAGCTAAACAATGATGATAAAATTAAAGCCAGTAAATTTGCCAAGTTATGGTGTCATTGGGAGCAGGTGCTATGTCATGGTGAGCCTTTGACAAACTGGAGTTTACAGGAGCCCCATGTCGGGTTAAATCAAGCAAAGTTAATGGTGCATTATTTTCGTCATCATTGTTTCATTGAAGAAGGCTTTATCGCAGAAAATGCGCATCTACTGACTCATTTACCGGTTTGGTTTATTCATGGCCGCGCCGATTTGATCTGTCGATATAGTGCCGTACAACAGCTTGCTGAACAGTTAAATGCACAATTGTTGATTTTAGATGGCATTGGGCACAGCAGCGATAATCAGGTATATTTGTCGGCAATGCGACGTGCCGCAGATTTAATGTATATCAAGTTATCGAGGGATCAATGCAAGGCTTAATTCAAAGAGTAAAACAGGCAAAAGTAGAAGTGGCAGGCGAAGTTGTTGGTGAAATTTCACAAGGTATTTTGCTGCTATTAGGTGTTGAAAAACAGGACACCGAGCAAAGCGCCCAGAAGCTTTTACACAAAGTCAGCAATTACCGCATTTTTACCGATGAACAAGGAAAGATGAATTTAAGTTTGAATGACATCAAAGGTGAGCTTTTAGTGGTTTCGCAGTTTACGTTAGCAGCTGACACCAAAAAGGGCATGCGCCCGAGCTTTTCAAGTGCTGGCACGCCAGAGCAAGCCAATACGCTCTATGAGTATTTTATTGCTGAAGCTAAAAAAACGGGCTTAACAGTGGCTACAGGGCAGTTTGGTGCTGATATGCAAGTAAGCCTATGTAACGACGGTCCCGTTACTTTTAATTTATCTGTGTAATACCAACCCGCAATAATACTTAATCATTTTGAGGGATTAAACCTGTCGCTAACTGCGTTAAAAATCTCTCATTTACGACTGCATGGATGCAGGAGGTAGAGCAATGCAGGAGCAATTGCCGAGAACAACTAAATAACGAAATTCTTGCCTTGTTATCAACGAGGTTTTATTGCCTCAAAATAGACTACTTAAGTAAGCGGATTGGTATAAGCATTTTTATTTTTTGATCATCACGATATGATTCACGTAGTCAGGGATTTTTACAATGCTTGGGCGCTTGCCAAACTCGGTGATTAGCAGGTGCTCAAGTTGTTTTAGTTGCGATGGGTGATTAGATAAAAAATTAATGAACAACAAGCCATCTTTTGCCATCGCTGCTCTTAGTTTGGTGTAAAACTGGTGCTTGTATAAAAATAATGGCGCATCTACCTCACTGAATAAATCTAGGATAATCCAATTATATTCGTTGTTTTGCTCTAATACTTGCTGCGCATCAAAACAGTGCAAGTTATTGGCATGGTCGCCACCAAAGTAGCGTTTATAGCAGTGAATTATGTCGGGGTTTTTATCAACCGATGTTAGTTGGCTGTCAGGGTAGGTGTGCTGTAAGTAATTACGAATAGCACCACCGCCTAGCCCTAGTTCTAAAATCTTTTTAGGTTCCTCTAAGTCTTGCCAAAGCTTTGCAAGGTATTGTAAATGCGGGAAAAGTAATCTGGCAGGTCGGCGTTTTTCAATGACCGATTGCAGAGTTTCGTTGATCAATAACCAGCGTAATTGGTTAAGTTGCCTAACTTGAATACTGTAATTGCCTTGTTTATGCCAATAGATGAGTTGCCCTAATCGGTGGCAGTCCTCAATAAAACTATGTTTTACTGCGCCACTGGGTTCAAGAAAATGTTCCATATTTCGGGCCTTTAGCAATTTGTTTATTAAAATAAGACAATTATTTCAGCATAGACCAGCAGGCTTAAAGTGCAATTGTGCATTAGTTTTTACAGCCAAGAATAATAATTTAGGCTGGGTCACCAAAGTATTATTCCAACTTGTTAGAAGATCGCGTATCGTAATTCGCATTCCAAAGGCCACGACAGAAAAACAACAGACAGTGGCTGAATTATCACAGGAGTTTTTATGTTTAAAGTGACCACCCCACAAAGCAGCGAAGATTGGCAAGCGTACTATTCATTACGTTGGCAGGTTTTAAGAGCACCCTGGGGCGAGCCGCGTGGTTCTGAGCAAGATGACTTAGAGCAAGACGCTGAGCACCGCTTTATCAAAAATAATGACGACGAAGTATTAGGTGTAGCTCGCCTGCATTTTAATAATCATCAGCAAGCGCAAGTTCGTTATATGGCGGTCGCTGAAGGTAATCGTAACCAGCATATTGGTAGCCGTTTATTACATGAATTAGAAAAAATCGCATGGACTCAAGATGCCGACGAGCTGGTATTGTTTGCTCGTGAGCGAGCCCTTGATTTCTATAAGCGTCATGGCTACGAATTAAAAGAAAAAGCGCACCTTGCCTATGACGATGTACAGCATTGGAAAATGGTAAAACAAAAACCATCTGAGCCGGGTTGGTTCCGTCATCCAAACTGGACACAAGTACTGCAAAACACCTGGCGTGAGTCGATCCCAATCAGTGATGCGATGGGCATTAAAGTTGAAAGCTATACCGATTGGCAGTTTACTACCCGCGCTGATTTAGATGCGAACTTAAACCTTCATAACACTATGTTTGCGGGTTCAATTTATAGTTTAGCAACCTTAACAGGGTGGGGCGCAACTTACCTAGCGCTGAAAGAAGCAGGCCTCGAAGGAAATATCGTGTTAGCTGATGCCAACATTAAATACCTTAAACCATTAAATAACGACCCTCGTGGTAGTGTTGAGTTGGCTGGCTGTAAAGGCAAGTTAGCGGATTTAGAAGACAGTGGCAAAGCAAGCTACCATGTGCCAGTAAATGTATACGATGGTGATGTGTTAGTAGCAGAATTCGAAGGTCACTTCATCGTTAAAAAATAACGACTATTTAGAGCGAGCTAACTAAAGCTCGCTTATACCCAAACCCCCTCAATATACGAGTTTCAGTTGGAATTAAAAGCGATTTAGGCAAGGCATTGATTGCAAGTAATAGTGGTTCTATTGTTAAGATCAATAACGCAGTATAAATCGCATTTAAACCAACCCTTTGGGCGTTACACAGGCACTTACTCTCATCGTTGTTACTTCTTAAAAGGGACTGCCATTCTTGCAAAGTAACGCCTTGATATTAAGCACCTGTGAAACGCTGAATTCTGCATCTTGAGGGGGCTTGGGTATATATTTATTAAAGCAAGTCAGTTAACAGAATACCCACACCAAAACGTTCAATATCGGCGTTGTAATCAATCAAGCTCTCACCATAACCATTAAAATATTGTGCGTAGCCACGTAATCGGCCCCAAAGAGGGAAAGACCAATCTAATTGGATTGCACCACGATTATCTGAATTTAAGTTATTACGGGTCATAAAGCTAAATTCATGCTCGTTGTAACGGTATGCACCTGAAAACTCAAAGTAACCCATGTATTTGTAGATATCAGGATTATCATCGCCACGGGCTTCTAGCTCATCGTCCTTTTTATCTTCAGGAATGCGATACCAAGGCTTAAAGCTAAAAACAAAGCCATCTTTTTCCCATAGGAAATCGGCATAGATACGGTTCCATGAACGTGAGTTAGGCTGGCTGCGGCCATTCGATTGGTGTGAGGCACCAATTGCAATTGCCATTTCATCGCCCCAAAGCACATGCTCAGGATCAAGGTAGTTCACCCAGAAGATCTCTGGTTCGTAGTTTGTTTCACGAAACGGTGATGAAATATCTTTGTTATAAAACTGCCAAAACGATTGCATGGTAAACGCAAAGAATACGCCCTGATCTTTATCTGAAAAGCCTTCGAAAATAGGCACTTTAATTGAAAGTTGATATTTCACTTCAAGATTATCAAGTGGCTCGCCATCAGTTTGCTCAGCAAGATCTTTTAAACCATCAAAAGGACGTTCATTCGGGTTAGATACATATGAAAGCGGTAATATGTAGTTACGCTTATGTGGGGTGATCACATTACGGTTTTTCTTGCTCACTTCTTCACGGGCTTTACGCTTGTCTAAAGCGGTGAGCTTTTTACTCTCGTCTAAGTCTGAGCATTTTTTACGAAGTTCTTCGAGTGTTTGTTTACCGTCACCGCCAATCGCTTCGTTCAAAATACACTGCTTTACGAGTTCTAGCGCGTCATCTTGTTCGTTAGTTTGTGGTTGTTCAGTTTGAGCAAATACAGGTACAGAAAATAAGCCAGCTGCTGCCAGCCAAATGCGCCATCCCATTGCAGTTCCCTTTCAGTAGACTTGTAAGTAGGTATAATTATAACGATTTTTACATAAGTAACCGTGAACTTGTACTGAATTGTTGAAATTTTAGGTAAATAGAGAGCCCCAAGCTAAGCTTGGAGCCCTGCTGTAACGGCCTAAGGGCATAAGCCGTTGACTCTCACGCAATGAGAAGGGATGAGCTTATAGCTCAAATACGTTGGTAAAAAACTTATAAAGTTCGGTACCTTGATTCACGCTTGCTGAAGCAAAATGCAAAATAGCAATGGCGTCTTTATCAAAACTTAATGTTTGTAGCGGCTGCTCAGAAAGGTAGCGCTCCATTCTTAAAATGCGGGCGATAGGCTCACCAGCTTTAATATGGCCACCCAGTGGGGCAAGATACTCGACCATGCCACCCATAGGTGCGTAGTAAGCTACATAATCTTCAAGCATGCAGGCATAACGTGTCATCGCTTTTGGATGATACGCAGCATCAACTAATACCTCTTTTTGATTGAGGTAACTTAAAATGCTATTTGCATCTTCAAAAGCCGCACTTAAATCGATTTTTTCTTGGCTACCAAGTTCAACAGTGAATGCTTCGACTTGAACAGCAAATTCACGGCCTTGTTTGCCAAGCTCTTCAGATAGTGACCACCATGGGCAGAAACTCGCTTCATCCATGGCGCCATCAAAATCACTTGGGATTAATAACACATGCTCGATGTTGAAGTAACTTGCGCTGTCTTTGGCGTATTCAGGGCAATATAAGTGCTTACTTGAGATAGGCCCCGTGTGAAGGTCTAAAACAATATCAGCCTGATGGGCAAGCTTTTGCAAGTTAAGGGCAATACGCTTACCCGTTGTTAGGCTGTAATCAGGGCCCTTTAATTGATTGTCGATGTCAGCAACGAGTGCCTGTTTAAATGTAGCTTTAAGGGTCGCATCATCACTGTCTTTATGCTGTTCAGCAATCTGTGACGGTAACGCTTTATTAAAGCGGTACATGCGGTTCCAGTTGGTGCCCGTGATTGGGTCGAAGCGACCTAAAGTAAACTCACCTGATTTTTGGTTGCAACCAATAGGGTTAGCATAAGGAACTAGAGTAATATCTCCACGCAGCTTGAGTGATTTTAGCTGCTCAAGCAATTGATAAATTACTGCATTACCTTGTACTTCAGCGCCGTGCATATTGGCTTGTATATACACGTTTGGTCCCGTGTCATCGCCTTTTAAGCGATACACAGGAATTGTTAGAGGTAGGCCGTTGGCAATCTCGCCAACCACAATATTCTCTTGGCTGATTAATTCTTTACTCATGGAGATTACCTTAAATAATAGCTGGCATCTTCAGCGCTACGAATGCACTCAATATTGCCTTGTTCAAGGATGTATTCAGCCGCTAATTCGTGACATAAAAAGTACGGCATACTTTCGGTAAAGCCGTAAGCGCCACATTGGCTGAATACCAACCAGTCTTGCTCATTTAAATCGCTCGCTAATTGGTGCTCACCTAAGCAATCAAGGGCGGTGCAAAGTGGCCCGTATAAAGTCATTGCCGCAGGCTCAGCCGTCGATTCGCGTAGTAAGGCCGCTGGAAAATCTTGGCTTGTCACAGCTGGGCGAAGTAAATGGTTAATGCCGCCTGATAAAATGACCTGTTGTTGATTGTAATTCTCTTTGCGCTCAACAACTGGTGTTGCGTAATGGCCGCATTCGCCCACCGCATAGCGGCCTAGTTCCATCCAAAGTTCTTTGACACCAGCATCCGCTTTAATAGCCGCCAGAGTCTCGATAAGTGCAGACCAATCAAGTCGGTTAGCATCTTGAGTATAAGGTATGCCTAAGCCACCCCCTAAATCGAGAATATTAAGGTTAATATTTAATGAGCTTGCTAGCTGTTGTAATGGCGCAATCATAGCGCGCCATAGCTCGGCGAGCTTGTCAGTACTTAGCATATTGCCCCATTGGAAAATATGCAGGCCATCAAAGTTAAGAGCTGGGTAATCACTTACAGTCAGTGCTTGCCACTCATCACAGCCCAAACCAAAAGGAGTAAGGCTATCGCCGCCAAGTGGATTCTTTTCGCTATCTGGCCAACGAAGTTGTACGCGCAATAGAACTTGCAGCTGACAATTTGCTTTTGTTGCTTGTTCGTTTAACCAGCGAACTTGGTTAATGCTCTCGGCCACGAAGGTACGTACGCCGCGAGCAATAAAATGTGAAATTTGTTTAGGGCTCTTTGCAGGCCCAGTGTTGAGCACGCGCTCGCTATCGATGCCTTGAGCAAGTACTTGCTCAAGTTCACCTTTACTTGCAACATCGAAGTTAAACCCTGCGCTGTCTAAACATTGAATAATGCGAGACAGTGGGTTGGCCTTTACGGCATACCAAAGTTTCACATCGGTTTGCGCAGTCAGTTGATTTAAATGTGCAGTTAATTTATCTAAATCATAGATAAAAAATGGCGTATCAAGATGTGTTGAAACTTGTTCAACCGCTTGCTTGATGGGCGTGCTCAAAAAGCTCATTAACGTAAAACCTCTTCTAACAGTAATGATGCATCGCTTTGTTCATCACGGTATTTCACGATCAATGCACAAGACATGCTTAGACCTTGCTCGCGAGCCCATGCATTTGAAGCAGGGCGAGAGCCTGGGATCACAATCGCGTTTTCTGGGATGGCTTCACCTTTGTCTAGCTGGCGTTCGTTAACGCAATCGTAGACAGGAATAGTTGCCGATAAGCGAACACCTGGCGCAAGTACAGCACCTTTTTTCACAACCACACCTTCAACAATAACGCAGCCTGCGCCGATGAATGCGTCGTCTTCAATAACCACAGGGCTAGCACCAATTGGCTCTAGTACACCACCTAATTGTACTGCAGCACTTAGGTGAACATTTTTACCCACTTGTGCGCATGAACCCACTAATGCGTGGCTATCGACCATAGTGCCTTCGTCGATGAACGCGCCAATATTCACATATGCTGGTGGCATGATAATCGTGCCTTTGGCAACGTGTGCGCCACGGCGAACACTGCTACCACCTGGTACCATACGCACGCCAGCATCTGCTGCAAACCCTTGTGGTGCTAAGTTGTGCTTATCAACAAAACCACCTGGGAACTCAGTATTAGTGCCGTTTTTAAAGGCTTCTAAAATGCCTTGTTTAACTTCAACATTGGCGTGCCAGTTGCCGTTCTCGTCTTGTGTTGCTGCGCGAACTGCGCCTGATTCTAAGTTGTTTAATAATTCTAACCAGCTCATGATAAAACCTGTTTTTAGTTCCAAGATAAAATTGTGTTGTTTGCGTGGGTGATGCTGTCTGTTTGCTCAAGCTCTAAATGCGTAAGCGGCGGACGTAAATGCGGGGTATTTATTTTACCTTGCAGGTGCATCAGTACTTTTACTGGGATTGGATTTGCCACAGCGAATAAACTTTGGATTGCTTGCGACCAATCGGTGAATAGATTTGGGTATTGACCACTTAAACTACGTTTAACAAACTCATGGGTTTGACTCGGCCAAGCATTCGCGGCAACCGAAACTAAGCCTTTTGCACCAGCTTGAGCAAAATATGGCATAAGTGCATCGTCGCCACTAAATATGGCCAGTGTTGGTGATGCCGTTCTAAAGCCTTCAAATTTGCTAATGTCGCCACTGGCTTCTTTTAAAGCCCAAAGATTTTTGTGCTCAGCAAGGTTTTTGATCACCTGTGGTGAAATCTCAACTGCGCTGCGTCCTGGTACGTTATACAACATACATGGGTGGTTACTTGCGTCTAGTAGGCTTTCAAACCAATGTGTTTGGCCAACAACCCCAGGTTTTGCATACAGAGGTGAACCTAACAGGTAGCCATGAATAGGTAGTTGGTTGCAGTATTCAACCCAAGCAATTTGTTGCTTAAGATTCATGCCGCCCACAGCAACCATGAGTGGGACACTTGGTGCTAATTGGCAAACATGCTCAACAATGGCTTGTTGCTCTTTGAGTGAAAGCGCCAGTCCTTCACCAGTACTGCCAAGCAATAAAATGCCGTTATTTGCATCTTGCTGCTCAGTAACCAGTTGTTCAAGGGCCGTGTAATCGACCTCGCCAGATTCAGAAAATGGCGTGACAAGCGCTGTCCATAGTGGATAGTCGTTTAAATCAAAATTGTTGATCATCTCTCACGAACTTATAAGGTATTCGAAGAGTTTATGCGGGAACATTTGAATGGAGCCGCATGTCGTCGTTCGAACAAGGTATAATTCGAAGAGCGAATGGGCTTAAAATAATAAAGACGCGACGGCCTTATTATACTAAGACCAGAAGCTCTCCACCAAACTAATCAATAGCGCTTTGCTATTGTTGGTGACAGTCGCTGGGATTCAGCCCAGTCGCCCGAAATAAGCACCTCACAAACGGTGTTACTTCTCGGCGTTAATTCCCCTCACGTATGATCAACAGAGTCTGTGCTCTTCCCATACGCTACCTGAATAACGCACCTCTTCCAGCCCTTTATGCTCGCTTTAAAGGTTAAAGCCAACATAGTTAAATAGGGTATTGGCGGCGATTAAAGCATTTTAGCCATCTAGGTGTCAAGGCGAAGGATTTGTTTTTTAGTGACCGATTTTGCAACATGGTTACGTATAAGCGTGTTTTTACGTACACTTAGCGTTAACCAAATAAATTGGAAAAATGATGGAAAAATTTAACGATATTTATCAGCGAGCCGTATCTCGAAAAGGCAGCGAAGAAATGCTGCATGCATTGTTATCAAACCCGCTCGATGATACTGATATTGCCAAAATGCATGACGATTTATGGTTAGAAGAGTTTACGCGTAAAGTCTTTCAAAGCGGTTTTTATTGGTCTGTTATCAATAATAAATGGGCTGGTTTTCGTGATGTGTTTTGGGATTTCAGCGTAGAAAAGTTGTTGATGATGCCGCCAGATATGCTTGAGCAAAAAGCCAGTGATGAGCGAATTGTTCGTAATTTTAAAAAAGTACAAACGATCCCTGAAAATGCGTACATGATTCACGAAGTTGCCGAAAAACATGGCAGTTTTAGCCAATTTATTGCAGATTGGCCAACTGACAATATTATTGGTCTGTGGGCTTATCTTAAAAAACATGGCGCTCGATTAGGAGGCAACACTGGCCCTTACGCTTTGCGAGCGCTTGGTAAAGATACTTTTTTGCTTTCTCGCGATGTAGAAGCCTACTTGCGTGCCCATGAGTTGATTGATGGCGGCTTACAAACTAAAAAGTCATTACAAGCAGCACAAGATTTTTTCAATGAATTACAACAGCAAAGCGGTTACAGCTTGCAGGCTCTAAGCCAACTAGTGGCCTATGGTGTAGGCGATAATCGTGTAGGTGTAGCAACACGTTAAGGACAGTTATGGAACTGCAAACCCGATACACAGATATTAGTGAACTGCTTGCTATTAAAGATATGCCGAGTGCCGTTGCTAAGCCACAATTACTGCTATTTAATGACAAGCTAGCTGATAATTTTGAAATTAAACACGACAGCGAATATTTAGCTAAATTACTATCTGGTTCAACAATAGATAAAGATGTTGCACCGGTTGCACTTGGTTACTCAGGTCATCAATTTGGTCATTTTTCACCGCGTCTTGGTGATGGTAGAGCGCATTTGCTTGGTGCTATTGCAGATCACAATGGCACATTGTGGGACTTACAGCTAAAAGGCGCAGGAGCAACGGTATTCTCTCGCGGTGGTGATGGTCGCTGTGCCATTGGTCCGGCTGTACGTGAGTACATCATGAGTGAGGCACTTCATGCGCTTGGTATCGCGACTACGCGTTGTTTAGCTGTAGTTACAACTGGCGAAACGGTATATCGCCAGCCACCTCGCCCGGGTGCAGTTGTCACTCGTTTAGCTAAAAGCCATATTCGTGTTGGCTCATTTCAATACTTAGCTACACAAGGTGATATAGAAGGGTTAGAAAAGCTAGTCGACTACGCAATAAATTGCCACTTTCCTGACATTAGCAGTACGGGTGAGCAGCGTTATATTGAATTTTTAACCGCCGTGCTAGATAAGCAAATTGAGCTCGTTATCAGCTGGATGCGAATTGGCTTTATACATGGCGTGATGAATACCGATAATACCTTGATTAGCGGTGAAACCATTGATTATGGTCCTTGCGCGATGATGAATCAGTTTGACTTAGACACGGTGTTTAGTTCGATTGACCATCAAGGGCGCTATGCATTTGGTAATCAGCCGAATATTGCCAATTGGAATATTGCGCGTTTAGCTGAAAGCTTAATCCCTTTATTTACTGATCAAGATGCTGCCGTTGAGCAACTCTCACCGGTTGTGAATGGTTTTGCTGCTAAATTTAATGATGCATTTAATATTATGTGGCAGCAGAAATTAGGCTTAGCTGGTCAGCAAGAAGGCGATCATGCTTTAGTTTCAGAGTTACTGGGGTTAATGAAGCAACACCAACTTGATTACACCAATACTTTTAATGCACTTACTGAATCTTTAGTGAAAGACTTTGTTATAGATTCTAATTTAAAAGAATGGGTTTCAAAATGGAGGCTCAGAACATCAGCTGAAAGTTACAGCACAATGCGAGCTGTTAATCCTGCAGTCATTCCCCGTAATCATAATATTGAAATGATCTTGGCTGAGTATGAAAAGGCAGGATCTAGTTCATCAATCAATGAGTTTTTAAAAGTTATTCAAAAACCATATGAGTATGAGGAAGAATTTGCGGCATGGTATCAACCTCCGAAGGAAGGTGATTGTAATTACCAAACTTTTTGTGGTACTTAAGGGTTAATCTTTATGGTTGATAACAATTGTAAATGCTCATTTTTTTAAATCTGAGTGTTCGTTGATTGAGCAAGTTAGCTGCCAGTGTTATGATTTATATCAATAAAATAGCACTAAAGTTTTGCTTTTTAACGAAAATTTACAAATAAAGTTGCTTTCAACTTGTTGATTTAAAAATAACCAATATAATAATGTAATTGGGAATGGACTTTTATCGGTTTTGAAGTCAGTAGATTAGGCTGAATAGACTTTCACCTAATCATAACAAAGCGATCTAAAGGCATTGTTACGCAAAGTTATTTAGATAACCTATTATTTGGGTAATTGACTGAAATTACTCGGCAAGATTTTTGTTCTGTACCGAGTTCGTTAAGTTTTGATTAACTATTAGTCGACTACTCTGTTTAAACTGATTGAGCTGGTTTGACTTAGCTACAATTTTAATTGTGAAAATGGGAAGGAAACAATGAAATTAAAATCACTTACTATTGCTTTAGCACTTGCTGCAACTAGTGCTTCAAGCTTCGCTGCCGAAAAGCAAGGTTTCTACATCGGCGCATTTGGCGACTACTATGATAATTCTTGGGAAAATGTCCGCGACTACACTCCAGGTGGCCTTGATGTTGATGACTCTACAGGTTGGGGTTTAGAGCTAGGTTACCGTTTTAGTGATTACTGGAGCGCTCGTTTAGAATACGCTGATATGGACTTCGATTGGAAAGCTGATCTAAACGACGGTACTTCTGTTAGCGGTACTGAAAGTGGCAAACGTTACGGTATTGACGCTTTATATCACTTAGGTGGTGGTCCATTCTACGGTATTTTCGGCCTTAAAAATCTTGATGCGGTTGACGAAGATCTAATGTTCGCAAACGTAGGTGCTGGTTACCAACACTACTTCACAGATAACTTCGCGTTTAACGCTGAAACATCTTTATACCAAGGTCTTGACCGTGGTTACACAGATGTTGGCGCTAAATTAGGCCTAAGCTATATCTTTGGTGCGCAAAGCTCAGCTTCTGAGCCAGTTGAACCTGCTCCAACAGTTGTTCCTGTTGCGGTTGAGCCAGTTGATAGCGATGGCGATAACATCCCTGATGCTGATGACCAATGTGCAAACACGCCAATGACTGACGCTGTTGATGGTACTGGCTGTACATTATATGAAGATCGTGAAGTAACTAAGAGCTTACTAATCACGTTCCCTAACAACACGTCTAAAGTATCTCAACAATACTTAGATGATATTGACCGCGCTGCTAAGTTCTTAAAAGAGCACCCAGGTACTGACGTAGTACTTGAAGGTCACACTTCATCAGTAGGTAAAGCTGACTACAACAAGTGGTTATCTAAGAAACGTGCTGATGCTGTTGCTAAGAAACTAATCGAAGACGGTATTGACCCAATGCGTCTTACTACTGTTGGTTTAGGTGAAGAGCGCCTTAAAAACCCAGCAAATACGCCAGAAGCTCACGCTGAAAACCGTCGTGTTGAAGCGAAAGTATCTGTAATTGAGCGTGTAAAAGTAGAGCGTTAATCTAACTCTTTACGAAAATTTTAAAACCCAGCCTAGTGCTGGGTTTTTTCATTTCTAACACCTCTAAAGTAAGTAGATAGGAATGATTCTTAATAAATATTCATTTGAATAGCTTTTTTTTCTAGTACTATTCATGCTATTTATAGTGAATATTAAACTCCTTACTTACAGCATGGATTTTCATCTATACTTAAAAGCTTTATAATTAACCGTCAGAATACTATAAGTGCTGGGTCTTAATTGGTATTTAGCTTAATACTACCGAG
Source organism: Pseudoalteromonas sp. D15MCD-2 (assembly GCF_038562745.1). Classification (NCBI taxonomy): domain Bacteria; kingdom Pseudomonadati; phylum Pseudomonadota; class Gammaproteobacteria; order Alteromonadales; family Pseudoalteromonadaceae; genus Pseudoalteromonas; species Pseudoalteromonas sp. D15MCD-2. The sequence continues at coordinate 3,384,293 of NZ_JBCFQE010000001.1, read as the reverse complement.
TACTTTCACGTCACCAAGAGGGCAATATTGTGCTACAAGAATATCGTAAACACGTAGAAGAACGTGCCGCGTTAGGTATCGTACCAGCGCCATTAGATGCTCAGCAAACGGCTGATCTTATTGAATTAATCAAAAACCCACCGGCAGGCGAAGAAGAGTTTATCGTTGATCTTCTAGTTAACCGCGTACCACCGGGTGTTGATGATGCTGCTTACATCAAAGCAGGTTTCTTAGCTGCAGTTGCAAAAGGTGAAGCGAGCTCTCCACTTGTATCAAAAGAAAAAGCAGCTGAGCTACTTGGTACTATGCTAGGTGGTTACAACATCGCACCTATGATTGATCTTCTAGATGACGAAGCGTTAGCGCCGATCGTTGTTAAAGGTTTATCAAACACATTATTAATGTTCGATGCTTTCTATGATGTAGAAGAAAAAGCGAAAGCAGGTAACGAATTTGCTAAGCAAGTAATCGAATCTTGGGCAAATGCAGAATGGTTTGTAAACAAGCCTGCAGTTGCTGAAAAAATCTCAGTTACCGTATTCAAAGTAACTGGCGAAACAAATACTGATGACCTTTCTCCTGCTCCAGACGCATGGTCTCGCCCTGATATTCCACTACACGCTTTAGCAATGCTGAAGAACGAACGTGATGGTATCAATCCTGAAAAACCAGGTGAAGTTGGTCCAATCTCACAACTAGAAGAGCTTAAAACGAAAGGTTTACCTCTTGCATACGTTGGTGATGTAGTTGGTACGGGTTCTTCTCGTAAATCTGCAACAAACTCTGTACTTTGGTTCATGGGTGATGATATTCCTCACGTACCAAACAAACGCGTTGGTGGTGTATGTTTAGGTGGTAAAATCGCTCCTATTTTCTTCAACACAATGGAAGACTCTGGTGCATTACCAATCGAGCTTCCTGTTGATGAGCTAAACATGGGTGACCAAATCGATATCTTCCCATACGAAGGTGTTGTTAAGCGTCACGGTACTGATGAAGTAATCTCTACTTTCTCACTTAAATCAGATGTAATTCTTGATGAAGTGCGTGCTGGTGGTCGTATTCCACTAATCATCGGTCGTGGTTTAACTGACAAAGCACGTGCATCACTAGGTATGGAAGCTGAAGATATCTTCCGCAAGCCTGCTCTTGTAACTGATTCTGGTAAAGGCTTCACATTAGCTCAGAAGATGGTTGGTAAAGCATGTAACATGCCTGGCGTACGTCCTGGCCAATACTGTGAACCGAAAATGACAACTGTTGGTTCGCAAGATACAACAGGTCCTATGACGCGTGACGAACTTAAAGATCTAGCATGTTTAGGCTTCTCTGCAGATTTAACAATGCAGTCTTTCTGTCATACATCAGCTTATCCTAAGCCAATCGACGTAAACACTCACCACACACTTCCTGATTTCATCATGAACCGTGGCGGTGTATCACTTCGTCCAGGTGACGGTGTAATCCACTCATGGTTAAACCGTATGTTATTACCAGATACAGTAGGTACTGGTGGTGACTCTCATACTCGTTTCCCTCTAGGTATTTCATTCCCAGCGGGTTCAGGTGCGGTAGCATTCGCAGCAGCAACTGGTGTAATGCCTCTTGATATGCCTGAGTCAATCTTAGTACGTTTCAAAGGTGAAATGCAGCCAGGTATCACACTACGTGACCTAGTTCATGCTATCCCTTACTACGGTATTAAAGAAGGTCTTCTTACTGTTGAGAAGAAAGGTAAAATCAACGAATTCTCTGGTCGCGTACTAGAAATCGAAGGTGTTGAGCACTTAACTGTTGAGCAAGCTTTCGAACTTTCTGATGCATCAGCTGAGCGTTCAGCGGCAGGTTGTACTGTTAAGCTTTCTAAAGAGTCTATTGCTGAATACCTAGAGTCAAACATCGTAATGCTTAAGTGGATGATCTCTGAAGGTTACGGTGATGTTCGTACTATTGAGCGTCGTATCAATGCAATGCAAGAGTGGTTAGCTAACCCTGAACTTATGGAAGCTGACGCTGATGCAGAGTACAAGCATGTAATTGAAATCGATCTTGCAGACATCAAAGAGCCAATCCTTTGTGCTCCAAATGACCCAGATGATGCACGTCTTCTTTCTGACGTAACAGGCGAGAAAATCGATGAAGTATTCATCGGTTCTTGTATGACTAACATCGGTCACTTCCGTGCTGCAGGTAAACTACTAGATGGTTTCAGTGGTCGTATCCCAACTCAACTTTGGGTTGCACCACCAACGAAGATGGATAAAGACCAGCTTACTGATGAAGGTTACTACGGTATCTTTGGTCGCGTAGGTGCACGTATCGAAACTCCAGGGTGTTCACTATGTATGGGTAACCAAGCACGTGTTGCTGATAAAGCAACTGTTGTTTCTACTTCTACGCGTAACTTCCCTAACCGTCTAGGTACTGGCGCTAACGTATTCTTAGCATCAGCAGAGCTTGCAGCAGTAGCGGCAATCTTAGGTAAATTACCTACACCTGCTGAGTACCAAGAGTATGCAGATAAGATCAATGCAACTGCAGCTGATACTTATCGTTACCTGAACTTCCACCGTATGCCTCAATACACTAAAAAGGCAGACCAAGTGATCGTTCAGCAAGCTGTATAATTAGTAATAATTAAATTTATTAGTATAAAAGCCCGCACCTAGCGGGCTTTTTATTAAGTTTTTGTTCAGTTTGGTTGTAAAATTAATACATTTGTCTACACTGATTATTGTTAAAAGTTAACAGTTGTAACTTTGTGTTTAATGTTGTAACCAAGGAAGGCGGGCATCATTTCTTGGCTGCATAGATTTTGCAAATCAAGGAATTGAACAATGAAAGCACTTCTTCTTTTACTCCCCCTTAGTGGTTCGGCTCTTGCTGTTAACCCCTCTTTTAGTGAAGTTCGACTCGGTTTTGAAACGATTAGCTATAGTGAAACTCTTAATGATGTAGCAGGGTTTGGCAAGTTGAGCCAGTCAATTGATGTGACCAATCCCGCAATACGACAGATATCATACACAGGGATCGATGATGATTGGGGATTCTATATTGAAAGTGCTGCAACAATTTCTACTGAAATTGAAACTGAAACTTGGCATTTGGCAGAGTTTGGCGATATTCAAGAAAATGCATTTAAAACAAAAGCGAATGAGATCGGTTTTAAAGGTGCTTATAATTTTTCAAAAGCCATACAGCTTACTTTAGGCACTAAGTTTTTTACTTCTAGTTTTACACGCTCAAATTTTGCTTTTGTGCAACCAGGTGCGGCGGCATTTGATGAGGCACTGATTGCTATCTCAGATGATCCAGATAACCCCGCTCGTTTTACCTTACCGGGTATGAATAACGCGAACAATGTGGGCGACCAACAAGATTATAACTCCCAGCTACGCCCCGTGGTCTCTGTGTCAGAAGATCAAATGGGTATCTTGCTTACTTTAGGTGCCCGTTACGATAGTCGTTTAAAAGACAGTTTTAATAAGTACAGCTGGTATGCAGAAGCTGAATTGAGTACACCCATGTACTCTGAAATTCAAAATACTCAATTTGAAACAACTACATTAACCGACAGTTTTAATGGCTGGGGTGTGTTAGGACGAGTTGGGCTACGTTATCAAATAATGTCACATATTGCGTTAATGGGCGGTATTGATGCGCAATACAAATCTCGCGATATAGTGACTAAGAATCTTGAAAATGGTCAACGTCTGCGCGTACCTGAAGTCGAATATAGTAATGTGTCTTTTGCAGTTGGTTTGCAGTGGAGCTATTAATGAACAAGTTCGCCATAATTAGCTCATTACTTTTATTCTCTTTATCAGGATGTAAAACCATTGACTCGGTTCAGCAAGATTTAGGTTCTCTTGCGAGTAGTATTACAGGTGAAGAACAGGCGACCCCCGAACAAATACAGGCAGCCTATGAAAAAGCCCAAAGTGTTTTCCAAGAAGCACTGACAGCTTATAACCAAATAGATACGGAGAACTTAGCGCAATTTGATGAGGAGCGTGTAGCTAAGGCTCGTAAAGTATGGGCGGTGCTTGAGCCTGAGTTTAATGAACTGCGTTTAGCTCCTGAACATGCTTTAAAAAGTGCGTCACTGTTCTCATCTGATACAGTTGCAGATGAAGTCATGTCTCAAAGTCAGGAGGTCATTTCCTTGGTTACTGAAGCGCAGCTTGCCAAGCAAAGGATCACATCGGTTTTACAGCCAATTAGAGATGAGTTTGCCATTTTAGATCAATTGGATGCTGAAACATCTTATGAAAAGCGTTATCGAGAGCTCGATAAGCAACATCAACAATTAAAGGAAATGCTCATTGACGGGCAAGAGCAGCAAGTTGCTGAGTATGTACCTAAGCTATTAGAGCAACTCATTGATTTAGAAAAAGACGCCGTTGTACAGTTTTATTTCTCTCAGTATATCGAAAAAATTTATGGGCTAGCTAACTCAAAAAAAGTCGATATATTTCCGACAGTTTATCAGGACGTTCGAAAACAATTAGAGCAAGGTGAAACATTTAGTAAAGCTAACTATCGTGAGTACGAGCAAATTAAACAACAAGCTGCTTTATTGTCATTACAAATCGATCGTATTAATAGTCTCTATGCTGAGTACTTAGCCCAAAAATCGGCTATTGATAAAGACACTGTTGAAGCGCACATGCTGAGTCTTGAAAGTGAAATTTATGCACTGACCATGGCTGCTGGTTTGGGTGATCTGAGAGGCCTCTCTTTTCAGGAGCAGCTTCAACAAGTAAGAAAAGCAATTAATTGAGTAAACCAAGAGCCACAGTTCGCTGTGGCTTTTTATAAAGTTTCCCTTTCTATGAGAAATTAAACTTGTCGTAAATTGTGCAACCTAAAACAGCCACATTTGTGGCTGTTTTTATTTTTTAGATTAAATATTCTAAAAAATGTCTATAACGATCTTAAAATTATCCAATAAACCTTACTGGTTTACATAAAAACGCAAATATTCCCTGCTAATTGAATTAAAATCCTCGCCAATATTCTCAACGTATTAAGGCGAGATCGAAATGACTACATTAAACAACCAGAACCTTCTACAACTTCGTTTTGTAAGCCAAGCGCACATTGACGCAGTTAAGCCTTCTTTTGCTAACCTACCTGCTAACCCATACGCAGATGGTGAATTTCGTAAGCGTCGTTATTCAGTAATTAAAGTTGTTGATGGTGAGTTAAAACTACAACCAACAAAAGCATTCGTGCAAGATGACTCAATCAATACATTCCAAGGTAATGTTGAGCGCACCTATGAAAATCTAGAAGATAGCTTATTAGCGACTGATGGCATGAAGCAAATCGTTAATCAGTTCCGTGATATGACGGGTATCAGCGATGATCGCGTTATTGAAATTCACCAATTCAGAATGCTTGCGATCGACAGTGACACACCAGCTGCGCCAGAAGGTGTTCACCAAGATGGTTTTGATCACGTATGTGTGTGTGGTGTATCACACGAAAACCTAGAGGGTGGTGAGCTGCTTGTTTATGAACACCAGCAGGCAGAACCATGTTTCAAAATGGAAATTAAAGACGGCATGTTCGCACTGATTAATGACCGTGAAGTATGGCACAACGCTACACCAATGAATAAATTAGACGCAAGCAAAGAAGGTTACCTTGATTGCTTCGTACTAACTGCGTAAGGGTAAACCATGAACTTAACGCAATTACGTCGCCAGTTCTCTGCACTTATGCAACAAGTTGCTGGTCAGTCACCGATTTTCCTTGATGGTCCAGGTGGCTCGCAAGTACCACAGTCAGTTCTAAGCGCTATGAGTGCATATTTGGGTTACTTCAACTCAAACTTAGGCGGCGCATTTTTCTCAAGTGATAAAACGGTAGAGTTAATGGCAAATGCTCGCCAAGCTGCAGCCGATTTATTAAATGCGCCATCTAAAGAGCAAATCGTGTTTGGTGCAAACATGACAAGCTTAACGTTTAGCTTTAGCCGTGCCATCTCGCGTGATTGGACTGCTGATGATGAAATTATTGTCACCAATGCAGATCACTTCTCAAACGTATCATCTTGGCAGCAAGCTGCTGAAGATAAAGGCGCGACAGTAAAAACAACCCTTATCAACGAAGCTGATTGCAGCCTAGATATGGCACATTTTGAAAGCCTTTTATCTAGCAAAACAAAGCTTGTTGCAGTGACGTATGCATCAAACACGACAGGTTCAATTAATGACATTAAACGCATCGTTGAGCTTGCACATGCTGTTGGTGCGCTAGTGTATGTTGATGCCGTTCATTACGCACCTCATGAGCTTGTAGATGTACAAGCACTTGATTGTGACTTCTTAGCCTGCTCTGCATATAAGTTCTTTGGTCCTCACCTTGGTATTGTCTATGGCAAACGTGAGCATCTTGAAGGTTTCACACCATATAAAGTTGAACCTGCAAAAGATGTTGCGCCAGGTCGCTGGGAAACGGGTACACAAAGCTTTGAAGCGCTAGCTGGCTTAATTGCAGCTGTTGATTACATTGCTGCAATTAGTGAACTTGATGATAGTCATTCACGTCGAGAAAAACTCGCGGCTGCATTTGCTATGACTAAACAACACGAAATGGCATTAAGTAAGCATTTCTTAACGCGTTTAGCAGATTACCCACGTATCAAGTTATTTGGTATTGATGAACTAGAGCGTATAGCTTATCGCACACCGACTTTTGCTTTAACTTTTGAAGGCATCGAGCCACGTGTTGTGTCTGAATTTTTAGGTAAGCAACATATTTGTGTGTGGGACGGTAACTTCTACGCTCAAGGCTTATGTAAGCAGCTAGGTGTATTAGAAACCGGTGGTGTAGTACGCATTGGTTGTATGCATTACAACACAATTGAAGAGCTTGATAAGGTTTTTGATTTATTTGATCAATTACTAGCAGATTAAAGCTGAGCTTTAATTAAGCTATAAGCAGCCCGAGTGGGCTGCTTATTACCGCTAGGATTGTGGTTGGCCATATATTTGTTCCGCGCGGTTGAATAAGACCCACGAGGTTAAAATATACTTATCATTTGAAATTGGCTTATTACCACGGTGCGTGTGGGTAAAATAGCCCGGTGCTACGACCATAGAACCCTGTTTAGGCGATATTTTTCGTTGTTGATAGTAAAACTCTGTTTCACCACCTTCTTCTACATCATTTAAATAGAACATAAATAACAGCACACGATGCAGAGCTTCGTTGTGGCCAGCTTGCGGGTATACCTCGCTATGCCAATAAGGGTAGCCACCTTTATTGATATCGTATTTCTGTGCTTGAATTGGACCCATGCGGAAAATTTGCTGCACGAGTAATGGCAATTGTGGTTTGCCGACTTCTTCAAAGTTATCTTGTGTTAGGTCAACAGGTTTGCCGGTTTGCGGATGGTAAACCTTTAAACCAAAGGCACCAATCATCATAAAAATATGCTCTTCAAGGTATTTGAAGACGTAACCCGCAGTCGTTTGTTGAATATGCTTTAGTTGCTCAGCGTATTCGGGGTGGTTATTAAGGTATAAATCGCGGCTGTCTTTTTTCGCTAAATCTACTCCGCCTGAGGTAATGCCTTGTTTTAAATGCGGGCTTTGTTCAAATACCGTGATAAAGTTGTCGCAAAATTCTTTGCTGAGGGCGTTTTCGTATACGCGAATAAAGTCCGTCATGAGCTACCTTTAGTTTATATTTTTTATAGGGTTACTATGTTTACTGAAACTATCACACCACGCTTTAGCGAAACAGATGTGCTAGGGCACATCAACAATACCGTACTCCCTGTATGGTTTGAAGCCGCCCGAGCGCCTATTTTCAGGTTTTTTACGCCCGATTTAAACCCTTATGAGTGGAAACTGATCATTGCTAAGGTTGAAGTAAGCTTTGTGGGTGAGTTGTTTTATGGTCACGATGTCACAGTGAAAACCAGTGTTGAGCACATCGGCTCTAGTTCATTTGTACTGCGTCAAGAGGCTTGGCAGCAAGATAACTGCTGTGCCGTTGGTAAAACCGTACTAGTACGTTACGACTTCGCAAATAAATGTTCGCAAAAACTTAATGAGCAAGAAAGGGCTGACCTTACAGCGCATTTAATCGCTGAGTAATACCCCATTTTTTGCCGACATTTATGAACGCTTGGGGTAAAATGCGCCTTCATTATTTTGACTGAGTAATTTTGGGTTACACGCAATGCTGTTAATGATCGACAATTATGATTCGTTTACATACAACCTAGTGCAATATTTTCAGCGCTTAGATCAAGATGTATTAGTTAAACGAAACGATGAGATCAGCATTGCTGAGATTAAACAACTTAACCCAGAGCACATCGTACTATCGCCTGGGCCATGTTCACCAAACGAAGCGGGTATTTCTTTGCAAGTGGTTGAACAACTAAAAGGTCAGTTGCCAATTCTTGGTATTTGCTTAGGTCACCAAACTATTGCTCAGGCTCTAGGTGCTGATGTTATTCGTGCAAAGCAAGTGATGCATGGTAAAACCTCGTTAGTTAAGCATACCAATCAAGGTGTGTTTAACGGTTTGGCAAATCCACTAACGGTATGCCGGTACCATTCTTTAGTGGTGGATAAACAAAGCCTGCCTAGTGACTTCACTATTACTGCATGGACAGAACAAAATTCTGATTTTGATGAAATTATGGGGATCATGCATAATGATTTAGCACTTGAAGGAGTGCAATTTCACCCCGAAGCAATTTTGACCCAACAAGGGCTTGAATTACTTGCTAACTTTTTAACTCGCTTCTAACCTTAGGCTAGTGAATTAACAAATATGACCGACAATACGCCTGTGCAAATGACCGAAGAAAACCGACAACAAAGGACTGCGATGGTGCTTAATGAGCGCGCGCACGATCTTTTGCTTGGTCACAGTTTTGCACAGCGTCAAATTGGCTATATTCACACCCTCGAAATTGATTATGGCGAATCAATGGAACAGCGAACTCTATTAGAAGTAGAAGTTGCTGCTGAGAAAAAACGTCAAAAGAGCAGTACAGCTCACCATAAATACCGTGCACAGGCGAGCAAGCAATTACACCAAGTGATTGAGGCTGCCATGCACAAGCAGCTTGAAGACATTGATTCAGTAATTCATGAAACTATAGGGATTCAAGATAGCGTACCTGCTATTTTAGATATTTTAGCTGTGCGCTCGGCCTCAGTAGGTCGACTAGAGCCGTTAGTTAAAGATTTGAGTTGGTTAGGTCGTGAGCTCGTTGCGTTTGTGAATTTACCTTTCTATCGAAAACAACGCAATAAACACACTTCAGTTCAAGTCGATAACCCACTGTTAGCGCTACGCTACATTGGTTTAGATAACTTAAAGTTTGTCGTGCCAACCTTTGCGGTACGTCATTGGATGCCACACAGTACAGAGCCATTTCCACTACTAAAGCGCCGACTTCGTGATAACTCAATGGCGTGTGCCATTGCTGCTCAAGAACTTGCTAAATTAAATAGTGTAAATGAGGTGCATGCGTTTACTTTAGGTATGCTACTCGACGTGGGTAAGATAGCGCTAGTCCGTATATACCTTCGTATTTTCGAGTTAGTTTGGCAGCGCCAAGTAACGAAAGCCCGTGATGAGCAAAAGAAAGATCTACACACAGCTTTATTAGAGCTAAAACCGGATCCTTTATTTTTAAGCACCTTGCTAAATAAGCAGTCGATGAAGGTAACAGCCACCGTAATTGAGAAAATGGCTTTTAGGTATTTGCCATTTAATGCGGTAATGCAGCAGTTAACTACACCTTTAGCTAAAAACGATGAGTATTTGCCGCTTACCAAGGTGATTTTAAAAGCACGTTGTTACGCTCAGTATTTAAGTTTAAATGAGCATCAACTAGTCGAAAATGACGAAACCGAACGTTGGTTTGCACACTTCGATTTCACTAAAGAAGAGCTTGATCAGCTAGCAAAATGCAATTTTGATCGCTTTCATATTCAAATTAATTAAAAAAATTGTTAATTTTTTTGCGACTATTCATTCATTGTTTATCAATCCGCAGTGACAAATTTTTTCTCTTTAGCCTCTGCTTGGCTCACTAGCCGTAAGCCTTTTTATAGTATTTAGAGTAAAAAATAGCCTTCAAATAGTTATTCACTATCCATGAAAAAATATCTCAAGCCCTTTATTTTCAAGGGCTACATGAAAGTTTTCTAAGAGACAGGACGAAAATTTTCTGGAATAATGGATGAATGAAAATTGAACCAAAGAGTAATTTTGGTGATTTTGCGCTAAGCTCAATCGGCTAAGTAAAATGGCTTAGTTTAGCTTTAGAGCGCCACCTTACTCTGAGTGTGCTTACAATTATGAGGATATAAAATGACAGTCAATCGCGAATTATTTGATCAAGTAATGGTTCCTAACTATGCACCATCAAGTGTTATTCCAGTTCGAGGCGAAGGCTCTCGCGTATGGGATCAAGAAGGTCGCGAATTTATCGATTTTGCTGGTGGTATTGCTGTTAACTGTCTTGGTCATTGTCACCCAGCTCTTGTAAGTGCATTAAAAGAGCAAGGCGAAAAAATTTGGCACTTATCAAATGTAATGACTAATGAGCCAGCGCTTCGCTTAGCTAAAAAGCTAACTGACGCAACGTTCGCTGAAAAAGTATATTTTGCTAACTCTGGTGCAGAAGCTAACGAAGCGGCACTTAAACTTGCACGCCGTTTTGCACTTGATAACTTTGGTGAGCAAAAGTCACAAATTATCTCATTCAACAAAGGTTTCCACGGCCGTACCTTCTTCACAGTAACAGTAGGCGGTCAAGCTGCATACTCTGATGGTTTTGGTCCTAAACCTGGTGATATCGTTCACTGTGACTACAACGATTTAGCTGCATTTGAAGCGCTTATCTCAGACAGCACATGTGCAGTAATGATGGAGCCTCTGCAAGGTGAAGGCGGTATCATTTCGCCAACTGCTGAGTTTGTTGAAGGTGTTCGTGAGTTATGTACTAAGCATAATGCACTACTAATCTTTGATGAAGTACAAACAGGTGTTGGCCGTACGGGTGAGCTTTATGCTTATCAAGGTTTAAATGTAACTCCTGATATCTTAACGACTGCAAAAGCGTTAGGTGGTGGTTTCCCTATCGGTGCAATGATCACCACAACTGATATTGCTAAGCACTTAAAAGTAGGTACTCATGGTTCTACTTACGGTGGTAACCCTCTTGCGTGTGCAGTAGCAGAAGCAGCATTCGACACAGTAAATACTCCTGACGTACTTAACGGTGTTAAAGAAAAGTCAGCGTTATTCCGCGAGTTATTAACTGCGATTAACGAAAAGTACAATGTATTCACTGAAATCCGTGGCGAAGGTCTATTAATTGGTGCTGTAGTAACAGAGCAATTCAAAGGTCGTGCAAAAGAGTTTTTAGTGGCTGGTACAGCAGAAGGCGTTATGTCTTTAGTTGCTGGCGCTGATGTTGTTCGTTTCACTCCGTCACTTGTAATTCCAGAAGCTGATATCCGCGAAGGTATGGCTCGTTTCGAAAAAGCAGTTGCAAAAGTCGTTAACGGCTAAACGAAACTGTCATTTCAGGGCAAGTTAAGCTTGCCCACATTTCTTAATTTACCGTTATTTATAAGGGAGCAAGCGGACTTATGATGATCCTTCGCCCAATCCAGCAAAGCGATTACCAAGCGTTAGTAAAGATTGCTGTTGAGTCAGGCCATGGCTTTACGTCTTTGCCTAATAATGAAGAGTTATTACAAAAGAAAATTGATCATTCTGTCAGCTCATTTGCAAAAGCAGCACAGCAGCCAGGTGATGAAGGTTACTTGTTTGTTCTTGAAGATAGCGAAACGGGTGAAGTTGTAGGGACTTCGGGTATTGAAGCCGCTGTTGGTTTAGATGATGCTTTTTATCATTATCATTTAAGCAAAGTAATTCATTCTTCTCGTACGCTAGACGTGTATAAAGCCGTTGATATTTTAACTCTGTGTAATGATTACACCGGTGCAACTGAGCTATGTACATTATTCTTAAAAGATGGCTACCGTAAAAATAATAACGGTAAATTGCTTTCAAAAGCGCGTTTTATGTTTATTAATCAACATAGAGAACGTTTTGCTGACACCGTCATTGCTGAAATGCGTGGTGTGTCTGACGAAAGCGGCGAAAGCCCATTCTGGCAATGGCTAGAAGAGCACTTTTTCTCAATGGACTTTCCAACGGCAGATTACTTAACGGGTATTGGCCAGAAAGTATTTATTGCTGAGTTAATGCCTAAATACCCAATTTACGTCAACTTACTGAGCAAAGATGCACAAGCTGTGATTGGTCAAGTACATGACAACACACGCCCTGCGATTGAACTATTAAAGAGCGAAGGTTTCACCTTTAATGGTTATGTAGACATTTTTGATGCAGGTCCAACTGTTGAAGCAAAAGTAGATAACATTGCTACAGTCAGAAATGCCCACACAGTTAAAGTTGAAATTGGTGAAAGCCAAGGCGACACCACGGTATTGTTAGCAAATGATAAAATTGCTGATTTTAGAGCAACCGTGACTCAAGTTAGCCTATCATGCGATGCCGATAGCATCGTAATCTCAAGTGAACTAGCAAAAGCACTTCACTTAGAAGCGGGTGATTCAGTATCACTTGCAGAACTATAGAATTCAGGAGACATATTAATGACTCATGCAGCGCAATTTATTAATGGTCAATGGCAAGCAGGCCTTGGTCATACTTTTCAATCTGTAAACCCAGCAAATAACGATGTAATCTGGCAAGCAAACACTGCCACTGCTGAACAAGTAGACGGCGCAGTCGCTGCTGCACGTGAAGCGTTTTACAGCTGGGCTGATAAAACATTTGCAGAGCGTTTAGCGATTGTAAAAACATTCGCAGAAACGCTTAAAGAGCACAGCGAAGAACTAGCGATTGCTATCGCACAAGAAACAGGTAAACCACTTTGGGAAACACGCACTGAAGCAGGTGCGATGGTGGGTAAAATTGCTATCTCTGAAAAAGCATTTTTAGAGCGTACAGGCGATGTTGAAAACCCAATGCCACAAGGTCGTGCGATGATCCGCCACAAGCCTCATGGTGTTGTAGCTGTGTTTGGCCCTTATAACTTCCCTGGTCACTTACCAAATGGTCACATTGTACCTGCATTATTAGCAGGTAATACCGTGGTATTTAAACCCTCTGAGCTAACGCCAGCAGTTGCTGAGTTAACGTTAAAGTTATGGCAAAAGGCGGGTCTCCCTGCGGGTGTAATCAACCTTGTGCAAGGTGAAGTAGAAACGGGTAAAGCGCTTGCATCTCATAAAGGGATCGACGGTTTATTCTTTACTGGCTCTTCGCGCACTGGTCATATTTTACATGAACAGTTTGCCGGTCAGCCGGGTAAAATCTTAGCCTTAGAAATGGGTGGTAATAACCCGCTTATCGTTACTGATGTTGCTGATACTAAAGCGGCTATTCACGATATTATTCAATCAGCGTTTATCTCTACAGGTCAACGTTGTACGTGTGCGCGCAAGTTATTCTTACCTGTAGGCGAGCAAGGTGATGCCATCTTAGCGGGTCTTATTAAAGCAACTAAAGCAATTAAAGTAGGTGACTACGACGCAGAAGAGCAACCTTTCATTGGGTCAATGATTTCTTCAGCAGCAGCAGCAGGTATGGTCACAGCACAACAGCAGCTTATTGAGCTTGGCGCTGAAGTGTTAGTTGAGCTAACGCACAAAGAAAATACCGGCTTTGTGACACCGGGTATTTTAGAGTGTACAAATGTAGCTAACTTCCCAGACGAAGAACACTTTGGACCACTTCTTAAAGTATTCCGCTTCACTGATTTTGATGCCGCTATTGATAAAGCGAATGACACAAGCTTTGGTTTATCAGCTGGTTTATTAAGCGACAGCGCAGCAGATTACGACCATTTCCTTCGTCGTATTCGCGCGGGTATCGTAAACTGGAACCGTCCTATCACAGGTGCATCAAGTGCAGCACCATTTGGTGGTATTGGTGCATCAGGTAACCACAGAGCAAGCGCATATTATGCTGCTGACTATTGTGCATACCCAGTCGCTTCGGTTGAGCTTGAAAAAGTAGCAATGCCAGCGACATTAAGCCCAGGCTTAAAAATCGATTAATAATCGTAAATCATTATAAAAAGCAGCTTCGGCTGCTTTTTTTGTATGAGATGCTTGGCAAAGGTAGCAATTAAAAGCGCTTTCTGCTTAAATCTAAAGAGATAGTTTTTTATTAGGTGTGCAGTCGTATGGTTTTAGATAGGCAAGGGTACGATGATCTTGTCATGTATCTCACTCAAAATTTAGCGCTTTTTGAGAAGCCGGGTCAAATTAAACCAGGAGCTCCAACAGTGTTAGAGCTTATTGAAGACGTGATAGCAGAAAATGTCATGTTACTTTGCGAGCAACACACAGAGCTTAATACTGAACAACGCAGCCAAATTGTTCGCGAAGTCGACGGTATCGTATATGACTTACAAGAAGTGCTAAGCAGCGTTACAAATCACACAGTAACCGTTGAACAACACGCGTTTATTGATGAGTTTGCTGGATTAGTAAAAAACTTATTCGATAGTGCTGTTGTCGAAAGTGCCTAACTTATAAAGCACAATACAATTTCTAGTCTTTAAGCGAGCAGCTCAAAGTTAGCAACTCGCTTTCCTTTAAAGCTCACCTCTTATCCCTTGCATCTGTGTGTGACTTGCTTACAATCAAGCAAAATAACTTTAAGAGATAAAGCACATGCAAGCGAATGTAAAATGGGTAGAAGGCGATACGTTTATTGGCCTTTCAAATTCAGGTCACAATGTAGTTTTTGATGCAGGCAGCGATAGCGCTGCGCCAAGCCCAATGGAAATGGTTTTAATGTCAGCGGGCTGTTGTTCATCTGTTGATGTTGTTAGTATTTTAAAAAAAGCAAAACAGTCATTTTCTGATGTGCAAGTTAAGCTATCTGCAGAGCGTGCTGAGTCAGCACCTCGCGTGTTTACCAAGATTAATCTACACTTTGTGGTTACCGGTGATAATGTCTCTGAAAAGCACCTTGCAAGAGCGGTACAATTATCTGCTGAAAAGTATTGTTCTGTAGCCTTAATGCTTGATAAGACAGTAGAAATTACGCATAGTCATGAAGTTGTGCAAGAACAGGTAAAATAACGCTTTTTCCGAGCAGGAAATTCGTATAAAATCCGCGAACTTTTATTTCTGCTGGTGCAGGTTTCACTCGTTTTAAGGTTGGTTTAGCATGAATAAACCCTTCGATAAAATTAAGCTTCATGGCTTTAATAACTTAACTAAGAGCTTAAGTTTTAGTATTTACGATATTTGTTACGCAAAGACGGAACAACAGCGTAAAGAATATATTGAATATATCGACGAACAGTACAGTGCTGATCGCCTTACCGATATTTTAGGTGAAGTTGTGGATATTATTGGCGCAAACATTCTAAATGTTTCTCGCCAAGATTATGACCCGCAAGGCGCCAGCGTAACAATCTTGATCTCTGAAGAGCCAATTGAGCAACAAACAACGTATGACGTTGATGAAGCGCCGGGTCCTCTTCCTGAAACAGTGGTAGCGCACTTAGACAAGAGCCACATCTGTGTTCACACATACCCAGAAGCACACCCTGATGATGGTATTTGTACGTTCCGTGCTGATATCGAAGTATCAACGTGTGGCATTATTTCGCCATTAAAAGCGTTAAACTTCTTAATTCACAGCCTTGAGTCTGATGTTGTAACAATTGACTACCGCGTACGTGGTTTTACTCGTGACGTAGATGGTGTAAAACACTATATCGATCACGCGATTAACTCAATTCAGAACTATATGACTGAAGATACCAAAGAAGCGTACCAAATGATGGACGTGAACGTGTATCAAGAGAACTTGTTCCACACTAAGATGATGTTAAAAGAAACTGACTTGAATACTTACCTATTCGGTGTTTCTACAGCAGATCTTTCGGAAGAAGAAGAAGAAGCCATCTACTCTAAGCTGACCCGCGAGATGCAAGAAATCTTCTACGGTCGCAACTTACCAGACACTGAGTAAGTCACTATAGCTTTAAAGAAACGGCGCGTAATGTAAGTTACGCGCCGTTTTTTATGCCTCATTGACTGCACTCATCTGTACTTATATGCTGGTTAAAAGGCCAATTTAAGGATAGATATGTCAGTTGTTCTCTCGCAGTCAGTATTTTTAGCAGAGCAAGTTCGTGACCATGAAGGACCCGCAGCTAAGCGCTCTGGCGTAACCTTGTATGAGCTTATGGAGCGAGCAGGGCTGGCGACTTATCAGCAAGCTATCAGCTATTTTCCTAAAGCAAGTACATTCGTAGTGTTAGCGGGCGTTGGTAACAATGCCGGTGATGGTTATGTTGTTGCTCGCTTAGCTAAACAAGCGGGCAAACAGGTTACGGTTATTGCAGCAATATCTGATAAACCGCTCAAAGGCGATGCGCTCAGTGCTCAGCAAGCTTGGCTTGACGCCGGAGGGGCAATAACCGCTGATGCCAGTGTTATTGAGCAAGCAGATATCATTATTGATGGCCTGCTTGGCACGGGAATTCAAAGCGCGGTGCGCGAGCCTTTTTCAACCTTGATTAAAGCAGCTAACGAGAGCCAAGTGCCGATAGTTGCTATTGACCTACCCTCAGGCATACATGCCGACACAGGTGTGGTTCAAGGAGCTGCAATAAAAGCCGCGCTTACTGTGACTTTTGTGGGAATTAAACAGGGGTTAGTGACAGGGCAAGGTAGAGCGCATGCAGGGACATTAGAGTTTAATGATTTAGGTATTGAAGATGCCTTTTTAAAACAGACATCACCCACGGCTGAGCTTATCAATTATCAGAGCCAAGCTAGGCTTCCTGAGCGCGATAACAACAGCCATAAAACCAGCCATGGTAAATTGCTGTGTGTTGGTGGTAATGCCGGCACTGCAGGCGCTATTCGTTTAACTGCAGAGGCAGCGCTTCGCAGCGGTGCGGGCATGGTTAAAGTGTATACCCATAGTAGCTCTATTCTACCAGTAAGTATTGGCCGGCCAGAATTAATGGTGACAGATACAAATCTGATAAGCGCTCTTGAGTGGGCAACCTGTGTTGCTATTGGCCCAGGGCTTGGGCAAGACACTTGGTCGGAAAAAACCTTTGAAGCAGTAATGCAGTATTGCTTTACTAATAATAAGCCTCTGGTTATTGATGCTGATGCACTTAATTTAATGGCTCAGCATGCTTCGTCATTTCCATTAGCTAATACCGTTATCACACCACACCCAGGTGAGGCAGCAAGGTTACTTAATTGTCGCGCTAGCGATATTGAAGAAAATCGCTTTCATGCAGTAAAGCAGCTTGCACGTAGCTATACTACTACTTGTGTACTCAAAGGTGCTGGAAGCTTAATTGCTGATAATAACCAAACATGGGTGTGTACAGATGGAAATCCTGCACTTGCGGTTGGCGGCAGTGGCGATGTATTAACAGGTATCATAGCGGCATTGATCGCACAGGGGCTTACTCCTCAGCAAGCAGCTTGCTTAGGCGTAACCTTACATGCAAAAGCTGGTGATATTGCCGCAGAGCGTGAGGGCGAAAGAGGTATGTTACCGAGTGATTTGTTTGCCGTTGTAAGGAAGCTGATAAAAGAGTTGGCAAGCAGTGCTGACTTGAGCAGGTAAGGCTAAATATTTCGCCTTAGTCTAAGACTATCCTAGCTTGAACAAGCCAATATTGAGTTAGCATTTTCATTGAATCAACTAAATCATAATAGCTAGAAGGCTTGGTCATAAAGGCGTTAGTACCTAAGCTGTAACATTGCTTAATATCAACTTCTGAATCAGAAGTCGTAAAAATTATGATGGGAATATGGCGGTAAAGCTCCGATTTTTTTAGTTCAACTAGCGCTTCTTTTCCACCCTTTCGTGGCATGTTTAGGTCTAATAAAATAAGGCTAGGTAAAATTTTGTTTTTATCGAGCGACTCAAGTAATTGCATGCCGTCATCAACAAATTGAATTTTATTTTCATCGACATTGTTTTCAACAAGGGCATCTCGGATAAGCTCTTGATCATCGAGATCATCATCCGCAACTAAAATATAGCTCACAGAGCGTAATTTTTTGGTAAATAATTTGTCGTTAAACATTGGCAGCTCCTGATTTCATCAAATGTGGCTCATCTATTCCATGTAGATACTTTTTAATAAAAACAACAAATTAAATAATTAGTTACTTGAGTAGTATATACTTTAGTTAAGCAAGTGTTATATTAACTTGCTTATACCCATAATACAAACATAAGTTTATTAATAATCTAATGCCATTAAATCATACTAGTACGAACAGAGTGACAGCTCTACGCGAAAATTTGAACCTTTCTCAACAAGAATTTGCCGATAAAATAGGTATAACACAGGGGGCTTTATCACAGTTGGAGGCTGGAAAGTCGACCTTGTCTCTCAGTACTATCACTAAAATCAGCCAAGTGTTTAATGTTGATTGTAACTGGCTTATTTTAGGTATTGAGGGGTACGATGAATCGAACTTTCAGAGTTATCAAAAAGCCTTAGAGACTTCATTTATCCCGCTAGTTAATGAAGAAGCTCACGCTGGATATATAGAACAGTGTAGTGATGAAGACTATATTAAAACTCTGGATGTTTATAAAATCCCAGGGTTTGAAAATGGTAATTATCGTCTATTCGAAGTTGAAGGCGATAGCATGATGCCAACTATCCGCCCTAGAGAAACGCTGATCACTGAGCAGATCAAGGATATTAAGCAGTTAGAGAATGGTTCAGTGTGTGTTGTTGTCACTAAAGATGGCATTGTAGCTAAACGTCTCTTTAGCCATGACACAGACCCTATCAGTTACTTATTTAAGAGTGATAACCCTGAGTACAAAACATATTCAATTCAGGGAAGTGATATCTTAGAAATCTGGCGTGTAAAAGCAAAAATAAGCTCTATAACAGATCAAGATTCACAGATTCAAAGTCAGCGTTTCCAGTCTATTGAAAATGAAATTAGACAACTTAAAGAGCATATTAGTAGACTGTTACCGCCACAATCGTAGCGGTAATAACTAAAGCTGACTTAGTTTTATATCTCTTAGTGGTAAGTTGACGTAAAACTGAGAGCCTTCATTGATATTTGCTTCTGCTGTAATTGTTCCATGGTGTCGTTCGACTATTTTCTTACAAATAGCCAAGCCTAACCCTGTTCCTTCGTATGCTTGTTTAGAGTGAACCCGTTCAAAAAGGTTAAAGATTCTGTCTTTAAATTCATTATTAAAACCTATTCCATTATCAATGACAGCGATAACAATATGCTCGTCTGTTCGCTCAACTGACTTAATCCCTATAATGGGTGGTTGATGTGGGTGACTAAATTTAAGCGCATTAAGAATTAAGTTTTGAAATAAACGCTGGATTTGTCGTTTATCACCATAGATTTCACCGATATCTTCTATATGAAACACTGCTGACTTATCAGCTATAATTAGCTCAAGGTCATCAAGAATATCATCAAAAACATCTTGTGCTGAAAAGCTACGAAACTCTTCGCCTTTTCGATTGATTCTAGAAAAACTTAATACTCCTTTGATAAGTTTTTGCATTCTTTCGGCAGAATCCATCATACGAGAGATATAAGAAGCGTTTCTTTCTCCAATCTGTTCTTTAGAGTTTTGCAGGCGATCGCCGAACATTTGTATTTTTCGTAAGGGTTCTTGTAAATCATGAGACGCAACAAAAGCAAACCGTTCTAACTCTTGGTTAGACTCTTCAGATTTTCTAAGTGCGATTTCAAGGTCAAGCTCGGCTTGTTGTCGAGTGAGTATTTCCGACTTTAAAGCGGCGGTTCGCTCATTAACTTTAGTTTCTAGTAAGTCGTTTAACTTTTTAAGGCGCTCAGATTTTTCGATAACATGATTAACTAGGTGATTGCGAAACTTTATAGCGCAAGATATTTCGTTTGCCTTCCAAGGTGAGCATTTATTACGTACATTCTCTTGCCATAAACGAAATGAGCTACGAGGCATAAGGCGGTGACTACCGTCGTCAAGAAATTCGATTATCTTTTCAGGTTTCCCACCCCAATTCTTTGTTTCAATCACCTCTTTACGAAACCACATAATAAATAGGTTTTCATTAGTAGAAACAGGCATAGCAAGTACGCCGCTTGCAATATTAGCAAACTTACTAAATTCAGCATTTTCATTAGACAAATGATGGTTATGATACAGCAGTTTATCTTCTAGGTGGTTGCTTTTTAACCACTCAAATAAATGATAAATATCATCGTTTGCGGGTACATCCCCAAAACTTTCAATATCTTTTTCTAGCCGCCAAGCAACACCATCAGCACTTAGCATGTTAAGTAAAGCAGGAACTTGTTTGCGTAAGCCATCAATGAAAAAGACTTCTTCAGACATATGCTCTGCTATTTCTGCACTGATGGCGGTGGCTTTAGCTTCTTGAATCGCTTCGGTAGATTGTGTTTTGAGGGAAATTATATATGAGAGCATCAACCCCATATACTGTGCAACTTGTCGTGCCTCAAAAGGGACAACATGGCTTGAATAGTGGTGACAAGCAATTAACCCCCATAATTTACCAGCAATAATAATACTGATAGACATTGATGCTTTAACACCCATATTGCGTAAATATTGGCAATGAATGGGGGATACACTTCTGGTTATACACGTGCTTAAATCTACAGGCTTGTCTTGTGGGTAGATAGGTGATACTTCAGCATCCACATCTGCAAGTAACCTTATAGGATTACGCAAATATAAAGCGCGTGCTTGCTTTGGAATATCTGACTCGGGAAAGTGTTGATGTAGAAATGAGTTTAACTCATTTTTTTTAGCTTCTGCTACGACTTGACCATTATATTCATGGTCAAACTGATAGAGCATAACGCGATCAAAACCTGTTAAGTTACGGACTTCTTCTACTGCTGTGTCGAATGATGAATTTAGCTCTTTTTTGTCAGCAATTAGGTGAAGAGATTGCTTCATCAAGTAATTCATGGGATCAATACTTGAGTGCTCTTTCTTTATATCAAACTCAAGTTCAATGAGTAAGTATTCATCGTTACGAGAAATAACACCTTTAATAGAAGTCTCAGGCGATTTACCTTTTAACTCAATCTTGAGTGGGTTAATGGCATGAAAGTCCTTATGGGCTTTATTTTTCTCGATAATGTCGGCTGTATTTGCTGCAAACACATCACTTACATGTGAGCCTAGTATGCGCTCTTTTTGTGTGTTTAAAAGTGCTAAAATGTTTTCGCTGAAATAGCATATTTTTAGTGTTTCAGGGTCAACAACAAGCAAGTAGCCATGCGGTTGAATAGAGCCTGGAATATGAATGGGTTCTTTATGGCAATTATCTAATGAGACTTCAAACTTATTGCTCAATTTATATCTCCAAGCGCTTGAGAGATTAAGCTAAATGCCTTATTTGCTCCCAATAAAATGTCATCTGCTGAGTTTGGGTTGTCGTTATGATACTGCTTTAGTGCGTGGATAAATTGAGCCCACTTCTGATTCCTAAGTTCACCATAACTATAAAAAAAACGGATCCCTTCAAGCTCATTTATCCAATTATGCTTTTTAAGCGCTTTAAATATGTGACCTCCACCCATGGTGGCTCCCTCCATTACATACATCATTCCAAATGCATGTGATACGTTGCAGATATTTTTTAAATCATCGTGTTTATATAATTTAACAGATGGAGCGTGTTGAGATGTTTGCAAATAAGCAATATCTTGATTTAACCAGCTTAGCTTGCTGCGGCCAACAAGTAGTTTTTTTGTGGCACTAAAGGTTGATATAGCACCCTCCATAATAGAATAGCTACTATGCATTGCGATTAAAATTTCTAAATACGATTGTTGGGTCATATTTTTATCGAATAATACTGCACCTAGTTGTTTTTCCACACGAGAGTGAAGGGAGTCGGTACTATTTTTTATAAAAGTATGAATATTATTTTGATCGCTATTGCAAGTTATTACAGTGGCGTTTGATAAAGCTGAACCCATTGTTATCCTGAACGTATTTGGAGCATTCTAGTAGTATTCGCACCAGTATATACTTAGGTACAAGTATGTAAAATACAAAATTAAGGGTGATTAGGAAAAGGCAACTATTTATTGCGGGTTCAAATGACTTGTAAAGTTAGAAGGTCTTTGTTTATTTACAGAGCAAGTAAATGAATGCAAAAAACCCAGCCGGAGCTGGGTTTTTTAAGCGAAGTGCTTGGGGATGATTACATCATGCCGCCCATACCACCCATGCCGCCCATATCTGGAGCAGCTGGTACATCTTCTTTCGGGATTTCAGCAACCATAGCTTCAGTTGTGATCATAAGGCCTGCGATTGAAGCTGCGTACTGTAGTGCCGAACGCGTTACTTTAGTTGGGTCTAAGATACCCATTTCGATCATGTCGTTGTACTCGCCTGATGCTGCGTTGTAACCGTAGTTACCTTCACCGCCTTTTACTGAGTTAACAACAACAGATGCTTCGTCACCTGCGTTAGTTACGATTTGACGAAGTGGTGCTTCCATCGCACGTAGTGCAACTTTGATACCGTGGCTTTGGTCTTCGTTGTCGCCAGCAAGTTCAACAAGTTTGCTTGCTACGCGAACTAGTGCAACACCACCACCTGGTACAACACCTTCTTCAACCGCTGCGCGAGTTGCGTGTAGTGCATCTTCAACGCGGTCTTTTTTCTCTTTCATTTCGATTTCAGTTGCTGCGCCAACTTTGATTACTGCAACACCGCCAGCTAGTTTAGCCATACGCTCTTGTAGTTTCTCTTTATCGTAGTCAGACGTCGCTTCTTCGATTTGTGCTTTGATTTGTGCAACACGACCATTGATGCCGTCTTCTTCGCCTGCACCGTCGATGATTGTTGTATCATCTTTAGTGATCACAACGCGCTTCGCTGTACCTAGGTCTTCGATTGTCGCTTTCTCTAGCTCTAAACCGATTTCTTCAGAAATAACAGTACCACCTGTTAATACTGCGATGTCTTGTAGCATTGCTTTACGACGGTCGCCGAAACCAGGTGCTTTAACCGCAGATACTTTAACGATGCCGCGCATGTTGTTCACAACAAGAGTTGCAAGTGCTTCACCTTCAAGGTCTTCAGCAATGATAAGTAGTGGCTTGCTAGCTTTTGCAACAGCTTCTAATGTAGGTAGTAGCTCACGGATGTTAGATACTTTTTTATCTACAAGTAGAATGAATGGGTTGTCTAGCTCTACAGCGCCTTTTTCAGCGTTGTTGATGAAATATGGAGAAAGGTAACCGCGGTCAAACTGCATACCTTCAACGACGTCTAGTTCGTTTTCTAACGACTGACCTTCTTCAACAGTGATAACGCCTGAATCACGGCCTACTTTTTCCATTGCTTCTGCAATGATGTCACCGATTTCTTTATCAGAGTTAGCAGAAATAGTACCTACTTGTGCAATTGCTTTAGTGTCTGCACATGGAACAGAAAGTGCTTTAAGCTCTTCAACTGCTGCAGTAACTGCTTTGTCGATACCGCGCTTAAGGTCCATTGGGTTCATACCCGCTGCAACTGCTTTTAAGCCTTCGTTTACGATAGCTTGTGCTAATACTGTTGCAGTTGTTGTACCGTCACCTGCAGCGTCATTCGCTTTCGACGCTACTTCTTTAACCATTTGTGCGCCCATGTTTTCGAACTTGTCTTCAAGCTCGATTTCTTTTGCTACAGATACACCATCTTTAGTGATCACTGGAGCGCCGAATGATTTGTCTAATACAACGTTACGGCCTTTAGGACCTAAAGTTACTTTTACTGCGTTTGCTAAAATGTTTACGCCAGTTAGCATTTTGCCACGTGCGTCACCTGCAAAAAGTACTTCTTTTGCTGCCATGATTAAATTCCTCTTAAATTCTGTAAACGGGTTGCTAAACGAAAAGTAGGATTAGCCTACAATGCCTAGAATGTTATCTTCACGCATGATCAGGTACTCTTGACCTTCGATCTTTTCAGCTTTTTCAACATAAGAGCCGAACAGCACAGTGTCACCGGCTTTAACTTCTAATGCTCTTACTTCACCGTTGTCTAAAACACGGCCATTACCAACAGCGATAACTTCTCCGCGAGTTGATTTTTCAGCTGCAGAGCCAGTTAATACAATACCGCCAGCAGACTTAGTTTCTTCTTCTAGACGCTTAACGATGACGCGATCATGTAAAGGACGAATGTTCATTTATTTAGTTCTCCTAACAGTTTCTGAACAGTACAGAAAAAATCTTGTGTTATTGCAGGGGAGTGCTAAGCCACCCGTTGCGTTTCATTGCATTCATTAATGGGGGTGGCTTAAAAAAATCCAAGTACAAAAATTAAAAAATTTTAATCTTTTCGCTCAAATTCACCATCAATAGTTGTCGGTTGATGGTTTGGCTCTTCATGAGTGGTTGTTTTACTATGATATTGGAAGTGTGCAGAGCCTTGATTTGCCTGCGAACTCATACGCACAGTTGCTTGACTAGCAAGACCTGCAGCCAGTTTGTTGCGAATCGCTGGCGTGAGTAGTAAAAAGCCAAAAAAGTCTGTCATGATGCCTGGTGTCATTAATAAAACACCGGCGATAATGACACATAATCCAGTAAATAATTCTTTTGCAGGCATTTGCCCTTGTGCCATTTGTAATTGCACGTTTTGAATCGCGCCCATACCTTGCTGCTTCACTAATTTCGCACCGACAATCGCGGTCACAATTACAAGCGCTATGGTGGCAAAGCCGCCGATCACTTCACTCACTTGGATGAGTAACGCGATCTCCACAATCGGCACTAAAATAAATAACAAAAACAAAAATCTAAACATAACGCTCTCTAAAAAATGTCATTCTCTTTCGAGTCAGTGAAATATAAATTGGGGTGAGCAGGTCATTTTTCAAGACGGAACCTAGGATCACCTTGCTCGCTACACATTATAGTTACTATCGGCTACTATGGTGCGACTCACGTAATCAAATAAAGGTTCCTTATGACTACGCATTTTCGACTTATTTTTACTACTTGTGCAAATGAGGCTGAAGCCCGTCAGTTGGCACAACATCTAGTTAAAGAAAAGCTAGCTGCTTGTGTGAACATTTTGCCTACTATTGAATCTATTTACATGTGGGAAGGCGAGGTGACTCAAGCTATTGAGAGTAAGTTACTGATCAAAACTAAGTCAGAAAAAATGAATGAGGTGATCCAAACTATCAAGAAATTGCATAGTTATGAGGTGCCTGAAATTCAGGTCGTTGATGTGGCTACAGGCAATTTAGCCTATTTTAATTGGATGGATGAGGTACTTAATTAATGCGATCGTTCCTTTTATTACTTTGTGCGTTGTGGCTTATGCCAGCAAGCGCGAGTAATAACAATTTACTTGGAAATCTACTACAACCTGCGGAGCAAACATTTCTCCCAGTTGATCAGGCTTTTGTTTTCGATTTTGACCAGCAAGGCAAAACCTTATTTATTGGCTGGGATATTGCGCCTGATTATTACCTTTATAAAAAGAAAGTCGAAATTATTGCCAAAGGCGCAGATATTGAAGTTCCTGATCTTGGCAAGGGCGTGATTATTGAAGATGAGTTTTTTGGTAAGACCGAGGTATTCTTTGATTCGTTAACTGTGGTTTCTAAGCTCAGTAACGTCACAGAAGGTGCGGTTGTTAAGGTGCGTTTTCAAGGCTGTGCCGAGGCGGGGTTATGTTATCCGCCAGAAGTTAGAACCATTCCTTTATCTGTGATTGCAGGTGAGCAAGTATCACAGGCTGCAGATGCGGGGAACGCATTAGCGGCATTAACACAAGCAGCCGATACTAATGAAGCGTCATCAGCCCCTTCTCAAGAAGTTTCAAAACCAGCTGGTGAGCAGTCATATACCGATAAGCTGGCATCGCAAGGTTTACTAACTAACCTAGTAATCTTCTTTTTAGTTGGTGTTGGTCTTGCCTTTACGCCATGCGTATTCCCAATGTTTCCGATTTTGTCGAGCCTTATAGCGGGTCAGCAGAATTTATCGACTAAAAAAGCGTTCTCGCTGTCGTTTGTATATGTACAAGGTATGGCCGTTACTTACGCAGCACTGGGCTTAGTGGTTGCATCATTAGGTGGGCAAGTACAAGGGTATTTACAGCATCCTACTGTACTAATTAGCTTTAGTATCTTATTTGTATTATTGGCAATGTCGATGTTTGGCTGGTACGAAATCAAATTACCTAGCGGCATGATGAATAAGCTCACTCAGGTTAGTAACCAGCAAAAAGGCGGCAACTATGTTGGCGTATTTATGATGGGTGTACTGTCTGGTTTGATTGCCTCACCGTGTACAACAGCACCATTGTCTGCTGCTTTACTTTATGTGGCGCAAAGTGGTGACTATCTTGTCGGTGGTTTAACACTTTATGTGCTCAGTTTAGGCATGGGCTTACCGTTATTATTACTGGGGACTTCTGGCGGTAAATTACTACCAAAAGCCGGTGGTTGGATGGAGCAAGTGAAAACCCTATTTGGTTTCATTATGCTAGTTGTACCACTTATTCTGCTTGAGCGTATTGTTGATATTGAAATCATTTGGTTAATGGCGGGTTTATTAGCTCTTGCTACAGCACTTTATTTACACCATTGGCAAAGTGGTCAATCACAAGGCAAGCTAAAAACAGCATTGTGGTTTGCAGCAACCTTATTGGTTGTGACTGGGGCGAGTTTAACGAAAAATTATTTTTGGCCTAGTAAAGCGGTGGTTGCTGAAGCTGCTGTAAAAACACATGGTTTTAGACAAGTTGCTAATCTAAGTGAATTAAAAGAAGAAATTGCACAGGCAAGTAGCGAAGGGCGCTTAGTAATGGTCGACTTATATGCCGACTGGTGCGTTGCCTGTAAAGAGTTTGAGCATTACACGTTTCCTGACGCTAAAGTGCAAGAGCAATTTGCTCACTTTGAATTAATTCAAATCGATTTAACTGAAAGCGATGCAAAAACCATAGAGCTAATGGAAGAATACACGGTATTTGGGTTGCCGAGCATTTTGTTCTTTGACAGCCAAGGTAATGAGCTTTTAGAGCAACGTGTAACAGGCTTTTTAAATGCCAAAGACTTTGCAGAACATTTAGCAAAAGTACGAAATAGCGCTAAATAAACGCAAACGTGCAAGAAAATAGCAAAACGCCACTCATCTGAGTGGCGTTTTCGTATCTGCATCATAAAAAATACTTATTTTAAGTGAAAAATAGCAAATTCACTCAGTGAAGCTCAATTAATCAACAGGAAAACGCTTAGAATGACCCTGTTGTGTGCCTTGCTATGCTTGACTTTGCCACGAATAGGGAGTGATTAGACCAGTATTTTGCTGCTATTTACGTCGAAATATCTATAATAGGTGGTTAACGTGAGAAATAGTTGCTATTTTACATCAGCACGCTTAGGTTAAGCGTGGGTTTATGATGAATATGGTTAAACTGCTTACTTATAGGATATATCGCGTATTATGGCTGCAAAATTCAAACTTTTAGTTCTAAATGGGCCAAATTTAAACATGCTTGGCAAGCGTGAACCAGAAAAGTACGGCACTCAATCTCTTGATGAGATTATAGCTGAACTTAGTCAGGTTGCTGCCGGTCTCAATGTTGATTTAACGCATTTCCAAAGTAACAGTGAAGCTGCATTAATAGAACGCATTCACGATGCATGGCAAGCGGTTGATGCAATTATTATCAACCCTGCTGCATTTACGCATACAAGCGTAGCCTTACGGGATGCATTACTCAGTGTAAACATTCCCTTTTACGAGGTGCATTTAAGTAATGTGCATGCTCGAGAAGCATTCCGTCATCATTCGTATTTTTCGGATGTGGCACAAGGCGTCATTATTGGATTAGGAGCAATGGGTTATAAGGTGGCACTTGAAGCTGCTGTTAGCCGGTTGCAAAACACACATTAATTTTTAAATAACTAACAGGCGGGTCGTTCAATGGATATTCGCAAGATCAAAAAACTTATCGAATTAGTAGAAGAATCTGGTATTGCTGAATTAGAAATCACTGAAGGTGAAGAGTCAGTACGCATCAATCGTAACAATATGTCAGCAGCTCCTGCAATGCAGTATGCACCACAACAGTTTGCAGCACCTGCGCCAGCAGCGGCACCAGCTCCAGTAGCAGAGGCTCCAGCAGCAGAAGCGGCTGCTCCAGCTGCACCGACTGGTCACCAAGTTAAATCTCCTATGGTAGGTTCATTCTACTCAGCGGCTTCTCCAGAAGCAGCACCATACGTAGAAGTAGGTTCTAAAGTAAATGTTGGCGATACGTTATGTATCGTTGAAGCAATGAAGATGATGAACCAAATCGAATCTGATAAAGCAGGCACAGTAAAAGCTATCTTAGTTGAAAATGGCGAGCCAGTAGAATTCGATCAACCTTTATTCATCATTGAATAATAGCGCAACAAAAGGCCAACTCTATGTTAGATAAAGTAGTCATTGCAAACCGAGGTGAAATTGCACTTCGCGTACTGCGCGCCTGCAAAGAGCTTGGGATCAAAACTGTTGCTGTGCATTCAACGGCAGACCGTGATCTTAAGCACGTGTTACTGGCAGACGAAACAATTTGTATTGGTAAACCAGCAGCCACTGAAAGTTACTTAGATATTCCGCGCATTATTGCAGCGGCAGAAGTAACAGACGCAGTTGCTATCCACCCAGGTTATGGTTTCCTTTCTGAAAATGCAGACTTTGCTGATCAAGTTGAGCAAAGCGGCTTTGTATTTATCGGTCCTAAAGGCGACACAATTCGTTTAATGGGTGACAAAGTTTCTGCAATCGAAGCGATGCGTAAAGCCGGTGTACCTTGTGTACCAGGTTCTGATGGCCCATTAACGGCAGACAGTGAGCGCAACATTCAAATCGCTAAGCGTATTGGTTACCCTGTAATCATTAAAGCAGCAGGCGGCGGCGGTGGTCGTGGTATGCGTGTTGTTCGCAGCGAAAAAGAGCTGATTGATTCAATCGCTCTTACTCAGCAAGAAGCAAAGCAGTTCTTCGGTAATGGTATGGTTTACATGGAAAAATTCCTTGAAAACCCACGTCACATCGAAGTTCAAGTACTTGCTGATGGCCAAGGCAATGCAGTTCACTTAGGTGAGCGTGATTGTTCAATGCAACGTCGTCACCAAAAAGTTGTTGAAGAAGCGCCAGCGCCAGGTATCACAGCTGAAATGCGTAAGTTCATCGGTGACCGTTGTACTCGTGCATGTATCGAAATCGGTTATCGCGGTGCAGGTACGTTCGAATTCTTATACGAAAACGGCGAGTTCTATTTCATCGAAATGAATACCCGTATTCAGGTTGAGCACCCTGTAACAGAAATGGTTACTGGCGTTGACTTAATCAAAGAACAGCTAAAAATTGCAGCGGGTCAACCATTATCATTCACACAAGAAGATGTGGTTATTCGTGGTCATGCAATTGAGTGCCGTATTAATGCGGAAGACCCAGACACCTTTATTCCATCACCAGGTAAAATCACGCGATTCCACCCTGCTGGCGGTTTAGGTATTCGTTGGGACAGCCACATCTACGCAGATTACACAGTACCACCTCATTACGATTCAATGATTGGTAAGCTGATCTGTTACGGTGAAAACCGTGATGTAGCTATTGCTCGTTCACGCAATGCGTTAAATGAATTAGTGATCGATGGCATCAAGACCAACACACCACTGCACAAGAAAATCTTGGCAGATGAAAACTTCCAAAACGGTGGTACAAACATCCACTACCTTGAGAAGAAACTAGGTCTGTAAACAAAATTCTGTTTAAGCTAAAAAGCCGGCAACTTTGCCGGCTTTTTTTTGTCAAACTAGGCATAAGAGCGGCTCTCGCCTTACAAAATTATTCTGGTATGATTAACAAAGTAATGTGTTTTTAGTTTTTCATGAGGTAATAATGACCGACAGTGTTGGTTTTCCACTCGCTGATGAAGCAGCAACGGTTAATATGGGTAAGCAACTTGCAACCTTGATGGAGCAAGGGGCAGTCATCTATTTACATGGTGATTTAGGTGCCGGTAAAACGACATTAACCCGTGGTATCGTGCAAGGTTTCGGTCATCAAGGTAAGGTTAAGAGTCCAACTTATACACTGGTTGAGCCTTACCAATTAGCTAAAGCTGATGTCTATCACTTTGATTTATATCGCTTAGGTGACCCTGAAGAACTTGAATATATGGGAATTCGTGACTATTTTTCACCACAGGCTATTTGTGTTGTGGAATGGCCAGAAAAAGGCGGCGAATTTATTCCAACACCGGATCTTGATATCACCCTACGCTATGAAGGCGAGGCGCGTGCCATTGCAATTAACAGCTTAACCGAACGTGGTCAGGCAATTGTTCAGCAACTTAAGAGCGCGCAAGAATAAACATATAAAAATAAAGGTGTATTAGTAAAAATGGGTCGTTGTACGTTTAAACTATTAACTACTTTGATGTTATTGGTTGTGAGCCAGATTGCGCTTGCACAAAATACGATTAATAGCGTACGTGTGTGGCCTTCACCTGACAGCACTCGTGTGGTCTTTGATTTAAACGATAAACCTGATTTCAGCTATTTCATGCTGAAAAATCCAGCTCGTTTAGTCATTGATTTAAAAAATACCGACAAACTAGATAGCTTGCCAGCTATTCCTAAAAAGCATCAGATTGTTTCAAAGCTGCGTTACTCAAAACCTAAAGACAGCAAAAGTGTGCGCTTTGTTTTTGAGTTAGCCCGTGCCAGCAAACCAGTGGTATTTGCTTTACTACCAACTGATCCATATAAACACCGCTTAGTGGTTGACCTTGTTGATAAAACACCGAAGGCAGAGCCTGTTGCTTCGACCAACACCAGTGTGAAAAAACGCGAACTCAATCAAGAGCGCGATATTGTTATTGCGATTGACGCAGGTCATGGTGGTGAAGACCCAGGTTCAATTGGTCCGTCAGGGACTTATGAAAAAGACATTACGCTACAAATAGCGAAGCGTTTAG
The DNA here is from genome assembly GCF_038562745.1 of Pseudoalteromonas sp. D15MCD-2. NCBI lineage: Bacteria > Pseudomonadati > Pseudomonadota > Gammaproteobacteria > Alteromonadales > Pseudoalteromonadaceae > Pseudoalteromonas > Pseudoalteromonas sp. D15MCD-2. Next base: position 3,353,189 of record NZ_JBCFQE010000001.1, on the reverse strand, counting down.
AGCGAATGATAGATGCTGAAAAAGGCATGATTTCGCGTATGGTGCGTCGCAGTGACTACTTTGTAAATTTAAACACCCGTACTAGCATCGCCCGTAAGAAAAAAGCTGACTTCTTTGTGTCGATTCATGCGGATGCCTTTACTAGTCCACAACCAAACGGTGCCTCAGTGTGGGTGCTATCACTGCGCCGTGCAAATTCAGAAATTGGTAAATGGATTGAGGATAAAGAAAAACACTCGGAGCTTTTAGGTGGTGCAGCTGGGGTATTAAAAGATACCGCAAGCGAAAAATATTTAGCGCAAGCACTGCTAGATATGTCGATGGATCACTCGATGAAAACAGGCTTTAGTGTCGCAGAAGAAGTGGTTAGCGAATTACGAAAAGTGGCTAAAATGCATAAAAAACGCCCACAAGCGGCGAGCCTTGCAGTATTAAAGTCACCTGATATTCCGTCTATTTTGGTTGAAACAGGGTTTATCTCGAATCCACGCGAAGAGCGAATGCTAAAAACGGCGCAGCATCAGGAGCGCTTAGCAAAAGCAATTTTCACCTCGATTAAAAATTACTATATGCAAAACCCGCCAGATGACTCGCTATTCGCTAAGTTAAAGTCGCAGTTTCCGACTAAACACAAAGTTCGCCCTGGTGAGTCGTTAAGTATTTTAGCAAGCAGATATAACACCTCTGTGAGTAAGCTAAAAACGGCCAACAACTTAAAATCAAATACCTTATTTATTGGTCAAGAGCTTGATATTCCTCAAAGCTAGTCAATTTTCGTGTTAGGAACACTATGAGTATAGAAATACTACCCGCGCGATTGGCTAACCAAATTGCTGCGGGTGAAGTGGTTGAACGCCCAGCATCCGTTGTTAAAGAGCTGGTAGAAAACAGTTTAGATGCTGGCGCAACGCGCATTCAAATAGATATTGAACGTGGTGGTCATAAGCTTATTCGCATTCGCGATAATGGCTCTGGCATTAATAAAGATGAATTAACATTAGCCTTGTCGCGCCATGCTACGAGTAAGCTTAAGTCACTCGATGACCTAGAGAACATCTGTTCACTTGGCTTTCGTGGTGAAGCGTTAGCATCAATTAGTTCTGTTTCTCGCTTAACCTTAAGCTCAAAGCCAAAGCAGCAAGAGGCTGCATGGCAAGCGTTTGCTGAAGGTCGCGATATGGCGGTGCAGATTAAGCCAACCGCACACCCTGATGGCACCACCATTGAGGTGAAAGACTTATTCTTTAATACCCCTGCGCGCCGTAAATTCCTTCGCACCGAGAAAACCGAGTTTTCACATATTGATGAGCTCATAAAGCGTATTGTGCTGAGTCGTTTTGATGTCTCTATCACCCTGACTCATAATGGCAAAGTTGTGCGCCAATACCGTGCTAAACCAAACCCTGAGCAAGCAATAGCGCGTGTCGCTCAAGTTGCTGGCAAAGCATTTAGTGAGCAGGGGCTGCATATTCAATCAGGTGAAGCTGGTTTGATGCTGCGCGGTTGGGTATTACCCGTGGGCTCAACGAATAGCACGCAATATACCTATGTGAATAATCGCATGATGCGCGATAAACTCATTCTGCATGCAATTCGCCAAGCCTTTGAAGAAGTCGCAGGCTCTGAAGAGCTGCCCGGTTTTGTCATTTATATTGATATTGACCCACGTCAGGTCGATGTAAACGTGCACCCAGCAAAACATGAAGTGCGTTTTCATCAAGGCCGTTTAGTGCATGACTTTATCCTACAGGCAATAAAACAAGTGGTGGTGCCGCTTCAGCACGAAGCTGGTTTTACAGAGCATAATGACACTGCTTTTCAGCATGCTCCGTTTGATGAGGCGCACTCAAGCAGCACACAGCCAAGTTTTACTCAATCAGCGCCAACAGAGCAGTATGATTACCCTAAATCTGAATTACAGCCGACACGTTCAGCGAGTTATTCTGGGGCAACTGGAGCAGGTCGCTCTGGCGGTGGTTTTAGTAGTGACAGCCAAGGTCGCAGTAAAACATCGCACCAAGATGTCAATGCATTTTATCAAGGGATCAGCGAGCAACATGCTGCGCATTTTGACCAAGTACGCCCTGAACCAAGTGTTACAGCACCGGTTGTAGAGCAAGCAAAACTTGCCAAGCTTATTCATGTACGAGATGGCGAGTGCGTATTTAGTGAAGACAACCAACTCTTTGCTGCGCACTTTAAGCATGCATTAGCACTCGACTGGCAAGCGCACGTAGAGCAAGCAGGTAGCCTTGATGGCAAAGCCTTGTTGTTACCTGTGCGAGTAAATGCAAGTGCTGATGATATTAGTGCTTTAAATGCTCAGCAGTCGTGGTTTACCTTACTTGGTTTTGATTTAGTCATTGAAAAACAGTTTGTGATGGTGAAAAAGCTTCCGCCTTGTGTCTATTTACTTGATGTAAGTGATGCTATTGAGCGACTTATTGCTGGCTGTAAAGCCTCACCAAGTTCACTCGATGAATGGTTAGCTTGGTTAGCTCAGCAAATCCCAGCACGCTATTACGCAAGCCAAGCCTTTTTGGAGCAAGTGGCTCGGTTAGAAAATAATCCACAAACTATGCAACGTTTACGTCAAAAAGCAGTTAAAATAGAACTATCTCAGTTTTTAAACTAAGCAAGGTATTTAGGCTTGAATAACTTACCCGTCATTTTTTTAATGGGACCAACCGCTGCAGGGAAAACAGATTTAGCAATTTCGCTGTGTGAGCATTTAAACACAGAAATAATCAGTGTTGATTCAGCATTAGTCTATAAAGATATGGACATCGGCACCGCAAAACCAAATGCCGAAGAGCTTGCTCGTGCGCCGCACCACTTGATCGATATTATCGACCCAGCAGATAGTTATTCAGTGGCAGATTTTCGCCGTGATGCAATTGAAAAGATTGATCTATTTCATCAGCAAGGTAAAGTACCTGTATTGGTTGGCGGTACAATGATGTATTTTAAGTCGCTTATTGATGGCTTATCACCGCTACCAGAGGCATCACCTGAAGTACGTGCTGAACTCGAAAAGGAAGCAAAGCAGTTTGGCTGGCCACATTTGCATAAAGAGCTTGTGAAAATCGATCCAGATGCAGCGAAAAAAATGAGCGAAAATGATTCGCAAAGAATTAATCGTGCATTAGAAGTGTATCGTATTACAGGCAAAACAATGACTGAGCTGCAAAAACAAAAGCAGCCTGAGCTTCCTTATACTTTCCATCAATTTGCCATTGCACCTGATGATCGCAGTGAATTACATCAGCGAATTGAGAAAAGGTTTAAAATAATGCTCGATCAGGGGTTTGAAAATGAAGTTTCATCCCTATATAAACGTAATGATTTACACCCAGACCTGCCTTCGATTCGTTGTGTGGGTTATAGACAAATGTGGGATTACATTGCTGGCGAAATTGACTATGATGAAATGGTCTTTCGTGGTATTGCAGCCACACGGCAGTTAGCCAAGCGACAACTCACTTGGTTAAGAGGTTGGCCTGAAGTAACTTGGTTGACCACGGGTGATGAAGAAAACTTGCAACGTGTAGTAAGTTCGCTAAGCTAGTAGTAGCTGGAAGTTTTTTAGCTTTGTTAAATTAGTTCAGCTACTTAATTATAATAACACCTAGAACGAAGGAAAATAACATGGCAAAAGGCCAGTCGTTACAAGACCCATTTTTAAATGCGTTACGTCGTGAGCGCATTCCAGTATCAATCTTTTTGGTTAATGGCATTAAATTGCAGGGTAAAATCCAGTCATTTGACCAATTTGTTATTTTACTTGAAAACACCGTAAATCAAATGGTGTATAAACACGCTATTTCAACTGTTGTTCCAGCGCGTTCTGTTAACTTCCAAGGCGTTCAAGGAAGTGATGATTCAGAAGAGCAAGAATCTGGAAATTTTTAAACTTAGGAGCGTAATGCTTGTTTGACCGTTATGAAGCCGGCGAACAGGCAGTTTTAGTTCATATCGACTTACCTAAAGAGGGGGATCGCGAAGATCTTCACGAATTAGAGTTGTTGGTATCTTCTGCTGGTGTTAGTAGTTTGGCGATTGTGCAAGGCAGTCGTCAAGCACCACATCCGAAACTTTTCGTCGGGACCGGAAAAGCAGAAGAAATCGCTGAAACTGTCAAAATCCACAATGCAGATGTCATCATTTTCAACCATCAACTTAGCCCGTCACAGGAACGCAATTTAGAAAGCGTTTGCCAGTGCCGCGTTCTTGATCGTACGAGTTTGATCTTAGATATTTTTGCGCAGCGAGCGCGTACTCACGAAGGTAAACTTCAGGTTGAGTTAGCTCAGTTACGCCACATTTCTACTCGCTTGATCCGTGGTTGGACCCACCTTGAAAGACAAAAAGGCGGGATAGGTTTACGTGGTCCGGGTGAAACCCAGCTCGAAACCGATAGACGATTACTGCGCGCAAGAATTAAAAACATTCGTGCCCGTTTAGATAAAGTTGCTGTTCAACGTGAGCAGGGACGACGTGCGCGTACGCGAAATGAAATTCCAACTGTGTCACTGGTAGGTTATACCAATGCGGGTAAATCAACGTTATTTAACCGTATTACAGACTCAGATGTGTATGCTGCTGACCAGCTATTCGCAACCCTAGATCCAACCTTACGTAAGTTGGATATCGGCGATATAGGTCCAATTATTTTAGCTGATACGGTAGGTTTTATTCGTCACTTACCACACGACCTTGTTGCAGCATTTAAAGCAACCTTAACAGAAACCCGTGAAGCTGATTTACAGCTACATGTTATCGATGTGGCAGACCCTCGTCGAAAAGAAAATATTGAGCAAGTACAGTCTGTTTTAAAAGAAATAGAAGCAGATGAAGTGCCGCAATTATTGGTTTATAACAAAATTGATGCGCTAGATGACGTTGCGCCACGTATAGATAGAAACGACGAAGGTCAACCGGTACGAGTCTGGTTGTCGGCGCGCACTGGCGTTGGTTGTGAACTGCTAAGTGAGGCAATTAATGAGTTACTTGCCAAAAAGATGTTTGCTGATGAGCTAAAATTACCACCACAACATGGTCGTATTCGCGCAGCATTATTCAACTTAAATGCAGTTCATCAAGAGTGTTTTGATGAGCAAGGAAACTGGTTATTATCGGTACGCTTGCCAATGGCAGAATGGAATCGCTTGAAAAAAGAGATGGGACAAGACCTCGACTCTTTCGTAGTGACTGATTAAAAATCACCAGCATTTGTCTTTTTTAGTATGAGAAATGCTGTAGATTTGATAGATTTAACCTAATTCATTTAGATAACAATGGAGTATAGCTATGGCCTGGAATGAACCGGGTAATAATGGCAATGATAAAGATCCGTGGAATAATAAAGGCGGAAAAGATCAAGGCCCACCTGATTTAGACGAGGTAATGCGTAAGTTCGGCAACAAGTTTGGCGGTTTATTTGGTGGTAATAAGCCAGGTAAAAACGGCGGTGGACTTGGTGGCGCAGGCATTTCTTTCATCCTTATTATTGCCATCATTGTATGGGCACTAAGTGGTATTTACACGGTAAAAGAAGCTGAGCGCGGTATTGTTTTACAATTTGGGCAATACGATCGCATTGCAGAACCTGGCTTACGTTGGAAAATGACCTTCATTGAACGCGTGATCCCTGTTGATATCGAAGCGGTACGCTCGTTATCTGCTAAAGGTTTTATGCTTACCGAAGACGAAAACGTGGTAAATGTAGAGTTTGAAGTACAGTACCGTGTTATCGACCCACATCTTTACAAGTTCAGCGTTACTGATGCTGACCACAGCTTACAACAAGCACTTGATAGTGCATTACGTTATGTAATTGGTCATGTAAAAATGGACCAAGTACTTACAACAGGTCGTGAGTTAGTGCGTCAACAAACGTGGGATGAGCTTAACAAAATCATCGAGCCATATAATCTAGGTATTATTGTAAGCGATGTGAACTTTAAAGATTCACGTCCGCCGGGTGAAGTAAAAGACGCGTTTGATGACGCTATTGCTGCACAAGAAGATGAAGAGCGTTTCATCCGTGAAGCAGAAGCCTATGCTCGTGAAATTGAACCTCGTGCCCGTGGTCAAGTTACTCGTATGACGCAAGAAGCAGAAGCGTACCGTGAACGTATTACATTAGAAGCACAAGGTGAGGTAGCACGTTTTGAAAAGCTATTACCTGAGTACCAAGCTGCTAAAGAGGTAACTCGTAAGCGTCTTTACATCGATGCGATGGAAGAAGTGCTAGGTAACAGCTCTAAAGTGTTAGTTGATGTTGAAGGTGGTAATAACATGATGTATTTACCGCTTGATAAAATCATGGAAAAGCAAGGTACAGCAACACGTGTTGCATTACCAAGCTCAAGTGATATCAAAGACCTTCGCAATAAAATAAACACGTCGCGTAACAGCACGGTAAATTCAAGCAATGACCGTTTCGCAACTGACCGTTTTAATGAGGGGAGATAAGCAAGATGAAAAATTTTAGTTTAGTAATACTTGCCATTGCTATTGTGCTGTCTTTCTCTTCAATTTTTGTTGTGCAAGAAGGCGAGAAGGCAATCGTACTGTTATTCAGCAAAGTTGAAAAAGACAGTGACGACAAGGCTGTAGTATACGGCCCAGGTTTACACCTAAAAGTGCCTTTCTTTAGCCAAGTACGTCGTTTAGATGCACGTATTCAAACGCTAGATGGTGCACCTGACCGTTTCGTAACAAGTGAGAAAAAAGACTTAATCGTTGATTCTTACGTTAAGTGGCGCATTAATGACTTTAGTGCATTCTACCTGCGTGCCCGTGGTGATAAGCAATACGCTGAAACACTACTTAAGCAAAAGGTGAACAACGGTCTGCGTACTAATTTCGGTTCTCGTACTATCAGAGAGATCGTTTCTGGTGAGCGTAGTGAGTTGATGGAAGAAGCATTAGTTCAAGCGTCTGAAAGTGCACAAGAGCTAGGTATTGAAGTACTTGATGTACGCGTTAAGCAAATTAACTTACCACAAGAAGTGAGTAGTTCAATCTTCCAACGTATGCGTGCTGAGCGTACTGCGGTTGCAAAAGAGCACCGTTCTGAAGGTCAAGAGAAAGCTGAAACAATTCGTGCAGAAGTCGACCGCCGTGTAACAGTAATGCTTGCAGACGCTGAGCGTAATGCGCGTACTGTTCGTGGTCAAGGTGATGCCGATGCAGCCGCTATCTATGCTAACGCTTATAACAAAGACGCTGAGTTCTTCGGTTTTGTGCGTAGCCTAGAAGCTTACAAAAACACCTTTAAAAATAAGCAAGACGTGATGGTGATTTCACCTGATAGCGACTTCTTTAATTATATGAAAGGTACAAAAGCACAGTAATTAATATTTGTGTGATAAAAAGCCCTGCTTTATGTAGGGCTTTTTTGTTTTTGCGTGTGATTAATTTTTATCCTTAACTATTTTATAAACCCCTGTTCTGCATGTAGTTGTTTAAGTAATTAAGAAGGTAAAAATTCATGCGCAGAAAAAATAAGCTAAACGGGGTGATCTTTCACCTCGTTTTCTGATAAAATCTCGTCCTAATTTTTTCTAAGTGAATTTGCAATGGGTAAAAACGTTGTTGTACTAGGCACCCAATGGGGTGACGAAGGTAAGGGTAAGGTAGTTGACCTCCTTACAGACAAAGCATCTTTAGTAGTTCGTTATCAAGGTGGCCATAACGCAGGCCATACTCTGGTAATCAACGGTGAAAAGACGGTTTTACACCTTATTCCATCGGGTGTATTACGTGACAATGTTAAGTGTGTGATCGGTAACGGTGTTGTTTTATCACCAGAAGCATTAATGAAAGAAATCGGCATGCTAGAAGAGCGTGGCGTACCAGTACGTGAGCGCTTATTAATCAGCGAAGCATGTCCATTAATTTTACCTTTCCACATTGCATTAGATTTAGCCCGTGAAAAAGCACGTGGCGATAAGCCAATTGGTACTACAGGTCGTGGTATCGGTCCAGCTTATGAAGATAAAGTAGCACGTCGTGGTTTACGTGTAGGTGACTTATTCAACCCTGAACAGTTTGCTAGCAAGCTTAAAGAAGTATTGGAATACCATAACTTCACATTAGAGCATTACTACAAAGCTGAACCAGTTGATTTCCAAAAGACATTTGACGATGCAATGGCTATCGCAGATATCTTAAAAGCAATGGTTGTTGATGTTACTGAGCTTCTTGATCAAACGCGTTTAGCGGGCGACAACATCTTATTTGAAGGTGCGCAAGGTACATTACTTGATATCGACCACGGTACTTACCCGTACGTAACATCATCAAACACTACAGCTGGTGGTGTAGCAACAGGTGCTGGTTTTGGTCCATTACACCTTGATTACGTGCTAGGTATTATTAAAGCTTACACTACACGTGTAGGTTCTGGTCCATTCCCTACAGAGCTTTACGACGGTCTTGATAAACAAGATCCAGTTGGTAAGCACTTAGGTGACAAAGGCCATGAGTTCGGTGCAACGACAGGTCGTTTACGCCGTACAGGTTGGTTAGATGCAGTGGCAATGCGCCGCGCAGTGCAAATCAACAGCATCTCAGGTTTCTGTTTAACTAAACTAGACGTTTTAGATGGTTTAGAAACATTAAAAATCTGTACTGGTTACCAGTTAGAAGATGGCACAGTAACGAACGTTACACCATTAGCAGCTGAAGGTTACGAGAAAGTAACACCAGTATACGAAGAGATGCCAGGCTGGTCAGAAAACACAGTAGGTGCTACGTCAGTTGATCAATTACCGCAAGCGGCACTTGATTACATCAAACGTATTGAAGAAATCACTGGCGTTCCAGTTGATATCATCTCTACTGGCCCAGACCGTGTAGAAACTATGGTATTACGCAGCCCGTTTGCATAATCGTCATAGTGACTGAAAAAAAGAAGCTGCCTCGGCAGCTTTTTTTGTGCCCGAAATTCACTCTGGAATGATAATTGTATATTATTTTCTAAGACTGACTTTATTTAAGTGATTTTGATGCGTGTTTTATTGCCTTTAACATTACTCTTCTCAAGCCTAAGCATGGCTGAAGAGCCTATAACAGCTGTGCCTCTGTACACAGAGAGCGAGTTAATTGGCTTGATCAATAAAAATGCACACCTAGCACGTGTAAAGGCAGATGATTGCCAGTTAGTGCAAGATATCGAAGCGCGAGCCAATAAAATGGCACTGCCATCGTATCAGTTCTTGTATGGCGATATGCTAGCTTATGCTGTGTGTGTAGACCGTAATGTAGAGTTAGGGGTCTATTACATGCGTCAGGCTGCTCAACAAGGGCTAGGCGCGGCATTAGAGCAACTTGGTCGCTACTACGATGTAGGCCAGTTAGTGCAGCAAGATAAAGCGATGGCGGTAACCTATTTACGAGAAGCATCAGCCCAAGGCAACTTAAAGGCACAAATGCGACTGGTTAACCTATTTAATCAAGGTTATGGCAGCCCACGCGATTATGAAGATGCCTACCGTTGGTTATTTCATTCAATGGTTGCCGATAAAGCAACTCACAAGAAAGTCGAAAATTTACTCGCTAAGCTTGCCGAAAAAATGCCAGACAGCGTCGTTGCACGCGCCCGTTTACCTATGTAGGTAAATATAAATACATATAAAAAAGGCCAGCTAATGCTGGCCTTTTTTTATTTCTCTTCTTTATTTTCTTTTAGTTTGCCGTTATTCGGGTCTTTTAGCACCGATAGTTTAGGCGGTTGAAGTGCCACAATACGTTCACCTACTTGTGGAGGTTTTTCCATATTTGTAGTGAACGGGCGAATTTTAATAGGTGAATCGTCATCATCACTTTTCTCACCATTTAAAATAAACAGCGGGATAGCTTCGCTATTAACGTCTTTGTATTGCTCCCAACTAAACTCTTCAGAAATACGTGTTGCACTGACCTTGCCGCCTTTGGCAATTAAGCTACTTAAGCGCGCATAAGCGCCATTGTCGCCAAACAGAATTTGTCGCGATAAGAAGGTCGCACTGTCTTTATTTGCTTTAGCGTGGTTGGTTGAAGAACGCAGTGAAAATACATCTTTTTCGTCAAGTAAATGCGAGAAATACTGCACGCCTAATGCGTTGTGGTGACGGTTAGGCGAAAGCGCGAGTACGCTACGAATCGTCGTTAACGGTAAATAACGCTCAGCATGCTCTGACTGCGGATTACCATAGTAACAAGGTAAGCCATCCATGCGTGCCATTTTGCAGTTCTCCCATGCAGGATCAGATAAGTGCACGGGAATGTTTTGATCTTTTAAGCCGCAAGCAATGGCACGGGCCACATGGTTTGCACCAATAATCAAAATGGTATTTGGCGCTGGCTGACGTACTTTTAATAACTTTGCTAATGGCGTTGCTGTCAGGCTTTGCAGTACCACGGTCACGATGATCACCGTGAAGATAAGTGGCACAATTTTCTCTGCATCGGCAATGCCAGCTTCCACCATACTTAACGCAAATACTGAACCAACCGCCGCTGCAACAATACCCCTTGGCGCAATCCAAGCCAGAACTAAGCGAGACTTAAGTGGTAAATCGGTTTTAAAAGTCGATATTGCGATACACGCAGGACGGGCTACGAATAACACGATGGCTAAGAAAATAAACACATCGCTATGTAACATCATTAAGTCTGATAACTGTAGGCGGGCAGCAAGTAAGATGAATAACGATGAAATCAAGATCATCGAAAGGTCTTCTTTAAACTCAAGTACAGAGTCAATTTCAAGTTCGTCTTGGTTGGCAAGCCAAATACCAAACACGGTAACAGCGAGTAGGCCAGATTCATGGCTTAGGTGGTTTGAAACCGTAAAACTAATGAGTACTAAGGCAAGAATACCAAACTTGTGTAACTCAAACGGCAGCCATTCTCTACGAATAAGCAGCGTTGTAAGCCAGCCTGCAACCACACCAATGGTTAAACCTACACCGAGAGTTTTAAATAACGCGATAATAGTATGGCTTAGTACTTCGCCTTGGCCTACCAGCATAACAGCTTCAAATACCAATACAGCAAACAAGGCACCAATAGGGTCTATTACGATGCCTTCCCAACGTAAAATACGGTCTATGTCTTGGTTTGGTCTCATAGAGTTTAATAGCGGTGCAATAACCGTAGGGCCAGTAACAACAAGTACCGCACCAAGTACAGCGGCAACACGCCAATTAAGTTCTAAAATCCAATAGGCACTTAGGCTTATTACTAAGCAAGTTGTGATCATGCCTATTGAACAAAGGTTACGAACTACCTTGCCAATCCCTTTGAGTTCTCGAAAGTGCAGAGTGAGTGAACCTTCGAATAAAATCACGGCCACACTTAAAGAAACCACTGGGAATAATAAATCTCCCAACAGTGCATCTGGTTCTAACACGCCACTAAAAGGCCCGAGAATTAAACCTGTTAGTAGTAAAAATAAAATAGCCGGTACACGAAACGCCCAAGCTATCCATTGTGCCAATACTGAGCACAAGGCGATCCCTGCTATAAAAATTGCTGACATAGAATGAATTATCCTTTAGTTACTACAATTTAAAATGCCAACGCCTTAGATAATCGCGTCATTAGTTGCTGACATTATTAAAATAATGCTTGCCTATTAAAGCCTACTCACCGTCATGGATACAAGCAAACTCGTTGCTTCAAATACGATTTTAGTCGTTATTAATACTTTTTGGGTGTGTTTATGAAATTAAACCCTGCTAGGCTCGTTAAAAATTATTACACAATAAAATTGCACGCCTAAGGTACTGTTAATAAATGTATATTTTCTATGTTTATGGTAAGTATAAAAGTTATGACTACTTTTTGCACTTGATCTTTGCCCCTGATTTCCCGTATTATAGTTCGTGTTCAAACAATTTGATATCTAAATAGTTATTGGCTTTAAAGACACTCTTTGTAGCTTAGCTTTTTGAAAAGATACTTGTTTGCGACATTATTAGTGTTTTATACGCTTTGTTTTCTAATTAAATAGAAATGAGCTCTAAGTTGTTCAGTACATATTTATTACGTGTTGAATAGAATATAAGTTCATTATCTGGTCAATGTTTAGCTCCCATCGTGGCAGCTAAATCTCGGTCATACAATCTACACCCTATCTGCTGGTGTACCAGATTGTATAGGCTCTATGTATGTTGTTATTAATAAAAGCCGCACACAGCTTTTTACAGCGATACATAAACAACACTTATCTTTTTTTATCAACTTATGGTTTATAACCGTTTGGTCTACTGACTGAATAAAAGTTGTGCTATATCTAATCGCAGTACTTGCGTGGCGTAGTCGTGTGCATAGATAAGTGGTTTGGCAAAGTGATAATAGTCAGTGCGTTTAGTAAAGCTAAGCGCGAGTCTTTTAATCAGTGGCAAATTGGCACTGAACAGATAGTAAAATGGAAAGTTGAACAGTTATGCAAAAGTTAAATTGGCGACGTATAGTACTAAAAGTAGGTAGCGCATTAATCGCACCCGAACAAGACGGGTGTCGCTCACGTTATTTACTGACCATTGCACAGTTCATCGTTCGCTGTCGAGCGCAAGGTATCGAAGTTATTTTAGTATCATCGGGTTCGGTAGCTGCTGGTTCGCATTTATTCCCTGAACAAGAAAAGCGTTCAGTGACGATGAAAAAAGCAATGGCTGCTGCCGGTCAGACAGAAATGATGGCGATGTGGGATCGCTTCTTCGATTTCCCATCAGCACAGATTTTATTAACTCATGGTGACTTACGTGACCGTGAGCGTTACACAAGTATTCGTGAAACTGTTTTCACCTTACTTGAGCATGGTGTGTTACCTATCATCAATGAGAATGACACGGTAACAACCGACGATTTAAAAGTTGGTGACAATGATAACTTGTCGGCAATGGTTGCTGCAGCTGCGGATGCAGATGCATTGATGATTTTTTCGGATGTTGATGGTCTTTATGACAAAAACCCGAATTTACATGAAGATGCAGTGTTGTTACCTGAAATTGAAAGCATTGATGAGTCAATTTATGCCATGGCCGGTTGTGCAACCAGTGCCGTTGGTACAGGTGGTATGAAAACAAAAATTGAAGCGGCTGAAAAAGCCACTTCACATGGTATTACAACCTTTATTTTAAATGGTTTTAAAGAAGAGACATTTAACCGACTGCTAGCGGGTGACAACCCAGGTACTATCTTCAAACCATACGAAAAACCAATGCAAGAAGCAGTGCATTGGATGACTCACACAGCAAATGAGCAAGGTGAGGTTGTCGTTGAAGGTTCATTTGATGAATCATTAGAAGATGAAGACGGTTGTATTCGTAGCGATGAAATCGTTGCAGTACACGGAGAATTTGGCGTAGGCGATACCATTTTAGTCCGTAGTGATGATGGTACGCGTCTAGCAAAAGCCACAGCGAATTACAGTAGCTGTTTATTGAATTTTATTGCTGACAACGAGCAAAGTGAATTTAGCGAAAAAATGCAAGATTCAATCGGCCCAGTTGTTTCAGAAAAAGATATCGCATTATTGGAGAAGTCATGAGTTTAATTACGGATATTTCGAGTCAAGCTGCAAAAGCTGCAACCCAGTTAGCTTTACTTGATACTGCTACTAAGAATCAAGTTTTAACTGAGATGGCAGAGGCGCTACGTGAAAGCAAAGCTTTTATCATCAAAGAGAACGAAAGCGATTTAGCGGCAGCACGTGATAACAACCTTGCTGCATCGATGATTGACCGTTTAACGCTTAACGATGAGCGTATTGAAGCAATGGCAGAAGGCATCGAAGTAATTGTTAGCCTTGATGATCCTGTTGGTCAATTACGTGAAATTTCAGAACGTCCAAATGGTATTAAGATCAGCAAGATGCGCGTACCATTGGGTGTTGTATGTATGATTTATGAAGCACGTCCAAATGTGACGGCTGATGCAGGCGCTCTATGCTTTAAATCGGGTAATGGTGTTATTTTGCGTGGTGGTAAAGAAGCACTACGTAGCTCGCAAGCAATCGCGAGCGTAATGCATAAAGTACTTGAAAAGCATGGTTTACCAGCTGCGTTGATTTCAGTAATCCCAGATCCAGACCGTGGCCTACTCATGGAGCTGATGCAACAGCGTGACACAATTGATTTAATCATTCCGCGTGGTGGTGAAGGTTTAATTAATTTTGTAACAGAAAACAGTACCATTCCAGTGATTCAGCATTTTAAAGGCGTATGTCACCTTTATGTTGATAAAGACGCTGATTTGAATGTAGCAATCAATTTACTATTAAATGGTAAAACTCAGCGTACTGGTGTGTGTAATGCCCTAGAAGGCTTAGTGGTTCACCAAGATATCGCTGATGAGTTTTTAAACCTGTGTGCAGTTGTTCTTCGTCAAGAAGGCGTAAAAGTAAATGCAGATGCGAAAGCTGCCGAGTACTTTGATAATGCAACAGTACTTGCTTACGACGAGTTTGGTGAAGAATACTTAGATTTAGAAATCGCAATCAAGGTTGTACCTGACTTTGCTGGTGCCATTGATCATATTGCTAAATTTGGTTCAAACCACACTGAAGTGATTTGTACTAAAGACCAAGCTGCAGCTGAGTTATTCCAACGCAGTGTGGATGCATCTGTGGTAATGGTTAATGCGTCATCGCGTTTTTCTGATGGCTCACAGTTAGGTTTAGGTGCTGAGATTGGTATTGCGACAACTAAGCTACATGCTTATGGTCCAATGGGTCTAGAGTCACTTACAACTGAAAAATACTTAGTGAATGGCGAAGGGCAAATTCGTGAATAATCACTAAAAAGTAATTGCTTAAAAAGCCGGGCTTTGCTCGGTTTTTTTGTGTTTAAAATAAAACGAAGACAGCAGAAAGACTAATAAAGTCGCTTTAATTTAGAATTTATTGGCTTTTATTAAGGATTCGGCAGATTGCCTAAAGAGAGGTAGGAAAGTGGTGGAGCTAAGCAGGATCGAACTGCTGACCTCCTGCGTGCAAGGCAGGCGCTCTCCCAGCTGAGCTATAGCCCCACATTCCTAAAATACAGGATGCTTAAGTCTTGCGTCTCAAGCGGGGTGAACTTTAAATATTTTTGCATTTGTGGTCAAGTATTTTTTTTAAAATGTTCGAATTTTTACTCTGTTGTTTTATTTTTGGTAGACTAAAGCGCATTCACTGTTCAAGGCTTATCCAATAATGAAAAAAATAGCATGGCTTTTGGTTGTTTTACTTGCCGGTTGCGCAAGCCAACAAGAAGCGCCTCCTTTTGAAATCAATAATAAGCAGTTTTACGAAAAAAATGATGAGCAAGGCAATAAAATCTTTGCCTATGTGGTGTCAGTTAAAGCACAGGGCAGACGCCCGATTAATCTTGATAAGCCAATGACACGCAGGCAGTTTAAAGATTTTGCCGAGCAAGAAGTATTTGAAGAGTCGAGCAATTTAAAACTTATGCTCGAAGACCAAGCGGTTGAATTATTAAATGAAGAGCTTAAAGAACGACAATACTGCGACGATAAACACGTTATTGACGAAGTATTATGGCGTGATTTAAGTGTGCAATTACGAGGACGTTGTTTGTAAATGTATGCAGATAAAAGCAAGTTAGCTGCTACGCTAGCTCAATTAGATATTAATTATGATGTGATTGAGCATCCACCATTACACGGCAGCTTAGATGCCGATAAGTTTATGCTCGATAGACCGGGCACACGTTTAAAAAACCTGTTTTTACGAGATAACGAAGGTAAGCGCCACTTTTTAGTGATCACCGCTCACGACAAACAACTCGACTTAAAAGCCATTGCTCAGCAGCAGGGGTTATCGCGTTTAGGATTTGCATCTGATGAGCGATTAGCGCGTTATCTTAAAGTGCCACCGGGCTGTGTTTCTATGCTGGCACTGTTAAACGATAAGCAAAATAATGTCACTCTTTGGCTAGACCAAGAAATTTGGTTTAACGAGCTTTTTCATTGTCACCCTTTTGAAAATACTGCCACTTGGCTGATGAAAAAAGATGACTTAGAGCTGTTTTTTGAAAGTACCGGGCATCAACCGCGTATCGTATTTCTACCTGCCAAATAAACTAAGCTTAAACCCACTAAGCAGACTAAAAGTAGCACGGTCATAAAGGCAACTTGGCCGTGTTGCTGATATACCAGCCCTGGCAATAATGAACCTAATGCGCCACCGCTATAATAAAACGACACATAACCGCCATTGGTGACACTTGCAGGTGCGCTGCTGATTTTATTTACCAGTGGAGCGGCACTTGAGTGGATAACAAACATTGCACCGCAAAAGCCAGTAAAAGCAATAACAAAAAGTAATAACTGTTGGCTCATCAATAGCACCATTGTCAGGCTATAAAATACAAAAACCCAGGTTAATAAACGCCAAGGTGTTGATGACTTTCGTAACAGCCAAGGTGTGGCTATGGAAGCTAGTGCACCAAGCAAATAACCGCTGTAAACCAGTCCGATGTCTCGGGTGTTAGTGATAGCAAAACTGTCTTGCAGAATGAAAGGTAAATAATTTAACAGTGCCGCAAAACAAAAGAACATACAAAACACCGCTCCGTAGAGCTTTAATACCAGCGGATCTTTTAATTGCTTTAGATACAACAGCGGAGACTTTGCAGCATGAATACTCGCACCTTTGTTTGATTTAGGAATGGCGAGTGCAAATAGTACTAACCCAAGCGCAATCACATAATAAAAACTTTGCCAGCTCAAAAAGTCAGTAAACAAGGCGGCGAGCATACGTCCGAAGTAGCCACCAACAATGGTGCTGCTAATGTAAAGTGTCATATTACGTTGTAATTGGTCAGCCTGAAAAGTCACACCGATATAACTGGTCATGGCAGTGAGCGCTGCGGGTAGGGTGATCCCTTGAATAAAGCGAACCAGTAATAGCAACTCAAAGCTTGGTGCTAAAGTAAAAGCGATACAGCTGATTGCTAACACAAACATGGCAATCTTTAGAATTGTTAGTGGGTTTCGCTTAGCTAAAAACAAGCCATACACTAAAGGAGCAATTGCTAGTGGCAACATAGTTGCGGTCATTAAGCTACCAGCAGTAGCAGGTGACACAGAAAAATGACTGGCAAATAATCCAAGTAAGGGTTGCGGGGCGTATAAAACAAAGAAAATAAACACAGAGCAAAGTAACAAATGTCGCAGCTGCATTTTTAGCTCCCAAGAGGAAAAGCCCTAGCTTATCGGGTACAGGTTTTTTTACAAGTTCAAAGGCGACTAAAATGATAAATCTTGCGTTAAATCAATATGTCATGATTTCATCGCGTGTTAATCTCACATCAATATACTCGATTGCTGTGAATCAAGTGGGCTCAGTACTGTTATTTGTTGGCAGAGCTGATTAAAATAACCCTAATACGCATTAATAAATTGGAATTTCGTCATGGGGTCATTACAAGATCAATTACTTAAGGCTGGTCTTACTACGGCACATAAAGCTAAAGTAGCCAAATCTGAAAAGCGCAAACAGCAAAAGAAAAAAAAGAAAGGCGCCACGAGTAATCCTAGCGATCTGCAAAAGCATATTGAGCAGACTAAGCTTGAGCAGCAGAAAAAAGCCGACGAGCTTAATAAAGCGCGTTTAGAAGAGCAAAAGCAACGTGAGCAAGTAGCGCGCGTTAAGCAGATTTTAGAGCATCACAATCAAGATGAAATTCGTGGTGACCGTACATTTAACTTCACTTATCAAAATAAAGTGAAAGAGCTCGAAGTAAACGAAAAAACACAAAAGGCCCTAGCTGGTGGCCGTTTAGCAATTTGTGTTTTAGAAGGCCAATTTTTTGTACTGGAAGACGAACCAGCACGAAAAGTCGCTGAAGTCAGCGAAGACTACATAGTGTTCCATGTTGAGCCTGAAGATAAGCAAAAGGATGAAGATGATCCGTATGCTGATTTTGAAGTACCTGATGATTTAATTTGGTAGTGACTGTTTCTATTGCCGTTACAATTTTCGGGTGCAATATTGTTAAATCATGGTCTACACTAAAGAAAATGTTTAATAACCCGTCAAAAAAGAGAAGATACAAATGAGCAAGATCACGAAAATTTTATGTGGGGCTGGCATTGCAATGGCTGCAAGCCTATCTTTCAACACTATGGCTGCGGATGGTGCAACACTTTACACAGCTAAGCTTTGCCAAACTTGTCACGGTGCAGAAGGTAAAGCGCCTATCATGCCTCAGTACCCTAAATTAAATGGTCAAAATAAAGAGTACTTACTAGCACAAATGAAAGACATTAAATCAGGTGCGCGTAGCAACGGTATGGCTGCTGCGATGAAAGCAATGGTTGCAAACGTATCTGAAGAAGAAATGGCTGCAATTGCTGATTACTTATCACAAGTAAAATAAACACCATTTTAGCGTGAAAAGGCCACATCAATTGATGTGGCCTTTTTGTATCACCTATTGATCATCCATTAATAGTAATTTAGACTTCTATACATCTATTTGTGCAGTGTCACATATACAAGGTTTTCCATGTTTGACTTACCAAAACTCGATTTAAAAAATAAAGTATCTGAACAAGAATGGCAGCTTCGTGTTGATTTAGCAGCATGTTACCGTTTAGTTGAGCACTTTCGATGGGGGGATTTAATTTATACCCACCTATCGGCACGTTTACCGGGCACAGATCATTATTTAGTTAATGCATTTGGTCTTAGTTTTGATGAAGTGACGGCATCAAACCTTGTGAAGGTCGATTTAGCAGGCAATATTCTTGATGACACGCCATTTAAAATTAATCCGGCTGGTTTCACTATTCACAGCGCTATTCATGAAGTTCGTGATGATGCTCACTGTGTTATTCATTTACACACAAAAGAAACCATCGCCGTTGCAACGCAAGAAAAAGGCCTGTTACCACTTAGCCAATACTCAATGTTCTCATTGCCATCATTGTCTTATCATGGCTACGAAGGGTTAGCGGTAAACAGTGATGAGAAAAAGCGCTTGCAAGATGATTTAGGCACCACTAATCACATGCTATTGGTTAACCACGGTGGCTTAACTGTTGGCCCAACAGTGGGAGATGCCTTTATGCGATTTTATGATTTGCAGCGTGCCTGTGAAATTCAATTGGCTATTCAAGCCAGTGGTCAAACGGCAATCCCGGTACCACAACCTATTATCGATAATATTTATAATCAAGCGAATGTCGTGCATAGCGGCAGCACAGGTGGCCAGTTAGCTTGGCCAGCCATGTTACGTAAAGCTTATCGTCTTGATCCTAGTTTTGCTCAGTAAGGAGTAACCATGAAAGTTAATCGCGTCGAAGTGTTCGATATTCATTGTCCAGACAGACCTGCTTGGACACCTGTTTTTGTGCGTATTCACACCGATGAAGGTATTAGCGGTGTGGGTGAAGCGGGTCTGGCTTATGATTTAGGTCATAGCGCAGCTGCGGCAATGATCAAAGAAATGGCTGATGCCTTTTTAATTGGTCATGACCCATTTCAAACAGAAAAACTGTGGTCACGAATGCTACGCGAAAGCTTTTGGGGTTTAGGTGGTGGTCCTGTTGTATATGCAGCAATGAGCGCCATTGATACTGCACTTTGGGATATTAAAGGTAAAGCATTAGGCTTGCCTGTTTACCAGCTATTAGGTGGTAAAGTTAACGATAAGCTGCGTACTTATGCATCACAATTACAGTTTGACTGGGACTGCGAATTTAAAGCGCTTGTTCACCCAGAAGAATACGCAGAAGCAGCGCTTAAGGCGATGGCTGAAGGGTATGATGCGGTAAAAGTTGACCCAATCCAGTACGATAAAAACGGCAATACTTATTATGACCGCACTAATATTATTTCTCGTGCAGAAATGAAATTATATCGCGCGCGTATGCAAGCTATTCGTGAAGCAGTCGGTGACGAAGTTGACATTATTTTTGAATGTCACAGTTTACCTGGCGCAACATCAGCAATTCAAATTGGTGAAATTGCTGAAGAGTTCGATTGTATGTATTACGAAGAGCCTGTGAATTACTTAAATCATTCATTACATGCAAAAGTTGCTGACAAAGTAGCGGTGCCAATTGCAGGTGGTGAACGTTTGTATAACCGCTGGGGTGTGCGTCCTTACTTAGAAGATCAAAGTATTGATGTATTACAGCCAGACTTAGGCCTGTGTGGTGGTTTCACTGAAACTAAAAAAGTGTGTGATTATGCTGATATCTTTGATGTGCGTATTCAAGCTCACGTGTGTGGCGGCCCAGTAGCAACTGCAGCTTCGTTACACCTAGAAACCGCAATTCCTAACTTCTTAATTCACGAACATCACACCTATGCGATTAAAAAATGGAACCGTGAATTGTGTATTCAAGATCCACAACCTAAAAATGGTTTCTTCCAAGTATCTGAAGAGCCGGGTATCGGTATTGAATTAAATGATGAAGTCGTTATGCGCTCACAACGTGTTGAGATTAAGTAATACTCACTAATATATTTTAAAAAAGCCCATAAGGGCTTTTTTTATATCTGTTTTTTAGTTTAGATTAGTTTATCGGTTTACATTTTACCAAAGGTAGTGGCTCGGTCGCTTTACTATCTAAATGGCGCACAAAACACATTTTATTTTTGATTAATAATTCAAAACGCTCAGGCATCGCTAGCTGTTTACCCATTATCGGGTTACCTTGCGCATCCAGTACATTCATACTATCAGTCACTAATATACTGCTATTTATAAACGCATCATCGGCTATAGCGACAGGCTTGCTATGCATTAGTCTTGCTATCCCTTTTGCTATTAGCTCACTTTGTGGCTCAGTTAACCGCGCATGCTGTAGTTTCGGTGTTGGCTCTTGGCTTTGAGCACTACAGCCTAGCAGTGTCGATAACAGTAATACACTAATTAGTTGGGCTCTCATTAAGGTTCCTACTGCTCTAAAATTTTACTTTGCTGAAGCAAGGTAGAAGTACGGGTATCAAGCACTTTCGGTGTGTCTGTAAAAATAGCCGGTGCAAACCCTTGTTCACTAATCGTTGAAGTGGCGGCAGGGCAGCGGCCAGTCTCACGATAGCTAAGCGCTGTACTTAGCATAGCTTCACTTTCATCGCCTAATTGATGAGTGAAGTCGTCAGCAACAGCGCAGCCTGGGATCATTACAGGTTGAAACTCGCTATCGTTGCTGTTTTGCGGTGCAAAGCCATCTGCATATTCACCAAATTCCTTATTATTGACGCCCGTAAACTGAATGCTGAAATACGTAGTATCACAGTTATCAGTTGGGTAGTAACCATAGGGTTTGCCACAGGTTGTTTCGCCTATTTGAATTACCTCGATGTCGGCACCGCGTAGGCCATTAATCACTGCCTCACTTGCTGAGCAGGTGCTGCCTGTTGTCAGCACAAAAACACGTTCTAGGTTCAACGAAGGCAATGGGGTTCCTGGGCTGACAGCTGGGTTTTCGGCAAAGCCTAAAAACTCATCAGTAAAATAAACAGGCTCTAAGCGATCGCCAGTGATTGGGTTAAACGTTGGATGCTGATCATTAAAAATAGTGCGCTCGAAGATTTTACCTGTGGTGTTACTTTCGCCAGCTACCATGTAAGCAACTTGGCTGGCCATTTGCAGGAATCCACCGGGGTTATAGCGCATATCAATAATTAAATCTTTAACGTTACTTGCAGCTAAATTATTAAAGGCATCGTATAAGGGTTTTTCTGCTACAGCATTATGGCGATTAAACTGAAAGTAGCCTACTTCACCATTGGCGAAGGTCTTTATGTTGCTAACTGCTTGGCCTGTAATAGTTTGTGCAGTCATAGTGACTTCGCGAATTTCGCTGGTATTAATGTCTTTGAATACAAAAGAGGTCACCTTGCCAGACTCTGATGGAAAGAGGCCTGCATTTAATACATCAACCTCAGCTTGGGTGCTGGCATTAATAAAGTCAACGCCATCCACTTCAATGACTTCTAAGCCTCGGCTCAGATTGAGGTTTGCAGCCGGTGAGTTAGGTTCTGTGTAGCTGATAATCCCTTGGCGAGGGGCGCTGGCACTGATTAACTTAAGTTTAAACCCATAACCAAAAGACTGCCCCGATTGGCTCTGAGCTTGCCACTCGTCAGTTGGCAAGCTGGCATGAAAGTTATCTTTATTTGCACCTGAATCAGTGGTGTTTTGGGTTTTTAATAAGGCAAAGTAATTTAAAACACCGTCAGTCAATGCAGGGTCGCGATCAACAATTTCGTTATACCAAAGGTAGGTTTCGTGACTCCAAGCGCGTAGCCAGTGCTTTTCATTAAGTGCTTGGCATTGTTGGTCAAACTTACTTGATGGCTCAAATACACCTTCAGTCCATGTGATATCAGCAGCATCGATAGTCCCTGACTCTGAGCTACCAGAACCACCACAGCCTGCAATGATAAGCGAACACGTAACTGCTACAGCAGCTAAAGGCTTTTTAAAATGAACAAACATAACACCAACCTAAACAGCTTTACTGACCTGAATATAGCTAGTTTTTAAGCAATTAGATAGATTTCGCGGGCGTTTTTATAGCTTAGTTTATGCCATAAACTCGACTGCGAGCACAATGAGTGATAGTGCTCCCAGCAGTTTTTGTAGCTGGTATTTATCTGGCAAACTGGGAAATTACTGGCAAACATCACTCGATGTTCACCAAAGTACTTAACTAAATTATTAACCAGCCAAAGATGTTTGTTTACTGCTATTTGCGTGAACTCTAACCCTGAGAACTTTATCGCGATATTATCGCAGCGGCTGAGTTTAATGATTGCTTCGAGCCATCTTTGCTCATTACTAATAAAGCCTAAATGATTAATTACCACACGTAATGAGGGCAGTGCGGTGCAATATTTAATAATCTGCTCGGTTACCTGCATGTTTTCAATTTCAAACTGTGCTTCAAAGTGTAAGTTTTCGCTTGCGAGCATGGCTAGGTTATCTTGGCAGTGAGGAGTTAAAAAGCGCTTTGCTTCATCACCTTCGGTTATATCGCGAATACCAACCAAAGATGAGTGCTTTAACTCATTGAGTGACGCTTCAAAGTGTTTGCTAGATGCGTCAATCGCGCTGTAGCTGATTGCGCGATAAGGAATGTCATTTAAATGCGTTGCAAGCCAATTAAGCTCATTCACTGGCGCTTGGTTATCAAAGCCAGCTTCAATATGCACCAGCGCTTCTAGTTGAAATGGGCAAGCGGCTTTAAGCTCTGAAGCAGTAATTTGTTTTTTTATTTTATCTAGATTTGGCCAAGCGGGGGGATTGTTACCTTGTAGCCAAGTGTATTGACCCTCAGTGAGGTTAAAAAAGTGCACATGGGGGTCAATAATTTTGTCGCTCATTGCGTGGTGTATCCACCATCAATGCTTTGTAAGCTACCAGTTATAAAGCTTGCTTCTGGGCTTATTAAAAAATTCACCAAAGCTGCAATTTCTTCTGGTTGCCCTAAACGGCCTAGCGGTTGCAGTGCGGCTTCTTCAGCAACAATTTCTGCTTTGTTGGCACCACTGCGCTGACAATATGCATCGATCGCATTATGAAACAGTGGTGTTTCTATCGTACCCGGACAAACCGCATTAGCACGAATGTTAAACGCGGCATAATCGAGTGCTGTCGTTTTTGCCATTGAAGCTAGTGCATGTTTGGTAAGGTTATAAGCAAACGAGTTTGGTTTGCCAATGATTGCCTGATCAGAGGCAACCAATACAACACTGCCGCCTTGCTGGCTTTTCATGCTAGGTAATACAGCTTGAATTGCTGCATAGGCACCTTTCACATTGAGCGCAAACAGGGCATCAAACGTTGCTTCATCGGTATTTTCGATGCTGGCACTTAAATGACGACCCGCATTAGAAATTAAGGCATCAACGCGGCCCGTCTCGGCAATAATTTCGGCGATAACTGACTTCACCTGCTGAACATCACTAACATCACAGTGGCGATAGTTGCCCTCAGACGGGGTGATATCTAAGTTATATACTGTGTAGGCCTCACGCTCTAAACGCTCAACAATAGCTTTGCCAATACCTTTACTGCCACCAGTGACAATTGCAACGTTTGTCATCATTTACCCTTAGTGGCTGTGGCCACAACCGCCTTCACCGTGCACGTGGCCGTGTGATAATTCTTCGGCAGTTGCTTGGCGAACATTAATCACTTCAACATCAAACGTTAGTGTTTTACCAGCAAATGGGTGGTTTAAGTCACAATCAGCATTGAAACGGCCCACTTTAACGATAGTCACTTGGTGGCGACCTTGGTTTGAATGAACGATTGCAGTCATACCTGGCTTCCACACTTTTGTGTTACCTTGTAAGTGCTTAAGTGGAATACGTTGAATAAGGTTATCAACGCGCTCGCCGTAAGACTCGCTAGGCTCAAGTGTTACGCTAAAGTTATCGCCAGCCGATTTACCTTCAAGGGCTTTTTCAAGACCAGGAAGCATGCCTTCAGTGCCATGGATATATGAAAGTGGCTCGCCATCTTTACTTGATTCGATTTGCTCGCCTGCTTCACTAAGTGTGTAGTGAAACTCAACCGCTGCGTCTTTACTGATCTGCATGTTATTTCTCTTTAGAATTTAAATATAGGCGCTGATTTTACGCTAACCACAAAGAGTGAGCAATCAAGGCTTTTTCAACGAGCTTTCAATGCCTGACAACATGGCTTCGCTGGCTGGTACTTGCGGCTCAGCGGGTTTTGCTTGCGGTAGGTGCAATGTCAAAATGGTGCCTGGTTTTAAAATGCTAGTGGCACTGAGTTTATTCCACGTTGCGACGTCTTTATGAGGCACGTCGTATAGCTGACTGATACTCCAAATTGAATCACCTGGTTTGACTAGGTAATCAACCGCAATGGTTGCGATGACTTCCTCATGCTGTTCAAGGTAAGGGCTGATATTGTAATCAACCATAAGTGATTCCGGCATGGTTTGGGGCTGTGATAAGCGCAATTGTTCACCGACCTTAATCAGGTTACTTGTTTTGCTATTAAGCGCTTTCAGATCCTTTACAGACATATTAAAGCGTCTGGCAATGCCATAAAGGGTATCGTCTTTTTGCACTATATACTCACCGGCAAAGTTGTTGCGAAACAGCTTACTTTGCAACAAAGTGCGGCGCTCCATAGGTAAAAGCAGAGTATGTGGACCATTTGGCGAGCTTTGGTTTTTTAAATATCCTGGGTTTAATTTGTGGAGCTGGTTATGCCCCACGCCAGATAAGTTAGCGATCACCGAAAAATCAAATTGCTGGCCAACATCAAATTCTGTGGTGAGTGCTTTATTCGCTAATTTAGGGCGCTTTAAGCCTTGTTCAGGATGCTTTAGTAAATAGCTAAGTGCCAAAAGTTTAGGTATATATTCAGCGGTTTCTTTTGGTAGCGATAGCGACCAATAGTCAGTTTTTTTGCCAAGCTTTTTATTTTTTGCGATAGCTTTTTTAACGCGTCCTTCACCACTGTTATAGGCTGCAAGGGCATGCAGCCAGTCACCATCAAAGCGTTTATGTAAGTAACTTAAATAAGCTAAAGCGGCATCGGTTGAAGCGAGTATGTCTTGGCGGCCGTCATACCACTGGTCGCTTTGCACACCAAAATGATAAGCCGTTGCGCCGACTAACTGCCAAACACCAACGGCTTGCTCTGATGATCGTATTGTTGGTCTAAAATCACTTTCAACAAAGGGTAATAGGGCCAGCTCCATCGGTAGCTTCTGTTGCTCGATACGTGTGACGATATGATACAAATAAGGTGCCGCACGTTTATTTACTTTAATCAGGTAATTGGGCTGTTTTAAATACCATTTTACTCGTGCAGATGTATGTTTATTGGTTTGAAATACCAGCGTTAAATTGTTGGCGATATGCTGCCATAGATCTTTCGAGCGAGGCTTTGCTAGCGGGGTATTATTGACTGCTATGGGCGCAGCAACAGGACGTGGTTCAACAGCTGTTGAATCGACAAACTCACTAGGTGCTTGTTGGGTTGTTAAATCGGGCTCATAATGGCTAAAAATCTCCGGCCTTGCCCGTTGTTGTTCTGTTTCTTGCTGAGTTACTTGGCATCCTTGTAAGCCAATAAACAAGCTCAGCAAAAGTAAATATTTCAAACTTACTTGAGCCATATAATAAAATCCTTTTACTATTTTAGCCCTATTTTGACAATTTGCTTTGTTTAAGTCCAGCTTCTAGAAACATAGAAAGCGCTCTTTCGCCCACTTCATCAAGCTGGTATTGCTGTTTAACCTCTGCAGGAAAAAGCGGAATTAATTCACTCACTGGTTTATCTGGCGAGGAATTTGTCATCTCTTGAATGGTTTTTAAAAACCTTAAAGGGAGTGCAAGTTCAGCAGGTGTCAGTGGCTTACCGTGACCCGGTAAAATTGTTGTCAGTGTGGTATTTTTTTGGATACCTTGCAGCGTGGTTATCCAGCTAGAAAATGTACCATGCCCAGGATAGGGTAAGCTGTCGACTATATCGCCACCTAACAGCACGCGACCTTGATCTGCACTTAAAGTGAGATCGCCCTTAGTGTGCGCTTGATACGGTGTAATAACGATAGGGTAATTACCAAGGTCTAGCTGTGTTGGTTCAGTAATGCTAATCGCTGGTGGCTTTAAGGTGAGCTCTCGCCAGCGAAATAAGCGTTTTTTAGCAAGTTCTAGTTTGTCGCGCCAAATAGCTTGTTGATCTTCAGGTTGATTGGCAAGGCGTTGATAGCTCAATTCAATACTTTTTTCATAACCATCTAATTTATCTGTCAATGCTTGCTGCATCGCTACAAACTCAGTTGCTACTTGCTGATGCACAATAAGCTTAGCTTCAGGGAACTCAGCCTGTAAAACGGCCAAGCCTAGCAGGTGATCATCATGATAATGGCTCGCTACTAAATAACATAATGGTGTTTTTAAGCGTTTTTTTAACTGCACTGCGAGCTTTTCTACTTCGGCAAAGTTACCACTGGCATCAAACATTAATGCGCATTCTTTACCTTCAATCAGCACTTGATTCGAATCGTAAAAACGCAGTTTATTTTGTTGTTGTAGAAATTGGATTTCGGGACTGATGCTATGCCAGCTAACGCTTGCTTGGGCGCTATAGCTTACGAAAAGACAGATCAAAAAAGCACAAAATCGCATAGTGTTTCGCTCTGATAGTGGTTAGTAGAATTGATTGTAAACAAAAAAAGCGCAGGATGCGCTTTTTTCTAAATACTAAGGTGCTGGCTGAGCTTATCTATTAAGCTGTCATGTTGTTGCTCTTGTTCTGCTTGTTGAGATTTAACTTCAAGCAATTCATGACTTAAATGTAATGCTGCCATCAGCAACGCTTTTTGGTCATTGCGAACCGATGAGCGTTGTTTCATTTGCTCCACTAAGTCATTCAAATTTTGTGCAGCAGCAACTAGGGCGTGTTCTTGCCCAGGTGGGCAAGAGAACTCATGTTCTTTACCTAGTAGCTCTACGGTGACCCGCTGACTTTGTGGGCCGCTCATTAGCTAGCCTGTTGAACGCTTTGTAATTTCTCAAGCAGGCCAGTTAGTGTGCTGCTTGTATCTTTTTGTTTCTCTTCGTTTTCTAGTACTTCTAGTTGCAGAGTTTCGTTCTCATCTAAAAGCTTAGAGTTTTGCTCTTGTAAGCTTTTAACTTCGCTTTCAAGTTCACTGTTGCGAAGAATTAACTTGTCGATCAGTTGTTCGAGTTGGGAAAGAGTTTCGTTATTCATAAATGCGCTCATAAAACTGTGATTATTGTCATGCAAATGTAAAGGAAAGTGTCTTGATATGCCAGCATTTACGGCCGTTTTAGAGGATTTTTATTTATTATTAAGGTGTAATTCAGCGTAGCGGCTTTTTTATTCATTTATGATTCACCAAAACGCCAGATGCTAGGATCATTTTCTGTTTATCATGTACAATATGGCTATTCATTTTTAATGCAGTTTTGCATTTGGCGACTTATAAATATGCTTAGTTATCGACACTCTTTTCATGCAGGTAACCCTGCTGATGTTCTAAAACATCTTGTTCTAGCTGAAGTTCTTAAATACCAAACAATTAAAGACAAACCGCTTGATTATGTGGACACCCACTCAGGTGCTGGCTTTTTTGAACTTGCAGGCAGTGATGCACAAAAAACACAAGAGTATTTAGATGGGATTGCTAAGCTTTGGCAGCATAACAGTGAACACAATGCACTTAATGAGTATATTGAGCTGATTAAATCATTTAACTCAAATGGTAATTTAGATTTTTACCCTGGTTCGCCAAAAATTGCAGAGCACTTTTTACGTCGCCAAGATAACGGTTGGTTCTTTGAGTTGCATCCTCGTGACTTACAGTTACTGCAAGACAACATGAAAGGTAAGCGTTCTATTCGCGTACGTGGTGAAAACGGCTTTCAAGGCTTAATTGGTTTATTACCACCAGCATCACGTCGAGCTTGTGTGCTTATTGACCCTCCATACGAAATTAAAAACGACTACGATACGGTTGTTAACACTCTTGTTAAGGCGCATAAACGCTTTGCAACTGGAACTTACATGATTTGGTATCCGGTTGTAGATCGTGAGCGAATTGACAGAATGGAAGCGGGTTTAATCGCATCGGGTATGCGTAACATTCAGCTTTTCGAGCTTGCAACAGAGGCAGACACCGACGTTCACGGTATGACAGCATCGGGTATGATAGTGATCAACCCGCCATGGAAACTAAAGCAAACAATGGATGCGGTATTACCAGAGCTTGTTTCATTACTAAGCGATAGCAGTGGTTTTTATCGCAGTGAACAGTTAGTTGAAGAATAATTTCTCCAATACAAAAACGCCCAGCAATTGCTGGGCGTTTTTTTATTTAACTGTTGTTAATTCATATAAGTCGCTGCGAAGGTCGCAAGTGGCTCATCACTATCATCTAACAAGGTTAACTGTTCACCATTGATAGAGTACTTAGCTGTTGCCGCAAGTGCTGCAGACATGGCCGCTTCAATATCCATTTGTGATACACACATTTTTTTGGTGCTTGCTAATGGGTTGAATGTAAGCGTCTGCTCGTTAACCTCGTAACTACCTGAGAAGTTATTACATCCTAAGTGACCATTGGTTGAACCATCGTCTTTAAACTGTACGAAAGGTTCTTTATTTTCAACGGTGATAGCCTCACCGCTGATTGTAACTGCTTTCCAATACGTATTGGTCAATGTCACGTCTGGCTTTTTCGCTGATACTTTTGTTACTGTCACCTTGTACACATCATCCGTCGCATCTTCGGCAAATGGATTATTGTGAGTGGTGCTGATGTAAAGTAATTTACCTTGATTCTCAATGCGTGCACTCACACTATAGCGGTGACGGTCAGCAATTTTGCTTTCGTCATACTCAAGTTCCACGTTATATGGTGGCGCACCATTTAATTCAATTTCTTGTTCGCTGATAACCTCTGCTTTGGCATCCATTTTTGATACATCAGCAAGTTGTACTTTTAATACTGAACCCGGTGGCAGCATGCTGCGGTCTAAATAAATAACCTGAGTATTGAGGGTTTTCATTGTTGATTGCTCAGCTTGTGGTGCGGCAGAGTCTTCACCACAACCTGTTAATACTAAGCTGCTCCCTAAGATCATTAAACTGCATAGAGAAGCGCGTTTGAAAGATGAGATGGTATCCGAAGCCATGATTGTTTCCTTGCGTTTTAGGGTTATGCGTCTTTGTAATTGAATAAGCATAAAGTTCGCTGACTTAATCATAGCTTAATTAACAAAAAATGGGCACTTGGCCCATTTTCTTAATTACGGATTCGCTTTAAAAAGCAAATTGAGTGCTCGTTATTTTTTCACGTATTTGGTTAGAATAACAATGCGTTGACCATCAACACGGCCTTCAATATGTTCTGGGTTGCTCGTTAAGCCAATGTTTCTTACTGCTGTGCCACGCTTAGCAACAAGGCTGCTGCCTTTCACATCAAGATCTTTAATAAGTGTCACAGTGTCACCCGCTTGAAGTACAACACCATTACTGTCGATGTGTTTAATATCGTCATCTTCAGCTAGGGCTGTTTGCGCCCATTTTAACGTGTCTTCTTCAAGATAAATCATATCGAGTGCGTCTTGTGCCCAACCGTTATCAGCAGCTAAACGCTTCAACATGCGATAAGCCACAACTTGTACAGCCGGTGTTTGACTCCACATGCTGTCGTTCAAGCAATGCCAGTGGTTTGCAGTTAAACCAGCATTATTTTCAATTTGATCTTTACAGGTTTGGCAAACGTAAATGCATTTATCAGAATGAGCCTCTGTAACAGGTGGCACTTCGTAAACAGATAGATTGTCTGTATTAGTGCAAAGTTCACATTGGTTATTACTGCGTTCGATTAGGGCTTGTTCAATGCTCATAGGAGGCTCTTTTAGTTAACAAGGTAAGAAAAACAGCGCGCATTATAGCAAAAGCAGGTCCAAAGCGGAATATCCCTAATTATTGTAGGGGTATGCTTTTTGTGTATTTATTGATTATGGCATCTAAGCGGCCAGAATTTTTAAGTTCTTTGATTGCTGTATTTATTTTTGGTAACAATGATTGATGCTCACTGCGCAGGCGAATTTTTAGATTACCTAGCGAATGTAATGCACCAAAGCTGATATCTGCATCAAATTGCTCAGCCCAATATAATGCTGGCAGTTTATCAATTATGACGACCTCAATTCGTTGCATTTTTAACGCCTGAATGAGTTGTTGTTCAGAGTGAAAATCAACCCGTTTAAAGCGGTTATCGTCATAATAGTAATAGCCTAAAACAGTCCCTACGGGTTGATTACGAATACTGTTGAGTTGCTGCCATTGAGCCACAGAGCTTTTTAAGCTCACTAGATACTCTTCAACGGCAAACAGGGTGTTTGAGTAACTAAACTGTGGATTTTGTTTTTCTGTCTGGCTCAGCCATTCGGGGCTTATGACATCAAAATCGATATGTCCTTGGTGAAGGTATTTAACGGTTCGTTTTGCAGGAAGCTCGACATGCTGCACTTGAATATCAGCAAGCAGCATAACTTGTTTGATAATTTCAGGAAGGATCCCTGGATTGCTTTTATCATCAATATAGTAAGGATAGTAGTTCCCAGAGCCGGTTACATTGTATTTCAGTACAGGTTGCTGCTCAGCCAAAACTGCTTGAGTAAGAAAAAGTAAAATTAAGAAAATCGAGTTAGAGAAGCGCAATGGTCTGATTGAATTCGTTTTCATGTACCTAGTTTGGTTGGGTTTTTGTTTTTTAGCAAGGCAAACATCTTTCACTATACTTATAACAATAGTAATGTGGAGATAGCCACATCTAAGTGAGAAGTAGAATGTCAGAATTAAGTATGGAAGGTAACAAAAGTCAGAGCATGACTCAGTATATAGCCCGGCAGCCAATATTTAATGCTGATAGAAGTTTGTATGCTTACGAATTATTGTATAGAGAATCGAGTGATAATGTCTTTCCGGTAGGCACCAGTGATGGTCAAGCAACGGGACGGCTGTTTTTTAACGCATTAATGTTGATGGGACTCGAAAAACTAACGGGCTTTCAACCTGCGTTTATCAACCTATCGACCGACGCTATTTTGGATGATTTCCCTAAGTTGCTGCAACCACGCAGTGCGGTTATCGAAATAGTCGAGCGGGCTACTAGCATTCCAAAAGTAGTGAGCCGCGTTAAGCAGTTAAAACAAGAAGGCTATTTGTTTGCGCTTGATGATTACGACGGCACAGATAAATGGCAAGATATTTTACCTTTAATGGATTTTATTAAGCTTGAAGTCACGCAGCCGATTATCAAAACCAACATGATGATCAAAAAGCTCAAACGCAGCTTCCCAGAAACCACTATCATAGTGGAGCGCATTGAAACTTATGAAGACTTTAAGCAACTAAAAGCGGCTGGTTGCGACCTGTTTCAAGGCTACTTTTTTGCCAAGCCAGAGCTTTTAAGTTTTGGTAATGTTGAACCATCAAAAGTTGCCGTGCTTGAATTACTTAACTGTACTGCGCAAACAGATTTAAATTTTGATGCAATTCAACAGCGGGTTGCTAAAGATATTGGCCTTACCGCACGCATTTTAAAATTAGTTAATGCGCGTATAAGCAATAGTCAGCAAACAATTCGTTCGATTTCACAAGCGGTTATTTACCTTGGTGAAGACGCGATTAGACAATTTGTACGGGTATTAGCGCTGAGCGAGTTGGGCAATGATAAACCGCAAGAGCTGACTAAACTGGGCTTAACAAGAGCTAAGTTTATTGCGCTGATGCTTGAACCCGGTGGTAAAGACCTAGCTGAGCAGGGTTATTTAGTCGGTTTACTATCCGTACTTGATGCTATTTTAGATATGGAGCTTGATATCATTGCCAAAGAGTTTTCACTGGGTAGTGAGCTTTCGAGCGCACTGTTAAACTTTAATGGCATGCAAGGTGCGAGCTTACAACTTGTTAAGGCGATGGAAGAAGAGCAATGGCAAACTGCTCATGAGCTGCTAATGATGATCCGCCCTGCGTCAAAGATGGATGTGGTTTTTCAAGCTATGTACGATGCCCGTGCTTATGCCGATGAAGTGTTCGCAAGCTTATCATCGGTTACAGACTAAAAGCACAGAGTTCGTTATGATGCGGGCTCTGAGTATTAAAAAGGTTTGTAACTAATGCGTGTTGTTTTTCCAGTACTGGCTATTTTAATTGCCTTGGCGTTACTTATTCCTGGTGTAACCCAGCCTGTGCTCACCCTAGAAGGAAAAATCGATAAATCTAAGCTTGCCAAAACAGGTATTGAAATGATTGCCGATGAAGGCGATCGCAATACCCGTAGCGTGTTAATGATGGCTTCAAGCATGTTGGGGCTTGATAAGCTCGAAGGTGAAATAGATGCCTACAAAAAAACACGCAGCATTTGGGGCACCGTGAATGAGCTCGCCAATAACAAAAATTACCTTGTTGCCGCGCTTGTTGCAGTGTTCTCGATTGTTATTCCCACTTTAAAACTCTTGATGCAATTGCTTTATTATTTTTTACCTGCGAATAGATTTAAGCATTTGCTCGGTCAACTCATACAGGGCCTAAGTAAATGGAGCATGGTCGATGTGTTTGTGATTGCATTAATCGTGTCTTATTTGGCTGGTAATGCCGATGGGCAAATGGGCGAGCTAATCAAAATGCATGCCGAATTGGGGGATGGATTTTGGTATTTTACTGGTTATTGCCTGTTTGCTATTGCTGCCAGCAGTAACATAAAAATAGATAAGCCCTTGTCGAGCGCGTAAATTTTGGGCTACAATTTGGGCAATTAATTTTTAAGGTATGATGATGACGCGACTTTCAAGCTACTTATTGATAGCTATGATGCTGCTCACTTTTGTGGGTCAGTCAGTTGCGTCTGTTGCTATGGTGTGTGATATGCCACATGCCAGTATGCAGATGGATCATCATGCAAATATGAGTGCTGACAGCGACATGAGTGATATGGATTGTTGCCATGAAGACGTAATGGATAACAGCGATTGTGCGTGTCCGCTCAATGCCTGTACAGCTCATTCACTCCTGCCGTTAAATGATTTAGTTGTTAAATCAATTAAGCAATCAGAAAAAGTCACCGTGTTAGGCGCCAGCCAGCTTAGTTTCCACGCAAGTTCTTTATATCGTCCACCTATTACTGCTTAAGCAGGATAGGTCTGTCTAAAATTCAGTAAAACGCTGAAATACTCCTTATTCTGCACCCAAAATCTATTGTTTTTTAACCATTTTTAAGATTTTTGGAGCATGTGATGATTCACAGCAAATTGATTAAGGCGCTTTCTCTAGGCGCAGTATTGATAACCTCAAGTTTAGTGAAAGCAGAGCCATTGGCGCTCAATCAGGTGATTGATTATGCATTGACTCACGAGCCTTGGTTACAGGCAAATAAATACCAGCAACAGGCGATAGAAGCGCAAAGCATTGCGGCAGGTACCTTGCCAGATCCAGTGTTAACCGTTGGACTCATGAACTTACCAACCGATGGCTTTGCCTTTGACCAAGAGGGTATGACGCAATTCAAAGTGGGCTTGTCACAACAATTTAGCCGAGGTGATAGTCTTGCCTTACAGCAACAAGCTTTAAAACAATCGGCTGAACAATACCCTTGGCTAAGAGCTGACCGCCAAGCACAGATTAAAGCCATTGTTAGCGAAGCATGGCTAAATGCCTATCGCGCACAAAAAAGCATTCAACTGATCAGCCAAGATAAAGCCTTATTTAATCAGCTTATTGATATTACAGAAGCAAGCTATGCCAATACACTTGGTGCGACTCGCCAGCAGGATATTATTCGCGCCCAGCTAGAGCTGACTCGGCTTGAAGATAAGCTGGTGATGTTAGAGCAACAGTTTGATAGTGCAAAAAAACGACTAGCACAATGGCTACCTATTGAAATGCTAAACGGTGCAGTGAGCGATGAAAATACCAAGGTGACCGCAGTAATGGCTTATCAAGAGCTTGCGCCATCGGGGGTGACTGAAGTGCTGATGAATCACCCGGCAATTATTGCTATTGATCATGCTATGCGTGCCAAAAACACCCAAGTGAAAGTGGCTAAAGAAGCGTATAAGCCGCAATTTGGTATGAACCTAGGCTATGGCTATCGTGATGATACCCCGATGGGTGACTCTCGCGCTGACTTATTCTCTATTGGGGTAAGTGTTGATTTACCGCTGTTTACTGATAACCGTCAAGATCAACAAGTTAATGCCGCAATAGCTAATGCCGAGGCGGTAAAAACCAACAAACTTATTACCCTACAAAAACTGCAAGGTCAGTATTTTAAAGAGCTTAGCCAACTAAGCCGACTTGCTCAGCGCAAAGCACTATATCAACAGCAGCTTTTACCGCAAATGGCGGAGCAAGCCGAAGCGACTTTAAATGCTTACACCAACGATGATGGTGACTTTTCAGAAGTGATGCGTGCACGCATCAGCGAACTTAACGCAAAAATTGATGCATTGAATATCGAAATAGACAAACAAATAACCCTCGCTCGCCTTAACTATTACGCAGCAGCAAAAGATAACCAAATAAATGCAGCACAAAGCCAAGGAGCTACCAATGAATAATACAGTGAAATTAGTTATCGCCTTGGCGGTAGGTGCGGCATTGGCAACGGCTTTAAATAAACTAGCTGAGCCAGATCATGAAGCTATGCCAAGCGCTGAGAAAAAGCCCTTATATTGGGTGGCGCCTATGGACAGTAATTACCGCCGTGATGAACCGGGTTTATCGCCAATGGGTATGGAATTAGTCCCCGTTTATGAGGAGCAAAGTAGCGCTGAAGACAGCCCTGGTACTGTGAGAATTTCACCAGCAGTCGTTAATAACTTAGGGGTAAGAACAGCGCCCGTAAGGTTTAAATCATTACAAACGACGGTTGATACGGTTGGTTATGTGCAATACGACCAAGACCAACTCGTGCATATTCACCCTCGTGTCGAAGGTTGGATAGAAACCTTATATGTAAAAGCTGCAGGTGACCAAGTTAAGCAAGGCGAGCCACTTTATACCTTGTATTCTCCACAGCTAGTGAATGCACAAGAAGAGCTATTGCTTGCCCTTAAACGTAACAATGCAGTGCTTATACGTGCCGCAAAAGCACGCTTAGCCTCACTGAATGTTTCTGACGATTTTATTACCCAATTAGAGCAAAGCCAAAAGGTCAGACAAAACATTACCTTTTATGCCAAGCAAAGTGGCGTATTGGATGAGTTAAATATCCGCGAAGGTTTCTTTGTGAAACCGGGCACAACCATGATGAGTATTGCTCGCCTAGAAGAAGTGTGGGTTGAGGCTGAAGTTTTTGAGCGTCAAGCAGGGCTAATTCATAAAGGCTTGCCAGTTACTATGAGCTTAGATTACTTACCGGGTAAGCGCTGGCAAGGCAAGGTCGATTATATTTACCCAACCCTTGATGAGAAAAACCGTACCCTTCGTGTGCGTTTACGCTTTGCCAACCAAGATGGCTTACTCAAACCGAATATGTTTGCTGAAGTCAGCATTACTACTAAGCCAACTGAGCCGCAATTAGTCATCGCAAAAGAAGCGGTGATCCGCACCGGTAGCCAAGACCGTGTGGTGATTGATTTAGGTGAAGGGCGTTTTAAATCAGTGGCTGTGACGCTAGGTCGTAGTGATAATCATGATGTCGAAATTTTATCAGGCTTATTGAAAGACGATAACGTAGTGGTTTCAGCGCAGTTCTTAATAGATTCCGAATCAAGTAAGAGTTCTGACTTTATGCGTATGCAAGAGCCAGATAGTGACAGCGCAATGGTCAATGGCGTGATCAACAGTATTGACCGTGAAGCCCGCACAGCCGTGATCAGTCGTGAGGCTATCCCTAAGTGGGGACGCGAGGCTGCAACTATGGAATTTCATTTTTCGCCGCGTATCGATATGTCTAGTTTACAAAGTGATGATGAAGTGCATTTTACCTTTAAGTTGGTAGACGGTGAGTTTGTGATTTTTGACATCATGACCATGAGCCACCCTATGCAAGGAGAAATGCAATGATAGCTGCCGTGATCCGTTGGTCAGTCGGTAATCGCTTCTTTGTATTACTGCTGTCTTTAATGTTGGCGGGCTTTGGGATTTTTTCTTTAAAGAATACCCCAGTTGATGCCTTGCCTGACTTATCTGATGTACAGGTTATTGTAAAAACGTCTTACCCAGGACAAGCGCCTCAAGTGGTGCAAGATCAAGTAACGTTTCCTATCACTACAGCCATGTTGTCGGTGCCGGGTGCTGAAACGGTAAGGGGCTTTTCGTTTTTTGGTGACTCTTATGTATACGTTATTTTTAACGAAGACACCGACCTTTATTGGGCCCGTAGTCGGGTGCAAGAGTATTTGAGTCAAGTAAGTGCTCGCTTACCAGATTCAGCAAGGCCTGAACTTGGCCCTGATGCAACAGGTGTGGGTTGGATTTACTTGTATGCGCTGGTGGATAAAACCGGTAAGCACGATATTAGTCAGCTACGCAGCCTGCAAGATTGGTTTTTAAAGTTTGAGCTGCAAACGGTGCCGGGTGTATCAGAAGTAGCGTCTGTTGGTGGTATGGTTAAGCAGTATCAGGTGAATGTCGACCCCGATAAATTGCGTGCTTATGGTATTCCGCTGAGTTTAATTCAAACAGCAATTAAGCAAGGTAACCAAGAGCGTGGTGCCTCAGTGGTCGAAATGGCTGAAGCTGAATACATGGTATCAAGCACAGGTTACATCAAAAGTGTCGCAGATTTAGAAGCCATTCCGCTGGGTACTAATGCCAATGGCACGCCACTGCAATTACGTGATGTGGCTGATATAAAACTTGGGCCGCAAATGCGCCGTGGTATTGCCGAACTAAACGGCGAGGGTGAAGTAACTGGTGGTGTAGTTGTGATGCGCTTTGGAGAAAACGCCGAAGCAACCATCAAACTAGTAAAAGAAAAGCTAAAGTCGCTCAAAAAAGGCCTGCCAGAGGGGGTTGAAATCATCCCTGTGTACGACCGCTCAAACCTTATTACCCAAGCGCTTGATAACTTAAGCTCAAAGTTAATTGAAGAATTAATTGTCGTGGCCTTAGTGTGTGTAGTGTTTTTATTCCATATACGCTCATCGATCGTAGCCATTATCACGTTGCCAATGGGTATTTTAACGGCTTTTGTGGTGATGTATTGGCAAGGTATAAACGCCAATATCATGTCGCTTGGCGGGATAGCGATTGCCATTGGTGCAATGACCGATGGCGCTATCGTGATGATAGAAAATATGCATAAGCATATGGAGAAAACCCCACTGACCGATGAAAATCGTTGGCAAGTGGTGATGGACTCAGCCGCAGAAGTCGGGCCCGCGTTATTCTTTAGTTTATTGATCATCACTGTCAGCTTTATGCCGGTGTTTATTCTTGAAGCACAAGAAGGACGAATGTTCTCGCCACTGGCTTATACAAAAACCTATGCGATGGCAGCGTCGGCTGGTTTAGCGATTACACTTGTGCCGGTATTAATGGGCTACTTTATTCGCGGTAAGGTTATTTCGGAGCAGAAAAACCCTGTAAACCGCTTATTAGTGGCAGCCTATAAACCCTTGTTAAATGCAGTATTAAAAGCACCGAAAACAACATTGGTACTGGCATTAGTGTTGGCTGCTATCGGCTTTTACCCGGTTAATAAAATTGGCAGTGAGTTTATTCCTCCCCTTGATGAGGGCGACTTAATGTATATGCCAACTACTTACCCAGGTATTTCAATTGGTAAGGCCCGTGAAATCTTACAGCAGACCGATAAGCTAATTGCCAGTGTTCCAGAAGTTGAGTCGGTATTTGGTAAGGTTGGTCGAGCGGATACTGCCACAGATCCTGCTCCGCTCACCATGATCGAAACCTTTATTCAGTTAAAGCCAAAGTCACAGTGGCGCGAGGGTATGACAACCGAAAAACTGAAAAAAGAGCTCGATAATCTGGTTAAGTTCCCAGGGCTTACCAATGCGTGGGTTATGCCAATCAAAACGCGAATCGACATGCTTGCCACTGGCATTAAAACGCCTGTGGGGATCAAAGTAGCAGGGCCAAAGCTGAGCGAAATTCAAAAAATCGGTGAGCAAATTGAAGTCATCTTAAAAGATTTACCGGGCACGGCTTCGGTTTATTCTGAGCGCGTTGCCGGCGGTCGTTACATCAAAGTCGATATTAACCGTGAGAAGGCTGCGCGTTACGGTTTAAACATTGCTGATGTGCAACAGGTTGTTGCTACTGCTATCGGTGGTATGAATGTGACCGAAACGGTTGAAGGGCAAGAGCGTTACCCGGTTAACTTGCGTTACCCGCAAGATTATCGTGACTCGCCAGAAGAGCTTAAGTTGTTACCGATAGTGACGCCAAACGGACAGCGTATCGCATTGGCTGATGTTGCCCATGTCTTTATCGAAGATGGCCCGCCAGGTATTAAAAGTGAAAATGCGCGTATTAATGGTTGGAGCTTAATTGACATTGAAGGCAGTGATATTGGCAGTTATGTTGAGCGTGCGCAACAAGCGCTGCATGAGCAGCTTGAACTACCTGCTGGTTACTCAATTACGTGGGCGGGGCAATATGAATATATGGAGCGCGCAAAAGCCAAACTCAGTTATGTATTGCCACTCACCTTGGCAATCATTGTGGTGCTGTTATACCTCAATTTTAGAAGCTTTATTGAGGTGGCAATGATCATGCTGACCTTACCGCTTGCGATGATAGGCGGTATTTGGCTGATGTACC
This sequence comes from Pseudoalteromonas sp. D15MCD-2, assembly GCF_038562745.1. Classification (NCBI taxonomy): domain Bacteria; kingdom Pseudomonadati; phylum Pseudomonadota; class Gammaproteobacteria; order Alteromonadales; family Pseudoalteromonadaceae; genus Pseudoalteromonas; species Pseudoalteromonas sp. D15MCD-2. The sequence continues at coordinate 3,313,905 of NZ_JBCFQE010000001.1, read as the reverse complement.
TTGAAGGCTTTAACTTCTCGGTTGCTGTTGGGGTTGGTTTTATTGCCTTAGCTGGGGTTGCTGTGGAAATTGGCGTGATCATGCTAGTTTATCTCAACCAAGCTTATCAAGATGCGAAAGCGCAATCAGCACAGTTTACGGTTACAGAACTGCGCCAAGCAATCATCAATGGTGCGGGCCTTCGGGTTAGACCAGTGATGATGACAGTCGCCACTATTATCATAGGGTTATTGCCAGTGCTTTATGGCACTGGAACGGGCAGTGAGGTGATGAGCAGAATAGCCGCGCCTATGGTCGGCGGGATGCTCAGTGCCATAGTTTTAACACTACTAGTGTTACCTGCGCTTTATTTTATATGGCGTAAACGCCATCTATAAATTTTACAGTCAGTGTGTAACTTGTACGCTTTTACTTGCTGCAAGTTACACATTTTATTTTAAGTGGCTGAAAATTAATGGGTTTATTACTGGTGTGATTTATGCAAAGTCATATTAAATTGATTTTGATAAGGAATGCACATGCAAGTTAAAACAATACAACAAGTTTATGATTGGACCGTGTTATTTCATACTCAAATGGCAGCCAATTTCCACAGTGTTAAAGACTTACTGGACGAGCATAATCAAATGCTGGTGGACTATTATCTGCAATATGAGAAGAAACTAGCAGAAGATCTCGTTGGCTTTAAAGCCATTACAGAAATAAACACGCTAGATACCTATTGCTATGAGTATTTTGCTGAAAACCCAGAGCTAATTACTTTTAACGATATCAGCACAGATCAGCAAATTGATGAAAAGGCGATTCAGGTTTACTTAACCACGCAACACCAAAAAGTAATCGACTTATACGAGTACTTGGTATCGCGAGCTGATACAGAGCAAAGCAAAGAAAAGCTCGAACGTTTACTTGAGCTTGAACATCAAGGCCTTAAGCAAATGATGCAAAGCTCAAATCGCCATATGGATATGTAATCGATTAATCGATTAATCTATTAATCTATTAATCTATTAATCTATTAATCTATTAATCCGCTTAATGAAAATCGAGTAAGAAGCCGACTTTTTTAAGGTATTTTTGCTCTTGCTGTAAGTCAGCTAAAAGCAAGGTATGTTCTTTAAGCCACTTATTGTGAAACTTTAAGAACATACTATTTTGCTTGGCTGTTACCTCAAGTTTAAAACCTTGATCGGTAATACGCTTTTGATTCAGTAGTACCGCTAAGCGCAAAATCACAATAAGCTGCAATATTTCATAATGCTGCATGGTATGCAGTGCAGGAAACTCTTCTAAACGAATTTTTTTCCGATAAAAACGGATCATGCAACTAAGCAAGGTTTGTTGTTGCTGCGTAAAGCCTGGTAATTGGCTATTCGCAACGATATATGCACTGTGCTTATGTATCCCTGATGAATTAACCCCTAAGCCAATTTCATGCAGCTGCGCGGCCCAATCCAGCAAGTTGATGTAGTCAGGATCGGTAAGTTGCCATGCCTCTTTTACTTGTTCAAACAGCCACTTTGCGGTTGTCGAGACGCGGTTAGCATGCTCTTTATCTATGGCGTTACGCTCAGATAGGTTCGCTATGGTATTAGTGCGAATATCTTTGTGTGCGAGCTTTTGCTGCATTTCATGTAGCAGGCCTTCACGAAGTGAAAAGTCGCTGTATTGCAACGCTTCGATTTTAAACAGCCTAAATACCGCAATTAAAATAGCTAAACCACCACATATACTCACTTGCCGCTCAGGTGTAAGACCTTCAATTTGTAGCGCTTTTATTTGTTTAGCTGCAATAAACTGAGTTTTTAGTTCTAATAATCGCTCTAATGTAATCAGCTCTTGCTCGGCATCGTTAGCATTGATCATGGCAAGGATAGATTTAATAGTGCCTGATGTTCCCACCACAGATTGCCAGCCAGCCGATAAGTAGTTGGCGAAAATCACTTCGAGTTCTTGCTCTGCGCGAACTTCAGCTTTGGCAAAGCGCTTAGCAGTGATTTGTCCATCTGCAAAAAACTGCTTGGTGTAACTAACACAGCCCATATTGCGGCTAGTAAGTAGCTTGTGCTTAAAGTGTTTGCCAATGATGAGTTCGGTACTGCCGCCGCCGATATCAATGACTAAGCGGTTTTCATCGTGATGAATGTAATGGGCAACACCTTGGTAAATTAAGCGCGCTTCCTCCTGCCCCGATATTACTTCGATTGGGTAAGGAAACACTTTACTTGCTTGGGTTAAGAACGAATGAATATTTTTAGCGCGGCGTAATGTGTAAGTTGCCGCCACTTTGACATTCTCAAGGGGGAAGTCCTGCAAGGTAGTCGCAAACTGCTTAAGAATTGCCAGCGCGCGTTCGATTGCTTCTTGGCTTAAATGATTTTTATCATCTAAACCGTCAGCTAAGTAAACGCGCTGTTTTTCTTTGTGTAAGATTTGCAAAGAGCCATCGACCTCTCTTGCCACCACTAAATGAAAACTATTTGAGCCTAAATCAACGGCAGCAATTGAGGGATAATCATTCATTATTATAGTTACTTTCCCATTTCTTAAGGTGGTCATAAATGGCAATTTGCGAGCGAATTTTTTTACGATTGCCACGGCGCACATAGCTGTTTTTTTGTTCGCTATCGATTATGCGCGCTTTTGATCTATCTTTAAACTGTAGCTCAAGAATATCAATAATAAGCTGTTTTAATTTTTCATCATAAATCGGTGTGGCTACTTCAACACGGTGATCAAGATTTCGGGTCATCCAGTCTGCCGATGAAATATACACTTTTTCGTCGCCATTATTATGAAACACCATCACCCTAGGGTGCTCTAAAAAGCGGTCAACAATGCTAATAATGCGAATATTTTCGTTAACGGCAGAGGGCACTAACGAACACATGCCTCGCACAATAATGCGAATTTTCACACCGCGTCTTGCGGCAAAGTAGAGGTGATCAACCAGCTCTTTATCAACAAGGTTGTTTATTTTTAGCGTAATTCGACCAGCCTTACCATGTTCTACATTGGTTATTTCAGCATCAATTAGCGACATAATAGTTTGTCTTGCGTTGACTGGCGAAATCATCAAATGATCAAATTGAAATGGTTTATAGCTACTTTCAATAAACTTAAACACACTATCGCACTCTTCACTAATGCCATCAAACTTGGTGAATAAGCTAAAGTCAGTGTAGATTTTGGCGGTTTTTTCGTGGAAGTTACCCGTGCCTATATGGGCATATTTCACTATGTTGTTCTTTTCTTTACGGTGAATAACGCATAACTTACTGTGTACTTTCAACGCAGGAATACCAAAGATCACTTTAACACCGGCATTGCTTAGGGTTTTTGCCCATTCAATATTGTTTTGTTCATCAAAGCGCGCTTTCAGCTCAACCATAACGGTTACGTGTTTGCCATTTTTTGCTGCATTAATAAGCGTAGAGACAAGTCGAGACTGACTCGCAACGCGATAAATATTGACCTTAATTTGGGTTACATCTGGGTCAAAAGCAGCTTGGCGTACAAACTCAAGTAAATGGTTAAAGGTGTGGTAGGGGTAATACAGTAAAATATCTTGCTCTGAAATGGCATCAAACACACTTGAATGATTGTTAAAAGCCGTGCTTTGTAATGCAGGCAGTGGTTTGTTTTCTAAATATTGACGGCCAACATTCGGAAACGCAATAAAATCGCGGAAATTACGGTAACGACCGCCGGGGATAAGCGCATCATGTTGGCTTATATTAAGGCGCTTTTTCATCACTTTAAGCATCTCAGCTGGCATGCTCTCGTCATAAACAAGGCGCACAGGCTCTGCAGAAATACGTTGTTTTAGACCTTTTGACATTTTATCGAGCAAGCCTTCTTCAAGCTCGTCATCTAAATTGTATTCGGCATCACGGGTCAATTTGATGGCATAACATTGAATATCATCAAAGCTAAAAAAGCTGCTAAACACATCGCGAATAAAGTAGGCGATAATGTCATCAAGCATCACAATGGTTTTGTGACGGCGCGTTTTCTCTGGTGGCAAAATAACAAATCGAGATACGCGGTCGGTTGGTACTTCCATCATGGCATAATGACTTTTTTGGTTAGTCATCTCGACAAACAAATAGGTCATGGTGTCGTTGATTTGATCTGAGTAGTCTTTCTTTTCAGAGAGTAAAATCGGCAATATGTGTTGCAGCACATTATCGTGGAAGAATTTTTTCAGCCAACTCAAGTGAAATTCAGATAACTCCTCAGGTAACTCAACGTGAATATTGTGCTCGTTTAAGTCATTTAAAATGTCTTTATGAATTTGGTTAAACTTTTTACCAAGCTGTAGCACTTTGCTTTGGATCTGATGAAGTAATATTTCGTCTTCTTCAAAGTTCGCATCAGGAATTTTATTAAGTAATATTCGGCGTTTTACATCAGCAACACGGACACGGAAAAACTCATCCATGTTGTTTGAGTAAATACCTAAAAAGCGCATGCGCTCAATAATCGGGTTAGATTTATCTTTAGCTTCTTGCAGCACGCGTTCATTAAAAGACAGCCAACTTAGCTCTTTGGCAAAGTAGTTAACGGCTTGAGAAGAAGAGTGTGATGCGTTCATCTAGTTTTCCAACGTTTATAGCTAGTTAGAATATAGAGGATGCAGATGACGTTTATGTGACGTATTTATCACTTTTATGACATACATGTCAGTTATGTGACATGTATGTCGTTAATTTTAAAGCTTAGTTTAAGTTTTAATATCCCTATAAACTTGCTTGTTATGCGTCCTCAATATCAACAATTAGGTCTGTAGTAATAGACTCAAGTGCGCTGATCACTTCGTCTTTGTTCATGCCAATTGGCAAAGCGACGGTGGCAACAGCACTAAAAATTGGCACGCCCCAGTTAGGTGCACTTTGTTGTTTTGAATTTAGGTGAGTGATATTCGCCCCTTTGTGACGAATAACGCTGGCAAGCTCTTGTACAATGCCAGGTCTGTCGTTGCCAGTAATGACAAAATTGATTTGTTCAGATTTTTCTTCTGACAGAGTTTCGGCGCCGCGTTCAATTCTGATTTCTAAATACGGCAGACTATGTAATGCGTCTTGCAATTCTTGCAGGTGCTCTTCAGGTACTGCTGCCTCAATAATCCCTGCAAAGTGACCTGCAAGGTGGCTCAAATTACTGCTTAACCAGTTACCATGATGGTTTAAAATTGTGGCTGAAAGGTCTTCAACTAGGCCGGGTTTGTCTGGCCCCAAAATAGTAATTACTAACTGCTTCATACTTATATCTCTGTAAAAATGCCTCTGAAAAATGCAATAAAAGGAAGGAGGCGTTGGTTAAAAATGATTCTTATTGTCGAAAAAAATAAGTCATCTTGAGTATTGATGCAGTTTTATTGTTTGTCCAATTTTTTCCATATAGTTATAAAAAATTAGTTATAACAGTTTGTTAGGTTGTGAATTTGGTCGTTATAAATATGCAGAGCAATGTCGCAATTTGGTCATTTTTTAACTTTAAAATACGTCCCTGAAATACTCGCTTTATTACACTGAATTATGACGTTTGTAACATTACTGTCATCTTGGTGAAATATAATGCGCGCAACGTTAAGATTTAAGGGTGTTTTGATGACTTCCAATCCGAATAAACCTACCTTTCATACGGATAGAAGCCGTCTATTTAAAGACAGGTTTGCCAAGTGGGGTATTTCCGCAGGTGGCGTAATGGTGCTAGTAGCACTGCTACTTATATTCTTTTACCTTCTTTATGTTGTTCAACCTATTTTTGAGTCAGCAAAAGTAGATACACGCAACAGTGTAAAACTACAAAATGCGTCAGAAGTTGTGGGTCTTGGCATTGAAGAACAAACCGAAATTGCCTTTTTACTCGGTGAAAAAGGTAATGTGGACTTTTACAATGTTGAAAAAGAGCAATTTGGTAAAAAGATCACCACCCTTAATACAGAATTACCAAGCGATGTAAGCAGCTTCGCAAGCTCTGCACCGTTTCAGGGGCAATACGCATACGGCCTAGAAAATGGCTCTGTGGTTGTGGTTGCGCCAAAATTCTTAGTGACATTCCCGAACAATCAACGCAAGTTAACACCACGTTTAGATTACCCGTTGGGTGATATGGCGCTTGAAGTTGATGAGCAAGGTGCGGCAATCACTAAATTTGCATTTAGCCACTACGAAGATAAAACAGCTGTTGTTGCTTTAACGGCTGACAAGCGCGTTATATTCAGCAGCTTTGTGGGTGAAGAAAACATGTTCACCGGCGAAGTAGAGTGGGTTGTTGAGCGTACTGAGCTTGATATCGAAGGTCGTGTTGATGAGCTATTAATCTCACCAGATACAACACGTACATTCGTGCGTTCAGCAAATCAAATTTACGTATATGATACCCGTTACCCTTCTGAAGTTGAGCAAATTCAACTGCTTGCAGCTAACGAAGAAAACGCGAACCTAGTTTCAACTCAACTATTGGCTGGTGCCAACTCACTGATGCTTGCTAACGATAATGGCGAAGTTTCACAGTGGTTTGAAGTAAACACTGAAAATGGCCGTGAGTTCCAAAAGATCCGTGCATTTGAAACCAGCAAGCAATCGAAACTAAACATTTTCACCGAGTTCTACCGTCGTACCTTCTTCACAGCAGGCGCTAACGGTGAGCTAGGTATTTATTACACAACTAGCGATGCTAAACTGTGGCAAGGTAAAGTAAGCGAAGGTCCAATTCAAAACTTTGCAATAGCGCCACGTTCAAATGCGGCACTTATTCTTGCTGATGACGCGCTAAAAGTAATTGAAATTCATAACGAGCACCCAGAAGTAACTTGGTCTGCGTTGTGGCAAGAGGTATGGTACGAAGGTTACCCAGAGCCGGGCTACATTTGGCAGTCAACGTCTGCAAGTGATGACTTTGAATCTAAGTTCTCATTAGTGCCAATTTCATTCGGTACGATTAAAGCGGCAATGTACGCAATGTTATTTGCGGTACCAATTGCGCTTTCAGCCGCAATTTACACGGCGTACTTTATGTCGAGTGAATTACGTAAAGTGGTTAAGCCGACTGTAGAAATCATGGAAGCATTACCAACGGTAATCCTAGGTTTCTTAGCGGGTCTTTGGTTAGCACCATTAATTGAAGAGCATTTACCTGCGATTATTGGATTATTGGTGTTGCTACCAATCGCTATTTTATTAACGGCTTTTGGCTGGAACAAGCTACCGGCGTCAATTCGTCACCGTATTCCTGAAGGTTCGCACTCAATTTTACTTATTCCAGTGGTTATTTTCATCGGCTGGTTATCGTTTGCGATGAGTAACTCAATTGAGCTTTGGATGTTTGACGGCAATGTGCGTCAGTACTTAACCAATGAACTGGGTATGACGTTTGACCAACGTAACTCACTAGTTGTTGGTATTGCGATGGGCTTTGCTGTTATCCCGACTATCTTCTCAATTGCTGAAGATGCGGTATTCAGTGTTCCTAAGCACTTATCAAACGGTTCATTAGCACTAGGTGCAACACAATGGCAAACATTGGTTCGCGTAGTATTACTAACAGCAAGCCCAGGTATATTCTCAGCAGTAATGATGGGTCTAGGCCGTGCTGTAGGTGAAACAATGATTGTACTAATGGCAACAGGTAATACACCTATTATGGACTGGAGTATCTTCCAGGGTATGAGAACACTTGCAGCGAATATCGCGGTAGAAATGCCTGAGTCTGAGGTAGGTAGCTCGCATTATCGCATTCTATTCTTAGCAGCATTTGTATTATTCATATTCACATTCATTTTCAACACAGTGGCTGAGTTTGTTCGACAGCAACTGCGTGATAAATACAGTTCAATGTAGGTGGAGAGACACGACATGGTAAAGCAGTGGTTTAAGTCTGGTTCTCCTTGGATTTGGATGACCGGCGGTGCGGTAAGCATCAGTTTAATCTCGGTTCTTGGCTTACTAGCCATGATTGCTTGGAAAGGTTTAAGCTTTTTCTGGCCATCAGAAGTAGTGCAATTTGAGCTGCAAGGCTCAGTTGAAAAACAAACAGTGATCGGTGAGATTTATGACCGTGAACTAGTTGCAAAATCACGTATTGAGGCGACGGGCGTTGATTTATCTCATTACGATAAAGAGCAACTAGAGCGTTTATTGATTAAAACAGGTAACCGTGAGTACGTAGCTCTAGATTTCCGTTGGGTACTAGAGACAGACATCACATCGCGTACTGCGCCAGCTGAGCTTGCTGTATTCGAGCGTAGTAAAAACGGTAACTTCTACGGTTATGTAGAACAGGTTATTAAAGACGGTGAAGTTATCACTGATAACAAAATCGACGTGCTTTATGATCTTGTAGACCGTGCTGTTGACCTGAATGACCAAGCGTTAGACTTACAAAATGGTGATATTGGTCATATTAACTATGAGCTTGAACGTTTACGCTTAAGAGAAAAAGCATACCAGCTTGATAACGAACTAACCGATGAGCGTGTTGCTGAGCTTGCACAAACTCGTGCTGAGTTACGTGCTGAATACACAGTATTAGAAAAGCAGTTATTCGCGCTTCGTAAACAAGCAAAGCGTGACCAAGTAACTGTAAGAGACATGCGCGGTGAAGTGGTTACTATACCTCTGTATCAAGTTCTTGATGTGTGGTTCCCTAATGACATGGGCTTCTTTGCTAAGCTTGGTCATTACTTTGTACAACTTGGTAAGTTTGTAGCAGATGACCCACGTGAAGCAAACACTGAAGGCGGTGTATTCCCAGCGATTTTCGGTACCGTGTTCATGGTATTACTAATGGCAGTGATTGTGACGCCGTTTGGTGTTGTTGCAGCGATTTACTTACATGAATACGCAGCAAAAAATGCCGTGACTAAGATGATCCGTATCGCGGTAATCAACCTTGCAGGTGTACCTTCGATTGTATACGGTGTATTTGGTCTAGGTTTCTTTGTATACATGCTAGGTGGCAGTATTGACCAATTGTTCTACCCTGAGTCATCGCCAAGCCCAGTATTTGGTACGCCAGGTGTGATTTGGTCTGCTTTAACGCTAGCAATTTTAACGCTTCCTGTTGTTATTGTTTCGACTGAAGAAGGTTTATCACGTATTCCAAGTACGGTTCGTCATGGTTCATTAGCACTTGGCGCAACAAAAGCAGAAACGCTATGGCGTATCATCATTCCGATGGCAAGCCCAGCGATTATGACAGGTTTAATCTTAGCGGTTGCACGTGCAGCCGGTGAAGTAGCACCACTAATGCTTGTTGGTGTTGTTAAGATGGCGCCAACACTGCCACTTGACGGTAACTTCCCATACATACATTTAGATAGAAAATTTATGCACTTAGGTTTCCACATTTACGATGTTGGTTTCCAAAGCCCTAACGTAGAAGCGGCACGTCCGCTGGTATATGCCACGGCATTCTTACTGGTATCAGTAATTATCGCCCTGAATATCACCGCGATTGGTATTCGTAACCACTTACGCGAAAAGTTTAGAGCTCTTGAGCATTAATACAGAATTTTTATAGGTAGACAGAGATGATTACAGTTGCACCACAAGTAAACCAAGCGAAAAGCGCGGCAAAGCTAGATTTAGATAACCTAACTGCAGAACAAACAGCGTTAGAGATTAAAAACTTAGATCTATACTACGGTGATAAACAAGCGCTTAGCGGCGTAAATATGAACATCCCGAAAGGTCAGGTAACAGCATTTATCGGTCCATCGGGTTGTGGTAAATCAACACTTTTACGTTGTATCAACCGTATGAACGACCTTGTTGATAGCTGTCGTATTGATGGTGAGATCTTACTACATGGTCACAATATCTATGATAAGAATGTAGATGTTGCTGCACTACGAAGAAATGTCGGGATGGTATTCCAACGTCCTAATCCATTTCCAAAATCAATCTACGAAAATGTCGTTTATGGCCTACGCTTACAAGGTATTAAAGAAAAGCGTAAACTAGACGAAGTGGTTGAACAATCTTTACGTGGCGCGGCATTATGGGATGAAGTTAAAGACCGTTTACACGATAGTGCATTTGGCCTATCGGGTGGTCAGCAACAGCGTCTTGTTATTGCTCGCTCAATTGCTATCGAGCCTGAAGTACTACTTCTGGATGAGCCTACATCGGCACTAGATCCAATTTCTACTTTAGTTATCGAAGAGCTAATTAACGACTTAAAGAATAAGTTTACCGTGGTAATCGTTACTCACAACATGCAACAGGCTGCTCGTGTATCAGACCAAACTGCGTTTATGTACATGGGTGAGTTGATTGAGTATTCAGATACCAATACGTTATTTACAACACCAAGCAAGAAGAAAACAGAAGACTACATTACAGGCCGTTACGGTTAGTCAATAAAGTCACTTGGTACCGTAAACGAAATTTATAGAGGTAGACAATGGAACATAATATCAATAAACACATTTCGGGCCGCTTTAATGAAGAGCTTGAAAATGTGCGTAACCATGTATTAAACATGGGTGGTTTAGTTGAGCAACAACTAAACAGCGCGCTGGATGCTGTTAGTAATGGTGATGCCGATCTTGCACAAAAAGTTCGTGAAAACGACTACAAAGTAAATGCAATGGAAGTGAACATCGACGAAGAATGTACACGCATTATCGCTCGTCGTCAGCCGGCAGCGAGTGACTTACGTCTTGTAATTGCTATTGCAAAAACAATTGCCGATTTAGAGCGTATTGGTGATGAAGCTGAGCGTATTGCTAAAGTTGCGCTGGACTCATTCACAAAAGATCAGCAAGACCTACTGGTGAACATTGAAAACATGGGTCGCCAAGTATCAAAAATGCTTCATGATGTACTTGATGCATTTGCACGTATGGATGTGCAATGTGCGTTTGAAGTACATAAAGAAGACGCCAAAGTTGACCGCGAATACGAAGCAATTACCCGTCAAATCATGACATATATGATGGAAGATCCACGCTCAATCCCGAAAATTATGGATTTAGTGTGGTCAGTTCGTTCATTAGAACGTATTGGCGACCGTTGCCAGAATATTGCTGAATACATCATCTATTTTGTTAACGGCAAAGATATTCGTCATACATCTCAAGAAGATATCGAAAAGTCGCTGTAAATTTAGCCGCAACTTTTCATTATTAAACCGAGCGGCCTTAGGCCGCTTTGTCTATTATTGGTGATGTAAGGCAGAAAAAGCGTTCACAATCGAACACAATGCTGTAAAATTCGCAGCTGCCAAAGCATACTAATTTATAAAGGGTCAGTTATGCCTACAAATGCATTTTTAGGGGTTTTTGCTAAATCACCTATTAAGCCTATGGAAGATCACATTAAGAAAGTACATCAAGCAAGTAAAGCATTGATCCCTTTCTTTAATCACGTGTTTAAAGAAGAATGGCAAGAAGCGGAAGAAATCCGTCTAAACATTCGTAATTTAGAGCGTGAAGCTGATGAAATGAAACGTAACATCCGCCTTCAACTACCTCGTGGCTTATTCATGCCAGTTGAGCGTACCGATTTGCTAGAGCTTGTTACTCAACAAGACAAAATTGCTAACAAAGCAAAAGATATCGCAGGTCGTGTAGTTGGTCGTGAGATGATCATACCTACCGAAATCCAAACAGATTTCCTTGCTTATTTAACTCGTTGTGTTGATGCGACTAAACAAGCGTCAAAAGCAATCAATGAGCTAGATGAGCTGCTTGAAACGGGCTTCAAAGGTCGCGAAGTGACTTTAGTTGAAAAAATGCTCGTTGAATTGGACGCTATTGAACAAGACACGGATGACATGCAGATCAAAATTCGCCGTCAATTGCGCGCCATCGAAAATGAACTTAACCCTGTTGACGTGATGTTCTTATACAAGATCATTGAGTGGGTAGGCGAGCTTGCAGATATTGCAGAGCGCGTAGGTTCTCGTCTTGAGCTGATGTTAGCTCGTTAATTAAAAATCAGTTCAAACACGAAAAAAATTAAAGGTTCACACAATGGATATCATTGCAAATTACGGCACGTTATTGGTTTTAACTGCCGCCGCAGTCGGTTTCTTCATGGCTTATGGTATTGGTGCAAATGACGTTGCCAATGCGATGGGTACATCAGTAGGCTCAAAAGCACTTACAATTAAACAAGCAATCATCATCGCTATGGTGTTTGAATTCGCTGGCGCATACCTTGCCGGTGGTGAGGTTACATCTACAATCCGTAAAGGGATTATCGATGCCACGCCGTTTATGGACATACCTGAGTTAATGATACTAGGTATGATTGCCGCGTTATTCGCTGCAGGTAGCTGGTTATTAATTGCCTCTTTCTTAGGCTGGCCAGTATCTACGACTCACTCAATCATCGGTGCCATCATTGGTTTCGCATTAGTTGCAGTAGGTAGCGAAGCAATCCAATGGAACAAGGTAATGGGTATCGTAGGTAGCTGGATTGTTACCCCTGCTATCTCTGGTTTTATTGCTTACTTGATTTTCATGAGTGCGCAAAAGCTAATTTTTGACACTGATGCACCACTTAAAAATGCTAAGCGTTTCGTACCTATCTATATGGGTCTAGCGGGCTTCATCATGTCGCTTGTAACAATCAAGAAAGGCTTAAAGCACATTGGTATCAACTTAGGTGCTGTTGAAGGTTATGCCCTTTCTATCGCGATTGCTGTTGTAGTTGCTATCATCGGTAAGATTGCGATTGCTCGCCTTAAAATTGACCCTAAAGCTGACAAAGCAATGCAATTCAACAACGTTGAGAAAGTGTTCGCAGTACTAATGGTACTAACGGCATGTTGTATGGCTTTCGCGCACGGTTCAAACGACGTTGCTAACGCAATCGGTCCACTAGCTGCTGTTGTAAACATTGTTGAGCACAACGGTGAAATCGCTAAGAAAGCGGCTATCGCATGGTGGATTTTACCACTAGGTGGTTTAGGTATTGTTGCTGGTCTTGCTATTTTAGGTAAGAAAGTAATTAAAACAATCGGTGAAGGTATCACGCACTTAACACCAAGCCGTGGTTTTGCTGCTGAGCTTGCTGCTGCTTCTACAGTTGTTATCGCATCAGGTACTGGTTTACCTATTTCTACTACACAAACACTTGTAGGTGCGGTTTTAGGTGTAGGTATGGCACGCGGTATTGCAGCACTTAACATGGGTGTTGTAAGAAACATTGTAGTTTCTTGGGTAATTACATTGCCAGTTGGCGCAGCCCTTGCTATTGTTATTTTCTATGTACTGAGAACTGCCTTCGGGGTATAAAAAGTACTAAAAGACTTTTAGCTTGAAAAGATCTCAATGCCTTAGGTATTGGGGTCTTTTTATTTGCAGGTAGAGAATGAATAACTTACCAAGTATTAAACAACTACAGTATTTATTAGCAGTCCACCAACATCAACACTTTGGCCGCGCAGCAAGCGCCTGTTTTATCGGTCAATCAACCTTAAGTAGTGCAATTCAAAACTTAGAAGAAACTTTAGGTTGCCAGCTTATAGAGCGTGAAAACCGCAGCTTAATGTTTACCGCAATTGGTGAAGAGGTTGTCGAAAAAGCACGTAAGATTATTGACGACACCCTTAGCCTTAAAGAGCTGACAAAAAGCTTTTTAACGCCTTTAAGTGGCACACTCACGCTTGGTGTTATCCCTACGATAGCCAGTTTTATTGCTGCGCCTTTATATCATTTCTGCAAACAGATCTTTACCGAGTTAGAGTTAGTTTTGGTTGAAGACACCAGTGACAAGCTACTCGATAAACTAGAGCATGGCCAAATTGATATGGCATTGCTTGCTTTACCTTATGACACTGAAAAGTTTCATACCCAAGTACTCGCTAAAGATCAGTTCAGCCTAGTGCACCATAAAGATTACACACCAGCAGATGGCGTGGAAGACTTTAACCTATTACCAGATGCGAGTGTGTTCTTACTAGAGCGTGAGCACTGTATGACAGGCCATGCGTTAAGTGCCTGCCATTTGAATCGCTCAAGCTGTATTAACCCATTTGAAGCGGCAAGCTTACATACCTTATTAAGTATGGTTGAACACCAGCTTGGTGTTACTTTCTTACCGCAAATGGCTATCAATGCCGGTATTTTAGATAAAAAAGATATGGTTGCTACGCCATCACAAGGCGATGCATACCGTGATATTGGCATTGTGTGGCGTAAAACCACAGGCCGGATCAGAGACTTTAGGCTGTTTAGTCAGCAGCTAGAGCTCTTTCTTAATAAGCAGTGTAGCTTAGACGGTCAGTGTGACAACGAATAAAGCCTCTACCTCTAAATTAAACCCCAAATAAAAAATATTTGGGGTTTTTTTATTATTTAAGCAAACTATTTTTTTCCTTCCCTCGACTAACATAATAATAAAACCATTAAAGGCAGATCAGATGACGAGGCTAGCGTGTTTTTTCAATCACTTGAGACACTAATTGCTAAAGCGCAACAGGGCAATAAACGGGCGTGGTTGAAATTAGTAAAGCAGCACGAAACACAGGTATATAACTATTGCCTAAGGATGTTAAGTCACCCTGATGATGCAATGGATTTAATGCAAGAAGTGTTTATTTCTGTTTATAAAAGCTTGCCGAGTTTTCGTGGTGAGTCGAGTTTTAATACTTGGCTCTATCAAATTGTGCACCGGCGTAGTGTTGAATATTACCGCCGCCGTAAGCTGCATCAAGGTTTAGACGATATACCAGAAGAAAGCTGCGAGCATAGTGAGTTAGAAACCAATCAACTGCAATCTGAGCAGCATGATGAACTCAAAGCAATGATGAACAATTTACCCTGGGAGCAACGCTTGGTGGTGGAGTTAAAGTTTTTTCAGCACTGTACATTTGAAGAAATCGCTGAGCAATTAGGTATTTCGACCAATACAGCTAAATCAAGACTATACAGTGCGCTTGGTAAGTTAAAAGTGCATTTGGAGGCCGTAGATGGCTAATTTAGATTCATTATTTACCGCATGGTTAGAAGGCGAAAGCCTCACTGAAGAGCAAATTGCGTTGCTACAAGCCAATGCTGAGTATGCATCAATGATGAATAATGCAATGCAGTGGCAACAACAAAGTCAACATTATGAAACGGTACCCGTACCAAATTGGGATCGAGAGTCTACGATGCCTAAAGTGCAAAAAACGAGTCTGTTTTTTGGTGCTGGAATGTGGGCAGTGGCTGCTTCAATAGTATTTTGCGCATGGGTTTTTGTTAGTAATCCACAGCAAGGAAATCAGCAGTTACTTGAGCAAGTGGCCAAGCAAACCAATTTACTAGAGTCACAACAAAAGCAAATTGATCAGTTGCAAAACATCATTACTGCGCAAAACGAAGTGCAGCAACAACAGATGTACCAACTGGCCAAAGAAGCGATTAAAACCGGGCGAGTCGAGCGCCAAGAAGATATTGCCAGCGTACTTGCATATATCAAAACGCAGCGGGCCCAAGACCAAGCGTACTTACGTATGCAGTTAAATGATTTAGCAGAGCAAGTGGACGGCGGACCATTGCCAACCGTTGCCAACAATTTGGAGTATTAAGATGTCAAAATACAAATCAACTACGGCAGCCTTATTGCTTTGCACAGCAGTAAGCTTACAGGCACAAGCAAGTGATGAGTTAAATAAAATTCAGCGTGAAGTCGGGATCATGGAAAAAATCCTCTCAGCGGCGTTAAAACAAGATACCGATAACAAGGTAAGAAATGTGTCTTCGAGTTATTTGCAGCATCAAGGTGTGGTGTTTAGCTTTGATGTACGAGGCAGTTCGCGCTGGTCTACAGTGTTTGCCTCTGTACCCGATGCGCCGCTGCCACCTATGCCAGATATCGATTTTGAAGAACTAACTGAAATCGAAGTGTTAGGCGAACATGTGCAAGTGATCAGCGATGCAGTAGTCGTGAAAACGCAAGAAGCCTATCAGCAAGCCATGGAAGTGATGCGCGAAAGCGCAGAGCGAGTACGTGAAGTAGCTGAGCAAGAGCGCGATGTGAGCCGTGAAATCCGTGATCTTGAACGTGAAAAGCGCGACCTTGAATTTGACCGTCGTCATGATAAAGATGCCAAAGAGCAAGAGCTCGAAAAACGTAAACAAGCATTGCAAGCATCGATTAAAGAGCTTGAAAAGCAGCAGCAAAAGTTATCACAAAAGCAGCAACAAATGCGCAAAGAGTTAGCTGAGAAAAAACAAGCTCGTGTTAAAGAGCAAAAGCAACAGCTGGCTTCTTTAGCTAAGCGAGTAGATCAGAGCTTATCACTGACTTTGTGTGATTATGGGAGCGGTTTAAGAAATCTGCCTAACGATGAACATGTCAGCTTTATCATCCGTGGTGTTAGCGAAGGTAAAACTGAGCAAGTAAAAGTATTTAAAAAGTCAGACATTAAAAAGTGTGTGGTTGGCGATATAAAAGCCGCGCAATTACTCGAAAAAGCATCAACTTATAGTTTTTAAATTCTCCCAACTAAAAAAGCAGCCTAAAGTGGCTGCTTTTCATTCATTGAAAATGGTTTTAAGTCGGGTAAAAACAACAAGTAAACCCACACGACTAAGTTAAAGTAAGGTACTAAACCTAGCCCTGTAAATGTTTTTACCGGGTACCCCTTAAAGGTCGCATTACGGTAACATTGATACGCTATCCCTAGATTCACAATCAGCAACAAAACGATTAGTTGTGTCATCACTTTTCTCCTTTATACCGCTAATAGATGGACTTAACGATGTTAAGTCATACTCAGTATGTTTAATGTAATAAGTAATGTCATGTTTATTATAGATAATCACTATAAAAACACGACATTTTATCTTGCTGTGGATTTAAGTATAGATGAGTATTGTCAGTATGGAAGTTTAAAAACTAAGAAAAAATGTTTAAAAATGTATTAAATTTAGGCTTTTTAAGGCTAGATATTTGTTAGTTAAAAAGATTATTTTCAGATATTTTTTTCAGCTCGTCGCTAATTTTTTCAACCGGTACTGGGCGGGCAATAAAGTAGCCTTGACCATAGTCGATACCAATTTCTTTTAGCGCTAAGAATATTTCTTTGTTTTCAACATATTCAGCAACAGAGCGCTTATCAAGCGAACGGCTAATATCATTAATCGCTTTTACAAGCGCTAAATCGATTGGGTCGTTCAACATGTCGCGAACAAATGAACCATCAATTTTTACGTGTTGAGCCGGTAACTGTTTAAGGTAATTAAAGGTACTAAAGCCAGTACCAAAGTCATCAATAGAGAAGTGACAGCCTAAGCCATTCAAACGCTCGATCATGGCACGGGTTGCAACTAGGTTATTAATACTCGCAGACTCGGTGATCTCAAAAATAATGCGTGTTGGTTCAACATTGTATTCTTTTAAGCTCGATTCAATATGCGGCAGTAAGCGTTCATCTAAAAACGACTGTGCTGACAAGTTAATTGCTACTTGGTTAAGCTCTGGGTACTCGGCAACGCTCTTAATGGCATTACGAATAACACATTGGTCCATCAAGAAAGTATCGTTTAAAAGCTCTAAAGCAGGAATAAACTGATTAGGGTAGATAAGCTCATCATCAAGCTTTAAGCGTAATAGTGCTTCAAAGTAGGCGACGTGGCCGCGTTTAAAGTCCCAAATCGGTTGATAGTGCAGTTCGATAGCATCATGTTGTAATGCTTGGCGAATACTATGGCCCCATTCAAGACCGGCTTGTAAACTATTGTGATGACTATCTTCTTTTGAATAACAGTGTACTAAGTTACGGCCTAAGCTTTTTGCTACATAAAGGGCGATATCAGCTTGTTTTAAACACTCACTTGGGTCGTTATTTTGCTCGGTGATTTGTGTTAAACCAATTGAACAGCTAATTGAGTACTCTTGACCTTCTGAATGAAAGCGGTGCTTTTCAATCGCCATACAAATACTTTCTGCAACCAAGTGTGCATCGAGTAAGTTAGTATTTTTTAAGATCACAGCAAATTCATCACCACCGATGCGGCACACTAAGTGCTCATCACTAATATTCGCTGTGAATAACTGGGCAACTTCTTTTAAAACGATGTCACCTTGTTGGTGACCTTTACTGTCGTTGATGATTTTAAAGTGATCTAAATCGATATAAATCAGCGCGTGCTCTGTATCGTTACTGGTGTATTGTGCTTTACAAATACGTTGTAATTGTTGGTCAAAGTAATAACGGTTATGCAGCTCTGTGAGCGTATCGTGCAAGGCTAAATGACGAAGTTGTAGCTCTGCCTGCTTACGCTCATGAATGTTATCTATGGTGGCGGTAATAGTTGCTGAGTTCTGGCTGTTTTTAATCAGCTGTAAGCGACACTCAACCCAAATGGCATTGCCATTTTTATGTTTTAGTTGGATCTCTACCTGTTGCTGTTGCTCACCACCATGCAAAATACGCTGAATAGTATCTTGTAGCTTTGTTTTACACTCAGGTAAACAAAAGTCAGTTAATGACTTTGCTAAACTAGACTTAATGCCATAGCCCGTTAAATGCTCCCAAGCAGGGTTAATAAAGCGAATATTACCCTCTTGGTTAAACTCAAGTACCACAGTATTTAGGTGTAATAAAATACGTTGGTGGGCAGAAAACAGCTCTTTATAGCGGCTTTGACTTTGGCTTAGTTGTTCTACTTTTTGCGCAAACTCTGCATAGCTCACCATGAAATCTTCACGGCGGGCAGCGTGGTCACACACTTTACTTAATAACGAGTGATCGTACGGGGCGCGAATAAAGTCAGTTACGCCAGATAGCAACAACTGCTCAGCATAATCTGCATCATTGTTATCAATGATGGTTACAATCGCTTGCTTTGGGTTGTGCTGTAGTATTTCGCTAATTAACCCAGCTGCGGTATCTGAATGAGATTCGGTGGCGTCAATCAATACAATGGCAAATTTTTGCTGCAGATAGGTCGCAAGTGCCGCTTTTGTTGAAGTGGTATGGGTTATCGCGAAGCTAAGTTTTAACTGTTCGCTGATATCTTCTGCTTTACGGTTATCTGTTTCAAGTAGTAATAAATTAAGGCGACTACTTTTTTCAAGGTGAGTTGATAACACGTTGGCTAGCACTTGCGGCAGCATATCTTGGCGTTCAAATGGAAGAACAGCATCAATGCCATAGCTGCGAGCCGTGGTTTCGGCTATACGTTCACAATAGATTGGTGGAGTAAGTAAAATTGGTGTGTTTTTTGGTGTTTTTAATAACCCTGAACGGATCATGCGCGAAAAGCGCCAACCATCAATCTTACCGACCTCAAGGCCTGTAATGATAATATCCACCGGGTGGCTTTTAAGAATTTTAAGCGCATCTTGAGAGTCACTGGCTTCGATAAACGTGAAGACATTAAGCTTGTTTAATGTGGTCTTAATTGTTTCACGCTCAGCAACGCTCGCGTTCAAAATTAGCAGCTTTAACTGCTTTGCCATGGCGCTACTACCTCTTACTTAACCCATGTTTAGTGAATAAGCTAGAATAATGACATTTTGCTTAATCTACAAGCAAACTTTACCCAAAAGCGGTTAATAAGTACTTAAGTTTGTAATCCTTTAAGCTAGTACCAAGTTGACGCAGGGCTTTGCTTGAGGTGGTGGGCGTATCAGAGTAAACTTGGCGCGTTTTTATTAATGAGAGATATGCTCTATGCGCGTAGCTGATTTTAGCTTTGACCTTCCTGATGAATTAATTGCTCGTTTTCCTAAAGCAGATCGAACTAGCAGTCGTTTACTGACGCTTGATGGCCCATCAGGCCAAGTTGAGCATAAAGTATTTAGTGATATTTTATCGCTCGTTAATGAAAATGACCTATTAATTTTCAATAACACCAAAGTGATCCCAGCTCGCATGTTCGGGCAAAAAGAGTCAGGCGGTAAGCTTGAGGTTTTAGTAGAACGTGTACTCGACGAGCATCGTGTGCTTGCGCATGTGCGAGCTAGTAAATCGCCAAAACCAGGCTCAAAAATCATTCTAGAAGGTAAAGCCGAAGCAATCATGGTTGCGCGTCATGGCGAGCTTTTCGAGCTTGAATTTGCCAAAGACGAAAATGTACTCGATATCCTAAACGACATCGGTCACATGCCATTACCACCTTATATTGACCGTCCTGATAACGAGTCAGATCGTGAGCGCTACCAAACGGTTTATGGTGAAAAGCCTGGTGCTGTAGCCGCGCCAACAGCTGGTCTGCATTTTGATGATAAATTAATGGCAGCCTTAAAAGACAAGGGCATTAACATGGCCTTTGTGACTTTGCACGTAGGTGCAGGTACCTTCCAGCCTGTTCGCGTTGACTCAGTTGATGAGCATGTTATGCACTCAGAGTACATCGAAGTGCCAGATGAAGTGGTTAAAGCGGTAGCCGAAACTAAAGCAAAAGGTGGGCGTGTAATTGCTGTAGGTACTACCTCAGTTCGCTCACTGGAGTCAGCTGCTAAAGTGCACGGCGGCAAACTAGATACTTACTTTGGTGATACCGATATCTTTATTTACCCGGGTTATCAGTTCAATGTGGTTGATGCCATGGTGACAAATTTCCACTTACCTGAATCAACGTTAATCATGTTAGTCAGTGCCTTTGCAGGTCAAGAGAACATAATGGGTGCTTACCACACGGCTATTGAGCAGCAGTATCGCTTCTTTAGTTATGGTGATGCGATGTTCTTAACGCGCAAATAAGCGCTGATGAGAATTTGAAAAAGCCCAGTTTTTTAACTGGGCTTTTTATTTTCGAATTTAGCCCAATTTATAGTAATAAACCCGCAAACAGGGTAGAATCGAGCGGTTAAATTATAGCTTGTTGGACTGTTTTTCCGACACTGAGGATAATATGAAATTTGAATTAGACCGCACTGACGGTAAAGCGCGCCGCGGCCGCTTGATTTTTGAACGTGGTGTTGTAGAAACACCAGCATTTATGCCTGTAGGTACTTACGGTACTGTTAAAGGTATGACGCCTGACGAAGTGAAAGATACTGGTGCACAAATCTGCCTAGGTAACACTTTCCACTTAATGCTGCGTCCTGGCACAGAAATCATTAAGCAGCACGGTGACTTACATGACTTTATGAATTGGGATCGTCCAATTCTAACTGATTCAGGCGGTTTCCAAGTATTCAGCTTAGGCGCAATGCGTAAAATCACTGAAGAAGGCGTGATGTTCAGTTCACCAGTTAACGGTGAAAAAATCATGCTTTCGCCAGAAAAAGCGATGCAAGTTCAGCGTGATTTAGGTTCTGACATCGTGATGATTTTTGACGAATGTACGCCATACCCTGCGACAGAAAAAGAAGCTAAAGATTCTATGGAGTTATCACTTCGTTGGGCTAAACGCTCAAAAGAAGGTCATGGCGATAACCCAGCTGCGCTATTTGGTATTATCCAAGGTGGTATGTACCCTGAGCTTCGTGCACAATCACAAAAAGGCCTAGAAGAAATTGGCTTTGATGGTTATGCATTAGGTGGTTTATCGGTTGGTGAACCGAAAAACGAAATGATCAATATTCTTGACCACTGTGCTTACAAGATGCCTGAAGACAAGCCTCGTTACTTAATGGGCGTTGGTAAACCAGAAGACTTAGTAGAGGCGGTTCGCCGTGGTATCGATATGTTTGACTGTGTAATGCCTACGCGTAATGCCCGTAACGGTCATTTATTTGTAACTGGCGGCATTGTTAAAATCCGTAATGCAGTACATAAAACAGACACCGGTCCACTGGATCCTGAGTGTGATTGTCATACGTGTAAAAACTATTCACGTGCATACTTGCATCATCTTGATAAATGTAATGAAATCTTAGGCGCACGTCTAAACACGATTCACAACTTACGTTATTATCAACGCGTGATGGAAGGCTTACGTAATGCCATCAGTAATGGCAAACTAGACGAATTTGTTGCAGATTTTTATGCACGCCGCGGCCAAGAAGTGCCAGAGCTTGCAGATACATCAGATTAAATTTTTAGAAAAATTAAAGAGGAAGTGAAATGAGTTTATTCATCTCAAACGCCCACGCAAGTGCGGCAGGTGCAGCACCAGCAGGTGGTGGCATGGAAATGCTAATCATGTTGGGTATTTTTGGTCTGGTATTTTATTTCTTAATCTACCGTCCACAAGCTAAGCGTGTAAAAGAGCATAAAGCACTAATGGGCGCAATGGCGAAAGGCGACGAAGTACTAACGCAAGGTGGTTTAGTAGGTAAGATTGCTAAAATCGCTGATGACAAAGACTTCATCGTGATTTCATTAAACGACCAAGCAGAAGTAACAGTACAAAAATCAGCTGTTTCTGCAGTATTGCCAAAAGGCACTATGAAGTCGCTATAACAATAAAAATAAGGACTCACACGTGTTAAACAAGTTTCCATTATGGAAGTATTTACTTGTTCTTGTTGTGTTAGTCGTTGGTATTTTATATGCCTCTCCTAACTTGTATGGCCGAGACCCGGCCATACAAGTATCGGGCACTAAAGGTACTGATGCTGACCTCAGCGTACTCGATAAAGTAAATGCGACTCTCAAAGAACATAACGTTACTGTTAAATCAAGCAAACTTGAAGACGGACAAATCCTCGTTCGTTTTAAGAATGTTGAAGACCAACTAAAAGCGCAAGATCTACTGCGTGATTCCCTTAGTGAAGATTATATCTCTGCAATCAATATGGCGCCTGCTCAACCAGAGTGGTTAAAGTCACTGGGTGGTAACCCAATGAAACTAGGCCTAGATTTAAGCGGTGGTGTTCACTTTACTATGGAAATCGACATGGCGACGGCGGTTGATACTCAGCTTGAGCAAATGGAACAAGATTTCAAAAGTGACTTACGTGAAGAAAAATTGCGTTATCGCACCATTCGCCGTGTAGCGAACAGCGAGCGATTACGTGTTGAAATGCGTAACGAAGAAGATAAAGACGCAGCAGAGCGTTTCTTATCAACACGTTACCCATTAAACGTTTACGTTGATGATAGCAGCAGCGACAATGCTTTTTATGCCAGCATGAGCGAGCAAAAGCTTAAAGAAATTCGTGACTACGCTATCAAACAAAATGAAACAATTATCCGTAACCGTATTAACCAAATCGGTGTTGCAGAGCCTAACGTACAGCGCCAAGGTGCTGAGCGTATCATTGTGCAACTTCCGGGTGTACAAGATACAGCGCGTGCTAAAGAGATTCTGGGTGCAACAGCAACACTAGAATTCCGCGAAGTTGATGAAAATGCAGATGCAAGTGCAGCCCTGCAAGGCCGTTTACCACCAGGTACAGAAATGATCATGGCGCGTGAAGGTTATCCTGTGGTACTTAAGCAACGCATCATTCTTGAAGGTAGCCACATCACTGGCGCGCAATCAGGTATGGATGAGTATCAACGTCCACAAGTTAGCATTACGCTAGACAGCAAAGGTGGCGCAAAGATGAATGCGTTCACCAAGCGTGCTATCGGTAAACGCATGGCAACGGTATTCATTGAATACAAGCCATCAGGTAAAACAGATGAAAACGGAAAAGCACTTCCACCAATTAAAGTTGAAGAAGTGATTAACGTAGCGACGATTCAAGCGCGTCTTGACCGTTCATTCCGTATTACTGGTATCGATAACCCAGCTGAAGCACATAACCTAAGCCTATTACTTCGTGCCGGTGCACTTGTAGCGCCAATTCAAATCGTTGAAGAGCGCACGGTAGGTCCAAGCTTAGGTCAAGAAAACATTGAAGCAGGTATGACAGCGGTGGTGCTTGGTTTTGTGTTTGTACTTTTATTTATGCTTGTTTACTACAAAGGTTTCGGCATGGTGGCGAATATCGCACTGGGCGCAAACCTAGTATTAATTGTGGGTGTGATGTCGCTTATTCCAGGTGCTGCGTTAACACTACCGGGTATTGCTGGTATCGTATTAACTGTAGGTATGGCCGTTGATGCCAACGTACTTATCTTCGAACGTATTCGTGAAGAACTTGCTGATGGCCGTAGTCCACAACAAGCCGTTCACTTTGGTTACGACAGCGCGTTTAGCACAATTTTAGATGCTAATATCACAACACTTATCGCAGCAGTGATCCTATTTGCAGTGGGTACTGGTCCTATTGCTGGTTTCGCAGTAACACTAGCGATTGGTATTATCACCTCTATGTTTACAGCCATTGTTGGTACCCGTGCGGTAATCAACTTATTCATTGGCGGTAAGCGTATTGATAAGTTGTCGATTTAGGAGTCAGCATGCAAATTTTAAAACTCGGTGGTAAAACACTCCCGTTTATGAAGTTAAGAAAGTTTGCCATGGCACTATCAACCTTGTTGATATTGGCTTCTTTCGTGTCGTTTTTTACTAAAGGCTTGAATTTTGGTCTCGACTTCACTGGCGGTACCGCTGTTGAGGTAGGCTTTACACAAGCACCTGATCTTAAAGACGTTCGTGATGCAATCACTGAAAGTGGCTTTGAAGATTTCTCGGTGCAACTGTTTGGCTCAAGTAAAGAAATTTTAGTGCGTCTTGCTCCGCAAGGTCCTGGCGTAAAAGCAGAAGTAATTGGTAACCAAATCATTACGGCATTACAAAAAGTAGAGTCGACAGTAGAAATGCGTCGTATCGAATTTGTTGGCCCAAGTGTTGGTGAAGATCTAAAAGAGCAGGGTGGCCTTGCCATGTTAACTGCGCTTATCTGTATCTTAATTTACGTTGCGTTTCGTTTTGAATGGCGTTTTGCGATCGGTGCTGTATCGGCACTATTACACGACGTTATCATCACACTAGGCTTATTCTCAGTACTTGGCCTAGAGTTTGACTTAACGATTCTTGCGGCGATTTTGGCGGTAATAGGTTACTCACTGAACGATACCATTGTTGTATCTGACCGTATCCGTGAAAACTTCCGTAAAGTGCGTATTGATGACACGATTGAAATTATCGATATTTCATTAACGCAAACGTTAAACCGTACCCTAGTAACATCAATCACCACTATCCTAGTATTGATTGCGTTATTTGGTTGGGGTGGTCAAACGATCCACGGTTTCGCAACTGCATTACTATTTGGTGTGTTCATCGGTACTTATTCATCTGTTTATGTTGCTTCAGCTGTAGCAATTGCAATGGGTGTAAGTAAAGAAGACTTAATTCCAGAAGTAATTGAAAAAGAAGGTGCGGATCTCGATCCAATGCCTTAATAAGTGATACAAAAAGAAACCGCCCTAATTAGGGCGGTTTTTTTATGGGAGAAATTATGAAACACCTGATGTTTAGCGTGTTTGTACTTTTAATGCTTAGTGCTTGTGACGATAAGCCTGAGCCAGAACAGACAGAAATGCAGCAAACACCTGAAGTAACACTTCAGCAGCAGTTAGACAGCTATAAAGGGTTGGCTTGGCAAGTTGTAGAAGCACTACAAAACCAATCAACTGCTCAGCAATTACAAGACTTGACGCTTAAGCTAATTACTTCATCAACAGGCTTGTTTTTGAATCTAAAAGCACAGTTGCCAGAGTGTGAGGCAAGCTTGCAAGCGATGGCAGACGCTACAGAGTTTCAGCAACAACAAAGTGATGATACAGAGGCGTTGAAGAATGTAATAACAATTAATGTAGAGCCTGAACTACCTGAGTTTGCTGCACCAAGCTGTTACCATGCACAAAAGTTATTACTTAATCCGCTCGCAGTTTATAAATTTGCGCAACAAGCTGATTTAGCACAGAGTGATTACCAAAAAGCTAAATTAAAAATGACAGATAGTTTTGCCCGCATTAAGCAGCTTGAGCTGATCACCGCTATTGAGTGATCTGCACTCGTCATAGCCTTGCCATAAAATTGTCATACAAGGTTGATAATTTACCCACCTATTTGTATTACTAACGCTAGGTGTAAGGTGAACGCACAACTACAGCAGATCTTAGATAACAGTGCAATTGAGACCTTGTTTCAACCTATCTTTGATATTTCTAATCAACATATTTTGGGTTATGAAGCATTAAGCCGCGGCCCGAAAGGGTCTGAGTTAGAAATGCCGAGTACATTATTCAGTGCAGCTATTGCTTGCCATAAGATCTCTGAATTAGAGCTACTTTGCCGCAGTAGAGCAATTGAGAACTTTGTTAAGCTCAATCTAGAAGGCAAGCTATTTTTAAATGTAAGCCCTAAAACCTTACTTGACCCTTGCCATCCTAAAGGTGAAACATTACACCTAGTTGAACACTTTGGCCTAGCAACTAATCGGGTAGTAATTGAAGTTACAGAACAAGAAAAAGTCGATGATGGCTTTTTATTGTTAAAGACCATTGCTCATTATCGTGAGTTAGGCTTTTCGATTGCCATTGATGACTTAGGGGCTGGCTATTCGGGTTTAAAGCAGTGGTCTGAGTTATGTCCTGAGTTTGTAAAAATAGACCGCTACTTTATTGATCACTGCGATCAGAGTGTGGTTAAAAAAGAGTTTTTAAAGTCAATTATAGAGCTTGCAAAAGCCACCAATACGCAAGTTATCGCAGAGGGCATAGAGCGGGCAGAGGAGCTTCGTTTACTCGAGAGTTTAGGCGTACAACATGCACAAGGCTTTTTACTCGAAAGGCCGAGCTTACAGCCAAGTTACGAAATTAATATCCACTGCTTAAAGCACTTAGAGTCATCAGATAATAGCAATGCATTTGAGCAGTCTATGGCAATTGGCTGGTTGGCAGTCGAGCACGCCAGCATTGAAGCAACAACCCGCTGTAAAGATGCCCACAGTATCTTTGAGCAAGATAAAAGCTTAACGAGCTTGGCAGTACTTGAACACAATATTCCTGTTGGTTTATTACACCGAGATCAACTCACTGAAGTGTTTGCCGCTCCCTATGGCCATGCGCTTTATGATAAGCAGCCAGTTACTTCTTTAATGGATAAACAGCCGTTAATCGTTGACGAAAACGAGTTACTCGATACGGTGAGTCAGCAAATTACTGAGTTTGAGTTTGATATTCGACGCCACATTGTTATCACCCGAAGTAGTGAATACTTAGGGTTGGCACCCCTGCGTAATATCTTAAAACACATTACCGAAGAAAAAATCCGCCATGCACAACATGCCAACCCGCTTACTATGCTGCCGGGTAATGTCGCGATTAACGAAGCAATTGAGCTGAGACTTCGTAATAATTATCCGTTCTCACTCGCATACGTAGATTTAAACCACTTTAAACAATTCAATGACCTGTACGGTTATGCCAGTGGTGACAGCGTTATAAAATTACTTGCAGAAGTAATAGTAGAGGCCTGTAGCACTAGCAAAGGGTTTATCGGGCACATTGGCGGTGATGACTTTATGGTGGTGTTTGATAAAAATGATGCAGAGCAAGTTTGCCATGACATCATTAGTAAGTTTGAGCTGCAGTCTCGCACCTTTTTCACCCCAGAACATATTGAGCAAGGGGGTTATTGGGCAAGCAATCGAGAAGGTAAAAAGCAGTTTGTGCCACTACTTACATTATCAATCGGTTTAGTTAAGCCTGATTTAGAGTTATGTATTAACAGCCACCAAGTCGCAGCGCTGGCAACAGATGCGAAAAAAGAGGCCAAGCGTTATCAGAGTAGCCACTTGTTTGTATGTAAACGTAGTCGACCAGCCCCTGCAGTGGTGCGTTTAAGCAGCCAAAAAGATGAAGTGATATCTATCAGTTCATGAAGAAATTTTAAGTTCGCTTAATTTTACTTGTGTCCCTGTTTAACTGGGTGTAGCTTAAAAAAAACACAATGAATAAAAATAACAATGAAGCGACTATGTAGTGCAATCCTAGTATTGCTAAGCCTAGGATACAGCCTTACCACAGAAGCTAACAATGTGGTCAATTTAGCGATTGAACAACGCCCACTGTATAAACGCGATTATTATCTTCATGAATTGCTGGCAGCAGCTTTGCGTGCCAGTAATTATCAAGCAGAAATCAACGAGGTTCTGGTTCACCCCCATCAACAGCGCACATTGCTGATGCTCGATGAAAAGCAAGCCGATGTGTTTTGGAGTATGACAAGCCCCGAGCGAGAACACCTTGCAATAGCAGTTAAAGTACCTTTGTTTAAAGGCTACATTGGTAAACGCGCATTTCTAACTAAGCGAGCGTTTTTACCGCGTTTTAAAGATTTAAAAACGAAACAAGATTTAGCGCAGTTTAGTGCCATTCAAGGCCATGATTGGCCCGATACTAAAATCCTTGCTCAAAACGGCTTAACAGTCAGACCGCTGGCAAATTACCAGGCAATGTTTAGCTTAGTGATCAGAGGGCGAGTTGATTATTTTCCGCGTTCGTTCATTGAGGTTATTTCTGAAATGGAACAAATCAAAAGTGACGATCTGGCTATAGTGCCTGACCTTTATATTAGCTATCCAACGGCATTTTACTTTTTTGTCAGTAACCACAAGCCTGAATTGGCAGAAGCCCTGTTAAAAGGACTAAAGGTGATGAAAAGCACTGGCGAGTTTGAACAGCTATTTGCCAGTTACTTTGCTGAAGACTTGGCTAAGTTGCCATTTAAAGAAGGTGAAGTCATAGAGGTAAAACTCGACAACGATTATTTTCAGCCACAAAAAAAGGAGCCTTAGCTCCTTTTTGTATTTTTACATTACAACCCGCTATTAGCGAAGTAGTGACTCAGTTAACACTGGGCGAATTTCACGAATGATTGCTTGAGTTAACTTAGGTGCACCACAAATGATGTTGCCGCTTTGGTTGTAGTTAATACCACCTGCGAAATCAACAACCATACCGCCTGCTTCTTTAACTAAAAGCTCGCCTGCCGCTGTGTCCCATGGCTTAAGGCCAATTTCAAAGAAACCATCAACACGACCCGCTGCAACATAAGCCATATCTAATGCAGCAGAACCTGCACGGCGGATATCAGCAGTGTGCACGAAAAGTGCTTTAAACGCTTCAGAGTATGCGTCTAAGTGGTGCTTTTGTTTAAATGGGAAACCAGTTGCAAGTACAGAACCTGCTAACTCGTTAGTTTTAGTTACGCGTAAACGCTTGCTGTTAAGCTGTGCGCCTTGACCACGAGAAGCAGTGAATAATTCACCACGGATTGGGTCATAGATAACAGCTTGGTCTAAACGACCTTTAACTTTAAGTGCAATAGATACTGCGAAATGAGGGATACCCTTGATGAAGTTAGTTGTGCCATCAAGAGGGTCTACAATCCATTGGTAATCTGCATCTTTACCTTTATGCTCACCAAGCTCTTCACCTACGATAGTGTGATCTGGGTAAGATTTTAAAATGGTATCACGAATTGCGGCTTCAGCTTCTTTGTCGATGTTAGTCACTAAGTCGTTTGTGCCTTTTTGTTGTACATCAACTTTTGATAAATCTTCACTTGCGCGAAGTAAAATTTTGCCTGCGTTACGCGCAGCGCGAACCGCAATGTTTAACATTGGATGCATAGCATTACCTTTGGGTTGTAAAAGAACGAATATATTTAAGCCGGCGTATTCTAGCGATTTCTAGCGTAAAGTAAACAATAAACTCGAATAAATTAGTTTGTTTTTTGTACAGTTCTGATTTTGTTGTTGATTTAATTTCAGAAGAAGGGGTTAGTGGTCAGCCGTCAGCCGTCAGCCGTCAGCCGTCAGCCGTCAGCCGTCAGCCGTCAGTTTGAAATTTGCATTCTGAAAAATTCGTGCCTATATAAAGTTTTTATACTTAAAAGGATGCAAGTATGAACTTTGAAAAATTAGAGGTATGGAAGCGTTCCGCAAGATTAAGTGCTGAAATCTACAAAGAAACGACAGATCTAAATGATTTTGGTTTTCGCAATCAACTCACACGTTCTGGTTTATCAATACCGAGTAACATCGCAGAAGGTATGGCCAGAATCAGCAATAAAGAACGGGTGCGTTTTTTAGATATATCAAGATCGTCAATAGCAGAAACACGAACGCAAATTTATATCGGAATTGAGATTAAATACATTGATGCTGCCATCGGTAGAGCTTGGGTGAGTGAAACGGAAGAGCTATCAAAAATGTTGACATCTCTTATTCATAAGATCGAAGCTGATAGCTGATAGCTGATAGCTGATAGCTGATAGCTGATAGCTGATAGCTGATAGCTGATAGCTGATAGCTGATAGCTGATAGCTGATAGCTGATAGCTGATAGCTGATACCCAATACCTATGTTATAATCCCCGCAATTTTTGACTTTCAGTAAGTAACAACGCAATGACACTTGATGATATTCGTATCGTATTAGTTAACACATCACATTCTGGTAATATTGGCTCAGCGGCACGTGCTATGAAAACGATGGGCTTATCAAATTTATATCTTGTTGATCCTGCTTGTGAAATTGACAGTCATGCGAGTGCGCTTGCGGCCGGTGCAACTGATGTTTTAGGTAAAACAGTGGTTGTTGATACACTGGCAGATGCGATTGCTGATTGTGGCTTAACAATTGGTACCAGCGCACGCTCACGTACTTTATCTTGGCCTATGGTTGAGCCGCGTGAATGTGGTGAAAAATTAGTGGCTGAGGCTGAACATGGCCCTGTTGCACTCGTGTTTGGTCGTGAAAATAGTGGTTTAACGAACGAAGAGCTACAACAATGTAACTACCACGTATGTATTCCTGCAAACCCTGAATACAGCTCACTAAATCTAGCAATGGCCGTGCAAACGCTATGTTATGAAACACGTATGGCATATCTAAATAAACAGCCAAAAGTACAAGAAGAAGACGAAGCAACCTACCCAAATGCCAAGCAAACAGAGCTGTTCTACGAGCATTTAGAGCAAACGCTAAACGACACAGGTTTTATCATCAAGCAACACCCTGGCATGGTGATGACTAAACTACGTCGCTTATTTAACCGCGCACGTCCAGAAGAAGCTGAGATGAACATTTTACGCGGTATTCTTACCTCTATTAATAAGTCTATTAAATAATCACAGGTTATAAGTATAATACTTGACTAAATTACTCAGGTAATTACAATGTACCTAGTACTTGACTGTTTTTGTCAAGTATTCGGTTTTATCAATGGCAAGTATCAATTTTTATCAAGTGATAATACTTGACTATTTTGGTCTGGTAATTAAAATTTGCACACCTTAGCGTGCAGTAACATCGGGGGCTCCATGAAGTTAACATCAAAAGGCAGATACGCAGTAACCGCCATGTTGGATGTTGCACTACATACAAATGTGGGTGCAGTGCCTCTTGCCGATATTTCTGAACGCCAAGAGATTTCGTTATCTTATCTTGAACAACTATTCGCCCGTTTACGTAAAAACGGCCTTGTGACCTCTGTGCGTGGCCCAGGTGGCGGATATTTATTAGGTCGAGAAGCGAACGAAATTTCTGTCGGCGATGTGATTAACGCCGTTGATGAGTCTGTTGATGCAACACGTTGCCACAATGCAACGGGTGGCTGCCAAAGCGGCATGCGTTGTTTGACTCATACCTTATGGTCGGACTTAAGCGCACGTATCGAAGAGTTTTTAAATAGTATTACCCTTGCTGAATTGGTGGAAAAGTCAGATGTGAAAGAAGTCGCATCGCGCCAAGATAACAGCATCAACAATGCAATTAAGCAACTGGAAAACATTCAAGTAAGCTGTCAACTGTAGCTTGACGAAAGCGGAGAGAGAAATGAAGTTACCGATTTATTTAGATTACGCAGCAACCACGCCTGTTGATGAACGTGTGGCAAAAGAAATGATGCAATGCCTGACTATGGACGGTAATTTTGGTAACCCTGCATCACGCTCACACCGTTTTGGTTGGCAAGCAGAAGAAGCAGTTGATCAAGCACGTACAGATATTGCTGATCTGATCAACGCTGACCCACGTGAAATTGTTTTCACTTCAGGTGCTACAGAATCAAACAACCTAGCAATTAAAGGTGCTGCGCAGTTCTATAAGAAGAAAGGCAAGCACGTTATCACTGTTAAAACAGAGCACAAAGCAGTGCTTGATACGTGTCGTGAACTAGAGCGTCAAGGTTTCGAAGTAACCTATATGGACGTTGAAGAAAACGGTTTACTTGACCTTAAAAAGCTTGAAGCTGCAATGCGTGACGACACAGTACTTGTGAGCGTAATGCACGTAAATAACGAGCTAGGTGTTATCCAAGATATCGCGACAATCGGCGAAATGTGCCGTGAGCGCAAAATTATGTTCCACGTAGATGCTGCACAAAGCGCAGGTAAAGTACTTATCGACGTGCAACAGTTAAAAGTAGATTTCATGTCGTTCTCTGGCCACAAAGTATATGGCCCGAAAGGTGTAGGCGCACTTTATGTTCGTCGTAAGCCTCGCGCACGTTTAGAAGCGCAAATGCACGGTGGTGGTCATGAGCGTGGTATGCGTTCAGGCACACTAGCTACTCACCAATTAGTTGGTATGGGTGCGGCATTTAGAATCGCTAAAGAAGATTTCGAAAAAGACCATGCACACATCAGCGCACTTCGTAAGCGCCTGATCGATGGCATCATGGCTGATATGGACGAAGTTTACTTCAATGGTGAACCAAGTCACTCAGTTCCAGGTATTGTAAATATCAGCTTCAACTTTGTTGAAGGTGAGTCGTTATTAATGGCTGTTAAAGACATTGCTGTTTCATCAGGTTCAGCCTGTACCTCAGCAAGCTTAGAGCCTTCTTATGTACTACGTGCATTAGGCCGTAATGACGAGTTGGCACACAGCTCAATTCGTTTCAGCATTGGCCGCTTTACGACTGAAGAAGAGATTGATTACACCGTTGAACTAATCAAAAACTCGATCGGCCGTTTACGTGAGATGTCTCCTCTATGGGAAATGCATCAAGAAGGTATTGATTTAGATTCAGTTGAGTGGGCGCATCACTAATCAGTGATCGCCGCCGCTAGCAGGTAGTGAGGATAGTATTATGGCTTATAGTGATAAAGTAATCGATCATGTTGAAAATCCACGTAACGTGGGTGCTTTAGACAAAAATGATCCGTCAGTTGCAACAGGTATGGTGGGTGCACCAGCATGTGGTGACGTAATGAAATTGCAAATCAAAGTATCACCAGAAGGTGTAATTGAAGACGCAAAATTCAAAACATATGGTTGTGGTAGCGCAATCGCTTCTTCTTCACTTGTAACTGAGTGGGTAAAAGGCAAAACATTAGATGAAGCTGCAACAATCAAAAACACTGATATCAGTGCTGAGCTTGAATTACCGCCAGTGAAAATTCACTGTTCAATTTTAGCAGAAGACGCGATTCAAGCAGCAATTGCTGACTACAAAAGCAAACAAGCGAAGTAAGAGATAAATTCATGGCAGTGACATTGACAGATGCGGCAGCAAACCGCGTAGAATCATTTTTAGCAAATCGCGGCAAAGGCATTGGCCTACGCGTTGGCATTAAAACGACGGGCTGTTCAGGTCTTGCTTATGTTCTTGAATTTGTTGATGAGTTAGCAGACGGCGACGAAATTTTTGAAAGCCGTGGTGTGAAAGTGATCGTTGATGCTAAAAGCTTAGTCTACATTGATGGTACTGAGCTTGATTACACCAAAGAAGGTTTGAACGAAGGGTTTAAGTTTAACAACCCGAACCAAGCCGATGAGTGTGGTTGCGGCGAAAGCTTCACCGTTTAAGCTTATAAAACTTTCTTTGCTTGAAGCCCTGCCTATGTAGGGCTTTGTTCTTTCCTGTTTACCGAGTTGGATTATGTAATGCGTTACTTTGAGTTATTTGCAATTCCAGTAGATTACAACATTGATTTAGCGACTATTAATAAACACTACCTTGAGCTGCAACGTGCAGTTCACCCAGATCGCCACGCAAGCTCTAGCAGCCGTGATAAATTACTTGCTGTGCAAAATGCAGCAGAAATCAATGATGCATTACAAACCTTAAAACACCCGGTAAAACGTGCTGAGTACATGCTAAGCGAGCTTGGTGTTGATATTCGCGCCGAGCAACAAACATTACAAGACCCGCTATTCTTAATGCAGCAAATGGAGCTGCGTGAAGAATTAGAAGAACTTGAAAATGCCGCAGATCCTGATGCAGCAATTGCCCAGTTTGAAGCGCAAATTAAACAGCTCGATAAACAATACAGCAGTGAATTAGCCGCTCAGCTGGCAAGTAATGATGAGCAACAATGGCAAGCTGCCGCTGACAATATTCGTAAATTGAAGTTTGTTTATAAGTTACGCGATGAACTAGAGCGTATTGAAGACAGTTTATTTGATGATTAATCGTTAGTTGTTACACAACAGCTATTTAAGAGTTTAAAAAGAGCATTATGGCATTATTGCAAATTGCTGAGCCGGGGCAGAGCGCGGCACCACATGAGCACAAATTAGCAGTCGGTATTGACCTTGGTACGACTAACTCGTTAGTTGCAACAGTGCAAAGCGGCGAAGCGCGCACACTAACTGATTTAGCAGGCAACGCGATGCTACCATCGGTAGTGCAATACCAAGCAGATAGCATTGTGGTTGGCGAGCGAGCGGCAGCAGCTGCTACTCAAGACCCTGCAAACACACTAATCTCGGTTAAGCGTTTTTTAGGTAAAACTCAGACTGAAATCGAAAAAAGCTATGGTCAACTGCCGTATGAATTTTGTGAGCATGATGGCTCATTAGCAATCAGCACGGTTGCGGGTGCAATTAGCCCTGTTACTGCATCGAGTGAAATTTTAAAAGCATTAAAACTGCGCGCAGAAGACAGCTTTGCAGGCCAAGACATCTTAGGCGCTGTTATTACTGTGCCAGCTTATTTTGATGATGCTCAGCGTCAAAGCACTAAAGATGCTGCAGAGCTTGCAGGTATCAAGGTTTTACGTTTATTAAACGAGCCAACGGCTGCGGCTGTAGCTTATGGCCTTGATTCAGGCCAAGAAGGCATTATCGCCGTGTACGATTTAGGTGGCGGTACCTTCGATATTTCTATTTTACGTTTACACCAAGGCGTATTCGAAGTACTTGCTACAGGCGGTGACTCAAGCCTTGGTGGTGACGATTTTGACTCGCTACTAGTTGATTACTTCAAAAAACAAACTGGTGTGAGCGAGCTTTCTGCATCGGTATTGCGTTTATTCATCAATAAAGCAAAAGCGTGTAAAGAAGCGCTGAGCCAATACCAAACTGTAAATGTTGGTTTAGAGTTTGATGGTCAAAGCCACAAGGTTGAAGTTACCCGCGAAACGTTTGATGAGCTAGCTCTTAGCCTTGTGAAGAAAACACTACGCTCTTGTCGCCGTGCAGTAAAAGATGCTGGTATCGAGAACGAAGAAGTATTACAAGTTGTAATGGTTGGCGGCTCGACTCGCATGCCAATTGTACGCTCTCAAGTTGCTGCATTTTTTGATAAAGAGCCACTGACTTCTATCGACCCAGATCGCGTAGTTGCACTAGGTGCAGCACTGCAAGCAGATGTATTGGTTGGCAATAAGCCAGATTCAGACATGTTGCTATTAGACGTATTACCACTGTCGCTAGGTCTTGAAACCATGGGTGGCTTGGTTGAGAAAATCATTCCACGTAACACTACGATCCCTGTTGCACGTGCACAAGAGTTTACTACTTTCAAAGATGGTCAAACGGCAATGTCACTGCATGTATTACAAGGTGAGCGTGAGCTAGTTGATGATTGTCGTTCATTGGCTAAATTCAGCTTAAAAGGTATTCCGGCCATGGCAGCAGGTGCTGCGCACATTCGCGTAACCTTTAAAGTTGATGCCGATGGCCTATTAAGTGTATCGGCAATGGAAAAATCAACGGGTGTGCAAGCTGAAATTCAGGTCAAACCATCATTTGGTTTATCGGACGACCAAGTTGCAAACATGCTTAAAGAGTCAATGACTAACGCGAAAGACGACATGCAAGCGCGTATGCTTAAAGAGCAGCAAGTTGAAGCGTTACGTGTAGTTGAAGCGCTTGAAGCATCACTGGCAACCGACAGTGCATTACTTGATGAACAAGAATTAGGTGCGTTAAAAGCAGAAATTGCTAAACTTGTTGCCGTACGCGAAAGCGCAACAACACCTGCAGAAATTAAAGCAGCGATTGAAGCTGTAGACAATGCAAGTAGCGAATTTGCTGCTCGCAGAATGGATGCATCAATCAAAAAAGCGCTGCAAGGGCAGTCAGTAGACGAAGTTTAACGAGGTAAGGTATGCCACAAATTATTTTTCTTCCACACGAAGAGTTATGCCCAGAAGGCGCTGCTATTGAAGCTCCTGCAGGTGAAACGGTATTAGATGTAGCGCTAAAGAATGGTATTAGCATTCCACATGCATGTGAAAAATCATGTGCGTGTACAACATGCCACTTAGTCATCCGTGAAGGTTTTGACTCTTTAGATGAGAGCGATGAGCTAGAAGATGACATGCTAGATAAAGCATGGGGTCTTGAGCCTGAGTCACGCCTTGGTTGCCAAGCGGTGATCAAAGATGAAGATTTAGTGGTTGAAATTCCAAAGTATAATCTCAATATCGTTAATGAAGAGCATTAATTTTTAACGGCTTTGATTTCGTAAAAACCGCTGTAGTTGCTTGGTCTCTACAGCGGTTTTTTGTTTTTTAGAGCTGTCAGCTTTCAGCCGTCAGTTTTTAGCAGAACGAGAGGGTGGTTCAGTTATTAGTGTTTTTGAACAGCAATAGCTTTACATTTATTTCCCGATTTTCTTAAGCTTTTGATAGCTGATAGCTGATAGCTGATAGCTGATAGCTGATAGCTGATAGCTGATAGCTGATAGCTGATAGCTGATAGCTGATAGCTGATAGCTGATAGCTGATAGCTGATAGCTGATAGCTGATAGCTGATAGCTGATAGCTGATAGCTGATAGCTGATAGCTTTTACTTGGAGGTTCTATGTCTGATTTGGTTTTTTCTGATTCGTTTATCGACGGTGACTTTTACTCTACGAGCCAGCGTTTTAGTGTAGATAACCCCGCAACTGGACAAGCAATTACGCAGGTCTCTAATATTGATGAGGCTGGCGTTGAGCAAGCAATAAAAAGTGCTGACGAGGCATTTAGCAAATTAAAGCAAACAACCGCAACCGAGCGTAGTGAAACGTTACGCCGTTGGTACGACTTAGTCATTGAGCACAAGCAACAGCTCGCTGAACTAATGACCAAAGAGCAGGGTAAGCCTTTAAAAGAAGCCCTGGGCGAAGTTGAATACGGTGCTGGCTTTATTAAGTGGTTTAGCGAAGAAGCAAAGCGCAGTTATGGCGACACGATCCCTGCTACCGACAGCAAGCATCGTTTAAGAACGATAAAACAGCCAATCGGTGTGGTGGCTGGTATTACCCCTTGGAATTTCCCGATTGCTATGATCACCCGTAAAGTGGCACCAGCTTATGCCGCGGGTTGTAGTTTTGTGATTAAACCTTCGGAGCATACGCCATTATGCGCTATTGCCTTAGCCTACCTTGCTGATAAGGCTGGATTTGTAAAAGGTGCGCTGAACGTAGTGGTCTCCGAAAACGCAAAAATGGTGGGTGAGATCATGACCGAGTCGGAGCGAGTGCGTAAGTTCACATTCACAGGCTCAACCGGTGTAGGTAAGCAGTTACTATCGCAGTGCGCCTCAACCATTAAACAAACATCGATGGAACTTGGTGGCAATGCACCGTTCATTATTTTCGATAATGCCGATTTAGATGAGGCGGTTGCTGGCCTTATGGGGGCTAAATTTAGAAACGCAGGACAAACCTGTGTTGCCGCTAACCGAATTTTTGTTCAGCGCTCAGTGCTTGAAACGGTGCTCGAAAAACTCACAGACAAAGTAGCTGAGTTAAAGGTAGGTAATGGTCTTGATGACGGGGTAGATATTGGCCCATTAATTTACCCTAAGGCAAAAGAGAAAGTACAAACGCTTGTGCAAGATGCGGTAGATAAAGGGGCGTCGTTAATCGGTGACAACAGCGAGCTTGAAGGTAGCTTTCAAGCGCCATTAATTTTAACCGATGTAACCCCTGAGATGGATATCTATCATGATGAAGTGTTTGGCCCTGTAGTCAGCATAATCGCCTTTGATGATGAGCAAGAAGTACTTCAGCTTGCGAACGACGTACCTTACGGTTTAGCTGCGTATTTTTATAGTGAAAACATCAAGCAAGTTTATCGCGTAAGCGAAGCACTCGAATACGGCATGATTGGTATTAACGAAGGTCTTATTTCAAATCCCGTAGCGCCATTTGGCGGCGTTAAGCAGTCAGGCTTAGGCCGAGAAGGCGGCCACCAAGGGTTAGATGAGTACCTAGAAGAGAAGTATCTTTGTGTTAAGGTTTGAGCCGTCAGCCGTCAGCCGTCAGCCGTCAGCCGTCAGTCGTCAGTCGTCAGCCGTCAGCCTGATAGCTGATAGCTGATAGCTGATAGCTGATAGCTGATAGCTGATAGCTGATAGCTGATAGCTGATAGCTGATAGCTGATAGCTGATAGCTGATAGCTGATAGCTGATAGCTGATAGCTGATAGCTGATAGCTGATAGCTGATAGCTAACTCCTCACCTTTATTTTTCACAAAATGATAGCGCTGTCATTTTAGTTTTTATATGATAGGAACGAATTATTAACAAAAATGAAAAATAGTACGCAGAAATACCGTACACTCAGGGCTTAAACGAGGAGAAAGTAATGGGTTTTAAGAAGTCACTATTCGCGGTAATGCTAACGACTGCGCCTTTAATGGCAAGTGCAGCATTAACTCAATCGCAAGTTGATCAGTTTGCGAAAGGTACCGACCTGCTGTTTTCGGTAGAAGATAACTTTCGTAATAAAGATGCGGGCTTTTTAGGAAAAATTACCCTCAATAATGGCTCTGATGTGGCGTTACCTGCAGGCGAGAGCGACTGGCAGCTTTATATTCACTCCGTTCGTAAAATCTCAACCGAGCATGTCGCGGGCCTAAACATTGAACACGTTAATGGTGACTTGCATCGCATCGTACCAACGAGTTCATTTAAAGGTTTAGCCGCAGGTGAAAGTTTAGAGTTGCCGTTTGACGCGCAAGTATGGATTGTTGCTTACAGTGACTTTATGCCACGGGCATTTTTTGTTTCGGGTAAGAATAAACCAGCCGTATTTGCCAACACCGACACTGAAGACTTTAAACAGTTTGTGACGCCATTTACCCGTGAAAATCAGTTACGCCGTTACAATGAGCCAAAAGATTTATCGGTTTTAGCAACGGCAAAAGTACGTTTCGAGCGTAATAGCACTGACAAGGTGTCGGTTAGTAAAGAGGATGCTTTAAAGCGTATTATCCCTAAGCCTCGTAAAGTCGATTTTAATCGAGGTAGCGCGACGCTAAACAATAATTGGCAAATCAGTTATCAAGGCCAGCTTAAGCACGAAGTTATGGTGTTTATGCAAGACTTACAAGATGACTATGGCATTAGCCTTAAAGCACAGCCTGATCATATCGATGTCGGTAAAGACAAAGTAATTCGCTTAAAAGTTGACCCTAAACTCAATAATGCAAAAGCTGAAAGCTACACTCTAGAGATTGATGATGAAGTGATCACCATCGTAGGTAGCGATAACGCTGGTGTGTTTTATGCGATGCAAAGCTTATTGAACCTCATTCCTGCAAATAGCCAAGGCAGTGCTAGTTTACCGCAGTTAGAACTTGAAGACTCACCGCGTTATGGTTGGCGTGGTATGCATTACGATAATGGTCGTAACTATCATGGCAAAGAAGCCATGTTCAAGCTGGTTGAGCAAATGGCTCGTTATAAAATGAATAAGCTACACTGGCACTTTTCAGAAGATGAAGGTTGGCGACTTGAGATCCCTGGTTTACCAGAGCTCACAGACGTTGGTGGCTATCGCTGCTTTGATTTAGAAGAGCGCGAGTGCTTATTAACTCAGCTTGGCACAGGGCCATTTAAATCAGGCTCTGGCAACGGTTATTTGAAACGTGATGAGTTTGTTGAGTTATTAAAGTTTGCGAAAGACCGCCACATTCAAATCATCCCTGAAGTTGAAGGTCCTGGCCATGCACGTGCCTCAATCAAAGCGATGGAAGCGCGTTATCACAACATGTTAGAAGAAGCTAAGAAAGCCGCTAAAAACAACATTAAAACGCGCTCTGCAAACAAAGAAATTCAACACATAGATATGGGGCCAGCAACGCAATACTTGCTTACAGATCCTAAAGATACCTCTGTGTACATGACGGTACAAAACTACAAAGATAACTCAATGAATGTGTGTATGGACTCTACCTACGCATTTTTAGATAAAGTAACTTATGAACTTCAGCAGATGTACCGCGAAGCAGGTGTGCAGTTAAAGAACCTGCATATTGGTGGTGATGAAGTCGGTGCTGGTTCATGGATAGGCTCGCCAATCTGTCAGGCGTTATTTGCTGATCCTAATAACGGTGTAGCTGGCCCGGCTGATTTAAAACCTTATTTCACACAACGTGTTGCAACCTTACTTGAAAAACGCGGTATTTCTCCGGGGATTTGGGAAGATGGCATCATGTACGACCGTGAAAACTCGTTTAAACGTGATGAGTTCCCTAACAAAACCTTCACCGTTAATACTTGGGATAACATTTGGGAATGGGGCGTTGCCGATAGAGCATACCGCCTAGCAAATGCTGGTTATCAAGTGGTGTTATCACACGGTACGCATTTGTACTTTGACCACCCATACGAAGCAAGCCCTGAAGAGCGTGGTTATTACTGGGCCACTCGTTACACAGATACTAAAAAAGCCTTTAATTACATGCCTGATGACGTGTATGCCAATGCTGATTACACCCGCACCCGTGAGCCAATCGTTAATTTAGAAGCGTTGGTGGGTCGCCCGTTACCTAAACTTGAAAAGCCAGAGAATATTTTGGGTATGCAAGGTCAGGTATGGTCAGAAACAATCCGCACTGAAGAGCAAGTATTAGCCATGATCTTCCCGCGTATTCTGTCAGTGGCAGAGCGCGCATGGCATAAAGCCGATTGGGAAGGCGAAAACGTCGATAGTAAAAAACAAGCAAAAGACTGGGCTGAGTTCTCAAGTGCTGTCGGTTTAAAAGAGCTTGATAAATTAGCCAAAGATGGCATTGATCTGCATTTACCGGTACCAGGTGGTGTGATTGAAAATGGTAAGCTGTATGCCAACAGCGCATTTGCTTATTTGAGCATTGAATACAGCCTAGACAACGGCCAAAGCTGGCAAACTTACGCTGAGCCAGTGGAGGTAGATAACAATGCAAAAATTGCGCTACGCACCCGCTTAAACGCAAAACAAACCAGTCGCGTCACAGTTGTAGGTGAGTAGTGCTTTGTGATGAATAAATGTGACGCCTACAGCAAAGCGTAGGCGTCATTTTTGCTTGCGCGTCTGACTAAAATCTGGCGGCCTAAAAACTTCGCGCGAAATAAATTTCACGTCTACAATACCTCGCATCCCGCATCCCGCATCCCGCATCCCGCATCCCGCATCTCGCATCTCGCACCTCGTAGGCGTCACGCTTGCTTGGCGCGTCTTACATTCAACACCGTTCGCTCAAAACTGAAAGCTGACGGCTAATCTTAAAATATCGCGCGAAATAAATTTCACGCCTACAACACCCCGCATCTCGCACCTCGCATATCGCATCTCGCATCTCGTATCTCGCATCTCGTATCTCGTATCTCGTATCTCGTATCTCGTATCTCGTATCTCGTAGGCGTCACGCTTGCTTGGCGCGTCTTACATTCAACACTGTTCGGCTCAAAACTGACAGCTGAAAGCTGACGGCTCCTAGAAACCACTTAAAAGAAATATGTCAGCGCTGTCATTTTTGTTGCGATAGTGTTATAAATATTTAATATCTCTTTTATATAATCATCTGAATGAGCAGCGCTGAAGAGTCGAACTGTGCTGTTATAGGAAATGTTATGTCTGAAACGAATAAACAAAGCAGTGTTGTGCCCATGGCGATTGTTGCCACGCTGTTTTTTATACTGGGTTTTGCTACGTGGTTGAATGGTTCACTGATGCCATTTTTACAGCAAATTTTGCAGCTTTCACCTTTTCAGGCATCGCTGATTATTTTCTCGTTTTATATCGCCGTGACTTTTACGGCTCTACCTTCGGCGATGATCATCAGAAAGGTAGGTTATAAAAACGGTATGGCGCTGGGTATGGCGACCATGATGGTGGCAGGTCTACTGTTTATTCCTGCTGCAAAAACGCAAATTTTTGCACTGTTTTTATTC
Source organism: Pseudoalteromonas sp. D15MCD-2 (assembly GCF_038562745.1). Taxonomy (NCBI): domain Bacteria; kingdom Pseudomonadati; phylum Pseudomonadota; class Gammaproteobacteria; order Alteromonadales; family Pseudoalteromonadaceae; genus Pseudoalteromonas; species Pseudoalteromonas sp. D15MCD-2. The sequence goes on along the minus strand of NZ_JBCFQE010000001.1, from coordinate 3,271,771 downwards.
GCGCAGCTTGTTATGGGGGCTGGGCAAACGTTATTACAAACAGCGGTTAACCCATACGTAGTAAGAATTGGCCCCGAAGAATCAGCTGCGGCTCGCGTTAGTATTATGGGTATATTAAATAAAGGTGCGGGTGTTGTAGCACCGATTGTATTTACTGCTCTGATACTCAGCGATTTTAAAGGCTTTGTAGGTAAAGAGCTCAGCCAAACTGATATTGACGCAATGGCCAATGGCTTAATTTTACCGTATTTAGGGATGGCTATTTTTATTGGTATACTCGGCTTTGCGGTGACTAAAATGCCATTACCCGAGTTAATTGATGACGATGTTGATGAACAAAAACCAGGGCAGGTAAAAGAAGCGCTGAGCCATCCGAGTCTTGCCTTAGGGATTGTGGCACTTTTTGTTTATGTGGCAGTTGAAGTAATTGCTGGTGATACCATTGGCAGTTTTGCGTTGTCGTTAGGTGTTGAAAAATACAGTGTTATGACATCATACACCATGGGCTGCATGGTGCTAGGTTACTTTTTAGGGATTTTACTTATCCCAAGAGTGTTATCGCAGCAAACAGCGCTGACAATTTCAGCGGTATTGGGTTGTGTGTTAACTCTAGCGATTGTTACAGGTAGCAATGAAACTGTATTTATATCAACATTATTTGGCCTAAAATCGGTACTGCCTGATACCTTATTGCTCATTGCTGTGCTAGGCTTTGCTAATGCCATTGTATGGCCGGCAGTTTGGCCGTTAGCATTATCTGGTTTAGGCAAGCTAACTAGTGTAGGCTCTGGTCTGCTCGTTATGGGTATTGCTGGTGGAGCGTTCGGCCCATTATTTTGGGGCTTAGCAAGTGGCGGCGTAAAAAGCGCAGAAGCACAACAAATGGCTTATATTGTGATGTTGCCTTGTTATTTATTCATACTTTTCTATGCTGTTAAAGGTCATAAGATGAAAAGTTGGAAGTAATTATGAGTTTGAGGTTGGGTGTAAAGCGCACTGCCTTGAACTTTGAAAAGCATTTCTAGTAAATAGAAATAATCCCGTGTGTAATGCCACCGAAAGGTGGCATTTTTTTGTTTGGGGTTTGAAAAAATTAGGCGCTAGGTATTAGGGGGCTAGGTGCTAGGCTTTCGCGCGAAATAAATTTCACGCCTACAATATCTCGCACCTCGCATCTCTTGTCTCGTAGGAAGGGCTTTAACCGTGAATTACCCTTAAAGACTTCGGCACTAGAGTGCCTTCTACATCGGAGGCGTCACGCTTGCTTGGCGCGCCTCAAACACGGCACTGCTGCTAACATTTCGCGCGAAATAAATTTCACGCCTACATTCCCCTGCATCTCGCATCTCGTGGGAACGGCTTTAGCCGTGAATTATCCTTAAAGACTTCGGCACTAAAGTACCTCCTACATCGTAGGCGTCACGCTTGCTTGGCGCGCCTCAAACACGGCACTGCTGCTAACATTTCGCGTGAAATAAATTTCACGCCTACAATATTTCGCATCTCGTGGGAACGGCTTTAGCCGTGAATTATCCTTAAAGACTTCGGCACTAAAGTACCTCCTACATCGTAGGCGTCACGCTTGCTTGGCGCGCCTCAAACACGGCACTGCTGCTAACATTCCGCGCGAAATAAATTTCACGCCTACAATATCTCGCACCTCGCACCTTGTATCTCTTGTCTCGTAGGAACGGCTTTAGCCGTGAATTACCTCGGCACTAAAGTACCTCCTACATCGTAGGCGTCACGCTTGCTTGGCGCGCCTCAAACACGGCACTGCTGTTAATATTTCGCGCGAAATAAATTTCACGCCTACATTCCCCTGCATCTCGCATCTCGGAGGCGTCACGCTTGCTTGGCGCGTCTTACATTCAACACCCATCTGAAGGCGGAATGTATTGCGATCAAACAACACAGTTCGGCTCAAAACTGACAGCTGACGGCTTTTAGAACTGAAAACAGGTATTGAAGATAAAACTAAGTCTTGAGATTAAAGTATAAAATATTTAAGAAAATAAAAAAATTTACAAAGGGGGAGAAGTGGGGCGACTGATGGGGCTTGAACCCACGACAACCGGAATCACAATCCGGGGCTCTACCAACTGAGCTACAGCCGCCACTGAGATACACCTCGTTTGGTGTGGCGCGCATATTACATAATTAAGGTTGGCTTGTGAAGCCCTAAATTGAAAAAAGTAGAAAAAACTTATTTACCTCAGAAAATTCAGAAAACCATCACTGGTCAGCTCGCGTTCAGTTTCGCAGATTAGACTTGCGGTTTTTGTAATTGAGCAAATACTCATTTCGTAGTTTCACGCGTAATTTAATGATTTTTTAACCAAAGATCATATATAATTTGTACAGCGTTATGCTAAAAATGAACTTCAGGAGAGAACATGGATACAATAATGAACTGGATCAACGAGAATTCAGGTTTAATCATACATTACGCCGTTCAGGCGGTTCTAGCGCTAATCATTTTCTTCATCGGTGGTCGCATCGCTAAATTCTGCGAAGGCTTAACTGAAAAAGCATTTGATAAAAAGAAAGTCGATAAAGCTGTAGGTTCATTTGTTGCTAGTATTGTCTATGCAATTGTATTTGCTGCAACAATCTTAATGGCACTATCTCAATTAGGTATTGAAACTACTTCATTCATTGCTATTTTAGGTGCGGCTGGTTTAGCAGTAGGTTTAGCATTACAAGGTTCATTATCTAACTTTGCATCAGGTGTTTTAATCATCTTACTTCGTCCTTTCAAATCAGGTGACTATGTAGAAGCAGGTGGTAAAGCGGGTACAGTTAAGAAAATCGAAATTTTCTCTACAGAATTACGTACACCAGACAACAAAGTAATTATCATGCCTAACTCATCAATTATGGGCAGCCCAATTACAAATTTCTCTCGTGAATCAACTCGTCGTATCGATTTAGTAATCGGTGTTGGTTACGATGCAGATCTTAAAGAAGCAAAAGCAGTTCTTAAATCAGTTTTAGATAAAGAAGAGCGCTTACTAAAAGACCCAGCATATACAGTAGCTGTATCTGAGCTTGCAGATTCAAGCGTAAACTTTGTAGTTCGCCCTTGGGTTAACTCTGCTGATTATTGGCCAACGTATTTCGATTTAATGGAAAACATTAAGATCGCATTAGACGATGCCAACATCACAATCCCATTCCCGCAAATGGATGTTCATTTGCACAAAGAAGACTAATTAAGTCTAACGTACAAGTAGTAAAGGTTATTTTTTAATGAAATTAAAAGCATTATCAATTCTAGTTGCAGCAAGCGCTGCAACTAGCGCATTCGCAGCAGATGAAACCAAAACTTGGGATGTAACCAGTGAACTAGGTGCCATTATTACAAGTGGTAACACTGAAACAACAACTCTAAAAGGTGGTGTTAAGGTTTTACATAACTTAGAAAACTGGAATAACGAGTACAAGTTAGACGGCATCTACAAAGAAGATGAGATCGAAAACGATCAAGGTGTTAAAGAAACACAGCGTACTAACGAAAAGTACTCAATCTCAGCACAAGGTAACTATAAGTTAAACGAAAAGCATTCACACTTATTCATCTACGGCTCGCACGTATCTGATTACTTTGGTGCATATCGCCATGAGTCAGTTATCTCAGCGGGTTATGGTTTACGCCTAATCGACCGTTCTGATATGTGGCTTAACGCTGAAATCGGTCCTGGTTATAAGTACTTCCAGTATCCGAATGATAGCACTGAAGTTGATGATAACGGTGATTCACTTGCTGGTGAGCGTGAAGGTGAAGTAATCGCGCTAGGTAAAGTTGACTACAACTGGCAAATTTCAGACAGCGCGCGTTTCACTCAATTAGTATCAGTTGAATATGGTGATACCAACACTAAAACGCGTTCAGAGTCTGCAATCCTTGCTAAGATCAACGGCTCACTACAAATGAAAGTAGCTTACAACATCACCCACAACTCAGATGTTGCCGATGATAAAGAAAACACAGATACAGAAACGTCACTAACGCTAGTTTACAGTTTTTAACTAAATAAATCGTTCTGTTGACAATTTAATGACAAAAAGGGACGAAAGTCCCTTTTTTATTTCTGTAATTTTCAGGTAGAATAGACAATCTTTTTGACTGTAGAACTATGGATATCCCTACCTGTGATGTTATTTAAAAGACTCTTCATTACTTTTTTGCTGTTAACTTCCGCATCAGTATTGGCTTTTACCCCTACAGCCGCACAAATCGAACAATTTAAAAAGCTTCCTAGAGCACAGCAAGAAGCGCTAGCAAAGCAATATGGTGTCGACTTATCGACCATTACAGGTAAAAAGTCTTCAAGTGAATCTGCTGAGCAAGAACCTACAGTTCAACCTCGTCTAGAGCAAAATGACGAGCCATTAACTGATGAAGAACGCTTTGCTCCAAAAGTTGATGAAGTAAAGCCTTTTGGTTACGACTTATTTGCTGGCGAGCCTACATCATTTATGCCAAGCGAAAATGCGGCAGTTCCCGACACCTACTTAATTGGTCGTGGCGATACTCTTAATATCAACTTTTACGGTAAAGAAAGCGAGAGCTATGAGGTTGTTGTTGACCGCGAAGGGCGTATCAGCATTCCAAACTTAAGTCCTGTTCAAGTGGCGGGTCTGACTTTTGCAGAAGTCAAAGAGTTAATCAAAGCAAAAGTTGAACAAGAAGTAATTGGTATTAAAGCATTTGTTTCAGTAGGCAAACTTCGAAGCATTCGTGTGCTAGTGCTTGGTGAAGCGTACAAACCGGGTAGTTATTCTGTTTCATCACTGACTACCGTATCGCATGCACTATTTGTTAGTGGTGGGGTATCTGATATCGCTTCACTACGTAATATTCAAGTTAAACGTGCGGGTAAGGTTGTTGCAAACTTTGACTTGTATGATCTATTAATCAATGGTGATAGCAGTAACGATATTATTTTAAAACCAGGCGATGTAGTTTTTATCCCATCTGTTGGTTCACAAGTCGCTGTTGAAGGCTTGGTAAAACGTCCTGCTATTTTTGAGCTTAAAAAAGGTGAAACAGCAGAACAGTTATTAAAAATGGCGGGTGGTTTAAAGCCGCAAGCTTACGCTAAAAAAGCAATTGTTGAACGCTTCAATAACAATAATATGAAAGAAGTATTATCAATTGACTTTAGTAGCAATCAAATTAACTACACTCCTCGCGATGGCGATCGTATTCGTTTTAATCCAGTGAGCTTCCAATATCAAAACAGTATTAGTTTAATTGGTGCCGTTGCACGTCCGGGTCATTATCAATGGCATCAAGGTAAACACATCTCTGACGTTCTAACTTCAGTGCGTGGTGACTTGCTGCCTCAGGCTGACTTAGGATACGGATTACTTGTTCGTGAAGTTAATGTAGCAGGCGATATTCAAGTTTTTCAATTTGATATAGCACAAGCGATAGTTAAAGCTGCTGAGCATGATCTAGAACTGAAAGCTAACGATAAATTATTTGTGTTTAGCCGTTACCAGGAAAAACAAGCAGAAGAAAGTGCTCTTGCGAATATGGCGCTTACCGAAGAGCAGCAACAGCAGCAATATAAAGTCAAGCAATGGCACGAATACCAGCAAAGAGAATTTGAAAAATATATTGGGGTTACAGATTCAGTTGATAGTCCTAAATTAGAACGCGACAATGCAAAATCAATTGAAGATATCTCTAAGGGTAGATTGGGTAGTGGTACCAAGGAATTATCACCAGAAGATTATGCCGTATTTAGTCGTTACAGCTTATTAAAGCCAATTATTTCAAAACTTAAACAACAAGCTTCAGTTTCTGTGGCGATGCAACTTGTAGAAATTAATGGTCACGTAACCTACCCAGGTGTATATCCGCTTACAGTTAATAGTGAAGTAAACGATTTAATAGCTGCTGCAGGTGGTTTACTTGAATCTGCTTACACAGAGCAAGCTGAGATCACTCGCATAATGAATGGTGATGCGTCAAAGGTTAAACACATTAAATTTAACCTGCAAGCAGCAATGCTAGGTAATAATGGTGAAAATATCGCATTACGAAGTAAAGATAGTATAAATATTTTTTCTATCCCTAACTGGCAAGAGAATGTGAAAGTTCAATTAAGAGGGGAAGTTAAATTCCCTGGCGTTTACACAATTCGTCGTGGCGAAACATTAAGCAATTTACTTGAACGTGCAGGTGGTTTTTCTGAATTTGCCGCGCCTAATGCTGCTATCTTCACTCGTGAAGCAATTCGCAAACAAGAGCAACAGCAACTTGCAAAACTTTCTGAAGATTTGCGCCGTGATATTGCGTCAAAAAGTTTCGAAAACTCAGTAAGTAGCAGTACTCTGTCTTATGATGAAATGAATAAGCTGTTAAATGATCTCTCAAGTGTTGAGGCTGTAGGTCGACTAGTCATTGATTTACCATTAATTGTTGAAGATAAGCAAAAGCTCGTTTTACAAGATGGTGATGCCTTATATGTACCAAGTAAGCGTGATTCAATTAGTGTTATAGGTGAAGTTAATTATGCAACCTCGCATTTATTCAAACAAGGTATCACAGTTGACGATTACATTGACCTTAGTGGCGGCTTAAAAGAGCGCGCAGCTGATGAGCGTATTTATATCATCAAAGCAAACGGCTCTGTGAAAATTCCATCTACTGGTAGTTGGTTTGCTGTAAATGACACAAACACACTTGAAGCGGGTGATACCATTGTTGTACCTCTGAATTCAGATTACATGGATAACTTAACCTTGTGGAGTACAGCAACACAAATCGTATATCAGTTGGGTGTAGCAGTAGCCGCTATTAGCAGTATTTAATTTAATAGTTACCGGGCATTTAATTTTAGTAACTTTAAATAAATGAGATAACTTACCAATGGAAAGAAGTGTGGATTCACAGAATATTCAACAAAGTATGTATGCTGAAGATGAAGGCGTAGATCTTAAAGGCTTTTTCTTAACTATTTGGAAAGGCAAGTTAACAATTGCAATAGTAGCCGTCATTTTTACATGTTTATCTGTTGCTTTAGCGCTTAGCCTTCCAAATATTTATAAATCAGAAGCACTGCTTTCTCCTGCTGATAGTGGTCAAGGAGAAGGGGGGTTAGCTGCATTAGCAGGTCAATTTGGTGGTCTAGCTAGTATGGCTGGAATTGATTTAGGAGCAGGTTCTTCTGATAAGTCAGCATTAGCAATTGAAGTATTAAAATCTAGAAAATTTACAAGTGAGTTCATTGAGCGACATAATATTTTGCTAGATTTAATGGCTGCTAAAAGCTGGTCATACGAAGCCAATACTATATCCTACGATGAAGATATCTATGATGCCAAAACAAATACTTGGGTCAGAGATGTTAACCCTCCATTTAAGCCAAAGCCATCACTACAAGAAGCTTATAGAGAGTTTAAAGAGATTGTCTACGTAAATTCTTCAAAAGACACTGGTATGATTACAATTTCTGTGGAACATATTTCGCCCTACATAGCCCAACAATGGGTAATTTGGCTCATCGAAGATATTAACAAAGAGATGAAAGAGCGAGATGTAGCCGAGGCAATTAAAAGCACTGAGTTTTTAAAGCAACAAATTGAAAATACAAAAGTTGCAGATATTAAAACTGTACTTTTTAAGCTTATTGAGGAACAAGCTAAAACAATTATGTTCGCTGAAGTTCGAGATGAGTATGTTTTCAAAACTATCGATCCAGCATTAGTTCCTGAAGAAAGAGTAAGTCCAAAAAGAGCGCTTATATGTGTTGTAGGGGCCTTATTTGGGATTTTAATTGGCATTCTGATTGTTTTAGGAAAGAACTATTTTAGAGAGCAAGAAAGTGCTTGATAACTAAGCGCTATTTTGAAACTCACTCTATATCATTTTTTAAAGTTAAGCCTGAAATTCAGGTATTAATATTATGGAAGTTATATGACTAAAGGTATTATTTTAGCGGGTGGTAGCGGTACTCGCCTTTACCCATTAACGAAAGTCGTAAGTAAACAACTTATGCCCGTATATGATAAGCCGATGGTTTATTATCCAATCGCTACCTTAATGAATGCTGGCATAAAAGATATTCTAGTCATAACAACGCCAGCAGAATTAGACCGCTTTAAAGAACTACTAGGTGATGGCAAAGATTGGGGCATCAATATTGAGTACAAAACTCAACCGTCGCCAGATGGCCTAGCTCAGGCTTTTTTGTTGGGTGAAGAGTTTATTGGAAATAGCAATGTTGCATTGATCTTAGGTGATAACCTTTTCTATGGCCACGACCTTGTTAAGTCACTGCAGCTAGCTGCTTCTAGGGAGTCTGGAGCAACGGTTTTTGGCTATCATGTAGCAAATCCATGTTCATATGGTGTTGTTGAGTTTGATGAGAGTGGCAAAGCGATTTCTATAGAAGAAAAGCCAGAAGCGCCAAAATCAAACTATGCTGTCCCAGGTTTATATTTCTTTGATAATAAAGTTGTTGAGTATGCAAAGAATGTTGAACCTTCACCTAGAGGTGAGCTAGAAATAACCGATGTTATCGAGCAATATTTGGAGACTAACTCTTTAAATGTTGAAATTATGGGCCGCGGAACGGCCTGGTTAGACACCGGCACCCATGACAGCCTGCTACAAGCAGCGCAATTTATCGAAACTATAGAAAAAAGACAGGGATTAAAAGTAAATTGTCCTGAAGAAGTCGCTTTTCGAATGGGATATATCAATGAGCAACAGTTACAGCAATTAGCTGCTCCATTAGTCAAAAGTGGTTACGGTGAGTATTTGTTGAGCCTACTTTCAAGAAGAGTTTTCTCATGAATATAATTGATACAGATATCCCTGATGTAAAAATTTTAGAACCTAAAGTATTTGGTGATGAGCGAGGTTTTTTCTTAGAAACGTTTCGTGAAGACTGGTTCCGAGAGCATGTTGCAGATGTAACTTTTGTGCAAGACAATCACAGTAAATCTGGCCAAGGTATTTTAAGAGGTCTGCATTATCAAACGCAGCAAACGCAAGGGAAATTAGTGCGCGTGATTGCCGGAGAAGTTTATGATGTTGCTGTTGATATTCGAAAAGATAGCCCGACTTTTGGAAAGCATGTTGGTGTCTTATTAAATAGTGACAATAAAAGACAGCTTTGGGTGCCAGAAGGGTTTGCACATGGCTTTTATGTAACAACTGAATCTGCTGAATTTGTTTATAAGTGCACAAATTATTATGCACCTGAATTTGAACAAAGCATTTCTTGGGATGATCCTACTCTTGCGATTCAATGGCCTCTTGTAAATGGTATGCAGCCATTATTATCACCTAAAGATGAAGCTGGTTTAATGCTAGCAGATGCTCCTACCTTCTAATCGAGTAATTTATGAGTAAAACAATTTTTGTAACCGGCGGAGCTGGTTTTATTGGTTCAGCATTAGTTCGCTTCTTAATAAATGAAACTGAACATACAGTAGTTAACTTCGATAAGCTAACGTATGCAGGTAATTTAGAGTCATTAGCATCTGTAGAACAAAATGAAAGATATCATTTTGTAAAAGGTGACATTTGTGATCGAGAAATAGTTAGCGCTACGTTTGCCAAGTTTCAACCTGACTTTATCATGCATTTAGCCGCGGAAAGCCATGTGGATCGCTCTATTGATGGACCAGGTGAATTTATTCAGACAAATGTTGTTGGAACCTACGAGCTACTCGAGGCTGCCAGAACTTACTATGCTTCTCTAAATGATGAAAAGAAAACAGTATTCCGCTTTCACCACATTTCAACAGATGAAGTATACGGCGATTTAGGTGAAACGGGTCTTTTCACTGAAAAAACGCCTTATGAGCCTAGTTCACCTTACTCTGCGTCTAAAGCTGCATCCGATCATCTTGTTCGAGCATGGAACAGAACTTTCCAACTACCAGTAGTGCTAACAAACTGCTCAAATAATTATGGTCCATATCATTTTCCGGAAAAATTGATCCCGCTAATTATTCTTAATGCTTTAGAGGGTAAAAAACTACCTGTATATGGCGATGGTAAGCAAGTAAGAGATTGGTTATTTGTTGAAGACCATGCAAGAGCACTTTATAAAGTTGTATCTGAGGGAAAACTAGGCGAAACATACAATATTGGTGGCTTCAATGAAAAACAAAATATTGAGGTAGTCACAACAATTTGTAACCATCTGAATGATCTAATTGCAGAAAAGCCTGCTGGCTTAGATGACTTTAAAGAGTTAATTACATTTGTACAAGACAGGCCCGGCCATGATTTAAGATATGCAATTGATGCCTCAAAAATAAACAAAGAGCTAGGTTGGCAGCCACTTGAAACATTTGAGTCAGGTATTTTAAAAACAATTAAATGGTATTTAGCAAACTCACAATGGTGTCAAAATGTCCAGTCTGGTAATTATCAACGTGAGAGGCTTGGCAGCGCATGATTTACACAGTTATTGGTGGTAAAGGCTTCATAGGTAGTGAGATTGTAAAGCAGCTTAGAGAGGCTGGTGAGCAAGTCTATGTACCAGAAAAGCTAGATGAGGGTGTTTTCACTAAAGCATTAGGCACAGTGATTTATGCTGCAGGCCATGGAGACTGCGCTAATAATCCAATGAAAGTACTCGATTCAAACGTCAGTTACCTAGTAAAAATGCTTGAAAGTAGCCAGTTTGATAGGTTTATTTATATTTCATCTACGCGTGTTTACATGAATCAGCAAGCAAGTTGTGAAAGTGCTGACCTCACTGTTTGTGCTAAAGATAACAGAGCGCTATTTAACTTAACAAAGCTTACGGCTGAGAATTTAGTATTAAACCTAGTAGATAAAGCAATCATAGTTCGACCAAGTAACGTTTATGGATTAGCGGTAAACAGCCCTCTATTTTTACCTTCAATAGTTAGAGATTCGATCGCTAAAAAAGAAGTAAATATGTATATCCGCGAGGACTATCAAAAAGACTATGTTTCAGTAGTTGATGTAGCTAGTGCAATCTACAAGTTAGCCAAAGCTGACATTCAAAGTAATGAAATATTTAACATTGCTTCAGGAAGAAACACTCGTGCAGATACAATTGCAAAAGTATTGACTGATAAAACAGGCTGTAAAGTAAATTGGTTTGAAAGTAATGTTAATGAAGCCTTTTCTGAAGTTGATATTAGCAAGCTGCAAAGTGTGATTGACTTTAGCCCGGCTACAATTGAAGACGATCTCGAATCAATGATTAACTCATTTACGGAACTTTACAACAAGCATGAAAGTTTTACTCTTTAGTCCAGATACGTTTGGCTATTACACAAAAATTATAAATGTGATGGAGTCAAAAGGTCATTCTGTAGACTGGATTAACCACATTTATGTAAAGAGTAACTTTGATCGAGTAAAGTCAAGGTTAATGCCAAGCCTCACAAGTAAGTTAACAGCAAAGTACTTTATAAATGAGATTGACTGGCAAGGCGACTATGAGTTGATTGTTGTCATTAAAGGTGAAGGCCTTTCAGAGTTTTTGCTTGATAAAATGAAGCAGACCTTTAGCAAAGCAAAGTTTGTGTACTACTCATGGGACTCATTGTCTAATGTGAAAGGTGCTAAAGGGAAGTTTCAGTATTTTGATGCAATAAAATCATTTGATAGGGTTGATTGTCAAAATATAGAACACCTTGAGTATTTACCGCTTTTCTATAGCAAAGAATATAGCCGAAAGGTAAATTCAGTCTCAGATAATAAATACTCAGCTGCTTTTGTTGGAACATTACACTCTAATCGCTTTAGTGATGTATTAGGGATGGCTTCTTTGGTTGAAAAGAATCTTAATAAACCTGCTTTCACATTTTTTTATTACCCTAGCAAACCCGTCTTTAAAGTACTAAAAGTTATTAACAAGTCCTTTCGTAAGGTACCAATAGAAGAGGTTTCGTTCGATAAGCTGAGTGCTCAAGATGTTTCTCGTGTGATGTGTGATTCTGAGGTCATTATTGATTATGGCCACCCTGATCAAACAGGCTTAACAATGAGAACCATTGAGACCTTAGGAATAAACAAAAAGCTAATTACTAACAATAAATTAGTAATGGAAGAGCCTTTTTATAAAGCTGAAAATGTTTTTGTAATTGGCGAGCAGAACGAGCAAGATCTAGCACAATTTCTAACTTCACCATATGTTCCAGTTAGTAATGAAGTTTATGAAAGTTACTCTATAGAAAACTGGGTTGAGCGTTTAATTCAATGCTAAAAAAACTCTTTTCTAGTGCATTTTTATTAATGCTTAGTACTTTAATAGCGAAAGGCTTTATATTAATTCTTAATATTTTAATTGCTCGTTACACATCAAAAGATGTTTATGGAACTTTTGTGTTTTTGCGAAGTACAATTAACTTATTTGAGACTACATTTAGCTCAGCAGTAAACCCTTTCGCTGTTAAAGAAAGCTCTAAAGAGAACTTTAGTAGAGTATCAGTGCTTGCGTATGGTGTTTTCTATGCATTTACAGCATTAATTGTCTCAACCTTATGCTTATTATTATGGTCAAGCAGTTCATTTTTAGGAAGTTTATCTTCTTTTGATTTTTTGACACTTCAAATAGTTTTGACAGTAGTAATATTGATCTCACTAACTCTGTTGAATGGCTATGCGACCTCGGTGTACATAGGGAAAGGCATCTATAAAGTCATTTTCTTCTCAACAGTAATTAGCATCGTTTTATCGGCCGCTTTTATTTTCAATACATATGAAGATATTACTGTTGAAATAGCTTTATTTTATATGCTTATTTATCAGTTTACAGATTTAGCAATCAAAGCATGTAATGTCTTGATAAATCACATGCATGTTTTAAAAAATATTAAATACGATGTGCTTTTTCAGAAAACTAAAGGTGTATTCAATACGATAAAGCCAGTAATTTTAGGTTCAGCAATTAATGCTTTTATCTTTTGGTTTGTAAGGTATATAACTGCTAACAGTGAAAATGGCTTTGTAGCACTTGCTGAATTCGATGTTTCATTTCAGATGTTTATGATTTGTTCAATCCTTTTAAATATCATCTGTAATATTGTTTTACGAAACTTAACGAAGCTCCATGAATCGGGTAGCAATGTAAAACAACTTCTTGTCTACGCTTTGCGTTATATGTTTTTATCTTGCCTTCTCTTCATTGCTATAGGTTATTTTCTTTACGATTATTTCTTACTTTTATATGGTGAGCAATATACCTCGAATCTATTTTTAGAAGTAACTTTAATCTGTTTATTCTATTCTATTGCTTTAGCATTCAACCGAGTAATGGTAGTTATGAATAAAACATATCAACTTTTTTACGTTGCTTTGACTTCTGCGGTAGTAATGGGCATATATATTTTGGCTGTAACTGCAAGTGCAGAGAGCTTAGCTATTTCGTTTAGTGTTTATTATCTAACTTCATGTGTTGTTTATTTATATATATTTTCGCAAATAGGCTTATCTAATGATTAATCGTATTATGAAACTTTACCAAGACAGTGGCTTACTACTTTTCTGTGTACGAATTCCTTTGCGTTTTCTAAAAGTCTTTTTCGATATTTTAAATACTCTATTTTATAAGGCAGTATGTAAAAAAGTAGGTAAGAATGTTCGTATCGAGTTTGGTGCTAGAATTGAGTCACCCAAACTTGTAACCATAGGCAATGGGGTTTTCATTGGAAAAGGAACATTGCTTGTATCTGAGAACAACACCGGTGAATGCATTATCGAAGATAAAGTACATATATGCCGAAATTGCCATTTAGATCACACTGGTAGATTAACGATTGGAAATAACACTTTGTTATCAGAAGGGGTTGTTATTTACAGCCACAGCCATGGCTACGACCCTAAAAGTAAGCCTGTTGGTATAGAAAAGGAAATTGCAGCAAATTGCTGGTTAGGTACACGTGCAATTTTATTAGAAACTGCTGAAAGTATCGCTGAAAAAACGATCGTTGCGAGTGCTGCGGTTGTATCTAAGTCAATTACAGAAAAGCAATGTATCTTTGGTGGTGTACCTGCAAAAAGAATAAAACAATACAATGATTGATGCATTTATAACCTTTTATTTTATTGTCCTATTACTGTTACTTCTTTATTTGAAAAAGGGGAAGAAAGACTTTTTCCATGTAATTCCCTTTTTCATTTTGTTTTCTATGGCCGAAGTGCCATATCTATATTTTATAGCCCATAATCCGCAAGAGCTTCATCCAAAAGTTATCTATCACTTAGATGACTTTAGTTTTGCCTTTTTTCAGCATGTTATGTACAAGCTAATATTTGCAATTGTTTGTATTTTTACCATGGCTTTTTTTGAACCTAAGGGCAAACTTTTTGGCGTATCAAGTATTGGTGTAGGCATGAAAGTAGTAAAATTTAAATATGCGAGCTACTTCTTTATTGCCCTCACTATACTAATGTTTGCTTTGTTCCTTCATAAAGTAGGCGGTTTCTTCTTTCTGATAAGTAATATGGATAATAAAACCTTGGTAGTTCAAGGTACTGCAATGTATAGGAACATCTTTTTTATATCTGCGATGCTCTCTATAGGCTACTACATAACTTACTTGTCACTGAAAAAAATTAAGCTTAAAAATTACCTTTTTCTATTTTTTATATCAGTGTTTTTCTTTGCCATGTTGGCATCTTACGGTGAAAGAAAAAATCCACTACTACTTTTAGTTTTCTTAGTTCTAATGTGGAACTATAAAATTAAAAATGTAAATGTATTTTCTGTTAAAAACTTACTCTTATTATTCTTTTTAGTTTTCTTTGCTTCTCTTGCACCTATTTTAAGGGTTGATGGAGCATTAGATTACTATATGTCAGATCCAGGCTCTTTAATACCTGACGCCTTGCCATATATGGGCGAGTTATTTAAGCGATTCAGTGATATTGATATTTCGCTATTTATCTTTCCATATTTTGACTCTATAAATAAGCTTTGGTTCGGTAGTACATTTATGGACTTCTTTACAGGGTTTATTCCAAGCTCATTTTATGAGGCTAAACCACCACTAGATGAAGGTGTTTATATCTATAATTTCGCACAGGGAAATAATGTTGCAATTAATTCACCATTTAAGTACATGATCCCTGTAGGTTGGCCTCTAAGTCGTGTAACTGCAGGTTATGTACACTTTGGTCCTGTTGGAGTTATTTTGTATGCAATTTTGACAGGTATGATTTTAAAATACTTCTATCAGGTAATGATCAGTTCAAAGTTTGCTCCTTTGTGGGTTTCTTTTTATGCCTTCATGATGTTGACAGGGTTTGGTATTTCAAACGCTTTTATTTTTAATACATTAACCATATTCGTTTTATTAATGTTATTCACTTTGTTTATTTACTTATTTGAGGGCAAGAAAAATGTATCTCGTTAACTTTTCAAATCAGATTGCTGCAGGCCCCAAAAATATTGCTAATAATTTTATCCGTAATGCATTACAAAGCGGCGAAAAGTTCGTGTTTATTGTGCCAAACTTGCCTGAGTATCTAACATACTCAGAGACAGAAAATTGCAAATTTGTAGTTGTTGACGTAGTACCTGGCAGTATTAAGGCCTTATTGAATGTGTTTAAAGTCAACTTTTCACTGATGAATTCATTAGTAAAACAATATGAGCCTAAAGCAATTCTTGCTTTCGGAAATTTTTTATTTGGTATTAAAAGTAATCAGAAAAAAGTAGTCCTACTTCATCATCCATATATCGTTGATGATCGTTTGTATGGTAATTTGGGTGGAGTTGCAAAAATTGCAGAGAAAATTAAGCGTTACCTTTTTGGTAAAACAGTTAAAGCTGTAGACACAGTTGTTGTTCAAAGTAGCTACATGCAAAAATTGCTCAATGAAAAAGTGACAATTGATTCTGAAATTATTTTTAACCCAATTAGCGATAACTTCAAAAGAGAGAGCATTGCAAATTTTCAAGCTAAGCAAGAGTTACCTAAAGTAAAAGAGCTACTTTATGTTAGTCGCTTTTATGCACATAAAAATCATGCATTTTTATTGAAGCTTGCTACTGAAATAAAAGAAAAGGAATTACCTGTTGTTATTAATATTACGGTTGATGAATCAATAGCTGAAGCTGCAGAATTTATAGCTGCTATAAAAGAACAACAACTACCGATCAATAACCTAGGGGAGTTACCTCAGGCAGATCTTAAACAATATTATCAAGACTTTGCATTTGCGGCTATTTTTCCTTCAAAATCTGAAACCTTCGGTAACCCTTTAATAGAGGCTATGTTTTACGATCTTCCAGTTATTGCCCCAGACCTTGATTATGCTCATTCAGTTTTAGATCAAGCGGGTGTGATTTACAAAGAAGATGATGTGCATGATTGCGTAAATCAAATAAGTAAGTTATTTGATCTTGAAACGTATAACGATACGCGGCTAGCCTCACACACAAGAGCGCAGTTATTTCCTGATTCAGAGTCATGGTTTGAAACTTACATGGCGCTTTTGAGGTAGTACATAAATGAAGTATGTTTATAAAAGCAATAATCTAGACTTTTTAAGATTGGTACTTGCCACGGCGGTCGTGTTTTTACACTTAGCTTTTTTAGCTAAAACCCCCCTGACGGAGTCAGTTAGTGAATCACTACATTGGTTATCTGGTAGTGCTGTGTCTACTTTCTTCATTGTTAGTGGCTTTTTGATTTATATGAGTTACGACAGAAGAAAAACGCTCATTAATTATTTTTGGGGACGTTTTCTTCGCCTTTACCCTGCATATATTTTGTTAATTTTGTTTTCTAGCTGTTTATATTTTCTGGTCGGGGACGGGAGTTCGGTTGGGAACTATGCATCTGAAATTAAGTACTTTATAGCTAATGCGGTTTTTCTGAATTTCTTAGCACCTACTATTGATGGTGTATTTTCAACGAACCCAGAGCCCTTTATTAATGGTTCATTATGGACTCTAAAAATAGAAGTTATGTTTTATTGCATGGTTCCTATTATTTACATGCTGTTAGAGCGTAAATATAGTTACTTATATATGTTGGTAATCTATGTATTATCATTCATTTATAAAGATTTTATCTTATTGCATAAAGATACTATTCCAATGGCTGAAACACTGGCATCACAACTGCCAGGGCAAATGATGTATTTTGTTTCAGGTATATTTTGCTTTAAATACTTTGATATATTGAAAAGACAATTTTCAGCCTTGTTAATTGCATCAGTTCTTTTGATGTGGCTCAATTTCTATTACTTACAGCCATTTGTAATTGCTGTTTTCATTACATTGGTATTTATTTCATTGCCTAATGTACTTTCATTTAAAAAGTTAGGCGATATTTCATACGGTGTATATATCTTTCATTTCCCGATCATTCAGTTATTTATAGCAAATGGTTTTGAGTTTAATACGGTTTCATCTTACTTAGTGCTATTTACGACGATCTTTGTTGTTTCTACAGTTTCGTGGAAACTAGTTGAAGCACCGAGTTTAAGACTTAAGAATAGATTCTTTTAGGAGTTAATATGGGAGTCTTAATTACAGGTGGAAACGGCTTTATTGGTAAAAAGCTTGTTGATTTTTTAGCAAAAGATTTCTCTATCTCGATAACACAAAGAGAGAGCGAAATTACTACTCAAGCCGCAGTCAAATCTATAGTAACTGGTGACTTATCTGAATTTGCACAGTGGGATTGTGCGCTAAAAGGGTGCACTCAAGTTATTCATTTGGCATCGTTTGCTCATAAACATACACCGGCTATTCAAGAGCTTGAGCAAACAAATATTAGTGCTCTAAAAGATTTATTAGTAGCGTGTAAAAACAATCAAATAAAAAAGTTTATTTACTTTAGTACGGCATATGTGCACGGTAAATTCGCTAATTTAGATGTTAATGAAAACTCTTCGTTAATTGAAGGGGAGCCACAGCTTCAAACGAGAATCACCGCAGAAGACTTAGTAAAAACTTTTTGTTCCGATTCAGGCATTGATTACATTATAATTCGCCCTACACTTGTTTTGAGCCATGATGCACCTGGGAACATAAGAACTTTAGCTAAACTGGTCTCTAAGGTTCATGCTTTTCCTTTCAAAGCAATTAGCAATCAGCGTTCGTACTTATCAGTAGATAAATTACTTCGTTTCACCAAACTTTGCTTAATGACCGATATAGCAAATGGTGAGACTTACCTATTAGCTGATGAAAAAGCTTTATCACTTCAACAAGTACTGAATTATCTTGCAGGTAGTCAAAAAGTAAATATTAGGCACTTTTACTTTCCTGAGGTATTGCTGCGTTTGGGTTTAAGAGCTCTAGGGCAAAAAGAACGTGAAAATGTCCTGCTTGATAACTTTGTGGTCGACTCTTCGAAAGCAGACAAACTTTTAACAGAAATAAATATGGGTAGACGTTAATGTTACGTATTTTAGATTTTTTCATTGCTTTGTTCGGATTGGTATTTGCTTTTCCTTTCTTGATTATACTTTTCATTATTGGTTTATTTGATACAGGCTCTCCAGTCTTTAGACAAGAGCGGGTTGGACGTAATCAAAAGCCATTCATTTTGGTAAAGTTTAGAACAATGAAGGTTGATACTGCATCAGTTGCAAGTCATCTAGCAAGCTCTGCTTCAATAACTCCTTTTGGGTCGTTCTTACGTAAGACGAAATTAGATGAAATTCCGCAATTATGGAATGTGCTTAAAGGAGAAATGAGCTTAGTAGGTCCAAGACCTGGGCTATTTAACCAAGAAGAGCTAACCTTAGAAAGAAGTAAATTAAACGTATTTGATGTGCGACCAGGAATTACTGGTTTAGCACAAGTAAACGAAATAGACATGTCAACGCCAGCTAAGTTAGCTGAGGTTGATAAGCAAATGATTGATACATTGAATATAAAACTGTATTTCAAGCTAATACTTATGACAGTAACAGGCAGTGGTAGTGGTGATAGAGTAAAGTAAATGACTTGGTAACAAATTTACACTCATTATTACAAACTAATAAAGAGTTCGCAGTCGTTTAAGGTTAAATTATTTTCATTGTTATGAATGTTGTTGCTGTAGTAAAATCGGCACAGATGTGAACACTTAGCTCAGGAAGGGCCCTCGATTGTTACTTAATTACCTTGTGAAATTACCAAGAAGCCAAAAACGTATTTTGTCTGTGGCTATTGATACAGTATTTATATTTACTGCTTTTTGGCTGGCCTTTATCTTGCGTTTAGATAACTTTGATGAATTCCACGAAGTAAAAAATTGGTGGTTGGTTTTTGCCATAACTCCATTAAGCCTTCTTAGTTTCATAAAGTTAGGCCTTTACCGTGCTGTGCTTAGGTACATAAACTCACAAGCTCTATGGGCAATTCTTGCTGGTGTAATTTTATCAACAATTTACTTTGTTGCTAGCTCATTCTTTTTAGGCGTTCAGGTACCAAGAACTGTTCCTGTTATTTACGCGTGTATCTCTTTATTGTTTATTGGTGGCAGTCGGTTAACTGTCCGTGCAATTGTCGGTAAACTGATAATGCGCAGAAAAGAGAATGTAATTATTTATGGCGCTGGTTCTGCAGGTCGTCAATTAGCCACAGCTCTTGCCAATGGGCCGGAGTATGCCCCAGTTGCATTCATTGATGATGATCTTAAAAAGCAAAATACCTTTATCCAAGGTATTAATGTTTTTCATCCTGATGACATTCCCTCAGTGGCAAATAGTAAATCTGCAAGTAAAATTTTATTAGCTCTTCCAAGTGCAGGGGGAAGTCGCAGAAAAGAAATTCTAAATAAAATAGAGTCTTTTAAATTACAGGTTATGACAATCCCTGGTATGGCAGATATTGTTGCTGGTAATACAAGCTTAGAGCAAGTCAAAGAGGTTGGTGTTGAAGATCTTTTAGGACGTGACCCAGTAGAGCCAAACTCCGAATTAATGTCTGCTAATATTCAAGATAAGGTTGTTTTGGTATCTGGAGCTGGAGGATCTATTGGCTCAGAGCTTTGTCGACAAATTGTTAAAAACTCACCGGCCAAGTTAGTCTTATTTGAGCTTTCTGAATATGGCTTATATGCAATTGAAAAAGAACTAAAAGACTACGTTTTTCAAAACTCCTTAAATATTGAAATAGTGCCAATTCTTGGCTCTATTCAAAACTTTAAACTCATCTCAATGACACTTTCGTCATTTAAAGTGCAAACTATCTATCATGCAGCGGCTTACAAGCATGTTCCTTTGGTTGAGCACAATGTTATAGAAGGTGTTAAAAATAACATCTTTGGTACCAGTAACATTGCCCGTGCTGCGATAGAAAACAAGGTTGAGACTTTTGTACTTATTTCAACCGATAAAGCGGTTCGACCTACCAATGTGATGGGTACTACTAAGCGCATGGCTGAATTAGTGCTTCAAGCATTATCAGATACGCAAAAAACTACGCGTTTTACTATGGTGCGTTTTGGTAATGTCCTGGGGTCATCAGGCTCTGTTGTTCCGCTATTTAGGCAACAAATAAAACAAGGTGGCCCAATCACTTTAACCCATAAAGATATCACTCGTTACTTTATGACGATTCCTGAAGCCGCACAGCTTGTTATTCAAGCTGGTGCAATGGGTAAAGGTGGCGATGTTTTCGTTCTAGATATGGGCGAGCCAG
Organism: Pseudoalteromonas sp. D15MCD-2; assembly: GCF_038562745.1. Taxonomy (NCBI): domain Bacteria; kingdom Pseudomonadati; phylum Pseudomonadota; class Gammaproteobacteria; order Alteromonadales; family Pseudoalteromonadaceae; genus Pseudoalteromonas; species Pseudoalteromonas sp. D15MCD-2. The sequence goes on along the minus strand of NZ_JBCFQE010000001.1, from coordinate 3,251,165 downwards.
TTAAAATAATGGATTTAGCTACTAAGATGGTCCACCTCTCTGGTTTAGAAGTGAAGTCAAATAAACACCCAGATGGTGATATTGAAATTCAATGTACAGGCCTAAGACCTGGCGAAAAGCTTTATGAAGAGCTATTAATTGGTGATAACGTTGTTGGTACAGATCACCAAAGAATCATGAGTGCACACGAAGTTAAGATGCCATGGGATGAGCTTGAACAAGTTTTACTTGAGCTTAAATCGTCATGTGATTTAAACGATCACCACTCTATTCGTAAGTTGTTGTTAGAAGCACCAACAGCCTTCAATCCCACTGATGGTATTTGTGACCTCCATTGGCTCGAGAGTGTTAAAAATAACGAAAATGTAACTGTATTGAAGAATGCAAAGTAAAAAATAAAGCAGTTTAACTAGGTATATATGAATATTACAATCGCGGGTACGGGTTATGTTGGTTTATCTAATGCCATGTTGTTGGCCCAACATAACAATGTAGTAGCTCTAGATATTGTTGAAGAAAAAGTAGCGCAACTAAATGCCGGGAAGTCGCCAATATCAGATACAGAAATTGAGGATTTTCTTGCTAATAAGCAACTGAATTTTACTGCCACTACAGATAAGCAATTAGCTTATCAAAATGCAGATTTTATCATCATCGCTACGCCTACCGATTATGACCCAGAAACCAACTACTTTAATACCAAGTCAGTTGAAGCTGTTATTGCTGATGTACATACAATAAACCCAACAGCAGTAATGGTTATTAAGTCAACGGTGCCTGTTGGCTTTACCGAAAGCATTAAGCAAAAGTTTAATACAGAAAATATTATTTTCTCTCCAGAGTTTTTAAGAGAGGGTAAAGCGCTATACGACAATTTACACCCATCGCGTATTATCGTGGGTGAACGTTCTGAGCGTGCCGAAGTATTTGCAAATTTACTAGCACAAGGGGCTATTAAAGAAGGTATTGAAGTTTTATTTACGGATCCAACAGAAGCAGAAGCAATCAAGTTGTTCTCAAATACTTACCTTGCTATGCGCGTAGCCTACTTTAACGAGCTTGACAGCTACGCAGAAAGTCATGGGTTGAATTCTAAACAAATAATCGAAGGGGTAAGTTTAGACCCGCGTATTGGTGGTCATTATAATAATCCTTCTTTTGGTTATGGAGGCTATTGCTTACCTAAAGATACCAAGCAGTTACTAGCTAACTACAAGGATGTGCCAAATAACATGATCCGCGCAATCGTAGATGCAAATTCAACTCGTAAAGATTTTATTGCAGAATCTATTCTTGCTAGAAAACCGAAAGTTTTAGGTATTCACCGCTTAATAATGAAATCAGGTTCAGACAACTTTAGAGCATCTGCAATTCAAGGTATTATGAAGCGAGTTAAGGCTAAGGGTGTTGAAGTAATTGTTTATGAACCGGAATTACATGAAGAAACTTTCTTTAACTCTAAAGTGACCCATGACCTAGCTGAATTAAAGTCTTCTGCAGATGTAATTATTGCCAACAGAATGGTAACTGAGCTCGATGATGTTGCAGAAAAAGTATACACCAGAGACCTGTTTGGTAGTGATTAGTTCTCACTTGGGGTAATAACAATTTTGTAATAGACACGCCTAAATTCTCTGCGTATAATCGCTGGCTCATAAAAACCAATCCTTTTGGATTGGTTTTAAGGAAAATGAGTATTTTAGGTGTGACTATGGAAAGTTGGTACTTACTTTTTTGTAAATCAAAACAAGAGCTAAGAGCTCAAACTAACCTTCAAAACCAAGGTTTTGAAGTATTCTTTCCCGAACATAAAATCGAGCGAATCGTAAAGGGTCGCCGATCAATTCGTACATCTCCTCTTTTTCCTAGTTATTTATTTATAAAGCTAGACTCGCAAAACTGTAACTTTTCTGCGGTAAAAAATACCCGTGGAGTAAGTGGTTTTGTTGCTTATGGTCATAAATTTCAAATCGTACCTGAGCAGTTAATTGCTCAACTCAAATCTATGAGTGATATGAGTGAGGTAACATCTTCGCTACCAAAAGCCGGTGATGTTGTTTATCTAAACACAGAGTCATTTAAAAATGTTCAAGCTATTTACCAAGAGTCAGATGGTGACATGCGTAGCATTTTGTTAGTTAATTTATTAAACAAACAAGTCACCGTAAGTGTAGATAATAAAGAAATCAGTTTATAAGTCGCGATTCAAAACGGCATTAACTTAGGAATGCTTTTAGCCGTGAACATGTTCAAAATGTTCGGCGTTAATACGCCTACTACGGTATAAGAATTAAGATTTAACACGTAAAAAACAAAAATAATAATAAAATCAGTACGTAGGAACTGCAACCTAGGGGCGGAAGCGTGCCCGAAGGGCTAGACAAGCAAATAATTTTGCTTTCAAGCGTAAGCGAGAGGAGCTCTGCGACGAACTGGAACGGAAGCGTGCCCGAAGCCGTAGGAACGGCTTTAGCCGTGAATGAGGAAAAATGTTCTGCGTTAAAACGCCTCCTACGGTGTAGGCATTAAGCTTTTACACGTGAAAAACAAAAATAATAATAAAATCAGTACGTAGGAACTGCAACCTAGGGGCGGAAGCGTGCCCGAAGGGCTAGACACGGTGTAGGCGTCACGCTTGCTTGGAGAGTCTCAAACACGGTGCTACTGCTAATAATTCGCGCGAAATAAATTTCACGCCTACAAAATTGAATGTACGGTGATGGCCTGGCGCCAATCCCGTAGGAACGGCTTTAGCCGTGATTGAGGAGGAATGTTCGGCATTAAAATGCCTCCTAGGTCGTAGACGTCACGCTTGCTTGGCGGGTCTCAAATACGGCGCTGTTGTTAAGACTTCGCGCGAAATAAATTTCACGCCTACAACCTACAAAATGGAATGCACGGTGATGGCCTGGCGCCAATCCCGTAGGAACAGCTTTAGCCGTGAATTGTTGAAAATGTTCGGCGTTAAAAGCCTCCTACGAAGTAGGCTTTTGTATTAATAACGCGATATCGCTTGCAAACACACACAAGCAACGATTTAAAATCTTGAAGAACCTAGAACCTAGAACCTAGAACCTAGAACCTAGAACCTAGAACCTAGAACCTAGAACCTAGAACCTAGAACCTAGAACCTAGAACCTAGAACCTAGAACCTAGAACCTAGAACCTAGAACCTAGAACCTAGAACCTAGAACCTAGAACCTAGAAGTATTCATTAACTATTTTGCAAAAACCTGTCACAAGTGAGCGTTTACTAAACACTCAGTCTTGCGAACCTTGTAATGCCATGCTTTAATTAGGCAGCGTAAAAATAAACAGTTGTGGTTTTATTTTAACTGGACGTTTTAAGAATAATTATTTGGGAAATAACAATGGCGCTTAGCTGTAAAACAATTGTAACGTCATTTGCGTTACTAGCAATGACTGGCTGTACAATCATCCCCGGTAGCCATTTTGAAGGAATCGAATCGGGCGAACAAATAGATAATCTTGAGAAGGAGCTCGATAAAGTTAATATCCAAATCATCGACTCTTCTCTAATTAACCAACAAAAGCAAAGTAAAACGAAACCAGCATTACCATCAAGCCTTGATGGCATCGACACCTCTGATTACCAGTACAAATTAGGTGTTGGCGATGTAATCACGATCGGCGTATGGGATCATCCTGAATTAACAATTCCTGCTGCAGTACAACGTACTGCTGAGTTCGACGGCTTCCGTGTACAAGCCGACGGCACCATTACCTTTGCCTACGCTCCAGATATTCAAGCAGCTGGTAAAACAGTACAACAAGTTCATAAAGAGCTTGTTAAGCGCTTAAGCCGCGTAATCGAAGACCCTCAAGTAGATATTAAAATTGTTGGCTTTAGAAGCCAAAAAGCCTATGTAACAGGTGAGGTTAACAACCCAGGGGTACTCCCTGTAACCGAAGTACCGCTTACTCTAATTGATGCACTAAACCAAGCAGGCGGTTTAACAGATGCCGCTGATTGGCGCACCGTAACCTTTACCCGTGGCGATAAAACAGAAGTGATCCAGTTAGATGACTTTTATGCACATGGCGATATCTCGCAAAACCGCCTATTAAAACATGGGGATATTGTGCATGTTAATCGTAACGACATGCAAAAGGTATTTGTGTTAGGCGATGTAAAACGCGCTGGTACAGTGGGCGTTAATCGTTATGGTTTAAATTTAGCGCAAGCTTTAAGTGATGCAGGTGGTTTAAACGAAAATACAGCAGATGCAAATGGCGTATTTGTATTACGTAAACGCAACTTAGAAACCGACGGCATTATTGCTGATGTTTACCAACTACATGCAAAGAATGTTGCAGCCTTAGTGCTTGCAGAGCAGTTTGAGTTGCAACCGCACGATATTGTGTATGTAACTTCAGCACCATTAGCACGTTGGAATCGTGTAATTAGCTTATTATTACCATCAGTTAGTTCAGTTAATGCAATTGATGATGTAACAGGGTCAAACTAGAGGTTAAGTAGTATGTTTGATTCTGTATTGGTTGTGTGTGCCGGCAACATTTGCCGAAGCCCAACCGCTGAATATGTATTAAAAAGTAAACTACAAGGTAAAAATGTTAGTGTGTCTTCAGCAGGTTTAACGGCCCTTGAAGGCAAACATGCAGATGCACAAGCACAGCAAATTGCAACGCAACATGGTATTGATATGAGCGAGCATCAGGGTAGGCAAATAACCTCAGCCCTTGTTGCACAGCACAGCGTTATTTTAGTGATGGAACAACGTCATATAAATGACTTGTGCGCTCGATACCCGCAAGCGCGTGGTAAAACATTTTTGCTAGGTAAATGGGTTGGTGATAAAGAAATACCCGACCCATACCGTCAAAGCCAAGAGGCTTTTGAGCACGTTTACGCATTAATCGATAGCGCATGTAGCGCTTGGCAAAAGTATTTATAAGGAAAGGGTAGTAGATGAATGCTCAGCCCACTGCATTAGCAGCAAGTAAAAATCAAAGTAAAAGTCAAGAATCGCAATCGCAAGAAATAGACTTACTCGCATTACTAGGCGCATTACTCGACCGTAAATGGTTCATCGTATTAGTGACAACTGTATTTGCCATTATTGGTGTGGCTGTTGCGGTGTTAAGTACACCAATATATAAAGCAACAGCACTTGTACAAGTTGAAGAAAGCAGCCCGTCTGTACCTGGTCTTGATGATATGGCGGGTATGTTCGAAAGTAGCAGTGAAGCGGTAACCGAAATCGAGCTGTTAAAATCGCGATCGGTGATTGGTGAAGCGGTCGACACCTTAAAGCTAAATATTATTGCTGAGCCTAAGTTATTCCCAATTATTGGTGGTAAGGTTTATCGCAGCTTTGTCGCTGAATCTAAAGGTGACATAGCTGATCCATTTTTAGGCTTGAGTAGTTATGCTTGGGGTGGCGAGACTATTAATGTATTTAGGTTTAATGTACCTAAAGCGTTTGAAGGCGAAGAGTTTGAATTAGTAATTGGCGAAAATAAAACTTACGAGCTTTTTAACCCGGACGGTGACTCTGTATTAAAAGGCGTTTTAGGCAAAGAGCAAACTTCTGGTTATTACGAGTTAACAATTCGAGACTTAAATGCACGCCCGGGTACTGAGTTTACTCTCATTAAAAAGAATCGCTATAGAACAATTATCGAATTACAAGAAGAGATAGGTGCCAGCGAAAAAGGTAAAGACTCAGGCATTATAGCGATGGGTTATGAGCATAAAAACGCAGCGCACGCAGCAAAGGTGCTTGATAAAGTAGCTGATATATACGTACGCCGTAATGTAGAGCGTAATAGTGCAGAAGCTAAAAAATCATTAGATTTTTTAGAAGTACAATTACCAGAAGTTAAAAGGCAGCTTGAACAGTCTGAGCAACGTTTTAACGACTACCAAAAACAACGTAACTCGGTAAACATTAGCCTTGAAACACAAGGTGTGCTTGAGCAAATTGTAGAGCTAGAAACAACTTTACAAGAGCTTGAACTTAAACGCTTAGAGTTAAGCCGTAAGTTTAAGCGTGAGCACCCTGCCTACCAAGGCGTTTTAAAGCAAATTGAATCTGTAAAATCAGAAAAAGACGAACTCACATCTAAAGTGGGTAACCTACCAGAAACACAGCAAGAGCTATTACGCTTAACCCGCGACGTAGAAGTAGGTAACGAAATTTACATGCTTTTACTAAGCAAAACACAAGAGCTTGATATTGTACGTGCTGGTACGGTAGGTAATGTTCGCGTGGTCGATGCTGCAGCGGTAGATACAACAGAGCCTGTTAAGCCTAAAAAAGCGCTCGTCGCGGTTGTTGCAACAATGCTTGGTGGCTTTTTAGCGGTTGCTATAGTGCTAATTCAAAAAGCAATGCACCGCGGCGTTGAAGATCCAACTGAGATCGAAAGCATTGGCTTACCTGTTTATGCATCGGTACCTTATTCAGATTTCCAAGATAAGCTAACGGGTTTTAATCGTGCACGCAAAGTTAAAGATAAGCCTAAGTCAATACTTGCAGTAGATAACCCAGCTGACTTATCTATTGAAGCGCTACGCAGCCTTCGTACAAGCTTACATTTTGCAATGATGGAGGCCAAAAATAACATTATTGCAATATCTGGCCCAAGCCCAGGTGTGGGTAAGTCGTTTATCTCGGTAAACCTGGCAACCGTACTTGCACAAAGCGGTAAAAAGGTACTGATTATCGATGCCGATATGCGCAAAGGTTATTTACAAACTCAGTTCGGTATGAAATGGGACGATGGTTTAAGTGATTTATTATCGGGCCGTTTAAATCTTGAACAAGTGACTAAAAAGTCACAAGTTGAAGGGCTAGATGTAATCACCCGTGGCCAAATACCACCAAACCCATCAGAACTATTAATGCATAGCAACTTTAGTAAAATGGTTGCAGAGGTAAGTGGCAAGTACGACATTATTATTGTTGATACACCACCTATTTTAGCGGTAACAGACCCTGCAATTGTAAGCGCTCATGCAGGTAGTACGTTATTAGTAACGCGTTTTGGCCAAAACCATTTACGTGAAATTGAACTTACTCGTAACCGCTTTGAACAAAACGGCATAGACGTAAAAGGTGTAGTATTTAATGGTGTAGTACGTAAGGCAAGCAATGCGTACGGCTATTACGGCTATTACAACTACGAATATAAATCTGATAAGTAATTAAAGATGTTCTAGGTTCTGATTGACTTAATTGTCACCACGCAAGCGTGTTGAAGAACCTAGAACCTAGAACCTAGAACCTAGAACCTAGAACCTAGAACCTAGACCCTAGACCCTAGACCCTAGACCCTAGACCCTAGACCCTAGAATTGAATAAAAAATTTTAAATAATCTCGGTGATTGAAGCCCAAATTCTGAAATCAAAGCACCGATATCCGAAAACAGACATCTGATATCTAAAACTGATATCTGAAACTTGATATCTAACCTCTGATATCTAACCTCTGATATCTTACATCTGATATTTACCGTCTAACCTCTGATATCTAACTTCTGACTTCTCCTACGGCTTCTTTCTTTCGAAACCTAGCATACTTTCATGGAGTAAAAATGGAAATCTCCCAAGCCCGCATGACTCACCTAAAGCAACTAGAAGCTGAATCTATTCACATTATTCGTGAAGTTGCTGCCGAATTCGATAACCCAGTAATGCTTTACTCTGTCGGTAAAGACTCAGCAGTAATGCTGCACTTAACAATGAAAGCGTTTTACCCTGCTAAACCACCGTTCCCTTTAATGCATGTTGATACCACATGGAAATTTAAAGAAATGATCGAGTTTCGCGACAAAATGGCAGAAAAATTAGGTTTTGATTTGTTGGTGCATATTAACCAAGAAGGTGTAGATGCCGGCGTAGGCCCATTTACCCATGGTAGTGCAAAGCATACCGACATCATGAAAACTCAGGGCTTAAAACAAGCATTAGACAAATACCAGTTTGATGCTGCGTTTGGTGGTGCACGCCGCGACGAAGAAAAATCACGCGCTAAAGAGCGTGTTTATTCATTCCGCGATAAAAACCACCGTTGGGACCCTAAAAGCCAGCGCCCAGAGTTATGGAATACCTTTAACGGCAAGGTAAACAAAGGCGAAAGTATTCGTGTATTCCCACTAAGTAACTGGACAGAGCTAGATATTTGGCAATACATCTACCTAGAAAATATCGACATTGTACCACTTTACCTTGCGGCAGAGCGCCCGGTAGTTGAGCGTGACGGTACATTAATTATGGTTGATGACGAACGTATGCCACTTGAAGAAGGCGAAGTACCAATGAAGAAAATGGTACGCTTTAGAACCCTAGGTTGCTACCCATTAACAGGTGCGGTTGAATCTAACGCCACAACGCTCCCAGAAATCATTCAAGAAATGTTACTAACAAAAACATCAGAGCGCCAAGGCCGTGTAATCGATCACGATTCATCTGGCTCAATGGAGAAAAAGAAAATGGAAGGCTATTTCTAAGCGAAAGCGACTGAAATCTGACTTCTGATAACTAACAACTTCCATTTTCAAAGGATTTATAATGACTGAACAAATTACCCCAAACCTTCTTGAAACAGATATCGAAGGTTACTTAAAACAACACGAAAATAAAGACCTACTGCGCTTTTTAACTTGTGGTAATGTTGATGATGGTAAATCAACATTAATTGGCCGATTACTACATGACTCAAAATTAATTTTTGAAGATCACATGGCGGCTATTAAAAACGACTCAAAAAAATTCAATACCACAGACGAAGAATTCGATTTAGCGTTATTGGTCGATGGTCTTCAGTCAGAGCGTGAGCAAGGTATTACCATTGATGTAGCTTACCGTTATTTTGCAACTGAAAAGCGTAAGTTTATTATTGCTGACTGCCCAGGGCACGAGCAATACACGCGTAATATGGCAACCGGTGCATCTAACTGTGACCTTGCCATTGTGATGATTGATGCCCGTAAAGGTGTACAAACCCAAACTAAGCGTCACAGCTACATTGCATCACTACTTGGCCTTAAGCACGTTATTGTAGCCATTAATAAAATGGACTTAGTCGATTACAGCCAAGATGTGTACCGCCAAATTAAAGCTGATTACAAAGCCTTTGCTGAGCAATTAGATATTCCTGATGTGCGCTTTGTACCAATTTCGGCGCTAAAAGGCGACAATGTTGTTGATAAAGGTAACAACCTAGACTGGTACCCAGGTGCCACATTAATGCAGTTGCTCGATACAGTAACGATTAGTGATGATAAAAACTTAGATACATTCCGCTTACCTGTACAGTATGTTAACCGCCCTAATTTAGACTTCCGTGGTTTTTGCGGCACCATTGCCAGCGGCATTATTAATGTTGGCGACCAAATTACAGCATTTCCATCAGGTAAAACATCATCGGTAGAGCGCATTGTTACTGCCGATGGGGATTTACCAAGCGCCTTTGCCGGTCAAGCCATAACACTTACTTTAAAAGACGAAATTGATATTTCGCGCGGTGATGTCATTGTTAAGTCAAGCACAGACCAAAAACAACTACCAACAACTAGCTCAAACTTTGCAGCAACAATTGTCTGGATGGCCGACGCTGCTATGCAACCTGGTAAAGAGTACGAGCTGAAAATTGGTACTAAAAATACTTTTGGTAAAATTAGCAGTATTAACCATCGTATTGATGTAAATACCCTAGAACAAATTGATGCTAACGAATTACAATTAAACGAAATTGCTAATTGTACAATCGAAACATCAGCACCAGTGGTGATTGATCAATACAAACAAGTTATAGGTACTGGCTCATTCATCATTATTGACCGCTTAACCAATGTGACGGTAGGTGCGGGTATGATCACAAATACTAACGCAGAATATCTAAGCTCTAACCTTCAAACACGTATTTACACAGAAGCAGAAATTGCTTTAAATAATTACATTAGACAGCACTACCCTGAATGGAGTTGTAAGTCAATTTAGAGAATTTGTATGAGTTTTAAAATACCTGCATGGTATATACTAAGCGCATTTTACTTAATGCTTTATCAGTTAAAGCTATATGGGGATGTTTCAGTCGCTGATGTCATCCCTGTGATTGTTGTTTTTCTGAACGTTAAACTTATGAAGCGAAGGGAGATATTTGCGTTAGTTTCTATTTTTTTAATTTACCTTTTTGTTCAAATTTTTGTTGATTTATTTAATCAAGTCCTGCTTATAGATGTTTTCAAGAACATTGGTAGGGTGAGTGTTATTTTTATTTATTGTTATTGCTTCATAGTCCTACTAAATAAGAATGTAAAGGAAGCGGTTGGCTTTATATTTATAATACTTTTATCTGAGATGCTTTTTGGATTTAGCACGAGTTTTCTATCAGCTGAAAGTTTTTACTCATTTTGGAGGCATGGGGTTGGTGAAAGCATAACGTTACTATTTATTCTTTTTTCTTTTAGATACTCTAATGTTGGGTTCTTAAGTTTACTTATTATATGTGCAGTTAATTTAACTATGGATTTTAGAGGGATGGCAGCTTTATCACTTGTTGCATTAATTGTGTTATATGCAGAAAAATACAAAGAGATAAGTAAGCAAAAGAAAGAGTTCTTTATAGTAATAATAGTGTTTATATCATTGTTTAGTTCTTATAAAGCTATAGACCACTTTTTCTCCAAGGGGGAAAGCGTAGAGCTGTCACAAAGAGCTGAAACATCAAACCTTGTTCGTAAAGAAATGCTTACAGTATTGCTTGTCGAAATGGTGTCCCCTAATTTATTCGGGAATGGGTACCAAGGATTCAAAGCTAGTTTTATACCACCACAAACAGGTAATACATACTTAGATGAACAGTTATCCGAAGGTTTGCCTTCTCATGGTTATATGCTGACTAGTGTCTATGAAGTAGGTAAATTAGCGCTTCTTTGTTGGCTATTGGTATACTTTCTATCATTTAAAGCTCTTATAAGAAAAGCTACTCCTGGGTTTTTCAAAGTTTTATTAATTTATTTTGTGTATGGCAGCTTTATGTTGACTTCAATGTCATTCGATAAGTACCTTATTGCTATATCACTCGGGATTTTATTTTATTACGGTAAGAAGGTTTGTAATGCATAATATTTATGTTGTAGGAACTCCAAGGTCTGGTACTACACTTCTTCAAAATATTTTAATTAAGAATTCGAACTTAATATCCTTTACTGAATCTCACTATTATTTTGAAAGGTATTATAATCTATTGGATAGGTTTGATTTTCCTCCAGTTTTTAGTGATAAGGTATATATTCGTAGGCCTGCATCTCTTTCTAGAGGTAATTTTTCCACTTTTTATCGAGATAATGATATAAAATACAATGAAAATAATAGCTTTGAGTTTAGTTTAAATGAAGAAGCAAAGCGTCAAATGGCAAGTGGATGGGTGGAAAAAACTCCTGCACATATAAGACGTATCCCAATTATTTTAAAAAGGAATAATGATGCTAAGTTTATATTTATTTATAGAAACTTTTATGACGTAAAGAAGTCTTGGGAAAGTATACAAGCGAAGCATGATATAGATTGTAATATATTTGTAGCTAAAGGCAAGAGGTTAGAAAGGCATTGGAAAAGAGATATAAATAGGATTGAGCATTATGTAAAAAAAGATCCTAGTAAATATTGTTGTGTATCATACGAAAATATATGTCGTTTTGAAGATGATTGCCTATCACGCCTTATGAGTTGGATTGGATTGAAAAGGGAAGAATTTGAAATTCCAGTTGTCGGAGTGAAGCAATTTGAAAAATGGAAAGGAAATAATACAAAGTCTACCTTCCTTAATAGCAGCGCTACTGAAATGATGGAGCCAAGTTTGCAGAAGTTATACTCTCGCTTAGAGAAACTAGATATATTAAATTCGGATTTTCTAAAGGAAGGATGTTTTGAAAAATAAACGAATAGCTATTTTGTCTCCCGTTAACCCTTTTACATATGATTCCGGGGCACGTATTAGAATATTTGAAATATCTAAAGGGGTTACAAAGTTTTTCACGGAGCAGGGTATTGCTGTTGACTTTATTTACTTAGATGATGTTAATTGCAATAGTTATGAAAGAGCTCAAGCATTCGAACAATGTAATTTGATTAGTTTTAAATTAAATAGAAGTAGACTTTCATCGCTTTTTAGGATGGTGGTTCTTTTTAATAGTTACAGGGCGAGTAAATTTTTTTCAAGAGAGTTGAAGTGTTTTCTATCTATCAATAAGAATAAGTATGATGCATTTTATGTTAATTTTTTTGATATGTTAGGTCATTTTGATTTTAAAAAAAATACTTTCGATAATATTGTTGTTGATACTCACAATGATGATTATTTATGGTATGAATCTTTTGAGAAAAAATCACTTGTTTATAAATTATATGGTAAGTTAAATAAATTTTTATTTTTACGGGAAAATAAGGAAAGAGCTAGGAAATTAAACTTTACTATAAATGTTTCTGACAATGATACTGATTCATTGAATAATAGGCTATCTGTTAGAGGGTATACAGCCCCAAATGGAATTGTTGAAAGGTATAGTGTGCCTAAAAAGGTGGGAACAAAAGATAATATATCAATTTTGTTTTGTGCTTCCTTATCCGTAACTATGAATGTTGATGCTATAACTTGGTTTGTTAAAAATGTTCTTCCATTATTAAATGCAAAAGAACCAAAGTTCTCATTAAAAATAGTTGGTCGTAACCCATCTAACGCAGTTAAAGCTTTAGCTAATGAAGATACTGTAGAATTGTATGCAAATGTTGATTCTATAGATAATTATTATGAGCAATCAGATATAGTTGTCCTACCTTTTAAATTAGGCGGTGGTTCAAAGTTAAAGCTACTTGAAGCATTAAGCTTTCAAGTTCCAGTTGTTACCTCTAATGTCGGCCTTATTGGGTGCGAAAATTTATCGCCATTTGTTCACGCTGAAGATCTAGTTCCAGACCTATTCGCAAAGAAAATATTTGAAGTTGTTGATACTTATAAGCAAGTTGTGGAAGTCTCTGGTGATGCAAAAAGTTACATTGATGATAATTTTTCTTGGTCAAGTATTTCTGTAGAGCTTGCTAAAAAACTAAATAATGAATGGAGGTTATGTGGAAGCTAAAAGTTCTATTTTTATAATAGGAGCTCCAAGATCTGGAACGACACTCCTTGGCAAAATACTTAGTTCATCACCTAGTGTTACTTACTTTGAAGAACCAAATGTCATATGGAGATACAAAAACTGGAAAAAGCATGGCCATGAAGAGTTCAGCAAAGACGATGCAACGGATGATGTAAAGGATTTTATTAGAAAAAATTTCTCAATTAATGGTTCTGTTTTTATAGAAAAAACCCCAGCCAATGCTCTTAGATTAGACTTTATTAGAGAAATTTACCCAAATGCTAAATTTATCTTTTTATATAGAAACTCTGAAGCTGTAGTAAAAAGTATGAAAAAAAAATGGTTATATGAAGATGATAAGAATGGAGCTTCTTTAGGTGATGATATTCCTTTCAGGCAGCTAAGATTGCAAGCAACTAGATTCAAAGCTGTACCTTATGTTGACAAGCCCTTTTATTTTAAAACAGCTATTAATGAATTAATGTTTCAGTTTTTTGGTAAAAAAAGAAGTTTTTGGGGACCACAGTATAAAAACTTTAGGGAAGATGCTAAGTTGGGAGATATTGATTATATCTGCCACAAGCAATGGAACTTACTTACTTCTAAAATGATTGATTTTTCAGCGGGTTTACCTGAAGAGAGTTATTTTGAACTGACTTATGAGCATTTAGTTAAAGAACCTTCGCACTGGGTCATTAAACTTGCTAACTTTTGTGGAATAAATGATTTAACCCATTCTACCAAATTGATTTCGACCGCTAAGGTAATAACTGAATCTAGTTCTTTACTTCAAAAGCAAGATGCTGAGCTGGTTGAGCTATATGATCAAAACTGCAAGTATCTGAATGCCTTAAATGAAAAACTAACTATGAGCTCTTAAGTATGCGATTTCTTTTTTTGAGTTTAAACTACTCACCTGAATTGACAGGAATCGGTAAGTATAATGGCGAGATGGCTGAAAAACTCTATAGCATAGGAGGAGAGGTTTCAGTAATTGTTGCTCCTCCTTATTACCCTGAATGGAAAGTCAACTCACAATATAAAAGCTACTTATATAAAAACGAGTCAGTTAACGGTGTAAGTGTAACTCGCTGTCCGCTATATGTTCCTTCAAAGGTTACTACACTTAAACGGCTTTTGCATCTAAGTTCATTTGCAGTATCTTCTAGCATTGCTCTACTCATTAAGCTCATTAAGAACAGGCCTGAGGTAATTTTTTTAGTACAGCCGACTTTGTTTTGCGCCCCTACTACATTGCTATTATCAAAATTATTCGGTGTAAAAACCGTTATGCATATTCAAGATTTTGAAGTCGATGCTATGTTTGGCCTCGGCATGGTTAACGAAGGGCGGGTTGCACGCATCGTAAAGCGTACTGAGTCTTGGCTGATGAAAAAGTTTGATGTAGTCTCTAGCATTTCTCATAGTATGCTTGAAAACGCTGAGCGAAAAGGGGTCGATAAGTCTAAGTTACTTTTTTTCCCTAATTGGGCTGATACCAGCTTTGTAACACCGGAGACTGATGGTTCTGCTTTACGCAAAGAGTGGGGGTTTGCAGAAACAGACAAAATTGTACTTTATGCGGGTAATATAGGCCAAAAGCAAGGCCTAGAAATTGTGATAGAGGCCGCTAAAAACTTTGAATATGAGAAACAAGTAAAGTTCATTTTTGTTGGGGCTGGTGCTTATGTTAATACTTTAAAAGAACTTGCTAAAGCTAGTAATTTAGAGAATGTTTATTTTAAGCCACTGCAAGACTGGGAAGATGTACCTGCAATGTTGTCTATGGCGGATGTTCATTTGGTTGTACAAAAAAAGGGAGCTGCAGATGCAGTCTTACCTTCAAAACTGACCAATATATTATCAGCAGGTGGCCATGCACTGGTAACAGCTGAAGCATCTACTGAGCTTGGAAAAATTGAGCAAGCAAACCCTGGGATATATACAATAGTTGAACCTGAAAATACAAAAGACTTTATTACAGGATTAAATACTGTTCTTACACATAATACGAGTAAACCCAATGTGATTGCGCGTAATTATGCGCAAAAAAATCTAGATATCAATAATATAATTGAACGCTTTATAAGCGATATGAAAAAGTTAGTAAAAGGAAAAATATAATGACTAAGGTAGCCTTAATCACGGGTGTAACAGGACAAGATGGATCATATTTAGCGGAGTTTTTGCTAGAAAAAGGCTACGAAGTCCATGGTATTAAACGTCGTGCATCGAGCTTTAACACTGAGCGTGTAGATCACATCTATCAAGATATACACGAAGATAACCCTAAGTTCTTTTTGCACTATGGTGATTTAACTGATACATCAAATCTTACCCGTATTTTAAAAGAAGTTCAGCCAGACGAAGTTTATAACTTAGGTGCGCAAAGCCATGTTGCTGTATCGTTTGAAGCCCCTGAATATACCGCTGATGTTGATGCTATTGGCACATTACGTTTGTTAGAGGCGATTCGCTTTTTAGGTTTAGAAAAGAAAACTAAGTTTTATCAAGCATCGACTTCTGAACTTTATGGCGAAGTACAAGAGATCCCGCAAAAAGAAACAACTCCATTTCACCCACGCTCACCTTATGCTGTAGCTAAAATGTATGCTTACTGGATAGCAGTTAACTATCGTGAATCATATGGTATGTATGCATGTAACGGTATTTTATTTAACCATGAGTCACCTCGCCGTGGTGAAACATTCGTTACACGTAAGATTACCCGTGGCTTAGCTAATATTTCGCAAGGTTTAGAAAAATGCTTATACCTAGGTAATATGGATGCACTACGAGACTGGGGTCATGCTAAAGACTATGTGCGTATGCAGTGGATGATGCTTCAACAAGAAACACCTGAAGATTTTGTTATTGCAACCGGTAAGCAAATTTCTGTACGTGAGTTTGTAGCACTTTCGGCTAAAGAGCTCGGTATTACTTTAGAGTTTAGTGGTGAAGGTGTTAACGAAGTTGCCACTGTCGCTGCTATTGAAGGCGATAATGCTGAAACACTAAGTGTAGGTGATGTAATTGTTCGCGTAGATCCTCGTTACTTCCGCCCAGCTGAGGTAGAAACCCTACTTGGCGACCCAACAAAAGCTAAACAAAAGTTAGGTTGGGTACCTGAAATTACTGTAGAAGAAATGTGTGCTGAAATGGTGCAAAGTGACCTAGCTAAAGCCAAACAGCATGCAATTTTAAAGTCGCACGGTTATGACATTAGTGTTTCTGTAGAGTAACTATAGGCTCTGGTTATAGATCTATTAACCCAGCACACAGCTGGGTTTTATTATGGAAAGAACAATGCAAGCTAAAACTATTTTTGTCGCTGGCCATAACGGTATGGTTGGTAGTGCTATTGTTAGGCAATTACAAAAGCAACCAGAAGTGAATGTTATCACTCGCTCTCGCTCAGAGTTAAACCTTTTGGACCAAACCGCAGTTGCTAATTTTTTTGAATCGAATGATATTGATCAAGTGTATTTAGCTGCGGCTAAAGTCGGGGGGATTATTGCTAATAACACTTACCCGGCAGAGTTTATATATGAGAACTTGATGATTCAAAATAACATCATACATAGTGCTCATTTAGCTGGGGTAAATGACTTACTGTTTTTAGGTTCTTCATGTATTTACCCTAAATTAGCTGAGCAACCAATGCAAGAAAGTGCCTTATTAACAGGTACGTTAGAGCCAACTAATGAACCATACGCAATAGCTAAAATTGCCGGCATTAAAATGTGTGAATCATATAACCGTCAATATGGGCGAAATTATCGCTCAGTGATGCCAACAAATTTATATGGTGAAAATGATAACTTTCATCCAGAAAACTCACATGTTATACCTGCATTATTAAGACGCTTCCACGAGGCTAAATTAGCTGGTGATGACAAGGTTATTGCTTGGGGATCAGGTAAGCCTATGCGTGAATTTTTACACGTTGATGATATGGCTGCGGCTTCGATACATGTTATGAACCTTAGTGATGATGTTTATAACTCAAATACTCAAGATATGCTGAGCCATATTAATGTGGGTACAGGTGTCGATTGTACTATTCGTGAGTTAGTCGAAACTGTAGCTAAAGTAGTTGGTTTTAAAGGTGTAATTGAGTTTGATACTTCAAAACCAGATGGAGCGCCACGAAAGCTTATGGATGTTTCTAGATTAAAGTCTTTGGGATGGCATTATGAAATAAGCCTTGAAGGTGGTTTAGCGCAGACGTATGAGTGGTTTTTAGCTAACCAAGATAACTTTAGAAAATAGTATGTTTTTAGAGCAAAAAACGTTTGAAACAGTCATCGACAGTACCCCTCTGGTATCCATAGACCTTGTTGTACTTAACGAAAATAATGAAGCGTTACTTGGGCAAAGGTTAAACCGCCCAGCTGAAGGGTTTTGGTTTGTTCCAGGTGGTCGTATTTTAAAAAATGAGTCACTGGCTAATGCTTTTAAAAGGCTAACGCATAACGAGCTGGGTATTGAAGTTGAATTATCAATTGCTGAACTGCTTGGCCCTTATGACCATTTTTATGATGACTGTGTATTTAACGATGAAATAAAAACACACTATGTCGCAATTGCTTATGTTCTAAGGCTTACAAAGCAACAACTTGATGCATTACCATTAAACGAACAGCATGGCGCTTATAAATGGTTTGGTTTTGATGAATTACTTAAATCGCCTGCAGTTCATAAGCATACAAAATGGTATTTTGAAGCATTAACAAAACAAACACAGGGAATCTTATGATTTTACCAGTAATCATGGCAGGTGGCTCAGGCACCCGCTTATGGCCACTATCACGTGGCAACTACCCAAAACAGTTTTTAAAACTAAATGGCGAGCAGACGATGCTTCAAGATACGCTAAGTCGCTTAACGGGCTTAGCGCACTCACCAGCCATGTTAATTTGTAATGAAGAACATCGTTTTATTGCAGCAGAGCAAGTGCGTCAATTAGGTGCAGACCATGGCGGTATATTTTTAGAGCCAGTAGGGCGTAATACGGCACCAGCTATTGCTTTGGCTGCCTTTAAAGCCATTGAAAATGAGCAAGACCCATTATTACTTGTGCTTGCAGCAGACCATGTAATTGAAGATTCGGCAGCATTCCAAGCAAGTGTGAATAAAGCAGCCGAATTAGCAAGCCAAGGTAAACTAGTTACATTTGGCATTGTAGGTAACAGCCCTGAAACCGGTTATGGCTATATTAAACGTGGTGACGCTGTAGAGCATGGCTATGTTGTTAACAGTTTTGTTGAAAAGCCGAACTTAGATACAGCCAAGCAGTATATTGAAAGCGGTGATTACTACTGGAATAGCGGTATGTTTTTGTTTAAAGCAAGCCGCTATTTAGAAGAATTAAAAGCATTTCGCCCAGACATCTACAAAGCTTGCGAAAAAGCTATTGCAGTACAAAACAGTGATATGGACTTTATTCGTGTTGATAAAGCGGCTTTTGAGGCCTGCCCTGATGAGTCGATTGACTATGCTGTAATGGAACACACAAAAGATGCCGTTGTTGTACCAATGGATGCTGGTTGGAGCGATGTGGGTGGCTTTGCTGCTCTTTGGGAAGTGTCGTCACAAGATGAAAATGGCAATGCCTTTAAAGGTGATGTAAAAGCGGTAGATACAAAAAATACACTTGTATTTGGTGAGGACAAACTAGTCGCAACAGTCGGTGTTGAAGACTTAGTGATTGTAAACACGAAAGACGCTATTTTAGTTGCCCATAAAGATAAATCACAAGAAGTTAAAGCGATTGTAAACCAGCTAAAAGCAGAAGAACGTTCTGAAGTGACTTTCCATCGTGAAGTGTATCGCCCATGGGGTAAATATGACTCAGTCGATAACGGTGAGCGCTTTCAAGTAAAACGTATTACTGTAAAGCCTGGTGCGAAGTTATCAGTACAAATGCACCATCATCGCGCAGAGCATTGGATTGTGGTATCAGGCACGGCAAAAGTACAAATTGATGATACAGAGCAGTATGTAACAGAAAATGAGTCTGTTTATATTCCAATTACAGCGGTTCATGCTTTAGAAAACCCAGGTAAAGTTGACTTAGAATTAATCGAAGTGCAATCGGGTTCATACTTAGGTGAAGATGATATCGTGCGTTTTGAAGACCGTTATGGTCGAGTGAAATAAACGAAGAGATAGATATTAGAACTTAGATATCAGAAGTCAGATAAACGACAAAAGACATCAGCTATCAGGTGTTAGTAGTCAGACGTTATAAAAGCAGCTAGTGCAGTTTGTTTTGTGCTAGCTGTATGCTTATAGAATAGTTAATTAAATAGGTTTTTTATGGATAGCCAGTTAGTTTGCTCTGAAATCATAGCAAAGAGTGGTATTGCATTTGGTACCAGTGGTGCACGAGGTCTTGTAAAAGATTTTATCCCTGAAGTAAACGCGGCATTTGCTTTAGCCTTTATATCAGCGATTGAAAATGAATTTTCCTTCAATACAGTAGCAATTGCAATTGATAACCGCCCGAGTAGTTATGCAATTGCCCAGGCATGTGCAGAGGCGTTAAAGCAACATAAATTGAATGTTGTGTATTATGGTGTAGTACCAACGCCTGCACTTGCTTATAAAGCAATGCAAGATAATATGCCTTGTATTATGGTTACAGGTAGTCATATTCCATTTGATCGTAACGGTTTAAAATTTTATCGCCCCGATGGTGAGATCACAAAAGCAGATGAAAAGGCAATCTTAACTAGCAAAGCCATATTCACAGCGTTACCGGAACATCTAAATGAATTGCCATTAGATGTTTCTGCCTGTGAATCTTACACACAGCGTTACACCTCGCTTTTTAATGCTGATACCCTTAAAGGTAAAAAGGTCGGTATTTATGAGCACTCAAGTGCTGGGCGTGATATCTATAAGGTGCTGTTTGAGCAATTAGGTGCAGAGGTTATTAGTCTAGGGCGAAGTGATGAATTTGTACCGATCGATACCGAAGCTGTATCTGAAGACGATAAGCAAAGAGCACTGGATTGGTCTAGCAAATACAATTTTGATGCGATATTTTCAACTGACGGTGATGGTGATCGACCATTAATTGCTGATGAAAATGGCAATTGGCTACGTGGGGATATACTTGGTTTACTTTGTAGTCAGTTATTAAATATCGAAGCCCTTGCAACGCCGGTAAGTTGTAATACTGCAATTGAAAAAACAGCGAGCTTTAAAGAAGTTAAGAGAACAAAAATTGGCTCGCCATATGTTATTGCTGAATTTGCAGAGTTAGCTGAGCAATACATATCAGTAGCAGGCTTTGAAGCGAATGGTGGTTACTTACTAGGTTCAGATATAACATTCAACGGCAAGCAACTAAAAGCTCTACCAACAAGAGATGCACTACTTCCTGCATTGATTTTATTAGCTCAACCTAAGCATGTTTCTGAGCTACTAGCCAAGCTACCGCAACGATTTACTGCTAGTGATCGTATTAAAGACTTTGCAAGAGAGAAAAGTTTACAAATTATTGCTGCGTTACAGCAAAATGCGCAAAGCTTTTTGTCAAAACTAGGCTATGAAGAAAGTTACGAATTAGACTTAACTGATGGTTTACGTATTTCGCTTGTATCTGGTGATATTGTGCATCTAAGGCCATCTGGCAATGCGCCAGAGTTAAGGTGCTATGCTGAGGCTGAGTCAAGCGAAAAAGCGATAAAGCTTGTAAATAAAGCATTGGTTTTAGTGCAAACATCATAGTTATTCGAACAAGCAGCAAGATACTTGCTGCTATCTCTTTTGTTTAGTAAAAATAAACGTTGTAAAAATGGCAATAGCCAACGGTTAGATTATACTTTGAAGGCTATCATAATGAACAAGTAGTATTGTAATTATGGTAACTATAACCACCCCCTCGTAATAATAAAAATGAGAAGTAAACATAAATGCATAAAGGTATTTTGCAAAGTAATTCGACAGTAATAGCATTCGTGCAGCGGATCCTCGATATTACTATTATCGTTGGTTGTTTATGGGTAGCCGTAGCTTTACAAGAAATCCCCTGGTTACTTCAGCATACAACAGCCTCTTTACTTGCAGTCTTCTTGTTTCACTTTACAAGTGAGCTCGACAAACTTTATATCTCTTGGCGTGGTTTATCTATTTACAAGGAGCTTAAAAAGACTATATCACACTGGTTTGTCAGTGCTGCTTTGTTATTTTTAAGCGTTAATTTTTTAGCTCCGCAATACTTAAACCCCGAAGGGCTTCAGTTTTATTGGTTTATATCTGTTTTAATTTCGCTTTGTGTATATCGTGTTGTGCTGCGTTTATTCTTAAGAACACTGCGCTCACAAGGTATTAATACACGTTCGGTCGTTATTGCCGGTGCGGGCACTTTAGGACAACAGTTAGCAAACAATATTATTGCTAATTCTAGCTTTGGTTTAGTCTTCGGTGGCTATTACGATGACACCACACCAAAGCAAAAATTAGTTGCTGCGCAAACAATTGGTAATTTAGAGCAGCTAGTTGCTGATTGTAAAGAGGGGGGGGTAGACCGTGTTTATATTGTATTACCCCCGCAAGCTTATGAGCGACGTAAGTGGCTGGTTAAAGAACTAGCTGATAGCACAGCAAGTGTTTACATTGTGCCTGATGTTTTCACCTACCAATTATTGCACTCTCGCAGTGATGTCATAATGGGTATACCTACTATCAGTATTTACGATTCACCACTAGATGGTAGTAACGCAATCATCAAGCGCATTGAAGATATTGTACTTTCTACGCTTATTTTAATAATGATATCGCCGGTTTTACTGGGTTTAGCCCTTGCCGTTAAGTTTACCTCTAAAGGGCCTGTGTTCTTTAAACAGAACCGTTATGGCATTGATGGTAAACCGATAAAGGTATGGAAGTTTCGTTCAATGAATGTAATGGAAGACGGCGCTAAAGTTACCCAAGCCACAAAAAATGATTCGCGCTTTACACCAATAGGTCAGTTTATTCGCAAAACGAGCTTAGATGAATTACCGCAGTTTATTAATGTACTACAAGGTCAAATGTCGATTGTTGGCCCAAGGCCTCATGCAGTTGCTCATAACGAAGAATACCGTAAATTGGTTGATGGTTATATGTTACGCCATAAAGTTAAACCTGGTATTACAGGTTGGGCACAAATTAACGGTTGGCGCGGCGAAACCGATACATTAGATAAAATGGAAAAACGCATAGAGTTTGACCTAGAGTACATTCGTAACTGGTCTTTATTCTTTGATTTAAAAATAGTGTTTTTAACTATATTTAAAGGCTTTGTGAATAAAAATGCTTACTAATTTTAGTCGGCATTTTGCACTTATTACACCGCAATCAAATCGAGCCTCTCATGCTTTCTAAAGTCAAAACACTACTTAGTGACAACGAGCACCGACATACTGCAATAAACGCTGCTATAGCCCTTTCAATTAGGGTTTTAGGTGCAGGTATGGCATTTTTGTTTAATTTAATTATTGCAAGGCAATTGGGAGCTGAGCAGTCAGGCTATTTTTTTCTTGCTCTTGCTTTAGTTATGTTACTGTCTGCAGTAGCTAGGCTCGGTTTTGACAATACCTTATTGCGTTTTACATCTGCAGATTCAGGTAATGGCTATACAGTAAAGGCAATATTAAATTTTGCACTTAAATATGCTCTGCCGGTCTCGTTTATATTTACTGTTATTACTTACACACTTGCCCCTTGGCTTGCTGAAAGTGCTTTTAATAAACCAAGGCTAACAGGTACGTTACAATTAATTGCTCCAGCAATAATTGGCTTGAGTATTGTCTTTTTAGTGGCTATGAGCTTTCAGGCTCGCCATAAACTTATTTTGAGTATCCCTTGTCAAAACATTGCCCATTTTATGCTTTGTGGTGCGGGAGTTATTATATTCTCGGCTGACTCTGCAAGTACAGCAGCGCTTTATTTCAGCTTATCGTTAGGTATTTCATCCTGCTTTTTTTACTGGCTAAGCATTAACAACTTAAATAATAATGGCGAAAAGCCAGACCCTAAAAAACTTTGGCATAGCGCAAGGCCTAATTGGGTCATTATAATAATGAGTCAAGCAGTACAGTGGAGTGCACCTATAATCATTGGTGTTTTTTTAATTGCTGAGCAGGTAGCTTTTTTTAGTGTCGCACAGCGAATTGCTATGTTAACTTCGTTTATATTAATGGCGGTAAATTTGGTTGTTGCACCCAAATTTTCGGCTTTTCATGCCAAAGGTGATGAGCATGGGATTCGCAAAACTGCGCTATTCTCTGTGCGATTACTCGTACTAAGTGCATTACCCATAGTGCTATTTATGCTGCTGTTTCCTGAGTTTTTAATGGGGCTTTTTGGTGAAGAGTTTAGGCAAGGAGCGTTAATTTTACAGATTTTAGTTTTAGGGCAAGCGGTTAATGTAGTGACAGGTTCGGTTGGTTATTTATTAATGATGAGCGGCCATGAGCGCGATATGCGTTTAGTCACACTCATTAGTGGTTTTGGTGTTTTAATCAGTGTGCCTATTTTCACTAAGTTGTTTGGCGCTATTGGCGCTGCGATAGCCACTGCGTTTTTTATTAGTTTACAAAACTTACTCGCCGTTTACTTTGTGAAAAAACGATTAGGCTTCAATACCTTAATTTTTTGGCAGAAGGTATGATTTGGCGAGCTACGAGCACGAATAAGGATGTTTGAATGATTTTACAGCAATGGTTGATAGTGGTTATATTTTTTACAACCATTGTAGGCTTAATTAAGTTTCAAAAATTTCCTGAGCGTGTATTTGCAGCTGCTTGTTTAGCTTGCTTTGCTACAAACTTGGTTTCTACCGAACAGCTTTTGAATAATGCAGTTAACCCAGGGTTAGTTACCTTGTTGTTATTAGTGGTGTGTGCATTTGCTTTTGAACGTACCAGTTTTTTACGCAAACTAGCAAATGTTTTATTTAATGGCTCTGTGGTTAAGTCTTATATCAGAACCTTATTGGCAACAGTTGTGGCTTCTGGTTTTTTAAATAATACTGCGGTGGTTGCTACTTTAATTAGCCCGGTAAAAAACAATAAGCTTATTGCCCCTACCAAACTTTTACTGCCCCTTTCTTATGCGGCTATTTTAGGTGGCACCCTTACCTTAATTGGCACCTCAACTAACTTAATTGTTAACTCTATGCTGATTGAGCGAGGTGCCGAGGGCTTTAAATTTTTTGACTTTTTACCTATAGGCCTAGCTGCTGTGGCTGCCTGTGTGTTGGTTATGGCACTTACGATTAACCGTTTAAAAGGTAAAGTATGTAAAGATGAAACCTCTAGTGATTACTTTGTTGAAGCTAAAGTAAATATTGGCTCACCACTGATAGGTAAAACCGTAGAGCAAAATGGCTTACGTAGCTTAGAGTCATTATTTTTGGTTGAGGTAGTACGCGATAACCGATTAATTTCGCCCGTAGCGCCAACGCAAATGATCCGCGAAGGCGATAAACTTATTTTTTCGGGCGATGTTACTAAAGTATTGGTGCTGCAGCAATTTGAAGGTTTAAGTTTATTTGCAGAGCAAGATGGTTTACTGCGCGATAACTTAACCGAAGTCGTTATTAAACCAGGTGCTGCTGTGGTGGGTAAAACGTTAAAAACGGCAGGCTTTCGTGCACGCTTTGATGCCGCAGTTGTTGCAGTGCGCCGCGAGGGCGAAAAGCTCTCGGGTAAGCTAGGTGATATTACCATACAAAGCGGCGACTTTTTGATTCTTGCAGTTGGCCCTGACTTTGCAAAACGTACTAACTTAACTAAAAACTTTTTTATACTTAGCGGTGTAAAAGCCGACAACATGCTTAAAGGCTTAAAAGAGCGCATTGTTACTTGGGGCTTTGTAACAACCATTGCGGGCTCGTTAATTTTTGATATTAGCTTATTAAAAAGCTTTATTTTTTACCTAGCCGTACTGGTGGGGTGCCGTTGTTTATCGCTAAATGAAATTAAGCGACGTTTTCCGTTAGAGCTTTGGCTTATTGTAATGAGCGCTTTAACGCTAGCTACAGCCTTAGATAATTCTGGTGTATCTAAATTAATAGCAGAGCAAGTTGAAAGCTTACTTGCCGGGCAAAGCGTTTATATAGCCTTTATTGGTGTATTTTTACTTACTCTATTATTTACAGAGTTAATAACTAATAACGCAGCAGCAGCGCTTACATTCCCCATTGCATTTACCATAGCTCAAGGCTTAGGCGTAAGTTACATGCCATTTGTACTTGCAGTCGCCTTTGCTGCGAGTGGCAGTTTTATTAGCCCTTACGGCTACCAAACCAATCTAATGGTTTACAATGCCGGCAACTACAAACTAACCGATTTCATAAAGTTCGGCCTACCGATTTCAATCACCTACAGCCTAGTGGTATTGACCCTGATACCCGTGTTTTTTCCGTTTTAGGTATAAGGTGCTAGGGGTTAGGTGATAGGCGCTAGGTTGCTAGGAGCTAGGTAATAGGCGATAGGGGCTAGGGGTTAGGTACTAGGTGCTAGGCGTTAGCTAGAAATATGTCTTTAGGCTCTAGGCGCTAGGTTTATTTTGCGATAAGGTTTAGTAGTGAATGGATTTCACTTAATGGCGAAGGGACTAATTATGAAATTTGAACAAATGGATGTGTGGAAGAAGTCATCACGATTAGCATGTGAAATATACAAATATAAAGTTCTGCCCATCGTTCCTTATCACATACCTCTCAGTATTCTAAAGTAAATGCACTGTGTTTTACGTTTTAAATCGAACTTTATAGAGGTAAGATATTAGAAGTCAGATATCAGAAGGAGCTGAGCTGCGATGAATTTTGAAAAGTTAGATGTTTGGAAAAGAGCTGTTAAATTAAGTGCAGAAATTTATAAAACCACTTCTCAATTAAATGATTATGCTTTCAGGAGCCAACTTACTCGTTCAGGCCTTTCAGTGCCAAGTAATATTGCAGAGGGAGTCTGTAGAGACAGCTTTAAAGAAAAGAGTCGCTTTATTGATATTGCGAGAGCTTCTTTAGCTGAAGCTAGAACTCAAATTTACATTGGTTCAGAGGTTGGTTATATAGAGCGTGAAGTTGCTTTAAGCTGGATTGCAGAGTCAAAAGAGTTAGCTGCTATGCTGACAAGTTTAAAGAATCGTTTTGACTCTGAAATCTGAAATCTGAAATCTGAAATCTGAACCCAAGAGGTACCATGACCGAGAACATTGTATGGCACGATCAAACTGTTTCGCGTGCTGAAAAAGAACAACATAAAGGGCATAAGCCGGTATTACTTTGGTATACAGGACTAAGTGGCTCTGGTAAGTCGACTATTGCGAATGCGGTTGAGGCTAAATTATTTGAATTAGGTTGCCATACTTATCTGCTTGATGGCGACAATGTACGCATGGGCTTAAATAAGGGCCTTACTTTTAGCGACGAAGACCGTATTGAAAATATTCGTCGTATTAGCGAAGTAGCTAAGCTGTTTGTTGATGCTGGTTTAATTGTATCAACGGCGTTTATTTCACCATTTAAAGAAGACCGTGCTCGTGCTCGCAGCATCATGAACCAGGGTGAATTTGTAGAAGTATTTATCGATACACCATTAGAGGTTTGCGAAAGCCGTGACCCTAAAGGTTTATACAAAAAAGCCCGTGCTGGCGAAATACCTAACTTTACAGGTATTAGCTCTGCGTTTGATACACCAGAGCAACCAGAGATTCATGTAAAAACAGCAGAGCAAAGCATTGAGCAAAGTGTTGAACAAATTATTGGTTATTTACGCGAAGCAGGGATTATAGAAATCTAGAGCCAGAAACCTGACGTCTAAAATCTGATATCTAATCTCTGACGTCTAACTTCTAACATCTGTAATCTGACTTCTAATCTCTACCTTCTATTATTCTTGAGATTTTATGAACTACGATATTTTTAACGGTGATGCAGATGGCATCATCGCACTGTTACAATTACAGCTCGCTAACCCTACAGAGAGCGTGAAAGTAACTGGTGTTAAACGTGATATTCAGCTGTTGAAAAAAATCACCCCTAAAGCCGGTGATAATATACGTGTACTTGATATTTCGATGGAAAAAAACATGGCAGAATTGCACGACGCTCTATGCGTAGGTGCACGTGTTATGTATGTGGATCATCATAAAGCGGGTGATATTCCAAATCATGCAAACTTATTTGCCCACATCGATTTAGATGCAAACATGTGTACGAGCTTAATTGTGAGCGACCTTATCGATAAGCAGTATCATTTATGGGCTATCACTGCTGCTTATGGCGATAATTTATTTGCAAAAGCCGATAGCGAAGCCGATAAATTAAGCTTAACAGAGCTCGAAAAGTCACAACTTAAAGCATTTGGCACTTATATTAACTATAACGGCTATGGCAGTGAGGTAGCCGATTTGCACTTTGCGCCAGCAGACTTATTTAACGAGCTACTAAAATATAAGTCACCGCTTGATGCCATTAACGACTCAGAGTCTGTTTATTACGTATTAGAAAAAGCTTACAAAGCCGATATGCAAAAAGCAGCCGATGCTAAAGTTTTACATAATTGCGACACAGCAAAGGTTATTTTACTTGATGACGCCCCATGGGCGCGCCGTGTAAGTGGCGTATTAGGTAACGACCTTGCAAACCAAGCACCTAATAAAGCCCACGCAGTACTTACCTATAATAATAAAGGAAGTTATACCGTAAGTGTAAGAGCACCACTTAATAATAAACAAGGCGCTGTTGATGTATGTAGCCAATTTGCCACCGGCGGTGGTCGCGCTGCTGCAGCAGGTATAAACGAACTAGACCAACAACAAGTTGAACAGTTTCTTACTACTCTAGTTAATTTTTATAACTAACCCCTTGCTAGTGGCACCCCAGCCACTAGCATCTTTTAGCTCCTAGCTCCTAGCTCCTAGCTCCTAGCTCCTAGCTGCTAGCTCCTAGCTCCTAGCTGCTAGCTCCTAGTTCCTAGCTCCTAGTTCCTAGCTCCTAGCTCCTAGTTCCTAGCTCCTAGCTCCTAGTTCCTGGCTCCTAAATCCTAGAACCTATCGTTTCCTGTTCATCCTCCGTCAATATTATTACTGCTAACTTGGTTATAAATCTTTTTTACTATTGCGCAAAATGGGTTGATAACTCATACTTTGTAATTATTTATTCTTATCACTACAATTAAGGGACTAAACATTATGAAAGCTGTCATTCCTGTTGCAGGCCTTGGTACACGCATGTTACCAATGACAAAAGCAATTCCTAAAGAAATGCTGCCGCTGGTTGATAAACCGCTTATTCAATACATAGTAAACGAATGTGTTGCTGCGGGTATTAAAGAAGTTGTATTGGTTACTCACAGCTCTAAAAATGCTATTGAAAACCACTTTGATACTAGCTTTGAGCTTGAAGCAACCCTCGAAAAACGTGTAAAACGTACCTTGCTTGAAGAAGTTCGCTCAATTTGCCCACCAGATGT
Organism: Pseudoalteromonas sp. D15MCD-2; assembly: GCF_038562745.1. Lineage (NCBI taxonomy): Bacteria > Pseudomonadati > Pseudomonadota > Gammaproteobacteria > Alteromonadales > Pseudoalteromonadaceae > Pseudoalteromonas > Pseudoalteromonas sp. D15MCD-2. The sequence continues at coordinate 3,222,560 of NZ_JBCFQE010000001.1, read as the reverse complement.
AACCATTATGCACGTACGCCAAGGCGAGGCTAAAGGATTAGGCCATGCTGTTATGTGTGCAAAACCAATTGTTGGCGATGACGATTTTGTAGTTGTATTGCCAGACGTAATTTTAGATAGCTACACTGCTGATCAAAAAACCGAAAACATTGCTGCTATGATCAAACGTTTTAGCGAGGTTAAAGCAAGCCAAATTATGCTAGAACCAGTACCACAAGAAAATGTACATAAATATGGTATTGCTGACATCGGCGGCGTTAAAATTAAAGCGGGCGAAAGTGCGCCAATTAAAACCATGGTTGAAAAACCAAAAGCTGAAGAAGCACCATCTAATTTAGCTGTTGTAGGCCGTTATGTTCTATCTAAAGCTATTTGGCCATTACTAGCAAAAACACCAGCGGGCGCAGGTGGTGAAATTCAACTTACCGATGCTATCGATGAGTTAATGAAGCACGAAATTGTTGAAGCATTCCACATGAGTGGCCGTGCTCACGACTGCGGTGACAAACTGGGCTACTTAAAAGCGATTGTTGAGTACAGCATGCGTGACGAAAACCTAGGTGAAGAATTTACTGACTTCGTAACCGAAATGGTAGCGCCAGCAGAGCGACACTTAAAAGCGGTTTAAGAAGAAGATATTAGATTTCAGAAGTTAGATGTCAGACTCTAGAATTTAGTGGTTAGAAGTTAGTTAATTTCTTTTAACCACTTGCTTACCCCACCCCCAAATAAAATATTGTTCACCTAGCACCTAGCACCTAGCACCTAGCACCTAGCGCTTAGCTATTAACTTCTCGTTTTTCACATCTAATGTTATATTTAATCTAATTTAAGGATTTTTATAATTTTAACTCGGAATAGTTTATGTCTAAGCTTAATGTCTTTTTAGGTAGTGCAATAGCTCTAAGTTCACCAATAGTTTTTGCTGATCAAATTAACTCTCATCAATCATTTGCTGGTTATACCGGCCTAATTAATACCCCTAACGCTGAAGTTCAAGAAAAAGGAGTAATTGGTTTTGGCTTCAATAACCAATTATATGATGCAACTAGAAGTTATGTAGATGGGCATAATTTTATTGTCAGTGCAGGTTTATTTGATGGGTTTGAAGTTAGTGGTCAAATAGCAAGTAGCACAATGCATAATAATAATTTCGCTAAACGTGAGCCTGGTACGATTAGAGATTTATCATTTAATGCTAAGTATCAAATTCCATACATTCCTGAAGATTGGTTTAGCCTTGCTATTGGCGGTAAAGATATTGGCGGCGATGTTAATTTTTACGAAACATATTATGCTGTGGCATCAAAAGAATTATGGAACTTTAGATTTTCTGCAGGTATCGCAAAAAGTAAACGCCCTCATGGCGAGATGGATGGCGTGTTTGGTGGTGTAGAGTATCAAGTTTTTGATTGGTTTAGTTTGCAAGCAGAGCATGATGCAGAGGCATTTAATGCGGGGGCTAAGGTGACTATCCCTAAAAAGTGGCTGTATGATATCGGTGAGCTAACCTTTACCAGCCGTTTTTATAGTAATACTGATTACTCAGAACAAGACACCTATTGGGGTGTTAACTTTAGTATGCCGCTTTCGAGTGAAGATAAACAAAATTATAAAAAAGTTGAAGCAGCCCCTTATGTAGCACCGGTTGCTACAAAGCCAATTGCTAAAATTGATGATCATGGTATCGGTTTTATTCAAACAGCCATGGCGCCAGAATTAGCTGAACAAGCAAAAGCCCTTACAGTAGCAAGTGTAAAACAAGCACCCACACAAACTACGCAAAAACTTGCAAGCTCAAGCTTAAATAGCCAAGTAATCGAATTAAAACAAGCACTGATTAACGATGGTTTCGAGAACGTAGTGGTTGGCTACAACCTTAATACCGTATTTGTTAACTTTGAAAACTCGGTATTTAACCGTAACGACATTGATGCAATTGGTGTGGTGCTAGGCCGTATTGCTGAAAGTGTAACAAATGAAAGCACGCACTTTAATGTACAACTCTCTAAAACAGATATTCCTTTAATTGCGATTCAGGGCAAGGTTGATAACTACCGCTTATTTATCGAAAAAGGTGTAAGCCCTGATTTAAATGTACAGCAGGGCAAAGCAAGTATTCCTGAAGGTGTAGTATGGGCCGGTAAAGCAGAGGCAAGCCCATACTTTAAACCGCGCTTAACCTTGAGCCCAGCTTTATCTAATACTTATGCAACAGAATTTGGAGTATTTGACTACTCTGTAGGCTTGCGTGCCGAGCTTGACGTACCGCTGTGGCAAGGTGGTGGTATAAAGGTTACCGGCCAAACTATTTTAGATGAAAGCAGCGACTTTGAGGATAACGGTGTATTTGATAATTACAGTCTTGATGAAGGCATTGTAAATGCAATGCTGCACCAAACCTTTGCACTGCCATATGGCTTTTATAACCAAACGCAAATTGGCTTTTTTAAAGACTATTTTGATTACAAAGCCATTATTAACGAAACGGCTTGGTTAAGCCCTGAGGGTCGCCATAAAGTAAGTGCTAAAATAGCTTATTTTGATTATGCAGATTACCGTGCATCACGTGAGTACGAAACACTTACATACCAGTACAACTGGGTAGAGCAAGACATTACCCTGCATGCTACGGCTGGTAAGTATTTTTATGGTGATAGTGGCGTAAAACTCGAAAGTCGCTTTTGGTTTGGTGATAGCTACATAGCTGTATTCTATGAAAATACCGATGCGCAAAAAGCAGGGGTTGGCTTGAGTATCCCACTTACACCGCGCAAAGATATGAAAGTCACACCGTTTGGCCAGTTAAAAGGCCGTGATATTTGGCGTGTTGGTCTATCAACACAAATTGGTGAGTTTAATAGGCTTGTATTTAACCAAGGTTATGCTCCTTCTACACAAGTCTCTTTAGACAATACAATGTTTAAACGTGGTCGTTTAACTTCGAGCTATATTTATAGCAACCTAGCGCGAATGAAAGAAGCGTATGAGAGTTATAAATAAATCGAAGTAACGAGAAGCGAGAAGCGAGATACGAGTCAAACATTAGAAGTCAGATATTAGAGGTTAGTGGTTAGAGCCACTAACTTCTATTATCAAACTGTTGTTTTAGACCCGTTAACATGGCCCCTAACTCTTTGGTTTCTGATATCCAATACAATGCTTTTTCACGTTCTAGGTAGCCTATCTCTAGGCCTATATAGATTTGTGTTCTTGTTTCTGCAAGCGAAGATCTCGCGATATCTATAAACCGACTTTTCTCTTTGTAACTTTCACGGCTTACTCCTTCAGCAATGTTGCTAGGAACTGATAAGCCTGAGCGGGTTAACTGATCTCTAAAACCGAAGTCTTTTAATTCTTTGTTGATTTTAAATTTCAGCACTTAATCGTGCAGACCGTTTCCATACATCTAGATTTTCAAAGTTCATAACTAACTCCTTGTATTGACTAACCACTAACCACTATTTCTACTCTTTCGCCTAACTCAGCTTTAAGCTTTTCTGCTAGCGCTTGTTTGGCTTGCTCATCACCGTGGATGATTTTGATTAAAGTTGGCTTTTTGCGCATGCCGGTGACAAATCTGATTAATCCTTTTTGATCTGCATGGGCACTGTAGCCGCTAATGGTATGAATTTGTGCTTTAATCATTACTTTTTGATTATCGATAAATACATAGCCGCCGCGTGGGCCGTATTTTTGAATTTCTCGGCCTAAAGTTCCTTGCCCTTGGTAGCCAACAAAAATGACATCGGTTGTTTTGTCGGGCAAAAACCGTTCTAGATAATTAACTATTCTGCCGCCATTACACATACCGCTAGCAGCAATGATTATTGCTGGTTGCTGTTTGGAGGCTAAAAAGTTAATCAGGGCAAGGTGTTCTTGGTGGCTATCAATGGTGTGTAGTTGGTTGAAGTCGAGTGGGTGGCGGCCTTGTTTTACGCGTTTTTTTGCTTCGTTATCCCATAGCTGTTTGAAGTGTAAATATTCATTTGTAAAGTTGGCTGCCATTGGCGAATCTACAATAATTTGCAGTTTATGCCACATAGAACGTTTGCTTGCAGAGTGAATAAGTTGTTCAAACTCATAGAGTAGTTCTTGAGTTCGGCCAATGCTAAAAGCGGGTATAAGTACCACGCCATTATCACTTATGGCACGTTCTATAACCTTTTTAAGTACGGCTACGCGCTCTTTACGACCTTGATGGTTTTTATCACCATAGGTCGACTCAATAACTAATGTATCGGCGCGGTAAGGCGGTTTAGGCGTTGGTAATAAGGGTGTGTAAGGCGCACCTAAATCACCAGAAAATACCACTCTATGCGTATTTGGCTTTTTACCTAGCTCAATTTCAACATAGGCAGAGCCTAAAATGTGCCCGGCGCGTTGCAGACGAATTTTATATAATGAGTTTTGCTTGCTTGAGGCTACTTTTTCGGGGCTAAAGGCCACCTCTTCGGGAATGCAGTACCATGTATTGAAATCGAGAGAGACAATTTGTTGTTTTAGTAACTTTAAGCAGGTGCGGATCATTGCTTCATCGCGAGTTACACCCACTTTTAAAGCATCTTCAATCACCATAGGCAATAGCTTGGCGGTGGCAGCCGAGGTGAAAATAGGCCCTTTAAAACCAGCTGCAAGTAGATAGGGTATGCGACCAACATGGTCTATATGGCAATGTGTGACAATCAGCGCTTTTACTGTTGATATATCAAACTCAATTGCTAGGTCTTGTTTGCTGTCTTCCCCCTGAAATAGACCGCAATCAACAAGTACAGAGTTTGCGTCATCAATAAATAGCTGGTGGCAAGATCCAGTTACGCCTTTCACCGCTCCGTGGTGTTTTATATGCATAATAATCTCCTGATTTTAAGGCTAGATATTATTTTAGTGGTTAGATATCAGAAGTCAGGTTTTTAGTAGTTAGATTTTAGAAGTTAGATATCAGTTGATCTAGAGGGTGGCTTTATTTTTTGTGTAATTAAACAAAGAACTTGCTACACATGAATTGTATTTTACTTTGTTCTAACCACTAACCACTAACCACTAACCACTAACCACTAACCACTAACCACTAACCACTAACCACTAACCACTAACCACTAACCACTAACCACTAACCACTAACCACTAACCACTAACCACTAACCACTAACCACTAACCACTAACCACTAACCACTAACCACTAACCACTAACCACTAACCACTAACCACTAACCACTAACCACTAACCACTAACCACTAACCACTATATTTTTACCCTTTATTTATCTCTAATATCGCTTTTAACGTATGTTCTTTTTCAAGAATATCGCGATATAAAGCAAATTGGTTCCGGGCGCGTTCTAGGTTGTGGTTTGCATGTTTGGTGGCAAAGTAATTATCGCCATCAATAAAGTCTGTTAAAAAGCGCAGGCCAATCATAAAGGTCATGACTTTGGTGCCTAACCAAAAGCTTTCTTTTTCGGCGTCGGTGATCACATTTTGTAGTGGTTCAACATAACCTTTAACGATGGCGGCAAAGATCTCTTCACGAACACGTACATTACTTAGGTTGGTTGAATCTTCTTGCTCAGGAGAGCAGAAGGTACGCACCATATCGCCAAAATCAAATAACCAATAACCAGGCATACAGGTATCTAGGTCGATGACTGCTTTTGCATCATCAGATTGCGTGCAAAACAGCATGTTGTTGATTTTTGTGTCGTTATGACAAGGTCTTAAAGGAATGTTTCCTTCAAGCTGTTTTAATTCATCAACTAAAGATTGCTGAGCTAAACAAAAATCGATGTCGTCTTGGCAAAGGGCTACACGGTTTACAGGATCTTTTTCGATGACTTTTTTGAAAGCATCAAAGCGCATCGCTAAGTTATGAAAATCAGGGATCACATGATGCAGCTGATCAGCCTGAAAATCTTGTAATGCTAGCGCGAATTGTCCAAATGCATTGGCTGCAGTTTGTGCTTGCGAGATAGTTGCTACCACATCTTCACTATAACTGCCGCCAATAAATTCGAGTGCACGCCAAATACCTTGATCGCATTCAACTAAAAAGTCGCTTTCGATAGTTGGAACATGACGAATAATTTCGAGGCTGTATTCACCATTGTCGTGTTTTTCACTTAGGTGCTGCTCAATTAGTCGTGCATTTTCAACTAGGTGCTCAGGGTTAGGAAACACATCGGTATTTAACTTTTGCACAACCAAGGCGTTTTCTTCTGATTTAAGTAACATGGTTGTGTTGATGTGGCCATTGCCAATTGGCTTTAGCGTTACGTTATCTGTGCTTAAGCCAAAGTGCTCAGAAAGATAAGTTGCAACAGGATTAGACTTCATTAATTTTCCATTACTTATTTTTTGCAAGAAGAGGCGAGGGTTTAATCGTTTAGCTTACGACGTAACTGACATAAAGTGTGTGCTATTGCATCCATTTCAGCTTTGTAGGTTACGCCATACCATGGCTCTTGTGCAGTATAAACGGTTACAGCTTGGCGGTTATCTTGAATCGCGAGTTGTATCTCATTTGGTAAATAATACTCTTTCGTGACACCGTTGTCAGTATTTTCTAAAAACTCAATAAAGCCTGTTTCTAAGTCATTAAATAAACTCGGTGTTATTCCCCAAAAGCTCATAGAACCTAGAGCATCATCGGCTATTTTTAATCTCTCACCATGTGGATTGTTGCCTTTTAAAACATTATTTTCGAGTTTAATATCTAGGTACTCGACCACATCAGTTAAATGCTGGTGACTATCAACAGAGCATACACCACGATTTACACCACCTTCTTCGGAGAGCGTATCTTTTATTGGGTAGCCTACCATCGCCCAATTGCTATGCTGCTTGAAGTGCTCATTAATAATTGCAAAAGAAGACTCGCCATAATAGTCATCGGCTGTAATGACAATAGCAGGGTTATTTACATAGGGTTTTGCACAAAGTAATGCATGACCTGTACCCCAAGGTTTTTGTCGTTCAGCGGCTAGGTACTCATAGCCATTTGGCACTGCACTAATTGCTTGCTCAACTAGGATTACTTCGAGCGACTCAGGTAGGCGCGGTAAAATCGTCGCTTCAAACTCTGCACGAATTTTTTTATTAATGATGATCACCGCTTGGCTCACACCAGCTTTAACCGCATCATGAATGCTCAGTTCCATAATGGTACAGCCCAGCCCTGGAATTTCGGCAATTTGTTTGTTTCCGCCAAAGCGGCTACCCAGCCCGCCAGCCAATACGATTAAAGTAAGAGAGTGTTGAGTCATCGCGAAAGTTAAATAAAAAACAAAGGAAAAGTGTACCAGAAACAATCACGCAGGAGGAAGAGAAGCTTTAAGCTATAAGCTGTAAGTTTTGAGCCGAGCGGTGTTGTTTGTGGGCCTTACTCAAAGGCCTACCTCGTAGGAGGTACTTTAGTGCCGAAGTGTTTAGAACAATTCACGGCTAAAGCCGTTCCCACGTAGGCGTGAAATTTAAGGAGCCGTCAGCCTTCAGCTGCCAGTTTTGAGCCGAGCGGTGTTGAATGTTAGACGCGCCAAGCAAGCGTGACGCCTACGTTTGATGTAGGCGTGAAATTTATTTCGCGCGGTGGTTTTATAATAGGGGTTAGATTTTAGAAGTCGGATTTTTAGTAGTTAGAATTCAGAAATTAGATATTAGTTGATCGAGAGGGTGGTTTTATTTTTTGTGTAATTAAACAAATAACTTGCTACACATGAATTGTATTTTACTTTGTTCTAACCACTAACCACTAACCACTAACCACTAACCACTGTTTTCGAACCTAATAGCTTCATATTTACGTAGGTGGTATATTCTCTTTGTGGTGATTAACCTTTTTAGGTAGACGATTAATGGCAAAAGATAGATACGCGCCAAAAGCTGTTGGCGATATTATGGCGGGCTTGAGTGGTCGCTTGGCATCTTATGCTGGTAAAACCCAAGGCTTGTCTTCTCAACAAACCATTCTTGATGACTTTTTAGGTGAAACGCTTTCAAAAAAGTGCCGAGTAAGTAATTACCGTGATGGTACTTTGATGATCGAAGCGGTTTCGGCACCGATTGCACTGCGTTTAAATTACTTAAAAATGGATATGCTTTCGCATTTTCGTGCCGCTGGCATGGTCGAACTTGGGCAAATTAAAATTACCGCAAACCCACAAGCAACTCAGCGCTTATCGGCAACAAATAAGCCAGAGCAAAAGCCTGTTTCTAAACGTCAAATGAGCGAACAAACAGCCGATTACCTCAGCGCCATCGCCGCAGACGCCCCTCCATCTTTAAAAGCCAAGTTAGAGCGTTTAGCGCAACATGGGCGGAAAAAATAAGTAAAGCCATCAGCTTTCAGCCGTCAGTTTTTAGCCGAGCGGTGTTGTTTGTGAGCCTACCCCGTAGGAGGTACTTTAGTGCCGAAGTGTTTAGAACAATTCACGGTTAAAGCCGTTCCTACGTTTTGGTGTTGGCGTGAAATTTATTTCGCGCGGTGGTTTTATAATAGGGGTTAGATTTTAGAAGTCGGATTTTTAGTAGTTAGAATTCAGAAGTTAGATATCAGTTGATCGAGAGGGTGGTTTTATTTTTTGTGTAATTAAACAAAGAACTTGCTACACATGAAATGTATTTTACTTTGTACTAACCACTAACCACTAACCACTAACCACTAACCACTAACCACTAACCACTAACCTGCTTTTTTCTCCCCTGATCTTGATTTTATTTCGATTGTCGCCATATCTATTCAGTAATCTTGTTTTCACCCTTTTTATGGGGTTAGATCAAAGATTATGGCTGATTTTTAAATTTTCTTGCCGAAATTCCATATCTTCATAAACAGAAGGTTTGATGTTGCGCAGACTCTGGTATGATAGCGCACGAAATAAGCGGTGTTTTGAACAGCGTACTGATAAATTGTTAATTAATATGCCCTACATCATGAGCATAAGCGCATATTAATTATCAATTGAAGAAAGTGGGTTAGCTAATGACTAGCTAACAAAGAATATATTGTAACGGTTTTATCATGATATCTAATTTATTTACCAAGATTTTTGGTAGTCGCAATGACCGCACTATTAAAAACCTAAGAAAGACGGTCGCTCTAATTAATGCGCTTGAAAAGCAATTAGAAGCGCTTTCTGATGAAGATTTAAAAGCAAAAACAGCTGAATTTAGAGAGCGTTACGATAACGGACAAAGCCTAGATGACATTTTACCAGAAGCATTTGCTGTGGTACGTGAAGCATCTAAGCGTGTAAATGGCATGCGTCACTTCGACGTACAGCTACTAGGTGGTATGGTTTTACATCAAGGTCGCATCGCAGAAATGCGTACCGGTGAAGGTAAAACACTAACAGCAACATTACCTGCATACCTTCGTGGTTTAACAGGTAAAGGTGTTCACGTAATTACCGTGAACGACTACCTTGCAAAACGTGACGCCGAAACTAACCGCCCATTATTTGAGTTCTTAGGCCTAACAGTTGGCTGTAACGTACCAGGTATGATGCCACAGCAGAAGAAAATCGCTTACGCTGCCGACATCACTTACGGTACTAATAACGAATTTGGCTTTGATTATCTGCGCGATAACATGGCATTTAGCATTGAAGAGCGTGTACAACGCCCACTTTACTACGCTGTAGTGGATGAGGTGGATTCAATCCTAATCGATGAAGCGCGTACGCCGCTTATTATCTCAGGCCCAGCTGAAGACAGCTCTGAGCTTTACATCGAAATCAACAAAATTGTGCCAGACCTAGAGCTTCAAGAAAAAGAAGATGAAGAAGGCGTTGAAGGCGACGGCGATTACACGATCGATGAAAAGTCTAAGCAAGTTCACCTAACAGAGCGTGGTCAAATTAAAGTTGAAGAGCTACTAATTGAGCGCGGCTTAATTCAAGAAGGTGATTCACTTTACTCTGCTTCAAGCATCACATTATTAAGCCATGTGTATGCGGCACTTCGTGCTCACAAGCTTTATCAAAAAGACGTTGACTACGTTGTTAAAGAAAACGAAGTTATCATCGTTGATGAGCACACAGGCCGTACAATGGAAGGTCGTCGTTGGTCAGAAGGTTTACACCAAGCTGTTGAAGCAAAAGAAGGTGTACGCATTCAAAACGAAAACCAAACATTGGCATCAATCACATTCCAAAACTACTTCCGTTTATACGACACGCTAGCGGGTATGACAGGTACAGCAGACACAGAAGCGTTTGAGTTCCAGTCTATCTATGGTCTAGACACAGTAGTAATGCCAACGAACAAACCGATGATCCGTGACGATCGTGCTGATCTTGTGTACCTAACACAAGAAGAAAAGTACGAAGCAATTCTTGCTGATATCAAAGATTGTCAAGAGCGTGGTCAACCGGTACTTGTGGGTACTATTTCTATCGAAAGTTCTGAGTACTTATCGCAGTTCTTACGTAAAGAAAAAATTAAGCACAACGTACTTAATGCTAAGTTCCACGCGCAAGAAGCAGACATTGTTGCCGATGCTGGTTTACCTGGCACAGTAACTATTGCAACTAACATGGCCGGTCGTGGTACCGATATCGTGTTAGGTGGTAACTGGAACAGCGAAGTTGAAAAGCTAGAAAACCCAACTGATGAACAAATCAAAGCGATTAAAGATGAGTGGCAAAAACGTCACGATGCAGTAATCGAAGCAGGTGGTTTACACATCATTGGTACTGAGCGTCACGAATCTCGTCGTATCGATAACCAGCTACGTGGTCGTTCTGGTCGTCAAGGTGATGCGGGTTCAAGCCGTTTCTACTTATCAATGGACGACGCGCTAATGCGTATCTTCGCTGGTGAGCGCATGACTAACATGATGCGTAAATTAGGTATGCAACGCGGTGAAGCAATTGAGCACCCTTGGGTTAACCGCGCAATCGAAAACGCACAACGTAAAGTTGAAGCGCGTAACTTCGACGTTCGTAAACAATTACTTGAGTACGATGACGTAGCAAACGACCAACGTCGTGTTGTTTACTCGCAACGTAACGAGCTACTTGAAGAAGGCGATATTTCAGAAACTATCACTGCAATTCGCGGCGATGTGTTAAATGGTGTGATTGACCAATTCATTGCACCGCAAAGCTTAGCTGAAATGTGGGATATCCCAGGTCTTGAAGAACGCTTAAAACAAGATTTCTTAATCGAGCTGCCAATTTCACAATGGCTAGCTGACGATAGCAAACTATACGAAGAGAAACTTCGTGAGCGTATCGAAGAAGCAGTTGAGCAAGCATACAAGCAAAAAGAAGAGATGGTAGGCGAGTCTGTACTACGTCAATTCGAAAAAGCGATTATGCTACAAAGCCTAGACCAACATTGGAAAGATCACTTAGCTGCGATGGACCACCTTCGTCAAGGTATCCACTTACGTGGTTACGCACAGAAGAATCCTAAGCAAGAGTACAAGCGTGAGTCGTTCGAGCTATTCTCTGAAATGCTAGAGAACTTAAAAGTCGACGTTGTGGGTATTTTAAGTAAAGTACAAGTCCGCGCTGAAGAAGATGTTGAGAAAGTTGAAGAGCAACATCGCCGTAGCGAAAATGCACCACGTGAATACCAACACGAAGAAGCTGAGCACATCGGTGGCGAAACACCAGAAGGTGCTGTAGTAACACAACGTGCAGAACCAAAAGTAGGCCGAAACGAGCCGTGTCCTTGTGGTTCAGGTAATAAATATAAGCAGTGTTGCGGTAAATTAAAATAACCACAACACGGTGATAAAAAGCGACGCTTGCGTCGCTTTTTTTATGATTAAGGAAACAACAAATGACTAAAAAAGTAGTGCATGTTGCTGTTGGCGTTATTTATAAAGATCAGCAATTATTTATTTGTAAGCGCCCAGACGACAAACACCAAGGCGGCTTATGGGAATTCCCAGGCGGCAAAGTAGAGCAGGGCGAAAGCGTATTTACCGCACTTCAGCGTGAGCTGTTAGAAGAAGTAAACCTAACCGTAAACGCCAGTGAAGAGCTAATGGTTATCGAACATGACTACGGCGATAAATGCGTACGTTTAGATGTGCACATTGTTGATGATTTCACAGGCACGGCCCATGGCGCAGAAGGCCAACAAGGCAAATGGGTTGCACTCAACGAGCTTGATGATTACAGCTTCCCTGCTGCCAATGTTGAGATCATCGAAAAGATAAAGAAAAAGTATCAAGAGTAAATAACCAAAAGTTAGCGAGGGGAAAGTTAGCAAGATTAAAGCTTGTAGGCGTGAAATTTATTTCACGCGAAAATAGTTGCACAAAGAGAAAGATTAGCCGTCAGCTTACCGCTTACCGCTTACCGCTAATCTCTCCCTCCCACCGCTCAAAAATGCGGCTCATCCTGTTTTGATAAGAATTGTTACATATTCGGTTTTATTGTTTTGCTTGAGAGGTTTATTATGGTGAAAGCGAAAAACTAATGATTAATTAGGTTTGCTAGTTTTTCGATAAATACATCAAAAAATAATTAGTACGGGACTCCCATGAAAAAAGTAACACTTACCGCGGCAAGTATTGCACTAGCCCTCGGTCTTGTTGGTTGTGGTGAAAAAGAACAAGAAACTAAAGCACCAGCAACTGCGACCGTAACTGAAGCAAAAGCTCCTTTAAATTCAGGCATTGAATTGGCGAACATGGACAAGTCTGTTCGCGCACAAGATGACTTTTACTATCACGTAAACGGCGAATGGTTAGAGAAAACTGAAATTCCAGGTGATAAATCAAACTACGGTTCATTCACTCAGCTTTACGATGATTCGCAAAAAGCGATGAAAGAAGTACTAGAAAAAGCAGCGGCAAATAAAGACGTTAAGCCAGGCTCTGATGAAGCTAAATTAGCTGCATTCTACAACAGCTATATGGACGAAGCAGGCCGTGAAGCGGCTGGCATCAAGCCATTAACACCAGTGCTAGAAAGCGTTGATGCAGTTAAGAACAAGTCTGATCTAGTTGCTTTAATGGCTGAACTTCGCATTAAAGGCGGTAGCCTACCGTTTGGTTGGTACGTAAACAACGACGCGAAAAATTCTAGCGAAAACGCGATGTATGTTTATCAGTCTGGTTTAGGTTTACCAGATCGCGACTACTATCTAAAAGATGAAGAAAAATTCACAAAAATTCGTGAAGCTTACCAAGCATACGTAACCGCTATCTTAAGCAAAGCGGGTGTAGCTGATGCTGAGTCTGCGGCAAAAGCAATTATTGATCTTGAAACAAGCATTGCTGATGCGCAGTGGAGCCGTGTTGAAAGCCGTGATGCAACCAAATCTTACAATAAGATGAGTGTTGCAGATGCAAATAAACTTACTGGCGACTTTGATTTTGCAGCTTACCTTGATGCATCAGGTATCAAAACTGAAGATGTCATCATTCGCCAACCTAGCTACCTAGAAAAATTCGCAGGTATCTACAACGATACAGACTTAGCAACTTGGCAGAACTACCTTAAGTTCCATTTTGTTAGCAACTACGCTCGCCTATTAGATAAAGAGCTAGTAGACCTTAACTTTGATTTTTACAGCACAACACTTCGCGGTGTAACAGAGCAATCTCCACTTTGGAAAAAAGCGGTTGATGCATCAAACGGTGTTTTAGGTGAAATTCTAGGTAAAGTATACGTTAAAGAAAACTTCCCGCCTGAAGCGAAAGCGCGCATGGAAGAGTTAGTTGATAACGTAATCAAAGGTTATGCAGTTGCGATTGAAAACCTTGAGTGGATGAGTCCAGAAACAAAAATTGCGGCTAAAGAAAAGCTTGATAAGTTCACACCAAAAATCGGTTACCCAGATAAGTGGAAAGACTATTCTGCACTTGAAGTTAAAGGTGATGACTTAGTAGGTAACTACATTCGCCACAGCGAGTGGGAATATGCAGATATGACTGCAAAACTAGGTAAGCCAGTTGACCGTTCTGAGTGGCACATGACACCACAAACAGTAAACGCTTACTACAACCCTGTGAACAACGAAATCGTATTCCCTGCGGCTATCTTACAACCGCCATTCTTCAACCTAGAAGCTGATGACGCTGTTAACTACGGTGCAATTGGTGCAGTAATCGGCCACGAATTAGGTCACGGTTTTGATGACCAAGGTGCGAAGTACGATGGTGACGGTAACTTACGTAACTGGTGGAGCGAATCAGACCTTAAACAGTTTGAAGAGCGCACAGGTCAGCTAGTTGCTCAATATAACGAGTACAAACCATTTGAAGATGCAAGCGTTAATGGTCAGCTTACATTAGGTGAAAACATTGGTGACTTAGGCGGCTTAACTGTTGCTTATACGGCATACCAGTTATCACTTGGTGATGAAAAAGCGCCTATCATTGATGGTTATACAGGTGATCAGCGCTTCTTCATGGGTTGGTCGCAAATTTGGCGTCGTAAATATCGTGACGAAGAGTTACGTAACCGCCTAATGACAGACCCTCATTCACCAAGCCACTACCGTGTAATCGGTATTCTTTCAAACATGCCAGAGTTCTATCAGGCATTTGATGTGAAAGAAGGCGACAAGATGTATATCAAACCAGAAGATCGCGTAAAAATCTGGTAATTGATTATCGATTTTAAAAAAGGCTCTGAGTGAACGCTCAGAGCCTTTTTTGCTTTAGGAGATGTCAGCTTTCAGCCGTCAGTTTTGAGCTGCCCAGCATTGTATGTTGGTTATGTGTTGATGTGCATGACTCGCGTTGTATGGCGGACGCGCCAAGCAAGCGTGACGCCTACGGTGGTGTAGGCGTAAAATTTATTTCGCGCGAAGAAATTAAAGCATAATCGCATCTTTTAGATACTGGAATAACTCTTTATAAGCTTTGGCTGGCTTTTCTGCTTTAACTTCTTTTGCGGCGCTGCGCACTAATTGGCGCATTTTTTGGCGCTCAAGAGACGGGTATTGATCTATTGTTGAATTGATCAGGTCGTCACCTTGTTTAATCAAATCATCGCGCAGGGTTTCGATTTTGTTCATCAAAACATCGGCTTGATTGTTTTTATTAAGCATGATGTCGATCATCGCTTGGATTTCATCAACGTTTTCTGTGGTACGTAATACTTTTGCGATGTAGTTTAAGTTACGACGGTAAGCATCGCTCTTATCACTTACTTTATCAGAAACAACTAACGCTTCTTTTAAATCGTGATTAAGCGGTAAACGATCGCGCTGCTTTTTCGGCATTTTTGCAATTTCAGCACCCAGACCATGATATTGCATGGCTTCACGTTTTAATTCGCTTTTTGATACGTAAATAATTTCTTCTTCGATAAGTGGCTTTTTCTTCTTCGCCATAAGGATGCTCATTCAGTAAACTTAACTATTCGCTATTATACGCCATTTAGTTAATGATTAATATTAGCTGATGCAGGTCTCGCAGTGTGTTAGCATTCGTTACACTATAAAAAATATCAGAACCTAGGACACACAAGATGAAAGATCCTATTTATCAACACATTTCTGAAGTGAAAGACGCGGTAAGCGAAGTACTGGAGCATGCAAAAAAATTGGGTGCAACAGCAGCAGAAGCGGCGATGTCGAGCACGTCAGGTTTGTCTGTCAGCACGCGCATGGGCGAAGTTGAAACAATAGAGTTTAACCAAGACGGTGGCTTAGGTATCAGTGTTTATGTGGGTAACAACAAAGGCTCTGCTTCAACAGCCGATTTAAACCCTAAAACATTACGTACAGTGGTCGAAAAAGCCATTGATATTGCAAAGTTCACCTCTGACGACCCATTTAATGGTATCGCTGATAAAGAGTTACTTGAATTTGCACCGCAAGATTTAGATTTATACCACCCGTGGGAAGTTAGCCCTGAGCAAGGTGTTGAGTTTTGTCATCAAGCAGAACAAGCGGCGCTGAATGCCGATGAGCGCATTGTAAATTCAGACGGTGCGAGTTTTTCTTCTCACCAAGGTTTACGTGTTTATGGTAACAGCCATGGCATGATTGCAGGTTACCCGCGTACGCGTCACAGCATTAGTACGATGGTGATTGGTAAAGAAGGCGAGCAAATGCAGCGCGACTCGGCTTACACTATCGCGCGCCATAAAGATGATTTAAACGACGCTGCAAAAGTGGGCCTCGAAGCGGCAACCGAAACCTTGGCTAAGCTTAATAGCCAAAAGCTCGGTACTATGAAAGTGCCTGTAATTTTTAGAGCAGATATTGCTAACTCATTGTTTGGCCATTTAGTGTCGGCGATTGGTGGTGGTGCTCTTTATCGTAAATCGAGCTTCTTGCTTGATAGCTTAGGCACAAAAGTATTCAGCGATTGTGTGAATATCTCTGAGCGCCCGCATTTATTAAAAGGTTTAGCGTCTTCGCCGTTTGATGCTGAGGGCTTAAAAACTGTAGACCGTGAAATTATTCAAGGTGGTGAGCTGCAAACTTACCTATTAGCTAGCTATGCAGCACGCAAACTATCGATGGCACCAACGGGTCATGCTGGTGGTATTCATAACTGGCTAGTTGAGCAAACCCATGCTGATCTAAAAGCACTTTTAAAAACCATGGGCACAGGCTTATTAGTAACTGAACTTATGGGCCAAGGTGTGAACACGGTAACCGGTGACTACTCACGTGGTGCGGCGGGTTTTTGGGTTGAGAATGGAGAAATCCAATACCCAGTAAGTGAAATCACGATTGCTGGTAACTTAAAAGATATGTTTAAGGCCGTTGTGGGCTTAGGTGGCGACATCGAACGTCGTGGCGGTATTCAAACAGGCTCTATATTGATTGAACAAATGCAGGTTGCAGGTAGTTAATATATATACAACGAATCATTTTTTAAAGCCTCACTTTTGTGGGGCTTTTTTATTTGAAAAAGTTCTTTACCTAAACTTAACTTGAGGTTTTATCTTGGTGGCAATTTAAAAATAAAAAGGAAAACTACCATGTATTTAGAACACGTAAACCTTGTTGTTAGTAATGTTGATGCCATGCTGCACTTTTATAAAGCAGCATTCCCGCACTGGCGTGTGCGTAGTCAAGGCGATAGCAAATGGTCGGGCAAACCGCGCAAGTGGCTGCACTTTGGTGATGATTACCAATACCTTGCATTAAGCGATAACGGTGAAGCTGAAAACCGTGATTTAGCTGGCCACCAAGTAGGCCTTGCTCATTTTGCTTATGTGACAAACGATATTAATGCTGTTGTTGAACGTCTGGTTTCAGCTGGTTATGAAATTGATAAACACGGCCCAGAAAATCCATATCGTAAAAATGTATATTTCATCGACCCTGCAGGTTTTGAAGTTGAGTTTGTAGAGTATTTTAGTGATATCCCGAGTGAGAGGAATAATGACTTGTGAGGGAGCTGTCAGCTTTCAGCCGTCAGTTTTGAGCCGAGCATTGTTGTTTGTTGGTCAGGCATTGATTGATGGAATGGTGTTGTATGTAAGACGCGCCAAGCAAGCGTGACGCCTACGGTTGATGTAGGCGTGAAATTTATTTCGCGCGTTATCTTATTATATTGCGCGATGTAAAACTGCGGCTACGATAACTAGTACCTAGTACCTAGTACCTAGTACCTAGTACCTAGTACCTAGTACCTAGTACCTAGCACCTAGCACCTAGCACCTTTACTGCACTTTATTCATCTCTTTCCAACTGGCTTTTAGGCTGTTGGCAAAGCTGATGAACTTTTCTTTCATGGTACGTTTAACTGAAATCTCGACTGAGCCTAGCCATACATTACCTTCAATGGTGATGGTTGGGCCTTGGCCTTTGTTTAATGCAACAGATTTATTTTCTACGCTGCCAATTACGCTAAATAATTTAGATACCACATTAACATGTTCTGGTACGTAGATTTCGTCGTTACCTAAAATACAGTTCACGTAAATAGTGACATGCTGATGTTGGAAAATTGCTTCGCTAAAGTCGAGTTCGATTGAGCCTAAGCAGTTTGTAAGGTGAATTTCTTTTGGTACTACCCATTGGCCGCTGCGCTCATTTGAACCCAAAATACTACGAAGCTGCAGGCTTTCGTTGTCGCTGCTGTGGCTGTAGTGAGGTTTAAATTGCGCATGCTTATGCGATTTGTAGTCAATATCTGCTTTTAGTTCTAAATCAGCAACCAGTTCAACCAATACTTCGTTGCTGGTGGCTGCCATTGCCTGGTCTAGTCGGCGTTCAAATGCTTCGGCTGAAATAACAGCATGACTGTAGTTATAAATGAGTTGATCAATGACTTCTTCTCTTACTTGATCGATTGGGCGATCTTCAAGTTTAACGGCCATGGTAGTTCCCTGTTGTGATTTTAAAGGTGATTTTTTAGTTATTAATTACGAAGCAAGGCTTAGGCCAAAGTTTATTTTAATATAAATCAATGGTTTGTATTTTTTTGCTAATAAGCAACTTCGTTAAATTAACCACAGATTAATAAAATCAGCAACTAAATGGTTATTTTTGCAACATCGTGAAC
This sequence comes from Pseudoalteromonas sp. D15MCD-2, assembly GCF_038562745.1. NCBI lineage: Bacteria > Pseudomonadati > Pseudomonadota > Gammaproteobacteria > Alteromonadales > Pseudoalteromonadaceae > Pseudoalteromonas > Pseudoalteromonas sp. D15MCD-2. The sequence continues at coordinate 3,204,123 of NZ_JBCFQE010000001.1, read as the reverse complement.
TTCTTACCGAGCAGCTTGTAAATCTTTACCTAAATGAATATAAATAGTCGCTGAATAAGTGTTTAAATTATTGAAAATAAACAAATAAATAGTTGGCATCATAGTCGCATTAGTAAATGTGTCTTAAATCAAAAGGAGAAGATTATGAACACTTTTAACAAATCTATGATTGCCGCTTTAGTAATTGGTGCAACTAGCATGTCAGCTCAGGCAAGCAGCTGGGAAAATGAAAGTAAAGATGCTTGGATTGATGGTAAGGCAGAAACTGTGCTTCTTATGAACACAAACCTTAACAACTTTGACATCAACACTGATGTAACGAATGGCAAGGTTGTACTTACAGGTAAAGTTGATAGCGAATTAGATAAAGAGCTTGCTGAAGAGCTAGTTCTTAGCCTAGACGGTGTTAGCTCTGTTGATAACAAACTAACTGTTGTTAAAAACATGAAAGCTAAGCACATGAAATCAGACAAAGCTGATTCAGCAGAAAGCGACTTAACCGACGCAAAAATCAGTACTGTAATCACAACACGTTATTTATTTAACTCAGAAGTGGGTGGTACAGACATCGATGTTGATACTGACATGGGTGTAGTAACACTAAAAGGTACTGTTGAGTCTGATGCAGAAAAGCAATTAGCGGTAAGCATTGCTGAAAATGCTGAAGATGTTCGCAAAGTAATCGATGAATTAACGATTGTTGCTGAATAATAGCAAGCCCTATATAGCCCAGCTTTGGCTGGGCTAAGCTTTTTCAAGGAGTGAGTCATGGATTTAATACGTATTATTTTATCGGTTTTAATTCCACCTCTTGGCGTATTTTTACAGGTAGGTTTAGGTGCGCAGTTCTGGATTAATATTCTTTTAACCTTATTAGGGTACATTCCAGGTTTGATTCATGCTGTGTATATCATCGCTAAGCGATAATCACTGCATTAATCTACAAGGATGGGTAATGGAGCACAGCAAGGAGTTGCTGTAGGAGTAACGGACGATAAACCGCAAGGAGTTTACAGTATGGATAATGTAACTACGCACAAAGGACAACAAGGAAGTAACAAGGCGTTATGGAGTAGCGTACAATGGCAACGCTTTATGGATAAAGTGAATGGAGATGACAGCAAGGAATAAGCTTAGGCAGGAGCCAAACAGGATGAAGCTAGCGTAAGGAGGAGACTATATGGAACAAGTACAAACGCAACCAACACAAGGATTGACCAACAATGGAGTTGCTTTATGGAACAAGCAACAGTGGCACGAATTTATGGAACACGCGAAAGCGGTTGCGCCACGACTAACAGGGAAGGCTGACGATAAAAACCCGATGTCATCTTCAGGTGACATCGGGTTTTTAACTACTTCAGCAATTTATCTTTATAACTTAAATTGATTCACCGTCTTATTTAAAGCGGCTGCCAATTCATTCAAATCACGTGCTTCATCCGCCAATTCATGGGCATGATCCGCAGTGCTATTCACTAAGTGATTAATTGCTGCCAAGCTATTGTTGATATCTTCTGCAACCACAGTTTGCTGCTCTGTCGAAGTCGCAATTTGATGACTTTGATCTTGCACATTTGTCACAGATTGCGCGATATCTTGTAGAGCTTGCAATACAATTTGTGTTTGCTCAACTGAGCCTTCAGCACGCTCTTGACCTTGTTGCATCATAGTCGATGCTTGTTGGGCAATTTGCTGTAAGCGGCTGACCATATTGCGAATATCATCAGTAGATTCTTGCGTTCTGCTTGCCAGTGAACGAACTTCATCAGCAACAACAGCAAAGCCTCGGCCTTGCTCACCCGCGCGGGCTGCTTCAATTGCCGCGTTCAGTGCCAGTAAGTTAGTTTGCTCAGCAATTGAGTTGATTACATCGACTACCGCACCGATATTGCCACTCTCTTGCTCAAGACCCGCTACCACTTTAGACGCTTCACCAATATGGCTTGCAAGGGCGGTCATCACTGACTGAGCTTGAGTAGAACGTTTCGTACCGTCAACGGTAATGGTTTGCACTTCTTCAGCGGCATTATTGGTGTGCTGGGCATTACGCGAGATTTCCATCACTGTAGACGCCATTTCGGTTACCGCCGCACTAACACTATCAACTTGCTGCTTTTCTTGCTGAATTTCATCGTTGGTTTTTTGCGATACAATTTTTAACTGGCTCGCAGCTTGGCTTAGTTGCTCAGCCTGCGCAGCAGTATTAAGCATCATTGCACGAAGTTTATCGATAAAGGTATTCATGTGATGAGCAAGTTGACCTACTTCATCATTACTCTTGATTTCGATTTTTTGTGTTAAATCGCCATCACCTGATGCGATATCACGCATGATGTAAGTTAGCTTAGTCAGCGGTTTGGTGATCATTTGCGTGGCCCAGAAGATCATCGCAATGATAATCGCAAGAATGATGATCACAGAGGTTGTGGTTGTCATCACCGCATCATTTACTGGTTCATCAATCATGCTGGTCGGAATTAAAATACCCACATACCAATCAAGATAAGGGGTTTCTAACTCAAGGCGGTTGTATACAACGTAATATTGCTCACCTTTGAAAGTAACAAAGCTGCTGCCATCTTTTTGGCTTTTCATCGCGCGGTTTAATTCGCTAAAGCCTGATGTGTCGCTAAATTGTTTTTCGAGGGCATCTAAGCCTTCCTTGCCATTCGGACCTTCGTCAGTCACAGATAGCTTGTGGCCAGTGCGCTTAGATAAGTGCACAACCTTTTGATTGCCATCAAGTAAGAAACCAAAGCCTTGGCCATTAAAACGAATTTCTTCAACCATGTCGTTGATGTTGTTTAGCTGTAAATCAACACCACCAAAGCCTATTAGTTTGTTTTGCTTATAAACAGGCTGTTGTACAACTGCAGAGGCATTACCTGTGGTTAAATCCACAGAAATTGGGCCTACATAGAGTTTGTTGATCTTTAAAGCATCTTGCCACCAACCACGTTTGTAAGCGTAGTAAGGTTGGCCATTATAATGAGTGGTTCGCTCGTTTTCTTTAAAGTACTCACCAGTTGTTGCAGATGCAAAGAAGGCAGATAAGATGTTGTCATCGTTGCCGCTGATACGCACAAAATCTTGATTAACGCTGTCGTATCCAGGTTGGTTATCAAGGCTTTGGTCACGTTCAGTCCAATTGTCGAACCAATTCACTAAATGCGGATTTGTAATGAAGGTTTGAACCACTTTACCGTATTTGGCAAAGTAACCTTGCATTGAAAGTCGTTCACTCTGTAAATAGCTGTCGGCTTCGCGTTGAATTGCTTGGCGCGATAGGTCAGCAATATGGCTAACAAAAAAACTAGACGCGATGATCAGTAGTACACTTATCGTCCCGCCGATGAGTAGTAATATTTTTTTACGTAAAGAGAGGTTATTTAACATAGGTGCACGTGTTTTTATTATCGGGTAGAGTTATCTATCTAATCATATTTGCACCCAAATCGCTACACCGTTAAGCGAACGTTAATAATAATTTCTAGAGGTAGTTGGATAAATGAGTTCTGAAAATAATAAACTGGTCGTTTTAGGGGCAGGTTGGCTTGGTAGTGCGCTGTGTGTTGAGGCTAAAGAATTAGCATGGCAAGTGCAGGGTACACACCGAAGTAGCGAGCACGAACATGACTTTCAGCGCCAATTTGCGCTTGCAGACGATGTGCTTAAACACGATGTTTCTCTTGAAGGTGCATGGTGGGTGTGTGCAATTCCACCGCGTAGTCGCAGCTCAGAAAGTAATTATTTAGTCACTTTGCAAGCAGGGCTTGAGCTTGCCAAGCAACTAAATTGTAAAGGCTTTATTTTATGTTCTTCGACGGGTGTCTACCCAACTGAGAATGGTCAATACGACGAAAGTACAGTAATTAATTGTCAATCAGCGCGCCAGCAACTGCTATTTGATGCCGAGCAGTTAGTGCTCAATGCCGGTGGTAAAGTGCTGCGTTTAGCGGGCCTTGTTGGGCCTGGGCGCGACCCAGGTAAGTTTGTTGCAGGTAAAGAGCTGTCTAGCTCAAGTCAGCAAGTGGTAAACATGGTTCAGCAGCAAGACGTGATAGCGGCGATTTTTTCTGTAATTGAAAACTGGTCAAGCGCGAGCAGCATTTATAATGTGGTCAATCCGTCGCATCCTACAAAAGCAGATTACTACCAACAAAAATGTACTGAGCAGGGTAATCAGCCACCGACATTTACTAGCCATGATAAAGGCGAGCGCCTCATTGATGGCTCAGCGATTGAGTCACTGAATTTTCGTTATCAAGCGCCTATTTAGCTACTTTTTAAAAGTTAGGTGGCCGCCCAGTCGGTATTTACTGCCCGGTGAGACTAAGCGCGCAAAGCTTACAATACCTTGCGATGACCACGTTCGGCGGATCACTTGTAAGCATGGCTCTTCGTTGTAAAGGTTGAGCCATTCACACATTTCTTGGTTGGGCATGATTGCTTCGACCGTATGGCGAGCCTCGGTGAGTGGGGCATTTTGCGATAAGTATTCATGGGGTGTTAGGCTGTGAAAATCTTGTTGTAAGTAGTCTTTAGCAAGAGCAGGGTTCACAAAACGCTCCTCAACTTGCAAAGGTTGTTCGTTCTCATTGTGCACAATCACACTTCGATAAACATGGCTGTCGACCTCGACACCCAAAGCAATCGCGATTGGGGCAATTGCGCTGATTGATTCCATCACTAAAATCGTACAACTGTAATTGCTGTTTCGCGCTTTAACTTCATCGGCAATGTTTTTGATTTCTAGTAACGATGATTGTGATTTGAAGCTGGCAACAAAAGTACCTTGCCCTTGGCTGCGGGTTAAAATACCGGCATCGGTTAACTCACTGAGCGCGCGCCTAGCTGTCATACGGCTAACTTGAAATTGACTGGTGAGTTCGTTTTCTGAAGGGACACGGTCGTTTTCTTGCCATTCTCCCGATTGAATGTTTTCCAGAATGAATTCTTTTATTTGCGCAAACTTAGGGACACTCATTTTGGGATGTATATGTAGTAAGTAAATAGTATGTTTGAAGGTGACATAATTTTCTTGTATATACAAGATGAGTTGATAAACTTTAAGCAAATTTAAATTTAGGCTCATACTGAGCCTTTAGCAAGCATCAAGATAGGTGAAAAATGCACACAACCAACAATGCTCAAGCGCTCTGGGATTTACTGATTACAGATGCCAATATCGCCACAATGGATCCTACTGTTGATGCACCCTACGGCGCCATTGAAAATGCAGCGATTGCCATTAAAGATGGCAAAATTGCCTGGTTAGGTGCACAAACCGATTTACCTGAGTTTGATGCATTAGCAACGCCAACTGTATCTGCAAAAGGTCAGTGGTTAACACCTGGGTTGATTGATTGTCACACTCACTTAGTGTTTGCCGGTAGCCGCGCAGAAGAATTCGAGCAGCGTTTGCAAGGTGTAAGCTACGAACAAATCGCTGCAAACGGTGGTGGCATTGCAAGCACCGTACGTGCAACTCGCGAAGCCGACCACGAAACTCTCTTTGTTAGTGCTAAAGAGCGCTTAAATGCGTTATACGCAGAAGGCGTGACGACGGTCGAGGTTAAATCTGGCTATGGCCTTGATTGTGAAAACGAAATTAAACTACTCGAAGTCGCGCGTTTACTCGGTGAGAACCACCCGGTTGATGTTAAAACCACGTTTTTAGGTGCTCACGCATTACCGCCTGAATATAAAGGCCGTAGCGATGAGTACATTGACTTGGTGTGCGGTGAAATGCTTGATCGTGTTGTTGAAGCTGATTTAGCTGATGCGGTTGATGCATTTTGTGAAAATGTTGGCTTTAGTAACGAGCAAACTCGCCGTGTGTTTGAAGCGGCTAAAAAGCACAACTTACCAGTTAAGTTGCACGCTGAGCAGTTATCTAATCAACATGGCGCAGAGCTTGTTGCAGAATTTAATGGCTTATCGGCAGATCATATTGAACACCTAGATGAAGCTGGCATTCAGGTAATGGCTAAAGCGGGCACCGCAGCGGTATTGTTGCCAGGTGCATTTTACTTCTTACGCGAAACAAAATATCCGCCAATTGAACTACTCCAGCAGTATCAAGTTCCGATCGCCATTTCAACTGACTTCAACCCTGGAACTTCACCATTATGTTCATTGCACTTAATGATGAATATGGCGTGCACTATTTTCCGTATGACACCAGAGCAAGCATTAGCAGGTGTAACACGAAACGCCGCGGGTGCGTTAGGTCTTGACGATCGTGGTGTGTTAAAAGTAGGGGCTCGAGCTGATATTGCTCACTGGCAAATATCCCACCCTGCACAATTAAGTTACCAATTCGGCGTAAATAAACTGTTAAATCTGTGGATTTTGGGTAGACTTAGTTAGATAAGTTTTATTACGCAGTTTGGATTACATGTCATTGATTCTTAGTTTAGCGAGTAGTAGCACGCAACTCGTAAATTTAACAAGTGATATAGTGCCAGTGTTTTTAGCTGGTAGCGTTTTTATGGCAATGATCTGTGCCTTATGCGTAACTCAAAACTCAACTTTAAGACTAAGCCTAGTCGTTAATGGCGTACTAGGTTTAGCTATTTTAAGCTTAGGATTACCTTGGCTGGTTATCTTACTTGCTTTAGCTTTATGCTTTCATTTATGGCAAGCATTTCGCACCACAAATTGGCTTGCCATAATATTGAGTGTCTCTGCTGCTATTTCATTTGCGGTTTTATACTCTGCCCACCTTTTACTCGACACCGCTTTATATTGGCTTGTTTTCTCGGTAGTTATTTTATCTATTTCAGGCTTTTTTAATTACGAAGAGCCCGAAGATGATGAGCAGGTTGAAGTTAAACCGCTCCATAACGATGATTTAGATGCCACACCACTGACTGGTTTACCTGATCGAAACGCGCTTAGAAATAGCTTTGTTGCATGGACCCAAGAGCACTCGGCTAACTGTGCACTAGTAATGATACGCCTTGAAGGTTTTAACGATGTTAACCAGCACATTGGTCGTGACTTTGGTGATTTATTATTAGCGCAATCGGCCACACGTATTAAACAGCAGCTTAGTGTTGATGCAGTGTTGAGTATGGCAAGTAACACCGCACATGCTGAAAAATTAGCGCATTTAGGGGGCTTAAACTTTGCCTTTATTTGCTCACTGGAAGAGCAAAAACACCTTCATGAGCAGCTGATCAGCCAAATTAGGCAAGTCACATTAAAGCCATTCAACGTTGCCAATTGCACCATTGAAGTTAAAGTGCGCGCCAGTTATGTGAATTGTGACGAACCTGAATACAGCTTCGAGAACCTAATTTCATTTGCCAACCTTGCCCTTGACTCTAACCCAGAGCGAGAAATTGTGCCTTATCACCCGCAAATGATGATCGAGCAATTAGAGCAACAAGCACGTCTACGCGAATTAGCTCACTTAGATTTTGCTAGCGAACTTGAACTTTACTTTCAGCCAGTTATTCGTAATAGCGACGAGCAAATTGAGTTTTTAGAATTGCTGCTACGTTGGCAGCATCCTAAGCAAGGCATTCTTTCGGCTAACAAATTTATTGATGATATTCGTGTCGCTGGCCTAAGTTACCCTGTAGCAGCGTATGTTATTGAACGTGCTGCTGAGCTTGCTATGGCACTGCGTATGGAAGGCATTGAACTACCACTCAGTATTAACGTGTTTGGCCCAGAAATGCTGCATGAAGAGTTCATTGAATTTGTTGACCGCATTATGAATGAACACCGCTTAGAGCCGGGCGATTTAATTATTGAATGCCCGCTCGATCTATTTATGAGCTTAGATGACCAAGGTAAAGCCATGGTCGCAAGGCTAAATAGTATTGGTATTAAGCTGTGTATTGATGGCTTTGGTGACACGCCAATTTGGCTTGCGAAGCTACCTAATCTTAATGTTGAGTATATTAAAGTAGCTGCATCGCTAACCGCTGACTTTGCCCATCAAAGCCAAGTTCGTAGCCTAGTCTCTGGCATGGTGGATATGCATAATCAAAATAATGCCAAGGTGATTTGTGAAGGGGTAGAAACCCTAGAGCAACTTAAATTTGTTAAGTCGTTGAACACCTACGCCGCACAGGGTTATTACTTTAATTACCCGCTTAGCAGCGTAGGCATGATGTCGTGGTTAAAACAATGGCGGTTAGAGCATCAGGGGGAAAACTAAAGCCGTCAGCCGTCAGCCGTCAGCCGTTAGCCGTCAGCTTTCAGCTTGAAAGTTAGCGAGTAGTTTGACTCGTTACATCGTGTTTTATCTCGAATCTTGCTTCTAATTTAAGGGTCGCGGCATAAAGCCGCTGCTACAGGTAGGCGTGAAACTTGTTTCGCGCGTCTGACAGCTGAAGGCTGAGAGCTGACCGCTTCTATGTGTTGAGTATCGCTTATTTCGTCCCGACCCAACAAAAATCAGTCGCTACCTCGTTTCTCGCGTTTTTCTAACTTGCCTCTCTCGCCTGCAAATACGCATTCACTAGGGCGGTGATGATTTGGCCAGCGTCATTCATGCCTGCTTCTAAACTAACCGGGTGTTGTGATGGTGCGCCTTCGCATAAGTGAAGGTAATGAGCAGTCGTTTGGCTAGCTGCTAAATGCACAAAATGTTCTGCATCACTTACACTAAAGCCACAGTTGGTGTATGCACTAACCGGCATTAACGAAATGCTGTCTAGGTCGACTTCGACTCCTAGTGGCGCATTATCAAACTGCGCTAATGCGTGTTGACACGCTGAAGATAAATCAACTTTGCGACGTACTTGAATGTCTTGATAACTATCAAACGTGAAGTTTGCGCTTGTCAGGGCATCCATAATCGCTTGGTTATTTTTAAATTCGTGTAACCCCATCACATGGTAGTCAGCAAGGTGGTTTTCACTGTACGCATATCTAAAACCATTACCGCTATGACGGCCTTCACACTCTCTGAAGTCAGCATGAGGGTCTAAGTTGATAGCGTTGACTGGTTTACCATATTGCTTACTAAGGGCACGTAAAATACCTAAGCAGTTGTTATGGCCACCACCAATCACAATTGGCTCAAGGCCAGCTGCAAAAACCATTGCAAGCACTTGCTCAACGCGGGTGTCTATATCAGCGCATAATTCACGTAGTTTGGCTAAGTCGGCGTCGTTTTTATTATCAAGGTCAGCAGCTTGTTGGTTTAAATCATCAAGGGCCACTTCGCCGAGCAATAACACACGCTCGTGGTTTAAAAACTGATTATGCGTTTGGTTTAAAAAGCGCTTTAAAAATGCTTGCCACGCTTGTCCTGAGCCACCGTTACCTAAGTTAGCGCGAGGGCCAATATCTTCACATACGCCAACTAAAACATAGCGAATACCGAAGTGTTTTGCATCGATGAGTGCTTGTGGGGCGTTAACTTGAGTGTCGAGAAGGGCAAGGGCTTGCCAAGCTTTGAGTTCGTTAGCGCGGCGAGCACATAAGTGCTTTACCGCCGCTTCATCATAAATTTTAAGGTAGTTTGTCACCGAGATTAGTCTTCTATTATTTCTAACTCTAATTCTTCAGCAGATAATATAATACCGGTGCTATCAGCGTAAACAAAGTCGTCATCAAAGAAAGAAACGCCTGCGAAGTTAACGCCAATGCCGTCTTCACCTGCGCCTTCGCTATCGGCAGCAACAGGAATAGAGGCAATTGCTTGAATGCCTAAGTCTAGCTCTTCAAGTTCATCAACATGACGAATGGCACCGTAAACGATAATGCCTTGCCAGTTGTTTTCTAATGCGATTTCAGCCAGCTCTATATCAATAAGGGCGCGTCGGGTAGAACCACCACCATCAATCAATAACACGCTGTCAGTGCCATCGGTTGATAAAATTTCGCGGATCAGCTCGTTATTTTCAAAGCATTTAACGGTTTTTACTCGACCACTAAAGCTTGGGCGTCCACCAAAATTGATAAACATTGGTTCGAGCACATCAACCACATCTGCAAAGTGGTCGCATAAATCAGAAGTGCTGTAATCCATTTTTTCATCCTCTAAAGAGACTGTCTGTTTAGTACTCAGTATACCCTGATACAACTCAATAACAACGACTTAATAGCGGATTATTGGTTTAAATCAAAGGAATTTCGCCATCGCAACATTAGTGTCTCAAAAGCGTCACCTAATTGTTATTTTTAGCGCCTAAGCTGAGATGAGTATAAAAATTAGACGCAAAGTATGACAAGGAGCTCACCATGGCAAACAACATACTTACTAAATTGGCAAAAGTGGATGAACAGCTGTTTTTAAGTGTATTCAATGACGCTTCGCCAGTTTGGCTTAGAAGATCAGCGCTTGGGTTCTCTAAAAGCGGTGATGGCGGACTTTACGTGGTGTTGTTTCTTGGTTTTTGGTGGTTCACCGAGCAGCTGCACTTTCAACAGCTGGCGATGAGTATATTAGTGGGTTTTGCCATTGAGCGGCCTATTTACTTTTTAGCTAAAAAGCGCATCGCGCGGGTCAGGCCCTGCGACTGTTTAGTGCAAGGCGCGTATTTGGTGCCGAGTGACCAATTTAGCTTACCGTCGGGGCATAGTGCTGGGGCATTTGTGGTGGCGACTATTTTAACTATCTATTTTCCTGAATTTGCTGTGCTTTGGCTGATGTGGGCATCAGGGGTCGCGGCATCTAGAGTGATTATTGGTGTGCATTACCCAGCTGATGTGGTGATTGGCGCTGTGATGGGTTCAAGTTGTGCGGTATTAGCTGTAATGGTGGTGGAGTCTATATGAGAATTTTGTACGGTATTCAAGGTACGGGTAATGGCCATATTACTCGCGCACGAGTAATGGCAACGACCTTTAAAGCATTGGGAGTCGATGTTGACTATGTGTTTTCGGGTCGTAAAGAGCAAGACTACTTTGATATGGACGATTTTGCCGAATACCGAGCTTTTCGAGGCTTGTCGTTTACCAGCAAGTCGGGGCAGGTTGATAGCTTTAAAACATTAAAAAATGCGCGCCCGCTGCAGCTTTTAAAAGATATAAAAAACCTTGATTTACGTCACTATGATTTGGTGTTTAATGACTTTGAGCCGATTACAGCGTGGGCTGCTAAACAGCAAGGTGTCCCCGTTATTGGTATGAGCCACCAAGCGGCGTTTTTATCTGATAAAGTGCCGATGTTTGGCCGAGCTTTCTTTCGTCGTGCGCTGATCCGTAACTATGCGCCAGCGAGCGTTTATTTAGGGGTGCATTGGCAGCCTTATGCAGAAAACATCATTCCGCCATTTATTGCTAATCATCACCATGATAACCCGGTGATGGTCGAAAATAAGGTGTTGGTGTATTTGCCTTTTGAAAGTTTAGACAGTGTGGTCGACTACCTCAAAGACTTTCCTGAACGTGAGTTTTACTGTTATCACCCAGATGCGCAGGATTGCTCAATCGGTAATATTCATCTAAGAGCGCCTTCACGTGTTGGGTTTTTAAATGATCTGGCCAATGCTGGCGGCGTGATTGGTAACGCCGGATTTGAACTTGCAAGTGAAGCATTGCAACTTGGTAAAAAGTTATTGTTAAAACCACTTGGAAAACAATTTGAGCAGGGGATTAATGCACAGACGCTATTGTCGATGGGAGCAGCCCATGTCATGAGCTATTTAAACCCCAATGCGATGGATGATTGGTTGCAATCGCCACAGAACAAAAAACTGAATTTTCCGAGCGATCCAGCACCTTTGGTTGATTGGTTGCAAAAAAAACAATGGGAAAAGCTGGATAAATTGCATAAACATCTATGGCAACAGGTTGATTTAGAACAAAAACTGATTGTTTAAAAGTACCTTATATTGGAAAATGCGCGGCAAGTTTAACCACTTTTTATTAGCTGCTTTAAATAGTTTAGCTATACTTTAAATGCATGTTTCTATAAGGCACTTTGAATGAATGTATTACAAAACTTAACTATTAAGCGTCGTTTACAGTTAAACGCGCTCGTTGTTGGTCTTGCAATGATTGTGATGCTGTGTGTAATTATCTTTGAGTCGCGCATGATGCTAAAGCTCAACGAAACAATTCAAAATGCGGAGGAGCTCGACATTCATGAACTTGCGATGCGTAAACATGAAAAAAACTTTTTGTTTTACAAAGATGTCGATAGCCTTGAGCTTTTTGAAAAAGAGTATTCGCAGCTAAAAAATAAAATGGCGCGACTAGACGAGTTAGTGAAAGATTTGTCGATGGACTCATCTAAGCTCATTGAATTTAGACGTCTTGCGAAAACTTATTACGATGACTTCAATGAAGTTGTGGTACTACAAAAGAAAATAGGTTTACACCCTAAAGATGCACTTTATGGTGATTTACGTGGTGCAGTGCATCAAGTAGAAACATTATTAAGTGAGCGCGAAAACTATAAATTACTGGCTTTAATGCTACAGCTTCGCCGTGCAGAAAAAGACTTTATGCTGCGCTTTGATTTAAAGTATATGGGCAAGTTTGATGATTTAGTTGCTAGCTTTAGATCAGAGGTTAAAAACGCTGGGTTCGATGCAAATTACGAAAACCAATTACTTAGTTTGCTTACGACTTATCAAAGTAAATTTAAAGCCTTAGTTGATGCACAAGTTGCCTTGGGCCTTGATTTAGAGTCAGGGGCACTCGGTGAGATGAAACGCAGTGTTGAGCTTAGTGATGCAATTGTCAGCCAACTGACCACACAAACTAAAGAGTTTGTAGAATCTAGTGCTGCTAGTGCGCAGTTGATTGCCATTCTTGTGTTTATTATTGCGAGCATTTTAGTGATGCTATTAGTTTACTTTACTAGCCGCTCAATTATTCAGCCTATCGAACGTGTGTACCACACGATTAACGAAATTCGTCGCAATAACGACTTAAGTATGTCGATTACTCAATCAGGTAAAGACGAAATCACCACAATGACGATCGACTTTAATAGCTTGATCAGTGATTTTAAAAAGCTGATTTACGAGGTAAATACAGCGCTAAGTACTCTTAACGTGGCAACAGAACATTTATCTGAAACGACTGCAGCAACTAGCTCAGGTATGCAAGAGCAGCTTCACGAAGCTGATATGGTTGCCACAGCTGCCACCGAAATGCAGGCGACGATTCAAGATATCTCACACAATACTGAAGCAGCAGCGAAAAAAGCTGAGTCGACTAACGTAAGTGCGCAGCAAGGCCGCTCTGAGGTTGAGTCTACTGTGGTGCAAATAAACCACTTATCTGATTCACTCGGTAATGCGTCAAGCGTGGTGTCGCAGTTAGAAAAAGACGCTGAAACCATTGGCTCTGTACTTGATGTTATTCGTGGCATTGCTGAGCAAACAAACTTACTGGCACTCAATGCAGCCATTGAAGCGGCGCGTGCCGGTGAACAAGGCCGTGGCTTTGCGGTAGTAGCAGATGAAGTTCGCTCACTTGCGCAACGTACCCAAGATTCAACGCAAGAGATCGAGAGCATTATTTCGACCTTACAAGGGCGTACGCAAGAAGTGGTGAGCATTATGCAGCAATGTCGTACGCAAGGTGGCGAAAGTGCAGCACAGGCAAGTAAAGCTGGTGAGTTGCTTCGCTCAATCACCGAAGATGTACAAACCATAATGGATATGAGTACTCACATTGCCACCGCAATTGATGAGCAAAGCCAAGTGGCTTCTGAGGTGAATAAAAACGTGGTACGCATTCGTGATATCGCTCAAGAGGCATCGGGCCACGCGGCGACTAATGCGCAAACCAGCGAAGAGGTGTCTGAGCAAGCACGTGTGCTTTATCAGGCAATCGATAAGTTTAAAGTTTAATGAATTAGTCTGTTGAAAAACAAAAGCGCGGTGACGGTTTCGTCATCGCGCTTTTTTGTTTTTAGGTGTGCTTTATCGAGGCATTTTGATAGGTATTAAGGCACAAACTTAATAGGCACGCTGTCTTTACTTGCTTCGTGCTCAGAGACTCTCGTTTGGTATTGCTGCCAAAGCTCATCATGGTTAGCTTGCAGCTCACTTAAATAGTGCCAGCTGAATAAACCGCTATTATGATTATCGCTAAATACCAGTCGAATCGCATAATGACCAACCGGCTCAATTTTGCTAATTCCTACTTGTTGCTTACCAAGTACGAGTTTCATTGGTTCATTGCCATGACCTTGTACTTCAGCAGAAGGTGAGTGAACACGCAAAAATTCAGCACTAAATTGAGCAATAGTCTGATCATCAAAATGAACATCTAATACTTTGCTAACGCTGTGATAATGCACTTTAGTGACTTCTTTCATGTGAGCCTTACCTTATATAAACTAAAAAGCCTCCAACAGGAGGCTTTTAATTATAACGCTAATTTGTTGATTAAAGAATGAAGCGACTTAAGTCTTCATCTTCAACAAGTGCACCTAAATGCTGCTCAACGTAATTGGCATCAATTGTTAGTGTTGAACCAGCTTTTTCTGAAGCATCAAATGAAATTTCTTCCATTAGTTTTTCCATCACTGTGTGCAAGCGACGGGCACCGATGTTTTCGGTTTTCTCATTTACTTGCCAAGCCGCTTTCGCGATACGTTCAATGGCATCATCAGTAAACTCAACGTCAACTTGCTCTGTTTTTAACAGCTCACGTTGTTGCTCAGTTAATGAAGCATGAGGCTCAGTTAAGATACGTTTAAAGTCATCAGCACTTAGTGCTTCAAGCTCAACGCGAATTGGTAAACGGCCTTGCAGCTCTGGGATCATATCTGATGGTTTAGACATTTGGAATGCGCCAGATGCGATAAATAACATGTGGTCAGTTTTAACCATGCCATGTTTAGTGCTTACTGTTGAACCTTCGATTAATGGTAGTAAGTCGCGCTGTACACCTTCGCGGCTAACATCTGGGCCAGATGCTTCACCACGTTTACAGATTTTATCGATCTCATCGATAAACACGATACCGTTTTGCTCTACTGCGAAGATAGCTTGCTCTTTTAACTCTTCAGGGTTAACAAGTTTTGCTGCTTCTTCTTCAACCAATAGCTTAAATGCTTCTTTGATTTTTAGCTTACGGTTGCTGCGCTTATCGCCACCCATGTTTTGGAACATGCTCTGAAGCTGGTTGGTCATTTCTTCCATACCAGGAGGAGCCATGATCTCAACATTAGGTTGAGCTTGTGCAACATCGATATCAATTTCTTTATCGTCTAACTGACCTTCACGTAATTTTTTACGGAAAGATTGGCGAGTAGAAGAGTTCTCTTCTGTTTTTGACTCACCAAAGGTATCGCGTGCTGGTGGTAAAAGAGCATCTAAAATACGCTCTTCTGCCGCTTCTTCAGCGCGATGTTTGAATTTTTTGGTTTGCTGTTCACGCGTCATTTTAATTGAGATATCAACTAAATCGCGGATGATCGTTTCAACTTCTTTACCAACATAGCCCACTTCGGTGAACTTTGTTGCTTCAACTTTAATAAAAGGCGCATTAGCAAGTTTAGCTAGGCGGCGAGCAATTTCAGTTTTACCCACACCTGTTGGGCCAATCATTAAAATGTTTTTTGGTGTTACTTCACTACGTAAATCATCGCTCAGTTGCATACGGCGCCAGCGGTTACGTAGCGCGATTGAAACTGCTTTTTTAGCTTTAGCTTGGCCAATAATATGTTGATCAAGCTCGTGAACGATTTCTCTTGGCGTCATCTCAGACATGGCAGTTCCTATTACAATTCTTCAATAGTTTGGAAATTATTCGTGAATACGCAGATGTTGCCTGCAATAGTAAGGCTTTTCTCTACAATGTCACGTGCACTTAGGTCGGTGTTTTCTAGTAGCGCTGTGGCTGCTGATTGCGCGAAGTTACCACCACTGCCAATCGCAATTAGGTCGTTTTCTGGCTGCACAACATCACCGTTACCTGTGATAATTAATGAAGCAGTTTCGTCTGCAACTGCTAATAGTGCTTCGAGCTTTCTAAGTGCGCGATCACTACGCCAATCTTTGGCCATTTCTACGGCAGCTTTGGTTAAGTTGCCTTGGTGCATTTCTAGTTTGCTTTCAAATCGTTCGAAAAGGGTGAAGGCATCAGCAGTACCGCCAGCGAAACCAGCGATTACTTTGCCATTATAAAGACGTCGAACTTTGCGGGCGTTGCCCTTCATTACGGTGTTACCAAGCGAAACTTGGCCGTCGCCACCAATAACGACCTTGTCGTCGCGGCGTACACTTACAATAGTGGTCATGATTATTCCTCATCATCGAGCGGCAAGGCCGCTCGTAAAAAGCGATTGATGAGGTGTTTATATGGGTGAATGAACTAAAATCAAGTCCAAAGCCAAATTCCGCAGCCCATTATTTTGATGCGTTTAAGTTTATTCTTGTCACTTTCGGCTAAACGTTTGGTTTCGTATGGGCCTAAGCGCACTTTATACCAAACACCATTGCTGCCCTGTGTTTTCTTAACTTCGGCCACTAAGCCGGCAAAAGCGATTTTAGCTTTTAATGTTTGTGCTTGCTCTAATGTTCTAAAAGAGCCGCATTGCATTACATATGGGCCTTTTTGTTCAATCTCTTTTACTTCAACCTGAACTTCGTGCTCTTTAATCTCTTTGATAAATTCAGGTGTCTTAGGTGGTGGAATAACTACTTCTTCTTTTTTAGTCGGGTTTGCTTGCTGTTCTACTAACTCAGGATCAGCATTATGTTTGATATACCATAGGCCGTAACCAAACCCGCCTACTAAGATAAGCGCAATTAAAACAAGAATAATAGGGAAGGGCTTTTTCGCCGGGGCTTGTTTTTTATTATTTCGATTTGCTGGTTTTTTATTTATGTAATCGTGTTGTGCCATGACTCTTAATTGGCCTTTAAATCATATCTATAGGATCAACATCTAAGCTCCAACGCACCTTTTGCGCTAATTTACTGGTACTTATATAGTCGACCATTTGCGCTAAATATTGGTGTAAGTGGGAGCGTTCCTGCGCCTGAATATGTAACTGAAAGCGATATTTACCTGCTACACGTTCCAGTGGTGCAGGTATCGGACCGAGCAATTGTATACCAGATACGTTCTGGACAGGAACCAAATCAGTTAAAAAATCCATCACTTGATTTATGTTATGTCCTTCGGCACGAACCATAGCCATATTTGTGATTGGCGGAAGCTGCGCGTCTTCTCGCTCTGTGAGTGCGTAACGGGCAAAATCTTGATAACCATTATTAACTAAGTCTTGCAGTAGCGAGTGCTCAGGAAAGTGAGTTTGTAATAATACTTGCCCAGGTTCTCCACTGCGACCAGCACGGCCTGCCACTTGCGTAACCAGTTGCGCTAAGTGCTCTGTGGCGCGAAAATCACACGAATATAATCCACTGTCGACATCTAGGATTAAAACAAGGCTAACATCGGCAAAGTGGTGGCCTTTTGCCAACATTTGCGTGCCAACTAAGATGCGCGCACCGCCTTGGTTAATATCATCAAGCGCTTTTTCTAAGCTGCCTTTACGACGAGTTGAATCTCGGTCGATACGACTAATTGGAATATCAGGGAAGGTTTGTGTTAAAAACTCTTCGATTTGTTCAGTGCCTTTGCCATTTGGAAAAATCTGCGTGCTGCCGCAATCAGGGCATTGGTGGGGCACGTGATGTTGTTCACCACAGTGGTGACAAATCATCTGGCCAATGGCTTTATGAAAGGTTGCACTGGTGCTACAACGTGAGCACTCACTTAGCCATCCACACTCATGGCATATGAGGGTAGGCGAAAAACCACGACGGTTTAAAAATACCATCACTTGCTTGCCACGTTCTAAATGCTGGCGCATATAGGCAAGGCTAGCATGGGCAATCCCTGCTTGCTCAGGCTGGCCTTTCATGTCCATTAATTGAAACTGGTTATCGGTGCTGGTTTGAGCGCGCTCAGTAAGGCTCAACAGCTGATATTTGTTATTAATTGCTTTATGTAAGGTCTCAAGTGCCGGTGTGGCACTGCCTAGAACGAGCGGAATATTATGTTGGTATGCTCTATAAGCGGCTAGGTCTCTAGCATGATAGCGCAATGTATCTTGTTGCTTAAACGAGCTGTCGTGCTCTTCATCAACGATGATCATGCCAAGTGATAAAAAAGGTAAGAAAATACTTGAGCGTGTGCCGATCACTATAGCGCAGCTGCCTTTTTCACAAAAACGCCAGGTCTGTAAGCGTTCGTTATCTGTTAGTGCTGAGTGCCATAGCATAATCGGAGTATCAGGAAAGCGACGACGAAAACGGTTGACTGTTTGGGGTGTTAAGCCAATTTCAGGCACTAATACTAAGGCTTGCTGACCTTTTTTGAGTACTTCTTCTAGGCATTGCAAATACACTTCGGTTTTACCACTTCCGGTAACCCCTTCAAGCAAAAAGCTGGTAAAGCCACGAGCTTGGTTAATGCTGGTGCAGGCAACAGCTTGCTCCTTATTAAGCACTGGCTTGCTACCAACAGTCGGCGCGCGTTGCTGCCATTGGTTATCATGTTCAATAAACTGAGTGATCAGTTCTTTATCGAGCAGACTGTCGATGGTTTTTTTGGTAAATCCGAGTGCTTTTAATTCTGTAAGCGATGATTTGCCCGATTCGGCTAGCTGTTTTAATAAATTTAACTGGGTTTTTGCTTTCAGCGACGGCAGCTTTGCACCTTTATCGGTCAGCTCAACCATGTTAATGCTGGTTTTATCTGGGCATTCGCCTTGCCTTAATGCAGCCGGAAGTGCCGTATGAATGGTCTCGCCCAATGGGTAACAGTAGTAGCGTGCTGTGAATTTTAGTAATGCTAAGTGTTGCTCAGATAAAACTGGCGTGTCGTCTATAACATCAATAATCGGCTTTATTTTGTCAGCGGGAACATCGGTTGATGTTTTAAGAGCCAAGACCACGGCAACCTTTTTTTGGCTACCAAATGGCACGCGAACGCGCATACCTGGCTTTAACTCAGGGCTATGCAGCAGCTGTTCAACTTTATAATCGAAGGTACGCTGTAAAGGGACTTTTATGGCAACTTCTACAAAGTGCATAACAACTCAACTGAAACAATGATAGAAAGATAATGTACTAAAATTGCAGTTAAAAACCTACCAACAAATACTGAACAACACGCCACTTGGTTATTTTTTTAGCGAAAGATGTATTTAAAGCTTGTCGTAAGGCTTCTTGAGCTATAAAATACGCGGCCTATTAATTGTATTAACTGCGTATGGTGCCAGACTTCGGGTTTGGAGAGCGATACGGCCTTAACTAGAGGTTCCCTATGAAAGAAGGTATTCACCCTAAGTACGAAGCTATCACTGCAACTTGTTCATGTGGTAACAAATTCGAAACTAGCTCAACTCTTTGTAAAGACATCCACTTAGACGTATGTTCTGAGTGTCACCCGTTTTACACTGGTAAGCAAAAGATTTTAGACACTGGCGGCCGTGTTGATCGTTTCAACAAGCGCTTCGGTGCACTTAGCAGCAAGAAGTAATCTCTGCTGTTTAGTTAAAGAAAGCACCTTAGGGTGCTTTTTTTATGCCTAAAATTCACAAAACTCATTATTGATATCAATCCGCAATAATACTTAATCATTTTGAGGGATTAAACCTGTCGCTATCTGCGTTAAAAATTTCTGATTTAGAACAACTAAATAGCGAAATTTTTGCCTTGCTATCAACGAGGTTTTATTGCCTCAAAATAGATCACTTAATTAAGCGAATTGGTATAACGCTGCCACTTACTTATCATCTTCATTTATGTATCTTGCATAACTATTTCTGGTTGTTATGCCCATTATGTCGCTAATTTTGCAGACAAAGTGCCACCCCTTGGCTATATTCTTGTTTGTATAAACTTTCATAAAAGTTATTAAAAATAATAAATTTAAATAACTTTGTGAGTAAATGCTGTGAACTTCGTAGAAAAGGTGGTTTTGGGCTAATTTCGGCTAATTGCAGTGTACGTGCGTATAAAATACAAAAACACGTGCTTAAAAGGTCATAAATAGGTGAATTTTTATGTCTGATTAATCGCAACTATGCGCAGAAATTGTTGGAAAATCCTTTAAAATTAAGCGATATAGCATATAACAGGATAGACCTGATAATACTTGGAATTTTTATACATTACAGGTATCGTACTGATGCAAGCTCTCTCACTTTTTAACTTTTTGCAGGATACTATCGCGTTATGTCAGATTTTCGTGAACAAGCATTACATTACCACGCTCACCCCGTTCCAGGTAAAATTAGTGTTGAACTAACCAAGCCAGCCGAAACGGTTAACGATCTCGCTTTAGCTTATAGCCCAGGTGTGGCTGAACCAGTCCGTGAAATTGCTGCTGATCCAGCAAATGCCTATAAATATACAGGCAAAGGTAACATGGTTGCGGTTATTTCAAACGGTACCGCAATTTTAGGTTTAGGTAACTTAGGTCCGCTTGCATCAAAACCTGTAATGGAAGGTAAAGCGTTACTATTTAAACGTTTTGCTGGCCTTGACTCAATTGATATTGAAGTTAAACACCGCACAACAGAAGATTTCATTAATACGGTTGCTAACATCGCTGATACGTTTGGTGGTATCAACCTTGAAGATATTAAAGCGCCAGAGTGTTTTGAAATCGAAAAAGCGCTTATCGAGCGCTGTGATATTCCAGTTTTCCACGATGACCAACATGGTACAGCTATTGTAACTGCTGCTGGTATGCTTAACGCCCTTGAAGTGCAAGGTAAAGACATCGAAGATGCCATCATCGTATGTTTAGGTGCCGGTGCTGCTGCTGTGGCTTGTATGGAGCTTTTAATTAAGTGTGGCGCACTACGTGAACACATTTATATGCTTGACCGTAAAGGTGTGATCCATACACGTCGTGATGACTTAAACGAGTATAAGCAATTATTTGCTAACAATACCGATAAGCGTACATTACAAGATGTTATTGCTGATGCTGACGTATTCGTTGGTGTATCAGGTCCTAACCTGTTAACAGCAGATGATCTTAAGCTGATGGCTGATAAGCCAGTCGTGTTTGCATGCTCAAACCCAGATCCTGAGATTGCTCCAGAAGTTGCACACAGTGCGCGTAACGATTTAATTATGGCAACGGGTCGTTCAGATTTCCCTAACCAAGTAAATAACGTGCTTTGTTTCCCATTTATTTTCCGTGGTGCGTTAGATGTTCGTGCAACGGCAATTAATGATGAAATGAAAATTGCTGCAGTTCACGCAATTCGTGGTATCGCGAAAGAGCCTGTACCAAGTGAAGTATTAAAAGCAGCTGGCGTTGAGTCACTTGAGTTTGGTGCCGAGTACATCATTCCTAAGCCTATGGATCCGCGTTTATTACCACGTATTGCACGTGCTGTTGCTGAAGCAGCAGTAGAGTCGGGTGTGGCGCAAATCGACATGCCAGAAGATTACATGCGTTAAGCTTAATTAGCTATTAGGTATATCGCGCAATAAAAAACTCAGCCTAGGCTGAGTTTTTTTATATCTGCGATTATCGGCGGTGATCCGATGGCCGAAATACTTATTCTGAATCAAGCACTGGGATATCTAATCCCATTTCTTGCATAATTTTTTTAACTTCTTCAGGTACCTTTTCAGGGTTGTCTTTACGTAGGTCGTCATCATTTGGTAATGGTTGACCTGTAAAAGCATGTAAGAAAGCTTCACACAATAACTCACTGTTCGTCGCATGACGCAGGTTATTGATCTGGCGGCGTGTACGCTCGTCAGTTAATACTTTTAATACGTTGAGTGGGATCGATACGGTAATCTTTTTTACTTGTTCTGATTTTTTACCGTGTTCTGCATATGGGTGAATGTATTCACCGTTCCATTTAGCCATAAGTTGTTTCGTTGCCTCGGTTGTCAGTGATTTACGCCTTATTCACAGCGCAAGATGCGGAAATTCTATCTCTTTAAAAAAGATAGTCAAATACTAGTTATTTAGCCATCTAGTGGTGTAAATGTATAAACTTCTATGTATAAGCCATAAATGCTTTGACTTCTCATATTTGATCATCTAACCTTTTAGACGTCTAAACATCCAATTTAAGAATAGGTGATGAAATGAGCGAAAAAAATAAAGCGACGATTGCTGTTCGTCACGGCATCGAAGCCGATAAACATCATGGTGCGGTTGTACCGCCAATTTACTTATCAACCACCTATTCGTTTGCTGATTTTGATACTAAGCGCCAGTATGACTATGGTCGCAGCGGTAATCCAAATCGCGATATCTTAGCTGAAACCTTAGCAGAGCTTGAAGGTGGTGCTAGAGGTATTATAACTGCAACAGGTATGTCTGCAGTGCATTTAGCCACTCAGCTATTAAACAGTGACGATACGTTAGTGATCCCACATGACTGTTATGGCGGTAGTTACCGTTTATTCACCTCGCTTGAAAAACGTGGCCTGTTAAAACTAAAAGTTTTGGATTTAACTAAAACTGAAAATCTCCAAGAAATTTTAGCGATTAAACCCAAGTTGATTTGGATTGAAACGCCAAGTAACCCAATCTTGCGTTTAACAGATATTAAAGCAATTACTAGTATTGCTAAGCAGTGTGGTGCTTTGGTTGCGGCTGACAACACCTTCTTATCACCTGCATTACAAAACCCAATTGAGTTTGGTGTTGATATTGTTGTGCACTCAACAACTAAATACATCAATGGTCACTCTGATGTAGTGGGCGGTGCAGTGATTGCTGCAACGCAAGAGCTAGGCGACGAGCTTGCTTGGTGGGCGAATAATATCGGTATTACTGGTGCACCATTTGACAGCTACTTAACGCTTCGTGGTTTACGTACTTTAAATGTACGCCTAAAGCAGCACCAAGAAAATGCCTTTGCCATTGCTGAGTATTTAGAAAGCTCACCTTATGTAAGCCAAGTTTATTATCCAGGCCTTGCTTCTCACCCACAACATGAGCTTGCTAAAGCACAGCAACGTGGCTTTGGTGGCATGGTGAGCTTTGATATTAAAGGCGATATCAACGATGCAGCAGCGTTTTTAACAAGCCTTAAAGACTTCAGCCTTGCTGAGTCGTTAGGTGGGGTAGAAAGCTTGATTTGTCACCCTGCAACAATGACCCACGCAGGTATGGAGCCTAAAGCGCGCCTTGAAGCCGGTGTAGGCGATACGCTGATCCGTATTTCTGTAGGTATTGAAGACGTAAAAGATCTCATTGCAGATTTAGACCGTGTTTTCAATTTAGTAAAACCAGGTCAAGGCCAACAAGTTACAAAAGCTGAAGCTAAGCTAACACAGCAAGATACACAGCAAAACGCGTCATTTAAGTTAACGCCAGCACATACGGCATTGTGGTAGAAGAAATGGTAAATATTGTTCATAAATTTGGTGGCTCAAGCTTAAGCTCGGCAGATCGTTACCATGCGGTAGCGAACATTGTTCTTGCTAATACAGAGCAGGGCGATTGCGTGGTTGTGTCGGCATCGGGTAAAACAACCGATACCCTGGTAAAGCTTTGGCAAAGTTACCAGCAGCAAGATAGCCAAGCTGTTAGCGATATTCTATTGCTTATTGATAACAATCAACGTGCGCTTATAGAGCAGCTACTTACAGGGCAGAATAAACAACAGGCGTTGGCACAGTTAAAAGATGAACTTGCTGTATTAAATGAATTAATTAGTCAGCAGCTGTTACTTGAAGCACCTTTACTTGCTCATGGTGAAGTGTGGTCGGCGCGGTTATTGGCCGCTTACCTAAATCAGTTAGGTGTTGATGCGCAAGATGTTGATGCAAGGCAGTTATTTACTCTAAATGATGGTCAGCTTTTACATCAAAAAAACCAACAGCAATGCAGTGATGCGATTAGCAGAAAACATATCAACGTAGTAACGGGTTTTATAGCAGCAGATTGCCAAGGTAATACGGTGACATTAGGCCGTAATGGCAGTGATTACAGTGCCACCTTGTTAGCGAGTTATACTTTTGCTAAGCAAGTGTCTATCTGGACAGACACACAAGGTGTATTTAGTACTGACCCTCGTAAAGTTAAAAATGCAGTTAAGTATGCCAAGGTGTGCCGCGAGCAAGCTAACTTATTAGCGCGTTTAGGTAACCCAGTATTGCATGCAAAAACCTTGTCGCCGTTAAAAGACACAGAAATTAAATTGGTGGTAAGAAGTAGTTTTGATTGTGATGCAACGCCAACCGAAGTAGTAAAAGAAGGTTACAGTAAAGCAAAGCGTTTTATTACTACCTTAGATAACATCGATTTATTAAGGGTTGATAAACTAAGCAGTGGTGAAGTCGGTGAACTTAGTCAGTTAATTCAACACAGCCTGCACCACTTTACTAAAGATGGCGATACTTACTTATTAGTGCCAGGTCAAAGCACTCACCAAGTTGTAAGCCACTTAGCGGGCCGTGCAAATATTGTCGAGTCTAATTTAAGTGGTTGTGCAGTGGTTGCACCGACGGCTGATGTAATTGCGCTGACAGAGCAAGCGACAGCACTTTTAAAAGAGCAAAGCATTCATCCGCGTTTTGTACAACAAGACTATAACTATGTGTTGATCTTAAACGATCAGGCAATTGATAGTGATGTTTTAACCCTTCTACATGACAAGCTTGTAAACAAAGGTCAAGAGCTGGCTATTATTGTTGCTGGCCTTGGTAATGTAGGCGAAGTATTCTTATCGCAACTACAAGCTCAGTTTGCTCGTTTATCTGCTCAGTACAAGGTAAAAGTTGTAGCTCTTTTACGCTCTAAACAAATGCTTTTTAGTGCCAGTGGTTTAAATACCGAAACATGGCAAGAGCAGTGGCATAATGAAGCGCAAAGCTACGATAAAGCTGAGTTATTAGCACGTATCAATGAGCTAGATTATGAGCACAAAGTAGTGATTGATATCACTGCCAGTGAGGCTTTTAGTCAGTTGTATCCTGATTTTGTAGAGCTTAACTGTCATTTGATCAGTGCAAACAAATATGCGGGTACTGCCGCGCATAGTTGGTATCAAAACTTACGTACTAATTTAGCTGAGCGAAATCTACTATGGCGCTACAACACCAGTGTAGGCGCAGGTTTACCGATTAACTTTGCTTTAGCTGATTTACAAAATAGCGGTGACAGTATTAACCGTATTGAAGGGGTATTCTCGGGTACTTTATCGTGGTTATGTAGCAGTTACGATGGTAGCGTGCCGTTTTCAGATTTAGTGCTTCAAGCTCAGCAAATGGGCTATACAGAGCCAGATCCTCGTGAAGACTTATCTGGCCGAGATATGCAGCGTAAACTACTAATTTTAGCGCGTGACTTAGGCCTAGATTTAGAGCTAGATGACATTGCTTTAACACCTCTGATGCCTGAACAGCTTGCAGCAGGAAGCTGGCAAGATTTTCTTGCAAACAAACAGCTGCTCGATGAATTTATGACAGAAAAAGCAGCGCAAGCTGCGGCAGAAGACAAAGTGGTGCGCTATACCGGTGCTATCACACTCGTTGATGGCAAGGTACAGGCGCAAGTTGGTTTAGTTAATGTTGGCAAAGATGATGTATTAGCAAGCCTTAAACCGGGCGATAACATCTTTGTGATCAATTCACAATGGTATACAGACAATGCATTAGTGATCCAAGGCCCTGGAGCGGGTAAAGAAGTCACTGCCGCTGGGGTGCACTCAGACCTATATTGGCTGGTAAATAACCTAAAATAATTTTGCTGATCTTAGTTTAAATAGCTAAGCAAAAAGCGCCCCAAGGGCGCTTTTTTATTGTTTCAAAATAGCAATTCACTTATTTAGAACAACTCTTCCTCTGTACTGAGCTTTTCTTCAAATACGTCTGTTGGTTGATCAAGTACGTACTTGGTTGGTGCTGTGCCTTTAATGAAGTATTCAAAACGACTGGTGTAGTCATTCTTATGGCTTAAAAGACCTGTTGCTAAGTCGATACGAACCGATACCAAACCTTCAGGAAACTCAATAGGTGCTTCTGGCATGCCATCGAGGGCAGCACGCATAAAGTCGACCCATGCAGGTTGTGCGGTTTTAGCGCCCGATTCCGCACCAGAGATTTGTGACTTATCGAGGTTACTATTGTAGGTCGAACGGCCAAGGGCTTTTCCAGGGTTATCAAAACCAACCCATACCGAGGTCATCACATTGCGGTTAAAGCCACTGAACCAAGTATCAACCGAGTCATTAGTAGTACCTGTTTTACCTGCTAGATCGCGACGATCAAGTGCTTGTGCACGCCAGCCTGTACCACTCCAGCCGGTTTTGTGAGTCCAGCTACCACCACCCCAAATTGCGCTGTGCATAGCTTGCGAAATTAAGAATGCATTTTGCTTTGAAATGATACGCGGAGCACAACGCGGAGTGCTCACACTTTGTGCCTGATCCAATTGATTATCATCTAATGATGCAAACTCTGGTGTAACAACCTGCTCAGGTTCATCACAGGCAAGTTCTGGCTCTGTTTTGAATAACACATTACCAGCAGAATCCTGAATTTCAGAAATAAAGTAAGGGGTAATTAAGTGGCCGCCATTGGCGAAAGTACTCATTCCGCGAGCTAGTTCAAGAGGAGTGATTGAGGCACTACCCAGGGCCAATGACTCGCTACGATTAATATCACTATTTAAAAAACCAAACTTAAGTAAGTGATCTGCAGTACGTTCAAGACCTACACCACGTAGTAAACGTACAGAAATTACGTTTTTAGATTGAGCGAGTGCACGGCGTATTCGGATAGGGCCATTATAAACCGCCGGGCTATTCTTAGGGCGCCATGCTACACCTTGGCTTTTATCCCATTGATTAATTGGTGCATCGTTAAGAATTGAAGCGAGTGTGTAGCCGTTTTCAAGTGCTGCTGAATAAATAAATGGCTTGATGTTTGAACCAACCTGGCGTTTTGCTTGAACTGCGCGATTGTATTGGCTTTGTTCAAAGCTGTAACCACCGACAATGGCTTTAATACGACCATCTTGTGGGTCAAGTGAAACAAGTGCGCTCGATGCTTCTGGCACTTGGCTAAGGATGTAGCTTTCATCTGCATTTTTACGCAGCCAAATTTGTGCACCAGCAGTTAGAATTTCAGTAGCCGTTTTTGGTGCGAAACTTTGACGGTAACGGGTAATATATTTGCGTGCCCACTTTAGACCATCCCACTCAACCGTCACTTGTTCGCCGCTTTTTAATAGCACATCAATTGATTGCTCAGCGACATTAGTTACAACACCAGCTAATAGTGGGCCAAACTCTTTGACATCTTTTAATTTAGTTAAGATCTCTTCTTGGCTAAGTGGACTTTCGTTTTCACTGTCCCATAACTGAGCCGTAGCACCACGGTAGCCATGACGCATGTCGTAAGCGTGTAGATTATCAACAATGGCATCTTGTGCAGCTTGCTGAATATTTGAATCAACACTGGTGTAAACTTTAAAACCAGTATTGTAAGCACGCTCATGACCATAGCGTTCAACCATTTCAGCACGCACCATCTCAGAGATATAAGGGGCGTACACTTCAATTTCTGCACCATGGAATTTAGCTGTAATTGGCGCATTGATAGCCTCTTCGTATTCACTCTGTGTAATATACTTTTCGGTATACATACGGCCTAGTACAACGTTGCGACGAGCCTTTGCGCGTACAGGGTTGCGAATAGGGTTAAGGGCTGAAGGAGCCTTAGGTAAACCAGCGATCATCGCCATTTGCGCTAAAGTAAGCTCATTGAGGTCTTTGCCGTAGTAAACTTGTGCTGCTGCACCAATACCAAAAGCGCGGTTACCTAATTCAATTTTATTTAAATATAATTCGAGGATTTCGTCTTTACTTAATATACTTTCAATATGTAAAGCGATGAAGATCTCTTTGACCTTACGAATGTATGCTTTTTCTCTAGTTAAGAAGAAGTTACGGGCAAGCTGCATGGTTATAGTACTTGCGCCTTGTTTCTTTTCGCCTGTAGATATGAGTACAATGGCTGAACGGACGATACCAATTGGATCGATACCAATATGCTCGTAAAAACGGTTATCTTCTGTTGCTAAAATTGCATCGATTAACGGTTGGGGGATTTGATCTATTGTAACGGGAATGCGGCGTTTTTCACCGAATTGGTTAATCAATAATCCATCACGTGAGAATACCTGCATAGGTGTCTGTAATTGAACGTCTTTTAGAACCTGTACGCTAGGAATATCAGGTTTAACGTAATAGTATAGACCAACTAAAGTGATTAGTCCTAAAAATGAGCAGATGATAATAAATTGTAAAGTTCGCTTTAATAAAATCACTTATATTTTCCCTAAATGGACTCCCAATTAGAATCGGAGACTGCTAGTATATATTGATTAAAAAATGAATAATATTTTTTCAGATAAAAATTATAACTTGTTTATTATTAAAACAAAGGCCAAGTTGCAAACATGCTAAGTCAGCTATTTAAAAAGCCTTCATCTATGATGGTAGGAATCGACATCGGATCGCACTGTATAAAAGCAGTGTTGTTGCAAGAGACAGACGCAGGTTTGCGGCTTGAAGCGTTAGCTATTGAACCTATGCCTAAAGGCGCTATGTCTGAGCGTTCTATTCAAGACATAGAAGCGATAGGTAATGTTATCGCTAAACTAAAAAGAAAAATTCCTAAATCAGTGCAAACCGCAGCAGTAGCTGTTTCAGGTCAAACTGTAATTACGAAAGTGATTTTTATGGATGTATCATTAACAGATGCTGAATTAGAGTCACAAATTGCCATCGAAGCTGATAGTTTAATCCCATATCCACTTGATGAAGTAAATATCGATTTTGAAAAACTTGCCATCAATGAAGCTGATCCAAGTAAAGTGAATGTTCTTCTCTCTGCTGCGCGAACTGAAAGTGTGCAAGCGCGAGTTGGTGCTCTTGAAACAGCCAACTTAAAAGCTGCGGTTGTCGATGTAGAAACTTATGCGCTAAGTCGAGCAATGGATGTGTATTATCAACAATTACCTAGTGATGCATACAATAAATGTGTCGCTGTGGTTGATATTGGTGCTGTGCTGATGCTTGTTAGCGTTGTACAAGAAGGTGAAACAATTTACACCCGTGACCAAGTATTTGGTGGCGACCAGTATACCAATAGCATTGTTGCGTATTACAACAAAAGCTTTGATGAAGCTGAAATTGGTAAAACTACAGGTGATTTACCACCAAATTATACCTTCGAAGTTTTAGCCCCATTCCAAACTTCATTATTGCAACAAGTTCGTCGTGCAGTGCAGATGTTCTTAACAACCAGTGGTAAAGATCAAGTTGATTACATTGTTCTGACTGGCGGCACAGCCATGATCGAAGGCTTAGATAGGCTCCTAATTGAAGAGCTAGGCATTCACACTGTTGTTGCAGAGCCATTTGCTAACATTGAAATTTCGCCAAAGATTGATCGCAATATGTTGCAGCGTCACCGCACGCAATTTGCGATAGCCACAGGATTGGCATTAAGGAGCTTTTCATCATGCCACATATAAACCTGCTGCCTTGGCGCGAACAACAAAGAAAAGACTCACAAAATAAGTTCGTTACTGTGTTATTCGGCGTTGTTGTCGTTAGCTTCTTAAGTATGTATTTACTAAGTTCTTTTTATGGCGGATTACGCGATGGGCAAAATGTAAAAAATAACTTTTTGAATACAGAAATAGCTTTATTGAACCAACGTATTCGTGAAATTAACGAACTTGATAAGAAAAAAGAAAACTTACAACAGCGTATGCGTCTAATCGAAGAGCTACAAAGTAACCGTAACCTAGGTACACAAATCATGGATGAAGTCGCCAAGATTGTTCCTGCTGGGGTTTATTTAACGAAACTTGAACGTCGTGATGACCGCATTCATGTAATTGGCCGCAGTGAATCAAATAACCGTTTATCTACCATGCTGCGTCAAGTTCAGAGCTCATATTTATTAGAACGACCTATTATGCAAGGTATTGTCGCAGGTGAACAAACCTCAAGATTATTGAGTGACTTTAATATGGATTTTTACGTTAAACCATTTGATCAGATAGGTGAGGCACGCAATGAACCTTGATATCAAAGCGTTAACAGACATAGATTGGAATGAAATTGAGCTTGAAAACATGGGCGATTGGCCTATTGCTGTTAAAGCTCTGTGCTGTGCGTTTGTGGCTGCGCTGGTTTTATACTTTAGTTACAGCTTATTAGTTTCTGACGAAATCGCCAGTTATCACAGTGCCGTAGCCAAAGAAACCGAGCTACGCCAAACATACAAAGCAAAATATGCTATTGCGAGTAATTTAGAGATTTATCGCCAGCAAATGGTTGAGATGGAAGATAAGTTCTCGCAGCTTTTAAAACGCTTACCAACCTCGAACGAGACACCTGGTTTGTTAGATGACTTATCTTACGTTGGTACTACTAGTGGTTTGACGTTTTTGAAAATTGGCTGGTTACCTGAAGTTGAAAAAGAGTTTTATACAGAGCTGCCAATTAAAATAGAAGTCGTCGGGACGTACCATGAATTTGGTGAATTTGTTGGTAAAGTTGCTCAGTTACCGCGAATTGTAAGTTTGCATGACTTTACTATTCAAACTCTCGGCAATAATGAACTCACTTTTAGTGTTGTTGCTAAGACTTATCGTTATGAAGGGGGCACTAAAAAATGAAAAAGCTTCCCTTAATTATTGCGATGACACTTGTACTTAGCGCGTGTAATGATGATACTTCAGAACAAAAAGAGTTTATTGATCAGGTTAAAGCAAGTACAACACCTAAAGTTGAGCCGATTCCTGAGATCACTAAATTCGAGCACTTTGCTTATAATGCCGGAAAATTACGTAGTCCATTTGTGGCGCCTAAACCGGAAATTATTCAGAGCAATTTAGTGCAAGTTAAAAACTGCTTACACCCAGATCCTGATCGTGTTCGTCAACCACTTGAAAAGTACCCGCTAGATAACCTTGTTATGCAAGGAACTATTGGCCGTGTTGGTAATACGTGGGCACTGATAAAAGCTGCAGACGATACGCTTTATCGAGTTACTGTAGGTAATTATATTGGTTTGTATCACGGTGAAATTAAACAAGTGCACGACAATTATATAGAATTATTAGAATTAATCCCGGATGGGGCTGGTTGTTGGAAAGAGCGCCTGACTAAGCTAGAAATGTTAGAGGCGGAAACAAATGGTGCAAGTTAATCTTATGAAAGGTAAAAAGAAGATGCATAAAGGAATGGCTTGGTTAAAACACATGCATAAATTCATGTTAGCTGCATTAGCCTTAATTTTGACGCAGACAGCAATCGCTGCCCCTTTACTGTATGACGTACGTTATAACCCGCTAATGAAAGGCGAAACACAATTACAGCTAGTATTTGATGAAGCGCTAACATTTGAACCAAAAGTTCAGGTATATAACGCCCCAGCTCGTATTGAAATGCTTTTCAGCAATGTAGGTGTTGATAATGAAGTGCGTGATGTGCCAGTTAACCAAGCAGGTATCCAGCATGTAACCAGCACCTTGACCGCAGACGGTTTAAAAGTTGTTGTAACGTTAGATAAGCTAAAAATTTATAAAACAATGGCGAAAGACAATATCGTTACTTTGCATGTTTCAGATAACCCAATCGCAACGGATGATTCAGCGGATGGACTGACAGCGTCTAGCAACTTTATTAATACAGTACAGTCGATTGATTTTCGCCGTGGTGAGAAAGGCGAAGCACGTCTTTTAGTTTTTTTACAAGATACGCAAGCAGCAATTGATGTTCATGAGAGTGGCGGCAAAATTATTGCTGAGTTCCACCACACTGATATTTTAGACGACTTATTGTATCAATTAGATGTGATGGATTTTGGTACGGTTGTAAGTAACATCGAAACCTTCAAAGAAGGTAATATGACGCGCATTGTGGTTGAGCCAAATGCAGCGTTTAAGTTTACTCACCAACAAATTGAAAATATCTTTACGCTAACTGTTGAAAAAGATGATATACAGCGTGCCTACCTCGAAGGCGGTATTGAATATCAAGGTCGCCCAATGAGCCTTAATTTCCAAGATATTCCAATTCGCTCTGTGTTACAGATTATTGCAGGCTATAACGAGTTTAACTTAGTAACCAGTGACTCAGTTACAGGTAATATCACATTGCGTTTAGATGGAGTTCCTTGGGATCAGGCACTTGATGTTGTGCTTAAAATTAAAGGTCTTGATAAGCGCATGGACGGTACTATTTTGATGGTTGCACCATCAGAAGAACTTGCCGCACGTGAAGCAAAAGAGCTTAAGGCAAAACAGCAAGTTGAGGATTTAGAGCCACTTTACAGTGAATATATCCGCCTTAACTATGCTAAAGCAGAAGAGTTTGCTGACTTATTGAAAACAGACACCAACAGCATTATTTCTGCGCGAGGCAGTGTGTCTGTTGATAAACGTACTAATACCTTACTTATCAAAGATACAGCGAAAAGCATCGAAAGCGTGCGCCGTATGGTGGAAACTTTAGATATTCCTGTTAAGCAAGTGGTGATTGAATCACGTATGGTAACAGTGAATGATAATGTGCAAGAAGACTTAGGTGTGCGCTGGGGTATCAGCGATGTAGGTAGCGACGGTGCTATCTCTGGCACATTAGAGGGCGCTGGTGGCATGTTTGGTGCTGGCTCTTACGATAATATCCCAAGTATTTCTGACCGCTTGAATGTTAACTTACCGGTTTCTAGCCCTGCGGGTAGTATTGGTGTTCAAGTAGCTAAATTAGCTAACGGCACTATATTAGATTTAGAGTTAAGTGCCCTTGAAGAAGAAAACCGTGGTGAGATTATCGCAAGTCCTCGTATTACGACGGCTAACCAACAAAAAGCCCGTATTGAGCAAGGTACTGAGATCCCTTACGTTGAAGCAGCATCAAGTGGTGCAACGACAGTAACCTTCAAAAAAGCAGTATTGAGCTTAGAAGTAACGCCACATATCACCCCTGATAACAAAGTGATTTTAGATCTCGTTATCACGCAAGACACGCGTGGTGATACAGTACAAACACCAACAGGTTCTGCTGTAGCAATTAATACCCAAGAAATTCAAACTCAGGTATTAGTAGAAAACGGCCAAACTGTGGTGCTTGGTGGTATCTTCCAACAGCAAATCGTTAACTCAACTAAGAAAGTACCTCTGTTAGGCGATATTCCTTACTTAGGCGTATTGTTCAAAAGTACGAGTGAATTTAACGAGAAGAAAGAGCTGTTAATCTTTGTAACACCAAAAATTCAAATCGATTAAGTGATTTTTTCTTAAGCAACGAGCAATTAGCATGTTTAATTGCTCGTTATCTAGCTTTTTATGCTAATTGACTTGAAATACCCAAGCAATTACTGAGATAATCCCCTCCTTAATTTTGGGGCCAGGTCGTTAGGCGGGGTTTTATTTCAAATTTTAGAGTTCGTTTGTACTAAAAAGATATGGCTGAGAAACGTAATATATTTCTAGTGGGCCCTATGGGGGCTGGCAAAAGCACAATTGGTCGTCACATTGCTGACCAATTACACCTTGAATTTTTCGATTCAGATCAAGAGATCGAGCGTCGTACTGGAGCAGACATTGCTTGGGTATTCGATCTTGAGGGTGAAGAGGGCTTTCGACTTCGTGAAGAAACTGTAATTTCAGACCTAACTGAGATGCAAGGTATTGTTCTTGCAACTGGTGGTGGTTCTGTGATCAGTAAAGAAGTGCGTAACAAGCTATCTGCTCGCGGTATCGTTGTATACCTAGAGACACCAATCGAAAAGCAAGTTGCACGCACGCAGCGCGACAAGCGTCGCCCATTATTGCAAACAGAAGAAGCACCGCGTGATGTATTAGAACGCTTAGCTGAAGAACGCGAACCGTTATACAAAGAAGTTGCTGATTTTGTTGTCCGCACTGATGAGCAAAGCGCGAAAGTTGTTGCTAATCAAATCATCGAGAAATTAGATTTTTAAAAACCAATAATAAAAAGGAAACTAGCTATGCTTGAATTAACAGTTAATTTGGACGAGCGAAGTTATCCTATTTATATTGGTCAATCTGCTCTTAAAGAGACTGGTCGACTACGCGAGCACATCGGCGATTGTCGACCTATCATTATCACCAACGACACCATTGCACCTTTATATCTTGATGATGTA
Organism: Pseudoalteromonas sp. D15MCD-2; assembly: GCF_038562745.1. Taxonomy (NCBI): domain Bacteria; kingdom Pseudomonadati; phylum Pseudomonadota; class Gammaproteobacteria; order Alteromonadales; family Pseudoalteromonadaceae; genus Pseudoalteromonas; species Pseudoalteromonas sp. D15MCD-2. The sequence continues at coordinate 3,170,041 of NZ_JBCFQE010000001.1, read as the reverse complement.
ATGACGTCGTTGGTTGATCTTAACCCGTTATCTTTTACCATCCCTGATGGCGAACAATATAAATCACTTGAGTGGTTTGAAAAGATATCGGCGTTCTTACTTGAACATAACTGTGGTCGAGATACATGCCTTATTGCCTTAGGTGGCGGTGTTGTAGGTGATCTAACGGGTTTTGTTGCTGCATGTTATCAACGTGGCGTGCCTTTTATTCAAGTACCAACTACCTTGCTTTCGCAAGTGGATTCATCGGTTGGAGGCAAAACGGCAGTAAACCATCCACTTGGTAAAAACATGATTGGTGCGTTTTACCAACCACAAGCCGTGTTTATCGATACGCAATCACTTCATACTTTACCTGAGCGTGAATTCGCAGCCGGTATGGCAGAAGTCATTAAATACGGCCTTATTTACGACACTGAGTTATTTGCTTACCTAGAGCAAAATATCGCTAACCTTAAATCACTTGATGAGCAAACATTGCAGCATGTGATTTACCGTTGTTGTGAAATCAAAGCCTTGATTGTTGCACAAGATGAAAAAGAAGCAGGGTTACGCGCCTTACTTAACCTAGGGCACACCTTTGGTCATGCTATCGAAGCACAAATGGGTTACGGTAATTGGCTACACGGCGAAGCCGTTGCCGCAGGTATGGTGCTGGCAGCACGCCTTGCACATACCCGTGATGACTTAACTGCTGCAGAAGTTGAACGCATTGAAAAATTGATTGCTGAGTATGATTTACCAGTCGATATTCCTGCAGAAATGACAAGCGAGCAGTTTTTAACGCATATGCGTAAAGATAAGAAAAACAAAAAAGGCACTATTCGCTTTATTCTTCCTACCCAATTTGGTCAATGTGCGCTGGTAAGTGATGTTACTGATCAGCAGGTTTGTGATTTAATAGCGCGCTAATGCAATCGCAAATATTGCCTAGCCGTGCTGCGCTAGTTGATCGAATCGCTCTGCAGTTTGAATATGGGCAAAATCTAATTTGCTTACTTGGCCCGTCAGGCCTTGGTAAAAGCTATTTATTAGAAACCTTCATTACTGATAAATACCTCGACTTTAATAAAGCGTTTGTTCAGTTGTCTGGAAAAATGACCGACCAACAGTTTATGACTGAACTGTTAGAACAAAGCTTTAGCAACCCACTAATTGATCACTCTTTGAGTTTGTCTGAAAACTTCTATCAACTCTATAAGCAACAGCCTTGTGGTGATTGTTTATGGGTGATTGATGGAGGGCGTCATTTATCTGAAGAGTTAATTCAGCAATTAGAAATTCTTGCCAAGCAAAGCCCGAGCACGTTATACATATTGATTGCATCACAATCGGTCGGCCAGTTTAGCCAAGCGGTCGAAATTCACCTTGAAGCGCTTAACTTGAGCGAAAGTAAGCAACTTATGCGTTGGTTTTTCGATAACCTCCCTGTTGAAGAAGACCCAGTTTTTCGCACATTTTTACAAGAAGCGCATGGTAACCCTGCCTTATTGCTAGCTTGGCAGCCTGAACAGCAAACTGCGGATATTCGCGCACCCGAGAAAAGCTATAAACTGCTTTATATAATTTTGCTCTTAATCACAACCATGCTGCTGATCATTGGCTTTTTATATAAAGCTGATATGACCGAGTGGTGGAAAGCACATTACCAACAAGATACAACAAGCTCTGTGGCAACTGCATTACCTGCAGAAGCAGTAGTTAATGGCCCTGTAGAGAGTAAAGAGCTCGTTACAGAACAAGCTCAAGATGAGCCTCCAGCACAGCAGCCAGTTGCTACTAATGATGATGACAACACGACTCAGGCTGCCGAGATGCCAGTTGATGGCTCTGACAGTAAAAACCATAACAATAACGTGGCTGCGATTGTTGATAGCCTTTTGCCAGTAGAGCCAGTTACACAAGAGACTGAGCAACCAACGAAAGATGAAGTTGTAGCAGCTATTATCAGCGATGCTGAGCAAGCCGAGTCTGCAATTGAGCCAGAGCAGCCATTAGCAGGAAATGCGTGGTATTTGTCTCAGCCAGACGACAATTTTGTAATCCAATTACTAGCGGTCACTAAGCAAGAGATCAGTGATAAGTTTATTAATGAAAATGGCTTGCAAGGGCAGGTAAATACTTACCAAAGCTTACGGAGCGGTAAGTCGTGGTGGATCGTAACTTATGGCAGTTATGCCACACTGAATGATGCTAAGAAGGGCGTAACAACACTTTCTGATAATGTGCGTAAAAATCAGCCGTTTTATAAAAAAATAAGTAAAATTAAACAAGAAATCGCTTCACTAAATCAGTAAATTAAAACTGATTAGTGTAAAATCGCGCAACACCGAATTGAAGTTAAGAGCAGATGCAGCAAAAGACCAGAGCCTTCCTTAAATGGGCGGGTGGAAAATACAGCCTAGTTGAAGATATTCGTACCCGCTTGAAGCAAGCGAGTATGGATGCTGACACCTTAGTTGAACCTTTCGTTGGTGCTGGCTCTGTATTTCTCAATACTGATTTTAAGCATTATATTTTAAATGATATTAATGCGGATCTGATCAACCTGTACACTGAGCTAAAGCGCACGCCTGACGAGTTTATCAGCGATGCAAAAAAACTATTTGTAGAGCTCAATAACCATCCTGAAGCCTATTATGAGTACCGTGTTCAGTTTAATCAGAGCAGCGATGTGTATGAGCGCGCAATTTTATTCTTATACATGAATCGTCATGGTTATAACGGTCTGTGTCGCTACAATCTTAAAGGTATTTTTAACGTTCCTTTTGGTAAATATAAGCGCCCGTATTTTCCTGAAAAAGAAATGCACTTCTTTGCTGAAAAAGCTCAGCAAGCCACCTTTACGTGTTTAGGTTATGACGAGGTCTTTAAGCTCATTCCTAATAATGCGGTTGTGTATTGCGACCCACCTTATGTGCCGTTGAGTAAAACAGCATCATTTACTTCTTACGCTAAAGGCGGTTTCAATTTAGATGATCAAGCAAACTTGGCGAATTTAGCTGAGCAAGCAGCATTCGAAAATAACACGCCGGTACTTATTTCTAACCACGATACGGTGTGGACTCGTAAGATCTACAGCCAAGCATCACTGGATGAAATTCAGGTAAAACGCACGATTAGCCCGAAGGGAGGTTCACGTAATAAAGTGAATGAGCTAATGGCTATGTATTTAGCACCAAAGAAACGGTGAAATAAATCGCTGCTACAAACAGGCTGAATAAAACGAGGGCAATGACGATAATAGTACTGAGCGAGTGCTCTTTAAAGTCAGCTTGACGCTTATTTTCTGATTGCACACCAAAAAATGCCGCAAAGACACTTTGTAATGCACTAATGAATTTGTTCATGCGATTTAGAACTTAGAACCTAAACCGCTAACTTTCTTAGACTCTTCACTACTTGTTAATAACTCAAGTAAATCAAGATAATGGAACTGAGCGCTGCGGCTATCACCCGTTAACCAAGAAAACCATCCTGTTTCTTGTTCTGCTTTCATACATTGAGCAGAAGATGATGATGCGTTAAGCGTATTGCATGAGCAGCCAGACGCCGCTGCTAAAAAGTCGTCTTCATCAGCAGATGAGAAAGATACAAACGCAGCAACCGTAAGTGCGGACGCGATTAAGATCCCTATTTTAAAAGCACGCATGAGAATAACCCTTGTTTGTGTTATTTAGACAAGCATACATAACAATTGCTCAAATAACAAACTTAATTACGGCTGAATTAAATAAAAATTTAATAAAATTAGCCTTTTAAAGTAAATTTTATGTTTATATTTTGTTTCATTTAAATGCATTTATGCAAGCAGTTGAATAGAACGATTGTTCAATTTTTGATTAAATTTACATTAATTCAATAAGCTAAAAGGGTTGGCCTTGAGCAATAGCGTTTTAACAGTTAGCTGTGGTGTTTTAATCAGCTGTCGATTGGGTTACATTATGCGCTCTTCTTGCAGTCGCAAATTATGATGGAATCTCTCATGTTGGAAACATTACAAAAGTATTTAATAGCCCCTTCTATTTTATCAGCTGATTTTGCCCGTTTAGGTGAAGATGTTGATCGTGTACTCGCAAGTGGGGCAGATGTTGTACATTTTGATGTAATGGATAACCATTATGTGCCAAACCTAACCTTTGGCCCAATGATTTGTAAAGCACTGCGCGATTACGGTATTACAGCCCCGATTGATGTGCATCTTATGGTGAAACCTGTCGATCGCCTAATTCCCGACTTTGCTGAAGCGGGCGCTTCTATTATTAGCTTTCACCCTGAAGCAAGTGAGCATATTGACCGTACCTTACAGCTTATAAAAGACAGCGGTTGCCAAGCTGGGCTTGTATTTAATCCTGCAACCAGCCTTAGCTACCTTGAGCATGTGCTCGATAAAGTTGATGTAGTGCTATTAATGTCGGTTAACCCTGGCTTTGGCGGCCAAAGCTTTATTCCTCATACCCTCGAAAAGCTTCGCCAAGCGCGTAAAATTATTGATGACTCGGGTCGCAATATTCGTTTAGAAGTTGATGGTGGCGTTGGTGTTGATAACATTGCTGAAATTGCAGAAGCGGGCGCTGATATGTTTGTTTCAGGCTCAGCGATTTTCAATCAACCAGATTACAAGGCTGTTATCGATGCGATGCGCAGCGAGCTTGCAAAGGTTGAGTCATGAAATACGATGCGGCATTTTTCGATTTAGATGGCACCTTAGTCGACAGTGTTTATGATTTATACATTGCGATGAATCTGACTCTAACTGACCTCGCATTTCCGGTTGTTACACAAAAGCTAGTTGAGAGCTGGGTAGGTAATGGCATAGAAACGCTTGTAAAGCGTGGTTTGAGTGGCGATATGCAAATCAGTGAGCATTTAGATGAAGCCCTTGCTGAGCGTGCAATTAATTTGTTTTATCAGCACTATGACCAAGTTGTAGGTGACTACAGTGCGCTTTATCAACATGTAGAAACTGGGCTTGCTGCACTTGCTGGTATTCCTAAAGTGGTGATCACCAATAAGGCACGTCGTTTTACCGAAAAGTTACTTGATAAGCTTTCACTGACTAGTCATTTTCAGTTGATTGTATGTGGTGATGATATGGCAAAGAAACCATCACCTGAGCCTTTACTATTTGCTTGTCAGCAATTAGATGTCAGCCCAGCCAAAGCGGTTATGATAGGCGACTCAAAAAGTGATATTTTGGCAGCAAAAGCTGCTAAGGTTGACGTTGTCGCACTCGGTTATGGCTATAACCAAGGTGAAAACCTCGCTGATTTCAATCCAGAGTACCTCTGCGAGAATTTCTTAGATATAATACCCGTTCTTACCCAAAGGTAAGTGCATTTTAATTTCGTCTTTTTAGTTTAGTAAAAATATAAAGGAACATCATGAGTAAACCAGTAGTGTTAAGTGGCATTCAGCCAACCGGTGGTATGACAATAGGCAACTATGTTGGCGCTATTAACCAGTGGCTTAAGCTACAGGAAGACCACGAAAGTTTCTTTATGTTAGTAGATTTACACGCCATTACTGTACGCCAAGATCCTGAGCAGCTACGCTCGCGCGTGCTGGACGGTATTGCGCTTTATGCTGCATGTGGTATCGACCCAGAAAAAGCGGCGTTATTCGTACAATCTCAAGTGCCAGAACATGCACAGCTTAGTTGGGTTTTAAACTGTTACGCTCAAATGGGTGAGCTTAACCGTATGACGCAGTTTAAAGATAAGTCTTCTAAGCATGCTAATAACGTGAATGTGGGTTTGTTCTCTTACCCTGTACTGCAAGCTGCAGACATCTTGTTATACCAAGCAGATCAAGTGCCAGTGGGTGAAGATCAAAAGCAACACCTTGAATTGACACGTGATATCGCAACACGTTTTAACAACCTATACGGTGACGTGTTCAAACTACCTGAACCATACATTCCTGAGTTCGGCGCACGTGTAATGAGCTTACAAGATCCGCTCAAGAAAATGTCTAAATCAGATGAAAATCCAAACGGTTACATCATGTTATTAGATGAGCCGAAGAAGATTGAAAAGAAACTGAAAAAAGCAGTAACTGATTCAGACGAGCAAGCTCGTATCTACTTTGATCGTGAAGAAAAACCAGGTGTATCTAACCTACTTACTTTATTATCAGTTGCAACTAAGCGCTCAATTGAAGACTTAGTGCCTGAATATGAAGATAAAATGTATGGTCACCTGAAAAAAGACACTGCAGCAGCGGTCGTTAATATGATTGAGCCAATCCAAGCGCGCTTTAAAGAAATTCGCGAAGATCAGTCACTACTTGATAGCATTATGAAGTCAGGTGCTGAAAAGGCGAGTATTCGCGCTGAAAAAACATTAAAAGCAGTCTACGATGCGGTAGGTTTTATTCCTCGCCCGTAAGCTTGCACAAATTATTGAAATAAAAATACCGCTTTAGAGCGGTATTTTTTTATTAAAAGCTCAGCACAATTAAAACAGTAAATAAGCAGATAAGTGCGGCAGCGGTTTTGTCTGTTTTTTCCATTTTCTTACTCCTCATCAGCGCTCAACTGTGCAATCACGTAGCCTTTACTTTCTAACAAGGCTAATAGGCTATCTTCACCGGCCAAATGAGCAGCGCCAACAAGTACCAACTCTTTTTGCTGATCAGTAAAGTAATCCTCAATATGATTAAGCCAATTCAAATTACGTTGCTTAATGAGTATTTGGTAGGTGAGGGGATCATGTTGTTTTAATGGCATGATAGTTAGCTCATTCATTGCGTGCATATCGCCATTGCGCCATGCATCAAGCATTGCACTGTAAAGCGCTTGGTAACTTGATACTTGCGCTAACTGTGACTGAATATAGGCATCTTCGTCTTGGCTGCCTAATTGCTTAAAAAGGTGTAATTGGAATGCCAAGGTTTCGAGGTAAGCTAATTCTTTGCTGTCTTGTTGGGCTTGCTTTGCGAAATAGCTATCAACACCTTCACCGAAAAGCTGTTGTTTTTGTAGTTCTAGCGACATCATCAGCAAGCTCACCATAAAAGGGCGAAAGCTGTCGAGTTCGCTAAGTTGCATATCGTATTGAGTAAGCTGTGCTTCTAATTGTTTTTTTACTTTTGCAGAGAGCTTACTACTTAATGTTTCACCAGTTTCGTAACTCAGTGCTTTAAGCATAGTAAGTTGTGCTGAGCTATTACTTGGCGCTGGCATATCGGCTTCCAGTACTAGGGTATCGGCTTGTTTATATGCTTGATTAAATTCAGCTGGTAGCGGTAGTTCCTTGGGCGGTAAAACATGAATTGAACCCGCAATGTATATAAATTCATCACCTTTACTTACCTGCCAAACGGCACTTTTTGCTGTACAAATACTCGTTGTTAACAAGCATGATGCAGCAATTGTTGAGAGCAGTAATTGAGTTAGTTGTTTCATTCTTTTAGCCTGTTAATTGAAAAAGCTTGCCCAATGTTCTGGGCAAGCAGGGCATTACTTGTTGAGTTTTAACTCAATTTGATGGTCAACTTTTTTGTTCATTTGCTCGATAGAAACCTCGATAGATATCTCAAAATGTTGTTCTAATTTTTGAGTATCTTGGCTATCAAATATGGGGTTTGGCAGTGTAACAACAAGCGTGCTTACTGCGAGTATCGACACTATTTTTAAAGCTGAGTTGCTCATAACTTTATTCTCTTAATTGGTTGATTAGTTTTATCAGCGAAGCAAAGTTGGTTGGTGGCCCGTTGATGGAAACTACAATAGCGAGGAATTTACATAGAGTCGCTTATCTAGTTCTAAGCGATTTATTTATAAGGTTTTAAAATGTTAATTTTAATAGTTTCAATGGTTTAAGTTTAATTCTTATGAGGGGAAATAAGGTTTTAAATCACTTTATTTTTGTGTTTTTGCCTATTGATGATAATTTGAATGTAGCAAATAGGAACTTGGAGGTTTTGATATGGGTTTTAAAGTAAAACATTATGCGGCTAAAACTGTACCTGCGAATAGCTCATTAGAATGGGAGCTAATCTTAACTGAGCTTATCATTGGTAGCCTTTGTGCTGCATTCGCTAAGATCGGCTATGATGCTACTATGTTACTTATTTTTATACCTAATTTAGTAATCGCCTTAGTTTGCTTTGGTTTTATTGGGCTTTCGATATTTCATTTCATAAGAGAAAAACGCAGCAAGCCAAGCGAGTAATATTGATTGCTGCGCTATTTTTCTACTGGGGTAACGCCTGGCGAGTCACAAGCAATGACTTCAAATCGATAGCCATATTCAGCATGGTGATCAGGGGTTACTTGCACTATTTCGTAATCATTCAGCTCAACGGCTTTACTGTTTTCTGCTTTTAAACAGCGTGAATAGCTGTCGGCTTCAAAGCTGTAAGCAAACATCGCAATTAAACGTTTGCTACGCTCAAAGTAACCTTTGGTATCTAAAAACTGACGAAGGTTTTCGGCGGTTTCGCTGTCACCTTCTATATTGACGTCTTGGTTAGGGGTTGAGTTTTGTGTACTTTCAGGAAGTTGTTGTTCGAGTTTTTCACCTAGTTGTTCGACTGCTATTTGCTGCTCTTCACCTGATTCTTTAGCAATAACTTTGCTATCTAAAAAGGTGCTAACCATATTATCGAGTACTTCTTCAGGTGGCTGATCGTCGATAAACGAAATCAGGTTAATAAATACCACTGATGCTAAAACAAAGCGCACGATGGCGGTTAACAGCGGTGAGTAGCTTTGGCTTATAAATTTAATTCGCTCAGAGCCAAATGGCTTTATTAGTAATAAAACAAAGATATAGAAAGGTAAAAAAAGTTGAAATAACAATAAAGTACCTAGGGTTATTCCCATTGCCCAAGGTGGTAAATATAACAGGGTGGCAAAGTTGTGGGTGTAATTAAAGTGACTAGCTGAGACATGAGTTACATCATTAACTATGCCGCTCGCACCGGCCAACACAAAATTAGCGATACTGGCATAGAAGATTAAAATCAGTGCTTTGCCGGCAAGCGAGTGCCAAAGTTGGTTAAACTTGGGCCAAAATTCAATAACAAGCGCAATAATGGTGATGGTGGCACTTAACCAGCCCGATTGCAGAACAATCAGGCTGCTTAATGCTAAAAGATAGAGCTTTTGTGCGGTACTTAAGTTAAACCAAATGGCTTGTAATCGTTCAACCAGCCTCGTTTTATGAGGCTGCCAGCTACGTTGCTGTTGTTGAAACTGTTTATTAGCGCGCCATTTTGCAATTTTTAAATACCTACGCACGCAATATCCTTTTTTATAGTAGTGGTTTTAAGTACCTTCCTGTGTGTGAACGCTCACACTCGGCAACGTCTTCAGGTGTACCAGAAATTAAAATTTCACCACCGCCAGAGCCACCTTCTGGGCCTAAGTCGACAATCCAGTCTGCGGTTTTGATCACATCAAGGTTATGCTCAATAACAACAATGGTATTACCGTGATCGCGTAAGCGGTGAAGTACTACTAATAATTGCTGAATATCAGCAAAGTGTAAACCCGTAGTTGGTTCATCAAGGATATATAAGGTTTTACCGGTATCACGTTTTGAAAGTTCACGAGCCAGTTTCACACGCTGCGCTTCACCACCGGAGAGGGTAGTAGCAGCTTGACCTAAGCGAATATACGACAAGCCTACATCCATTAAGGTTTGCAGTTTACGTGCAATAGCCGGAATTTTATCAAAATAGTCACGGGCATCTTCTACGGTCATTTCGAGTACTTGGTGAATGTTTTTACCTTTGTACTGTACTTCGAGGGTTTCACGGTTGTAGCGCTGACCTTTACATACATCACAAGGTACATATACATCAGGTAAAAAGTGCATTTCTACCTTGATCACGCCATCACCTTGGCAAGCCTCACAACGACCACCTTTAACGTTAAAGCTAAAGCGACCGACCTTATAGCCACGCGAACGGGCTTCTTGAGTACCCGCAAATAGCTCTCGAATACCGGTAAAAATACCGGTGTAAGTGGCAGGGTTTGAGCGCGGAGTACGGCCAATCGGGCTTTGGTCAATATCAATCACTTTGTCAAAATGATCTAGGCCCTTGATTGACTTATACGGTGCCGCTTCAGCGGTCGTTGCGCCATTTAACTCGGTATGAGCCAGCTTAAATAAAGTGTCGTTGATAAGCGTTGATTTACCTGAGCCTGATACACCTGTGATACAGGTCATTAAGCCAAATGGAATACGTAAATCAACGTTCTTTAAGTTGTTACCTGTGGCACCAAATAGCTCAAGCCATTTGTCGGTAGTTTGATGACGAGACTCTGGTACTTCGATTTTCTTTTCGCCAGAGAGGTACTGACCTGTGATTGAATCTTTACTGGCTAGAATATCGTCATGGGTACCTTGTGCAATAACATGGCCGCCATGAACACCGGCACCTGGGCCGATATCGATAATATGGTCTGCAGCGCGAATAGCATCTTCGTCATGCTCAACCACAATGACCGTGTTGCCTAAATCGCGTAAGTGAATAAGGGTTTTTAGTAGGCGGTCGTTATCGCGTTGGTGCAAACCAATTGAAGGCTCATCCAGTACGTACATAACACCAACAAGACCTGCACCAATCTGACTTGCTAAACGAATACGCTGCGCTTCACCACCTGACAGGGTGTCGGCACTTCGCTCAAGTGATAAATAATTAAGGCCTACATTAATTAAGAAAGATAAACGGTCACGAATTTCTTTGAGGATTTTTTCGGCAATTTGGGCGCGCTGACCAGTTAGATTCAAACCATCAAAAAATGCCATGCTTTCACCAATACTCATTGTGGTGATAGCTGGCAGGTTTGTTTGGCCAATAAATACGTGGCGAGCTTCTTCACGAAGTCGCGAGCCATGACAGCTCGGACACGCTTGGCTTGTTTGGTATTTAGCAAGCTCTTCGCGAACTGAGTTTGACTCGGTTTCACGGTAGCGGCGATTCATATTATTTAAAACGCCTTCAAACTCATGGTTACGTGTAATTAAATCACCACGGTCGTTACGGTAATTAAAGGCAATTTTAGTTTTACCTGAACCTTCAAGAATCACCTTTTGCGCATCTTTACCAAGTTCTTGGAAAGGCACTTCTAGGTCAAACTTATAATGCTCTGCGACAGCTTGCAGCATTTGGAAGTAATAAAAGCTACGTTTGTCCCAGCCTTTGATTGCACCGCCCGATAAGCTTAGTTCAGGATTTTGCACAACACGGTTTGGATCAAAATACTGGCGCACACCTAAACCATCACAGCTTTGACACGCACCCGCCGGGTTATTGAACGAGAATAAACGCGGCTCAAGTTCACTCATGGCATAGCCACACGTTGGGCAGGCAAAATTAGCAGAAAACAGCATGTCTTCGCTGAGTGAGTCGTCCATAGCCGCTACATGAGCAATACCACCTGATAGCTCAAGGGCCGTTTCGAATGATTCAGCTAAGCGCTGTTGTTGGCCATCTTTTACTTTAAAGCGGTCAACCACGACCTCGATAGTATGCTTTTTATGAAGCTCAAGAGTTGGTGGATCTGATAAGTCACATACTTCGCCATCGATACGGGCGCGAATAAAACCTTGGCTTGCGAGTTGCTCAAGCAGTTTAACGTGCTCACCTTTACGGTCTTTTACCACCGGTGCTAATAGCATTAGCTTGCTACCTTCTGGTAAGGCTAAAACCGTATCGACCATTTGGCTGATAGTTTGTGCGGCAAGTGGCAAGTCGTGAGTGGGGCAGCGAGGCTCACCTACACGGGCAAATAATAAACGAAGGTAATCGTAAATCTCGGTAATAGTACCGACCGTTGAACGCGGGTTATGTGACGTTGATTTCTGTTCGATAGAGATAGCTGGCGATAAACCTTCGATGTGATCAACATCGGGTTTTTCCATTAGCGATAAGAACTGTCTTGCATACGCTGACAGTGATTCAACATAACGACGTTGCCCTTCTGCATACAAAGTATCAAACGCTAAAGACGATTTCCCTGAACCAGATAGGCCAGTGATAACTATCAGCTTATCACGGGGAATGGTTAGGCTGATGTCTTTTAAATTGTGCGTACGGGCGCCTCGGACTTCAATGTTTTCCATGCTATCTCGTTTTATTACCTAATTATTTTTTCAGTATCTCATAATACGCGATAAGATTAATCCTTGATCAAAGAAAAAATCATCACTTACAGGTGATTATTTAGTTTTCGCTTGTGGTAGAATCCACGCTCAAATTTTAATAGACAGCAAGATCAGTAATTCATGACAGCATCTTCACTCAACTCTCGAGAAAAACGCGCAGCCGTTTCGTTGGCGAGCGTCTTTGCATTCCGTATGCTTGGCCTATTTATGCTGATGCCAGTATTGGCGATTTATGGTCAGCAATTAGAAGGGTTTTCGCCGCTTTGGATTGGCTTTGCTATTGGTGCTTATGGTTTAACGCAAGCCGTACTGCAAATCCCTATGGGTTGGTTGTCTGATAAAATTGGTCGTAAAAAAGTGATTATTGGTGGCCTTTGTGTGTTTGCACTTGGCTCTGTTATTGCTGCAACCGCTGAGTCTGTGCAAATGGTTACGCTTGGGCGTGCACTACAAGGCATGGGGGCGATTGCCAGTGCTTTATTGGCGCTTGCTTCTGATTTAAGCCGTGATGAACAACGTCCGAAAGTTATGGCCGTGATTGGTATGTGTATTGGTATGAGCTTTGCCGTTGCTATGCTACTAGGGCCAATTGTTGCTGCATCATGGGGGGTTGCTGGGGTATTTTGGCTTACCGCAGGACTGGCCATTTTAGGTATTTTAATAGTGTTGTTTTTGGTGCCAAATGCTGTCAATAAGGCGCCAAAAGGTGACACACTTGCTACCCTTGATGATATTAAGCAACTAATTAAACATCCACAATTAGCACGCCTTGATTTTGGTGTGATGCTGCTTCATCTTACATTAACTACCGTATTTGTAGCCTTACCAGGCCAGCTTATAAAAGATGGCTTAGTTGCAGACCACCATTGGTATTTATATATACCTGTACTGTTTTTAGCGTTTTTCTTGATGGCACCAATGATGATTGTGGCGATTCGTAAAGAAAAAGAAAAACAAGCCTTTATTGGCTCAATCGCACTGCTTGTTTTAAGCATGCTCGCTATGTCGTTATGGGTTGATTCGGTGATTGGCATCGGTATTTGTATGTTGGTTTACTTTATTGCTTTTAACTTTTTAGAAGCAACCATGCCAGCACTTGTTTCGCGTATTGCTCCTGCAAACCAGAAAGGTTCTGCGATGGGAGTATTTTCATCTACGCAGTTTTTTGGTGCCTTTTTAGGTGGTTTATTAGGGGGTTACGTTGCTCAAGCATTAAGTGCGCAAGCAGTGTTTGCGGCGGCGGCACTTGTTGGGGTAATATGGCTTATCCTTGCTTGGAATATGCAAGTCCCACCAAGAAGTAAAATAATTAGCTTAATGACTGAATTAAGTTCAGAGCAGCAGGCACAAGCGCTTGCTTCTCGTCTTGTTGCTTTACCGGGCGTAATTGAAGCAACGGTTGTCTGTGATGAAAATCGCAGCTATTTAAAGATTAATGATAAAGAATTTGACCTAGACCAAGCACGCAAAGTGGCTGGTTTAATCTAACGTTTTATAGGAGAAGTTCCATGGCACGCGGTGTGAACAAAGTTATCTTGGTTGGTAATTTAGGCCAAGATCCAGAAGTACGTTATATGCCTAATGGCAATGGCGTAGCGAATATCAGCATTGCTACGACAGATAGCTGGAAAGATAAAAACACAGGGCAAATGCAAGAGCGTACTGAATGGCACCGTGTCGTGTTATTTGGCAAACTAGCAGAAGTTGCTGGTGAGTACCTTCGTAAAGGTTCACAAGTGTACATTGAAGGTCGTTTACAAACGCGTAAATGGACTGACCAATCAGGCCAAGAAAAATACACTACAGAAATCGTGGTAGACATGGGCGGTCAAATGCAAATGTTAGGCGGTCGTGGTGAACAGCAAGGTGGAGGCTATCAAGGTGGTCAATCACAAGGCGGTTACCAAGGTGGTCAACAACAAGGTGGCGGTTACGGCGGTGGTGCACAGCAATCACAAAGCAATAATAGCTATGCTCCACAGCAACAGTCTGCGCCAGCACAGCAGCAACAGCGTCCACAACAGCAATCTGCACCACAACAACAAAGTAATAACCAATATGGTGGCGGTTATGGTCAGCAGCAAAGCAGCGCACCTCAACAAGGCGGTTTTGCTCCTAAGCCACAAAATGCACCACAAGGCGGCGCATCAAACCCAATGGAACCACCAATCGACTTTGATGACGATATCCCGTTCTAGACAAAGACAAAACTGTGTAATTAGTTTTTAAGAAGCCCTGCATTAGCGGGGCTTTTTTATGTGCGAAAGTTAATGCTTAATCTAAAAGCAAGTTGGTAGGCGGAATTGGCTATATTCAAAACCTGGTCTAAGTTTATAGAACCTTAATTCCACAACTTTATTGTTAACTATGCAACTTTTAAGGAAGATAAGTTTTCAACAGGCGCTTGCAGCGGTTATCGCTTTTGCTTTGGTTGTGATGTTTGCAGCGTCTTATACTGTGATCAATGAGTCGCTTGTTAGAAAAAGCACAGTTGAGAAAGATGCCGTATATATACGTGAAGCTTTAATGATTGATGAGATAGCTCACGAAACGGCTGTTGAACGAGGCTTAACGGCAGGCCTAATTGGCTCTGGCTATAGTCAAAATAAAGAGCGTGTTGCACAGCAGCGTGTAGTGGTCGATAAAGCATTTGATCAATTTGCCCGTTACACTCAGCAGCATAAGGTTTCATCAACACTATTCAATGCGGTATTAGCAAAACATAAGAAAATCACTGAGCTGAGAGAAAGTGTCGACAAGAAGCAAGGTAAACAAGCGTTTGTGGTCTATTCTGATTCAAACAAGTTTATGCTCGATGTTGCCAACAGGCGAGTCTCACAGGTCAAGCAAAGTGAGGCAATCGCTTCTGGTCTTGCAATAGTCGAAATGTCTTTATTGAAGGAAAGGCTTGGGCAAGTGCGAGGTAAAGTGAATGGTGTCTTATCTTCAAAATCGATTTCTGAGAGTAATCAAGTCTTAGTCAGTAGCTATTTTCACAATATTGAAGAGACCTTGTTTTTGCTTTCTTTAACACTTACAGGTGATGCTGATAAAAAATGGCTAGCAGAATTGACCAACTCACAAACTTATCAAGATGTAAAAAGCATTGTTGAAAAGCTTAATCAAGAAAGTGGTGAGCTATCTTTAAGCTATCCAACACCAGCAGATTGGTTTGCTCAGTCCACTGAGTTAATAGGTAAGGTCCGTAAGCATATTCTAAATAAGCAGCAAGCTTTAGAGTCGCTGATTGAGCAAAGTCGTAGTAGTGCAAATACTACTGTTTATGTCACGAGTGGCTTTGCCATTATTCTTATAGGTTTGTTCTTTGCTTTTGGGTTATTCGTTATTAAGTCGCTGGCGAGAAAAGTAACTAGGGTTAGAGATGTGATTAGCACTATCGCTACCAGCCATGATTTAGCGGTGAGAATTAACGATAATTCGAGTGATGAAATTGGTGCAATCTCCAGAAGCGTTGATGAGCTCGTCGATGCGCTTACCGATTTAATTAGGCAAGTTCAGCAAGCTAATAACACCAGTGAATCCAGTGTTCGGTCATTAATCACATTTGCTAAAGAGCTATCTGAGCGTGTTGAAAATATTAATTCAACGACCGCAACATTGCATGACAACTTCACTAGGCTATATAGCCAGATAGAGCAAATAGCAGTATCTGCAGAAGAAAGCTCAAAAAACACCATAAAGGCGAATGATCTATCTGCAAGTACTAAACAAATTATTGGTAGGAATAAAGCAAGTATTAGCTCGTTGTCAGAGTTAATACAGCAAGCCCATGAACAATCAGATGCCCTAAGTGCTAAAACAAGCAGTATTCAATCTGTACTCGATACGATTTCGAGCATTGCAGAGCAAACTAATTTACTTGCATTGAATGCGGCAATAGAAGCTGCTCGGGCAGGGGAGCAAGGCCGTGGCTTTGCTGTTGTAGCCGATGAGGTTCGTGGTTTAGCTACACGTAGCCAAGACTCTACATCTGAAATATCTTCAGTACTTGATGATATAAAACAGCAGGTTCAGCAGTTGCAGGTGTATATGGAAAATACCTCTGACTCAACGCAAATGGTCAGTGATAATAGTGAACAAGCGTTATCGAATATAGATACGTTAACAGCGAATATTGCTGATGTGAGTAGCCAAACAAATACGGTATCCGATGCAATTGAATCGCAAAGTCAGCTTGCTGAAGAAGCGAGCAAAGCAAGCGAAAATATCACTTCAAACATGCATGATGTTCAAAACGAGTTAGCGTTACTTGAGAAGTTAATTACAGATTTAGAAAATGCACAGCAAAAAACATCCGATGCCCTAAATGTGTTTAAAGTTGATTAGTAACTGCGTTGATTTTGAGGAAGCTTCAGCACTGCAAACTTTCTTACTACTCTTTAAGTAGCAGTTTGCCAGTTACAAAATAATTCTCATTAACTGTTTTTGCTAGGTGTTTAAAATTACAAAACTTTTGACAGCGCTGGTTCTAGGATATTTCTGATATTGCTTTAAATCGCCCTGCAGCCTTGTATTTATAGGGTTCTTGAACAACACTTTGTATATGTTTAAGCAACTAACCTGTGAAATGAAACGAGACTTAGCTTCACAAATAAAGCAACCGGTGGCCATCTATGTGGCGGCCGCTTTTTTGCTATTAGTTGTTTTTAATATTTTCTTAAGTGATGTGTTGCACGACAAAGTTCATCGCACCGGTACTGAGCTTGCCAAGCAAGTGTATGAGTTAAACCTCGACCCGATTGCCTCGCAAGATATTATTGCTACCTTAGTTAAAAGCCAAGGTTTTGCAATGAGTGCCAGTGATGTACCACATAACTTTGCAAACTTTATCGACTTAGAGCAAGAGGTGTTTAGCTATAAAACGGTTAACTTACGTTTATTTCATTGGCCTTCTTGGTTGGTCGAAAGTCACTTATTTATTTTCCTAAATTTAATATTGCTTGGCACTGGGTACTGGGGTTTCCGCTGGTGGAAAAAAATGTTCAAGCAATTAGCAATAGCAGAAAAACCGCTGAGCAAACCATTTGAACAATTAAACACCCAGGTTACAGCCAAGAAAGTTGCACCACCTAAACCTTTAGGTCATCAGGATTTAAATATTTTGTATGGTGTACCAACAAACTATAACCATTTGTTTGCGCTATTCTTTTGGAAGAACCCTTTCCCTGCTAACCTCGACGTTGATAATTACTTTAAGTTAGTTATAGCAAAAGGGTTTGGTGAACTTGTAAATCGCTCTGTTAAATTATTGCCATCGGGTGGTATTGCTGTGACCCTAAACAGTGTGCCTGCCACCGAAGTTGATAAATACACTAAGCGATTACATCAGGTTATTTATCAAGCTTGTTTAAATTATCGTAGTGACTTATCTCGCGCTGATATAAAAATTGGTGTGTGTAATTACCGCGCAGGGGCTGATCAGGCAGTGGTTTATCAGCTTACTAAATCAGCATTAGCACTGGCGAAACAAAGCGCTTGGCAGCATATTCATCGCTTACCCTTTGGTCATACGCAGTCAAGCATGCTCGCTGATAGTAAAGAACACCTATTTGAGTACATAAAGAAAAAACATTTCATGTTGTTTTTTCAGCCTTTGTTCGACTTACAAACAGGTGATATTTTACAGCATGAGGCGTTGATCCGTATTCGCCACAAGAGTTTAGGCTTGCTTGCAGCTCGGCATTTTATTCCTCACATGAGCAGTAAAAAAGATGTCTTGTTATTGGACCAAACTGTGATTTCTCAAGTGAAGAAAATGCTGCTGAACGAAACGGGCTCATTAACGGTGAGTATAAACTTACACGCAATGAACTGGTTTAATGACGAGTTTTGGCTGTGGTTTAAACAGCAAATGGAAGGGTTTAATAGCGCAGATAAACTGCAATTTGAACTAAGCGAAGATGATTATTTAAAACAGCATAAAAAGCTCAGTGCACAGTTTGAATGTTTAGAAAAACTTTCTGCAGGCATTGTTATTGATAATGTGCGTACTGCAGAGCACTTGGCAACGTATAAAGGCATCAAAAACGTATGCTGTATTAAGTTGGCTTTTGAGCTGATCCACAATATTGACACCAACACCCAACAGCAAAAAATGGTTAAGCAAATAATTACTAAAGGTACTGAGTTAAACTTTCCTGTTTATGCGGTTGGAGTAGAAACACAGAACGAACTTGCGACCTTAAAAAACCTAGGTGTCATTGCTGCTCAAGGTTTTTACTTTGCCGAGCCATTACAAAAGCTGGCGGATATTACGCCCTATAGTTAGTTAATGAGGCCACGGTACTTGAGGCCATCTAACCCTTGTAGCCCACCAGTATGAACTGCAATGATATGCGTTCCTTCACTAAAGTAACCTTGCTCTATTAATTGCCAAACGGCATAGAGCATTTTGCCGCTGTAGATTGGTTCAAGCGGGATTGCGTGTTGCTCACTAAAGGTTTGGCAAAATTGCCACAAGTCATCGCTAAACTTTCCGTAACCACCATCATGAAAGTCGCAAAGCAGCTGCCAGTTTTGTTGCTGATTTGCTTTATTACTTAGCTGCTTTATCTCATCAATTAAGTAGTGCGCTTGCTTCAGTACTGCGACACCTAACAGCTTTGTGTGTTGTGGTGCACCTTCGATTAAACCTGCCAGTGTGCCGCCACTACCAGTTGGGCAAACAATCACATCAGAGCTTGGTAGGCTTTGCGCTAATTCTTTACAGCCTAAAAGTGCGGCTGTGTTAGTGCCGCCTTCTGGCAATATGTAGGCATTCGGAAACTGCGCTTGTAACTGTGCTAAATACGTTTGGTCGTGCCTTAAGCGGTAAGTAATTCGATTTACTGGGTGTAAGCTCATACCGCATTGCTTTGCGTAGTTGAGTGTTGGATTTGCTTCGTCTAGCTCAGGGCCGCGAATAATACCGTGGGTTTTAAAGCCAAATAGTTTACCTGCAGTTGCCGTGGCATGAATATGATTTGAAAACGCGCCACCAAAAGTGAGTAGCTCAGATTTACCCTGTTGCTGCATAACATCTAAGTTAAACTTTAGCTTACGCCATTTGTTGCCACTAATTTGCGGATGAATAAGATCATCTCGCTTGATGCTCAACTGAATTTTACGTGCAGCTAATAAGGGGTGATGAATTGTTTGTACTGGTGATTCAAAAGAACTATTCACGGCATTAATTTTCGTAAAAAAACACGTCTTATTGTAGCAAAATCGTCTTACAGATAGAAATTAGTCAATTAAACTCAAATGATTTTGTTATTTACTGGCATCAACTAAGGTAATAGATGTAAACTCAGATAATAATTGAACAAAGCTTGTGTTTTGCCTTGCAAGTACATAGCATAAGAGTTTAATTATAAAAAATAATAATGACCAAATAATTGCCGCTTTTTGGGAATGGAATATATGCGAATTGCTCCTTTATCTCTGTTAATTTCAGTTAGTTTGCTAGCAACTAGTGCATTTGCACAAGATACTGCTACGGTAACTGGCATTGAATCAGAGATCAGTAAAAAACAAGCCGAATACGATAACTCGACCTTAATCCTCGAAAAACACCTAAAAGAAGAAAGTCAGTTACAAAAACAACTCGAATTATTGCGCGCCCGCTCAACTGAGCTAGATAAAGAAAAAAACCAAGCGCTAGATGCAATGAACGAGATGTACCGCCGACTTATTGATGACCCAACTCTTGATATCAGCAATGCGCAGTCGCGCTATCAAAAAGCTGTGGTTGATCACAAACAAAACAAAGATGATATTTCGATGCAATTGGCGGCAATTGCTTCACATAGAAAAGACATTGAGCAAATTCGTGTATCAAAGCACACCCAGTTAAACACCTTAGAAAGTTTAAAAGAGCAGTTAGCAACGGCACGTGTTGAGCGTTTACGTAATGAATTCACGCGTGAAGGCACATTAGAGGTTAATCACACGATTAACTGTAAGCGCACCGAAACACTTGCTGCCTGTGAACAACGTGGCCAACAAATGGGCTTACAAAAAGCCACTAAACGTTTTGTAGACCAGATTTTTGCTAACTTAACTGAAGAACGTTTAGTTGAGCCAAAACGTAACCTTGCTGGTGCACAAGTTAAGATTTTAAGTAGCCATGTCGTGAACAGCGCGTTCAGTGGTCAAGGTAACTACAACGTTAACCTAAGTGTGACGATGCGCGGTGATGTAAACAGCAGCCGTTTATGTAGCTTACTTAACTTAGATAATCGTTTTTGTGCTGACTATGGCACGCCACTGGCTGGTAACTTTCAGCCAAGCTACGGCACTACCTATTCAGATAGTCAGTTAACATTCAGTGACTCTCAGGATAATGGGCAGGTGGTATCGGTTTCACGTATGAGTGAGCAACCAGTAAGCGATTATTCTGTAAAAAAGCCAATAAAGGTTGAACCATTACCTGATCTAAAAAAATCTAAAATGGTTGAATTAACACTGCGTTCAAATGTTTATGACGACGAAGTGTTTATTGATGGTGTTAGCTATGGTGCAACTAGGTTAACGACATCATTACCAAAAGGTTTTCATGATATTGAAATTCGCAAACGTGGCTACAAAAGCTATAAAGCGCGAATTGATCTGCGTAAAGCACAAACCATTAATGCAAACCTAGTTAAAGTGCCAGAGCCTGTTGTTGCTGAAGTGACTGCTGCACCAGAGCAACCAGTAACAGCACCTGTTGCAAGTATTGTTAATAAAACCAGTTCTGCCAGCATTGTAGTTATTCCTGCTGGTAAATTTAAGATGGGTGACATTAACGGCAATGGTTTAGCGAATGAGCGCCCAGTGGTAGAAAAAACCATTGCTAACTCATTTGCAATGCAAAGCAAAGAAGTAAGCGTTGGCGAGTATGAGCAATTCGTTGCGAATACCGGCTATAAAACAGAAGCAGAAAAAGATCGCGGCTGTGCGTATTACTTAAATGGCGAACCAGTGTGGGAAGCAACCTTAAACTGGCGCAACCCAGGCTTTGATCAAGAAAGTGATTTTCCGGCGGTTTGTTTAACTTATAACGATGCCAAAGCATATGCAGATTGGTTGTCGGGTCAAACAGGTCAGCTATTTCGTTTACCAAACGAGGTTGAGTGGGAATACGCTGCACGTGCAGGTACAGAAACTGAATACCCTTGGGGTAACGAAATTGGTAAAAATTTAGCGAACTGTGGCTGGTGTGGTAGCGAATGGTCAAACAAGAGCGCAGCGCCAACAGGGTCGTTTTCTCCTAACGCATTTGGCCTATACGATACAGTAGGTAATGTGTGGGAATGGACAAACAAAAAGTCAGGACAGTCTGATGTGGCTGTTCGAGGCGGTGCATGGAATTTTGCTCCTAGCCTAGCACGCGTATCAACGCGCTTAATCTTAGCGCCAGATTTTCGTGCAAACTATATCGGTTTCCGTTTAGTACGCGAACGATAAGAATTTAAAAAGGAAGCAATGGATGCTTCCTTTTTTAGCATTTTAATTAAAGCAGTTGCGCTTTTTCATGATTAGCATGATAGAGTGAGAGCAGCTAGTATAAGAACGAATTTTCAAAGGTCATCCAGCCTCATGTTTAAAAAACTCCGTGGTATTTTTTCAAACGATCTATCGATCGACTTGGGTACAGCCAATACCCTAATTTATGTAAAAGAAGAAGGTATCGTATTAAACGAGCCTTCAGTTGTTGCTATTCGTCAAGAGCGTGCTGGTGGCCCTAAGAGTGTTGCATCTGTAGGTACTGAAGCTAAGCAAATGTTAGGTCGTACTCCGGGTAACATTAAAGCAATTCGTCCAATGAAAGACGGCGTTATTGCTGATTTCTACGTTACTGAAAAAATGCTGCAACACTTCATCAAGCAAGTGCATAACAACAACTTTATGCGCCCAAGCCCACGTGTTCTTATTTGTGTGCCTTGTGGTGCAACGCAAGTAGAAAAACGTGCTATTCGTGAGTCTGCTATGGGTGCTGGTGCTCGTGAAGTATATCTAATCGAAGAGCCAATGGCTGCGGCTATCGGTGCTGGCTTACCAGTGTCTGAAGCAACCGGTTCAATGGTTGTTGATATCGGTGGTGGTACAACTGAAGTTGCCATTATTTCATTAAATGGTGTGGTTTACTCTTCATCTGTACGCATTGGTGGTGACAAATTTGATGAAGCTATCATCAACTATGTACGTCGTAACTTCGGTAGCTTAATTGGTGAAGCGACAGCTGAAAACATCAAGCACCAAATCGGTTCTGCTTTCAAAACAGACGAGCCAATTGAAATTGAAGTACGTGGTCGTAACCTTGCTGAAGGTGTACCGCGTTCATTCACGCTTAACTCACACGAAATCTTAGAAGCACTGCAAGAGCCATTAATGGGTATTGTGAGCGCGGTAATGGTTGCATTAGAGCAATCTCCACCAGAGCTTGCGTCTGATATCTCTGCACACGGTATGGTATTAACCGGTGGTGGTGCATTATTAAAAGACCTAGACCGTTTATTAATGGAAGAAACCGGTATTCCAGTTGTGGTTGCTGATGATCCATTAACCTGTGTTGCACGTGGCGGCGGTAAGGCACTAGAAATGATTGATATGCACGGTGGTGACGTATTTAGCTACGACTAATGAAGTTACTTTTTGGTCGTACCATCTCTTTGCAACTGCGACTTTTTGTCGCAGTGCTTTTGAGTGTCGTGCTGATCGTGGGCGATCGCTACACTCAAGGTGGTACAACAATCCGCACCAGCCTAAACACTTTAGTTAGCCCACTTATTTACCTTGCCAACTTGCCCTATGAGTTATTTAGTATTGGCGCAAAGAACCTTCATACCCGCGAACAGCTTTTAACCGAAAACGAAGCACTTAAAAAGAAGCAGTTACTACAAAGCGAACAACTACAACAACTGTCATTTTTATCTCGTGAAAACGATAAGTTACGCGCTTTACTCGGTTCATCGGCTAAGCAATCAAACCGTAAGATTATTGCACAAGTTCTCTCTGTTCATTCAAACCCGTATAGCCACCAAGTGGTTATTAACCGTGGTACAACGGATGGCTTAAGCGAAGGCCAAGCTGTGATTGACGAAATGGGGGTAGTAGGGCAAATCACTCAAGTGGGTTCAACTACCTCGCGTGTACTGTTGATGACAGATACAACTCATGCTACACCTGTACGTATTTTACGTAACGATGTGCGTACCGTGGTTGAGGGTATTGGCAAAATCAACGTGGTAAAACTTTCGCATGTACCGCATAGCCTTGATGTTCGCATTGGCGATATCTTGGTTACGTCAGGCCTTGGTGGCACTTTCCCAGAGGGATATCCGGTTGCAGTGGTGACCGAAATTAACCGTGATGAAGGGCGTCCTTTTGCGCAGGTTTATGCTGAGCCAATTGCGCAACTTGACCGTATTCGCTTATTGGTTGTGCTGTGGCGTAATCAGCAGGAGAGCATCAGCAATGAATAGTCGTCACTTTTTGCTGATTGCTATCAGTATCTTCTTTGCATTGGTAATGGCATTAATGCCGTTACCAATTTCGTTTGAACCATACCGCCCAGACTGGGTGTTAATGGTATTAATGTATTGGTCGTTAGCGGTGCCACACCGTTTAAATATTGGCACAGCTTGGGTGGTTGGTTTATTAATAGACCTTGCATCAGGCTCGCCACTTGGTGTGAACTCACTGACTTACTCGGTGTGTATATTTATCACAGCTAGTAATTTCCAAAAAATTAGAAACTTTTCTTTATGGCAGCAAAGCATTTTAATTGCTTTGTTTTTAACGCTTTACCACCTCATGCAATTTTGGCTTAACCACTTTTTAATGGGCGTTTATTTTAGCCCGCATTATATGTGGCCAGTACTAACCGGCATGCTTTGTTGGTGGTGGATATTCTTAATTTTGCGTAAATATCGCCGTCATTTCAGGATTAGATAATGCAAACCGCAATTTATTTGGCGTCTGCATCACCGCGCCGAAAAGAGTTGCTCAGCCAACTTGGCGTTGAGTTTTCTCAATTTAGCGTTGATGCAGATGAAAGCCAATTCCCAAACGAAGCCCCGCGCGACTATGTAGAGCGTCTTGCCAGACTCAAGGCGCAATCGGGCGTTGCTATGGGTTACACTGACCGCCCAGTACTTGGCAGCGATACCGTGGTTGTCATTGATGATACCGCACTTGGTAAGCCGCTAGACCAAGCTGATTTTACCGCTACCATGAAGCGCTTATCTGGCCGTACCCATCAAGTGATGACGGCTGTGGCAATTGCTGATAGTGAGCAAGTAAAAAGCTGCCTTGTTGTCACCGATGTTACATTTAAACCGCTCAGCGATGCTGAAATTGATGCTTATTGGCATAGTGGTGAGCCGCAAGATAAAGCCGGTGGTTATGGCATTCAAGGCTTAGGTGGCCGCTTTGTTAGTCACCTTTCGGGTAGCTATTTTGCGGTTGTCGGCTTACCTTTATATGAGACAGAGCAGTTATTAAACGAATTTTTAAGAGGGTAACATGAGCACCGAATTACTGATCAACGTTACACCGAGCGAAAGTCGCGTTGCGCTTATCGAAAATGGCGTACTGCAAGAAATCCAACTAGAGCGTATTGGCAACCTTGGGATTGTGGGCAATATTTACTTAGGTAAAATCAGCCGTGTATTACCGGGTATGCAGGCTGCGTTTGTCGATATTGGCTTAGAGAAAGCCGCCTTTTTACATGCATCAGACATTGTAAACAGTGCCTCAATTGTAGAAGGCGTTGATGAGCAGCCAATCAAAAAAGTACAAGATATTCGTGAGCTTGTGCGCCAAGGCCAACATATCATGGTGCAAGTGGTTAAAGACCCGCTAGGAACCAAGGGCGCGCGCTTAACAACTGATATCACTATTCCTTCTCGTTATTTAGTGTTTATGCCAGATGCAACACACGTAGGTGTAAGCCAGCGCATTGAAACCGAAGAAGAACGTTCGCGTTTAAAGAAAATTGTTGCCGAATATGGTGATGATGACGGCAGCTTTATTGTTCGTACCGCAGCAGAAGGGGCGTCGGAAGCTGAGCTACGTCACGATGCGGAATTCTTAAAAAAACTGTGGCAAAAAATCGTCACTAAGCGCAAAAAAACCAGTAAAGAAAGCATCTTGCATGAAGACTTAACACTGGCGTTTCGAACTCTACGTGACTACGTAGGTGAAGACATGGAGCGTATTCGTGTTGACTCAAAACTAACCTATCAAGAGCTTAAAGAATTTACAGAAGAATTTGTGCCGCTGTTATCGGGAGCATTAGAATACTACCCGGGTGAGCGACCTATTTTCGATTTATTCGATGTTGAAACCGAGATCCAAAAAGCGCTACATCGTAAAGTTGAGCTTAAATCGGGAGGTTATTTAATTATCGACCAAACCGAAGCGATGACAACCGTTGATGTAAATACCGGCGCGTTTGTTGGCCATCGTAACCTCGAAGAGACCATTTTTAATACTAATATCGAAGCGACCTCAGCAATTGCTCGTCAGCTACGTTTACGTAATTTAGGCGGCATCATTATCATCGACTTTATCGATATGGTTAGTGATGAGCACAAACGCCGAGTCTTGCATTCACTTGAGTCTGCGCTTGCAAAAGATCGTGCAAAAGCCAACATAAACGGCTTATCTGCACTAGGCTTAGTAGAGATGACCCGCAAACGGACCCGCGAAAGCTTAGAGCACATTCTTTGTGATGTGTGTCCTGCGTGTTCAGGGCGCGGCTCGCAAAAAACAGTAGAAACGGTTTGCTACGAAATCTTGCGTGAAATCGTTAGGGTAAACCGTGCTTATGCAGCTGATAAGTTTATGGTTTACGCAGCTCCTTCGGTAAGCGAAGCATTGATCAACGATGAGTATCACAACCTTGCTGAGCTGGAACTATTTATCGGTAAGCAAGTCAGTATTCAAACAGAGAGTTTATATAACCAAGAACAGTTTGATGTGGTAATGATGTAATGAAGGCAAAAACGGTCTGCTTTTATTGTTTACGTAAGTTATGGCAAGTATTTGCTATTACTCTCGTACTGCTGGCCGTTATTGTCTCTGTGGTAAAGTATTCACTGCCATACGCAAATGATTATAAAGATGACATTGAAGCGTTTTTGTATGAACGCTTTGATGTAAATTTAGCGATTGGCTCAATCTCAGCAAGTTGGCATGGCCAAGGTCCAGCCTTAGTCATCGAAGATATTTCTTTTGAAGATAACCAAACCTCACCGATTGCACTCACCATTGATAAAGCGAGCCTTGAAGTTAACTTATGGGAGTCAGTAAAAACCCGTCAGCTTAAATCGAACTATTTTGTGATCAATGGTTTTCATGCTGATGTTGATTTACCCACTATGCTTGATTTGGGGAATAACCAGCAAACCAGCAACTTTGAGCAAAAAGAACTAATCGAAGGCTTATTCCTTGGTGAAACTGGTCACTTTGCGGTGCAAGACAGTAGCCTTAATTTTACCCTCAATGATGGTAAAGAGCGCAAGCTGATCCTCGAAAATATTGTCTGGCAAAATACCCCAGAGCAACATCAAGGCTCAGGCACGTTAGCCTTACCGGGAATTTCTGTTGGTAGTTTTGACGCCCGCATGGCGCTGAATGGTTCGACCCTCGAAACCATGGCTGGCGATATCTATGTGCAAGCAGCGAACGTTGATGTATCTAAGTGGCTGGCGCAATATATTAATACTGACAAGCAGCAGCTTACTTCAGACATCAATTTACAAACCTGGTTTAGTCTTGAAAAAGGCCTGATCAGCGATGTAAAAGTGCAGTGGCTACCGAGCTTTATCAATTGGCAACAAAACCAAGAAGCACACCAAATCAGTTTAAGCGAAGGTGGTTTTCATTTATTTCCTAAGCAAAATGGCTGGCGCTTAAAAAGCACCGGGCTCACCTTTGAAAGTGACTTAAAACAATGGCCAACCTTACAGTTTGAAGCTCAACTTGGCGATAAAAGCCAAATTTGGTTAAAGCAATTTGATTTTGCATTACTGGCAAAGTTATCACAGTTAAGTAACTTTGAAGTACTTGCCCCGTTTTTAGCCCGTCAACCCAATGGTCAGTTAAGTGATGCCTATCTTGAGTTGGGTCAGCAGGATAACTGGCAACTTTGGTTTCATGGCGAACAAATCAATTGGCTGTCACTGCAGGGCATTCCTGGCGGTCAGGCGATTCGTGTTGATGGCTTAATTAATCAATCAGCTGGGCGAATTCAGCTATATGGCGAGAACAATCAACTGCTAACAAACGGCAGCTTTAGCCAAGATATTGCCTACAATCAATTAAATGTAGAACTAGACCTTCACCATTACGATGATGGCTGGCGCATTAGTAGCGATAATATCTGGCTAGATAACGACGAAGTGACTGTGGCTGCAGAGATGATGCTCAGCCTGACCGATGAACCGCGGTTAGATTTATATGCTGAAGCCTATGCCCCTGATGCCAAAGTCGCTGGGCATTATTTCCCGTTACCTGTAATGAGCGAAAAGCTGGTTAATTACCTTAATGGCGCAATTAAGGGCGGTGAAGTTAATAAAGCTCAAGTGCTGTTCTCGGGGCCATTTAAAGGGTTCCCGTTTAAAGAGCAGCAAGGTCAATTTGAAGTGTTAGCGAATGTTGAAAACGCTAAATATAAGTTTTCACCAAGCTGGCCAGAAGTTGAAGATGCCAACGTCATTTTACATTTCGAAAATGAGCGCATGGATATCTATAGTAAGTCGGGCAAGCTGGTTAACCTCGCTTTGGGGGAGAGTGTTCATGTCAGTATTGCTGATTTAATGAATGCAGATATCCTAAAAGTTGCCATTAATAAACGTGCTCATGGTGACAAGCTTAACCCGTTCTTTACAGCAACTCCGCTTGCTAAGCCTTTGGCGAGTGTTTTTGAAGTTGTGCAACCGCAAGGCGAAGCGACGGCCGATATTGAGCTGTTAGTAAATTTACGTTCGGGTCATGTTGATGCGATTGGTGAAGTTGAATTAGCTAATATTCCGGTTTACCTTGCACAGCCTGGGATCACGCTCAACCACATGACCGGTATTGTTAAGTTTAATAACGATAAAATCGACTTAAAAAATGCCAAAGCAGATTGGATGGGCATGCCACTTACAGCCAACTACAACAGTGAAAATGTGGCTGATACCTATCGCGCCGAAATTGCGGTAAAGCTGGGCCTTGAAGCTGAGCCTTTAATTGAACAAGCTCATGGTTTATTGGCCGGTT
The DNA here is from genome assembly GCF_038562745.1 of Pseudoalteromonas sp. D15MCD-2. NCBI lineage: Bacteria > Pseudomonadati > Pseudomonadota > Gammaproteobacteria > Alteromonadales > Pseudoalteromonadaceae > Pseudoalteromonas > Pseudoalteromonas sp. D15MCD-2. The sequence continues at coordinate 3,141,665 of NZ_JBCFQE010000001.1, read as the reverse complement.
ACTTAAGCGGCCAAAGTGATGTAGATATTAATGTGTCGCTTAACTTTTTACCGAATGACTTTAATTACCGCGCCGATGTCAGTGGTAATTTAATCGGTGTGACTAGCCAGCTACCTGCACCTTATAGCAAAAGCGCAGAGCAGAAATGGCCATTAACCGCAGTGGTACAGGGCGACCGTATTTCGAACTTGATCACCGCTAATGTTGATGAGCAGTTATTCTTTAATGCGATCTTAGATAACGGTGAAAAGAAATTTAGTAATGCCCATTTAATTTTAGGTGCGCAAGATTTAGGGCTTAATCGTGAAGGTTTTGCGGTATCTATCGATTTACCAAAAACCGAAATAGTGCCTTGGTTTGGCTTAATTGATCAAATTATTGCGCTTACCAAAGTTAAGTCTGATGCGCCAAGTGTGATGCCTGCGTTCAATAACGTAACGGGTAAATTTAACAAACTAGCACTACACAATATCGACTTTAATGATTTTGAATTTCGCTTAGCACCAAAGCAATCAGATTTAGAGCTAAAGCTAAATGCCAAAGAATTACGTGCCGACGCGCATATTCCAACCGGTGAAACGCGCAGACCAATTCAAATTTTTACTGACTACCTGCGTATTAATTTTAACGAAGCCACAGAACAAACAGAGCAAGACTCAGAACCAGAAGATTTAAGCTGGTTAACCCGAGTCCCAGCCATCGAGTTTAACTGTGAAGATTGTAAAGTGGCTGAGTATCAGCTTGAAAAAATTAAAAGCAGCTTAGTTGGGGAGAACGATAAACTCTTGTTTACTGAGCTGGTCATCGACAAAGGTGACCACGTATTACGTGGTAAAGGACAATTTGCTGATGGGCAAACACGCTTTAGTGGTAACTTACAAAGTGACGATATTGGCGAGTTATTTGATGAGTTTGATATCACCACCACAGTAAAAGATTCAGATGCCAATATTAAGTTTGATCTTGCATGGCAAGGCGCACCTTATAGCTTTGATGTACCAAGTTTAGCTGGTGAATTAGATTGGCGTTTAGGTGAAGGGCACCTTGCTGAAATCAGTGATGGTGGTGCGCGAGTATTCTCTTTACTGAGTTTAGATTCGTTAGTGCGTAAGCTGAAACTCGATTTTAGAGATGTATTCTCGAAAGGCTTTTTCTATAACAGTATGCAAGGCACCATGCAGCTAGAAAAGGGCATAGCTTACACTCAAGATACCAAGCTTGATGGTGTGCCTGCCGATCTAACGATTAAAGGCCATACAAACTTAAACACCTTTGAAATTGATTACGACCTAGCGGTTGCGCCGCAGGTGACGTCGAGTATTCCAGTGATTGTGGCATGGATGGTAAACCCGGTAAGTGGTCTTGCAGCGCTGGCAATCGATAAAGTGATTCATTCGGCGCGGGTGATCTCAGAGATCAACTTTAAAGTTACAGGTAGTATGAACGATCCTGTCGTTGAAGAAGTAGATCGTAAGAGCCGTGAAGTGACGTTACCGCAAGCCGCGCAAAGTCAGCCGCAGTCGTCGACGCAACTAAAATTAAAAGATGCCGCATCTTCAGCGAGTTTAGATAACAATGAAGGCTAATCCTCCACCACAGGTTGTTGCTGTGCAAATGTGCTCAAGCATGAATGCTGAGCAAAACCTCGCTTTTTTAGCAGAGACATTGAATCAGTTACCTGCAACTCGACCATTGCTAGTGTGTTTACCCGAAAGCTTTTTGATCTTTAGTAAGCAAAGCCAAGCAAGTTATGAATTAGGTCTGCAAAGTGAGTCATATAAAGCGAAGCTTGCTGATTTATGTAAGCAACATGATATTTGGTTAGCTGCTGGAACCCTGCCTGTTTCACAGCAAAATGGTAAGTATTTAGCCGCCTCGTTTTTATTTAACAACCAAGGCGATGTGGTTGCGCAGTACAATAAAATTCACTTATTTGATGTAGATGTTGCCGACACTACGCGCAGTTACCGAGAGTCTGATGCGACGCAAGCAGGCAACGATATTGTGGTGGTCGACTCGCCATTTGGTAAAATTGGCTTAGCAGTATGTTATGATCTACGTTTTAGTGGCTTATTCACCGCCATGCAGCGCCAAGGGGCTGAGCTTATTTTAGTGCCCAGTGCCTTTACCACAGTCACCGGTGCTGCTCATTGGCATATTTTATTAGCTGCGCGGGCAATCGAAACACAATGCTATGTGGTTGCCGCAGCACAGTGGGGCGAGCACGAGAATGGCCGTCACACTTATGGCCACAGCATTATTATTTCACCATGGGGAGAGACGCTCAGTGAGCTTGCCTCTGGTACTGGGTTTATCAGCCATGAGCTTGATTTAAACCGCCTGAATACAATTCGCCAAGACATGCCTGTGCAGTCTCAGCAACGATTTAGAGAGCATTTATTATGAACACGGTTGAACAGCATTTATTACATGACAGCCAACTAACGAGAGAAGAATTAGAAAAAACGCTCGCTTTTATTCATCAGCACCAAGTTGACTATGCCGACCTGTATTTTCAATCAAGCCACCACGAATCTTGGGTGCTTGAAGATGGCTTAGTGAAAGAAGGCTCATACAACGTTGAACGTGGTGTGGGTGTGCGTGCTGTTAGCGGTGAAAAAACCGGTTTTTCATACTCAGATGCGATTAACCTTGAAGCGTTAAACAAAGCAGCAACGGCAGCGCGCAGCATTGCTAATGCAGGCGAAAACAAAACGATTCAAGTATTCAGTGATGTTGCTGCTAAAGAGCAGTATGCACCGCATCAACCAATTCAAAGCATGAGCAACGATGACAAAGTAAGCCTGCTACGCGAACTTGAAAACTATATTCGTCAATTAGCACCGGATGCTGAGCAAGTGATCAGCTCAATGTCGGCGGTTTATGAAGAAGTATTAATTGCTGCAAGTGATGGCACCTTTGCCACCGATATTCGCCCGCTTATTCGCTTAAATTGCTCAGTGTTACTTGAGAAGAACGGTCGCCGTGAGCGCGGTGGTGCAGGGGGCGGTGCGCGTTTAGATTATGGCTATTTTAAAGAATTAGTCGATGGCAAACCGCGTTGGATGGAATACGCCGAAGAAGCTGTTCGCCAAGCAAAAGTAAACCTAGAAGCAATCGATGCGCCTGCTGGTAGCATGGAAGTCGTGCTAGGTGCAGGTTGGCCGGGTGTGTTACTACACGAAGCGGTAGGCCATGGTCTAGAAGGTGACTTTAACCGTAAAGGCGCATCAGCGTTTAGCGGTAAAGTAGGTGAAAAGGTGGCATCTGAGCTGTGTACAGTCGTGGATGATGGCACCATTGCTGATCGCCGTGGTTCATTGAACGTGGATGACGAAGGGACACCAGCTGCGTATAACGTGCTTATTGAAAACGGTATTTTAAAGGGCTACATGCAAGATAAGCTAAATGCCCGTTTGATGGGTGTTAACCCTACTGGTAATGCGCGCCGCGAATCCTACGCTCATTTACCTATGCCACGTATGACCAACACCTATATGTTAGGTGGCGAGCACAGCCAAGCTGATATCATCAGCTCGGTAAAAAAAGGTATCTTCGCGCCTAATTTTGGTGGCGGCCAAGTGGATATTACGTCAGGTAAGTTTGTATTTAGTGCCTCTGAAGCCTACTTAATTGAAAACGGTAAAATCACACAACCTATCAAAGGTGCAACACTGATTGGCAATGGCCCAGAAGTGATGCAGCAAATTTCGATGGTAGGTAACGACTTACCCTTGATAAAGGCGTTGGCGTATGTGGTAAAGATGGCCAAAGCGTACCTGTTGGTGTGGGTCAGCCAAGCCTTAAAATTGATAACCTAACTGTGGGTGGTACGGCTTAATAATCCTCACTAATAGTTAAAATGAACGCGAGGGTCATCCCTCGCGTTTTTGTATTAGCTAAATAGCATCCATATACCTGCGGCAATCATAAATAAGTTTTCACTCAGAGAGATAAAGCCGAGCGGCACATTACTGTCGCCACCAACACAGGCGCATTTCAGCTCTCGTTTATCGATATACACAGCCTTAATAACCGATACCGCACCTATACCACCAATAAATAATGAAAAGGGTGCAACAGCTAAGGCGGGTAATTTAGCCACCATACCTATCGCTACATACGCCTCGATAAATGGATAAACATAGGCGTAGGGCACGACACGCATGGCCAATAGGTCATAGGTAATAAATGAGTTAGAAAAGCTGAATAAATCTTGCAGCTTTTGTATCGCTAATACCGCCATTGATAATGCAACGAACAGCATTAGGTTCTGCATAGAAAATAAAGTCTCACCGCTGGCATAAGTAAAACCACAGCTTAGTAGCATGGCCATTGCAAAAATCGCTAAAACAGGCGTGTAACTGGTGCCTTGTTGGCCAGCCTCAGGCAGATTAAAAAAGTCGCGCAAATCATCGTAACCACCAATGCGTTTATCATTGATAAAGGTTTGTGGTGTGGTTTTTACATCATGCTGCTGTTTGAATTCGTCAGTTTGCTCACGGCTGGTTAAATGACGATCATCAACATCGTAGCCATGACGCTCTAATAAATCTTTTGATTTTAAACCGAATGGGCAAATATGCTCATCGGTCACCATGCGATATAAAATTGCAGACTTAGACACAGTGCCTCCTTGTAAAAATGCCTTGAGTACTGCGTAAAAGTTGCTTAATTACACAGTAAACAAGGACAAATTCTTGCTATAACTGGTTACTTTATTAACAGTTACAAGGTTTGTGCCAGCTTTAAGCATAAAAAAACCTTGTGGCAGCACCACAAGGTTCTAAAATTGACTCGCAACGCGAATTTATCTCATTGTTACAAACTCTTCAGAGCCAGTTGGGTGAATTGCCACAACAGCATCAAAGTCTGCTTTGGTTGCGCCCATCTTCATTGCAACAGCAAAGCCTTGGATCATTTCATCAACGGTAAAGCCAATACCGTGTAAGCCAACAACTTTTTCGTCTTCGCCAGCACACACTAGCATCATGTTACATGCTTGACGGTGCTGAGTAACCGCTGTGTACATTGCTGCAAAGCTTGATTTATATACTTTAACGTTATCGCTGCCGTATTGATCAATCGCTTGCTGCTCTGTTAAACCAATTGTGCCGATTGGTGGATGGCTGAATACCACTGTAGGTACTAGCTCGTAATCCATTTTTAAATCATCAGGTAATTCTTTATTGAATAAACGCTCTGATAGAGTACGACCCGCTTTAACGGCTACTGGCGTAAGTTCAATACCGTTTTCGATGATATCGCCAACTGCGTATACGTTTTCAGCTGTGGTGTTTTGGAATTCGTCTACTTTAACGTAACCGCCTTCAGTTACTTCAACACCTGCCGCAGCAAGGTTGATCTTGTCAGTTGTAGGTGTACGGCCAATTGCCCAAATAACTTCATCAACGTTTTGGCTGTGACCATTTTCAAAGTGAATTGTTAAGCTACCATCGCTTTCTTTAACCACTTCTTTTGGTGTGCACTCAGTGTGAAGAGTCGGGCCTTCTTTTGCCATAATATCGACAAGCGTATCAACAATGTATGGGTCAAAAGTACGTAGTGGTTTGTTTTTACGAACAAACAGGTGTGTTTCTGTACCAAGGCTATGAAGTACACCTGCGATTTCAACGGCAATGTAACCAGCACCAACCACAGCAACACGCTTAGGCTGTGCGTCTAGCTCAAAGAAGCCATTTGAATCAATACCAAGCTCAGCGCCTGGGATGTTAGGAATAGTAGGGCGACCACCAACAGCAACAAGGATATGGTCTGCTGTGTATAGCTCACCGTTTACTTCAACTGTTTTGTTATCAACAAACTTAGCAAAGCCATTGATTACAGTTACACCATTGCTAGATAAGTACTTGTTGTAACCTTGGTGAATACGGCCAATGTAAGCTTCGCGGCTTTCAACTAATTTAGCCCAGCTGAAGCTTTTTAATTCAACATCAAAGCCGTAGTCAGGTGCATATGCGTTAATTGCTTCAGCGATTTGTGCGCCGTGCCACATTACTTTCTTTGGAACACAACCCACGTTTACACAGGTGCCACCCATGTGTTTTGCTTCAATAAGAGCGACTTTTGCGCCACGCATTGCTGCACGGTTTGCAGAGGCAATACCGCCACTACCACCACCAATTGCAATGTAATCAAAATGCTGAGCCATAGTTTGTCCTCAAAAATAGATAATTCTTTATTAATTAATCGATTTAGTAATAAGTTGATAATAGCATAATAAAGACCAAGGTTAAGCCCCTTGTATTTCATCAATTCGCCCCAACTTCAAAATCATCTTCGCATAAAATTTGAGAACGAAAATGACAATTGCAGAAAATAACCCACTCATTGGTTTAGAAGGGCTTCCGCCGTTTTCTAAAATTAAACCAGCACACGTAGTGCCAGCATTAAAAGCGGCGATTGCTGAGTGTCGTACCAAAATAGATGAGGTACTGGCAACTAAATCATACACATGGAATGATTTGGTGCTTCCGCTTGAAGAAGCTGATGACAAGTTATCACGCTTATTTTCACCGGTATCACATATGAATTCTGTCGTTAATAACGACGAGCTACGTGAAGCCTATGAGCAATGTTTGCCGTTGTTATCTGAGTATTCAACGTTTGTTGGTCAGCATCAAGGTTTGTACGATGCTTACAACGCGCTTCACAACAGTGACGAATTTAAAACACTAACGATTGCCCAGCAAAAAACCATTACTAATGCACTGCGCGATTTTGAGCTCTCAGGTATTGCTTTAAAGCCTGAGCAACAAAAGCGTTATGGCGAAATCAGTGCGCGTTTATCTGAGCTGGCCTCTAAGTTTGGTAATAATGTAATGGATGCCACACTCGCTTGGCAAAAGCATATTACTGATGAAAGCGAACTGGCTGGCTTACCAGAGTCTGCGTTAGCCCTTGGTGCAGATACAGCTAAAAGCAAAGAGCTAGATGGCTGGGTATTCACGTTAGATTTTCCATCTTACTTACCAATCATGACTTATGCTGATAACCGCGAGTTACGTGAAGAGTTTTACACTGCGTTTGTGACCCGTGCCTCTGATCAAGGCCCTAATGCCGGTGAATTTGATAACTCTGCCATTATGAGCGAAGAGCTTGCACTGCGTCATGAGCTTGCCGAGTTACTTGGCTTTAGCAGCTACGCTGACATGTCACTGGCAACTAAAATGGCAGAAACGCCTGAGCAAGTTTTCTCATTCTTAGAAGATTTAGCGGCTAAGTCTAAACCGCAAGCTGAGCAAGAGCTTGCTGAGCTAACAGCTTATGCAAAAGACAAGCACGGTGTGACGGAACTTGCTGCATGGGACTACGCTTACTACGGCGAAAAACTTAAGCAAGAAAAGTACGCGATTTCTGATGAAGTACTGCGCCCATATTTCCCTGCCAATAAAGTTTTAAGTGGCTTATTCACTACAGTTAATCGTTTATTTGGTATTAGTGTTAAAGAAGTCACAGAGTTTGATACTTACCACCCTGATGTACGTTTTTTCGAAATTTACGATAGTAGCAATACTTTACGTGGTCGTTTTTATCTAGATTTATACGCTCGCGATCGCAAGCGTGGTGGTGCGTGGATGGATGACTGTATGGGTCGTAAAGTACGTGCTAACGGCGAATTACAAACCCCCGTTGCGTACTTAGTGTGTAACTTTAATAAAGCTGTGGGTGATAAGCCTGCTTTGTTTACGCATAACGAAGTGACTACTTTATTCCATGAGTTTGGTCATGGTATTCACCATATGTTGACACAAGTTGATGCTGCGCCAGTTGCAGGTATTAACGGTGTTGCATGGGATGCGGTTGAGTTACCAAGTCAGTTCCTTGAAAACTGGTGCTACGAAGAAGAAGCGCTGAGCTTTATTTCGGGCCATTACGAAACAGATGAGCCGTTACCAAAAGAGTTATTAGATAAACTCCTAGCTGCGAAGAACTTTCAATCAGGTATGCAAATGCTGCGTCAGCTTGAGTTCTCGCTGTTTGACTTTACTATTCACCATACTTACAAAGCGGGTGAGCCATGTAACATTCAAGCAACTCTTGATGATGTGCGCAGTAAAACGGCCGTTGTTAAAGCGCCTGCATTTAACCGCTTTCAGCATGGCTTTAGCCACATTTTTGCGGGCGGTTACAGCGCAGGTTATTACTCTTACAAGTGGGCTGAAGTACTTTCGGCTGATGCGTTTTCTAAATTTGAAGAAGAAGGCATCTTTAACCCAGCAACGGGCGAAGCTTTCTTAAAGAACATTTTAGAAAAAGGTGGCAGTGAAGAGCCAATGGAGCTATTTAAAAAGTTCCGTGGACGCGAACCACAAGTTGATGCACTACTTAGGCACAGCGGCATTGCTGCATAATAAAGTTTGTTGATCTAAAGCGCCGTAAGGCGCTTTTTTTATTAATATTTCTTCGCAAAATCACGCTCTCGTACTATCCTTCTTAAAAAAGAGTTTATAGGAATTAAGCATGTCAAAACTTGTATTAGCCATTGATGATGATAAATATATCCATCATGTGATTGAGGAATCGCTATCGGGCTTTTGCACACTGATCCATGCTAAAAATGGCGACGAAGGATTAAGACAGGCGTTAAAGTACAACCCTGATATCATCTTACTTGATATCGAAATGCCGGGTAAAACGGGCTTTGAGGTATGTAACGAATTAAAAGCTAACCCGCAAACAAAAGACACGCCTGTGATGTTTTTATCGGGTAAAGCTGACCTACCAGACCGTGTAAAAGGTTATAACGCAGGTGCTGCTGACTACATTGTAAAACCATTTAATGCTGAAGAGCTCATGGCACGTATTCGCGTGTTATATCAATATCGTCAGCACTCTAAAAAGCTTAAAAGTGATGTAGAGCGAGCGCAAATCACTGCCGAAATCGCGATGACAGACTCAGGTGATATGGGTCGCATTATGCGTTACGTTGGGCAAAGCTATCATGCACACGATATCAAAGCGTTATCTGAGCATATGTTTGAGTTTTTTAATCCGATGGAGCTCGATGTCGTACTGGCGTTTTGGTATCAAGATGTTGGCGTATTTTGTAGTGCTGAGGGTGGGGTGTGTCCACTTGAGCAAGAGCTACTCGAAAAACACCGTGATGCAAATCGCTTTGTTGATTTTAGCCATCGCACTATTATTAATTACCCTAAAGTGTCGATGCTGATCAAAAACATGCCACTAGATGATGCCCAGCTTTATGGCCGTTATAAAGATCTATTCCCGCATATTCTTGAAGTGACTAACGCCAAAGTACAAGATATGGAAAACAATGAGCGGGCACTGACTCAGGCGCAGCAAATTGGTAACTCGTTTAATGAGCTATCTGATCAAATGTACCAAAACAGTGATTCGCGCGAACATGCTGTAGAGAAATTTGCCGCCCAACTTGATGAGCTAAATAAGTCTATTGAGCAAAGTGGTTTATCGGGAAGCGACGAAGTCGCATTTCACTTGCAGCAATTAAAGCAAACTCAGCTGATTTTTACCTCACTCAATGAAGACTTATCGTTTATAAAGTTTCAGCTAAAGCACATTATCGAATCGCGTAGTGAGCTTTTAGCTAGCTTACAAAAAATGGCTGAGCCGAGTGAGACCGAAGATGTGACCTCACAAACGGATATCGAGCTATTTTAAGCCATGCTATACTGGCGGCGAATAATATAGCTCGGAGTTTTGCGTGGTAATTCATTGTCCTTTTAAAGAAATGCGTCCTTATTTAGATGCGATTGAGCAACGTTTTTGTTTGGCTAAGTGGGCTGAGCAAAATGCTGGCTTTTCGCTTCATTATGACGATCAAGGCTTGAGCTTGAAAAAAAAGGACGAGCCTAAGCTTGGTGCTATCCATGTTGATTTTGTAACTGGTGCTGCAGCTCATCGACGCAAGTTTGGTGGTGGTAAAGGGCAGGCAATAGCTAAGGCTGTAGGGTTAAACAAAGGTGCCACGCCAGTGGTGCTTGATGCCACTGCAGGCCTTGGCCGCGATGGCTTTGTACTGGCATCACTAGGCTGTAAAGTGATTTTGCATGAACGCCACCCTGTAGTTGCTGCGTTATTATTTGACGGCCTAGAACGCGCCTATAACGATGCAGAAATCGGCCCTTGGATGAAAGAAAACATGAGCCTAGTGTTTGGCTCAAGCCATACTTTACTGGCGCAGTGTAGTGATACTCCTGATGTTGTGTACTTAGATCCTATGTTTCCTCATCGTGAAAAATCAGCCCTAGTTAAAAAAGAAATGCGAGTATTCCAAGAGCTTGTTGGCGGAGATAGCGATGCCGATGATCTATTAGAATTTGCTTATCCGCTTGCTAGTAAGCGAGTCGTTGTAAAGCGCCCTGACTACGCCCCATTTCTAAATGACAAACCCCCGAGTATGCAAATCAAAACCAAGAAGAACCGCTTTGATGTATACGTAAAAGCTGCAATGGTCTGATACCATCCGCAATATTAAGCGAATTGGTATTTATTTAACTCTTTTGGGTTAGTTGCTATCGCCTTTACCTGTTATTTTTTATGGTTTACATCAAATTGTCATAAAAGGTTAATATTCTACGCGCGTAACGTTACTTGGGAATATCGTTTATGCGCGTGTCATCATTTACTCGGCTATTGGCCGTTTTACTCACACTCGCCAGTATCTTACTGGCAGCCACCCTGTTCTGGGCTAGTCAAACCTTACTCGGCTTAGAGCAGCAAGATAACGCTTATAATAAGCTGAAAAACACCATCATTATTGATTTAAAAAGTTACCTTGATGATTATTTAGAGCAAGGTGACAGCCAACACTTAAATAAAGCCTCAACGCTGATAAGCGATGTTAAAAAGCAGCATTTAGCTGAGCTACCAAATGATCTAGCGGGTCAACTAAATAGCCAACTGACAGCCCTCGATAAAGACATTAACGGTAAGTATCGCGCTTTAGGTAAGCTATCGGGTAACGAAATGGCACTGCTCGATAACTCGTTAAGACAAATGGCAGGCTCTGCCTCATCATTAATTGGCTATGCAAGTAAAGCCGAGCCGCAAACAGCGCTTGCGCTTGAATATTATCAACTTGCTGCTGACTACTACAGCGAAGTGACATCACTTGCTTTATATACTTACAAGTTAGTGATCAACTTTGATCAAGACACTAAAAACAGCCTTAATCAAAGTGTTGAAAACTTAAATGCCCTTGCTACTAAAATCGACAGACTCGAAAACCTAGGTGTAATGAGTGAAGTGGATGAAGACGCTTTATTTTTTGGTGAAGAAGCAGAAGATTTAGCCGGTGATATTAAAGCTGAGTTAACAAGCTGGCCTAAACGTTTCCCTCGTGATTTAGCATCAACACTTGAGCAAGCTGAGCAACGACAAACTGGCATGCAAGCACTTCGTAAACAAATCGGCGCGCTTTCAGCAACGGTACTTGGTGCAGAGCAAAAACTAAAAGATGAACAAAGCGAGCTTAAGCAACAAGTGTTTATCGTGTTTTGTGTAGCCATTGGCATGCTGGTGGTTTTAGCCGCGGGTGTGTATTTCGTACAGCGTAACCAAGTGCTTAACCCTTTGCGCCAATTGCGTGATGGCTTTGCCTTCTTGATTGAAAGTAATGAGCTTAAAAACATTGAGAGTAAAAACCCGAAAACCGAAGTTGGTGAAATTGCTCATTACTTTAATCAATTGATTGAACGCCAGCGTGGTGAGGCAGAAGAGCGAGCACAAATGCTTAAGGTTATTAATGACTTTATGCTAGAGATGAGCGAGCACTTACATACCATTGCTCAGCAAACGGATGCCAGCCACTCTCAGGTTGAACAAAACCAAGGTTTACTTACTGATATTCAACACATTGGTGAGCAGGTCAATAACATTAATGGTCAAGTTGCTGATAACGCCAAACAAACCTTTGGTGCGATGGAGCAAAGCTTAGGCTTTGCCGACAGCATGTTAACCGCAAGCTCTCGCACTGAAGAGCGCGTTGAGCAAGGTCTAGCTAGCTTAAAAGAGCTATTAAAAGGCGTTGATGATGTTGGCCAAGTTATTGAGGTGATCAAAAACATTGCTGAGCAAACAAATCTACTGGCATTGAATGCGGCGATTGAGTCGGCACGTGCAGGTGAGCATGGTCGAGGCTTTGCGGTTGTCGCTGACGAAGTACGAAAGCTTGCCAGACAAACGCAAGGCTCGCTTGATGATATCAACAATCAGCTAAACCGCCTAAGTGAAAACTCAACCATGGTATCAGAGCAAATTAGTGCACTGGCTACTGATGCCGAGCTGCAAACACAAAATGCTCAAGAGCTTAAACGTAATTCAGAAGGCGTTGCCGATAACGCGCAAGATGCTAACAAGGTAGCGTTTGATGCTATGGAGCTTGCTAAACAGCAAAATGCCTTACTCGAAAACTTTAGCCAATCAATGCAGAGCATGAAAGGGCAGGTAAGTGAGTCAAACTCACTGGTTAGTGATATTCAGCACCGCCTACAAGAGCAAATGCACACCATTAAAACCAGCTTAGGTTTATAACTCTTCAAGGGGCGAGCAATGGTTTGCATTGTTTGCCCTTAAATCATGCGGTATTCAATTTTTTGGGTATATACTCTGTACTCTTATTTTCTTTCAAGGAATCACGATGATCGAACAAGGCCAAACTTTACCTGCTGCAACCCTTAGCGAATTAACTAGCGAGGGTATGCAAACCCTATCAACAGAGGCATTATTTGCAGATAAAAAAGTGGTGCTATTTGCGGTGCCTGGTGCATTTACGCCAACCTGTTCAAACGCTCACCTACCTGAGTTTATTACGCTAGCCGATAAAATTACCGCTAAAGGCGTTGATGCAATTTACTGCGTATCGGTGAACGATGCATTTGTAATGAAAGCATGGGGTGAAGCTCATAACGCTGAGCATATTCGTATGTTAGCTGATGGTGATGCAAGCTTTACTAAAGCACTCGGTCTAGATAAAGACACTGCGAGTTTTGGTGGAATCCGTTCAAAGCGTTATGCGATGATCGTTGAAAACCAAACGGTAACAGGGCTTTTTGTTGAACAAGACAAAGAGTTTGTAGTAAGCCGCGCTGAAGCTGTGCTTGAAAAGCTTTAAGAGCAATTCGTTTTATTGATATAAGTACAAAAAAGCCGGACGTAAGTCCGGCTGAAAAGTCCCAGGGGGATACTGGGGAGATCAACTATTAAGGTTGATACTGTGCATCCAATGTTACACCAGAGAAAGTACGGTAAGCATTTAAGCTTAAGTGCCACGTACCTGCTTGTGGATTACTGAATGTACATGTTTCTGCGTTACCGTTTTTATACGGACGACAGTCATAGCTAGATGACGTTGGTTGGCTACCAAACTTAACGAATAAGTCAGCATCACCTGAACCACCAGACGTTGTTACTGTGAAGCTTGCCATACCTGCAGGTACTTCTAGTGTGTAGTGTTTCCACTGACCTGCACTTGCAGAGATATCAGTCACTGTGCCGCCACCTGCTTGTGGTGAACCTGAGCCTGAACCACCGCCAGAAGTTGTTAAATCACCCACAAGGCTAACACCTGAGTATGCAGAGTAACCATTCAGCATTACATGGTAAGTGCCTGCTGTTGGGTTATCGATAGAACATACTTCGTTGTTACCGCCTTTATACGGGCGACAATCATAGGTTGACGTTGTTGGTGCGCTACCTGCACGAACGTAAAGGTCAGCATCACCTGTACCGCCACTCATTGTGAAGGTTACGTTAGTTGCACCTGTTGGCACTTCCATTGTATAGAAAGTTTGGCTGCTAGCAGAGCCACTTAAACCTGTTAGTGCTTGGCCATCTTCTAACACATTGCCTGTTGGTGGTGGCGGTGTTGTGCCTGATGCTGCTGCCACAGCGGCTGCTGCATCAACAATACCTGTACCACAGCTTGTACATGTTGCTGGGAAAGAACGAGTTGTTGATTTTAAGATGCTTTCGATTTCATCTGGCGTTGCAGATGGTTTAGCTTGCTTGATTAGCGCTGCTACACCCGCAACATGTGGTGCTGCCATCGATGTACCTTGCGAGTAGTGATATGAATCGCTGCTTGGGCCTGTAGAACCTGAGTTGTGTGTTGATAACACACCTTCAGAATCATTCGCAAAGCTTTGCGCGCCACCCGGTGCTGCAACGTCAATGTTGCTACCGTAGTTTGAGTAGTAAGCACGACCACCGTTACGACCAACAGATGCAACGTTTACAACGCCATTACAGTTACCTGGGTTGTAGTTTGCAGAGTTATCGTTATCGTTACCCGCTGCAATTACGATTACAGAGCCGTTGTTACGCGCTTGGTTGATAGCGTTTTGTGTTGTAGAGCTACATGAACCGCTACCACCTAAACTCATGTTAATAACATCAGCAGGGTTAGCATTTGCTGGTACGCCAGAAACTGAACCACCTGAAGCCCAGATAATACCGTCAGCGATATCAGAAGTTAAACCACCACATTTACCAAGTACACGTACAGGAACAACTTTTGAGTTGTAAGCAACACCGGCAACACCTTCACCGTTGTTAGTCACTGCTGCAACAGTACCCGCAACGTGCGTACCGTGCCAGCTTGAGTTTTGCGCACCATGTGTGTAACCACATTCGTTAGCGCTGATTGCATCACCTGGATCGCGTGCATCGCTATCACGACCACCACCATCGTTAGCTACAGACACATTAGAGATCATGTCATAGCCTTGAAGGATGTTGGCATTTAAATCAACATGAGGACGGTAACCTGTATCAAGTACCGCAACAACGACACCGCTACCCGTTGCTGTATCCCAAGCAGTAGGAAGGTTAAGACCACCTGCTTGCTCGTAGTAGTGCCATTGGTCGTCATAACGTGGGTCGTTAGGCGTTGCAAATGGCTTTAACATTTGGTCGATTTCGATGTATTCAACGTTACCTGATGCAACCATCTCTTGCATGAATTCTTGTGCTTCTTGAGCTGAAAGTTTTTTATCAGCACGCATAACGTGGTGATTACTCATCGCCATTGCACGAACGTATTGCGCTTTTACTTTACCTTTTTTGCTGGTGAAGTTTTTAACAAAGCCTTTTGCTTTTTTGTTCATCATAGTCGGCGTTTGTTCTGCTGCCGACATCGTCATCATTTCATCACTGTTGTTTTTATACTTGATGATGAATTGTGTACCAAAGCCTTCTTGGCCTTGTAATTTCGCTGCAGTTTCCTGCATAGATGGTGACATTAGTTGGTTTGGATTAGCCATTGCTGCCGTCGTCCCAAACAACGCAGTCAAGCTCAGTGCAATTGCGCACTTCTTCAAGTTGTTGTTAGTTGTCATAATGATCCCTAGATTGTTATGTAAATCTCCACGATATTTTTCGCGAAGGGGGACAAAGGTAAAATAAATGTAAATTTAGTTAAAATATCGTTTTATTATGGTTATCTCTATTTTGGTTATAACTAAATGTATAGACGTCTAAACTAGTCTTTTAATGGTGTTTTTCTACGCATTTCTCATAATAAAGTTATAATTTTACGGTTTTGAGTTTTTACTTTATTTCGTTTTTTGGTTTTATCTTTTTTGTAAAAACACCTCAGTGTTAACACAGCAGCGACAATAACTTGTTATAATCAGCTAAATTTTTTTAGTGAGTATGAGTAATGACCCAAGTAGATGTAATTGTGATTGGCGCCGGTGCCGCAGGTTTGATGTGTGCTGCACAAGCAGGCTACCGTGGTCGCAATGTTACTGTGCTTGATATGGGCAAAAAGCCGGGCCGTAAAATATTAATCAGCGGCGGCGGGCGTTGTAACTTCACCAATGAAAACGCAAGCTCAGACAACTACTTGTGTGGCAACCCTCACTTTGTAAAATCGTGTTTAAGTCGTTATACCCAGCATGACTTTATAGAGCTGGTGGACCGTCACGGCTTGGCCTATCACCATAAAACGCTGGGCCAGTTATTTTGTGATAACAGCGCACAAGATATCGTCGACATTCTTTTAACTGAGTGTGAGTGGGCGGGTGTTAACATAGCGCTGCGTAACGAAGTACTCAGCGTGACAAAAACCGATGCGGGCTATGAAGTTATTACCGAGCAAGACAGCTATCAATGTGAGTCGTTAGTTGTCGCATCGGGCGGATTAACCATGCCTAAGCTCGGTGCATCACCAATTGGTTATAAAATTGCCGAGCAATTTGGTTTAACAGTGCTACCAACCATGGCGGCATTAGTGCCATTTACGTTGCACCAGCATGATAAAGATCGCTTTGATGGATTATCGGGGATCAGCATTCCTTGTCTGGTTACCAGTGAAGATGGCACCCAGTTTAAAGAAAACATCTTGTTTACTCACCGCGGCCTTTCGGGCCCAGCTATTTTACAAATCAGTTCTTTCTGGCGCGCAGGGCAAACTGTGTACATCAACTTGTTACCCGAGCTCGATTTAAAACTGCAGCTTGAGCAGTGGCGTCAAAGCCAAGGGCAAAAGTCACTAAAAAATACCCTTGCGACAATTTTACCAAAGCGTTTTGTTGAAATGCTGCACGACACGAAAGCGATCCCTGATTGCAATGTAAACCAGCTAAGCCATGCGCAAATCGACGCGTTACATGACTACATTCACAATTGGCAAATTAAACCCAACGGCACAGAGGGTTACAGAACAGCCGAAGTCACGCTTGGCGGTGTAGACACCGACGAGTTAAGCTCAAAAACCTTCGAAGCGAAAAAGTCACCGGGCCTCTATTTCATCGGCGAAGTCACCGACGTCACCGGTTGGCTAGGCGGCTACAACTTCCAATACGCCTGGAGCTGCGGCTTTGCAGCAGGGCAGTATTGTTGAGTTGCGAGTTGCAAGGGGAAAGGTGTTAGTGGTTAGGCCATAGGAGCTAGACTCTAGGCTCTAGGCTCTAGGAACTAGGTGCTAGGTTAGCACTTGCTCGTAGGTCGTGCTTTAGCGCGCTGGAGGGGTTTGTAATCCGAAACTGAAAAGTACCAGAAGAACAGTATTTAGGTTGATAAGACATGAATCTTAGGAAAGATGAAAACAAATTAATCGGTAAGCATGTTTTTTTAAACGGTAAAGTTGTGGCGGATAAAATGGCACAGCGAATTGATTATTTAAAGAATAACGTATTGTTAGTAGTTGCATATTCCGATGATGGATGGTCAACGTTACTACGTGATCCCAACGATGGGCGTCTTTGGGAACTAGTCTATGACGACTCAGGCTCTCATGGCGGAGGAGCACCGAGTTTGATTCACTTAACACTTGATGATGCGAAAAACAAATACAAATTCAAGTAAGAGAATTAATGAACAGCTAACGCTGTCGAACAAAGCCTCGCACTCGCGGGGTTTTGTTCTTAATAAACAGAGACTCAAAGAAGAAACTCGATATCTTATATTTGCACCTAGCACCTAAACTAGACAACTATAAGGTTACCCATTTATTTTTCATGCATATGATAGGTGATAAGTAGTTAAATAAAACCATTGGGTTAAGCTAAATTATTTTCTGATGCCATGGGCGAGGTAGTGGCAAAAAGAAAGACCTGACACTATGAGCTCTGGAGTAAAATGATATGACTAATATACTGAACGTTTATATGGATGATATAGAAGTTATTAGTGATGAAACCCCACAATCATTTGATAAGCTTAAAAAAGGTGTATTATCTGATGATAGTGAAATAAGACAAAGATCATTTTCTAAATTGGCATGCTTTGAGTATACCGAAGAAATTAAAAATATTTTTAACAGAGGATTATTAGATAGCGATGAACTTATTCGCTCTGATTGTATAGAATTTCTCGCTGAATTTGATTTACTTGATAATTTAGAAAAGATTTGCGAATTATTAGATGACCCAAGCCATTATGTCGTTGATTCATGTGTAATTAGTCTAGCTGAGCTAAATTCTAAAAATGAAAAAGTTATTAAACTTTTGATTAATAAGTTAAAAGATAAGCAGCTTAAGAGTGGAACAGTTTTAAGTATTCACTATGCGTTATATAAACTTGATCCAACATACTCAATTGGGAACCTATTAGTTTGCTATTCTGACTCCAGAGATTATCGAGATAGGTGCGCTATTTTAAACTTATTAGCAGAGGGAATCCGAGAAGAGGATATCCCTGTGATAAAAGAGAAACTAGATAAAATTGTAAATCCTAATGATTTTAGATCTGTTCTATCTAAATATGATGAACTTTTAGCTTCATTAGGTTGATCAGAGATTTAAATCCAAAGCCTCGCACTAGCGGGGCTTTGTTTTTTCTAGCTGTGGTGGCTTGGATTTTGTTTTCAAGACTGGCTAAGCTGCTCAATGAAAAGAACCGCTTGCTGGCATGGGTGAGGTAGTGACAAAAGCAAGACCTAACCCCATGTGTTTAAAGCGCAGAAAAAGGTGCATGATTTTTAATGACTGAAATTACAAAAATTCAAAGATTGGTCTGTAATGAATTTAATGCTGACTTTGTATCATCTCCCGAAGATATGAAAGTTGGTATTTCTCGTAACGTCAAGCAAGGGGTTATTCCTATTAATGGACTAAGACACTCTCCTGAAGGAGATACAACAGGTTGGTACATTTGGGGTGGAGAAGAGTTTTCTGAAGAACCTGATTTTTTCGTTCCTCTTCATGTTGCTCATTTAGGTGAGTGGTGTCCTGATATCAAAAAGTATCTTGCGCTACCTCCGGGTTATAGGTTTTTAATCGCAGGAGATTATGTTGATGTTTGGTTTGATGAGTCTTTATTAAATATTTGACGACATAGTTTGAATTCTAAGCTTCACACTCGCGGGGGGTTTTTGTTGTTTTCAACTTTGATGATATTCTCGATAGATTAATTAATTGTGTGGTATCCAATTTAAGATGAAAGGAATAACTCATCTGCTAGAAGTTCAACAGAAGTGTTGTGAACACTATAGTGCACAATATACACCAGTTGACGAGGAGCAAATGGTAGTAATATCTGACGGTGTATATGAGGGGCTGCCTTTAGAAGGAGTTCGTTACCCTTCACCGGACCATATGAGCGGTTGGTGGTTAACCACTGACGAATATAATGGAGATATTTCGAGTTTAAAAACGGTTCACTTTACTCATATTGTAAAATATAGACCTGAAGTAGCTATTTATATGGCTTTGCCACCTGGTTATCGATTCATGCTGGGTGGAGAGCAAGAACATGTTTGGTTTGATGAAGAAGTAGCAAACGACAAATAGATAATATCTTTTTAATTCAGAGCTTCGCACTCTCGGGCTTTGTTCTTAATAAACATGACTCAAAGAAGAAACTCTATATCTTATATTTTCGCCTAGCCCCTAGCCCCTAGCCCCTAAAACCTAGAATCAATTCTTGCCACCCCAAATGACGCCCTACATAATTTTGATAGCTGATAGCTGATAGCTGATAGCTGATAGCTGATAGCTGATAGCTGATAGCTGATAGCTGATAGCTGATAGCTGATAGCTAATTTATAGTCTATTATTTCATTTTACTGAGTAGTAATAATGTATTGGACTCGAGTTGCCCATGAAACTTAATGACGTACAGATGTTTGTTAATCCTATTTATCGGTTAATAGAAATTACACCTATCCCTGTCATTGTTTCCTCGCCTAGCGGTAAACTCGAATATGCAAACCCGGCACTAAAACAACTATTAGGTTACGAAGGCGATGAAGTGTACGCCGATGATGTTGTTATAACTCATGCTGATGACAGAGAGTTAAATAAAGCTATTCGTGCCAAGCTTAATCAGTTTCCTGAGCAGCCCTTACAAATCGAAAAGCGTTACATGCATAAGTTGGGTCATGCTATTTATTGTCAGCTGAATATTGTTGCTGAGATGGATAATGACGGTAATGTTGTGCGTTATATTTCGCAAATTATTGACTTAACAACAGTCAATAAAGAGGCTGCCGCGGATATTTTGCTGACCCATTTGGTTGATAAATCGAATGATGCCATCTTTGTTGCAAACCCTCAGTTTGGTCAAATCCTTAACTGTAATCAATTTGCTTATAAGTGCTTAGGTTATGAAAAGGAAGAGTTATTAAAACTAACCATTCCAGACATAAACCCTGACTACGATACCAAGGCTAAATGGCAAGAAAGGGTGGCGCGCGTAAAAGCTCAAGAAACCACTATTTTTGAGTCGAGCTTAAAACAAAAGGATGGTCAGGTTTTTCCTACAGAAGTGAGTGTGTGTCATATCGACCATCAAGGGAAAAGCTATCTCCTTGCGATTGTCCGTGACATTTCAGCTCGGAAAAATAAAGAGCAGGCTTTGATTGAGCTTGCGAACCTTGACCCGCTTACTCAATTACCGAACCGTCGTTATCTAGAGCAATTATTAAATGATGTATTTAGTGAAAATGGTGATGTGGCTGAGGGAATGGGTTTTATTTATATCGACTTAGATGATTTTAAACAAATCAACGATCAGAATGGTCACGCACTAGGCGATGAAGTTTTGGTATGGGTTGCAAAGCAACTTAAAGCTGCCGTCAGAAGTACCGATTATGTGATAAGAATGGGGGGAGATGAGTTTTTAGTGACTATTTCAGGCGTAACTAATACGACGATCTTGAATCGCTTAGCACATAAAATTGCGGAGCAATTTTCAGCCCCTTTTAGTTGTAAAGGTAAGTCAATTGAAGTCACTGCGAGTATTGGCGTGACAGCGCATTTTCTCGGCGATGGTGTGTATGCAGCAAACCAATTAATTGAAGAAGCGGATGCGGCTATGTACCAAGCTAAAAAGCAACCCGGAACAACCATCATTCACTTTAGCTAAGGTTTAGTTACTTTGAAACTTTTCCCCTCAAGCAGCCACTTCAACACAATTACGGCCGTTATTTTTTGCTTTATACAATGCTTTGTCGGCAATGGTGAGGGTTTCTTTCACAGTTGTTGAAGCATGGCCAACGCTATGTACACCAATACTCACGGTAAACTGCACGGTTTGCACCTCATTAATTGTGATGTAAGTTTCTTGGGCTTTTTGGCGAATTCGCTCGGCAACTTGCTTGGCATCAAGTAGGTTACAATTGAGTAGTAACACGAACTCTTCGCCGCCGTAACGGCAGGCTATATCAGCAAGGCCTTGCTCTGAGGTGAGTATGTTGGCAAATGCGATAATGACTTTATCGCCAACATCGTGACCATATGTGTCGTTAATGTTTTTGAAGTGGTCGAGATCAGCAATTAGGAGGGTTAACTCTTGCTGATTGCTTGCCATAGCAGCAATGAGTTCTTCACTTTTTCTGTCAAAGTAACGGCGGTTATACAGGCCTGTCATAGGATCTGTATCGACCAAGCGATTGAGCTCAGTTTGCTGTGCTTTAATTTTTTCGAGGCTCTTAATTCGATAAGAAAGAATAAACGCCATCATTAACGCTTCGAGCAAAATACCTATGCCTACACCGTGGCTATTTATCACGTTTGCGTCGCTGATCCCCTTGTAATAAAGCACTGCCAGCATATTGAAAATAACGAACATAGAGTGGCCGAGCAAAAAGTATTTTGCCAGTGTGTTACCTTTGCGCCACAGCGAAATAGATACTCCAAATGTCACCGTCATCATTAAAGCTGCTAAGCTGCTGGCAGGTTTTAAGGCACCTACAATATCGAACAAGCTATAGATAAAATCAGCAACCAGTAAGAACAAAATAATCGACAGCGCGGTATGCTCTTTAGGGTAATGCTTTTTGGTTTCGAAAATGAGCATTACAAAAATCACTAAAAAGCTTGGCATGCTCAGTAAGTTAGAATTGAGTTGTAGTAGCTCGGCACTAAAAATACCAAAGAAGTTAGCAGCAACGCCATAAGATAGCGCCACCCACACCGTGCCAGAGATAAGATACAGCGCGTAAACAATGTTCTCGATTTTACGTGCCGATAAATATAAGAAGAAGTTATAAATCATCAGCGCTAACATCATCCCGACAAGTAGCGCAATGTAATTACCATTCCCGACAAGGGCCCGCTTTGAATGCTCTTCATCAAAAATAGCTAATGCAAACCACTGATGTGAAAAGGTGACGCTTTTTATATAAATTGTTTTTTGCTGGTTAGGAGCAATATAAAACGAAAACACGGCACTGCCACCAAACATGTTGGCTTTAGGCCCTGTTTTATCAAGTTGAATAACCGATTGGTTTATCAGTTGTCCTGATTGTGTTTCGTAAAAGCTGACTTCTTCTAAATGATAGGCATCTGGGTTATGCACAAATAAGCGTAGGGTATCGCTGTAGCTATTTTTTATAACTATTTTTGACCACGTCGTTTTAGCGTTGGTGCCTAAAGTAAGCTCGTTTTGACTGTTGATAAAATTTTGCTGCTGAACTTGTGAAAGAGGCATAGTGCCTGTGCTATCAATAAAATAGCTCATAGCAAATTGAGTGAGGTCAACGCTACGTTGTTCGATATTAACAATCGGGGAATTATCGGCACGGCTTTGGCTAGTTATGCTTAGGCATAATGAGTAGAAAACAAGAAGCAGTAAAAAGCGCGCAATCATCCCTAATGCCTGTGTCCAAATAAATATAATGATAAAGTTTTATTTTTAACGTAATCCGCTGCCTTGTCGAGTAAATTATCAACGAAAATAAAAAAAGCCGCTAATTTAGCGGCTTTGTTGGTTGCGAAAATAAGAATTAACGTAGGTCGAAACGATCTAGCGTCATTACTTTAGTCCATGCTGCTACGAAGTCATCAACGAACTTTTGTTTAGCATCGTCAGAGGCATACACTTCAGCAATTGAACGTAGCTCTGAGTTTGAACCGAAGATTAAATCTACTGGTGTTGCTGTCCACTTAAGTTTGCCTGACTTACGGTCACGGCCTTCGTAAACACCTTCCTCAGAAGACTTAGACCACTTCGTTGACATATCTAATAGGTTAACGAAGAAATCGTTGCTTAATGTGCCAGGCTTTTTCGTGAATACACCGTGTTTAGTTTGGTCAGTATTCGCGTTAAGGGCACGCATACCACCTAGTAATGCTGTCATTTCTGGTACTGATAAGCTTAGTAAATCAGCACGTTCAACTAACATTTCAGCCGGTGATTTCCATGCTGAGCTGTAGTAGTTACGGAACGCATCTGCCGTTGGCTCAAGTACTTCGAATGATTCAACGTCAGTCATTTCTAATGACGCGTCCATACGACCTGGCTTGAACGGTACTGCGATAGAGAAACCTGCGTCGCTTGCTGCTTTTTCGATTGCAGCCGCACCACCAAGAACAATCATATCTGCTAGTGAAATTTCTTTACCGCCAGATGCTTTTTTGTTGAACTTAGTTTGGATTTTCTCAAGTTTGCTAAGTACTTTAGCTACTTCTTTCGGGTTGTTTACCGGCCAATCTTTTTGCGGAGCAAAGCGAATACGTGCACCGTTTGCACCACCACGCATATCTGTGTCGCGGTAGCTTGCTGCTGATGCCCAAGCAACACGCACTAGTTCAGATACAGATAAACCTGAATCTAAGATGCTAGCTTTAAGTGACGCGATATCTTTGCTGTCTACTAGTTTGTGGTCAACCGCAGGGATGTAGTCTTGCCAAATTAATACTTCTTCTGGCACTAAGTCACCTAGGTAACGAGCACGTGGGCCCATATCACGGTGGTTTAGTTTGAACCATGCTTTAGCAAATGCCAGTTCGAACTCTTTCGGGTCGTTTAAGAAACGCTCTGAAATCTTACGGAACTCAGGATCTGCTTTTAACGCGATATCAGTTGTGAACATGATAGGCGCATGACGCTTACCTTTAATGTGCGCATCTGGCACGAGGTTAGACGCTTGACCATTTTCAGGGATCCACTGAGTCGCACCTGCAGGGCTCTTAGTTTTAACCCACTCAAAGCTGAATAAGTTTTGTAGGTAGTTGATTGACCAACGTGTTGGTGTCACTGTCCATGCACCTTCAAGACCTGACGTGATGGTATCTTCTGAGTGACCTTTACCACATTTGTTTTTCCAACCTAAGCCTTGCTCTTCGATACCTGCTGCTGCTGGCTCTTTGTCTAAACACGTTGCTTTTTTCGCACCGTGTGCTTTACCAAAGCTGTGACCACCGGCGATTAGCGCAACGATTTCTTCATCGTTCATTGCCATGCGGCCGAATGATAAACGAATGTCTTCTGCTGCTAGAAGTGGATCAGGGTTACCGTGCGGACCTTCTGGGTTTACATAAATCAAGCCCATCTCAACTGCCGCTAATGGACCTTTAAGTTTGCCTTTTTTGTCACGACGTTCGTCAGTTAACATTTTGCCTTCAGGACCCCAGTATACGTAATCTGGTTCCCAATCGTCTTCACGACCACCGGCATAACCGAACGTTTTGAAGCCCATTGATTCAAGTGCAACGTTACCTGTTAACGCCATTAAGTCAGCCCAAGAAATGCTGCGACCGTATTTTTGTTTAATAGGCCAAAGTAAACGACGCGCTTTATCAAGGTTCGCGTTATCAGGCCAGCTGTTTAATGGGTCGAAACGTTGTTGACCACCGCCTGCGCCACCACGACCATCAAAAGTACGGTACGTACCTGATGCGTGCCACGCCATACGGATGAAGAACGGACCATAGTGACCGTAGTCAGCAGGCCACCAATCTTGAGAATCAGTCAATACTTTCTCAATATCAGCTTTCACTGCGTTTAGGTCTAACTTTAAGAATTCTTTTTTGTAATCAAAGTAAGGACCCATAGGATCAGACTCTGCGCCATGGGCACGAAGTTGGCTAAGATCTAATTGCTCTGGCCACCAGAATTGGTTTGATTTGATGTCGTTTGTAGCTTGTACGCCTGTTGCCACCAACAGTGATACCGCAACAGCTACTTTAGACAAAGCTGACGTTGATTTCTTAAACATTGTGTTGTCTCCAGTTAGAAGTTGGGTGAAATATAGATTTGTTCTGATTAACTTTCCACTTACAAACTGGGGTTTAAATCGATTGATAAAATCGAAAAAATAGATGGTGTGATTGATTTTATAGAACAAAGCCAGCAAAAATGCTGGCTCTGGGGGAGGTGTGCAGTAAGCTTAAATTTAGCTTATTGCTTATTCTTCAATAAAGGGTACACCGTTTTTGATCCACTCAGCGGCTGGTTTGCCTTTTAAGTAGTGATCAAAATATTCCATCATGCGTACTGAGAAATCCACTTGGTTAGGGAATTTCTTCAGGTGATGTGGTTCACCTTCGTATTGTAAGAAGGTGGCATCTTTACCCGCACGACGAAGCGCGAGGTAGTATTGAACCCCTTCGTGCCACGGCACAGCATCATCTTTGTCGCCAAACATAATCAGAATTGGGGTATTCACTTTATCGGCGAAGAACACCGGTGAGTTTTCGATGTATAGCTCTGGGGCTTCGAATAACGTTTTACCAATGCGGCTTTGCCCTGTTTCGTATTGGAACTGACGCGCAAGGCCTGATTTTAAGCGAATACCGCTGTATGCACTGGTCATGTTAGATACTGGCGCACCCGATACAACCGCCTTAAACATATCTGTTTGAGTGATCATAAAGGCACTTTGGTAGCCTGCCCATGAGTGACCTTGTAAACCAATTTTATCTGGATCAGCAATGCCTAAATCAATCAACTTTTGAGTGGCGTTGATCATCGTTTGGGTTGATGATTTACCCGGATGGCCAATTTCAAAACGTATATCAGGTAAGAAAATCGCATAACCATTTGAGGTAAACATTGGGAAGTTAGGGCGATGATTTAACTCCATTTTCGGGAAGTCATACATGCGTTGGCTCATATAGCGGTAGAAGTACACAACCACCGGAACCTTATCGCCTTTTTTGTAGCCCGCAGGTTTGATCAATACGCCTTGTAAATCTTCCCCATCAAACCCTTTGTAGCTAATAAGCTCAGGTTTTTCACCCCATGCAAAGTTGCTAATTTGTGGGTTAAGGTTGGTAACACGTTGTGGCTTTTTGAAGCTAAAGTCAGTTTGGTAGTAATCAGGGAATTGCTGATATGTTTGCGCAGTAAATAGGTATTTGTCGGCATTTTTCGCCTTTTTCACCACATCATAGCGCTTTTTACCTGAAAGTACTTTGCTCACTTTATTGCTTGATAAGTCAAGTTTGGCAATTTCAGTTTGCTTATCTTGCAGGTTCTTTGCACTTAGTAATAATGTTTCGTCTTTGGCAAAGCCCACTTGGTCTTTATCAAGTTTAATAACACGATATTGGGTATTGGTTTCTTTACCTTGAGTTAGGCGCGTTGCTTTTTGTGTTGCGACATCAAAAGCCCAAATATCAAATTTACTGTAAACCAGTACTTGGCTGCTGTCGTTTAACCAGCCTGCAAAACCATAACCCGGCTGAGGTGACGGGTAGTCATGTTTATCATCAGCAAAAATAGCGTTAATTGCTTTAGATAAGGTCGACACCTTGTTGTTACCTAAATCTTTAAGTTGCACTTGGCTGTCTTGGAAAAATGCCGCAAATTGACCATTTGGCGCAAGGCTTGGTCTAAACGGATAGTCGCTGACAATAGCGGTTTGTTTACCGGTTTTAACATCAACACTAAAGTAATCTGCGTAAAAGCCGCCATACATAATACGTTCTAGGTACGGTCGGTCTGAATAGCCCAATAGCGCTTCGCGGTGAGTATTAAGCGAAACCTCAGGCATGTTCGGCGTGCTTAACTGCACAACGTGCTGACCGTTTACATGATATACCGCTTGGTAATGACGAAGCTTATTCGCTTTGTTCCATTGCTGCTCTTCGCGTGGCTTAATTTCAGCGTCTTTATTGTGCCAAACGTTAAGGCCTTTTTGGTCGCGAATGGTATCGAAATCATATAAAGAGGCTTCATCTTTGTATTCTTTTGCGATAACTTTTGCAGCGAGTTTAGGATGGTTTTCAAAGTATAAACGAGCACCATCTTCAGACCATTTTAGCGATGCTGTTTTGCCAATAGTCCAGCTTCTATCTGCAGAGTGAATGGTTGAAAGCGCCCCGTTTTGTAAAAGCTGTAAGCTGTGATCACGACGGCGTGTATCATCATTAACGTAATTACCAATTAATAGCGCTGCGGTACTGCTGTTTGGTTGCCAAGCTATTTTATTTGCCACAACGCCCGGCTCATCAATCAGTACACTCGTTGCAAAGTCATTATTAAGCGCAACTAATACAACTTGGTTGTCGGCACCATCACTGTAGCTTTGGCTTGCTAATAATTGCTCACCGGTGCTGCTAATCGCATAGCTGAATACGTTGTTTAGAGTGTGAGTGGTTTTGTCTTGAAGGTTAACAAGCACTAAATCAAAGC
Organism: Pseudoalteromonas sp. D15MCD-2; assembly: GCF_038562745.1. Taxonomy (NCBI): domain Bacteria; kingdom Pseudomonadati; phylum Pseudomonadota; class Gammaproteobacteria; order Alteromonadales; family Pseudoalteromonadaceae; genus Pseudoalteromonas; species Pseudoalteromonas sp. D15MCD-2. The sequence goes on along the minus strand of NZ_JBCFQE010000001.1, from coordinate 3,114,356 downwards.
TTTTATCTTTTTTGTCTGGCTTGATTTCGCTGCTGTTTTCGTCTTTTTCTTCGCTGTCTTTTTTATCAGCTTTCTTATCTAGTCGATAAGCAAGCCATACACCATCATCCGATAGTGCATAGTCTTTTACATCGTTAAAGGTTTGTTGCTCACCATTTTTAGTATTCACTAAAACAAGGTTGTTTTTTAGTTCATCTTTTTTCTTGGTGGTTTCTTTTTCAAGTAGGGTCGGTACCTGAGTAAAAGCTACCCAGTTTGCTGCTTTATTAATAGTTGGGCGAGTACCGCGCTCAACGCTAGTTAGCAGGGTGTTGTTGTTTAATGTATAAACCTGACCTTGTGCATTACCGCGATAAGGGTCGGCACTAAAGCTAAGAATTTGGCCATCTTCAGAAAGTTGGGTGCCTTTTGCGTATTTAAAATCAAACACGTCTTTAAATTGCAGAGCTTCTTTCGCACTAACCTGTGCACTACCAAGGCTTGTCACCAAGGCTAAGCTCAAAAGTGATAATTGCGCTTTCATTCATCTTTCTCGTTGTTTTTTAATTGATGCACCCAGTGTAGCGTTTTTAATAAACAATTCGAGTAGATACGATAAGTGGCGTGTTTGGGAAGGTGGAAGGGGAAGTTACGAGGGGAAAGTTTGAAAGGGGAAAGAGGGAAGTTGGAATATGGGAGTTGCTAAGCTAGCAATTGCAATTTTTCAACACTTTAAATCGAGTCGTGAGTATTGCTTGAAAGACCAAATTAAGCGCTCTAGCTTGTCTATTTCATCGAATATAGCAGAAGGCTATGAGCGGATGTCTTCAAAAGATTGTGTGCGCTTTCTTTACTATGCAAAAGGAAGTTGTGGTGAGCTAAGATCACAGCTCTATATATCGCTTCAGGTCGGTGAAGTTAGCACAGAGCTGGCAAATAAATGGATAATGGAAACGCAAGAATTATCAATGATGTTAGCGGGCTTAATCAGAGCAATTAATAATGCGAATCAAAGGTAGTAGTTAGAAAGGGAAAGTTAGTAAGCAGCCTGCTAACTTTACTCTTTCCCCTAGAAGCTCGCTAACTGTTCGGAATTCAATCTGATAGCTGACGGCTGAAGGCTGAAGGCTGACAGCTCGAACTTTACTCTTTTCCCTAGCAACTCACTACAACCAAATCTTCTGTAGCTCTGGCCATTGTTTTTCAAATTGTGCACTTGGTTTTGCTTTAAAGTCGCTGCGCACGAATTGATTCATCTTACCTTCTACATAGGCGAGTAGGAAGTTGGCTAGGGTGCTTTCGTCTGACTGGAATGCTTTACCTTCGCGAAGTTTGCGTTCGCGTAGCACTTGCTTGAACTGAGTTTCTAGCTTTTCAAATAAGCCTTGTACACGCTCACGTAAACGCTCTTGCTCACCTTGTAAGGCATCACCGGTCAAAATGCGGGTAATGCCCGGGTTTTTCTCGGCGAAGGCTAATAATAACAGCAAAATATTGTATACACGTGTTTGGCTTTCTTTCTCATTTTCTAAAATGAGGTTAATGCGTGATAACAGGGTATCTTCAATAAACTCGATTAGGCCCTCAAACATCCGTGCTTTACTCGGAAAATGACGATATAACGCAGCTTCAGACACACCTACCTCAGCCGCGAGCTTTGCGGTGGTGATACGTTGACCTGGGCTGGTTTCTAACATTTGTGCGAGTGCTTGCAGAATCTGCTCTTTGCGATTACTTCTTTTTGTCGCAGGCATGACCATTCCTTTCTTATAATTTATTACTTGCGCTGTTGGGAGTCAGACAAGCCATTTTTTGTGCAAATGAGTGGCTTATGTTAATGTTTTATTCAGTTTCTTTCCAGCATTTTTACAAACGCTTGGCAAGCTCAGTCATTACGCTCATGGCTAAATCTTTTTTACTTCCCATTGCTAAATCTAGCTGCTCATTGTGCCAGAAGAGTGTTAAAGCATTATGATCAGAATTAAAGCCAAGGCCTTCTTTTGATACGTCATTTGCGCAGATCATATCGAGATTTTTGTTCTTTAACTTACCTTGCGCATAGCTTGCAACATCTTGAGTTTCTGCCGCAAAGCCAACGGTATAAGGGCGGTTTTCGCTAAGTGCTGCGACATTAGCGATAACATCTGGGTTCTTAACTAAAGTAAGGGTTAGTTCATCGCCTTGCTTTTTCATCTTTTGCTCATGAATTGCTGCTGCACGGTAATCAGCCACTGCTGCACAGCCGATAAAAGCATCCGATTGTGCGGCCAGTTCCATTGAGGCGGTAAGTAATTGCTCAGCACTTTCTATATTAGTAAGCAGGGCATTAGCAGGTGCTTTAATTGTTACGGGGCCTGAAATCAGATTTACCTTTGCACCTAGCGCAAGTGCAGCTTCTGCAAGGGCATAACCCATTTTGCCTGAGCTGTGGTTAGAGATATAACGAACTGGGTCAAGGGCTTCTCGGGTTGGTCCTGCAGTAATCGTGATGGTTTTGCCTGCAAGTAATGGCTCTACTTCAGGTTGTGTACAAAGTGCGACTAACTCATGAGGCTCTAACATACGGCCTGCGCCTACATCACCACAAGCTTGCTCGCCTTTACCTGGGCCCCAAATAGCCACGCCGCGCTCACTTAGTGTGGCAAGATTTGCTTGTGTAGCAGGGTGGGCATACATTTGTTGGTTCATTGCAGGCGCAACCGCTACCTTTGCAGGGGTAGCCAGTAGTAGGGTTGTTAGTAAGTCATCTGCAATACCCATGGCCATTTTGGCTAAAATATTACTGGTTGCAGGGGCGACTAAAATAAGGTCTGCCCATTTGGCAAATTCGATATGACCCATCGCGGCTTCTGCTGCTGGGTCGAGTAATGAATCAGAAACAATCTCACCGCTTACCGCTTGCATAGTTAAAGGAGTAATAAAGTGTTTGGCTGAGTCGGTCATGACGACTTTTACTTCACAGCCTTGATCTTTTAAACGGCGAACAAGTTCTGCGCATTTATAGGCTGCAATACCACCACTCATACCTAGCAGGATTTTTTTATTTACTGATTTTGTCATTACGTGAAATTTAACCTTTGTCGATATGGGCTAACGATAGCAAATCTTTACCGATAGCATGAAGTTTTCTTTTATACAGACAGGAAAAAATTGGATTTTATAGTACAGTTTAATAAGTGGAATAGTTGTTTTAAGGATGAAGCAATGCCATTAACCGATTTACCTTTATCAGCAAGGCCGCGGGAGAAGTTACTTGCCCAAGGCGCCAAAGCACTCTCAGATGCAGAGTTATTAGCAATCTTCTTACGTACCGGTGTACCGGGTATGAATGCCATTGAGCTGGCTGAGCACCTGCTCGATATAAACAGCACTTTGCACGACTTATTTAATGCATCTGAACAAGAGTTCTGTGCCCAAAAGGGTTTAGGAGCTGCTAAGTATGTGCAGCTTCAAGCGGTACTTGAGCTAAGCCGGCGCTATATGCTTGAGCAATGTAAGCGCGAGGCACTATTTAATTCGCCGCAAGCTGTGTATGACTATTTAACTATTCAATTACGTGGCTTACAGCAAGAAGTATTTATGGTGCTGTACTTAGATAGTCAAAACCAGCTAATTAAAGACGAAGTACTTTTTTACGGCACTATTAATGCCGCTTCTGTGTACCCACGTGAAGTTGTTAAAGCTGCACTGCGTAATAATGCGGCGGCTCTAATACTTGCTCATAACCACCCAAGTGGGGTTGCTGAACCTAGTCAGGCCGATAAATTAATCACCACAAAATTACAGCAAGCCTTAGCCTTAATTGACATAAATGTGCTGGATCACATCATAGTGGGTGGTGAAAATTGTGTTTCGTTTGCTGAAAGAGGGCTTATATAGAGCCAACTGTATTAGAGAGTGTGTTAAAAATGAGCAGTTTAGGGCGATTTTAGAAATTAGTTTAATTTAAATGCAGTTTTTACTTTCCCTAAGGGCATTCGATCTTTATAATTAGCCGCTATCAAATTTACACATGAGCTGATTGGATAAGATCTGTTACTTGATCTTTGCCTGTATAAGCTGTATAAAGAGCGCCCTTCGATTTATCCCGGGGCACAAATACTGGCCTAAGGGAAAATTAAGCTCGAGCGAAGTTATTGGAGATATATAGACATGTCTAAAGTATGTCAAGTTACAGGTAAGCGTCCAGCGGTTGGTAACCACCGTTCACACGCGAGAAACGCGACTAAACGTCGTTTCCTACCTAACCTACAAACTCACCGTTTTTGGGTTGAAAGTGAAAAACGTTTTGTAACACTACGCACTACTACTAAAGGTATGCGTATTATCGATAAAAAAGGCATCGACGCGGTTCTTACAGAAATCCGTGCTCGTGGCGAAAAAGTTTAAGGAACTGAATCATGCGCGATAAGATCCGTTTAGTTTCAACTGCTGGTACTGGTTTTTTCTACACTACCGACAAGAACAAGCGTAACATGCCTGAAAAAATGGAAATCAAAAAATACGATCCTAAAGCTCGTAAACACGTGATTTTCAAAGAAGCTAAAATCAAGTAATTTTAGTTTTCAGAATATCAAAAACCCAGCCTCGGCTGGGTTTTTTGTTTTTAGCGTTTAGAAAATCTTAATAGGGCACAATAATCTAGCTTGGCTTGCTGTTTTATCTTGCTTAATTATCAATCTAAGCGTAAAATGCGCGCTCATTTCGGCTTATTAAATTTAATTCCTTGCCTTAAACCGACTGGCCGAAACGGTAGAAGGCTCTATTAACCGTAAGGAATATCCATGCGTCATTACGAAATCGTATTCATGGTTCACCCTGATCAGAGTGAGCAAGTACCTGGTATGATCGAACGTTATACTGGTTCTATCACTGAAGCTGGTGGTACTATCCACCGTCTTGAAGACTGGGGCCGTCGTCAATTGGCTTACCCAATCGACAAGCTTCACAAAGCTCATTATGTTCTTATGAACGTTGAAGCACCTACTGAAGTAATCAGCGAGCTAGAAACTACTTTCCGCTACAACGATGCAGTGCTTCGTAACTTAGTTATGCGTACTAAAGACGCTGTAACTGAAGCATCTCCTCTTGCGAAAGAAGAGAAGAAAGAAGCACCAGCTGCTTAATCGTTTTGAGTTCAAGCATGGCGCTTGCAGTTGAGACAAAAAGATGAGCCAACCGCTTAATCCTTATATGAATCAGCTGACACTATCTGGGGTTGTTTGTAAAACACCTAAATATAGTCAAAGCCCTGCTGGTATACCGCATTGTATTTTTGTTCTTGAACATAAATCGATGCAAGTTGAAGCAGACCTTAACCGTAATTGTTATGTAAGGCTTCAAGTTGTTGCCAGCGGCACGCCAATGCAACAACAAACTCAACAATTGCACGTTGGGCAACAAGTGCAAGTGACGGGGTTTTTAAACCGTCACGAAGGCCGAAACGGCTTAAGCCAATTGGTCTTGCATGCTCAACATATAGAAAGAATTTTTTGAGGAATTTTACTCATGGCACGTTATTTCAGACGTCGTAAGTTCTGCCGCTTCAAAGCGGAAGGCGTACAACAAATCGATTATAAAGATCTAGCTACTCTTAGAAACTATGTTACAGAAAGTGGCAAAATCGTACCTAGCCGTATCACAGGTACTAGCGCTAAATATCAGCGTCAGCTAGCAACTGCTATCAAGCGTGCTCGCTACTTAGCCCTTCTTCCATACACTGACTTACATAAGTAAGCAGCGGATTAACAGTTTTTAAAAGGTGTAGAGACATGCAAGTTATTCTACTAGACAAGATCGCAAACCTAGGTGGCCTAGGTGACCAGGTTGTAGTTAAATCTGGCTTCGCACGTAACTTCCTTTTCCCACAAGGTAAGGCAGTTCCTGCAACTAAAGCTAACATCGAAACTTTCGAAGCACGTCGTGCTGATTTAGAAGCTAAGATCGCTGAAGATCTAGCTGCTGCTCAAGCTCGCGCTGACAAGTTAGAAGCATTAGCTGAAGTTACACTAGTTTCTAAAGCTGGTGACGAAGGCAAGTTATTCGGTTCTATCGGTACTCGCGACATCGCTGAAGCTATTTCAGCTGTTGGCGTTGAAGTTGCTAAATCAGAAGTTCGTTTACCTCTAGGTACTATCCGTGAGACTGGCGAATTTGACGTAGCAATCGCAGTACACTCAGACGTATCGGCTACTATCAAAGTAATCGTTATCGCTGAAGCTTAATAGCAATATTAAGTAAAAAAGCCGCACTTAGGTGCGGCTTTTTTGTGCCTGAAATTTATAAATTGTAGCATTTTGTACCGCTATTGCTTCTTCAGTTGTCATCCAATAGTATTGGTTTCTATATTTTAAACATACAAATACCAACCCTATAATCTTACCTATTTTAAAAACATACGTTCTTTTTTCTTAATTTTCTTGTTCTTATTAGTATAATCGAATGAGTAAAAGTAAATTGGTTAAAATTGACACTGACAACGCTGTCATTTATATTGTGCTGGTTAAAAAGTATTAAGGGGTTGAGGTTGAAAAGTGCATTAGTACCACATGGAATGGGTAAACAAACAGGATTTACATTAGTAGAAATTCTTATCGTGATCGCTATTTTAGGGATTCTGTATAGCGTAGCACTACCTGCTTACACTGAGCACATGCAACGTAGTCGCCGTGCTGATATTCAACAAGAGTTACTGCAATACAGCGCCAGTCTCGAACGTATTTATTCACGAAATGGCGGCTATCCTAATGCATTCGTAACCCAAAATACCGACTATTACACCTTTACCTACACAGCGACAGATAAAGTATCAGGTGCTGTAAGCGATTTTAAAAATCGTGGCTACAGTTTAAAAGCAGCTCCTAAATCGGGTTCGGCGCAAGCAAGTGATCGCTGTGGTGAATTAACCGTTAAACATGATGGAAGTTATAGCGCTTCATTTAGTGATTGCTGGGAGTAACACAATTGCGTCGAATTGCAGGGTTTACCTTAATTGAGTTAATGGTTGTGCTGAGTGTTATTGGCATTATGGCAGCCCTTGCTTTTCCGTCTTTTAGCCAACAAATTTTGCAAGATCGCGTGGTAACTACTGCAAATCAATTAAATAGTGCTTATAAATTTGCACGCAGTGAAGCGGTCAAACGCGACAAACCTATTAACCTAGTTGTCAGTAATAATAGTTGGCAAGTGACCCTCAACGAGGGCGGGGTAGACACGGTTTTAAAAGAATTTTCGGTCACAAAAAGCGGTGTTACCGTCAATTTAGTCGCATTGGCCATTAGTGCTAGTGGCGAAGTTGATAAACAAGCTGAAATTTTAGTGAAAGATGAGCACACAAATACCACAGATTACGTGATGTGTGTGCTTAAAAGTGGCCAAAACTGGTTAGTAGAAAATTCACAGCGAGGATGTGCATGAATAAGCAGGCAGGCTTTTCATTATTAGAAGTGATGATTTCAGTGGTGATCGCTGGCATCGCATTATTAGGCTTGGCGGCAGCGCAGCTAAAATCGCTACAATATGCAACCAATAGCTTTAATTACACCGTGTCACTTATTCAGGGACAAAATACTATAGAGCGTTTGTGGCCGCGCATTTGTGAAATTCAAAAAACCAATACCGCACTTTTTCAAGACGCGACATTTAGAGCTTCGCTCGCGCCACAAGTGAGTGATTATCAACTGACGATCCCAGCTACTTACAGTGATGATATGCAAGTTAATGTGGCTTGGGTCGATAAGCGCATGACAGACAATGCAGAAAATCAAATTAGTCTAAATGCCAGTTTCCCTGATTTAACGGCGGTATGCTCATGAATAAAGGCGCTCAGGGTTTTACCTTAGTTGAACTGATGGTGGCACTGGCAGCAGGCGCTTTTTTATTAGCTGGGGTGAGCTTGTCTTACTCGGCGATAAAAAGCACGATTGAAGTAAGTAAAGAGCTTGAAAACGCTCAAGAAGTGATTCGCTATACCAGTAAAGTATTCAACCGCAGCATAAAGCAAACACAACTAACACCCACCATCAGTGCAGATAAAAGCACGATTACTATTACTCAGCCAAGTGGTGTCATTGCCTGTGATGGCTCTGCAACAACTGCGCAGGTGGTTGAAGTATATAGCTTAAATGGTAGCAACTTAATGTGTTCACTCGATGGTGCTGCCTCAGAGCGATTACTGACAGGAATCGAAGCTTTGTCATTTGATATCGCCGGGGAGCTTGTAACCGTTACTGTAAAGCCAAATGATTTACCTGCTCAGTTCGGTAATGGTATTAACATTGATATTGCGTTAACTAATGCAATATTAGTCAAAGCATACGGAGCTGGCAGTGTATAACAAGCAAAATGGTTTCACCTTAATTACAGTGTTGATCTTAACCAGTATGGCCAGCATCGTGGTGCTTAGCTCGCTACGTGAAAACGTTGTTCAAGAACGCTTAAGTGGTAACTTTCAAAAGAAATTAAACAGTCGTTTAATGGCTGAAAAAGGTGTGTTTGAACAAGCTAAGTTATTGCAACAAACCTTGAATGATGAAGGTGTATTAGCGGTTGAAGATTTGATCAGTAAAACCAGTAATGCATCGGGCTCTGGTGTTATCGCTGATGATGCCATTTTTAATGCCAGTTTAAGTCAAAATGCTGCCGGTGAGCTTGAAATTGCAAGCTTAGGGCAACGATTTGATGGTGACGCACAAAGTAGCTTAGTCGCCCGTTTTGCAGTACAAGGCGCGAAAGGCAGCTCTATTTTCACTAATGCGATGGTGGGCTGTAAAGGGGTTAACTTGTCGGGTAGTGGTAGTATCGACAGCTATGATTCGAGCAAAGGCACCTACGAAGAAACCAAGTCGAATGATGGTGATGTTTCAACGATTGCTGGTGATTCAGATGTGGTGCTATCGGGTCATTCACCGATAAAGGGCGATGTAAAAGCGACCGGGGTTATCTACTTAAATGGTTCATCACCAATTATTGGTAATATCCATTCAAATACCGGTGTTTATATTTCTCCTGGCAGTGGTTTACGTGTTGACGGTAATGTTTATACCCGAGGTTATTATACCCATCGTGGCGGAACTGTTTCGGGGGTTGTGCGAGCCAATGGTGATGCAAAAATGCAGTGGTCAACATTCATCACTAATAGCCAAGACGAAGCGCTGGATATTATGTATGGCGGCTCAGGCGATTTTAAAGACACCTACAATAATCAACAAGATGGTGTGCACTACAGTGATAGCAAGTTTAATGTAAACCCGAATGTTGAGCCGATAACTGTTGCTGACCCAACAGCCCCTGATTATGACCCAACTAATCCAGACACTAGCTGCGACCCGTTAATTTTGCCAGAGAAAATGACAGACATCACAGACCAAGTGAGCAGTTATAGTTCTGTTTCGATTGGTCCTACGCAACAATTTAAACTTAATACTGAAAAGGGCTTTTTTAGTAGCGGTGGTAGCCAAGTTATTTTGCCAAGCCTTGCCGATGTTTTCTTGTTTAACTCTAAAGCGCAAAACCAAGCTAATGGCAGTAATAGTAAAGAGTATATCTTTGCACTTGATAGGCTCAAAATGACCAGTGACGGCAAAATGGAAGTTTCTGGTGGTGATGTTATTTTACTGATTGATGGCGACTTTTCGATGGAAGGGGATACCAGCTTAACAATCAAAAAAGACAGTAGCTTAACAGTGTTATTAACCGGAAAAGTAAATATTGGTGCAGGCGCAAAAGTCATTACTGAGCAGGAAGGATTAACCACCAGTGGCCATCCGTCGTTATCATTTTATTCATCATTTAATGGTGTAAATGGCGTGCAATTTAGTGGTGCTGCGAATTTATATGCGGCTATTTATGCCCCTTTGACAACAGTGAAGCTATCGGGCAGTGGCGAGCTGTTTGGTAGTGTACGTGGCTCAACAATTACTGCATCAGGGGGCAGTGGCGCTCACTATGATGCAGGTTTATTACAAGTACAAAATGGCGGCACGCCTGCTTCTTCGGCACGCATCGTATTTTTAGGTTGGAGCTACAAAACCGCAGAAACAACTGAAGAAGAAAGCGAAGCATCACCTGCCGAATAACGCAAAGCCCCAAATAAAATTGTGTAAGCTCAATTATTTGTAGCTTACACAAAAAAAATTAATTTCATTTAAACCTTTTGAATCCCTCCTTACGTCTAATACACTAAATTCACAACAATAATCATAAAGGACAACATCCAGGATGTTGATAGATGCAGAACAAGCGTTTGCCCAGCAAAGTGAGCATGCCTTGATAGAGCGCGTAAAAAGTGGTGAACAAGCTGCCTATGCAACACTTTATGAGTTGCATGTGAAGCGGGTTTATAGCCTTTGTTTGCGATTACTTGCAGACAAAGAGCACGCCGAAGATGCAACACAAGAAGTGTTTGTACAGTTGTGGCATAAAATCGCTAACTTTGATGGACGCTCACAATTTTCGACTTGGTTACATAGTGTTACCAGCAATATTGCGATTAGCTACATTCGCAAACATAAAAGCTGGTTTCAAAAAGTAGTGAGTTTTGAACAAAGCGGTATGGATGAGCAAAGCGCAGCAGATTGCGATGGCTTTAACGGCCTCGATAAATTGGTACTGAGACTACCTGAGCGAGCACGTATGGTGTTTGTACTCCATGCAATTGAAGGTTATCGCCATGAAGAGATAGCAAGCATGCTTGATATGGCGGTCGGTTCAAGTAAATCGCAATTTCACCGTGCAAGGCAGTTATTAAAAGAGTGGTATGAAAATGAGTAAGCCAGAATTTGAACAATTTTTAAATGACTCGCTTAACCATAAGCAAGATATTAGCCCAGACAAAGATCTCTGGCCCGGTGTTGAGCGAGCAATTGCAACAGGGCAACCAGAGCAAGCTGATAAGCCAAACCATGGCTGGAATAAACTCGCTGCAGTTGCCGCTTGTTGTATTGCCGCACTATTGACCGTACAGCTTTTTGTTGGCCAAGGTGAGCCAAATAGCATGATGGCAATGAGCGATTATTTTACCAAGCAAAAGCAAGGTTTGTTGGTGCAGTATCAAAATCAACCTGCATTAACCGACAACTGGCAGCAACAACTAAAAGAGTTAGAAGAAGCCGAAAGTGCCATTAAGCAAGCACTTGAGAATGAACCTGAAAACCCAGCTTTATTACAAATGCTGTCGCAGGTTTATCAGCAACAACTGGACTTAATTAACAAGGTGCATGCACCGAAGTGGCAAACGATTTAGGAGTGACAATTATGAAATTACTAGCCTTAACTTTAGGATTACTGCCACTGATGGCAATGGCAGGACAAACCATTAATGAACAAATTGATGTACCTGCCAATAAACGCATTTTTATTGAAAACCAACGTGGTGATGTGCGCATTGAAGGGTGGGATAAACCACAACTTAAAATCGAAGGTGAGCTTGACGATAAAGCACAAGGTTATCGTTTAGAGGTTGAAGGCAGCCGTGTTGAATTTATCGTAAAAATGCCGCGAAATTTAGGTGGCTGGAATAGCGGTGACGGCTCTCGTTTAACCATTTACATGCCAAAAAGCAGTGAGCTTGAATTTGCTGGGGTGAATGTCACAGTTAGTGCTAAAGAGCTTGAAGCAGGCGCAGAGATTGATACCGTCAATGGTGATATCACAGTGCAAGATATTCGCGGCAACATGAGCTTTGAAACGGTTAATGGTGATGTGAATGCTCATGATTTAAACGGTGATATTCGCTTTGAAACAGTTAATGGTGAAATTAACGATAAAAACTCGCAAGGAGCTTTACGCTTTACCGCGGTGAATGGCGACATTAAGTCAAAAACCAAAGCACAAGATGTGCGTCTTGAAAACGTAAACGGTGATATCGACTTTGCATTTGATGCAATTAAAAAGCTGCGCATCAATACCGTAAATGGTGAAGCTGAAGTTCACATCAATAAGCTGCTTGAGGATGCTAATATTCGTTTTGAATCAGTCAGTGGTGATGCCGAGTTTTACTTCCCAACAGATGTATCGGCAAAGTTTGAAATTGAAGCTCACGCTAACGGTAAAATCGTTAATGAGCTTAGTGATGACAGAGCAACGAAGGCGAAATACGGCCCATCTAGCGACTTAGAATTTAGTATTAACGGTGGGGATGCTGATATAGAAATGGATACGATTAGCGGACGCATTGAACTTCGTAAACAGAAATAACGATTAGAGTTCACTCAATTACAATATTTCACTCAATTACAATAAAGCGGGAGGACTTCCCGCTTATACCAATCGTGTTAAGTTGTTGGTCTTAAATAGCGACAGATAAATGAAGTGATAACAAGGCAGAAATTTTGACATGTAGTTACTCTACTTTAGACATTTCTAACGCAGTTAGCGCTTTATTTAGCACGCTATAATGACCAAATATTTAAGTCGATTGGTATTAACTATTTGCACAGCCTTAGCAAGTAGATAGAATAGAGCCATTCAATTTTAGTTTTGTGATGTTATGGCCAAACCAGATAAGCAAGTCGATACGTTAAAAGTCCCTCCCCATTCAATAGAAGCTGAGCAATCTGTTTTAGGTGGTTTAATGCTTGATAATCAAGCGTTTGACCGTGTTGCTGAGTTAGTGGTTGCGCAGGATTTTTATACCCGAACCCATAAGCTGATTTTTGAGGCTATGGTTAGTCTTGCTGAAGGCGGTGATCCAATCGATTTGATCACTATTTCTGAGAGCTTAGAGAAAAACAATCAGTTAAGTAGTGTTGGTGGTTTCGCCTATCTCGCTGAAATTGCTAAGAACACGCCAAGTGCGGCGAACATTGATGCCTACGCGAATATCGTGCGAGAGCGTGCTGTTATTCGTGAAATGATCGGTGTTGCGAACGAAATTGCAGAAGCTGGTTTTAGCCCAGAAGGGCGTACCAGTCATGACCTGCTCGATTTTGCTGAAAGTAAAGTATTCAAAATTGCTGAGCAGCGTAGTAAAAGCACCGAAGGCCCACAAAACTTACACAGTATCTTAGAAAAAACCGTTGATAAGATTGAAGAGCTTTATCAGTCGCCACAAGATGGTGTGACAGGTGTAAGTACCGGCTATGCTGACCTAGATAAAATGACGGCGGGTATGCAGCCTTCTGACCTTATCATTGTGGCAGCACGTCCATCGATGGGTAAAACAACCTTTGCGATGAACTTAGCCGAACACGCAGCCATGACACAAGATAAGCCTGTACTTATTTACTCACTAGAGATGCCTTCAGAGCAAATCATGATGAGGATGCTGGCATCGCTAGGTCGTATTAACCAAACTAAGGTTCGTACCGGTCAGCTAGATGATGACGATTGGGCGCGTCTGTCGTCAACCATGGGCTTGTTGATGGAAAAAGGTAAGATGTATGTTGATGATGCATCGGGCCTAACACCAACAGATGTGCGTTCGCGTGCACGTCGTATTGCCCGTGACCATGGCGGTATTAGTATGATCATGGTCGACTACTTGCAGTTAATGCGTGTGCCAAGCTTGTCGGACAACCGTACCTTAGAGATCGCTGAAATCTCTCGTTCATTAAAAGCACTAGCAAAAGAGCTGCAATGTCCGGTTATTGCACTATCGCAGCTTAACCGTACCCTAGAGCAACGTGCCGATAAACGCCCGATCAACTCCGACTTACGTGAATCAGGCTCAATCGAGCAGGATGCCGACTTAATCATGTTTATTTACCGTGATGAAGTGTATAACGAAGACAGTACCGAAAAAGGCGTGGCCGAAATCATCATAGGTAAGCAACGTAACGGTCCTATCGGTAAAGTACGTTTAACCTTCCAAGGTCAATTCTCGCGTTTTGATAACTACGCGGGTCCAGCTATGGACGACGAATACTAATGCGCTTAGCCATTGCCGAAATCAACCTAAAAGCACTTGCTCATAATTTAGCACAAGTGAAGCGCTTTGCGCCTGGTTGCAAAGTAATGGCAGTGCTCAAAGCCAATGCCTATGGCCATGGCTTAGTTAAAATTGCTCAATACCTAAATGATGCCGATGCATTTGCGGTTGCTCGAATAGACGAAGCGTTAGCGCTACGTGCAGGTGGACTGACAAAACCGATTGTATTACTTGAAGGTTTTTTTCATAAAGATGATTTACCTATCTTGCTTGCCAATAACTTTCAAACCATTATTCATGATGAAAATCAGCTCGCAACGCTTGAAAAAACAAGCCTTGATGCATCAATTGCATGCTGGTTAAAGGTGAATACGGGGATGCATCGACTGGGTATTGCGCCATCGCAATTTGAGTCTTTCTACAGTCGCTTAAAAGCAAGCCCAAATGCCCGTGATGACATTAAGTTAATGACGCATTTCTCGTGCGCCGACGACATCAATGATGAAAAGACTGCTCAGCAAATTGCCTTATTTGACTCACTGGCAGATGGCAAAAGTGAACAGCATTGCCTTGCAAATTCTGCTGGCATTATTGCTTGGCCAAAAGGCCATGGTGAGTGGGTGCGCCCTGGCTTGATGCTTTATGGCGTATCGCCAATGCTCAATGGCGTAGGGCAACAGCACGGACTAGAGCCTGTTATGCGTTTAACAACGCGAGTTATCGCGATACGCGATGTCGATGCCGATCAGTGTGTTGGCTATGGTGGACGCTGGCACAGCGATAAACCGACTAAGCTTGCGGTGGTTGCGATGGGCTATGGGGATGGTTATCCACGCCATGCCGAGCAGGGCACACCTGTGGTTATCAAATCACAACGCTATGGTATTGTTGGCAGTGTAGCGATGGATATGATAACGGTGGATATTGGTGATAACCGCGACAACATCAAAGTTGGTGATGAGGTGATTATGTGGGGGCCTGAGCTACCCGTTGAAGAGATTGCCCAATGCGCAACAACCATTCCTTACGAGTTACTGTGTAATATCACCCCACGTGTAAGTTACGAGTATCAAGAGTAACTTTGTTACTCTTTAATAAAATACACGTCACTGAATCCCATTCGTGCAAACTCTTGGTCACGAAAGTTACGTACTGCTGCAGAGCCTTTTGAAGTCATTTCGACTTGCTGTTCCATTTTTAAATAATTGGTTAAATCAATGCCTTCAGCCGCAGCAATAGCATGATACATATCGCGGTATTTATCTTTTGCAAAATTGATTTCGCGAGGCTGGTTTTTAAATTTGTAAGTGATGCGGCGTGCCATAATGAATCCTCAATGTTTATCGGGGCTGATTTTACACTAAAAAATAACCATAGCCATGACTTGTTAGTATAAGCGGGTTACAATGCAATACTTTTCAAAGACTCGGTAAATCATAATGAAACTTTCAGTAGAGATCAGTAAGTACCCACTACATCAAGACTACATTCCGTTTATCAAAGGTTTTATTGACCGTGTAAACAGTTATGAAGGGCTTAAAGTGATCACCAACACCTTATCTACTCAGATTTTTGGTGACTATGATTTAGTGATGTCTGTACTTAATACTGAAATCAAACGTTCTTATGAAGAGTTTGGTAAAGCTATTTTCGTCTGTAAATTCTTACATGGTGACTTGTCGCCTAGCGAAGACTAAACCCTAAAGTAGCGCGTGTTATGGAATTTTTGAGCGAAACCTTCTCAGGCTTTACTGCCATGTCGCATTGGGAATATATTGCCGTTGCCTTATCGATGGCGTATTTACTGTTAGCGATTAAAGAAAGCTTATGGTGTTGGCCAGCCGCGTTTGTGAGCACCTTTATTTATACCGTAATGTACTGGAATGGCGCACTGTTGATGGAGTCGCTACTTAATTTTTACTACATGTATATGGCGGTATATGGTTGGGTGGTTTGGCGCAGGGGCGTGAATAATAAAGATCATCTGCCCATTATTTCATGGTCGTTAAAGCGTCATGCGGTGATTTTGCTTGCCACCTCACTGGCTTCAGTTGCCATTGGTTTTGTGATGACCAATTACACGCACGCTGATTTTGCTTATTTAGACAGCTTTACCACCTGTTTTGCGGTGGTGACAACCTACCTTGTTGCCAAGAAAGTACTGGAAAACTGGTTGTACTGGATTGTAATTGATGCAGCATCTATGTACCTATACTTTGAAAAAGGGTATTACCCAACCTTAGTACTTTTCGTGTTTTACACCATTATGGCCGCGTGGGGCTTTAAAACCTGGTATGAAGAATACGAGCAGCATCAGGCTAAGCCGCTTGCACAGCTATAGATGAAAACTGAGCAACAAATTCACGCGCTTTTTACGCGCTTCAACTCACGTTTAGTTATCACCTCAATCAGTCCGCTGGTTGAGGGGCTAAGCAATGATAACTACCTAGTTAAAACAGCAAGCCAAGATTTCTTGGTTAAGCACTATCGCGACCATTGGCCTGCGATTGGCCTTGCGGCGCAAGCGCATTTTGCAAAGCAAAGCTGCTGCCCAGCCCCACTTTGGTTAGAACAAGCAACCGATACGGCTATTTTCGAATACGTGGCAGGCAGCATTGCCAGCGGTGAGTTTTGTAGTAGCTTATTGCCCGACTTAGTTAATTTACACCGCTACCCTGTGCTTACTGAACCGATGGATATTGCCTACGAAATTAACTACTACCAGCAAACAGCGCGTTACCAGCAACATGCTGAGCTAATTAAACAGTCACTGGCTTATATTGCTTCAGCGCCTAAAGACATGGGTTTTTGTCATAATGATTTAGTAAAAGAAAATATCATTGTGAATGAGTCGGGTATGTTTTTAATCGACTTTGAATATGCCAAAAGCAACGATGTTTATTTTGACTTAGCTGCGCTGGTGGTGAGCTTTGCGTTAAATGACGAGCAGCAATTAGTGTTACTTAAACGTTACCAAGCGTTAGTGTGCGAACATCATGAGTTTTACTTATCAGTTGAAAAGCTCGCGGCATTTCATGCGCTGTTTTTGCTTTTGTGTATTTGTTGGTACGAACAACGTGGTGCGATGGATAAAGTGGCGCCCCTGCTAATACAGCTTAACCACTTCATAGAAAAAGCTAAAAATTAAAGACCGCCAATTCGCTCGGCAAGTTCTTTATATTTTTTTACGTCTTCTGGATCAAACAAAGGTTCACCTTTGTCATCTTGTGATTTCGAGATCAGTAAATGCTCGCGAGCAAGACGTTTTACGCGTTCGACTTTTACACCTAAAAACTCCGCGACTTGCTCTGTAGACATTAAACTCATGATCAAATTCCCCTTACATGGCAATACTGCCACCTTGTTATTAATTTTATTAAGTATACGTTAATACCTTGGTTCTGCACGAAAGTGAAGTGTTTTAATGCAAATTGCTGAATTTATGTGCATATAAAGGCCTCGATGCTAGCATTTAGCACAAGATGCCATTATCATTGCCGGGTTGTCATGCTGATATCGCGAGTCAGTATTGACGACGACAAATGTGCTCTCGTGGTGAAATGGATATCACGTGGCCCTCCGGAGGCTAAGTTGCAGGTTCGATCCCTGCCGAGAGCGCCATTTGCTCTTCACTTTAATATCTTCTAAGCTCGATTTATTCCTTCAGCAATCTCAAAAAGCTAATGACTTATCAACCTATTGCATGTGGCGACTACGATAAATATGAATTATGGTGCATGCATAAATCCTTATTACGCATTACCTTAGTATCTGGTGAGCAGTTAGAAGGAAAAGCAGAGACCCTTAAAATACTCAACTCCGATGGTGAGCACCTGATTTTGGCAACAAAAAAAGGCGAACATGCCGCCCGCCTTGATTTAATTAAAAAGGTTGTTGCGTTATAACCACTTCTTATTTTTAAAGTAAATACCAATCCCAACGGTTAGCACCACTAAGAAAATAATAAATAAGCTAAATGCGTAAGGGCTTTCAGTGCCCGGAATACCGCCTACGTTTACACCTAGTAAGCCAGTTAAAAAGCCAAGTGGTAAAAACAGTGCTGCAACTACCGACATCACATACATGCGTTGGTTTAGTTGCTCAGATACTTGGCTTGTTATTGCTTGTTGAATAATTTGCGCGCGTTCAATTGAGCTATCTAGCTCTTCTAAATAACGGATCAACATATTGGTTGTTTCGTTTAAGCGTGCTTTATCGTCTTCATCTAACCACTTATATTTGTTGTTTAACAAAGTAATAAGCGCTTCTTTTTGTGGCCTTAAATAACGTTTTAACGCGATTGTTTGGCGGCGTATTTGTGCTAATGATTGATGATCAAAGCCTTTGTTTGGTTCATCAATTTCATCTTCAAAGCCATCGAGTGTGTCATCTAAACTGTCGATAACAGCTTGCATACGCGATGTTAAGTTTTGCGCCAATTGGCAAACTAACTCAGAGATTGAGCAAGGACCATTGCTGCCATCGAACGATTCAACAACATCTTGCACCGATAATAAACGGCGCTTACGGGTTGTGATCACAATATTTTCGTTAATAAATAAGCGTAACGAGACCATGTCTTCTGGGCTTTGCGCAGGGTTTAGATTAACGCCACGCAAAAACAGCATATTACCATTAGTGACTTTGCTTAAACGCGGACGTGTTTCATCGGCAATAAGGGACTCAAGCTCGTAATCAGTTAATAAATTACTTTGCTCAAGCCAGTCAACGGCTTCAGCTTGGCTGTAGTCCATGTGCACCCAAAGTTTTCCGTGTTCGGGTTGCCAATTTTGCAGCTCAGTACTATTTTCAATAGCACGTGCACCGCCTTGTTCGTCTAAAATTAAGACATGAAGTAACCCATTGATCATATTGAACTCTCGTTTTACAAATAGTGCTATATGGTTGAGTAAATACATTAATATAGTCAAGACTACATTAATGAAATCGACTTATCGAGTGGATAAATATATTTCGTTGGTGTTTCTAGCTCTGTAGCGTATAAGACACTTTTTTAAAGAGGGCACATTAATGAGCGCAAAAATTATTGTTGGCTGGCGAGAATGGCTTGGCCTGCCTGAACTGGGAATAGAAAAAATCAAAGCAAAAGTTGATACCGGAGCGAGAACTTCATGTATTCATGCTTTTGACATTGAGGAATTTTCAGAAAATGGCGAAGCATGGGTGAAATTTACTACCCATCCTCTACAAGACGATGTAGAAACAACGGTAGAGTGTCGTGCCAAAGTAGTTGAGCGTAAGTATGTGACCAGTTCAAGCGGTCAGCGTGAGCTACGCTACTTTATTGAAACAAAATTAGTCGCAGGAACCCAAAGCTGGCCTGTAAGGGTGACTTTAAGTAACCGTTCAACAATGAAGTTTAGAATGTTGTTAGGGCGTACAGCAATGGAAAATCGCATAGTCGTTGATCCGGCTTTATCTCATTTATTATAGGAAAAGGACTTATCACACGTTGCTACGTGTATGAGTTTATCAGTTAAGGTTTTTAACTTATGAAACTTGGTATTTTATCTCGCAACCAAAATTTGTATTCAACACGTCGCTTAATTGAAGCCGCAGAGCAGCGTGGCCACGAAGTGAAAGTGATTGATGCACTTCGTTGTTATATGAACATCAATTCAGAGCAGCCAGAAATCCATTACCGTGGTGAAAATTTAAAGGATTTTGACGCTATCGTGCCGCGTATTGGTTCGTCAGTAACTTTCTATGGCTGTGCGGTATTACGTCAGTTTGAAATGATGGGTGTATACCCTGTCAATGAATCTGTGGCGATCACTCGCTCGCGCGATAAGTTACGTTCACTACAGCTACTTTCGCGTAAAGGTGTGGGTATGCCAGTGACAGGCTTTGCAAGTAAACCAGATGACGTAAAAGATTTATTAAGTATGGTGGGTGGCACGCCAGTCGTTATTAAGCTACTTGAAGGTACCCAAGGTATCGGTGTGGTATTAGCTGAAACACGCAAAGCTGCAGAAAGTGTAATCGAAGCATTTATGGGCTTAAAAGCCAACATCATGGTGCAAGAGTATATCAAAGAAGCGGGCGGTGCTGATATTCGCTGCTTTGTATTAGGCGATAAAGTAATTGCCGCGATGAAGCGTCAAGCGCAAGAAGGTGAATTCCGTTCTAACTTACACCGTGGTGGTAGTGCGACTTTGGTTCGTATTACTCCAGAAGAAAGAAAAACAGCTGTTGCTGCAGCTAAAGCGATGGGCTTAAACGTTGCGGGTGTTGATTTACTTCGCTCTGCACGTGGTCCATTGGTGATGGAGGTTAACTCATCACCTGGTCTTGAAGGTATTGAAGTTGCAACCGGTAAAGACATTGCAGGCATGATTGTCGAGTTTATTGAAAAAACAGCGGCATCAAAGAAAACTGCAACTCGTGGTAAAGGTTAAACCTTTACCCATAGGAAAATAAGCGCTCTATTAAAAGGAAAAGTGCGTGGCTAAGGTTAAGAAAAATACACCTTTTTCAATTTTAGGCGATACGGTGGGTGTTGGCGAACGTAAAACATTTGCGATTGAAGCTGCCAAGCTTTACACCCACTCGCCGTTAAATATTCCAATTGAAGTCGTCAATGGTGTGCAGCAAGGACCTGTATTAATGGTGTGTGCTGCAATTCACGGTGATGAGCTCAATGGTGTTGAGGTTGTTAGGCAGTTGCTTGCTAAAATCGATCCTGAGCAATTGCGCGGTACTATTATTGCGGTACCGATTGTGAATGTGTTTGGTTTTATTCATAAGTCACGCTACTTACCAGACCGTCGTGACATGAACCGCAGTTTTCCGGGCTCAACGCGTGGCTCGTTAGCTGGGCGAATGGCGAATGCGTTTTTTACTCAAGTGGCGATGCATTGTACGCAT
Source organism: Pseudoalteromonas sp. D15MCD-2 (assembly GCF_038562745.1). Taxonomy (NCBI): domain Bacteria; kingdom Pseudomonadati; phylum Pseudomonadota; class Gammaproteobacteria; order Alteromonadales; family Pseudoalteromonadaceae; genus Pseudoalteromonas; species Pseudoalteromonas sp. D15MCD-2. The sequence goes on along the minus strand of NZ_JBCFQE010000001.1, from coordinate 3,093,622 downwards.
ATTATTGATTTACACACAGGGGCAATTCACCGAACTAACTTGCCGCAAATTCGCGCTAATTTGAGCGACCCTGCAACAGCAGCCATGGCAAAAGCGTTTGGTACTCCTGCGGTGATTGATGCGTCACTTCGCAATGGCTCATTACGCAGTGAAGCTGCCAATTTAGGAATACCCGTTATTACCTACGAAGCCGGCGAAGCGCTGCGCTTTGACCCAATTGCCATTGCAGCAGGTGTGCAAGGTGTTGACTATGTGATGCGCCATTTAAAAATGGTGCGCGGCAAACGTGCTAAAAAGCTACCAGAGCCGATTATTGCAAGCTCGACGAGTTGGATACGTGCTGAAGTTGACGGTATTGTTCGTGCACAAGTATCACTGGGTGAGCGAGTAATGAAAGGGCAGGTCCTCGCTTATATAAGTAGCCCTCTTGGTGATGCTGAACTTGAACTACTCGCGCCGCGAAGTGGTATTGTCATTGGTCAGCAGACTATGCCGCTGGTAAACGAGGGGGATGCCGTATTTCATCTTGCTTACTTTGCTCATGCAAACAGCCTAGTTGAACAACAGCTCGAAAACTTTATTGATGAAATAAGTGATATTGAAGACGAGTTAAAAACCGCAGATTTAAATAACTAATACCCTATTCTGTAATTCAAAAAGCCAAACTATATGTTTGGCTTTTTTGTATCTGCCTGTCCCCATCTATTACTTGACCTTAGAGCAAGTGCAAGGTTTATAGTTTTTTACTTACTTAATTGTCGTAAGAATGACTAAAGGATCAAAGATGAAAATATTGCTATTTTATACAGGCTTATTCACGCTTGCTATTTCACTTACGCACGGCTTTTTTACAGAGCTAAGTGTTGCTCATATCGTGTTATTTCACCCTTTAGTCATTTTATTTAGTTTTATATTAATCGCCTATGGAAGCAGAAAAAGAACACCTTTTTAGCAAGCATCTCGTTAACTTTAAGCCGTTACTTTTTTGGGCCTAAAATACGTTTTATGGTTGGCGCTTTAGTCGCTGTTGGCGGGTTCTTTAACACCATTACAGGGCGGGTGACAAAGATGTTGTTTGGGTAAATCACTTTGTGACCATCAATATGCTCGAGTACAACATTCATTAAGCCCATTTCGATAATGCGGCCTTCTAAGAAGTTTGCACCGTCAATTACTCTTACCCAAAAGCCAACACGGCAGTCGTTTTGAATAAACATCAACAAGAAAGCTGTTAGGTTACTTAGTAAAGACCAGGCGGCAAAAAGCGCGACACCTAGCATGGCAAAAATTGATGAGCCAAGTACTAATAAGCCCCGTAGCTCTATACCCCAAAAAACTAACACTAAGCACAGCATAACAATGGCAAGAATGATATTGAGCAACAGCTCAGCACGGTATTCGCGATGCGGATCAGCCTTGCCTTTAATTGCTTTTAACAGCAGCTTTTTGGTGGTTTTACGCAGTAGCGGATAGAGCAAAACCGCGATAACAGTCACGATTAAATGATATTGCTCGTTAAAGAATTCGACGAAGTCCAAAAGGGTTCCTAAGTTAATATTTTACGTTTCGATTTTAGCTTTTTAGCTTAACAATAACACCACTTTAAAAGGTATTTTTAACCGTTACTAGCCATTGCACAGAGTCAATATCGTCATCTTGTTTGTTAATAGGTGCGGCAATATCTAGGTGAATAACCGTACCGGCATTGGCACGGCTTGGCGCTAAGCGCAGGCCCACACCCACATTTTGTAGCACGTTACCATTGGCACCATTATCTTTGTCGTTATACCAGGCTCTTCCAATATCATAAAATGCGGCACCACCGACTTTAAACAATTGCAGTAAGTCATATTCCCAGTAGTAGCGTTTTTCTAGAGTCACTAAAAAGCTGCGGTCGCCTACTTGGTAGTCAAGCGGGTAACCACGTAGGCCATTTTCACCACCAATAGTAAGTTGTTTATCAGCAGTGAGGTTTTCAGCATATTGTAAGCGTACTTTGGCGTACCAGCTTTGTCTTAGTGTGGTATTGAGATAATACTGTAGCTGCGTGCTGGCAAACAGGTTTTCAACGTCATCGGTTTCTTCATTCCAGTAGCCATCAAGGTCTGCTTTAAAGCGCCATAACTGGTTGTCCCCAGAGTAATGTGCTTTTGATAAAGATAACGAATAAATAGTACGGCTGGCATCGTCGCTAAAATCATCACTCGAATAACCGAGTAAGGCGTGGATATTCCAACCAAGGTTTAAATCTTCAGTACGGTAGATGCTATCGAAGTTTCTAACCTTAACGTAGTGATCTTCAAACCATTGGCCACTAACATAAGGGTAACTCAGCGTTCTATCTTCAGCGATAGGAAAGCGCGTAAATGGCGTTTCTCTAAAGGTTTCTTCTCGGTTTTCGATGCCAAGCTTAATGCGCTGGGTCCAACTATTACCAAGTTGTGATGAATGACCAAAGTAAGCGCGGTTTAATAAGGTTTTTTGCTCAAATTCGCTAACTACATCGCCGCGATAGTAAAGTGACTCTCGGCGCTGATCTGAGTAACTTGTAACACCGTAGCTGTAGGGCGTATCAATCGAGAAAAAAGGATAGCTTACATCGAGGTAATGACGTTTACCGTCATCGTTATCTGAATATTCTAAGCGGCCTTGATAGCGGCTAGAGAATATATGCGGATCATCATACACAAACAGGTAACCAGTACGGTCAGCATCACGGGTGCGACTAAACGACACTCGCTTACCCCAGCCTAAAAAGTTAGATTCGCGAAAGCCAATGCTCGACTCATTCTTACCACCACTGCGGCTAAAGCTTATTTCAGGTAATAAGGTCCACAGATCGCGCGTAATTACTTTTACATGTACGTTGCCATCACAATCGAGCTTTGCGTTGATACGCGCGTCATACAAGTAGCCTTGTTTACGCAGTAATCGTTCAGACTCAAGTAATTTACGTGGATTGTAAACATCACCTTCTTGAAACAATAAAACGCTGTGTATTACCTCTGGCTCTGTAGTCATGTGAGCGCGATTGGCAAAGCGAAATAAAAAGTTATTTTCTTCTTCAAGCTCAGTGTTAAATACGTTCAGCTGTTCAAGTTCAATAGAGACTATTTTACGGTTATTAGCGACATCGGGTAGGGGGTTATCTGCATCGAGCTGGCGGCGTAAGTTATTATCTTGTGATTTAAGCGTACGTTGGTTTTGACAATAATTATTATCGTCAGTAAATAACTGCTCTGCATGAACATTGGCTGCTATGCAGATTGGTAATAGTGTTATTAACCTAGCAACAAAGTGCGACTGCTTAAATCCCATTTACACCCTTAGTTGAGTATCTCCTGTGCAACTACTACATACTAAGCGTGGGAAAATGTCTAGCTTATTATTGTAATTGCGCTACTAAATACTGATGAAGTTGTGGTAATGCAGCACTGGCTTCTATGCCTTCAGCATTGATCCAAATACTTTCACTGTAATGTTCAAAGTTTAGATTAAAACTATGATCTGTAAAGTGAAAGCGTAATTGGTGACGATCAGCACCGGCATCAAAGTCGGCAGTTGTTATAGCTGGCGCGTGTAAGAAAAGGGTTGCCCAAAGCTCAAAGTCTTCATCGTGTGGAAGCTCACTCGACGTTACAAGAATAATCTCATGCTCGGCATCATAGGTTAGTTCAGTCATAGCAGTCCTAATTGGTGGCAAGATAGTCGCGAATGGTATTTAAAAACGGTGCGCCATACTTATTGAGCTTAGTGAAACCAACACCTGACACCTTCAAAAACTCACTGTCGTTGGTTGGCATTAACTGCGCCATTTCAGCGAGGGTTTTATCATTGAATACCACATAAGGTGGAACATCATCGGCATCTGCCAACTCTTTACGTAAAGCGCGTAATTTCGCAAATAGCTTTTTATCGTAATTAAACTGAGCGAGTTTATCTTGGTAAACGTGCTTAGCTTGTAAGCGAGGTTCAGCAAGTTGCAGTGCATATTCACTTTTAAGAACTGCACGGGCGGCTTCGGTTAAGCGTAATGACGAACCTTGGGTAATATCTTGGCTTAATAACCCTTGATGGATAAGCTGCCTTAAAATACTTAGCCAAAACTCCACACTGTGCTCTTTACCGATGCCATAGGTGCTTAATTGGTGGTGATTGTTATCTCGAATGCGGCTAGTGTTTGCACCGCGAAGTAACTCAACGATATAGCCAATACCAAAACGTTGCTCAGCACGATACACACACGATAAGGCTTGTTGCGCGACAAGTGTGCCATCAAAGCTAGTAGGTGGGTTTAAGCAAATATCACAGTTACCACAGGTTTCGCGTTTATATTCACTAAAATAATTGAGCAAGATTTGTCTGCGGCATGTTTGTGCTTCGGCGAAGCTTGCCATAGCATTAAAACGCTGCTCTTCAACACGACGACGTTGCTCGTCTTCAATATCTTCAAAAAAGCGGCGTACGCGGCCTATGTCTGCCGGGTCAAAATACATAATCGCTTCTGCAGCCAGGCCATCTCGACCTGCACGACCGGTTTCTTGGTAGTAAGCCTCGATGCTTTTTGGAATATCGTAATGCACTACAAAACGTACGTTTGGTTTATTAATCCCCATGCCAAAGGCAACAGTCGCAACCACAATTTGAATATCGTCACGGGCAAAGCCAGATTGCACAAATTGGCGTTGCTCGTTACTCATTCCCGCATGGTAGGCGGCGGCATTAAATCCAGCGTCAGCAAGTTTTTCGGCTACATCATCAACCCGTTTGCGGCTGGTGCAGTAAATAATGCCACTCTGGTTTTGCTGCTCTTTTAAATATCGAAGCAGTTGCACCATAGGTTTGAATTTTTCTTCTATGGTGTAACGAATGTTAGGTCTATCGAAGCTACCAGTGTGCACGTAAGGGTGGTTAAGCTGAAGCTGTTCAATAATATCGTAACGAGTTGCTTTATCTGCCGTTGCTGTAAGCGCCATCATGGGCACATGCATAAAGCGTTGCTTTAACTCGTTGAGCCGACAGTAATGCGGCCTAAAGTCATGACCCCAATGCGACACACAGTGAGCTTCATCAATTGCAAAAAGTGCGAGTTTTAGATGACTCAAACGCTCTAAAAATTCGTGTTGCAGTACTTTTTCTGGTGCAACATATAACAGCTTAATTTGCCCATAGTGCAATTGCTGATAAACAGCTTGCTGCTCTTCAAAAGGCAGGCTGTTGTTGATGTAGGCCGCTTGCACGCCGAGCGCTCTTAGTTGGGCAACTTGGTCTTGCATCAAGGAAATAAGCGGTGAGATAACCACAGTCACACCATCAAGGATTAAAGCGGGTACTTGATAGCATAATGATTTGCCTCCACCCGTTGGTAGGAGTACAAGCGAGTCTTGTCCGTCTAGCGCTGCGGCTATAATCGCTTCTTGGCCATCACGAAAGTCCTTGTAACCAAACACTTGTTTGAGTACGGCTTGTGGTGATCGAACGGGTGTGTTGGACATTGCGGTATTGGTATTCATCGCCGAGCATTTTAGTGGTTTTTTATGGCGATGTCTGTAGAAATATACCCAAACGACCTCAAGATGCAGAATTCAGCGTTTCACTGGTGCTTAATATCAAGGCGTTACTTTGCAACAATGGCAGTCCCTTTTAGGAAGTAAATACATGGGTTTATTTAGCGTGTTTTGGTTGCGTCACTGCTTAGGGGGCGTAAAATAGCGTTTTTAAACTATAAAGCCAAACTTATGCCTACCAACATTGAGCAGCGAAAAGGCGTCATTTTCGCTTGTTTAGCCTTTTTTATGTGGGGTCTTGCGCCCATTTACTTTAAGTTTCTACAGCAGATTTCTGCGTTTGAAATCTTAATGCACCGTGTTATTTGGTCGGTGTTATTTTTACTTCTTATTATTGCAGCTCGTCATCAATGGCAGCGTATTCGTGTGGTGCTCGGACAACCTAAATTACTTTTGATGTTGGTAATAACAGCAAGTTTACTTGGCTTTAACTGGGGGTTATTTATTTGGGCCGTGAACAATAATCATATGCTCGATGCCAGTTTAGGTTATTACATAAATCCATTACTGAATGTGTTATTGGGTATGTTATTTTTAGGTGAGCGACTACGCAAGTGGCAAGGCGTTGCGGTAGGTCTAGCGCTTTGTGGTGTGTTGCTTCAGCTTGTGAGTTTTGGTTCATTCCCTGTGGTTGCTTTCTCATTAGCAGGATCGTTTGCTATTTATGGGTTACTTCGTAAAAAGCTGCCGATTGAATCATTGCCAGGGTTATTGCTTGAAGCACTTATATTATTGCCAGTTGCGCTTATTTACTGGTGGTTGATGGCGCCATCAGCAAGCTCTGATTTAACTGCAAACGATTGGCACATTAACTTGTTACTCATTAGTGCTGGTGTGGTGACAACCTTACCGCTGTTATGTTTTACTGGTGCAGCAAAGCGTCTGCAATACAGTACCCTTGGCTTTTTTCAGTACATTGGCCCAAGCTTAATGTTTATGCTTGCCGTGGCATTTTACGGTGAGGTATTTGATGCTGAGCGTGTGGTGACATTTGCATGTATTTGGAGCGCTTTGGCATTATTTAGCTGGGATTCGTATCGTCAGAGCCGTAAGCAACGCAAAGCGCAATTAGAGGCTGTGACTAAGCCTGTGTAGGCTTAGCTTACTAGCTTGTTGCGGCCAGTGTCTTTAGCTTGATAAAGCTTTAAATCGGCCTGTTTTATTAGTTCATCCAAACTATAAACAGGCCCATTATGAAAACCAATCGACAGCGTAAACTTGATTCGGTCTTTACTGAACTCAGGGCTGTGCTTTTCAACAAACAAGCGGAATTTCTCTAAACGTTGCAACGATTCTTGTGGGTCTTGATCAGCAAAATAGACTGCAAACTCTTCACCACCAAAGCGGCCTACTAAGTTATCTTCAAAATACTTTGCCATACATTGCGATAGGCCCTTTAATACGTCATCGCCGGCATCATGACCGTAGTTATCGTTAATTGACTTAAAGTGGTCAATATCAATCATGGCTAAAGAGACTGAGGTATCTGACACTTTTGCAGCTTTCAGATGGCTGTTTGCTTCACCAAAGAAATAGCGGCGATTAGGGAGTTTTGTGAGGTAATCAGTGTTTGCTTGTAAACGAATCGTTTTAATGTTTTCAAGCATGTCGACGTTTTGGCTAAGTCGACAATAAAACTCTTCATTGTTAAATGGCTTGCGTAGGTAATCGTCTGCGCCAGATTTCAAAAAGCGCGTCGAAAGGTGCAAAGTATCGAGTGCAGATATGCCAATCACGGCTTTTTCATCGTTAGAATATAAACGGCGAATTTCGACACAGAGCTCATCCCCATTCATATTCGGCATTTCATTATCGGTAATGATCACCGATATTTTTGGGTTTTCAGCCAGTACTTTTAAAGCATCAACACCATCAACAGCTTCGAGTGTTTGGTATTTATGACGGGTTAATAAGTTGCAAATATGGTGGCGCGTTGCTGCTGAATCATCGACTACTAGTACTAATATTTGCTCATTACGAGGCAAGCGAGCCAGTTGTTTTTCTAGATATTGATAGGCTTGTTTATTTTCTTTGGTGATGTAATCAATGATGGGGTGTTTTTCAACGATATTACGTGTTGTTTCGTCAAGATTACCTGTCATTACAATGGTAGGAATGTCGGCTTCGATGGTGCAAGGAACTGCTTCACCGGTTGGCGCATCAGGCAGAATAAAATCTACTACGGCACAAAAGTAATTGTGCTTGCTAATAAGCTCTTTTGCCTCAGCTAAGCTACCGGCTATGTCGGCTTCATAGCCCACTTTTTGCGCGATGTGCTTTTGCACCCGCGCAATGGTTGGCGTATCTTCAATTATTAATATTCTTCGAGTCACAGCTTGCCTTGTAATAACTTATTGGCGAAACAAAAGTTATTACAAGTTTTAACCCTAAAAGGGTAAAAAAGCAAATTGTTATAGGCTGTCTGACTCAGAATAATATTCAACACTTTGTGGTGTTGAGGTCGCAATGCGAGAGCGCCCAAATAATGTGTGAAACTTGGTTTTACAGGTTGTTTGCTTAAGGTATTTGATCCAAGCGCGCTCAATCGGATTAGTCGCTTCAAGGTTACCGGTAACAACTTGTACAAATTGAGTTTGAAATTCATTTTGTGGTTCTAGGGTTTTGTTGTATAAACCCTTTAGAACAACACCATGCTGCTCGAGAATGTCGGCTTCTAGCAAAGTGAAGTGACCACTACGACCAAAACCGCGTGGGAAATTTTGATCATCATAGAATTGACGTTGGCTTGCAAATGCCTGACGAAGTGATGAAATGTCATTGCTCATGGCTTTATCCTCATGCCCTAATTTCTTGCTGGAGTATGGATCAAGTTGTCGATTTTATTAAACAAATTATTTTTATCGTAAGGGTAAAAAATGGATATCGATTTATTGAAGACTTTTGTTGAAGTGGTTCGTACGCGCCATTTCGGTAAAGCAGCTGAAAATTTATATATTACACAGTCTGCAGTGAGTTTTCGGATCCGACAATTAGAGCAAGGTTTAGGTGTTAACTTATTTATTCGTCAACGAAACAACATACAGTTAACGGCGCCAGGTGAGCGACTACTGCCACACGCACAAATGATCATTACAGGTATGCAGCGCGCAAAAGTTGATGTGGCACTTGCAGATAATATGCACAAGCAAATTAGCTTAGCGGGAACACCTAATATTTGGGATGCATTTTTACAGTTTGGTATTACTAATATTGTTTCTGCTATGCCGGGTGTGTCGTTAGTTGCTGAAGTTAAAGCACAGCAAGAGAGTACTCGCTTATTATTGGAACGTACATTAGATTTGGCGGTGTTGTTCGATCCCCCTAAAGTAGATGAACTGGTTGTACAGCGAATTTGTGAGCTACCCATTATTCCAGTGAGCGCCTTTGAAACTGCAAATAGTGAAAACTTTTTCGATAACCAATATGTTTATGTCGACTGGGGTACCACCTTTTCTTTATGGCATGCTCGTGAGTTTAACGGTCACGCTCCTCCTTATTTCAGAACCAGTACAGGTCGTATTGCGCTTGATTTAATTTTGAAATGCGGCGGTAGCGCGTTTATTCCTCAGTTATTAGTTGAAGAGCAGCTTGAATCTGGTGAGCTTTATCATGTTGAAGATGTTGCGCATACTTCGCGTGATGTGTTTGTTGCTTATCACAGAGATAATGAGCAAACCCCTTTATTAGAGAAGTTAGTGACCTTATTAACTGAACTACAAATAAAAGCTTAAAATTAATTTAATTTAGCTTTCATAAAAAATTAATGCTGTAACAGCAGGTTACGTTTTTATTTCAAAAATAATTACATTTTATGAAGCTAAATTGACGCTTTTGTTTCAATTGTCATCTTTCTGTCATTTTTCGCTGTCACACTGCGCGCATTGAAACACAACATGTGTTTTTTGTTGCGATTATTGAGGAAACGACATGAAATTTGCAAAGTCTAGCTTATTCCTAGCTTTATTTGGTGGTTTATCTTTTTCTGCATTAGCTGATGTAGATGTATATGGTAAAGCAAACGTGACTGTTCAATCATCAGATGATGGCGAAGGGTCTTTCACTGAAATTAAAAGCAATAACTCACGTTTTGGCTTAAAAGGTTCAGAAAAAATTTCTGAAGGCTTAGAAGCGGTTTATAAATTTGAGTTTGGTGTAGACGTATCAGACGCTGATTCAAAAGGCGACAATGACGATAACATCACTGCACGTAACCAATACGTAGGTGTTAAAGGTAGCTTTGGTCAAGTTGTTATCGGTCGTAACGATACAGCAATGAAGCAGTCTCAAGGTAAAGTTGATTTATTCAATGACCTTGAAGGTGATATCAAGAACGCATTTAAAGGTGAAAACCGTTTAGGCGACACAATTTCTTATGCTTCTAAAGACTTCAGTGGCTTCAAAGTATTAGCAACTTATGTAGCTGAAGATGACGTAGATGCTGATAATGGTTACTCAGTAGCGTTAACTTACGGCGATGCAAAACTTAAAGAAAGCAAACTTTATGCATCAGTAGCAGCTGACAGCGAAGTTAAAGGCTACGACATTGTTCGTGCAACAGTACAGGGTAAACTAGGTGACTTCAAACTAGGTGCTATGTACCAAACACAAGAAAAAGTGGATGGTAGTGCAGAAGCTGATGGTTACTTAGTAAATGCTGCTTACCAAATGAATAGCAACACTTTCAAAGTACAGTACCAAGTAATTGACTTTGACGAAGGCGACAAGAAAACAGCTATTTCTGCAGGTGTTGATCACAAGCTTAGCAAAAACACCAAAGTATTTGGTTTCTACTCAACGTTTGATACAGACAATCAAGTTGACCAAGACTACCTAGGTGTTGGTATTGAATACAAGTTCTAATCCAACCTTTGGATAACTCCCTAACTTGTCAGCCCAGCTAATTAGCTGGGCTTTTTTGTTCTAGCAGAAAAGTTAGACTTGCGATTAAGCTTGTGCGTAGTTTGATTTGCCTGCAAGCCAACGTTGAATCAATTTATCGGTAAGCTCTGGATAGTCGTTCAAAATTTTGAAGGCAATGGGTCTTACATGGTCGAGTGTTTGTTTATCGCGGTTTAAGTCGGCGATTTTAAATTCGGCTAGGCCTGTTTGTTTGGTACCAAGTACTTCACCAGGGCCACGGATTTCGAGATCTCGCTCAGCAATAACAAAGCCATCATTACTTTCACGCAGCACACCTAAGCGTTTTTGCGCTGTAGCTGATAATGGCGCGTGATAGAGTAAAACACAGTGTGATGCCGTAGCCCCACGACCAACACGGCCGCGCAGCTGGTGGAGTTGTGCAAGCCCTAACCGCTCAGGGTTTTCAATAATGATAAGGCTGGCATTTGGCACATCAACACCTACTTCAATCACCGTTGTGGCAACAAGTACATGAATATTGCCCGCTTTAAACTCACTCATAATGGCTTGCTTTTCAGCGGCTTTCATCCGGCCATGCACTAAGCCAACGTTTAATTCTGGCAATGCTGCTTTCAATTGCTCAGCGCTATCTTCCGCGGCTTGGCATTGCAGTACTTCAGATTCATCAATCAGAGTGCAAACCCAATACACTTGACGACCTTGCTCTGTGCACGCTGTTCTCACACGTTGAATGATTTCGTCTCGGCGTGCATCTGGAATCGCCACCGTTGTGATAGGCGTTCTACCGGGTGGTAACTCATCAATCACTGAGGTTTCTAAGTCAGCGTAGGCTGTCATTGCTAGCGTTCGCGGGATAGGTGTTGCTGTCATCACTAATTGATGCGGGTAACAGTCACCAAAGCGGCCTTTTTCACGCAGTGATAAGCGCTGATGAACACCAAAGCGGTGTTGCTCATCAATAATAATTAAAACGAGATTGTTAAACTCAACCTGTTCTTGAAATAACGCATGGGTGCCAACAATCATTTGCGCTTCCCCAGAGGCTATTTTTTCGAGAGTAACAGCGCGCTCTTTACCTTTACTTTTGCCACCTAACCAAGCGACTTCAACACCGAGTTGATTAAACCATTGGCTAAAGTTGATGCCATGTTGCTCTGATAAAATCTCTGTTGGTGCCATTAAAGCGACTTGGTAGCCTTCGCTGATAGCGGTGAGCGCACTGAGTGCTGCGACGAGTGTTTTACCTGAGCCAACATCGCCTTGTACTAGGCGCATCATCGGAAACGGGTGTTGTAAGTCACCTTTGATTTCTGCCACCACACGACTTTGCGCGTTAGTTGGGCTAAAGGCTAAATTAGCTAAAAACTGTTGCTCAAGTTGGTTATGAGGCTTTAAAGCAACCGCTTTTACCGTTTGCCCTTTTTGGCGCAGCTTTAAAAGGCTTAAGTTTTGCGCAAGCAACTCTTCAAAAACTAGCCGTTGCTGGGCAGGGTGCATACCTTGTTCAAGGGCAGTTAAATCAACATCGTTTTGTGGGCGATGTAAGGTCATAAGTGCATCGGCTAAACGCATTCCGGTTGGCTGAAACTGTTCTGGCAGTAACTCTTCGACAGGGTATTTAGTTAGTAGTGCAAGTGCTTGATCGCTTAGTGCACGAATAGATAACTGTTTTAGCCCTTCGGTAACAGGATAAACCGGCGTAAGCGTGGTATTAGTTGGTTGCTCAGAAGGGGTATCCGATAAGCTGTATTCCGGATGTGTCATTTCAAAGCCAACTCTGCCACGGCGGATCTCACCAAAGCAACGAATGATTTTACCTGTACTTAAGGCATTTTTTTGAGCCGCGCTAAAGTTAAAAAACCTCAGCGTCAATCGGCCCGTTCCATCATTTACTTGGCAAACCAGCATGCGTCTTTTTCCAAAGGTAATTTGGCTGGTTTCAATGGTGGCTTCAACACTAACATGGCTATGCGGTTGAAGTTCACAGATTGGGTGAATGCGGGTACGGTCTTCATAGCGGTGAGGCAAATGAAACAGCATGTCTTGCACCGTATGAATATTTAGCTTAGCAAGGCGCTCGGCCATTTTCGGGCCGACGCCTTTTAATTCAGTAATTGGGTATAACGCTAAGCTAGGATGACTCAAAGGTGACTCAAATTATTAATTAGTAGACTGTTTTTCAGTTTACTTGCACTCGTTAGTGGCTTCAAGCGGTTGCGTGTGTTTTAAAATGTTCCAGAACGTTTCATCAGCAACAATTTCACCATTTTCATCAAGCTCAGGGTACGGTAGCTCTTTTTCGCGGCATTGTTCGGCAATGATAGGGTGGCAGCCCTCAAACAAGATGCGGTGTTTAACTTTCGCATCAAGCATATCGCGGTTGTAAAGTCCGGCTTCTTCACGTTGGCGCTGAGCTTCAAATAGAATAAGTGCCGCAGCAACAGATACATTAAGAGATTGCACCATTCCTTGCATTGGGATAATGATATTTTTATCAGCATGAGCGAGGGCGCGTGGTGAAATACCATCACGTTCTTGGCCAACAATAACAGCCGTCGGTTTGGTGTAATCTATTTCACGAAAGTCGACTGCATCGTCGCTGAGGTGAGTTGCTAAAATTTGTACTTCCGGATTTTGTGCACGCATCATAGCAACGGCTTCATCGATATTGCGATGCAAGTGAGTTTCTAGCCAGTTTTTACTACCACCTGAGGTATTGTTAGTTAACCATTTTTGATTCTCTGGCCATACAGCATGAACATGATGGCAGCCTGTCGCGTCAGCTGTGCGAGCAATGGCTGATAAATTATGATGCTTATGCACTTCTTCTAAACAAACCGTTAGGTCCGTTTGGCGGCGGTCTAACACGCGCTTAACACGCTCAAAGCGAGTTGTATCCATAGTTGTGTGCTCGTTGACGGATTCTAATTGGCGCTGATTATACCCTAGGGAACAACAGCACGGCTAATAGGGTTTTGTAATGAGATCAGCGTTTCTGTTGATTGAATAGCTTCGATGGCTTGTATTTTGTTAATTAACACATCTTGTAGATGATCAATTGAGCGTGCCATCACTTTGATAAATATACTGTAATTACCTGTGGTGTAATAGGCTTCTACGACTTCTTCTAGCTCTTTTAAATGCAGTAAAGTTTGTGGGTAATCACGGGCATTGTTGAGGTTAATACCAATAAAACAGCAAACATCGTAACCAAGCTGTTTGGCATCAATACTGACTTGGGTGCCTGTAATAATTCCCGCTTGTTTCATCTTTTCGACCCGTACATGAATAGTCCCGGCACTTACTGCAAAGCGTTTAGCGAGTTCTGCATACGCTGTTCGCGCATTTTCCATTAAAGCATTAAGGATGTTTTTATCGAGATTATCGATTTGATAATTTTCCATGGTATTTATTAGTGTTAATTATTGAATCAATAAATTTTATAGCATTATTTTTATGAAAATTTCAATGTTAAGTTCTTTTTATTGCGGGTTATTGAAAATTACCTTTGTTTAGTTGAGGATTGTTTTAACAGGAGGGGCCAAGCAGCGGGTTTCTCTAATTAAGCAAGTAACAATAACTGGGAATGAGGCCAATTATTATGAGTTCACACTACCTGCAGCAACAGCAGCAAATTAGTAAAGTAAAACAGTTTTTTTCAAGCCAATTAGAACAACAATTAGGGTTAGTTGAAGTACAAGCGCCGATCTTGGCTAAAGTAGGCGATGGTATTCAAGATAACTTAAGCGGTACTGAAAATGCTGTATCGGTAGCAGTGAAAACAATTCCGGGTAGCCAATTTGAAGTAGTCCACTCATTAGCTAAGTGGAAACGCAAAACCTTGGCTGATTACGATTTTTCGGTAGGTGAAGGACTCTATACGCACATGAAGGCGCTTCGTCCTGATGAAGAATCTTTAAGCCCAATTCACTCGGTGTATGTTGACCAATGGGACTGGGAAAAAGTGATTTGCGAGAGCACTGAACGTACCTTAGACAAGCTAAAAGAAACCGTGACATCACTTTATCAGGCGATTAAAGCAACCGAACGCTTTGTCGCAAGCGAGTTTGATTTAACGCCGTTTTTGCCCGAGCAAATCACTTTTGTACACAGTGAACAGCTACGTCAGATGTATCCTGACTTTACAGCGAAACAACGTGAAAAAGCGGTAGCACAAGAATACGGTGCGGTATTTTTAATTGGTATAGGCGGCACACTTGCCGATGGTAAAATTCATGACGTACGAGCACCGGATTATGACGATTGGTCAACACAAACCTGTAGTAAATTTGCAGGTTTAAACGGTGATATTTTAGTTTGGAACCCTGTGCTTGAAGATGCATTTGAAATCTCTTCAATGGGCATTCGTGTAAGCCCTGATGCATTAGCTACACAATTAGCGATTACAGGCGACCAAGCTCGCCTAGAGTTTGATTGGCATAAACAGCTACTGGCGAAAAAGTTTCCGCAAACAATAGGTGGCGGAATTGGTCAATCACGACTCGCTATGTTGCTGTTACAAAAACAGCATATCGGGCAAGTACAAGTTGGTGTTTGGCCTGAACAGCTAAAACAGCAAGTGGAAGGAATTCTTTAAAGAGTAATGACCCTGGTAAAAAGAGGCTTTAAGCCTCTTTTTTTATTAACTGGTTTTAAACTCTACCTCAACCTTGTTTTCTTCAAGCTTTACCTTACACGGTGGGTATTGGCGGTTAGTGAGTAGAACTTTTTCGAAAATGTGAATTTCGACCCCTGAATGCAGTTTTTTATTAACGACCAATTGCGCATCTTCCAGCAAATCATGAAGGTGATGCTCTAAGCTTGATAGCTTTTTCTCTAGTATTTCAGCTTGTTCACAATAGTGCATTTGTGTGGCACCAATCTTTGCGAGTAACTGTTTTTTCTTTTCGGCGTCTTTTACTTGATCTGCTTTTTCGATAGCTGATTGTAATGTATCAAGTTGCGCATCTGTTTGTGCTAAATCTTTTAAACACTGATCTGTTTGCGCGGTGACATCAGCACCCGAAGCCGCTAAGTGAATGACCATTTTAGCGCCAGATTCATTGCCAATTTCGCCGGCAATTAACATTTGTGCGTCTAAGATCTCTCCGCCGAATAGCTTGCCTTGCGGGTTATCTTCTTGGCCTATTTGCAATAGCTTAGTGGCTTTCATCGTACAATGGCTGGCTTGACGTTCAATAAGAATATTATTGGCTTCAAGGTAGCAGTATTGACCATGTGATAAGTGAATGTCACCTTGGCTGATAATATTACAAGACAACTTTTTATCTTCGAGCTGGTGACCAATTACACCTTGTTTTATAGTGATATCGCCAGCCGCTGATAAATGGCCTGATTCCACAGTACCCATAACTGTGATATCGCCTTTGGCATTAATACGCATGCCTGGTTCAACGTTATGAGTCACAATGACGCTACCTTCAAAATCTACGTGACCACTTTTTACGTTTACATCGGCAATAGTAAAAATATCATCGACACGCATACCGTTGGCAATATCCACTGGTACACCAGCGATCACAGAAATTAGCTCAAGCGGGTTGTTTTTTGATATTTCGGTGCCTTCACCTGCGACTAGTTTGGTGTTTTCCCCCGGTTTTGCAGGAAGTACATCACCAGTAACAGTAAAGCCTTCTTTGCCAGGAGTAGCAGGAATTTGTTTTATAAGTAATACACCAGGTTCGACACTGGCGAGCTTGCCAAAGTCACGCATATCGGCTGTGCCGTCTTCACGTAGCTTAGGTGTTTTTAAGCGGTCTTTTAAGGTCTCAACCTGTGGTACAAACTTAGACGGTTGGCCATCAATCGGTAAACGGCCTTTTGCGAGCACTCCTTTAGCAACTTCACCTGCAGGTAGCTCAAACTGTTGTTGTAATAACTTTTCTAAGAAAGCTTGCTTATAACCGCGGGCAACACCTGCTTTGATAAGCTCTTTTTTAGCATCGTCAAGCGTCATGACTTTGCCGCCTTCAGCTAAAGTCAGCTCGCCTGTAGCCAGCATTTTGTCATCACTCAGGGTAACAACTAGGCTCGCATCATGTTTAGAGGCAACAACAAGCATGCGCTCATTTGAATCGCTTTTAAAGAAATTATTGATAGCTTCATGATCCACTCTGCATTCGCAAAATGGTGACTTTTCTAATGCTTCGATAATAAACGCAGCACTAGGAGGTGAGTTTTCATGAACATCTAATAAAACGTTGCCGTTGTGAGCGAGCTTAAACACCTGGAGATCCTTTTTTACTACATTAGCTAAAGGTTTTACTTGTTATAACAACAGAGTGCTAGAGATTTGCTAATGAGTCAAGAATTTCGGGTGAGGGAAGTAAGAACTTTTTCTAAAAAAGTGCCAGCAACTTTGCGTTGCTGGCAGGGCTGATTAGTTTGTTGAAGGTAGCTCCATGATACCGTCAATTTCAACTTGCACGCCTTTTGGTAGCGCACGTACGCCAATTGCGGCACGTGCAGGGTATGGTTGCTTAAAGTACTGGCTCATCACTTCGTTAACAATCGCAAAGTTAGATAGGTCAGTTAAAAAGATATTCACTTTTACCATGTCTTGAATTTGACCACCCGCAGCTTGGCAAACAGCTGTTAGGTTTTTGAATACTTGGTGAGTTTGCTCAGTAAAGTCTTCAGAGATCACTTCCATCGTCTCTGGTACAAGTGGGATTTGACCTGATAAATAAACAGCCGTGCCTACTTTAACTGCTTGGCTGTAAGTACCGATTGCTGCAGGCGCATTATCAGTAGAAATAAAAGATTTGTTCATGATTATCCTTGTTACTTTTTACGATAGACTCTTTGCACATCAGGCATAACGCGAATGCGGCGCATAATGTTAGCAACATGAACGCGGTTTTTAACCGTGATGCCTAAATCTATCATGTATAAATTACTTTCTTTTTCGTCAGTCGCTATTTCAACAATGTTGGCTTGGGTTGAGGCAACAACATTGGTTAATTTAGCCAGTGCACCTTGGTGATTGATAATCTCAATACGAAGGGCTGCAATATATTCTTTCTCTGGGTTATCGTCCCATTTTACAACTAAGTATTTTGAGCGCTCTTTTTCCCAACCTCGAATGTTTTTACATTCTTGGCGGTGAACAGTAAGGCCTTTACCTTGGCTAATATAAGCAGTAATAGCATCGCCAGGGACTGGTCGGCAGCATTTAGAGTAATTAACTAACATGCCTTCAGTACCGATGATGGTCGCTTTTGCTTTTTGTGCAAGGTCGTCTAGGTCGTCTGCATCAACTTGCATCAAGCGTTTTGCAATAAGCACACTCATAAGATTACCTGAGCCTATTTCGACTAATAGCTCAAGTACGGTATTAAGTTCATGCTCTTGAAGTACACGGCGAATGTTTTCATCTGGAATATCATCCAGTTTGGTTTCACCAAGTGCTGAGTCTAGTAAACGTCGACCGAGCAGCATGGCTTCTTCATGCTGTTGGCTCTTCAGGTAATTGCGAATACCTAAACGTGCTTTACCTGTTACAACAAAGTTTAACCAAGTTGCATTAGGGTGCGCCCCTGAGCTGGTAATGATTTCGACTGTTTGCCCTGTATCAAGTGCCTTGCTTAGTGGGTGAGGTTTACGGTTAACGCGTGCACCTACACAGGTATTACCTACATCAGTGTGAACTGCATAAGCAAAGTCGACTGCTGTTGCACCCATAGGTAGTTCAACGATACGGCCATCTGGCGTGAAAACATAGATCTCTTCAGGGAATAGCTCTGTTTTAACGTTTTCAACAAACTCAAATGATGAGCCCGCACTTTGCTGAAGCTCCAGTAAGCTTTGCATCCATTGGCGAGCACGCTGCTGTGCTGTGTGGCCTGCGCTATCACCTGCTTTTTTATACATCCAGTGAGCAGCCACCCCTTTATCTGCCATATGATCCATGTCGTGGGTACGAATTTGAATCTCAACAGGAATACCATGAGGGCCAACTAATGAGGTATGAAGCGACTGATAACCATTGGTTTTTGGTACGGCAATATAATCTTTAAAACGGGTTTCTATTGGTTTGTAAAGGTTATGAGCAACACCTAATACACGATAACAGGTATCCATATTATCAACATTGATACGGAATGCGTAGATATCCATCACTTCGTTAAACGACAGCTCTTTATTAAGCATTTTTTTGTAAATGCTATAAAGGTGTTTTTCGCGGCCAGATATAGTTGCTTCGATGCCAGACTCTTCTAAACGCGCTTCAATTTCAGTCTTAATATTGCTGATAACTTCTTTACGGTTACCACGTGCTTTGACTACTTCTGATCTTAATGCGCGATGACGCATCGGGTATAACGCTTGAAAGCCTAAATCTTCTAATTCATTTTTAATATCATGAATACCAAGGCGGTTCGCAATTGGTGCATAAATCTCTAATGTTTCACGGGCAATACGACGGCGTTTGTCAGGACGCAGTGCGCCCAAGGTACGCATGTTGTGAGTACGGTCAGCCAGTTTAATTAAGATCACGCGAATATCTTGAGTCATCGCCATGATCATTTTGCGGTAGTTTTCGGCTTGGAATTCTTTTTTATCTTTAAAGCTGAGCTTATCTAGCTTACTCACCCCTTCAACAAGTTCGGCAACGGTGTCGCCAAAAATTTCAGCTAAGTCTTGTTGGCTAAAGTCGGTGTCTTCAATCACGTCATGCATCAGGGCAGCCATCAGCGTTTCGTGATCTAAGTGCATGCCGGCAAGTATTTGTGTCACTTCGACAGGGTGGGTGATATAAGGCTCGCCACTTGAGCGTGTTTGGCCTTCGTGGGCTTCGCGAGCGACCACGTATGCTTTTTGTACCAGCTCAATATCAGCAGGTGGTAAGTATTCGGATATTTTCTTTTTGAGGCCTTCGAATAGATACAAAGTCACACTCCAATGCGCAAATGAAGTAAATCGGTAACGGTATGAATAGAATATACGATGAAAAGAAGGGCTTGCCAACGGCTAGTGTAGAAATACTAGCCGTATAGCTAAATCAAAGCGGGGAGCTTGATTACTGGTTGCCACCTACGATAGCAGCCACAGCAGCCATTTCTGCTGCTTCTTGATGTTGTTGTTCTTCACGATCAATTAAGTCCATAGAAGAGCTATCTACTAACCCTTTCTCAATTTCACGTAAAGCAATAACCGTTGGTTTGTCATTTTCAGCATCAACGAGTGGATCTTTACCACCAACCGCGATTTGGCGGGCACGACGAGCCGCAACTAAAATTAAGTCAAAACGATTACCAATTGCATCTACTGCATCTTCAACAGTTACGCGAGCCATCTTAGCACTCCAAATAAATTCTTAAGCAAAGGCGTAGTTTACTGTACCAAGTTAAATTCGCCAATAGCTTGTGGTTAATTTTTATCTTATTCTTAAAAAGTATTACTTAAGTAAGTTCTCTAATAACGCCTGATGGCGCACAGTTTGGCTTTTTAACGATAAACGTTTGGCCATAACAATAGTTTCGATTTCTGTAAGTGCAGTATCAAAGTCATCGTTAACCACAACATAATCATACTCATTATAGTGTGATGTTTCTGATTGTGCTTTTGCCATTCTTCCTGCGATTACCTCAGCAGAGTCTTGACCACGGTTATTTAAGCGTGATTCAAGTTCTTCTTTTGATGGTGGAAGAATAAAGATAGTCTCAACATCATCAACTAATTTGCGGATTTGCTGAGCACCTTGCCAATCGATATCTAAAAATACGTCAATACCTGCTGCAAGTTGGCTTTCGATTGCTTGCTTAGACGTACCATAGTAGTTATCGAACACTTGCGCCCATTCAAAAAAGTCATTTTTCTCAATTAGCGCTTTGAACTCATCCACAGAAACAAAGTGATAGTGCACACCGTTTTCTTCACCCGGACGAGGTGAGCGAGTGGTATGCGAAACCGATACTTTCATATCGCTGTGTTTCTTTAGTAAAGCACCAATTAAGCTTGATTTACCAGCCCCTGATGGAGCTGACAAGATAAATAAATTTCCGCGAGTTTGCGCCATGATCTGTCTCTAATAAAAAATAAACAGGCTCGGACTATCGCTAATCCAAGCCTTTAATTGAACTATTGTACTTTATTTCGCTAAAAGTGCTCAAGTTTGCCTGCTTTTAGACTTTTCAAAACAAAAGACCCAGCAGATGCTGGGTCTTATAAAAATGCTATAAATCTCGTTTACTCGATGTTTTGAATTTGTTCGCGCATTTGCTCGATTAACACTTTTAGTTCTACAGCAGCGTTTGTGATATCACTGTTGATAGACTTTGACGCTAACGTGTTTGCTTCACGGTTAAACTCTTGCATCATAAAGTCTAGGCGTCGGCCACATGCGCCGCCTTTAGTTAAGATTTTTTTGGTTTCTTTAACATGCGACTTTAAGCGGTCAAGTTCTTCAGCAACATCTTGTTTTTGCGCAAGATAAATAAGTTCTTGCTCAAGGCGAGACTCATCGATGTCTGTTTTTAGTTCTTCTAGCTTTTGGTTTAGTTTTTCGCGCTGCCATTTAGCAATTTCTGGCAAGTGGCCTTCAACAATGGTTACTTGCTCTAAAATAGCATCAAGGCGAGTTGCAATCATTTCTTGTAAGTTTGCGCCTTCATCGCCGCGAGCTTGTTTAAAATCTTCAATTACTTGGTCAAACCCTGCAATTAGCGCAGTGTTTACACTATCCATATCGAGCTCTTCGGCTTCCATAACGCCAGGCCAACGTAAAATATCAACAGGGTTAATGTCACCATTGCTTTGGTTTTGCACCCATTGTGCGCTTTTAATTAATTGCTCAGCGAGTGATTCATTAATCGTTAACTCACCAACATGCGCTGGATTTGCAGCAAACTTTAAGAAAACTTCAACCTTACCGCGTTGTAAATGTTTACGTAAACGCTCACGAATAACTGGTTCCATGCCACGAAATTGCTCAGGTGCGCGGATAAAAGTTTCAAGGTAACGTTGGTTTACTGAACGAATTTCCCAAGTGCCAGTGCCCCATTCGCCTTTAATTTCGCGGCGCGCATAAGCTGTCATGCTGTGGATCATGGATGATTTCCTAGTGTTATTAAATTTACAAAGTTGACTGATTATACCGAATCAGCTTTTAACCTCTAGCGTAAATTTTCTGAAATGTGCTTTTCTGATGCAGTTAATTATGTAAATGAACATGGCATCTGGCACCACATCGACTTATAATGTGGCAAATTCAGAATTAAGGGGATCGTTAATGCGTCCAAGCGAAAGAACACCTAACCAAATTAGACCGGTTACATTCACACGTAATTACACTATGCATGCTGAAGGTTCAGTATTAGTAGAGTTTGGAAATACTAAAGTTTTGTGTACAGCAACTGTTGAAGCTGGTGTACCACGCTTTATGAAAGGCCAAGGTAAAGGTTGGGTTACGGCTGAATACGGTATGTTACCTCGTTCAACACATACTCGTAATGGCCGTGAAGCATCGCGCGGTAAGCAGGGCGGTCGTACTATGGAAATTCAACGCTTAATCGCACGTGCACTTCGTGCTGCGGTTGATTTAAAGGCGTTAGGTGAAAACACCATTACTATCGATTGTGATGTTATTCAAGCTGATGGCGGTACACGTACAGCATCAATCAGTGGCGCGTGCGTTGCATTAGTTGATGCGCTTACTTACATGCGTAGTAAAGGTATGATTAATTCAAACCCACTTAAGCATATGATTGCGGCAATTTCAGTTGGTGTATATAAAGGTCAACCAATTAGTGACCTTGAGTACCTAGAAGATTCTGAAGCCGAAACAGATATGAACGTGATCTTGACCGAAACCGGCAAAATCATCGAAATTCAAGGTACAGCTGAAGGCGAACCTTTCTCATTCGACGAACTTGATGAGCTACTTACATTAGCTAAGCACTCAATTCGTGAAATTATCGACGTTCAAAAGCAAGCATTAGCTTAATAAAGAAGTAGGTTTATTAGTTATGAAAGATTATCAAAAAGAGTTTATTGAATTCGCACTTGAAAAGCAGGTGCTTAAATTTGGTGAGTTTACTTTAAAGTCTGGCCGCACTAGCCCTTATTTCTTCAACGCTGGTTTATTCAATACCGGTCGTGACCTTGCACGCTTGGGTCGCTTTTACGCTGCAGCACTTGAAGATGCGGGCATTGATTACGATGTATTATTCGGCCCTGCTTATAAAGGTATTCCAATCGCAACGACTACAGCGGTTGCTTTAGCTGATCATCACGACAAAGATGTACCTTATTGTTTTAACCGTAAAGAGAAAAAAGCACACGGTGAAGGTGGCACATTAGTAGGCTCTGAACTTAAAGGTAAGATCATGTTAGTTGATGACGTGATCACTGCAGGCACAGCTATTCGTGAGTCTATGGAAATCATTGCAGATAATGGTGCAGACTTAAGTGGTGTTTTAATTGCACTTGACCGCCAAGAGAAAGGTAAAGCTGAGTTATCTGCTATTCAAGAAGTCGAGCGTGACTTTGGCACTAAAGTTATCTCTATTGTAAAACTAGCTGACTTAATTAGTTACTTAGAAGCTAAAGGCACAATGGATGAGCATTTAGCTGCAGTAAAAGCATACCGTGATCAATACGGCATTGCTTAACACCTAAAAACGCGAACTATTTAAAGGCTCAGCTATATTGCTGGGCTTTTTTGTTTTTAGAGTATTGTACTTTTATGGCCTTAAATACGGTTAAAAAGTTACTGAAGCGTTAATAAAGTTTCTCTTTTGTGGTGTTTAGACTAAAAAGGATACAAAAGGCAGTTTTTTTAAAGTTTTCTCAAAAAAGTACTTGCGTTAATTCGCTGCATCCCTATAATGCGACCCCACTGAGACGGCAGACAGCAACGCTTAGCGAGGCAAGAGCAACTCAGGGTGTCAAGTAAAACTGAGTTTTGAAAAAATAAACTTTTATCAAAATTAAGTGTTGACAAAAATAACGGCTTGCGTAGAATGCACAGCCCTTGAGACGCAAAAGTATCTCAAACGTTCTTTAACAATATAAAGCAATCATCTGTGTGGGCACTCGTACAGATTGAGTTCTAACAGCGAAGCTTAGTTTACTAAGTGGAGCAAACAAATTTAGAGTCTCAATTGAACTGAGTGACCAACGGAAACAAGTTTACTTGTTTCAGCACAGTCAA
>NZ_JBCFQE010000001.1:2855000-3067500 GCF_038562745.1 Pseudoalteromonas sp. D15MCD-2 | reverse complement strand
GAAACCGAGTCTTAACTGGGCGTATAGTTGCAAGGTATAGACCCGAAACCCGGTGATCTAGCCATGGGCAGGTTGAAGGTTGAGTAACATCAACTGGAGGACCGAACCCACTAACGTTGAAAAGTTAGGGGATGACCTGTGGCTAGGAGTGAAAGGCTAATCAAACCGGGAGATAGCTGGTTCTCCCCGAAATCTATTTAGGTAGAGCCTCGGACGAATACTTACGGGGGTAGAGCACTGTTAAGGCTAGGGGGTCATCCCGACTTACCAACCCTTTGCAAACTCCGAATACCGTAAAGTACTATCCGGGAGACACACGGCGGGTGCTAACGTCCGTCGTGAAGAGGGAAACAACCCAGACCGCCAGCTAAGGTCCCAAAGTCATAGTTAAGTGGGAAACGATGTGGAAAGGCCCAGACAGCCAGGAGGTTGGCTTAGAAGCAGCCATCCTTTAAAGAAAGCGTAATAGCTCACTGGTCGAGTCGGTCTGCGCGGAAGATGTAACGGGGCTAAACTATGCACCGAAGCTGCGGATTCAAACTTTGTTTGAGTGGTAGGGGAGCGTTCTGTAAGCCGTTGAAGGTGTACCGGGAGGTATGCTGGAGGTATCAGAAGTGCGAATGCTGACATGAGTAACGATAATGCGGGTGAAAAACCCGCACGCCGGAAGACCAAGGGTTCCTATCCCATGTTAATCAGGGTAGGGTAAGTCGACCCCTAAGGCGAGGCCGAAAGGCGTAGTCGATGGGAAACGGGTTAATATTCCCGTACTTGGTATAATTGCGATGGGGGGACGGAGCAGGCTAAACAAGCATGGCGTTGGTTGTCCATGTGAAAGTGAGTAGGTTGAGAGTTTAGGAAAATCCGGACTCTTAAGACTGAGACACGAGACGAGCACCCAAGGGTGTGAAGTTGTTGATGCCATACTTCCAGGAAAAGCCTCTAAGCTTCAGATTATACCGAATCGTACCCCAAACCGACACAGGTGGTCAGGTAGAGAATACTAAGGCGCTTGAGAGAACTCGGGTGAAGGAACTAGGCAAAATTGTACCGTAACTTCGGGAGAAGGTACGCTCCTATCTGTGATGAGACTTGCTCTCTAAGCGGACGGGAGCCGCAGTGACCAGGTGGCTGGGACTGTTTATTAAAAACACAGCACTGTGCAAAATCGCAAGATGACGTATACGGTGTGACACCTGCCCGGTGCCGGAAGGTTAATTGATGGGGTTAGTTTTCGGACGAAGCTCTTGATCGAAGCCCCGGTAAACGGCGGCCGTAACTATAACGGTCCTAAGGTAGCGAAATTCCTTGTCGGGTAAGTTCCGACCTGCACGAATGGTGTAACCATGGCCACGCTGTCTCCACCCGAGACTCAGTGAAATTGAAATCGCAGTGAAGATGCTGTGTACCCGCGGCTAGACGGAAAGACCCCGTGAACCTTTACTACAGCTTGGCACTGAACATTGACCCTACATGTGTAGGATAGGTGGGAGGCTTTGAAGCAGAAACGCTAGTTTTTGTGGAGCCGTCCTTGAAATACCACCCTTGTAGTGTTGATGTTCTAACGTTGGTCCCTTATCGGGATTACGGACAGTGCCTGGTGGGTAGTTTGACTGGGGCGGTCTCCTCCCAAAGAGTAACGGAGGAGCACGAAGGTTGGCTAAGTACGGTCGGACATCGTACGGTTAGTGTAATGGTAGAAGCCAGCTTAACTGCGAGACAGACACGTCGAGCAGGTACGAAAGTAGGTCATAGTGATCCGGTGGTTCTGAATGGAAGGGCCATCGCTCAACGGATAAAAGGTACTCCGGGGATAACAGGCTGATACCGCCCAAGAGTTCATATCGACGGCGGTGTTTGGCACCTCGATGTCGGCTCATCACATCCTGGGGCTGAAGTCGGTCCCAAGGGTATGGCTGTTCGCCATTTAAAGTGGTACGCGAGCTGGGTTTAGAACGTCGTGAGACAGTTCGGTCCCTATCTGCCGTGGGCGTTTGAGAATTGAGAGGGGTTGCTCCTAGTACGAGAGGACCGGAGTGAACGAACCGCTGGTGTTCGGGTTGTCATGCCAATGGCACTGCCCGGTAGCTACGTTCGGAACTGATAAGCGCTGAAAGCATCTAAGCGCGAAGCAGGCCTCGAGATGAGTTCTCACTAGACTTTTAAAGTCTCTGAAGGGCCGTTGAAGACTACAACGTTGATAGGCAGGATGTGGAAGTGGTGTGAGCCATTAAGCTAACCTGTACTAATTACCCGTGAGGCTTAACCATACAACGCCAAACGCGTTTTATGACAGCGTAACGAACAGAAGTTAAGTTACTAAAGTAGACATTTACTTGATATCAGAATTCCAAATTTATGTAGGGTGAACCGCAACGCTTAATGCGAAATCAGTTCACCTTGCGCAAAGGACTCGTAAGCGCTACGCGCTTTGTCGAGAATCCTTTCCACGCCTTTTGCTTGGTGACAATAGCGTTTTGGACCCACCTGACCCCATGCCGAACTCAGTAGTGAAACGAAACAGCGCCGATGATAGTGTAGCAGCTGCTATGTGAAAGTAGGTCATCGCCAGGCTCCAAATTAGAGAAAGCCCGATTCGAAAGAGTCGGGCTTTTTTGCGTTTTAGCTGTCAGCTGTCAGCTGTCAGCCGTCAGTTGAACTGTGGGGTTGTTTAGTGCAGATACTCCCTCAGCAACAAACCCCGTAGGAGGCACTTCAGTGCCGAATTTAGACCAGAACAAACACATTCATGGCTAAAGCCATTCCTACGTGATGAGAAGGTTAGACGTTAGATATTAGATGTCAGTTGATCTACCGGGTTGTTAGGTAACTGAGTCACCCTCAGCAACAAACCCTGTAGGAGGTACTTCAGTGCCGAATTCAGACCTTTACAAACATATTCATGGCTAAAGTAATTCCTACAAGTACACTTTGCCTAGAACCTAGAACCTAGAACCTAGAACCTAGAACCTAGAACCTAGAACCTAGAACCTAGAACCTAGAACCTCCAGCAGAGGTAGACGCAGCACCAAACACCTCCAACGAGCGGCTGATCGCTGACGGCTGAAAGCTGATAGCTCTGTGTTGGGTTTCGCTTCGCTCTAGCCAACCTACGCCAGATCTCAAGCTTTACTCTTTCAACTTTCCACTCGCTAACTTAGCTTTTGCTAACTTTCCCCTCGCTAACTTACTTTTATAACACTCATTCCCCTTGTCTTTGCTCTGCTTTGGCAAGCTGAATGTATTTTGTTTCGACTAGTTGTGAGAGGGGAACAAGTTCGAAGCCTTGTTGTTGTAGTTCAGGGAGGGCTTGTTGTAGAAAAGCAACGGTTTCTGGGTAGGGGTGGGCAATGGCGATTGCGTAGTTGAAGTGTTCAGCTTTGCTTTTTAGCTCTTCTAGTTGATGTTGTAGCTGACTTTGGGTGACATTGTTATCAAGAAAAACATGACGAGATACATTAGCCACACCATAGAGGTTAGCAACGTTTTGTGCTTCACTTCGACTCGTTGTACGGCTATCTAAGAAGTATAAACCGCGTTTCTTTAATATTTCCATCGTCCATTTCATTGGCTCTGTAAGTTGTGTTAACTCAGAGCCCATGTGGTTATTGACCCCTTTTACTTGTGGTAGAGAGGCTAATGCATGGCCAAGGGTTGTTTGTAACTCTGACTTACTCATAGTATCAGTGAGTGCACCCGGACCAAGTGCTTTAGTTTTATCAAGCGCTTGCATTGGTACATGTAAAAGTAGTTCTTTATGAGTTCTACTGGCGCGTTCAGCAAATATTTGCGAATAGGGTGTATGGGGCAAGATTGAGAAGGTCACTTGCCCTGGTAAGTTTAATATTTCAAGATCTCGCTGATGATTGCCTATATCATCAATTACTATGGCTATTTGCTTTGCTTGGCAGAATAGCGGTAGGCAACATACGGCGAGTAATAAGCCTGTTTTTAAGTTCACTTTTTGTAATTATTATATCCGTTGTGAGCATTTACTTACTGCATAATAACGAGCTGCTTTGCTGTAAGTTGCTTTTTGTCTTGTCTATCTAGAAGTGAGCTAAAAAGCGCCAATTCTTGGATGTTTTTTATTATAACGCCTTGGTCAATTTCTGAAAGCATTGTTTGATTAATACTCACATCTGGGGTGATCCCTTTACCATCGATAGATTGACCCGCAGGTGTGTAATAACGTGCTGTAGTCAGTTTTAATGCGGTATTACCGTTACCTAAAGGTATCAGCGATTGCACTGAGCCCTTACCAAAAGAAGTTTCGCCAATTAGCACCGCTCGTTGATTATCTCTTAATGCTGCTGCAAGTATTTCAGCGGCAGAGGCTGAGTTTTCGTTAATCAGTACAGCAATGGGAGCGCCACTGAGTATGTCGCCTTTATGGGCTTTATAATTCTGATTAGCTTCATTAAAGCGGCCTTTGGTTGACACTATGGTGCCGTTATCTAAAAACAGATCTGCAACTTCAATGGCCCCTTGTAATGTACCGCCTGGGTTATCGCGTAAATCAATAATTAAACCTGAAAGAGGGAAGCTATTGGTGACCTGCATTTTTGCAAGCTCCCGAGCAACATCGTGTAATGTGTGGTTATTGAATGAGTTGATACTGATAAGCGCAACGCCTGTATCTGCTAAATGGCCATGAACGCTTTGTAAGTTGATTTGTTGGCGCTTAATCGAGAAGTTTAGCTCAGTATCTTTCTCTCTTTTAACAGCGACATCGACAGCACTTTGACCGCTTTGGCGAATTAATTTAGCCACTTCTTCGATGCTTTTGTCTAAAATAGGTTGTTGATTAATCGCAATAACTTCATCATTTACCTGAAGACCCGCAAGCGCCGCAGGTGAGTTATTAATAGTGTTAACAATATACACGCGACCATCTTCAACTTTTACTTCGATACCGAGTCCTGTGTATCTACCATTAGTGCTACTGAAGATAGCATCGAGCTCAGTTTCATCCAGATATTTTGAATATGGATCAAGGCGTTCGAATAACGCTTCGACTTGTAAGTTATCAGGCTGGGTTACAAATGTGTTTTGTAGTTTCAGATCATCAACATAATATGTATGGATATTAAATAGGATTTCGTTTAGTTGCTGATGCTGTAGTGACTGTAACGAGGGTTTTGCAACAGCCTGAAACGATTGCAGTATCAGGCATAGCAAGCTGACAAGTAATAAAAAAGACAGCTGAGTAAAAAACTTAGCTGGGGAAAAATGAGCTTTGTAAGAGTAAGTTGTGTTTAGCATCAGCTGCTCCTCATAGAGTGCAGCTATTTAATCAATTAAATGCGTCTGCACCATTTTACAGGATTTACTGCGCGTCCTTTGTGGCGTATTTCAAAGTATAGACCAGGATCCGGTTGTCCGCCGCTTTGACCGACTAATGCAATTGTTTCGCCTTCTCTAACAAGGTCGCCAACATCGCGAAGTAGAGTTTGAGCGTGACCATATAAGCTCATAAAGCCATCGCCATGATCAATAGCGATAACCCAGCCAAAGCCATTTAGCCAGTCTGCGTAAACAACTTGGCCGTTCTGTACGCTTTTAACATTACTGCCTTCTTTAGCGCTGATAAGTACGCCTTTCCAATCTATGTTGCCGTGCTTGCGTTGCCCAAAGCGGTGGCGTAATGCCCCTTTAGTTGGCCAGTCGAGTTTGCCCTTACTACTTTGTAAGCCTAGTAATTCAACCTTTTCACTTCGCTCTTGTTCAAGCTCTTCAATGGCGGTGATCAGGGTTTGCTCATTTTCTTTTAAGTAATCAATAGAGCTTTTAGTTTCTTTTAACGCTGACTGGAGTTTATTGAGGTTAGTTTTACGCTCTTGTTGTGCATTGACTAGAGCTTGCTGGCGCCTTTTTTGCTCATCATATAAGGCAACTAGACGTTGTTTGGTTTTTTCAAGCTGAGCTTGGTTGTCTGCAATTTCTTGCTGTAGTGCTTTGAGCTCTTCAATTTGCTCAATACGTGCTTTATTTAAATAATTATAATAACTTAGTGTGCGCTCAATTTTGGCTGTGTCTTGTTGGTTAAGCAACATTTTTGAGTAGTCATGGCTACCCGCCATGTAGGCGCTTTTTAGTTGTGCAGCTAATAAGGTTTGGCGCTGTGCTTGCTGGGCTTTAAGTTGCTCGGCTTTAGCTTGTTGTTCTCGCTGTTGTTGCTCATTTTCTTTAACAGATTGGGCGGCAAGGTTTAATGCTTTTGCATTTTGAGCTATGTCGAGTTCATGGGCGCGCAGATCTTTGCGCATTTGGGCAATGGACTTGCGTTGACCTTTAAGCTCAGCCTCTGTTTTTTGTAAAGCTGATTGAATGTCTGATAAGTCTTTTTTGGTTTGATCTTCATTAGCAACAACCGAAGTTGCTACTAATGAAGTCAGTATTAAACCAGTTTTAAGGAAGTGGTTAATACATTTACTCATAGCTTATTTCAGCGTCATGATTGGTTTACCAGTCATTTCACTTGGCTGCTCTAAGCCGAGTAGGTGAAGCATGGTTGGAGCCACGTCACTCAATGTTTTACCATCATGTGGTGTTGCATCACGGCCAACATAGATAAATGGCACTGGCTCACTGGTGTGTGCGGTATGTGCTTGGCCCGTTGCTGGGTTAGCCATTTGTTCAGCATTACCATGATCGGCTGTAATAAGCGCTTCACCACCATGTTCTTCAAGTGCTGCAACTACACGACCAATACAATGATCAACTGCTTCACATGCTTTCACTGCTGCTTCGAATACACCTGAGTGACCTACCATGTCTCCGTTAGGGTAGTTACAGATGATGGCATCGTATTTACCGCTAGCGATTGCTTCAACCAATTTATCGGTCAGCATTTCAGAGTTCATTTCTGGTTGCAGATCGTATGTTGCAACTTGTGGTGATGGAATTAGTTCGCGAGTCTCACCAACAAATTCATCTTCACGGCCACCGCTGAAGAAAAAGGTCACGTGTGCGTATTTTTCTGTTTCAGAAATACGTAGCTGTGTTTTACCTTGCTTCTCTAACCATTCGCCTAATACATTTGTTAAAGGCTCTGGGGCAAACGCAATCGGCGCTTTAATGTCTGCTGCGTACTCTGTCATCATCACAAAAGCGCTTAACTGTGGTGATTTTTTCTTATCAAAACCACTGAAGTCAGCATCAACAAAGGCACGAGTCATTTCACGTGCTCGGTCTGCTCTGAAGTTAGCAAAGATAACTGTGTCGCCGTCATTGATCTCAGCAGCTGCTTGGCCTTCTGGCACAACAGTTGTTGCTGCTACGAACTCGTCGTTCTCGTCACGTGCGTATGCGGCTTCTAGTGCGGTTACACCGTCAGTGTAGCTGTATTCAGCAATGCCACTAACCATAACATCATATGCAAGCTCGACACGATTCCAACGGTTATCGCGGTCCATTGCATAGTAACGACCAACAAGCGTCGCTAAACGGCCACAGCCAAGTTCTGCAAATAAGGCTTCGATGCGCTCAATTGATGCTTTTGCACTACGTGGCGGTGTGTCACGGCCGTCTAAGAAACCGTGGAAGTAAACTTCTTTTGCACCGCGCTTAGCAGCAAGTTCAATCGTTGCCACAATGTGGTCTTCATGACTATGAACACCACCTGGGCTTAAAAGCCCCATAATATGCACGGCTTTGCCTGCATTTACAGCTTTGTCGATATTATCAACAAGCGCTGGGTTGCTATCGAACTCACCATCATCAATGGCTTTTGTGATGCGAGTAAAGTCTTGATAAACGATACGGCCAGCACCTAAATTTACGTGACCTACTTCAGAGTTACCCATTTGTCCTGCAGGTAAACCAACATCAAGTCCCGAACCTGAAATTAATGTATGTGGGCGGGTTGCCCAAAGGTTGTCGAGTACTGGGGTATTAGCAGCAAGTATGGCGTTACTTTCTGTGTCTTCACGGTATCCCCAACCGTCTAAGATCATTAATACCAATGGTTTTTTATGCTCTGTCATTATAGCTCCTGAAGATTGGCACTTATATATCACTAGCATACCGTGTTTTATGGTTTTGATCAGCTATCAATATGTCATATTAAAATATTTCACGCCCTAGCATTTTCAATTCAAGCACGTATACTTGCGTGGCAAATTTTAATTAACCCATGGCTATGCGCTGTGGTATCTAAATTTCTTAGTGGAAAACGCATGGATCAATATATTGAATTTATCTCAAATCATCCGGTTTTGAGCATTATCTGGTTAGCATTAGTCGCTATGCTGATCAGCAGTTGGTTTAAAAGTAAATTTTCGGCTATCCGTCAAATCAACCCACAGCAACTTACCTTGCTAATTAACCGTGATGATGGTCAAGTGATTGATATACGTGCACAAAAAGAGTTTAACTCTGGCCGTATTGCAGGCGCAACTCACTTAAATCCAGAAAAAGCAAAGCAATCTGATTTTTCAAGCCTTGAAAAGTTTAAGACTAAACCCATTATACTAGTATGTACCACGGGCATGACTGCCTCAGGTATCGCAACTGCAATGCATAAAGCAGGTTTTGAGCGTGTTTATGTATTAGCGGGCGGTATGGGCGCTTGGCAATCAGCTAGCTTACCTACAACGACCGGTCGTTAATAAGGCTCACTGCCCGATAGAGGAATTATTATGAGTAATGTTGTTCTTTACACAAAAGCATACTGTCCATTCTGCCAACGTGCTTTGGCGTTATTAGACAGTAAAGGTGTAGACTACACGAATATCGATATTGGTGTTCACCCTGAGCGTCGTGATGAAATGATCGACAAAGCAAATGGTGGTTACACAGTTCCGCAAATTTTCATTAATGATGAACATATCGGCGGTTGTGACGACATGATGGCAATTGAAGCGCAAGGCCTTTTAGACGCAAAGCTTAACGCTTAATAAACTTTAAATATAAAAACGAATACAAGTTAGGAATTACAATGAACGAAGAAAATCAAAACGCAGCAGCAGAACAAGCCGGCGCTCAATTCTCAATCCAACGCATCTATACTAAAGATGTTTCATTTGAGACGCCTAACTCACCTGCTATTTTCCAAAAAGAGTGGACTCCTGAAGTTAAGCTTGACTTAGATACTCGTTCTAACAAATTAGAAGAAGGCGTGTTTGAGGTTGTTCTTGCTTTAACAGTAACAGCTTCAATCGGTGAAGAAACTGCATTCCTATGTGAAATCCAACAAGCGGGTATTTTCACAATTGGCGAAGTTGAAGAAGTTCAACTTGCACACATGTTAGGTGCTTTCTGCCCGAACGTACTTTTCCCTTACGCACGTGAAGCAGTATCAAACCTAGTTAACCGTGGTACTTTCCCACAATTAAACTTAGCGCCAGTTAACTTTGACGCACTATTTGCTCAATACATGCAACAACGTGCTGCTCAAGACCAACAGGCAACTGCAGACGCATAAGCTATGAGTACAGCACAATCAGCTGTTACAGTATTAGGGGCGGGGTCTTATGGCACCGCCCTTGCTATTTGCTTTGCCAGAAATGGCCACCCAGTGACTTTGTGGGGCCGCAATAGCGATGACGTTGCTACGCTTGCAGCTGAGCGAAAGAATCAACGTTATGTTCCGGATGTTAGCTTTCCTGAAACCCTCCAACTAGAAGCAGATTTAGAAACGGCAGTTAAAGCAAGCAAGATCATTTTGGTTGTTGTGCCGAGTCATGCTTTTGCTGGCACGCTGCAAAAAATCAAACCTTGGTTGTCAGAAGGTGCTGAAGTTGCATGGGCTACCAAAGGTTTAGAGCCAAATACAGGGCGTTTACTGCAAGAAGTAGCGGTACAAGAGCTAGGCGATGATGTTCCTCTGGCTGTGCTTTCAGGACCTACTTTTGCAAAAGAAATGGCAATGGGCTTACCAACCGCTATTTCGGTGTCGTCGACCTCTAAAGACTTCGCTAAGCAATTAGCTGACCTTTTACACTGTGGCCGCTCATTTAGGGTTTATAACAATGATGACTTCATTGGTATACAGCTTGGTGGCGCAGTTAAAAATGTGATTGCGATTGGCGCAGGTATGTCTGATGGTTTTGGCTTTGGTGCTAACGCACGTACTGCCTTAATCACTCGCGGTTTAGCTGAGCTGTGCCGTTTAGGGTGTGCATTAGGTGCTCGTTCAGATACCTTTATGGGGATGGCTGGCCTCGGTGACTTAATCTTAACCTGTACAGATAACCAATCTCGTAACCGTCGCTTTGGTCTTGCTCTTGGCAAGGGTGAAGGCGTAGAAGCTGCAATTGAATCTATTGGTCAGGTTGTTGAAGGCTATAGAAATACCAAAGAAGTGTATTTACTTGCTGAGCGCACAGGTATTGAAATGCCAATAACGGAGCAAATTTACCAAGTACTTTATGAAAATAAAGATGTAAAAGAAGCTGCGATGGCACTACTTGGCCGTGAGCAAAAATCTGAATAATTTAGATTGTGCATTGTTAAAAAAAAACGCGATTTATTAATCGCGTTTTTTATTTGATGTACCGTTGCAACCACTAGCTAGATTGCTGCTTTTCTAGCGTGTCATTAATAAATTCGCTGACTTGATTGGCTTTTAATGGCTTGCAGTAATAGTAACCTTGTTGAAAATGACAACCCATAATATGCAGCATGTAGGCTTGCTCTTCAGTTTCTACTCCTTCAGCAACCACATTTATGTCCAAATACTTAGCTAGCCGCACTATGGTGGCGGTGATATTACGGTCTTGGTCGTTTTTATCGATATCTTTAACGAATGATTTGTCGATTTTGAGTGTATCGATTGGAAAACGCTTTAAGTAACTGAGTGATGAATGACCTGTTCCAAAGTCATCCAGCGCGATGTGCACACCAATCGATTTAATGCGCTTCATTTGCTGCTCTGCAAATTCAGGATTATCCATCATGGCGCTTTCTGTGATCTCGAGTTCTAAGCAATGTGCTGGAACGTCAAATTTAGCCAAGTTGTCGATGAGTGTTTCAATAAGGCTACTTTGCTGAAAGTGTAAGGCTGAAATATTAATAGCGACATTACCAAACGAAATGTTTTGTTTTCGCCACTGGGCTAGTTGATTAAGCAGCTGCTCCATCAGTAATTGGGTGAGCGGAATAATGGCACCATTTTGTTCGGCAAGCGGAATGAACTCATCGGGGTTAATAACACTGCCATCTTCTTGAGGCCAGCGAACTAATGCTTCAAAGCCGTATAACTGATTATGCTGGGCATCAAACTTAGGCTGAAAATAAAGCTCAAACTCATTGTTGGTGATTGCTTTGAATAAAGCACTCTCTTTGGTTAATTCGGTTGGGTCGAGGGTATGACGGTCTTTATCAAAAAATTGATACGTATTACGGCCCATTTTTTTTGCATGATTCAAAGCACTATTTGCGCTGCGCATTAAGTATTCACAGTTGTAGGCGTTGTCTGGGTAGATAGCAAGACCACAACAGGCAGATAGTGAAGTCTCAAAACCATCTAACATAAATGGGGTTTTAAACTGCTGAAGCACGATGTCTGCGGTTTTTTTAGCAAAAAATACGGTTTGACCAGAATAAAGGTAGGGCGGCACGAGTACCGCAAATTCATCTGCACCGAGTCTTGCAATGGTAAAGCCTGAATTTAGAGAGTCAGTTAAACGACAGGCTACTTCTTTTAGTAGTACATCGCCAATTGTGTGACCAAGGGAGTCGTTAATCTTTTTGAAATTGTCTATGTCGATAAAGATGATTAGTAGACTAGGGTAAGTGTCGTTACAAGCATTGATTGCTTTTTCAAGGGACTCTATAAAAATGGCGCGGTTTGATAAGCCTGTGACACTGTCTTTGGTCGTGAGCTTGAGCATAGTTCGCTCGTTATTCTTACGGGCAGTGACATCAGAAAACATGCCAACGTAACGTACAGAGTTTTTTGCAAAGCGTGGTGTGGTCACTTTTGTAATACACAAATCAATGGCGTAGGGTTGCCCATCTTTGCGTAAATTCCAAATTTCGCCAGACCAATAACCATCATTACTCAGCTCTTGTTGGATGATTTCTTCGAGTTGTGTATCACGACCAGCTTGCGTTAATGCTTTGAATTTTTTACCAAGTACATCGGCTTTCTTATAACCCGATATTTCACTAAATGCGTTATTGATTTCTATGATCCTAAACTGTTCATCGGTGACCCAAATGCCATCTTTAGACTGGGAAAGTAGGGCATCCATCAGCGTCATCTTTTGGTTTCTTTGATAGTAAATGACTGCACCAATGAGGATGACAATCGCTAAAAAGATCAGTAGTAACAGGGGCGTTGTATTAGGGGCTTGCGAGATAGAGGGATTAGACACAGCAGCAGAAGCAGCACTATAAAAGTGCTGCATCAGCAAAATGATACTGCATACTCTGGCGAAAAAGCGCATTAAAATCCATCTTTAGGAACAAACTAACCTATTTAGGTTAGTCCATAAAAAATGGTCGTGCTAAACAATTAGTAAATATTTATTACAAGCGCTTTTTCAATGAGTTATTGACCGTTCACAAACCCCAGCTGACGCCAAGATTCATAAACAAATACAGCAACTGAGTTAGATAAGTTCATACTACGGCTATCTTTTTGCATTGGAATGCGTACACGTTGCTCTTTCGGCAACGATTGAATGAGTTCATCAGGTAAGCCACGCGTTTCAGGGCCAAACACTAAACAATCACCAGGTTGGTATTGTGCTTGATGGTGAAATTGACTGCCCTTTGTGGTGCAAGCATAGACTTTTTTCGGTTGGCATTTTTCTAGATATGCTTCAAACGAGGCATGGCGCTGTACATGGCTAAACTCATGATAATCAAGACCTGCACGTTTTACGCGTTTATCATCCCACTCAAAACCAAGGGGTTCAATTAGGTGTAACGCATAACCTGTGTTTGCGCATAAGCGAATGATATTACCCGTGTTTGGTGGAATTTCTGGTTGGTACAACACAATATCAAGCATGTGAATCTCATTTATAAGGATTTGATCTGCTGCTGAGTATACACGAACTAGAATTAAAAGATGATATACTCAACACAGTTACTCACTAAAGGTAAGTTGTTGTGCAGCATCGTAGTTATGAGTTTTGGGTTAAAACAGCCAGTATAGTCACCATTGTTATGGTGAGTTTAATGATCGCAGCAAAAAGCTGGGCTTGGCTTGCATCTGGCTCGGCGTCAATGCTGGGTTCATTGACCGATTCGTTAATGGATATCACAGCCTCACTGATGAGTTTTTTAGTGCTAGGTTATGCACTACGCCCTGCTGATGACGACCATCGCTTTGGTCACGGAAAAGCCGAAGCATTAGCCGGGCTTGCACAGGCCGCTTTTATAGCTGGCTCAGGTTGCTTTTTAGCGTTTCATGGCATTGAGCGCTTATTTAATCCGGTAACCTTAAAGCATTCAGACCTTGGTATTTGGGTTAGTATTTTCGCTATTGTTTGTACGCTCGTGGTGGTGTTTGTACAAACTAAGGTGATTAATCACACCGAATCAATCGCCATTAAAGCAGACTCAATTCACTATAAAGGCGATTTAATCTTAAACTTGGCGGTATTACTGGCAATTGTGTTAGCTAAGTACGGCGTCGCTTATGCCGATCCATTATTTGCTATTGGGGTGGCTGTTTATTTACTTTATAACAGCTGGGATATTGCTCGCGAAAGTGCTGATCACTTAATGGATAAAGAGCTCCCAGATGAAGAAAAACAACAAATACTGGCCATTGTGAATAGCCATCAAGACGTATTTGGCGCCCATGATATTCGCACCCGCCAAGGTGGTAAAATTAAGTTTATTCAGATGCATTTAGAGCTGGAAGACTCATTATCATTGATAAGAGCGCATCAAGTTGCTGATGAAGTAGAAGCGTTAATTCAAACGCATTTTGATTGTGAAATGGATATTTTGATGCACCTAGACCCACTTTCTGTGGTTAACAAAACACGTCAAAGTTCTGCACAAAATTGATAAAAATCGCTGAGTATTGTTTGTCTGATCTCGTCGCGTTCACACAATAGTTCGTGGCGAGCGCCCGCATAGCTTTTTAGTTGTGCTTGCTTTTGCCTATGGGTAAGTGCAAATTGCGCAGCGTTATCGACCACAGTATCTTGCTCGGCGCTTGCGATAAACAAAGGAATATCGACTTTTTTATCGACTAAAGAAGCAATAAAATCAAACGATGCATTGAGCCAGCCATAGGTTACGCCACCTAGTTGTAAATCACCTTCTGCTGCATAAAGCTCTCTGAACAGTTTATATCGAATTTCACTACTGGTTAGTTCATTAGCTGCAAAGTCGACTGGTAAATAATCGCTTTGGCCAAATGCGTAGCTGCGGCCAAGACCAAGTAAGGATGCAATTTTAGCAGCCAGTTTTGCTACAGGCTTTGGCGTGCCTTTGGTATAGATATCAAACATCGGCGCTGATAAAAAAGCACCCGCAAATTGATGCTGATAGCGCGATAGGTAATCATAGGCAATGGCACTGCCCATAGAGTGGCCAAGCAAAACCTGCTTTCCTTGCCAGTGTTGATGCACCACTTTTTCTATAAATACAGCAAAGTCATCTGCGTAGTCAGTAAAGCGGTTTACAAAACCCTTATGAGTGTTTTTTAAATGACGATAAGAGCGACCTTGCCCTTGGTGATCAACACTAAAAACTGCAAAGCCATTTTGATATAGCTCCCACAGCAACTCTTTGTACTTAATTAAAGACTCTATTCGGCCAGTACTGATAACGATGGCCGTTTTTGCTTGTTGGGGAATTGCATAGCCGTAATAAAGCTTGCCATGAGCGGTGCTCAGAAAGTCTTGCTGTAATTGCTCAGAAAAAAACTGATTAATATTAGGTAGGTTATTAACAAGACTTGCTTCGCTACTATAAAACATTTACTCACTCTTATAAGGTAGGCGGATGTTTACGCACAGTCCGCCATGTTCTTGGTTTTCAAGTGTTAGTGTACCATCATGTGCTGAGATAGCATTCTTTGCAATAGCAAGACCTAAGCCCGTGCCGCCAGTGCTTCTATCACGTGCATGCTCCTGACGGAAGAAAGGTTCACACAGCCTTGCTAGGTTTGCTTCATCAACCCCTTTACCGTCATCACAAATAGTGATGTAGATAGCATCTGATTCAACTAAGCCTATTGAGATTGAATGTTCTGCGTATTTAATGGCATTGCGAAGTACATTCTCAAGCGCGCTGGCTATTAAGGTTTCATCGCATTTTAAATCGGCTGTTAGTGTACCATTTACGATAAGCTCTTTATTACTTTGCCTGGCCTCAAATTGAGCATCGTTGAGTACATGATCAACAATCACTTGTAAGGATTGTGTACTCAACGCCAGAGTCTGGCTTTTGGCTTCTAAGCGTGAAACTTGAAGTACATCGGCAATCATTTTATCGAGCTGATTGGCCTCTTTTTCAATGCGCTCTAAATAAGCGTGTTGAGCATCATCGGCTTGCATTTGTGCAAGGCCTGTAGCCATTTTTAAGCGCGTTAATGGTGAACGTAGTTCATGAGAAATATCTGCTAGCAGTCGTTTTTGAGCGCTAATAAGCTGCTCAAGTTGTACTGCCATGGTATTAAAGTCACGACCAAGTACACCTAACTCATCTTGACGAGTAGGAGATACATCGGCACGGGCAGTTAAATCGCCATGAGCAAGCTTTTTTGCGGTTTCTTTTAAACTATTAATAGGTGCAATTAAGTTACGGCTAAAGAAGAAACTCAACATCAATGAGGCGATTAAAGCAATAAGCAGCTTGAGCCAAACTGGCATTAGCCATAGGCTGACAAAAAACGGTTTCTTGCGTTTTTCATCGATTTCATAAAGATAAAATTTACCTTCGGGTACATTCAAAGCTACCGGCCCATAAGCTTGGTATTCATCGGTAAAAATAATTTGCGGACGCATATATTTGGTAAAGTTCAGCAAGCTTAAATCAATGTCTTTGGATACAGGTTCGCTAAGCATTTCAACACCATGAACCTCACCATTTAAGTACAGTAATTTATGCTTTGATAAGCGCGGATGAGATAAAACCTCTTGGGTTGATTTTCCGTGTTTAGCAACAATGCGTTCAATACTTTTAGCAGTGTACTCAAGATTTTTCAGCATGGGTCCACGCAGGTCGTCATTGCCCACATTGCTCGTTAACTGGCTTAAAAACACCAGTATTGTGATAGTCGCTATGACAGTAACCCAAAACCAAGCAAATATTTTTAAAAACAAATAATGGCGGGGATGCTTTAGCCAGCTTGGAGTTTGCATATTATTCGCCTTGTATTAATACATAACCACTGCCACGCATGGTTTTGATCCGTTCATTACTAACATGCTCTGCAATTTTTTTACGGATGTTGCTGACATGCATATCGATTGAGCGGTCAAAAGGAGCAAGGCGTCTACCTAATACTTGCTCACTTATTTGCTCTTTGCTGATCACTTCACCGGCATGTTGCACTAGCATGGCAAGGATCTCATACTCAGTGCCGGTTAGGCTCAGTACATTATCTTTAACAGAAGCTTCTCGTGTTGCGAAATTAACATTGATGCTGTTAACACTCAATGAGCTGGTCTGTTGGCTCGATAAGCTATTGATATGTTCTATGCGACGGGTAATTGCTTTAACGCGAGCTAGCAGTTCTCTGTGGTTAAATGGCTTAGGAATATAATCATCTGCGCCTAGCTCTAAACCAAAGATACGATCAAAGTCTTCGCCTTTCGCGGTTAGCATGATCACCGGAGTAAGCTTATGTTGTCTTAACTGCTTTAGCACCTCAAAGCCATCCATAGAGGGTAGCATCACATCAAGCAATATTAGCTCATAGTTATGCTTAATAGCTTGCTTTAGGCCTTCAGCGCCATCATGAACACACTCTACTGTAAAACCTTGTGCTGATAAGTACTCGCTGAGTAATTCGCACAATCCTGTATCGTCGTCGATCATTAATAGTTTCATTCTGACACCTAGCTATTTATTTCTTTAAGGTTATTTTACTCAGTAAATTGTGTAAAAGTGAATCTTTACACAACCTTTACACTGGTTTGCGTTCCTTTGCATTGAATTAGTTATAGTTAACCCATCAGTCGGAAACGACAACAGAGCACAACCCAACAAAAGGTAATGATTATGACTATTTCAAATAAGCTTTCTAAATTCGTACTTGTTTGTGGTTTAGCAGCAGCCAGTGTAGGTGCTACTTCAGCAATGGCGAAAGGAGACTTTAACCGTGGTATGAACCCACAGGCTCGTTTTTTACTTTCTGAGCGTGGTATTGATAAATTACAACTTACCGAAGAGCAGCAAACGCAACTTAAAGCGATTTTTGCCGAGCAGAAAACACAATTTGAAGCACTGCGTGGCGATAAAGATGCAATGAAAGCCGCTCGTGCTGCACACAAAGAGAAAATGGATGCGTTATTAGCAACAAAAGCATTTGACGAAAATGCAGCATTAGAGCTGATTAAAGCGCGCCAAGAAAAAGGCCAGCAGTTTGCCATGCTAAAAATGAAATCTGACCATGCGATTTGGCAGGTTTTAAATGAAGAACAGCGTGAAAGCTATCAAGAGATTAAAAAGCATCTTCGTAAAAAAGGTTACAAAAAGGGCCACCATGGTCATCGAGGCGAACGCAAAGCTGAGCGTTCTGAAGGTTAGAAGTGATAGGTTATATTAAAAAATGCGGCAATTGCCGCATTTTTTGTATTTGACGCTTTATTCTTTAAAGAATGAATCATCGTTTTTAGCCAGCATTGCTTCGATATCTTCAATCATATCTTGGCTCAAATCATTAGCATTGCTAATTGGGCTAGAAATTTTATTGTTTTCAAACGACCACTCGCCTAAATCAATTAGCTGGCAGCGTTTTGAGCAAAATGGGCGATGCGGGCTTTGCTCTGACCATTCAACTTTGGCTTTGCATGTTGGGCAGTTTACAACTGTTGGCATGGAATAACTCTCAAATAAGCACTTTTGTCAGATCTTACTGAACAGTTAGCTGATAATCCAGTAACGAATTTGTTTAGAAACTCGTTACTCGGTTTATTTCTGCTAAAGAGGTAACG
This sequence comes from Pseudoalteromonas sp. D15MCD-2, assembly GCF_038562745.1. Taxonomy (NCBI): domain Bacteria; kingdom Pseudomonadati; phylum Pseudomonadota; class Gammaproteobacteria; order Alteromonadales; family Pseudoalteromonadaceae; genus Pseudoalteromonas; species Pseudoalteromonas sp. D15MCD-2. The sequence continues at coordinate 3,049,423 of NZ_JBCFQE010000001.1, read as the reverse complement.
CCATCAGCGGCTTTTTTCAGGCCAGATAAACGCAGATCATTAAAGCCTGAGCGCAGAGATACTTCAGCGATTTCGAGTGAGTTACCACCACGCATAATAATTTGTGCTATTTCAGGGGTAATTTGCATTACCTCATAAATACCAACTCGACCTTTATAGCCTTCAGTACAGCTATCGCATCCTTTTGGTGCGAATAACTGAACCTCATTGAGCTTGTCTTTATCAAAACCTTGGCGAATCAATTCTTCATCAGGTAGTTTTTCTGGTGTTTTACACTTAGGGCAAAGTCGTCTTGCTAGACGCTGCGCAATAATAAGGCTGATTGAACTTGCTACGTTATAAGCAGGAACACCCATATTTAAAAGACGAGTAAGAGTTTCTGGTGCAGAGTTTGTATGCAGAGTTGATAATACCAAGTGACCTGTTTGCGCCGCTTTAATTGCTATTTCAGCGGTTTCAAGGTCACGGATCTCACCAACCATTACGACATCGGGATCTTGTCGTAAGAAAGCCTTTAATGCATTGGCAAAGGTCATATCTGCCTTTGGATTAATTTGTACTTGGTTAATCCCTTCAAGGTTGATCTCTACTGGATCTTCGGCGGTACTGATATTACGCTCTGGCTGGTTAAGAATATTCAAACCCGTATAAAGTGATACCGTTTTACCAGAGCCCGTTGGACCGGTTACTAAGATCATGCCTTGTGGTTGCTCAAGTGCGTCCATGTAGAGTTTTTTCTGCTCAGGTTCATAACCAAGCACATCGATACCTAGCATAGCACTTGATGAGTCGAGAATACGCATTACGATTTTCTCGCCCCAAAGGGTAGGCAAGGTACTGACACGGAAGTCGATACTTTTACGTTCAGTAATTTTAAGCTTAATACGGCCGTCTTGAGGTTTACGTTTTTCTGCTATATCAAGTCGTGACATAACCTTGATACGTGCAGATAAACGGCTCGCTAAGCTATTTGGTGGACTTGCCATTTCATGCAAAATACCATCGATGCGAAAACGCACACGGTAGCGGTGTTCATAAGGTTCAAAGTGTAGATCCGAGGCTCCTTTTTTAATTGCGTCCATCAAAATTTTATTGATGTAAACGATAATAGGGGCATCGTCTTTATCTTCATCTTTGCTGGCTAAATCGCGAGGGGCTTCTGTTTCAAGCTCACCAAGCTCTTTAAACTCATCTTCACTTAAATGTAAGCCACCTGCGGCATCAAGTAATTGCTCAATTTTGTTTTCAAGTTGCGTGTAATCAACAACGACCACTTCGCATGAAAGGCCAGTACTAAATTCAAAGTTTTCAAAGGCACCGTAGTCGGTTGGATCTGAGGCTGCAATGTAGAGCTTACGGCCCTTTTTAACTAGAGGTAAAATGTGGTGCTCACGAATTAGTTTATCTTTAACTAGTTCTTCGCTAATGTTCGCAACGTCAAAGTCTTTGATGTCAAAATAAGGCACACGAAAAAGGTCTGTACATTGCTCTGCGAGCTCATGGCCAGCCATTCCACATGTTTTAGAAATAAGCTCTGCAGTAGAGTTATATTCGCGCTGCTTTGATTTTACGGTCTCTGCATCAATGCGACCGAGTGTAATAAATTTTCGAAGTAGCGGTGAGTTTATATTCATTGCGCACCTAGATTGATCCTTTATTGCCACAATCTAACAGAAAAAGTAAGGCTATTACATCAGTCTTGTCTGATTTTAGGAAAATTGCAAAAAAAATTAACCTAAAACTCAGTTGTTTAGAATGTGTTTTGGTACTTTTGTATTGGTTTTTATGGGTTCAAATTCATGAGAATCTATAAATAAAATCAATACCCTAGTGAGAGTGCATTAGGTACTTTTTGTGCAGCTTTTGCACATCAGCTTTTACTTCTTCAAGAGGGCGGTTGTTATCCAAAATATCACCCGCTTTTTGTTTTTTATCAGCTCTGCTCATTTGTGAAGCGATAATTTGCTTAGCTAATTCTACAGAGACATTATCACGGGCTGTAGTTCTTGTTATTTGTACATCGACCGGAACATCAATTAATAAGGTATGGTTGCAGTATTTTTCTAAGCCATTTTCAAAAAGTAAGGGAGCAACTAATATGACATAGTGGCTGGTGGCCAGCTTTAATTGGCTCAGCATTGTTTCTCGAATAAGTGGGTGCAATAAGTTATTTAGCCATTGCTTTTGTGATTCATCGGCAAAGATAATAGCCCTTAGTTTTGCGCGATCAAGCGTGCCGTTACTCGTGAGTATCTCATCACCAAAATGTGCTTTAATTTTTGTAAGGCCAACAGAGCCAGGCTCGACGACTTCTCTGGCAACTATATCGGCATCAACCACCTGAATACCAAGCTCTTCAAACATGGCGCTTACTGCACTTTTGCCTGAGCCAATACCACCGGTTAGCCCTAAAACCCAGTTTGCCATAATTAGTAACCTAAATAGTTAAAGTAATAACTTTTAATTTGCTCACCCCATAGTAAGGTGACCCATCCTGCGATGGCAAGATAAGGCCCAAACGGGATTGGCGTAGTTTTGTCTTTACCTTGAATAATGATTTGCGAAATGCCGATGATGGCACCGACGACACTTGATAGCAGCACGATAGTTAAAATATCTTGCCAGCCAAGTAGCGCACCAAACACGGCTAACAGCTTAAAGTCGCCATAACCCATGCCTTCTTTACCTGTAGCAAGCTTAAACAACCAATAGACACTCCATAAGCTTAGGTAGCCAACTGCAGCGCCGGTAATGGCATCGCTCGGTGCAATGGTAATATCCATAGTGGCCGCAATCAGCGCAAGCCAAACGAGTGGCAAAGTGAGTTGGTCAGGCAGTAACATGTGATCTATATCGATAAAGGTTAAAGCGACTAACACCCAAGTAATCAATATATAAAGAAGAGCTAGCTTAGTTGGTCCAAACACGACAGCAACAATTAAACTTAAAACCGCTGTAAGCATTTCAACAATAGGGTAGCGCACAGAAATCGGTGTTTGACAATTTGCACAGCGACCTTTAAGCAATAGCCAACTTAAGACAGGGATATTTTGCCAAGCTTTAATCGGTGCTTTGCATTTAGGGCAAGTTGAATTAGGTTTTACTAAATTAAAGGGAGCTTGTTCTGTTTGCTGTTTTGAATTGAGCTCATCGGCCAATACAATACGGCACTCAGTTTGCCATTCTCTTTTCATCATCAGTGGCAAACGATAAATCACCACATTCAAAAAGCTACCAATACACAGGCTTACTAAGCCCACCGTCAAAAAATAAAACCACTGCTGACTTTGCATCGCAGTGGTTATATCAAGAAAAAAGTTTTCCATTAAAGTACCTAACTTCTGGCCATTTGCAGGCCGATATTATTTCGCTGTGTTGAAGCGTTTTTATTATTTATTTTATGTAGCAAGCAATCAACTAGCGTTTATAGTTTTGCTTACAGCTTACAGCTTACAGCTTACAGCTTACAGCTTACAGCTTACAGCTTACAGCTTACAGCTTACAGCTTACAGCTTACAGCTTACAGCTTACAGCTTACAGCTTACAGCTTACAGCTTACAGCTATGTTTAAATCACCGAACCTAATTGGAATATAGGCAAGTACATAGCAACAATTAACCCACCAACAAGCACACCTAAAACCGCCATGATAAGGGGCTCAAGTAAGCTTGATAAACCATCAACGGCATCATCAACTTCTTGTTCATATATCGTTGCTACTTTAGCAAGCATACCATCAAGTGAACCCGACTCTTCACCAATAGCAACCATTTGAACGACCATATCAGGGAAGATTTTAGTATTGCGCATCGCCCAGTTCATTAAATTACCAGAACTGACCTCGGCTTTGATTTCTAAAATCGCATAACGATACACAGCATTACCAGAAGCACCCGCAGCTGAGTCGAGTGCATCAACGAGGGGGACACCAGCAGCAAAAGTAGTTGATAAAGTGCGAGCATAGCGCGCAACCGCTGCTTTATTCAAAATCATACCAATAACAGGCAGTTTTAATATCGCTCTATCGTTAGCATCTCTGAGTTTTTTACTCTTAAGGAGGGCTTCTTTATATGCAAAACCAGTTGCGATAACAGCAATCAGAATTATCCACCAATATTCCTGCATAAACTCAGAAATACCAATCACCATTAAGGTAAACCCAGGAAGCTCAGCTCCAAAGCCATTAAAAATATCTTGGAATTGCGGCACAACGAAGATAAGCAAAATTGAAGTTACAATGACCGCAACAACCAAAACTGCAATCGGGTAAAACATGGCTTTTTTAATTTTTGATTTGAGTGCTTCAGCTTTTTCTTTATAAAGTGCTACTCGGTCAAATATTTTATCAAGTGCGCCCGATTGCTCACCTGAGGCCACTAAATCGCAATATAAATCATCAAAATAGCGTGGGTGTTTTCGAAGCGCTTGAGAAAGAGGCACACCCGCTTTTACCTCATCGCCTATACCTTCCATTAATTTTTCGACACTTTTATTTTTTGTACCACTTCCTATCATCTCAATAGTTTGAATGAGGGGAACACCTGCCATCAACATGGTTGCAATCTGTCGTGTAATTAAGGCTACATCTTTTGGTGTAATTTTTTGAACAGACTTTATACCGAATAAAGGTTTAGCCTTTCGTTTGACCTTTGACGGTGTTATTCCTTGCTTACGCAATTGAGCTTTTACTAAAGCAATACTTTGCCCAGAAAGTTCACCTTCAAGCTTTTTACCTCTAGCATTAACACCAACCCATTCAAAGGTGTCTTGGGTTGCTGTACTTTTAGGATTATTCATTTTATTGACAACCTTTAAGTCTAATCAATATTAATTTGCTTGAGAAACTCATGGGGGTTCTCGCATTGTTTAAAGACACCATTAATAGCATCCTTTTTAAATTGTAGACACAAAGCTAAAAACATAGATTTTATTATATCTTTATTTTCAAAATGAGAAGCAGGAAACCATTTATTATTCTTCAAATCAACAATTATTAAATCGTCCATCATACTTGGGAAGGTAGCCAATTTGTAGTCACCTTTAATGATGCTTCTTTGTTTGCTTTCTAGTGCTTTAGGATAGATTTCAGGTTTCACTATTAATTTACCATCAGAGTTAATCTTATAGAAATAAATACCATTAGCAATAGTTTGTAGTTCATCAATAATTTTATTAGAAGTTACAATTGGATTAATTGAGCTTTCGCTATATACGGGTCTATTAGATGGTACTTCATCAATAGACATACCATCACTATCATTATCAAGTTGTAAGCATTTCATCAGAGAAGGCTTTATATCAATTAAACTATAGTTGTAATCATCATTACCAGTAAATATCTGATCACATTCTTTCGCTTTGCCAAATGTAGCAATTGAAAGAAGGACTTCAAATTGTGAATTCGACAGAACATTTGTACCATGTCCTTGACTGTTAGTAATGAAGTTTGATTCAGGTATAGCATTTTTAGGGCCATCAGATGGATGCTCGAAACTTTCGCCATGGTCAGATAAAAAGATCACTATTGCATTATCTAAGTAGCCTGCTTCATCAAGATCATTGACTAAGCTTGAAACCTGTAAATCTGCTTCTCTAAGCATTGACTTATATAAATAAGTATATGGATCATCAGGATTTAACTGTTCATTAGGCAAGAATAATGGAACCCTAATTTTAAATGGGTAGTGAGGTAATGTAAAATGAGTCGCCAAAAATATTGGAGAAGAACTTATACTGATTTGTTTTTTTATCTTATTATTGAAGTCGCTTGGCTCATATGTAACATAGGCAGCTCTATTCGCTTTTATATAAGGGAATATTTCATTTATTAGTGAAACGTTACTAGCTAATGCCATCTGAGGTAAATTTGCTAAGTTTGCTAAAATAAACTCAGCGGCATTTGCTGGTGGACCTATTATTGTTTCAAAGCCATATGACTGATCTATATTATTGAACCTTCTTTCATCTTGGGCGTATATAGTTGTATATCCTTGACTTTTTAATACCCATTGAAGCATGCCAGTCTTTACCAGAGTTTTCTCTTCTGTAAGGTTAAAACGTGCGCCAGTGTTGATCGGCAGCTTTCCTGATAGAATTGAAAACCATGATGGAAATGTTCTTGCATTAGGGGTAGTTACATTGTTAATTTTGCCATTCTTGTTTATTTGAGACCATATAAAAGGTGTTAAAGCAGGAGATATAAAGTCAGGGCGTAAAGAATCTACTCCTATGACTATTATATTAGGGTGTTCAGCAGGTTCATTATGAACTTTATTATTTACGCTTTCAAATTCAAAGAAAGAGAATAATATCAATATTGATAATAAAGTGATTTTATAAGTGTTTCTTAAGTTTCTAATTGATAAAAGCAACAAAGTTAGAAAAATAGCTAATGTTATTGGGAATAATAAATCAGGGATGTTTGTTCCAATTGAAAATGAAGATAAGGGGTATAGTGTGCTATTTCCTATTAATATTGAGCTGCATATAATTAACCAAGTTAATAGAGTAATGAATGGTACTTTTGCAAATTTAGTAATGATGAGTGTAGCGAATGTAGCTAACAAAATATGAAGTAATACTAATGTGAATAAAGCGATCAAGAGCTCAAAAAGAAACCTAGGTGTAGTAATAGCGTTATAAACTATTTTTGTAATTTCAGTATTGACACTGTGCTCTGATAAAGAAACTGAGTTGAAAATTAGATTTGCGAGTGTTAGTAAAGCGATTGAAAAGCTAATTAGTATATTTTTTTTATAATTTTTCATTTAAATAAAAGCCTCAGTAAATTGCTGAGGCTTTATGTTTCCATATAAATTAAGTTATTAACGACAGTTTGCTGGTTTATATTTGTCGTCAACAGTACCTGCAGTACAAGTCCATGTGATTGACCCTTTAGTATTGTCTACTGTAGGGGTTAGGATAATTGTTGTTCCAGAGGCTACTTTATCATTATAAGTAATAGTAATAATACCAGACGCACCAACTGCTACTGAATTGACTGCATTACCAGTGATATTTGAAGCTGCTGGTAAACCAGCTGCTGTGTTTGTTGTTGGTAGAGCTGCTTGAGAAACATAATATTCAGTTACAGCTGCTTTTGCCGAAGCGCCAAGTGTAATACCTTCACTAACGTGTGCGCGTTTTGTGTAATCTTGATAAGCAGGCAGTGCTACCGCTGCCAATATACCGATGATTGCAACCACAATCATTAATTCAATAAGGGTGAAACCCTGTTGCTTTTGTTGTGTCATTTGTTCCTCTCCTAAAGGATATGATGATTTAGTAAGTTTAGCTGTAACTTCAGCGTTGTAAAACAGTGCTCAATTTACAGGATAAATCTTACAGTTTTACTTAAAACTACTTTTATTAACCTTTAAATGTTAACAAAGCAGCAAAAACTTTACTTGTTAAGCGTGTATAAATTTACTTTAGCATCAATAAATGTTTTTGGAAGCTATTTTCCTGTTCAGTAAGTAGTTTTTCAGAACTTTCCTACCTTTGTTTGATGTAAAATAAGCTTAGTTACACATATTTGTACTATTTATAGACACCGCATCCTTGCAGGAACTTATTGAATTGATTGCAATCTTGTGTAGGTTCAGGACGTGCGTATACAAAATAGTCAAAAGCGCTGAAAAGATATTGATTTTTTGTTATCTATTCAGGCTTTTTACGTATTTAATGCTTTTTTTATTTTCTTGTCAACGAATTAGGTAAAACATTAAATACGTACAAGAGAAATTTTAGCCGTTAAATCGCATTGAAAGATCGATTGATTGTAAATTTTTTGTAAGTGCACCACTTGAAATAAAGTCAACACCGGCCTGTGAATAGGCTTTTAAAGTTTCAAGAGTCATGTTGCCTGATACCTCAAGCTTTGCTCGCTTGTCTGTTAGCACAACTGCTTGTTGAATTTGCTCTACAGTAAAGTTATCAAGCATGATGATATCAGCGCCAGCTGTGATCGCTTGTTCAAGCTCATCAAGTGATTCTACTTCTACTTCAACTGGTTTAGTCGGGTGGTTTACTTTAGCTTGAGCGACTGCTTTATCAATACCACCACAGGCTGCAATGTGGTTTTCTTTAATTAGGAACGCATCAAAAAGGCCGATGCGATGATTCGCGCCACCACCACAGTTCACAGCGTATTTTTGTAGCGCACGTAAACCTGGAATTGTTTTACGCGTGTCGAGTAGCTGAGTGGTGGTTCCTTCAAGCTCTTTTACATAATGAGCTGTTGTTGTTGCTGTACCTGAGAGTGTTTGTACAAAGTTAAGAGCAGTGCGCTCTGCAGTTAAAATTGCGCGAGCTGAGCCTGATGCTGTAAATAGTGTACTATTTGCCGCTACTTTGTCGCCGTCATTTACGAGTACTTCAACGTTTACATTAGGGTCGACTTGCTTAAATACTTCTAAAATAATGTCTTTACCACAAAACACACAGTCTTCACGAGTAATTACTTTGGCATCGGCTAGCTCGTTTTCTGGAATTAGTTGCGCGGTAATATCACCGTCATTTGCGCTTTGGTAATCTAAATCTTCATCAAGGGCGAGTTTTACCAGCTGGCTAATTAAAGTGTGAGGGACTGACATGTCGAAAGCTCATTGTTTATTAATAAATTGGCGAAATTTTACTATGTTTAACCCCTTAATAGAAGACAAAGATCGGCCACATTAAAGTATCCTTTCTCTTACTTTAAGTGATTGAATCAAAGCAACTAGACCCTGAGATTTTAACCCTTTACACTATTTAACTTTATTGTCATCGTTAGTTTTTAATATGCATATAAATGAATTGGGCCAATTAAACAATGTGTTACAAAGGCCCTGTACACATTACGATGAGCGCCCTGAGGGCGAGGTGTCATTACTTGTTATTCATAATATTTCATTGCCTGCTGGGCAGTTCGCAACGCCTTATGTTGATGATTTGTTCATGGGGGCAATTGATTGTACGGCGCACGAAAGCTTTACTGATTTAAAAGGCTTAAGAGTGTCTGCGCATTGCTTTATTCGTCGTACCGGTGAAATTATTCAGTACGTGCCTTTTGAGAAAAGGGCTTGGCACGCCGGTATCTCAACGTTTGAAGGCAGAGAGCGCTGTAATGATTTTAGCGTGGGCATTGAGCTTGAAGGTACCGACAACCAAGCGTATACCCAAGCCCAGTATAATGCATTACACTTAGTGACTATGGCGTTGATGGCAAAGTACCCTGAGATAAACCGTTCACGCATTGTAGGCCACTGTGATATTGCACCGGGCAGAAAAACTGACCCTGGTGCGAGTTTTGATTGGCAATACTATTTTGATTTAGTGTTTTAGTTAAAGGATATAGGTAAAAGCATGATCTTAATTTCAATAATTATTGCTTTGGTAATTGAGCGTTTAGGGGCTCGAGCTAACTACTGGCAAATCGGTTTTTATGCCAATACCTACCTTAAGCACTCGCAAAAACAACTCTCAGAAAAAGGCTTATTTAATTCGCCAATTGGTTTTTTGATTTGGTTAATGCTGCCTGTCGTTGCCGCAGGTTTAGTTTATCAACTCTCTGATTTTATTATTTGGCAACTAGCTGTGAATGTTGCTGTGCTGCTGGTGTGTTTTGGTTGTGCTAAGCAACGTGCTTTATATAAGTCTTACTTAAATGCGTTAACCCGCAACGATCAAGAAGCGGCAACCCTATTTGCGTTACAAATGGGCCAAAAGAAGACAGAAGATGACCCTCATGGTGAGACTTTTGGCCAAACTTTAGCTTGGTTAAATTTTCGCTTTTATTGTGCAGTTATTTTTTGGTTTGTGGTTTTAGGTGTGCCTGGCGCGGTGCTTTACGCATTAGTTCGTACTTTTGCTGACAAAGTAAGGGATGATCACAGTGTTGCCTATGCTAAGCGTTTTAAACTAGTACATAGCTTACTGTTTTGGCTCGATTGGTTACCAGCTCGGGTTGCAAGCTTTGGTTATTTAGTGATTGGTAACTTTAATAAAGGTACCAGTTGTTGGCTCAAGTATGTGCTCGACTTTTCAGTGAGTAACCGAAAAGTAGTTACGCAAACTGCACTTGCCGCTGAGCAAATTGAGCAGCAACATTTTGGCTGTACTTATGAAGCCACCTGTATGATGAAACTTGTAAAAAGAAATGTATTATTCTTTTTAGTGATCATCGCAGCACTTACTTTATTTGGTGGTTTGGCGTAGCGTGTAAAGTTAGCAAGTTACGAGATGTAGGACTGGCTTTAGCCGGGAATGTGTTTGAGTTAGCAAGTTTCAAGAGTAAAGCTTGTAGGAAAGTTACTAGTCATGAATCTCTGCTGTTGCACTTTGATTGAGTTTTAATTTTTCAGCACTGAAGAGCATCCTACTTCGAATATTTTTCAGCATTCAATTCAACGATGCGGGGTAAACCGCTGCTACAAAGCTACTCAATTCATCTAACATCTAATACCTGACCACTAAAAGTTCTGCCGTTTAATCTGGTCTGACCATTTATTTTTTATTGTTTTTTCCTTCAGAAAAAGCCACTTTAATCCATACTGTTTAATCTTTAGACGAATTACGTTAGGGTGTAACTAGGCGCTGAACGTAGTGAAATTGACAGAAATACGGGTTTTTGATAACGTATGCGACAAATTTGGTATGACCAATTTACCTTTTTGGTCAAAGCACAAGGCTAAATACCCGATATTTATGGGGTTAGCGCATAACAATGCGGACGTTAATAAATGTCTTTAAAGATTAAAGCAGCAAAATTATCTGATGTAATTTTACAACAACTTGAGAATATGATTCTTGAGGGGTCGTTGGCGCCAGGCGAAAAGCTGCCTCCTGAGCGTGAGTTAGCGAAACAATTTGAAGTATCGAGACCTTCACTGCGTGAGGCAATTCAAAAGCTAGAAGCTAAGGGGTTAGTAACGCGTCGCCAAGGTGGTGGAACGTTCGTAAAAAATCAGCTTGAAGAGGGGCTCACTGATCCGCTTTTTGATTTGATTAGTAAGCATCCAGAGTCACAATTTGATTTACTCGAATTTCGTCATGCCCTTGAAGGAATTGCAGCATATTATGCAGCTATGCGCGGCACAACGAATGACTTCAGAAAAGTAAAACAAAGTTTTGACAACATTGCGCTCGTTAATGACGACATTGTGCAAAAAGCAAAAGCAATTAATGCATTTCATTTTAGTGTGGCAGAAGCGTCTCATAACGTTGTACTGCTACATTTAGTACGTGGTATGCAGGCCTTGCTAGAGCAAAATGTATTACAGAATTTAACTGTACTGTTAAAAAAACCACAGATCAGCCAGCAGCTCGCAGAACATAGACGACTGTTGATGGATGCGGTTATTGAAGGAAACCCAGAGCAAGCACGTCTTGCTAGTAATGCTCACTTAGCCTTTATCGAAGAAGCCTTACTTGAGGCTGGCAAAGAGCATTCGCGGATTGAACGTAGTTTAAGACGCACCAAACAACATTAAGCAAGTGATTAGCTAAGTTTAGTTAACTACTTAATTTTAAGATTTATTAAAATAATTAGTATTTTAAACATAAGGAAACCTCCATATGTCTGAAGTCAATAAAATTGACGTAGACGCGCTAGAAACACAAGAGTGGTTACAAGCCCTTGAGTCTGTTGTGCGCGAAGAAGGTGTTGAACGTGCTCAATTCTTACTTGAGCAAGTGTTAGAGCAAGCCCGTTTAGACGGTGTTGATATGCCTACTGGCACAACCACTAACTACGTTAATACCATCCCGGTAGATCAAGAACCTGCTTACCCAGGTGACGTAAACATTGAGCGTCGTATCCGTTCAATCATTCGTTGGAATGCGATCATGATCGTATTACGAGCGTCGAAAAAAGATCTAGACTTAGGCGGCCATATGGCTTCTTACCAGTCTTCAGCTGCATTCTATGAAGTATGTTTTAACCACTTCTTCAAAGCACCAAACGATGTAGATGGTGGTGATTTAGTTTATTACCAAGGTCACATTTCTCCAGGTATCTATGCACGTGCATTTGTTGAAGGTCGTTTAACAGCTGAGCAGCTTGACAACTTCCGTCAAGAAGTTGATGGTAAAGGTCTTCCTTCATACCCACACCCTAAGTTAATGCCTGAATTCTGGCAGTTCCCTACGGTATCAATGGGTCTTGGTCCAATTGCATCAATCTACCAAGCTCGTTTCTTAAAATACCTAGACGGTCGTGGCTTAAAAGACACTAAAAACCAACGTGTATACGCTTTCTTAGGCGATGGTGAAATGGATGAGCCAGAATCACGTGGTGCAATCTCATTCGCTGCGCGTGAGAAGCTAGATAACTTATGTTACCTAATCAACTGTAACTTACAGCGTTTAGATGGCCCAGTAATGGGTAACGGTAAGATCATTCAAGAGCTTGAAGGCCTATTCAAAGGTGCAGGCTGGAACGTGATTAAAGTTGTATGGGGTAGTGGTTGGGATATCCTACTTGCTAAAGATACATCAGGTAAATTACTGCAGTTAATGAACGAAACGATTGACGGTGATTACCAAACATATAAAGCAAAAGACGGTGCATATGTTCGTGAGCACTTCTTCGGTCGTTACCCAGAAACAGCAGCACTTGTTGCTGATATGACTGATGAAGAAATCTTCGCACTTAAGCGTGGTGGCCATGAGCCTTCAAAACTTTACGCTGCATTCAAAAAAGCGGAAGAAACCAAAGATCGTCCTACTGTGATCCTAGCTAAAACTGTAAAAGGTTACGGCATGGGTGAAGCGGCTGAAGGTAAAAACATCGCGCACCAAGTTAAGAAAATGGACATGACTCATGTTGAGCACCTACGTTCACGTTTAGGTCTACAAGATTTAGTTTCTGATGAAGAAATTAAAGACTTACCATATCTTACTCTTGAAGAGGGTTCTGAAGAGTACAAGTATCTTCACGCTCGCCGTGAAGCGCTTCAAGGTTACACACCTAAGCGTATTCCTAAGTTTTCTGAAAGCTTAATATTGCCAGAAGTTGACGCGTTTAAGCCACTACTTGAAGAGCAAAAACGTGACATCTCTACAACAATGGGCTTTGTACGTGCACTTAACGTGTTACTAAAAGACAAAGGCATTGGTAAAAACATCGTTCCTATCATCGCTGATGAAGCGCGTACATTTGGTATGGAAGGTTTATTCCGTCAAATCGGTATTTATAACCCACATGGCCAAAACTACACGCCGCAAGACCGTGACATCGTTTCTTACTATAAAGAAGCAACATCAGGTCAGGTACTACAAGAAGGTATCAACGAGTTAGGTGCAATGTCATCATGGGTTGCTGCTGCAACATCATACAGCACTAACGATTTACCAATGATCCCATTCTACATCTACTACTCAATGTTTGGTTTCCAACGTGTAGGTGATATGGCGTGGATGGCCGGTGACCAACAAGCACGTGGTTTCTTACTAGGTGCTACGGCAGGTCGTACTACACTAAACGGTGAAGGTTTACAGCACGAAGATGGTCACAGCCACATTCTTGCTAACACGGTTCCTAACTGTATTTCTTATGATCCGACATTCGCATACGAAGTAGCGGTAATCATGCAAGACGGTATCCGTCGCATGTACGGTGAAGACCAAGAAAACGTGTTCTATTACCTAACGCTAATGAACGAAAACTACCATCAACCGGCAATGCCAGAAGGCGCTGAAGAAGGTATTCGTAAAGGTATCTATAAGCTTGAAACTGTGGCTGGCGATAAAGCGAAAGTACAGTTACTAGGTTCAGGTACTATCATGATTGAAGTGCGTAAAGCGGCACAAATCCTGAGCGAAGAGTATGGTATTGGTTCAGATGTATTCTCTGTAACGTCATTCAATGAGTTAACTCGTGACGGTCAAGACGCTGAGCGTTTCAACATGCTTAATCCAGAAGCAGAGCAAAAGACTGCTTACATCACGGACGCATTAACTGATGCCGTGACTGTTGCAGCAACAGACTACATGAAGAACTACGCAGAACAAGTTCGTTCATTCGTACCAAGCAGCAACTACAAAGTGTTAGGTACTGATGGTTACGGTCGTTCTGATAGCCGTGAAAACTTACGTCGTCACTTCGAAGTGAATGCTGGTTATGTTGTGGTTGCAACACTATCTGAGCTTGCTAAACGTGGTGAAGTTGAGAAGTCAGTAGTTGTTGAAGCAATCAAGAAATTCGACATCGACACAAACAAAGTTAACCCGCTATACGCATAAGAGGTTCCAATGAGTATTGAAATTAATGTACCAGATATCGGTGGCGATGAAGTTGAAGTAACCGAAATCCTTGTTAGCGTTGGTGATAAGGTTGAGGTTGACCAATCGTTATTAACGGTTGAAGGCGACAAAGCATCAATGGAAGTACCTGCTGCACAAGCAGGTACGGTTAAAGAAATTAAAGTAGCTGAAGGTGATACGGTAACGACGGGTTCACTTATCATGATCTTCGAAGGTGAAGAACAAGCTGCGGCTCCTGCAGAGGCTAAAGAAGATGCGCCAGCTCCAGCAGCTGCGCCTGCAGCTTCTGCTGTGCAGGAAGTAACTGTGCCAGATATCGGCGATGATGAAGTTGAAGTAACTGAAATCATGGTTGCGGTAGGTGACACGGTTGAAGAAGAGCAATCTTTATTAAGCGTTGAAGGCGATAAAGCATCAATGGAAGTACCTGCTCCAATCGCGGGTACGGTTAAAGAGATCAAAATTGCGACTGGCGATAAAGTGAAAACGGGCTCTCTAATCTTCGTTTTTGAAACAGCTTCAAGCGGTTCAGAAGCGCCTGCTGCAGAATCAGCACCAGCTGAAGCAGCGCCGGCAGCAGCGGCATCAAGCACTAAAGAAGTTAACGTGCCTGATATCGGTGGTGACGAAGTTGAAGTAACCGAAGTGATGGTTGCTGTAGGCGACAAGGTTGAAGAAGATCAATCAATCTTAAACGTTGAAGGCGATAAAGCATCAATGGAAGTACCTGCACCATTTGCTGGTACTGTTAAAGAAATCAAAGTAGCTGCTGGGGATAAAGTATCAACTGGCTCACTTGTCTTTGTATTTGAAGTAGCGGGTAGTGCACTAGCAGCAGCGGCACCTGCTCCTGCTCCTGCAAAAGCTGAAGCAGCGCCTGCACCTGAAAAGCCAGCATCAGCACCTGCAAGCAACGAAGGTTTTGCAGATAACAAAGCGTATGCACATGCATCGCCTGTTGTTCGTCGTTTAGCGCGTGAGTTTGGTATTAACCTAGCAAACGTAAAAGGCACGGGTCGTAAGAATCGTGTTGTGAAAGAAGACGTACAAAACTACGTGAAAGACCTTGTGAAGAAAGTTGAGTCAGGTCAGCTGTCTTCAGGTAAAGGTAATGCTGGTGGCGGTGAGTTAGGTCTTATCCCTTGGCCTAAGGTTGATTTTGCTAAGTTTGGTGAAATCGAAGAGAAGAAACTTTCTCGTATCCAGAAGTTATCAGGTGCTAACTTACATCGTAACTGGGTGCAAATCCCGCATGTTACACAGTTTGACGAAGCTGATATCACAAGCCTTGAAGCATTCCGTAAAGAGCAAAATGCGCTTGCTGAGAAGAAAAAGCTGGGTGTTAAAATCACACCTCTTGTATTTGTGATGAAAGCAGCGGCGAAAGCATTAGCTGAATTCCCAACGTTTAACTCTTCACTGTCTGAAGACGGCGAAAGCTTAATCTTGAAGAAATACATCAATATCGGTGTTGCAGTTGATACGCCAAATGGTCTAGTTGTTCCAGTGTTCAAAGATGTTGATAAGAAAGGCATCATTGAACTTTCTCGTGAGTTAATGGATATTTCTAAGAAAGCACGTGACGGCAAGCTAACTTCATCTGATATGCAAGGCGGTTGTTTCACAATCTCAAGCCTTGGTGGTATCGGTGGTACAGCGTTCACGCCAATTGTGAATGCACCAGAAGTTGCTATCTTGGGTGTATCTAAGTCAGAAATGAAACCTAAGTGGAATGGCAAAGAGTTTGAACCTAAATTAATGGTTCCATTATCAATGTCATACGACCATAGGGTTATTGACGGTGCACTAGCAGCACGCTTTACTGTGACGCTAGCAAGCTACATGAGCGATATTCGTCAATTGGTGATGTAATCGTCTCATAATTTATAAGAATCAAATCCCAGCAAGTTGTTTTTTGCTGGGATTTTTACCATTGGCAATGATACAATCTTTGCCATAGAACAATCTTGGTATAGATATCTGCTCTCCCTTTCTGCCTTGCAGAAACATGGCAGTTAAACTTAGGGGCAGTGTCCCGTTCAAACATTTAAGGTAATAGCATGAGCAACGAATTAAAAACTCAAGTTGTTGTACTAGGCGGTGGTCCTGGTGGTTATTCTGCGGCTTTCCGTGCTGCTGACTTGGGCTTAGAAGTTACATTGGTAGAATCTCGCAACACATTAGGCGGTGTATGTCTAAATGTGGGTTGTATTCCTTCAAAAGCACTTTTACACGTAGCTAAAGTGATTGATGACGCAGCTGAAATGTCATCTCACGGCGTTACTTTTGGCAAGCCTGAAATCGACCTAGACAAAATCCGTGATTGGAAAGAGTCTGTAATCGGTCAACTAACTGGCGGCTTAGACGGCATGGCTAAAATGCGTAAAGTGAAAGTAGTTAGCGGCTACGGTAAATTCACTGGCAGCAACACACTTGCTGTTGAAGGTGAAGACGGTACAACAACAATCACTTTTGACAATGCTATTATTGCAGCGGGTTCTCAACCTGTTAACTTACCTTTCATCCCTGAAGATGACCGTGTAATTGACTCAACTGGTGCGCTAGAGCTTAAAGACGTTCCTGAGAAGCTACTAGTTTTAGGTGGTGGTATCATCGGTCTTGAAATGGGTACTGTATACCGTGCACTAGGTTCTGAAATCGACGTAGTTGAGTTTGCTGATCAATTAGTACCAGCAGCTGATAAAGACGTTATCAAGATCTACCAAAAATACGTTAAGAACAAGTTCAATGTAATGCTTTCTACTAAAGTTGTTGGCGTTGAAGCGAAAGAAGACGGTCTATACGTTTCATTCGAAGGCAAAAACGCACCAGCTGACGCAGTACGTTACGATAAAGTACTTGTTGCTGTTGGTCGTACACCTAACGGTAAATTACTTGACGCTGATAAAGCAGGCGTTAACGTTGATGAGCGCGGTTTCATCAATGTTGATAAGCAGCTTAAAACAAACGTTGATCACATCTTCGCTATCGGTGATATCGTTGGTCAACCAATGCTTGCGCACAAAGCGGTTCACGAAGCTCACGTTGCTGCAGAAGTTATCTCTGGTCAGAAACACTTCTTCGATCCTAAGTGCATTCCTTCAATCGCATACACAGATCCAGAAATCGCATGGGTTGGTGTAACTGAGAAAGAAGCAAAAGAGCAAGGCTTAAGCATCGAAACTGCTGTATTCCCTTGGGCTGCTTCTGGCCGTGCAATTGCTTCAGCACGTACTGAAGGTCAAACTAAGCTAATCTTCGATAAAGACTCAGGTCGTGTTATCGGTGGTGCTATGGTTGGTATCAACGCAGGTGAAATGCTTGGTGAAATCGGCTTAGCAGTTGAAATGGGCGCAGACGGTGAAGACCTAGCGTTAACTATTCACGCTCACCCAACATTAAACGAATCAATCGGTCTAGCTGCTGAAATCTTCGAAGGTTCAATCACTGACCTTCCAAACAAAAAAGCAGTTAAAAAGAAGTAAGTTCTTTTGACTAATCTTTTTAAAAACCCAGCCCCGGCTGGGTTTTTTGTTTTTAACAATAAGCTTTTTAGAGGTTAGATATCAGATGTCAGACGTTAGTTGATCGAGAGAGTGGTTTTATTTTTTGTAATTGAACAAAAGCGTGTCATACATGAAATGAATTATACTTGTTTAACCACTAACCACTAACCACTAACCACTAACCACTAACCACTAACCACTAACCACTAACCACTAACCACTAACCACTAACCACTTAGATTAATATCTATTCCCCATATTTTTAGCTACAATACGCGCCGTTTAATTATCTGGTAAATACACAGTGGCTACTATCTCAAATAATTCAGTGTTAATGCTTCGTGCTCAGCAAATGACTGAGTCTCGTCGTGAATTTAAAGCGCGAGGAGCAAAGCTAACGCGTTGTGAGCGTTGTTTATTAGCGGAACACTATTGTATTTGTGAAGGCGTTGAGCAAGCTCAGTGTGATGCCGCGGTCTGTTTACTTATGTACCATAATGAGAGTTTTAAGCCGTCAAATACTGGCCGTTTAATTGCTGAAATCGTGCCAGATAACCATGCCTTTAAGTGGGATAGAACAAATCCAGATGAAGCCTTATTAAGCTTGTTGGCAAATCCTCAGTATCAGCCAATGGTTATTTTTCCTGCCAGCGATGTTGACGACGAAGAGCGCGTGATCACCGAAGTAACTCCTATTGAAGGTAAGCGTCCATTGTTTATCTTTTTAGATGGGACTTGGCGCGAAGCAAAGAAAATGATCCGTAAAAGCCCTTATCTAGATAATTTTCCTGTGCTTTCAATTACGCCTGAAAAGCTATCTGATTATCGATTACGTGTTGCCCCGCATGAGCATCAGTTAGGCACCGCAGAGGTGGCTATTATGGTACTTGCCCTTGCAGGTGAAGAAGATGCTACACAAAAGCTTGAGCAACATTTTATTAAGTTTAGAGATGCTTATCTGCTAGGTAAGCGTAATAAGGGACGCCCAGAGCAATAACTCTTTACTAAATTTTAGGCAAAAGAAAAGCGCGTACTATCTCTAGTCGCGCTTGCGGAATCTTCTTAATTTTTTGCATCCTGCAATTGAATCTAATCAACTCCCTAAACTTTGCCAATCCATGCGATTACACTTTACTTATTGGTTCTGTGCAATATAAGGCAATCCCGCCTTGTTTCCTTGTTAGTCCTTTACATCCATGCTGGTAATTACTTTACCACTCCCTTACGTGCCATCCTGACACTATCCCTTTGTTTGCAAATCCATTGCGATGCCCTAACGGCCTGTCCTTTATTCCACTTTTTGAACTTCCTGTATAACAACGTCCTGTTGTCATGCCATTCCACATCATCCTGATGTTGTCCGTAGGTTGTCACTCCATTGCGTTACTCTTCCTGAGCCTGTCCTTGATTCCTTATTCTCCTAATGAACCTTATTCCGCGGTATTATGAGTAATGCTTCCTTATCCATCTACTCATTAAGCTTCTTGCTTAGTTGATGTAAGTAATTATAGAGAAATGGGCGAAGCTGAGTAGGTCAAAATCTTACTTAATCTGCTGGTTATTTTATTGTCATTTAAAAGATGTTGTTGTATTTCAGGTGCTTATATTGTTTTGTGCAGTGTTTGCTGGTGGTTTTTACTCAATAACTGCCATGTGGGTGAGATATGTCTTACATGCAAATTCCTAAATGGCAGTTAGGTTGATTGAAATATAAGTTTAAACGGGTGCACTTTGCCTTAACTCTAGGTAAAATATTTTGATAATTGTTACTATTTAGGTGCTATAAAATGAAGAAAACAGCCTTAGTATTACTTAGCGCATTATTAAGCGCGCCTATATTCGCTGCAGATGTAGTAAATATTTACTCGTTTCGTCAACCATTCTTAATTCAGCCTATTTTGGATGATTTCACTAAGCAAACAGGTATTAAAACTAATGTGGTTTTTGCCAAAAAAGGTTTGATTGAGCGTGTAAAGCGTGAAGGTAAGCACAGTAAGGCTGATTTAGTATTAACCTCAAATTTTAGTGCGCTGATTCAATTAGAAGATTTAGGCTTAACGCAATCAATTAATAGTGATGTGGTTAATGCGAATGTGCCAAGCACTTTTCGTGATGCCGACGGTCAATGGATAGCACTTACTAAACGTGTACGTAATGTTTACTCTGCAAAAGAGCGTGTTGGTGCACTTGCTGAATTAACTTACGAGGATTTAGCCGATCCAAAATACAAAGGTAAGATCTGCACTCGATCTGGTAAACACCCTTACAATTTAGGTTTAGTTGCTTCTATGGTTGCTCACCATGGCGAAGCAAAAACTAAGCAATGGCTTGAGGGCGTAAAAGCCAATTTAGCACGTAAGCCGCAAGGTAATGACAGAGCGCAAGTCAAAGCCGTAAAAGAAGGTTTATGCGATCTGGCGTTAGGCAACAGCTATTATTTTGGCAAAATGATGCAAGATGAGCAGCAAAAATCATGGGCTGAAGCGGTTTATATTAACTTCCCTAACCAAACAAACCGTGGCTCTCATATCAATGTATCGGGCGTTGTTATGACCCGTTATGCTAAAAACCCTGAAAATGCCTTGAAACTGGTTGAGTATATGACCGACAATAAGGCGCAAAATATGTATGCTTCAGTTAATATGGAATACCCTGTAAAGCAAGGGGTTGCATTATCTGAGATGGTTGCATCATGGGGTGAGTTTAAAGAAGATAGCCTTCCTCTTGATGAGATCAGCAAATATCGCCCTGTGGCACTGAAGCTGATTGACGAAGTAAAGTTTGATTTATAACGAGGATATTTCTCGTAACACATTTTTATAAAAGCTGTTTTTTAACAGCTTTTATTTTATCTGGTATTAATCCACTTATGCATGTGAAGTTTTCGCTGTCGCGTTGGCAGCTTATAGCCTGGCTTATTGGCCTGTTGCTTGTTACGCCATTAGGCTTTTTACTATTTGAATCTCTGCAAGGAGATTCAGATGTATTTCAGCACCTTTTCGATACTGTGCTGTGGGATTATACCCGTAATACTCTCATACTCATTGCAGGGGTAGGGCTGCTGAGCTGTGTAATAGCATTGCCGTTAGCTTGGTTAACTGCATATTGTGAGTTTCCTGGGCGTAAGCAATTTGAATGGGCATTAATGCTGCCATTAGCAATGCCAACTTATCTAATCGCCTATGTGTATACTGACTTACTAGATTACGCTGGGCCAGTACAAATCGCCCTTCGAGACTGGTTTGGTTGGCAGTCACCAGACGATTACTGGTTTTTTGATATTCGTACATTATCTGGGGCTATTATTATGATTGCCTTGGTACTCTATCCTTACTTATTCCTTATTTTTAAAACGGCACTCAGAGAGCAGTCTTTTAAACTAGTACAAGCTAGTCAGCTGATGGGTCTATCACCATTACAAAGCTTTTTACGCGTTAGTTTGCCTCTTGGTCGTGGGGCGATTGTGGCAGGGGTTACATTAATCAGTATGGAGGCCATGGCTGATTTTGCTACCGTCAATTACTTTGCTGTAAGTACGCTCACTACCGCTGTATACGATACGTGGCTTGGCTATTACTCATTAACGGCAGCGGCGAAAATTTCAGGTATCATGTTATTGATTTTGTTTTTAACCATTATGGTTGAACGCTTTAGTCGTCGCAATCAAGCTGTGTATGAACGTCAGTCAAGCGTTAACAGTGCAACCTTGTATCGCTTAAAAGGCAGTGCCGCATGGGCTGCAAGCTTGGCTTGCACAGTTGTGCTGGTATTGGCTTTTATCCTACCGGTTGGGGTGTTAGTTAAATACGCCATTGTCTATGCAGATGAAGCATGGAATGGGGCATTTTTTAATTACGCTTGGCAAAGTTTTAAAGTGGCTGTTGTGGTGAGCATTGCAACTATCCTATTGAGCTTATTGGTATTGTTTTATCAGCGCATTGCGAAACAAGCTTACCCTTTGATCCCAGGACGTTTAGCAAGTACTGGCTACGCCTTACCTGGTACTGTGTTAGCTATTGCCGTATTACTACCATTAACTCAGCTGGATGATGCGTTAAACAATTGGCTTGAGCCTTTTGGTTTATCACCAGGATTACTTTTGAGCGGCACTTTATTTGCGATGATTTTTGCTTATGTTGTTCGTTTTTATGCGATTGCGAATGGCGCGCTTGAAAGCAGTTTTTTACGTATTAGCCCATCGCTAGATATGGCCAGTCAATCAATGGGCAAAGGGCCCTTACAAACCCTTTGGCGAGTACATTTACCGCTATTAAAACGCGGCATTCTAACAGCTGGCTTGTTAGTGTTTATTGAATGCATGAAAGAGTTACCTGCGGCTTTATTACTCAGACCTTTTAATTTTGAAACCCTGGCAACTCATGTTTTTCAATATGTTAGTGATGAGCAATTGGAGCTTGCGTCAATTTCAGCCTTGTTTATCGTGTTAGTTGGGTTAATCCCTTTGTATTTCGTTAATCGTTCGATGGAGCAAAATCACTCATGAGTCATTTGATAATTAAAGACTTAGCTTATCAGTACAATGCGACTCAGGTGTTGAGTGAACTAAACCTCAATGTTGAACAAGATGAAATCGTCTGTTTGCTTGGCGCAAGTGGCTGCGGCAAAACTACTACCTTAAAGGCAATTGCCGGGATTTTACAGCCTGAGCAAGGCTATATGAGTATTGATTCAAAAGTGGTTAACGATAGTGGGCTGTTTGTTGCACCGGAAAGACGTAATATTGGCATGATGTTCCAAGACTATGCGTTGTTTCCTCATTTAACGGTAAGCGACAACATTGCGTTTGGCCTAAGCAATATGAGTAAAGCGCAAAAGCGCGAGCGTGTAGATGAAATGCTTAGCCTTGTTAAACTCGATGGTTGTGCACAGCGATATCCGCATCAGCTTTCTGGTGGACAGCAGCAACGAGTGGCAATAGCCCGTGCACTTGCTTACAAACCAAGTTTATTACTACTTGATGAGCCATTTTCGAATATTGATACACAAGTGCGTTTTGAGCTTATTGCCGATATACGTCGCATTATTAAAGATCAGCAGGTTTCTGCGGTATTTGTTACTCACTCGAAGGAAGAAGCTTTCGCGTTTGCCGACACGCTTGCGGTTATGCATGGTGGAAAAATCGCCCAACAAGGCTCTCCTGAGCAGTTATTTAGCCAACCTAACTCAAAGGTGGTTGCAGAGTTTCTTGGTACGGGCATATACTTAACGGCAAAAGTATTAACGCCAACTGAATATGAGACGGCGTTTGGTGTGGTTCACTCTTTGACGGCGAACAATGCAGATTGTCAGCAAGGCCAAGTGTATATAAGGCCGCATCATATTCAGTTGTGTGAAGCTGCGCACAGTGACGCAAACAGTTTAACTATCTTGCACAGGCGCTTTATCGGTACGCGTTATGTTTATCGTATCAATATTGCAGGGCAAGAGTGTGAAGTTGCTGCAGAGCAAGACCGCGTGTTAGCTGTTGAGCAGCCTGTAAAAATAAAAATAATGCCGCACACAGTCAATTTTTTTCATGATTAGTAATAAATAACAATCTTGAATCCTTGGCTTTGTGCAAATAACGAGAAGCTAAGGATTCACTATGGCGCAAGCGCAATCTGGGATTTGTGCTGAAGCAAACTTACATGGTTTGCACCTGTTTTTTAATGTTTACGATGGCCATGATGAGTCATTACGTAAAAAACTAAAACGCGTTAGCGTCATTCAAGATGAGTTTGCTGATCAGTTCTCAGAAGCCATGCTATCGTGTGTGGTTGCCCTTGGCGCTCAGTATTGGCCGCATATTCTGCCCGAGTTTATCCCTAGCCAATTGCAAAGCTTTCCGAATGTGACTCATAGTGAGCATGTGATTAGTGCGCAGCCATTTGACTTGTTTGTGCAAATTCGTTCAGACCGTGAAGATGTAAACCATCTATTTGCTCTGCAAATTCTAAAATTATTAACACCGGATGTTGAGCTGGTGGAGCAGGTCCGTAATTTTCGGTTTTTAGATGGACGTGATTTTAACGGCTTCATTTATGCAGGCGATACACCCCATGGCCGTCAAAAACGTAGTACAGCACTTATCGATAAACCGGGTCATTTTGAAGACCAAGGCAGTTATATTCATGTTCAGCGCTTTGTGCATGATTTGAGTGTCTGGCAGCATTTATCGTTGTCTGAGCAAGAGCAAATCATGGGGCGCACGCGTCTAGATAATACCTTGATTGTGCCTGCTGTAGAAACCAGTCATGCGGTTCGTAGTGAATTAAAAGATGAGCATGGCCAGCCACTTTTGCTAAACCAAAGCATGCCATTTGGTGATGTGCATAAGCAGGGAATTTTAATGGTTTCGTGTGCTGCGCAAGGGGATGCGTTTGAGCAGGTATTAAAGAGTCGCTTGGGGCAGGGCGATTGCTATGATCATTGGCTCGATTTTACTCAAGCCGATATGGGATCTGCGTTTTTCGCCCCGTCTGTAAACTTCTTAAAGCAACTTTAAACGGTATCGAATAAAGTGCGTACGCGATCAAGCGTTACATCGATTTCAGAAATCTTCGCAGGGGCGATAAAAATAGTGTCGTCGCCTGCAATGGTACCTAGTACGCCATCTGCTTTACCGAGTGAATCAAGTAAACGAGCAATTAATTGTGCTGCGCCTGGACTGGTGCGAATAATAATCATCATTTCGTTATGCATAATATCAATAACAAGCTGACGCAGTGGGCTTTTCGCTGTTGGCACACCCATTTCAGCCGGTAAACAATAGACCATTTCTTGTTTTGCATTACGAGTACGTACTGCACCGAACTTGCTTAACATGCGAGAGACTTTACTTTGACTAATATTATCAAAGCCTTGCTCTTTTAATGCTTCGACAATCTCACCTTGTGAGCCGAAGTTTTCTTCTTTTAATAGCGCTTTAAACGCTTTGATCAGTGCTTCTTGTTTGTCTTGTGGTTGCATGTTGCCGTTTCTTTATTCATAAAATGTAAGGTAATTCTACACAACTCTGCATATTTATGCAGTATTAGTTTACAAAGTCGTCCAAAATGCTGTGTCTTTACAGCCAAGTTTACAACTATGGTCGAAATTATACGCGAAATAAGCAGGATAAATTTGTTTTTAGTCGCTAATTTCATTATCTTTAGGGCCACAAATATTTCCTACCTCAAATTACGGAGAATTCCAATGAAAGTTGCTGTTTTAGGCGCAGCTGGCGGTATCGGCCAAGCATTGTCTTTATTATTAAAAACAAGTTTACCTGCAGGTTCTGAATTATCGTTATACGATGTTGCCCCTGTTGTTCCTGGTGTAGCGGTTGATCTTTCTCACATCCCAACAGACGTTAAAGTTGAAGGCTTTGGTGCTGACAGCCTAGACGCAGCATTAGCTGGTTGTGATATCGTTCTTATCCCAGCGGGTATGCCACGTAAGCCAGGCATGGACCGTGCGGACCTTTTCAACGTAAACGCAGGTATCATCAAAACATTAGCTGAAGGCATCGTTAAAAACTGTCCTAAAGCGTTAGTAGGTATCATCACTAACCCAGTAAACGGCACTGTGCCAATCGTTGCTGAAGTATTCAAAAAAGCGGGTACTTACGATGCTAACCGTGTATTCGGTATCACAACGCTTGACGTGATCCGTTCAGAAGCATTTGTTGCTGAACTTAAAGGTTTAAGCGCAACTGATGTTAAAGTTCCAGTGATCGGCGGTCACTCAGGTACTACAATTCTTCCTCTTCTATCTCAAGTTGAAGGTGTTACTTTCACTGACGAAGAAGTTGCAGCATTAACTCCACGTATCCAAAACGCTGGTACTGAAGTTGTTAACGCTAAAGCGGGTGGCGGTTCAGCGACTCTTTCAATGGGTGCTGCTGCAGCACGCTTCTGTATGTCTTTAGTTAAAGGCTTACAAGGTGAAGAAGTAGTTGATTACGCATACGTTGCAGTTGAAAACGGTGACGCAGCATACTTCGCACACCCAGTTCGTCTAGGTAAAAACGGCGTTGAAGAAATCCTTTCTTACGGTGAGTTAAGTGCATTCGAAGAGCAAGCTAAAAACGACATGCTAGCTACACTTAACAAAGACATCCAAGAAGGTGTTGATTTCATCAACGGTTAATTCCGACAGATGATAGGCGATTTTTTAAATCGCCGAAAACAAAAAAGCCTGCAAATGCAGGCTTTTTTAATGGCTCGAATAAATAGCGTTTAGTGATCGCGGGCAACGGCGATACGGGCCAAACTCTCTAAGGCTTGTTTGTACGGTGTATCTGGTAAGAACGCAATACAAGCAATTGCTTTGTCAGCTTCTTGCTCAGCTTTTTGCATTGCAAACTCAAGGGCCTTAGTGTCAGCTAATGCCGCTAGAATGCTCTCTAAGTGCTCCATACCATTACCAAGTTCAATTGCTTCGCGTACTAGCTTAACTTGCTCTGGTGTGCCTTTTTGCATTGCGTAGATAAGCGGTAGGGTAGGTTTACCTTCAGCTAAATCATCGCCAATGTTTTTACCAAGTTGCTCGGCATCAGCATTGTAATCTAGAACATCATCCACTAATTGGAATGCAGTGCCAAGATGCATACCGTATAAGTTTAATGCTTCAAGGGTTTGTTCGTCTTGCTCGGTAATAATTGCAGCAAGGCCGGTTGCAGCTTCGAACAATTTTGCCGTTTTGCTGTAAATAACCTGCATATAGCTTTGTTCTGTCGTGTCAGGGTCATTACAATTCATTAGCTGTAATACTTCACCTTCAGCGATGACATTGGTTGCATCAGCTAAAATTTGCATGATTGGCATTTTACCTAGGCCAACCATAAGCTGAAATGAACGTGTATAGATAAAGTCACCCACCAAAACGCTCGCTGCATTACCAAACTCTGCGTTGGCTGTAGGCGTACCACGGCGCAAATGTGACTCGTCGACAACGTCGTCATGCAATAAAGTTGCGGTATGAATAAATTCGATGATAGTGGCAAGCGTAATATGGTCTTTGCCCTCATAACCAAGTGCTTTTGCCGCTAAAATGGCCAACATAGGACGAACGCGTTTACCGCCACTGTTTACTATGTATAAACCGAGTTGGTTAACCAATGCGACATCTGAGCGCATTTGGGCATGTATAAGTTGATTGACGTCATCCATTTCATTTTCGATTAACGTCTGGATAGCTTTTATATCCATTGATCTCCGAGCCAATATTTATGGGTATACGGGGCTGATTGTACAACAAAAAAAGCGCTTGCTCGATATTTTGTGATGATTCAGTAAAAAAACACTGTAAAGTTTTTTATTTGAGATCAATTTAGCCAAGATAAATTTATAGTCTTGATTAATAAGTGATCAGCTTTTTGAATTTTCAAGGTGCGTATTATTAGCGTAATTTAATTGTCATGAGATCGTAAAAACCGCTTGGCATGTGGTGTTTTTAGGATAGAATAGGGGAAAATATTGAATTGCTCTCAATGCAGCTATTTTTTATTCATTTTATCGAAAAAGAGGCTTGCTAGTTTTTGCACATTAGCGTAAACTTCGCGCCCTATTGAAGAATATTTTAGTTGCGTCGATTTGAGGGCGCACAGACGGAGTTAATTATGTACGCGGTTTTCCAAAGTGGTGGTAAACAGCACCGTGTGACTGAAGGTCAAACAATTCGTCTTGAGAAATTAGACGTTGAAACTGGTGCAGCAGTTGAATTTGATTCAGTACTTTTAGTTGCTGATGGTGAGAAAATCGAGATCGGTGTACCGTTCGTAAACGGTGGTAAAGTAACAGCTGAGGTTGTTTCACACGGTCGCGGTGAGAAAGTTAAGATTGTTAAATTTAGACGTCGTAAGCATTCTCGTAAGCAAATGGGCCATCGTCAATGGTTCACTGAAGTTAAAATCACTGGCATTAGCGCTTAATTAGAGGTACTGAGAAATGGCACATAAAAAAGCAGCTGGTAGTACTCGTAACGGTCGCGATTCAGAAAGCAAACGCCTAGGTGTTAAGCGTTTTGGTGGCGAATCAGTTCTAGCGGGTAGCATCATTGTTCGTCAACGTGGTACTCGTTTCCACGCTGGCGCAAACGTAGGTATCGGTAAAGACCACACTATCTTCGCAAAAGCAGATGGTAAAGTTCAATTCGAACAGAAAGGTCCTTTAAACCGTAAATACGTAAATATCGTAGCTGAGTAATCATCTCGATATTTGAAAAACCCCGCCTTTGCGGGGTTTTTTGTTTTAAGGCTCATAAATATATACCTAAGCGCCTTGGCATTGGGTGCTGAATAAGGCACTTAGGTATATAATAGAGTTATTAACAAGCCAATCTTAAAGTGAGTAATCATGAAGTTTGTAGATGAAGTAGAAATTCGTTGTGACGCGGGTGATGGCGGCAGCGGTGTCGTATCTTTCCGACGTGAAAAATATGTACCAGATGGCGGTCCTGATGGCGGCGACGGCGGCGATGGCGGCAGCGTTTATCTACAAGCCGATGAAAACTTAAATACGTTAATTGATTACCAATTTGAGCGTTTTCATAAAGCAGAGCGCGGCACAAATGGCCAAAGCCGCAACATGACTGGTAAAAAAGGCGCTGATTTAACGCTTAAGGTGCCTGTTGGTACACGTATCATTGATGTTGATACTGAAGAGTCATTAGGTGATTTGACCCAGCATGGTCAAAAGGTTGTTGTTGCAAAAGGTGGTTTCCATGGCTTGGGGAACGCACGTTTTAAATCAAGTACAAACCGTGCGCCACGTCAAAAAACACTAGGTACACCTGGTGAAGTTCGCAGCTTACGCTTAGAGCTAATGCTACTTGCTGATGTTGGCTTACTTGGTTTACCAAATGCTGGTAAATCAACGTTTATCCGCAGTGTTTCTGCAGCTAAACCAAAAGTGGCAGATTACCCGTTTACGACGCTTATTCCTAATCTTGGTGTAGTACGCCCAGATGCGAATAAGTCATTTGTAATTGCTGATATTCCAGGTCTAATCGAAGGGGCTTCAGATGGTGCAGGCCTTGGTATTCGCTTCTTAAAGCACTTAGAGCGTTGTCGTGTATTACTGCATATCATTGATGTTATGCCTGTTGATGGCACAAATCCGGTTGATAATGCCTTTGCGATTATTAATGAGCTACACCAATATAGTCCTAAGCTTGCTGAAAAGCCGCGCTGGTTAGTATTTAACAAAATTGACCTATTACCAGAAGATGAAGCTGAAGCGCTGTGTAATGAAATTGCCGAAGAGCTAGGTGAAGAGGTTAATGTTTACCGTATCTCTGCTGCAAATAAGCAAAATACCCAAGCACTATGTCATGATATCATGGCGCTACTTGATAGTATGCCGAAAGAGAAATTCGCTGAAGAAGAGAAAGAAGAAGTTGAGTTTAAGTGGGATACTTATCATCAGAAAGCAACATCTCAAGACGATGATGATTGGGATGACGACTGGGATGATGATGACTACGATGTAGAAGTTATCTACCAGCGATAAAATTTTAAAACTGAAAAGGAGCCATGCGCTCCTTTTTTATTAATAAGAAAAAAGTATTAAGGTTTAGTGTGAAAATTTCAATGATTGCTGCTATGGCAAATAACCGAGTAATTGGCCAAGACAACCAAATGCCATGGCATTTACCCGCCGATCTGCAACACTTTAAAAAAGTAACCATGGCAAAGCCTGTGATCATGGGCCGTAAAACATTTGAATCAATAGGTCGGCCTTTACCAGGTCGTCAAAATATTATTATCACGCGTAATGCTGATTACACAGCTGAAGGTATTGAGGTGGTTACTTCACCAGAGGCTGCGCTGGAATTGGTTGCTGATGTTGAAGAAGTAATGATTATAGGTGGCGGAAATATATACGAACAATTTCTATCTCAAGCAGATCGTCTATACTTAACATTCATCGACCTTGAAGTGGCCGGTGATACGCAGTTTCCAGATTACGAAAGTGTTGCTAATTGGACAGTTGCCGAGCAAGAAAAGCATCAGCCTGATAACAAAAACCCTTACTCGTATACTTTTGTAACCCTGTATAAAAACTCGTAACATTATTGCGGTAAAATTAATTAGTTGGTACAATATTACACAATCTTGGTAAGAAGAAAGTATTACATAAGGGCAAAATATGATGAAGTTACCAAATATGTTACTTGCAGCGGCTGTTGTTTCAGCGTCAGTTGCGTATACAGCACCAGCAAAAGCTGATGATCAATTAGCGGTTTCTATCTGTGAGTACATCGCAGCTGATGATAAAAACCGTTTACGTAGTAAGCTTAAAAGCTCACGTGTGAAAATTCGTAACATCTTTGATGCTGTAAAATGTAACGGCAACAATATGCTTCGTCATGCAATTGAAAGCGGCGCTGCGGATGCTGGTGAATACATCGTTAAGAACTTATCTAAAAGCTCTTTAGCAGACGGTGCAGACATCGCATGGGCAGAATCAAACGGCCACGGTGGTTCTCCACTAATCGCTGTTATTAAAGACCGCGCAGGCCTTTAATTGAAACGCCAATAGAATTTAAGAAACCGCACTCGTTGCGGTTTTTTTGTGCCTGAATAACACCTTATAAAGTGAATACATACAAAAAACCGTGTTTGTTTTCACAAACACGGCTTCTATCTTTGTTAACTCGTAACTCGTTTACAGCTTCTTAAACTTTAAACGCGTCTACCGATAAACGTAGTTCTTCGGCTAACTTAGCAACTTCTGAACTTGAAATATTGGTTTGGTTTGCGCCCTCAGCTGTTTGCTCTGCAATTGCCACAATTGACTCTAAGCGTTCACTAATTTCTTGCGATACTTGTTGCTGTTCGTGAGCGGCTGTCGAGATCTCTTCACTTACATTATGCGCTTGTGCAACGGCTGCTGTGATTGAGTCAAGGGCTGTGTTGGCAAGGTCTGATTGCTCAACACAAGACTCAGCCTGTTGCTTACCTTTCGACATTGCCGATACAGCAGCCTCTGCACCAACCTGAAGCGATTCAATCATAGCTTGGATCTCTTGCGTCGATTCTTGAGTCTTACTCGCTAGAGAGCGTACTTCGTCAGCTACAACAGCGAAGCCTCGACCTTGTTCACCGGCACGGGCTGCTTCAATTGCAGCATTCAGTGCAAGTAGGTTAGTTTGCTCTGCAATGCCACGAATAACATCTAAGATGCCACCAATTGATGCGCTATCTTTGTGTAGCTTATTGATAACTTGTGATGCATCATCAACTTCACGAGCAAGTTGTTCAATAGTCGCTTTGTTTTGCGAAGAAATACCTTTAACACGGTCAGCTTCTTTATCTGCGTTCTTGATTTCACTAAGTGCCTGTTGAGCACTGCTGCTTACCGCTTGTGATGTGCTGCTCATTTCCGTGGTTGCTGTAGCAGCTTGTTCTACTTGCGCTTGTTGATTACGAATAGCTTGGCTTGATTCTTCAGTGATTGCTGAAGTTTCTTCAGATGCAGCTGCAAGCTGTGTAGAGCGAGAGATAATGCCTTGAATAAGCGTACGTAAACTTTCGATTAGCGTATTACAACTACGTGATAGCTCACCAAACTCGTCTTTAGCAGAGTCGTCTAGGCGTTGAGTCATATCGCCGCTAGCAACAATATCAAGAATACGGTTTACTTCAGAAAGTGGTTTAGTAATACGGCTAACAGTAATTGCTGCAACAGCAATTGCAATTAAAGTGGCGATAACCATGGCAATCCAAGTCCAGATGGTTGCTGTAGATACGTTACCACTTACATCTTGCTGTAAGTCAAAAGCAAGTACAGTTGCTTGGTCAACAAGCTCTTTAAGTTGTTTTAGGGCTTCAGTCGTTGATTTCTCTGCATTTGCAAGTTCAGCTTGAGTTTGTGCAATTGCATCAATTAAACGCTTTTTATTTGCTGATAGGCTGTTGTTGCCACGTACGTTATTTACAAGGTTTTCAACATAACTGTTTAGGTCATTATATAAATCAGCATTACTTTCAATGATAGCTGGGCGAATAAGGCCAAGGCTGCGCTCAACTTCTTCTAAGTAATAAACTTGTTCGTTTTTCACGATATCTAACGTGTTAAGAGTTTTAACCGTTAGCATATCGGTACTGTTAGTCACTACCGACTGGAAGTTGTTTTCCATGTTGTTAGCAGCTTGGTAGGCACGTGAATGGTTCTCTTCAAGACCATCAATATCAATGATGTCAAGCACAACAGAGTTAGCATCTTCTGCGCTGATCTCAATATCTTCAAGCTGGGTGCGCAGCGTATTGTTAAGTTCAAGTTGAGTTTGTTTATCCTTAAAAAGGTTATCGACAGACTTGGCAAAGCGCTTATAAGTTTGCTCAACTTCTTGACTGCTTTGTTTTAATTTAGGGTCGTTACTCACTATTTGTTGTAGGTCTTGATAAGAGCTATCGTAACGCTTTTTCTGTTCGGTAAAGTTCTTGCGAATAGTTGCTAATTCATCTTGTGATGTAGTGTAAAAACTAGCTTGCGCTGATTTACTCATCAGGATGAATTCAACCTGCAACTCATAACTTTTGTCGAGGGCCGGTAATGACAGCTGATTAACTCGCTGTGTCGATTGATCAATGTTGGTAATTCTGATCAACGAGTTACCACCAATAAATAGCAGGAGTAACGTAATAACAATAAAGCCACCCCAAATACGCTGTCTAACGGTCAAGTTCATATGTAATTCCAGAAAATAGTACTAATCAACACTTATCGGCAAGGTTGCCAATTAGTTAAGTATTTAAATTTAATTAGCTTAAAATTAAATTAACTTTAATTGTTATAAATCTAACAGATGTTCAGCTATTTTTCAGTTTATTTAGATAAAAGAGTGGGATTTTTCGACAAAACAGTCTTTTTTGCTGAGTTCCATGAGGGTCATCGCGCCTCCCCATACACAGCCAGTGTCGAGGGCATGAATATTTTCGGCTTTAACTTTACCTTCTAAAGCAGCCCAATGACCAAATGTGATCTGTTGCTTGAGCTTACTTATACTCGGATGCTCAAACCAAGGGATTATTGAGCTATCTTCACTAATGCTGGTTTTATTGCTGAAATCGAGTTCACCAAGCAAATTAACGAAGCGCATGCGCGTGAAGTAATTAACGATATAACGAAATTTAGCCTCGTTAGGTAGCGTTGATTGCCATTCTAATGGGTGGGGTTCATACATATTGGCAAAGTAATGATAGGCATCACTACCTTGGTAGCAACTTTCGGCAAAGCGAGCGCGTTTTAATGCTTTTTTTATTGACCAATTTGGATTTAAGCCAGCATGGCTTATCAGCATGTCATAGCGTTCAAGCCAAATCGCTAATGGTTGTTGTTGCAAAAAGTGAATATATTCAGGGAGCTTTGGGCTGTCAAAAACACCAGCAAGCTTATCTTTTGGATTTGCTGGTTTATTTAGATAATGACAAGCAATTAGGTGTAAATCATGATTACCAAGAGTAATAGTTACACTGCCTTGCATAGTATGAAGGCGCTCGAGGCAAGCGAGTGAATCAGGGCCTCGAGCAACAATATCGCCAACTAAGTAAAGGTGATCTTGGCTTGGGTTGAAGTTGACACGTTTTAGTAACGCATCAAATTCACTATAACAGCCTTGTAAGTCACCAATTGCGTAGTTAGCCATTATTACCTAATGCAATATGTTTGGACGAGCTAAACGAAACACCTCGATTGGCGCTTCAAACTCAGTGCCAAATTCGTTACGCATGGTGTAATGGCCTTGCATCGTCCCAACAGGAGTATCAAGCACTGCACCACTGGTGTATTTGTAGCTTTCACCTGGGGCAATGGTAGGTGTTTCACCCACAACCCCTTCACCTTGTACTTCCACTTCTTTACCGTTGGCATCGGTAATTAACCAGTAACGACTCAATAGCTTAGCACTGCATAAACTGTGGTTTTTTATGGTGATTGAGTAAGCAAAAACGTATTTATCTTGTTCAGGCTCTGATTGACCTTCTACATAGAAGGTCTCAACCGACACCTTAATTGGAGAACCTAAATTACTGCTTGTTGTCATAAATCCAATTAGCTATATCAATAAATTGTTGTAAAGACAGGCTTTCAGCACGCAGAGTGATATCAATGCCGATGCTTGTTAGTTCTTCAGCTGTAAGTAAGTTAGATAAACTATTACGCAGAGTCTTACGGCGTTGATTAAAGGCTTCTAAACATACCGTGTTTAGTAACTTCGTGCTTTTAGCTGAACGTTGCTCAGGCTTTTTAGGGATCAAGCGAATAACCGCTGAATCTACTTTAGGTGCTGGTTTAAAGCACTCTGGCGGCACATCAATCACTGGCATTGCGTGACAGTAATATTGCGTCATTACACTTAAGCGACCAAATGCTTTACTGCCCGGGCCTGCGACCATACGTTTGACCACTTCTTTTTGCAGCATAAAGTGCATGTGCTCTACGTTATCTGCGAACTCAAATAAATGGAATAGCAGCGGAGTCGAAACGTTGTATGGTAAGTTACCAAAAATCTTTAACTTTTCGTCAGACTTGATCAAAGAGCTAAAATCGAATTTCATTGCATCGCCTTGATGCACTGTTAACTTTGGCCCTAAGAATGGGTGGCTCGTTAAACGTTCTGCTAAGTCTTTATCTAGCTCAACAACTGTTAGGTGGCCACTTAAATCAGCGACTGGCTCAGTGATTGCACCAAGACCCGGGCCGATTTCTACTAAATTGTCTTCAGGTTTAGGATCGATAGCCGTGACGATTTTGTCGATGATCATGTCATCGTTTAAAAAGTTTTGACCAAAACGCTTACGCGCGCGGTGTCCTAAATGTACTTTATCTGTCATTGATTCTGTGCTTTTTCATGGGCGAGCTTAATTGCTTCGCGGATCGCTAATTCAAAACTACCTACATCAGCAGTACCTGTGCCGGCTAAATCGAGAGCCGTACCGTGATCTACAGAGGTGCGAATAAATGGCAGGCCAAGGGTGATGTTGACCGAATTGCCGAAACCTTTGTATTTTAGCACAGGTAATCCCTGATCGTGATACATTGCAAGCACTGCATCTGCTTGCGAAAGGTATTTATCTTGGAACAAGGTGTCAGCAGGCAATGGTCCAATTAAGTTCATGCCTTGATTATTTAACAGCTCTAAAGTTGGCGCTATGGTATCAATTTCTTCAGTGCCTAAATGACCATCTTCGCCAGCATGTGGATTTAGACCACAGACGAGGATACGCGGTTTTTCAATACCAAACTTAGTTTGTAAGTCATGGTTTAAAATAGTGGCAACTTTACTTAAACGCTCAACGGTGATTGCGCGCGATACATAAGCAAGCGGTATATGCGTTGTAACAAGCGCCACGCGTAAGCCTTTTGTAGCTAACAACATCACTACATCGGCAGTATTCGATTGCTGTGCAAAATACTCAGTGTGGCCGCTGAATGAGATACCTGCTTTGTTGATAATCCCCTTATGCACAGGGCCTGTAACAACAGCGGCAAAGGTACCATCCATATTTTTTTCACTGGCGATACGTAGTGTATCCAGCACGTATTGACCATTGGCGTCATTAAGTACGCCCACTTCAACGTCAGAGCCTAAATCTACTTGATGTAAGTAAACGCTGCCTGCAGGGGCAATGCTTGGGGCTTGGCTGTCATCGAAGTCAATTAAATTAATATCTAAACCAAGCAATTTAGCGCGCTGTTTTAACAGCGCGCCATCAGCAATCACCACCAGTTGGGCATCCCACTGGTGCTGGGCTAACTTGATAAGTAAATCAGGGCCAATACCGGCTGGCTCACCTGGGGTAATTGCAATTCTAATGGTCATAATTTTTATTCTGTTGGGAAAATATCAACGTGCGCTTGTTCACGCATTTCTTGCTGCCAGTTGAAACTTTCTTCTTTAAATTTACGATTAAACAGTAGTTGGTGAGCGCGGTTACGCTTAGCTTGCTCTGTTTTATCAGCTACACGCTTATCAAGTAGCTGTACAATGTGCCAACCAAACTGTGTTCTGAATGGCTCACTGATTTCATTTTTATCTAGAGAAAGCAGGGTATTTTTAAATTCTGGTACATAGGTGCTTGGATCAGTCCAATCGTACTCACCCCCTTTTAATGCAGAACCCGGGTCTTCAGAGTATTCTTTAGCAAGTTCACCAAAGTCAGCTTTACCTTCACGTAGCTCTTTAGCAAAACCTTTTAGCATGTCACGCGCTTTTTCTTCGCTTAAGATGATAGAAGGCTTAATTAAGATGTGACGTGAACGAACCTCTGTTGTTTCAACAACTTGGCGACCACGAACATCTTGCACTTTAATGATGTGGAAACCAGCACCTGAACGAAGCGGGCCAACGATATCGTCTTTTTTATGGCCTTTTACCGCTTCTGCAAATAGTGATGGCATTTCGTTGATGCTCATCCAACCTAGCTGACCACCTTCAAGGGCTTTTGAACCGCTAGAAGATGAAATAGCGATACGCTTGAACTCTTTGCCTTCTTTTAAAAACTCGATAACTTTATCTGCACGTGTTTTAGCACTGGTGATTTCATCAGCTGTTGCATCACTTGGGATATCAATCAAGATATGACCAATATCATACTCTTCGGCATTCTTGCCTTGAGTTTCCATGATTTTAAGAAGGTTATCGATTTCTTGTGGGCTAATGTAAATACGGCGGTCAACGTTCGCACGCATTACTTGTTGCGTGGTGATTTCTTTACGAATTTCTTCACGGTATGCTGGGTAGCTCTCGCCTGATGCCTCTATAGTGCGACGTAAATCAGCGATTGTACCGCCTTGCTCACGAGCCATATTTTCAAGTGTTTGGTCTAACTGAGAGTCAGAGATTTCTAAACCCATGCGCTCAGCAAGTTGCATCATCAGAGTTTGGTTTACTAAACGCTCGATTGCTTGAATGCGAAGCGTATCATCAGAAGGTAATTGCTGACCTTGCTCTTGCGCTTGAGTTTTTACGCGATTGATAATGGTGTCTACTTCACTTTGTAAAATAACACCTTGGTTAACTACACCAACGACTTTGTCAATTTCGACAGGTTTTGCGAAAACGCTTTGGCAAAGGCCAACTGTTAATAATGCAGATGCAAATAATTTTTTTAAATTCATACTTTTTCTAATACTCTTGCTAATAGTACTGCGGTACTAGTTATTAAGAAAATACGGTCTACGATAGCCAAAAATACCTTGTTGTAATAATTTTTGTGCATCATAACGGCTTTTACTACCAAGCCCTTTTAATACGATATTGAAGCCAATACTGGTATCAAAGGTTGCTTGCTCTTGACCAATCGCCTGGTTTAAATCAGTTTCGATTTGACGACGGCCTGTGATTTGAAACGCCCAACAGCACGATTCATACTGAAGACCGCTGAAAACCTCAATGCTACGACCACTTTCTAAATCGCGGTGATAGCTGCCAACAAACTGCCAATCTTGCGATAGCGGAATGCTGGTAAATAGACCAACTTGCTCGATTGTATTGCCTGAGACATCATTTGCATAGCGATGGTTCAATTGCACGAGCTGTTTATCGTCACCTTTATAATCTAAGGTGATATTTGATTGAATAATTTCTTTACCATCAGTGTCGTATTGAATACCACCTGATAGATACCAGCGACGGTGCCAATGTAACATGGTTTGCGCTGCGAACAAGGCATTGTAGTTAGTATCAACATTAATACCTTGTGATGTAGGCTTGGCATCATCACTTAAATAGAAGATTTGGCCTGCGCTGAAATTAAATACTTCTTCGTTTTCATTGCTAAATAAGCGAGTAGTCGCACCTAACGTAAATTGGTTCGCAGTAGCAATACGGTCGATACTTGAGAAACGACGGTCTCTAAATAAACCAAAAAAGTCATCTTGTAATTTTGCCGTATCGTAAAGGCCAATATTTGATTGGTCTTTATTTGGCGTATACAAGTACTGAATTTGTGGCTCAAGAGTTTGAATACCATCTTTGAAGAAAAACGCAGTATCACGTTCAAAATTTAATTGGCTGTATAAACGCACTTTTGGCAGGGTACGGGTGACTTTTTCGTCGTAGTCTGTCCCTGCTAAATCGCCATGCTGGTTATATTCAGTATGTAATACGCTGAACTCAGATAAAAATGACCATGCGTATTCCTGATAACCAAAGCTTGCTTTAGGTTCTATGTGAACACGGCTTGCTTCATCAATGACGGCATCATCATTCGTGAAATAACTAAGCTCACCATCAAGGGTTAAATCAACACCATAAAAATCATACGCATCAGTTTGCGAAAAACTAATTTGTGGCAGTGCCGCATACGATTCGCGGTGATCACCAAGTACTTCAAAACTCTGTAGCTTAATATTGGTGCGCCAAGTGTCACCTAAGTGGGTGAGTGAACCTGTACGGTATAACTGAGTATCTGTGCGAGTCGCGTAGCCAGAATTTAAATCGGTTAAGTAATTATCATCACTAACGTTAGTAATATCGATATTACCGCGCCAGTTCTCACCAAAGTAGCTTTGCTGCTGCCAATGGAATAGATAACGAGAGTCAACATTT
Organism: Pseudoalteromonas sp. D15MCD-2; assembly: GCF_038562745.1. Lineage (NCBI taxonomy): Bacteria > Pseudomonadati > Pseudomonadota > Gammaproteobacteria > Alteromonadales > Pseudoalteromonadaceae > Pseudoalteromonas > Pseudoalteromonas sp. D15MCD-2. Next base: position 3,011,135 of record NZ_JBCFQE010000001.1, on the reverse strand, counting down.
GGCTCTTCATCATCTTTATCTAGGTACTCAACGGCAATGAGACCGTTGTTTTGCTCAGTTAAATAACGAAACTCACCAATCATTTGCAAACCGCGTTTAGACATGTAGCGAGGCGTAATGGTGGCGTCGTAATTTGGAGCAATATTCCAGTAATACGGAGTGATAGTTTCAATACCGTAGCGGCCTGAACTAGAGAAGTTAGGCGTTAATAAACCTGATTTACGACGGTCATCTAACGGAAACGTAAAATAAGGAACATACAGAACTGGCGTATCAAATACCCGTAATACGGTATTGTGGGTCTCGCCCCAGCCATCTTCGCTTGATAAGTCAATTTCGTCGGCTTCAATTGCCCACACCGGTGTTTCGCCCGGACAGGTAGTAAAGCTTGCGTTCATCAGGTTTAGGCCAGACTCGTTGACTGTTAGTTTTTCTGCGCCACCATGACCAAGTTGGTCGGTGAGCTTATAATCAGCACCAAGCAAGCTTAATTCAGAATTATTTAAATCCGCATTGAGCCCAGAACTATTAATTTGGCTTACTTTATCGCGATAAACGATAGGGCCGGTTGCATTAAGTAACCCACGTTGTTTGTCAATCAGTGCACTTTGTGCGGACAAATTCATCGTTAGGGTGTTAATATCTACATTACCGGTAAATTCTGCGCTTTGGGTACCCAATAGTTCAATATCATCGGATTTGATATCGATCATATTAAGTTCAAGGCCAGGGAGCGGTTGCCAAGCTCTGGTTTGCATTGAAGTGCCACAAAAATTGTGTGTCAGTTCAGTTTCGGCGAACGATGGTGCGCTAAGTACGCTTAGCATCATTATGCCCCAGGTTTTGCTCATTTAATGACCTTAATGCTCTTTGGTTGGATATAAGCTAGACATAATAAAGGAAAACAATGGCAAATACAGTAATTGACTTAGTGAAAAATAGATATCTTACTAAATGAATCGTTATAAAAGTTTACAGCAGTTTTTGAATCCTCATTTTAAAGAGGATGAATATCAATTAGCCGCCATCACAGGGGATGCGAGTTTTCGCCGTTATTTCCGCGTAAATACAAGTGATCAGAGCTATATTGTCATGGACTCAGATCCAGATAAATTAGATAACACGCCTTATATAGAACTCAATAAAGTGTTTTCTCAGCATGGCTTTAAATTACCAAAAATTCTTCAAGCAGATGAAAAGCAAGGCTTCTTCTTGCTGAGTGATTTAGGCAATACTCATTTGGCTGATTTACTGGGCGACGAAGACCGCACTTTACACTACAAACATCTAATAAAGTTAAGTGCACAATGGGCGCAAATCCCGCCAGCCCAATACATGAAAGTATTTGATGGCGAGTTTTTACAATTTGAACTGAGCATTTTTAGAGATTGGTTAGTCGATAACTTTATTGGTGAGCAACTTTCTGCTGATGAGCAGCAAATGTGGCAACAGGCTTGTGAGTTATTAGTTAACAATGCCCTTGAACAACCAATTGTTACAGTGCACCGAGACTTCCATAGCCGCAATATTATGCGCACGGGGCAGCAATGGGCAATTATCGATTATCAAGATGCGGTACAAGGGCCAGTGTGTTATGACCTTGTGTCGTTATTAAGGGATTGCTATTTCAAGTTACCAGAGCAAGAGCTAGATTACCTTTTACATTACGCTTATGACGAATTCAGCGAGCAACAGCTATTGCAAGACACCTCATTTGAGATGTTTAAGCGCTGGTTTGACTTAACCGGCGTGCAGCGTCATTTAAAAGCTGCAGGTATATTTTGCCGCTTAAAATTACGTGACGGTAAGTCTGGTTATTTGAATAATGTGCTGCCAACCCTTACATACATTAGTAATGTCAGTAAAGAATACCCAGAGTTAACAGCCCTTGGCCAGTGGATAGAGCAGACTATTATTCCACAGACTAAGCTGCGATTAACGAAAGAGTCCAAATGAAAGCAATGATCCTAGCGGCGGGCCGTGGTAAACGCATGATGCCGCTAACAGAAACGATGCCAAAGCCGATGCTAAAGATTAACGGCAAGCCATTATTAGAGCATCATATTAATAACTTACGCCAAGCAGGCATTACCGATATTGTCATTAACCTTGCCTGGCAAGGTGACAAAATAACAGAGTATTTTGCTGATGGTTCGCAGTTTGGTGTATCGATCACTTATAGCCAAGAGCAGGCTGGGGGGCTTGAAACCGCCGGGGGCATCATTCAAGCATTGCCGTTATTGGGTGAGCAATTTATTGTCATCAATGGTGATGTGTTTACTGATTATGATGTGACTTCGTTGATGCAGCTTCATCTGCAAGCAGGGGAGGCGCATATTGTACTTGTTGAAAATCCCGCGCATAACCCTGATGGTGATTTTGCACTGAGTCACCTAAGCCCAGATAGTCAAAAGTATACTTTTTCCGGTATAAGTCGCTATCATGCTGATTTCTTTAAAGGTCTCAGCGCAGGTATTCGTCCACTTGGGCCCATTTTGCGAGAAAAGCTCAGTGAACATCAAGTTACGACTGAGCTTTATTTGGGGCAATGGGATGACATTGGCACACCAGCCAGGCTCGACGAAATCAATCAGCGTTTCGCTTTGTAATAACAACAGAGGTTTGCCAAATTATGTGGGGAAAAGTACTCGGTTTTTGTTTTGGCTTTATGTTTGGCAAATTTATAGGAGCCTTACTGGGCCTATACCTAGGCCATATGTTCGATCGCAGCTTAAAACAAGACTTTGATAAAGCAGGTGGTTTTTCTGGTTTGTTTAAAGGCGATGATATTAACGAGCGCCAAGCACTTTTCTTTTCTAGCTGTTTTGCGGTGATGGGGCATATCGCCAAATCGAATGGTCGCGTTAGTGAAACGCATATTCGTGCTGCAAGTTTGTTTATGGACGAAATGGGCCTATCAGGTGATGAGCGCAGAGAAGCACAAGATGCCTTTCGTAGTGGTAAAGAAAGCGACTTTTCATTAAAAGAAACCGTTCATGACTTTAAAGAGCGCTTTGCTCGACGCCATGATTTATTGCAACTGTTCCTCGAAATACAAATTCAAATGGCCTTTTCAGATGGCCACCTTGCAGAGCAAGAAAAGCAGCTATTGCAAGAGGTGAGCAAGCAGTTAGGTATTTCACGTACTCAGTTCGCATTTTTATTAAAACGCTACCAAGCCGAATTTGCATTTCGTCAGCAACAACAGCGTTTTTATGAACAGCAGCGTCAACAAAGCCAGCAAAATCGCAGCAGTCATAGTGAACAAAGAGGGCACAGTGTGCCACCGAATAATGGTATGAACCGCGCCCAAGCGTTGGCTCTATTAGGCTTAAACAGTGATGCTTCTTCGAGAGATATTAAAGTAGCCTATCGAAAGCTCATGGCTCAGCATCACCCCGATAAGCTGGTATCGCAAGGTTTACCAAAACACATGATGGAAGTTGCGGTAAAGAAAAGCCAAGATATTCAAGCGGCTTATGAGTATTTAAAAAAGGCGGCGTAAAAAGCCGTCTACCTCTTTAAGCAGCCGCTGGTGCTGCTCAGGCTCTGAAGGCACACCAAATAACTCTCTTTGTCGGTAGTCATATTTAGCGTGTTTTCTTACCCAGCGTTTTCTGTCTTTAACACTTTGCAGGGTGTCAGGGTTACCCTCGCTGTAAAAAATATCCAGTAACGGTGGGCTGATAGTCGAAAGCGTGGCATTGAGATGCTGGTTACGAACACTGTTAGGTAAATAGCTACCTAGGCTAATAAAAGCGTTTAGTTCGTTATTTGGAAAGCTAGCATAATGCTCTATCAATAGCCCCGCACTGGCACCTTGTGCCACCACAATAATATTGCCGCCTTCATCCATTGCACTGTTATACAAGGCATTGAATCTGGCAATTAGCTTTAATTTGTAATCATCAAGCACGGCTTCACTGATATTGGGCTCACCCGTAACAAAGTGAGGCGCTTGTTGTGTTTGGGCTGGTGGAGCAGAAGCTGCTAGCTCATCGCCTTGTTCATTACTTTGTGTTGTTGACTCAGATTCAGAGCTCTCAGGTGACTCGGGCGTTGCCATATCGACAGGATGCCAATCAATGTCAGGCATGGTCATGGCAAGGGTTGCATAGCCAATTTCGTTTAACTGCTTGCGCAAAAAGTTAATACCAGCATTATTAGTGGGTAAGTGTTGCCAATCAGGAATGATTAGCACAATGCCGCGTTGGCTCGCTGCCATCGATTGACGATATAAGCTAATGAACTCATCTTCACCAGCAAGCAGAGTGCGTACTTCATCGCTAGGTAAAAAGCGTTGTATATCGTTAGTGACCAAACTTGACCAAGGGGTAGGTTTAATAAAATCGGCAGCGTTCACATTGCCCATCAACGCAAAACAGGCTGCGTAAAGTAAGCTATGTGCGGGTTTTAAATTCATGCCGATATTACCTGAGTCTTTAATTAAATCAGTTATTGATTAACTATCGGCAGTATTTATTAAATATTTAGCGAATTGTCTTAAAACTCAGGAGCGGCTTCAAAAATCAATGTTTCACCGCTGGCTGGGTGAGCTAAGGTTAGCATTTCAGCATGCAGTTGTAAGCGAGGGGCCATGGCGAATGCCTCGGGGTGAGCATACAACTTATCGCCTAAAATAGGGTGACCCAATGACAGCATATGCACACGTAGTTGGTGAGAACGCCCAGTAATAGGGGTAAGCTCAACACGAGTTGCATTCTGTTCATATTCAAGCATTTTAAAATGGGTTAATGACGGTTTGCCATTATCGTGATCAACCATTTGCTTTGGTCGGTTCGGCCAATCACAAATAAGTGGTAAATCTACCGATCCAGTTTCTTGCTCAAGCTTACCAAATACACGAGCAATGTAGCGTTTTGCAGTTTTTCTATCTTGAAACTGAATGCTTAAATTACGATGCGCTTCTTTGTGCATAGCTAAACAAATAATGCCAGAGGTCGCCATATCAAGGCGATGAACAATTTTTGCCGTTGGAAAAACGCGATTAATGCGAGCAATAAGGCAGTCGGCGTGTTTTGGATCTTTTCCCGGCACAGTAAGTAAACCACTTGGTTTATTCACAATAAGCAAGTCATCGTCTTGATAAACAATACTTAAATAAGGTGTCATTGGGGGATTATAATTGAGTAACACAGCCAGCCTCGATGATATGCAAGTGCGCTATTTTAAAGGAGTATGAGCGCATACACAATGCCAGTGCTGGTTTTCGAGTAGCAGCTAAGATACAGTAAATTCAGCTATGGAGTTTAAATAAAAGGACAAGTGAATGTTTCGCCTCGGTTTAATTCGCAGTAAACCTTGTACACGTTGTGGCTTAGAAGTTAATGACCTTGAGCCAGAGTGTCCGCATTGTAAAGGCTTTTCAGACCTACAAGCAGTATATTTGAAGCAAGCTTACAAAGACGATTTAATAAAAAGAAACAAAAGCTTAGCTAAGTTATTTTGCAAGCTAGCGGCATTGGCCGTAATTATTACCCTAGTGGTGTTTTTTGTATAAAAAACGCGATGTGAAAGCACATCGCGTTTGTAGTTTGAGTTTAGCTATTTAACGTTAGTGCGAAACGACAATTAAACGAATTGCATCCAGTTTAACTTGGGCTTTTTCGATGTAAGTCGTGAGTTCGCTACGCTGTTTATCAAAGAAGCTAAGCTCTTCATCACGAATATTCGGGTTGATCTGCTTAAGTGCCGTTAAACGAGCTTGCTCTTCACCAAGGGCAGTTTGCATTTTCTCTAGTGATTCAGCACGCAGTGCTTCTAGCTTGGTTTGTGCCATGCCTTGTGCGCTGGTGATCATTGGGTGAATGGCACTTTGTAGCGCGCTGGCTAATTTACTTGCCGTTTGGCGACCAACCGCAGACAACTGCTGATTGAAAGCATCAAAAGCAACATTATCAGCCAGATTGTTACTACCCTTATCTAATAAGATACGAATAGGCGTTGGTGGCAAGAAGCGGCCAACCTGAAGTGCTTTAGGCGCCATCGCCTCCGCAATGAAAATAAGCTCAACAAAGAAGGTACCAGCAGGTAGCTTTTTGTTTTTCAGTAACGCCACAGAGGCAGTACCAAAGTCATCATCACAAATCATGTCTAAGCTGCCTTGCACCATAGGGTGGTCCCAGCTGATGAAATGGGCGTCTTCTTGCGAAAGCGAGGTGCTGCGATCAAACGTTACTGTGATGCCATCATCTTTTAAGCATGGGAAAGATGGATTTAGCATGTGCTCAGTTGGTTTCAAGATAATGGTATTTTCACCTTTATCTTCTTGGCTTACACCAAAGGTGTCGAAAACATTGATCATATAGCTTGGCAGCGTGAATTGGTCGTCTAATTCTTCGATATCAGCAACAAGACTTTCTGCTCGGCCTTGGCCACTTGAGTGCAGCTCTAATAAACGGTCACGACCACTTTCCATTTGCTTACGAAGCTTGGCATTTTGACCAGCAACTTGTTCTAGTAGTGGGTCTAGCTCTTCTTCGTCGCAATTGTGTGCACCGATAAACTCAAGTAGTTCTTCGCCATACTCTTTATACAGCATTTGCCCTGTTGTCGATGTTGTTTCAAACGCATCTAAGCCTTCGTTGTACCAACGAAGTAACACTTCTTGTGCGGTGTTTTCAAAATACGGCACGTGAATGTTTACGTCTTGAGTTTGACCAATACGGTCAAGACGACCTATACGTTGCTCAAGTAAGTCTGGATTAAGTGGTAAATCAAACAATACTAGGTGATGCGAGAATTGGAAGTTACGACCTTCAGAACCAATTTCAGAACAAAGTAGAATTTGCGCGCTGTCGTACTCGTCGGCAAAGTAAGCCGCTGCACGGTCACGTTCAACAATCGACATGCCTTCATGGAAAACAGAGGCTTTAATTGCTTCACGCTCACGTAAAATCTGTTCTAGGCTAAGTGCGGTTTCTGCTTTAGCACAGATAAGCAGTACTTTTTCGTGTTTAAGGGTTTTTAAAGTTTCGATTAACCAATCAACACGTGGGTCAAATGCGCCCCAGCTGGCATTTTCACCTTCAAACTCTTGAAAGATCTTTTCAGGGAATAGAGCGCGAAGTGCCGTTAGTTCAGCATTTTGAATGCCGCCCATGTTACCCAGTACCGACATCGCCGTTTTATATTGTTTAGGCATTGCCATAGGGTATGCATGAAGCTTACGGCTTGGGTAACCATCAATACCGCTGCGGCTATTTCTAAATAAAATACGACCCGTACCATGGCGGTCCAGCAGCATTGATAAAATTTCGTTGCGCGCCGTTTCATCACCTTGCTCCGCTTTCGCTAAAAGGTCAGTAATGTCGGTTTCTTTTAATAGCTCTTTTAATGTTGCACGAGATGCATCATCAAGGCCTTTTTCACCTAGTAATTGATTAGCAGCTTCAGCAACTTCTTTGTAGTTACTTTCTTCTTCAACAAACGCATCGTAGTCGTAGAAACGATCTGGGTCGAGTAATTGTAAGCGGGCAAAGTGACTGCGGTGACCAAGTTGATCTGGCGTTGCAGTTAATAAGATAAGGCCCGGAATGTCTTGGCTTAACTCTGCCATGCGTTGGTATTCAGTGCTTGGCTTACCATTATTGATACTTAAATGGTGCGCTTCATCAACAACCAATAAATCCCAATCAGCTAGGGTTGCTTGCTCAAACCAGCGCTTTTTCTTGCTTAAGAACTCAAGGCTAGTAAGTACTAACTGTTCTGTTTCGAATACGTTTGGAGAGTCTGCGAATGCTTCATCACAACGTTCTTCATCAAAGATTGAAAAACGTAAGTTAAAGCGGCGTAGCATTTCTACTAACCACTGATGCTGTAAGTTTTCAGGCACAACAATCAATACGCGGCTAGCACGGCCACTGATGATTTGTTGATGTAAAATCATACCTGCTTCAATGGTTTTACCTAAACCCACTTCGTCAGAAAGTAATACGCGTGGTGCAAAACGTTTACCCACTTCTTGTGCAATGTAAAGCTGATGTGGAATAAGGTTTGCGCGCTGACCAATTAAACCTTTTAAAGGGGATTGTTGGCGCTCAAACTGGTGCAGCCAAGTTTGGTAGCGAAGCGTGTAGCGGTCAAAACGGTCCACTTGACCTGCAAATAAACGGTCTTGTGGTTTATTGAATTTGATAAAGTGATCTAAAAAGGTTTCTTTTAACTGCGCTTTTTCACCATTATCAACGCGAATGCCGTGATAGCATAGTAACTCGCCTTGCTCTTCAACAGACTCGACTTCTAATTCCCACTCTTCAACGCTGCGAATAATATCACCTGGATTAAATGCGACACGAGTAACAGGTGCTTCTGTTAAAGAATAAACTCTGTTTTCTCCACTGGCTGGAAATAAAATGCTGACCTGACGGCCTTCAAGGGCAACAACGGTGCCTAATCCTAAATCTGACTCAGTATCACTGATCCAACGCTGACCTAAGGAAAAATTCATGTATGTCTCGTCTATGAAGAAAAAAGGCGGCTATGTTACCTGTAACGCCATGCTACTTCAAGGCAGTAAACTCGCCGCACACAATTAAATTTAGTCAACCTTTTTAAGCCATTATTAACGGTAAAAATTGTATGTATTTTAACCAGTTAAATAATTGTATATTTGTTTGTCATAAAAAGGACTTTTGTCGTAAATAGACTAAACTGAGTATATACCTGACGAATAAACCATAGCTTCATCCGCCGCTTGTTTAGTTTATTGGGTATAGCATAAAAATCATAAAACGTAAGGAAAGTGCTATGGAAAAAGCTTCGAACCTTGATAGTAAAATGTATGTGCTCGATACTAATGTATTACTCCACGAACCCCTCGCTTATTTATCTTTCCAAGAACATGATGTTGTTATCCCCATGACAGTATTAGAAGAGCTCGACCACATTAAAGATAGGAAACATGACGTTAGCCGTGACGCCCGTGTTGCTATTCGTGGTTTAGATGAAGTGTTAAAGGACGCTTCGCCAGAGCAAATGTTGCAGGGTGTCGCGCTTCCTAGTAACAAAAAGGCTAAATCAGAATCTCGTGGCCGCTTAATTATCGTTAATGACCATTTATTTGCAGACAGTATTTCGGGGTTACCGGGCAACGAAAACGACCACCGCATCATCAATTGTGCTGTTCATTTACAGAAGCAACACAGCGATAGCAAAGTGGTGCTTGTCACTAAAGACATCAATATGCGCCTAAAAGCGAAAGGGGCAGGGCTTAAATTTGTTGAAGATTACAGAACAGACCAATTAATTGACGACATAGCGTTGCTTACTAGCGGCTATAAAAAAATTGAAGGTGATTTTTGGCAACAGGTTGGAGAATGCGAAACAGAGCAGCAAGGCCGAGATACCTATCATCATGTGGCTAAAAGCACGATTAGCGATGTGTTCTGTAATGAATATATTTTAGATGAAAGCGACCACTTTGCGGCTCGAGTAACAAGCTACGATGATAAACAAATTACTTTAAAGGATATTAGTGTTGAGCGCTTGATGAGCCATACCGCTTGGGGCGTTAAGCCAAAAAATGTTTATCAAGGGATGGCACTTGATGCGCTACTTGACCCAAGTATTGAATTGGTGATTTTAACTGGTCCTGCCGGCTGTGGTAAAACCTTGCTCGCTCTTGCTAGTGCCCTCGAAATGATTATAGAAAAAGGTATTTACGATAAAGTGATTGTTACTCGCAATACCCCAGAAATTGCTGAATCAATTGGCTTTTTACCTGGCACTGAAGAAGAGAAAATGGCGCCGTGGTTAGCTGCTATTACCGATACCTTAGAAGTGCTGCATAAAGGAGATGAAAATCCAATTTCGAGTCGTAATTACATTATGGAAAAAGCCAACGTACAGTTTAAATCAGTAAACTTTATGCGCGGCCGTAGTATTCAAAACGCGGTTGTTATTTTGGATGAAAGTCAAAACTTAACCGCTTCACAGCTGAAAACCATTATTACTCGCTGCGGTGAAGGCACTAAACTCATTTGCTCAGGTAACTTGGCGCAAATTGATAGTAACTACCTCACGCCAGTTACCTCAGGCTTAACCTATATTGTTGAACGTTTTAAAGATTTTCAGGGCAGTGCTACCGTTAATTTAAACGGTGTGGTACGTAGCCGCTTAGCCAGCTTTGCTGAAGAAAATTTATAACTTGCCAGTATTCCTATGCCTCGTTAACCTAGCTGTTATCGAGGTAAGGTACTTATAAGCCAGTGAATTTTTTACCGTTAAAGCATTATTATCGCTCTTTGGCAGTGGCACTTATTGTGCCGCTGCTGGTGGCGTTTTTTTTGTGTTTACACTTATATAATTTAAAACTTGAGCGGGCGATAGAAAGCAGGCAAAACGGTTTTAATAATATTTCAGCTCAGCTTAGCCATGCTATGCGTGCCGCAGATGGCCTTATAGACACCATGTTCAAGCTATATGAGCAGCCACTTTCTTATGATTTTGATCCTAGTTGGGCACGCAATGTGAATCAATACGATCACTATTACTACCAAAGTGTGGGCGATGGAGTGGGGGAGATAGTCGGGCAAGGAAAGTTTGCCTCAACCGCTTACGCAATTAATCAATGGCGACGAGTTATTGCCCTCGGTCCCTCGTTTAATACCACGCTGTCGCTTATTCAATCTTTAGAAGCGGTTGCTTATGTTAATGAGCAAGGCTTTGTTTATATTAAGCGCCGTAACACAGCAAAAAGTGAATTTCTGACCAGTGTGTTAGATAACAAATTTCGACCTTTATCAATCAATAGCAACAAGCTTGCTTCGAGCTCTGTATTGACGATTAATGGCCATGCCTACTTTGCTATTGGCAAGCAACGAGCCGCTAATAGTCGTGATTACATTGTGTTGATTTATGACCTTAAAGCAATTTCTAACTGGTTAAAAAAAATAGCGCCTAACTATGGTGAGTATATTTTTATAAACCAAGATAACCAAGTCATTGCCAGCTCAAAGACAGAGCCTAATACAGCCATAAGTGCCAGCGAGCATTGGCCGAATGTCGCGATAGATATGAGCAAGAATAACCACAGTCATTTAGTGCAAGAAGCAACAAACTTACCTATTTACACTCGTTTCTATGAATCAAAGCAAGCCCTGAGTGAACCTGTAGGCTACGACATTTTTTTAGAATTCGCATTTTTGAGTGTGTTTTTAGTGATGATGTTCAGCGCTGTTTTTTGGTTGAGTCAGCGCATTTTTGTAAAACCAATGACGCACTTAATGAATTATCTTGAGCAGCATGATGAAGGCAAACAAGCGTTAGTTCATTATCGTATTCCTGTTGATTGGCAGCCTTGGTTCAGCCGTGTGAAAAAGGTGTTTAGCCGTAATGAAGAGCTCGTTCAGTCGTTACAAGAGGCAAATAAAGCGCTTGATTCGCAAGTACAGGTAAAGTCAAAACAATTGCGTCGTAGTATTGATGCGAAAGAGCGTCATTTAGCGCTATTAAATACCATGCTCAATAACGTACCTGACCTAATTTATTTTAAGAATATTGATGGCTCGTTTTTAGGCTGTAATAAGGCGTATGAGCGCTATATCGGCTTGCCACAAGAGAAGTTAGTAGGGCAGCAAATATGTGATATTAGTGATGATAACGGTGAGTTAAACGAGCTTGAAAAGCAAGTACTCAAAGACCGCCAAGCTTATCAAAAAAGATTGACCACAGAAGATAACAGTTATCTATTTAGCATCGTGCCATTTTATAACGAGCATCAGCAATTTCTTGGCACTATGGCAATTGGCCGTGATATTACGGAGCAGCATAATGCGCTCAATGCATTACAAAGCTCCGAAGCAAAATTACGCAGTGCCATGGAATATGCTGCTAATGGGGTGCTGTTGGTATCGCTTGACGATCAGGTGCTGCAAGCAAATAAAGCGGCACGTAAAATCTTTGCAATTGAAAACGCCAATGACCTCAAATTAATAGACTTATTTGCTGAGACGTCTTATCAGACATTAAAAAATACCCTGACAGAGCTGTTGCATGAGAAGAAAAAAGTTTATCACTTTAGTCTTGAGCAGCAAGATCTACAACGCTGGCTACAAATTAGTGTGTCATTAGTTTGGAATGCTGAGCAAACACCTGATTATTATGTTGTTCATGTACAGGATGTGACGGACTTAGTAAAAGCAAAAGATGACGCTGAACGGGCAACATTAGCTAAGAGTCGCTTCATTGCAAACCTTAGTCATGAAATACGCACACCACTCAATGCTGTACTAGGCTTAATTGACGTGATTGCATTGCAAGGTTTAACACAGCCGCAGCGTAATCATGCCGAACAAGCAAAATCAGCAGCCAATAGCTTGCTTACTTTACTAAATCGTATGCTTGACTTTGCCCGCGCTGAAAGCTCGCAAGTACAACTTAATAAAGCCCCTTTTAGTGTGCCTGATTTAATCGACTACTGTCAGGGAATAACAGCCCCTTTATGCGCAAATAAAGATATCGAGTTTAAAGTCGAATGCGATAAAAGCATTAGCGATAACTTAGTGGGTGATCAAATTTGCTTGCAGCAAGTACTGGCTAATTTACTGACCAACGCTGCCAAATTCACCGAACAAGGCACAGTGACATTAAACTTAATGCTGGTGGAAGAGTCAGCTGAGCAGCAACTCATTTGCTTTACTGTTAAAGACACGGGCATTGGTATTAGCAAGGCAGATCAAAGCCGCTTATTTGATGCATTTACTCAAGGTGATGAATCATTAACGCGCTCTCATCAGGGCGTTGGCTTAGGCTTAGCGATTGTTAAGTACGAAGTTGCGCTAATGGGAGGCGAAATTAAGCTGGAAAGCGAAAAAGGTAAAGGCAGTGAATTTTGCTTTTGCTTACAGCTAGATAAAGCCGCGGAGCCTGTGAAAAAAGAACTGGTTTCATTGCCTTCTAGTACTGATTTATCTGGCATGTTAGTGCTGGCTGTGGATGATAACCCGCTTAATTTAAGCATTATTAAAAGTATTTTAGAGCAAATTGATGTCACCGTTGTGTGTGCACACAGTGGTGAAAAAGGCATTGAACTGGCAAATAGCTTAAGGCCCGATCTCATTTTTATGGATATTCAGATGCCAGAAATGGATGGTTGTCAGGCAACGCGTATTATTCGTCAGTCATTCACCAAAGAACAAATGCCGATTTACGCACTCACTGCACACAGTGAAAGCGAAGATATTGAGCATTCAATCGCGGCGGGTATGAATAAGCATTTAACTAAACCGATTGTTGCTAGTAAGTTGTTTTTAGCAATGAGTGAACTCGATAACACAAAAGAAGTCTTTTTTGATCAAGCTTTTATACTGTCTCAGTTTGCAAACAATACTAAGTTAGTATTAACTATGTTGTCGAAGTTTGCGACTATGGCAGCAGAGCAGTTATTACAAATCTCTACATTAAAAACTACCGATGAGTTGGTCCGTGTGGTTCATAATGTAAAAGGGTCAGCCGGAAATCTCGGTTTTAAGCGATTGTCAGCGTGCGCTCAGCAATGTGAAGCTAGGCTTAAAGCAGATGGCGAACTGCCCGAACAATTAAATGATGAGTTGCAATGGCAAATAAAACAGGTCATCGCATTTATCATAGAACAAGGATCTACTGATGTTGAAAAGAGCCAAGGTACTGATTGTTGATGACGATCCGTTAAACCGCTTGGTATTAGAGAAAACATTGCAGCAAGACTATGATGTTTTTTGTGTTGAGAGTGGCGAAAAAGCACTGACGTTTTTAAAAACGCAAACTGTTGATTTGTTGATCTTGGATATTGTAATGCCCGGCATTGACGGCTACGAAGTGCTTACTAAGTTAAAAGAAAGCGCGACTACCAGTATGCTGCCTGTAATATTTATTTCTGCCAATACCAGCCATGATGACGAAGCGAAGGGCCTTGAATTAGGCGCGATGGACTACATCACTAAACCATTTAGTGCTGCTATCGTGCGTGCTCGAGTGCGTAATCAGCTGCTGATCAAACAAAAAAATGACTTACTCGAAATGCTCGCCTCAATTGATGGCTTAACAGAGATCCCAAACCGACGTTATTTAGATGAAAATTTAGCGCGAGAGTGGCGTCGTTGCCGTCGAGATCAAACCCCGCTATCTGTGTTATTGATGGATGTTGATCACTTCAAGCGTTACAACGATTGCTATGGTCACCGAGCAGGTGATGATTGCTTAAAACAAATTGCTCATGCCTTAGTTGGGGCGTGTGAACGAGGCAGTGACTTTGTTGCTCGTTATGGTGGTGAAGAGTTTGCTGCGGTGTTGCCCAATACTTCAGCTAAAGAGGCTATGTCGTTTGCAAATAAACTGCGCAATGCGGTGAATGATTTAAACATCCCACACAAAGCGTCGCTAAATGCCGACCATGTCACAATTAGTATTGGTATTGCGACCACAGAAAATGGTCAGGTTTATGCAGAACAAACCTTACTTGAAGAAGCTGATTTAGGTCTTTATCAGGCTAAAGATGCCGGGCGAGATCAGATAGTATCGAGAATGATCGCAGTAAATGAACATGAGTAGGCAAAGCCTACTCATCCGTTTCAAACTATTTATTAACCATTGCTAAGTGATTTATAAATCGTATCACCCACGCCAATTAACTTATCATTTTTAAATACGAGTGGCGTACACTCGTCTTTAGTCATCTTGCCATCAGAGTGAATACTATGCGTTGCATAGAATAATACTTGGTAAACATCATCACCTTGCTTTAATAACTCGGTAAAGTTAGGTGTATTTAGTTTATTTAATACAGTTTGGTAGCTCGTATCTAATGCAAGGTTAGAAATCACTTCACGGTTATTTTTATGCTGTTTTTGCCAGCTAGAAGAGTTACCAGCCCAATGTGTGTCGGCTTCACCGTCAGAAACAGCAATGACACAACCAGTTAAAAATGGAGCAGTTAGCGCGGCAATAAGAAGTGCTTTTTTCATGTTATTTTATCCCGAAGAAATTGTTTTATAGTTACCCTTTGATAGCAAACGGCTTGCCAAACTTTTAAATTTCTATTTTATCAATAGGTTATGTCGTTTATCGTCAGTAGGCTAAGTAATAAATTACTAATTACTTAGCTCTATTGACTAATAAATTGCGGTTTAGACCAACCTGTTACGTGTTTCGCCTAGATTAAATGCTTGGATATTTAACGCAATTTCGTTAACTAAGCGCACAATAGATTCTTGGCTCGCCCATGCAATGTGTGGAGTAAGTAATAAGTTTGCACCTTTGTATAGTGCCAGCGGGTTTTCTTGCTCTGCGGGTTCTTTACTGAGTACATCAACACCAGCTCCGGCTATGACATTATTAGCTAATGCGTCAGCTAAATCGGCTTCATTGATGATCCCACCACGAGCAGTGTTAATGATGATAGCTGACGGTTTCATCATGCTTAATTCTGCCGCAGCGATTTGGTTGCGCGTTTCATCAGTAAGCGGGCAGTGAACACTAATGATATCGGCTGTGGTTAGGGCATCATTGAAACTAACACGACCTTCACGAGGCGTTTGGCCTTTTCGTTCACTAATGATGACATTGGCACCAAAGGCGCGTGCTACATCGGCAACGGCTTTACCCAGTGAGCCATAGCCAACAATAGCCAGTGTTTTGCCGGCAATTTCATTAAAGCTGTAATCTAAACGGCAAAACATAGGGCTTTGCTGCCATAAGCCTTGCTGGCAATCATTAATGTATCTGTGAGTATTGCCCAGTAAATTAGTGATGAGAGTAAAGGTATGCTGCACCACACTCGGTGTTGAATAGCCCGCTACATTTGTCACTGCGATGTTATGTTCTTTGGCTGCACTTAAATCAATGTTGTTAGTCCCTGTCGCTGCAACACATATTAATTTTAAATTAGTTAATTTGCTCATGGCGTTTTGATCAATCACCACTTTATTACTGATAACGATATCGGCATCTTGGCAGCGCTCAACAACCTGTTCTTTAGCGGTTAAATCGTAACAGGTTAATTTACCTAATTGCGCTAAGGCATCTAACGAAGTGTTGGCTAATGTCGCTGCATCAAGGACAGTAATATTCATGTGCTTTCCTTTTTTAATTTATTGCTTGACCTTGGGGTGTACTCCAAGGTTTATAGTGAGCATAATAAATAAACGCTTCACAATGGAGACGGTGATGAAAATAGGTGAGTTTGCCCGTCAGTTGGGTGTCTCAACAGATACGCTACGGTACTACGAAAAGCATGGTTTGTTAACGCCTAGTTCGCGTTCAGACGTGGGATATCGTTTTTATTCTGAGAATGACTATAAACAAATGGCGTTTATTCTCAGAGCAAAGAATGTTGGCTTTAGTCTGGCTGAGATCAAAGAGCTACTGCAAATTAAGTTTCATAAAGATCAGCATTCTTGTCATGAAGTTAAAGAGATGACGATACAAAAACGTGATCTCGTTGCACAGCGAATTGCAGAGCTTACTCGCTTTTATGACTCACTTTCATTATTGGCAGATAAATGTTGTGGCGGAGAAGAGCCTGCTGAAAACTGCTCAATACTAACAACGCTGGAGGATATCGATGGACTTACTCAATAATTTTTGGCATTTGTTTTTGCTTTCAGCGCCTTGGTTAATGCTGGGCTTATTCATAGCTGGTCTTCTCAATGTGTATTTGCCTGCTAACTTTCTTAACCGGCATTTAGGCAAAGAAGGGTTATGGACCACAGTTAAAGCAGCCTTTATTGGTGCCCCAATGCCCTTGTGCTCATGTGGTGTGATCCCTGCGGCCATTGGTTTGAGAAGGGCTGGGGCGTCAAAAAGTGCTACCACAGCATTTTTAGTTTCAACCCCTGAAACTGGGGTCGATTCAGTTTCGGTATCTTATGTGTTGCTAGGTCCATTTATGGCGGTGATACGTCCTATTGCCGCCGTGTGCAGTGCCATTGTGGCCGGTGTATTAGTGGGGAAAGACAGTGAACTTCATCAGCATCAAAACACAGCATCAGATGAAAAAGACTCAGAATCAACATCTTGTTGTAGCAGTAAACAGCCTGAACCTGTGACCACATCAAGCTGTTGCAGTAAAGAAGCGCCTCCTAAGCCCGCACAAAGTTGTAGTAAGCAATCACCTCAAGAACTTGAGCCTGCTAAAACAACAAGTTGTTGTAGTAGCAAGGAATCGCAACCAACACAGGAGCCGCAACACAGTAGCGCAACTGAAAAAGCACCACCTTCGCAGAAAAGCTGTTGCAGCACTGAGCAGTCAACTAAAGCCGTTGAAAGTCGTTTTAGCAAACTGAAACGCGCGGTGAGCTTTAGTTGCAACAAGCTGCTTGAAGACACCATGATTTGGCTAATGATCGGTTTATTCTTTGCTGCTCTAGTACAAACTTATGTACCAGAATCTTTTTTAAGCCAGTGGGGTAATGGCATTCTTGCGATGCTGGTGGTTATTTTAATCAGTATTCCTATGTATATTTGTGCTACTGCATCGACACCTATTGCGGCAGGCTTATTACTCAGTGGTGTGTCTCCAGGGGCGGTGTTGGTATTTATGTTGGCAGGGCCGGCAACCAACATTGCAACGCTTGGTGTGGTTGGAAAAGAGCTTGGCAAGCGTGCGGTATTTGCCTACTTAATAGGGGTGATTGGCACGGCGCTGGCATTTGGCTTTTTAACCGATTATTTAGTGGCGCAATATGGTTTTGTGGTGGCGCCGATGATGGGCGAAGAGCATGAAGTTCTACCACATTGGTTAAGCCTTGTGGCAGGTATTGTGTTGGCAATTTTAATGCTTAGATTACTGCTAAAAAAGGTATTAAAAAAGGCGTCGCAAACTGGTAAGAGCATTGCTTAATTATTTGTTATAGATATATATTTTCTACATTAATTGGCATTTAATTTGGTTAACTATCGCGTCTCGGTTCGCATTTAAAATTGCCTGAGTTATAATCCGCCAATTATTTTTAACGGCACGCTGAGCGTGCCGTTTTTTAACTTAAGTAGTTTTTAATGAGTGAAAGTGTGGATAAATACGCCGACATAAGACCTTACAATGATGATGAAGTAGCTGATTCAGTAGCGCGTTTGATTGCTGATAATGCCTTTGTAGATGTAATCGCTAAGTATAACCTACCGCGCTTTTTATCGAACTTCCCATTTATTACTCGCCCATTAGTGCGCAGTCAGCTGCGTAAAAAGTGGGGCAACACCGCATCGGTTGAGCAAGTTCAGCACGAAGTGGCTGATTATTTAAATAAACTAATCACCCGTACGACTTCAGAAGTGACGTTTTCGGGCATCGATAAACTAGACCCAAAACAAGCCTACTTATTTATTTCGAATCACCGCGATATTGTGCTTGATCCTGCACTTGTGAACTGGGGCTTGTTCAAACACAACATGCCGACAGTTCGCATCGCAATTGGTGATAACTTGCTGCAAATTCCTTATATCACTGAGTTAATGCGTTTAAACAAGAGCTTTATTGTAAAGCGCTCAGCGAAAGCTCCAAAAGAGATGCTTAAAGCATTGTCGCAGCTGTCTGCTTATATCTATGACTCACTTGCTGAAGGCCACTCAATTTGGATAGCGCAAAAAGAAGGCCGAGCAAAAGACGGTTTTGATCAAACAGATCCTGCCTTACTTAAAATGTTGCAGTTACAAGGTCGTAAGCAGAAAAAAGAATTTGCTGAGTACGTACGCGAATTAAAAATTGTGCCAGTGTCTATCTCTTATCAATACGAGCCATGCGCGATTGCAAAAGCGAAAGAGCTTTATCATAAACAGCAACATGGTCAGTATGTGAAACAGCAAGGTGAAGATATTGCTAGTATTGTTGAAGGTTTTAGTACAGCTAAAGGGCATGTACATTTAGCGTTTGGCGAACCAATTGAATCGGGCTGCGAATCGCCTGAAGAGCTTGCAAAAACCATTGATCAGCAAATTGTTGATTCGTTTTTCTTACACCCTGGTAACTACATAGCGGGTGGTTGTACGCAAGCTGTGATTGACGAAAAAGATGCTGCTGCATTTAACGAGCGACTAGCAAAAGTGCCAGAGGAGCTAAAACCTTTGGTATTAGCTATGTATGCTAAACCTTTTCATCGTAAAGCAGAACTTGCCACAAGCGAATCTGAGTAAGCGATACAATTATACCAATCCGCAATAATACTTAATCATTTTGAGGGATTAAACCTGTCGCTACCTGCGTTAAAAATTTCTCATTTAGAACAACTAAATAACGAAATTTTTTCCTTGTTATCAACAAGGTTTTCTTGCCTCAAAATAAACTACTTAATTAAGCGAATTGGTATTAGTTTAAGAAGCCACTTTTTAAAGTGGCTTTTTTTATGGTTAATTTTCAGGCTATACTTTTAATATTCTTTATTAACCGGCATTTGTGATGCAACAAATTGAAATATTTGAAATTCCAAGCCCTTGCAAAGGGATATGCCAAGTTAATAACCGAGGCTATTGTAAAGGTTGCTACCGCAGTCGTGATGAGCGTTTTTATTGGAATAAGTTTACCAATGCAGAAAAACGTAAAGTCATTAGCTTATGCCAACAGCGTTATAAACGTTATCTTCAGAAAAAACAGCAGGCAGAGCAGCAACAAACAAATCCTGAGCAAGGCGGTTTTGATTTTTAAAATTTACTGAGGTTGTATTTCGATTTTAAAAATTGCACCGTGCCGTTTTCATCAAGCTTTTTAAGTACTTTAGTCAGTTGCGGAATTATCGCTTTATGCCGTTTATGCACAAAGTGAAAGCTCTGCATCGGCATTAAAACCTGTTTATGAAAGGCTGTTTGATCAAACCCCGGATGCTTAGTCGACAATAAAAAGTCTAGTAATATTGTCCCTTCAACACGTTTTTGCGTGAGTAAATTAAGCTGCGCAGTGACATTTCTAACCTTGATCACATCGCCTGCAAATGGGTGGTTATCGATATAACTCTGAGCCGCTGGGTAGCTTGACTGAATTGCTAACGATTTAAGCTGTTCATATTGGCATTGTCGGCAGTTTTTCAGTAGCACTAGATTAAAATCAAAAAGCGCATAGTCTACTTTCAATAAATTAGGATAATCGTCTTTAACATCGGCAATGCGCCCTAGTTGCCCATCGAGCACACCCTGGTTTGCAGCAACCAGCGCATTTTGATGATTAAAATCGATTATATGGATCTCATAGCCAATTTCTTTGTATGCCATTTTCATTAAATCAATAACATAGCGAGCTTGTGGTGTATCGGCGGGGCGATTAAAGATCAGTAAATTAGTGCTGGCACTACTTGAGAAGCAAAAAAACAGCAAAAATAAGGCAAATCTGTGACTCAGATACTTCGACAACGTGCGTTCCTTGCGTACATAAATTGCTCGTTAATTTACTGATATGTGTTTCCAAAATCAAGCTTATCCCTGGGCTTTTTAAGCTAATAAAAGGGATTAAAGCCTGTTAATTTTGTTATACTTGTGAAATCAAAAATTTATTGCTGAGAAAGTATGAGTTTCAATCTATGTAAATTGCCACGAGAGCAAAAATATCAAATTCAATTGGATTACGAAGCGTCTTTTTGGGCTTATCAAATAAAGCGTGGTAAGAACACCCGCGAAGGTGTTTACACTGCAATAAATACTCGTCCAATATCTGAGCAAGCGTTCTTAAAGCAGCAGTTTGAGCATTACCTTTCGCTAATGAGCTAACCATGGCTGCGTTTAGATTTTGTTTACTTGAGCCAATTAAAACGCCGTTAGTAAACAAATTTTATGATAAACACAAGGCTCGCGGCCGAGCGAGCAAAGCTGACCAAGTATGGGTTGCTTACAAAGAAACAGAAATAATTGCCGCTTGCCGAGTTCAAAACCAAGCTGGGCTGTTATTTTTGTCTACCCTTTATGTTGATGAAGTATGGCGGGGTCAAAAAATTGCCTCACAATTACTTGCGGCTGTCACCGCCGCACAAAAAGGGACAGTTTTTACCTTCGTGTACCAAAATCTGATTGATTTTTATCTACAAAATGGGTTTAACTATGCATTAACATTACCCAATTCTTTGCAATCGTTGTTTGAGGTATATGCGCATCGAAACGTAGTTGCGATGCACTTTACGCGTGACACAGTGCCAAGTTAGCAATTTGGAACGTCAATGACTAAGTTCTTCTCCAGTATAGCGTTATTTTTTATTTTGACCTGTGGCTTGTTTAGCCATCCCGCTATCTCGCAGGTAAAACGTTTATCAACCAGTGAAGGCTTATCGCAAAGTTATGTAAACACTATGCTTATCGATAACAGTGGCTACTTGTGGTTATCGACTGAAGGTGGCCTCAATCGCTACGACGGTTATCAGGTGGTTCATATCAAAGGCCCTAATGGTGAGCTTGAAGATGCCATCATTGACCGTATTTACCAAGATCCACAAGGCTATATCTGGATAGCTTCACTACAAGCGGGTTTATTCCGCTATGATCCCACTTCCGATACTTATCAGCAGTTTATTGCTAAACCAACCACTGAAGAGCAAATTTTTATTGAGTCGGTGTTTAGCATGGTAGCTGTTGATGACAAAACACTTTGGCTAGGGCGAGGCTGGGATTTTGCCAAACTAGACTTAGAAACGAAAAAAATCACCTCTATTTTTGAAATTCCTGAGCGAGTTAAAAGCAGTGTTATTCGAGAGCTTTTCGCGTACCAAGGTTATATTTTTATGGGCACCAGTAATGGTGCTTATGTCTATGAGCTGGCATCAGGAAAAGTCCGTAAACTTGAACATCTCCAAAATGAGCCAAGTCATATTTATCAAAATTATGTGAAATCGTTCGCTATTATCAATGAACAAACGTTGCTAGTGGGCGCTGTTAGAGGTCTTTATCAGGTTGATATTAGCAATTTAAAAGCAATGTTCGAGACTCCAGACATCGCCTTTAAAAATAAAACACTCATTAGTGAATTAAATATTTGGAAGATTATACCTGAGGCTAACTCTATTACGCTTGGCACTGATAAAGGGTTATTTGAATATAACCCTGAAACGGGTGAGTTAGCTAAGAATATGCGCCTAAAAGAAAGTGGTTACACACTAGCTGACACCAGCATTATTGATATTGTGAAAGACCGCTCAGGTGGAATGTGGCTGGCAACCAAAAATGATGGGGCGTTTTATCAGTCATACGACAATTACGATTTTATCAATGTAACAGCCAACTCATTAACAGGCGATGGGCTATCTCATCATTCAATTTGGAGTATCACTGAGTTTCAAAATCGTCTCTGGCTTGCCACCCATAATGGTTTAACAGCGGTTGATTTAGAAACCTACGAAAGTGAAGTGTTTTTAAAAGATTATCAGGTTGACCTGATTACTACTGAATTCAGTATTTACCAAATCATGCCCTACAAAGATAAGTTATGGCTGCACACTAATCGCGGTATTTTAAGCTTTGATCCGAAAACCGGGCAGGCCACCCCAGTCAAAGCCGCAAATCCCGAGAACCAAGTTTTAATTAACGATTGGGTGCATGGCATATTGTTGATGCCATCGGGGGATCTTTACTATGTTCACCCTGATTACGGCATGTTTGTTTATAATATCGATAGCCAAAAAGTGACCCGACTAGGCGGCAAGTTTGATGAGTTTGAGCCGTTTTTAGCCTACGGATTTTTACCTGCGTTGTCGTCAAACCCAAAAGCGCCGTTATTTTATAACGCGGGTATTCTGTATCAAGTTGACCCTGATACATACGAGCTGTCGACGATATATAAAGTACCTGAACAACATGAAAATGTTGCTGTGAATGTGATGTCTTACATCATAGATAACAACAATGTGTTGTGGTTATCGCTTTCAAACTTTGGCCTAATCGGCTTAGACGCCAGCACTTACGAGCATATTTATACCATCGACCTTGAGAAAAATAAGTTAGGTACCTTGTTATATGACATGGTGCTTGATGAAGCAGGTATGATATGGATGAGTAGTCACAAAGGACTTTGGCGACTGAACCCTGATAATTTACATTTTCAGCAATTTACTGGCTCAGAAGGGTTATTCTCAACCGAGTTTAATAGCGGAGCTTTTACTAAGCTTGAGTCAGGGCAAATTGTCTATGGTACGCTAAAAGGCTTTACCTATTTTTACCCTATGGATAACCACTATCAGCAAGCTTTAATTGATCACGTAAATATTACTAACCTTGATTTGATGTCGCGCGATTTACCCGCTGAGCTAAAACAGCCTATCGATAGTGTCGTTCTTGAGCATGATGATATAGGCCTTGAAGTTGCCTTTTCTGCGATGGCATTTAACTATCAAGAACGTATCATTTATGAATACCAGCTAGGTGATGGTCAAAAAACTTATACCCGCAATAACAACCGAGTACTCTTCCCAAAACTCAGTGCAGGAAAATACCACCTTAAGGTATGGGCAAAAGATCCATTAACCGGAGAGTTAACGCCGCCCGCTATTTTGAATATCGAAGTGAAATACCCACCTTGGCGTGCACCTCACTTTATTGTTTTATATGTGATTTTGGTTGCACTGTTTGTTGCTGCTTGGGTGTTTAGGCGTAACCGTATGCAACAAATATTACTAGCCGCCCATAAAGAGAGTAAAGAGAGTGAAGCACGATTGAAGCTTGCTCTTGAAGGCAGCCATTCTGGAGTATGGGATTGGTCATCGCAAAGCCCGATTATTTATCAACCGCGTCTTAAAAATGAGTTAGGTTATGAAACAGACAGCGTTAATCTAGATGATTATTTAGCAAAGATTCACCCTCATGATAAGCAAACTTTCCGGTTAGAGTGGTTAGAGTTTTTATCTACACAAAAAGGCTATTTCAATTGCACTTACAGACTGCGTCATGCCGATGGTAATTGGCGCTGGTATAAAGACTTTGGCAAAGTAGTTGAGTGGCAAGACAGCGCCCCTGAAAAAGTAGCGGGCACCTACACAAATATGACCCGTGAACTGGTATTTGAAGAAAATGCCCGCTTGTTTGGTGCAGCGTTTGAACAAACTCGCGACTGGGTGTTCATCTTAGATAAGAATCTGCGTATTCGCGCTACCAATAAGTCATTCCAAGATGCTTTTGGTTTTCCAGCAGAGCCTCGCTCTAGTCGCTCGCTCACACTTGGTATGCCTATATCAACTCGTATCCATTACTTACGCATTATGCAAAAGCTTGAGTCGGGTGAGCACTTTTCAGCCGAAGATGTTGTTGAAGTTGCTGGCGGTGAAAAGCGCCAAGTATTAATAAAAATAAGTGCGGTTGCAGGCAATAATCGCCAACTTGATAGCTATGTGATTATAGTTACTGATATTAGCGCGCAAAAGCTGGCTGAAAACGAGCTGCATCTACTGGCCAACTACGATGCTTTGACGGGGCTGCCAAATAAAACCTTGTTCAACGACCGAGTCGTTCACGCTATTGAACAAGCTGATTACCATCAAACAAAAGTGGCGTTATTAAACGTTAATATTAAGCGCTTTAAGCACTTTAATGATTCGCTAGGCCGTGAAGAGTCTGATGAATTAATTAAGCGTGTTGCTAAACGTTTAAAACACGTGTTGCGTCCACAAGATAGCGTGGCTCGTTTCGATGGTGACGAGTTTGTGATCCTTGCCGAAGATTTTAAACAGCTTGATGAGTTACTGCTGTTATGTGCAAAAGTGATGGATTGTGTCGATACCCATATTGAACTTAGCCAGCAAGCTGTAAAAGTGAACCTTAGTGTTGGTGTTGCTGTTTACCCTGATGATGCAAAGGACACCAAAGCCTTATTAAAAGCCTCTAATGTGGCACTGTACCACGCGAAAAGTCATGTCGAAGGCTGTTATCAGTTCTATAAGCAAGAAATGAACTTACAAGTGCAGCGTACTTTGCATCTTGAATCACAGTTAAGTAAAGCTTACCAAGAACATGAGTTTTGTAATTTTTATCAGCCAATCGTGAGCGCAGAGACTCGCCAAGTGGCGGGGCTTGAAGTGTTGTTACGTTGGCCGAGTAATGATGAATATAAACCAGAAGACTTTGCAAATGCAGCAGAAAGCTCCGGGCTAATTACCAAAATTATGCTGCAAACTTTATCAAGAGCATTGATTGAGCTGCGCCAATGGCGTACCACGCATCCTGATTTATATATTTCTATTAATCTCTCAGCCCTAGATTTTGAAAGCGAAAATCTGGTTGAGAAAATACATCAATCAATAAGCGCAATTAAAGTTCCTGCGAGCGCATTAGTGTTTGAAATCACCGAATCAGTGATGATGCATGACTCTGATAAAGCGCAGCAAAGTATGGAAAAACTCAAAGCCTTAGGCTGTCGTATTTATATGGATGACTTTGGAACGGGTTATGCGTCACTGACCTATTTGAAACGTTTTCCGGTTGATGTGCTGAAAATAGACAAAAGCTTTGTTAATGACATTGGTATTGATAAAGGTGATGAAGCGATTATCAATTCAACGCTTACTCTGGCAAAAAGCTTGGGTAAAGAGTGTGTAGCAGAAGGGGTTGAGAACCGCACGCAATTGCAGTTCTTACGCTCTTTAGGCTGTGAGTATTTCCAAGGTTACCTGTTTAGCAAACCTGTGGCAGGTGATGAGGTGAAGGCGCTTTTAGATACCCAGTGGGATGATGAATTTTCAGGGTAAAGCGAAAACTTTACCCTTTTCGTTAATCTTGGCGTTTACCACAGTGGCGGCAATACAGATTGCGATTGCGGTTTTTAAGCTCGTTATGAATCGCTTTATTCGCCTCTTGCTGACTTAAACCCAGTTTATACCGTAAGTTTTCTAAGTGCTCTTCTTCAACAGGCGATAAGTGCCCATCTTCAACGGCTTCATGCACTGCATCGGTAAACACTTGTCTGCGTTTACGTAACTGCTCAGAAAAGCTTGAGGCCAACAAACCAGTTGGAATAGCCACCATGCCCATACTTACCAGTGTAATAGCACCACCAAATAAGCGACCAAGGGGAGTCACAGGCACGACATCGCCATAACCAACGGTTGTTAATGTCACCATTGCCCACCACATTGCAGCAGGGATAGAGCCAAATTTATCTGGCTGTACATCGTGTTCAATTAAGTAAATACCGCATGAAGCAATGATCAGCACTACGGCCATAATAAAAAAAGCCGCAAGCAGTGAGCTGCTTTCTTCTTTGAACGAGTTTAATAGCAGCTGCATTGCCCTTGAATAGCGCGTCAGCTTAAAGATACGCATTAACCTAAGCACTCGTAAGAAGCGTAAATCAACACTCACAAAGACCATCAGAATGGTGGGTAAAATCGCTATAAGATCAATCAGCGCCATGGGCGAAAAGAAATACTTAATGCGAATTTTTGAATTTGTTAGTGTACTTTCTTTATGCACGCTTTTATCAACACAGCACCAAAGCCTGAGCACATATTCTAAGGTAAAGATACCGACAGAAATCAGCTCAATCATTAAAAATTCGTGATGATATTGCTTTGCTAAAGGGCCGACTGACTCCAACACAATCGCCACCACATTAATCATGATCAACGACATTAAAAACACGTCGAGAGCGCGTCCTATACGTCGATATTTACCGTTACCTTCAAAAACTCGTGCAGTGTAATTTCTTAAACGATGCAAAATAATGATCCAGTTTTTAGTTAAGTTTTAGCACCATATTAATGCTGCCTTCTTCAAAGTCGCGGGTGATCTTAAACCCGAGTTTTCGTGCCAGTTCAATCATGCCGGTGTTTTCTGGCAAGGTAATACCAGCAATTTGTTTTACGCCTTGGTTTTTACAATGCTCAATTGCCGCATTCATTAATATTGTGCCAAGTCCTAAACCTTGGCAATCAGAGCGCACCACAATTGCAAACTCAGCATCGAGTTTGTCTGGATCCATAAGTACACGAGACACCCCTAATGTACAGGCTGAACCATTTTGCTCTTGGCTGACAATAAACGCCATTTCTCGGTCATAATCAATTTGCGTCATTTTCGCGAGCTGATCATGGTTAAATTGCGGTAATTCACCGAAGAAGCGTTTATATCTGTCTTCTTTACTTAATGATTGATCAAACTCTAAGTGAGCTTGCTCATCTTCCGGTTTAATTGGTCTTAGCTGTGCTTGGGTATTGTTTTTAAGGGTTACTTCTTTAACCAATTCAATCGGGTAGGGGCGAATACACAAGCGTTTACGATTCGCTTTTGCTTTGTAACGGCTAAGGCCGATAGTCGCATCAAGGACTAAAAACTGCCCGTTGCTGGCTAAAATAGGGTTTAGCTCAACACTGGTAATGTCAGGTTGGTCGATAACAAGCTGCGAGATGCGGGTGAGTAGGGCACATAAACGGTATTTATCGACCTTTTCTGGTAGTACGCGGTCTTTAAGTACGCCTTTATCGTGCGCCGCAGCAATCAGGTATTTTGCCAAGTTCATATTCAGTGGTGGTAATGCCACTGCAGCTTGAGCGAATTCAAGTCCGGTGCCTGCTTCACCCAGTAAGATCACTGGGCCAAAGTTCGGCTCTGTTTTAATAGCGATTCGTAGCTCATTAGCACCTGCTCGCGGCGCCATCTTTTGCAATGAAAAGCCTTCAATATGGGCGTCAGGGTAGGTGTTTTTGATTCGTAGCAGCATGGCAAAGGCTGTTTGCTCAACTTCTTGTGCATCATTTAAATTAAGGACCACACCACCGACTTCTGATTTAGAAGGAATACTTGGGCTTATTAGTTTTAACGCTACAGGAAAACCTAGCTCAATGGCTTGCTCTTTGGCTTCTGTTGGTGTGTAAGCAACCTCAGTTTGAATACAATCAATACCATAATGAGTGAGTATTTGGCTTGCTTCATGGGTTGATAAATAGCTTTGCTCTTCGGCTAAAAACTCATTTACGACTGTGCGTGCTGCGTCTTTATTTATCTTTGCATCATCGGTGTTCGATTCTGGCGTTTGCGTTAAATGTTTTTGGTTACGGCGATAACTTACCAAGTGCATAAAGGCACCAACCGCACCTTCAGGTGTACGGTAGGTCGGAATGGCATTATTAGCGCAGACCTTTCGCGCGGTATACGCGGCATCTTCACCCATAAAGTTTGTCATAACATAAGGGCGAGCCATCTTCGGGATTTTTTCTAAGGTTTCAACAATGATCTCTGCATAGTCTTCACTCGGTGCAAGCGCTGAAGGGGTATGAATGATCAGCAGGTTTTTAACTTCTTTGGCTTGCAGTAAAATTTCTAAGGCTTGTTGATAGCGCCTTGGTGCTGAGTCACCAAAAATATCGACCGGATTCGAGGTCATCTCTGATTGCGGAATCACTTTATTAAGCGCAGCTCTGGTCTCGTCGCTAAGCTCTGCTAGTTTTCCTGAGCTTTGCAAGAGCGTATCCACAGCCATAACACCTGGGCCGCCGCCATTGGTTAAAATAGTCAGTTGTTCGACTTTAAGTAGTTTGGGGTGCATTGCCAGCGTTTGTGTTGCTGCAAAAAGCTCTCGTAAGTCGTTTACCCTTAGCATACCCGCACGCTGAAACAACGCATCATAGACCGCATCAGAGCTTTGTTTGCCACCAGTGTGTATTTCTGCAGCAAGGGCACCGGCGCTGGTTTTACCGGTTTTAATGGCAATGACAGGTTTGCTAAACGCAGCAGCTCGCGCTGCGGAAATAAAGCTGCGAATATCTTCAATATTATCGATATACAACAAGATAGCCTTGGTTTTAGCATCGCGACCTAAAAAGTCGAGTAACTCATCAAAGTCGATATCAAGGCAATCACCTACAGACACAAAATATGAAAAGCCAATCTCTTTGTTCTTCGCCCAATCAAGAATCGTTGAGCAAACAGCCGCTGATTGCGATACAAAGGCGAGCTTTCCGGGGCTTGCAACTGTATGCGAAAAACTAGCATTTAAGCCAATATGAGGAATAAGTAAGCCCAAACAATTAGGCCCAAGTAAAGAGACATTTGCCTCAGCAGCTGCTTCTTTTAATGCGTACTTTTGGTCGGCGTTTAAGCCGGCTGCAATCACCACTGCATGTTTACAGCCAAGCTCCCCAAGCTCGTTAATGATGTTGATTAAGGTGTTTTTATTAGTACAAATAACCGCAAGATCAGGTACTTTTGGAAGTGCAGCAATGCTCGGATAGGCTAGTACGCCGTGTACAGCGCTGTGATTTAAACTAACAGGCATGATTGGGCCTTTAAAGCCCCCTTGTAAAAGGTTGCGCATAACCACAAAGCCCGCTCGGTTAGGGGAATTTGAGGCGCCAATGACCGCGACTGATTTAGGGTTAAAAAATTGGCTAATACGTTTAACGCTCATGCTGTTTCCTTCGCTTGCGCTGTTTGTTAAAACTTCAGGGTCTGTTAAGTTTAATACACCCAAACTAGAATCGACACGCTTCTAAAGTATTAAAAGTTATACTCATAAGATAACCTGTTTATAACTACTTTTCGAGTCAAAAACAGTGACCTACATCAAGGAGAAAAGCATGAATAAAGCGCAACCATTTAATATCGTTATTGCAGCGTGTGCATTGGCGGTTGGTTTGCTCGGATTAGGTTTTATTTTGAAAAGTGCAGCCCTTGATGTGAAAGGCATGGAGCGCACTGTTCACGTTAAAGGGTTAGCTGAAATGGAAGTGCCTGCCGACACCGTAATTTGGCCATTGCAGTTTTCTGATGCCGATAACAACCTTGAAAAATTAGTGGGTCGGGTTGAAGAGAAAAGCGATGCAGTCGTCGCCTTTTTAAAGCTACATGGCTTTAGTGATGAAGAAATTAGTCTTGGTAGTCAGTCAATTATTGATAAACAAGCCCGCGAATATGGCGGCGAGAATCAGCAGTTTCGTTATATTGCCCGTAATAATGTCATTGTTTATTCAAATGACATCGAAAAAGTGCAACATGCGTTAGGCGCAGTAAGCCAATTAGCCAAGCAAGGCATAGCGATAGTACAAGACAATTACGAAACGCGTATTCAATATTTATTTAATGGTTTAAATGAAATTAAGCCAAATATGATTCAAGAAGCAACTGAAAAAGCCCGTGAAGTGGCAATGAAATTTGCCAAAGATTCACAGTCTAAATTAGGTAAAATTAAAACAGCACGTCAGGGGCAGTTTTCAATTTCTGATAGAGATTCAAACACACCTCAGCTGAAAAAAGTGCGTGTTGTTACCAGTGTTGAATATTATCTATCTGACTAAACCCAATACCACAGATAAAGGCAGCCGCATGCGTGTGCATACAATTACCATGCGGCAAAGCGCTCCAAGCATAAAGCCACCACTAAATGCCACAGCCACCCCCAATAAGCCAAACTGATCTTTTAACAGTATTGCCATTAAAACCGTGACACTGGTTGCGCCAAGTAATACGTACAAGTTAATAAGCGGGTTGCCTTTTAATTTGATCATACTACTGGCTAAAATTCTTGCTGGTAATAACAGTTGCCCGAGTAACAGCAGCATTAAAATCCAAAACCCTTCCTGCAATTGGCTTTCGCCATAGAGAGTGAGTAGTGGCTTTGCGAGCAGGGCAAGTAGCAAAATAGCGGCAAAGTTAAAACGCCATACCACTTTCATTAATTCGCTAAGTTGCTGCTCGGTCGTTTCATCTGCCATTAAAATGGGTTTTAAATATTGGTTGGCGGCATTGCCTAAAATAGTCAGTAAGCCAGCAATCACTACCGCAGGGAAGAAGATACTCACGCCTTGTGCACCAAACCAGTGATGCACCAGTAAGACATCAAGTTTTGCTACTAATACGGTGCCTGCGCCACTGGCGAGCATGATCAAGGAGTCTTTACACCATTGCTTGGTTTGGTATCGGGCTGTACTTGCGACGAGCATTTTCTTGATTAACCAATATTGATAAATGACTACGCACAAGATGCTACAAAACAACAAGATACAAATCTCGACTAAAGATAAATCGCCACGTATCAAGTACACGAAAAAGCAAAACCCCGCGGTTAGCAATTCAAAAATACATTGCTGTGTTACTAGGCCAATTTTTGGTTTATTCAAAGCCACTAAAAAAGCCGATTGGCTTTGCATAATGGCGCCAATCGGCACCAGTAATAGTAAATAGACCACATGCTCTTGAGCGCTTTGGTGCGGTGAAATAGCCTGAAAGCTAATCACCACAGCAGCGACAAAAATCACCCCGAATAAACACGATGCAGCTAAATAAACATGTTTTAAGCCGCGTAGTAAGTCATGTTGCTGAGCTTTGTAGAGCGGGTAGCTAATACGCATTAAAGATGATGCAAAACCCATACTCGCGGGTAATAACAGAATTTCACACAGTGCGAGTAACGCGGCGAAAGTACCAAACTCATCAGTACTTAATAACCTTGCAAGGCACAAGGTAAGCACAATACGGCTACCATGGTTAAGGGCGGTAAAACTACTGAGCGATAAAAACGCTTTAACAACATCCTTATTCATGGAGTTATTGATTGAGCGCGTTTAATAACTGCGCCGTTGGCACTTGCAAATAGGCCGCGCAAAGCAGCACTTTACTGTCGCTATTCGTTGGTTGATTGGCACCATAAAATTGCTTAAGGGTATTTATTAAGGCGCTGACTGCGCTAGGGCTGTGGCTTTGGTCGACTTCCATCATGGCTAATAGCGCAGAGAACTCATGTTTGGCTAGCATTTGGGTCGTGCTGTTTTGCGCTATAAAGCAACCAATAGGAGTGAGCTGCTGTTTATTTAATGTTTTTAACGCTATGCCTAAGCTTTCGTTGCTTTCAAATAACATTAACGAACGCAAGTAATTAAAGGGTAGGTTATCAGCCTGACACTGCGTAAATAAATGATGTAGTAAGGTATTGCCCTGATTGTCTGTTACACAAAAAGCATTTTGAAACTTAAGACCAGGCGTGAAAAAGCTCAGTTTATCGATATCATCAATTAAGGCTACAGCTTCACTTGGCAGCGGGCTTGCTTCGAGTAAATGCGCTGCCACATTTTGTAAAAACAAGTATTTAACTTCACTACTGCAAGCTAATTGATAAATGTGCTGTAATTGTGCCGCTTGCAACACTCCCGATAAACTTTGGTAATCGGCAATGAGTTCTTTTAACTGATGATGTTGAAGCCGGCTGTTCAATTGCTCAATCGCGCTTTGCATGGAGATACTCGTTTTTTATTATTTATACATTTATAGCTCAACTAGTTGTTTAAATAAATAAAAAAGGCCGCTGAGCGGCCTTTTTCAAGTCTTTATTGGTTAGGCTGCTTGTTTTTTAGCAACCCATTGGTCAACAAACTTCTCTAGTACATTTAATGGTACTGCACCATTTTTAAGTACTACATCGTGGAATTCACGAATATCGAATTTATCGCCTAGTTTTTCTTTAGCTGCTTCACGAAGCTCTAAAATTTTCAGCATGCCCACTTTGTATGCCGTTGCTTGTGAAGGCATTACAATGTGACGCTCAACCATTTTAACGCCATCAGACGTCGCATTTGGTGTGTTATTTACGTAGTAGTCGATACCTTCTTGACGTGTCCACTTCATAGCGTGGATACCTGTATCTACTACTAGGCGACATGCACGCCATAATTCCATCGCAAGACGACCAAAATCTGAATATGGGTCTTCGTATAAGCCCATTTCTTTTGGTACTAGCTCTGAGTATAAACCCCAGCCTTCAACATACGCTGTGTAGCCGCCAAACTTACGGAACTTAGGTACATCTTCAAGCTCTTGCGCGATAGCAATTTGCATGTGGTGACCAGGAATACCTTCGTGGTACGCAAGTGCTTCCATTTGGTATGTTGGCATTGCTTCCATGTCGTAAAGGTTTGCGTAATAAATGCCTGGGCGTGAGCCATCTGGTGCAGGTTGTTGGTAGAACGCTTTACCTGCAGCTTTTTCACGGAATGCTTCAACAGCTTTCACTTTAAGGTCAGCTTTTGGCTTAACAATGAATAGCTCGTCTAGACGAGATTTCATGTTATCGATAAGCGCTGTTGCCTCATCAAGGTAACGTTGTTTACCTTCAGCCGTGTTAGGGTAGTAGAACTGCTTATCAGTTTTCATGAATTGCATGAATGCTTTAAGGTCACCTTTAAAGCCTACTTTGTCCTTAATTTCACGCATTTCGTCGTGAATACGCGCGACTTCAGCTAAACCAATTGTGTGGATTTCTTTCGCTGTTAAATCAGTCGTTGTGGTACGCGCTAAAGCATTATTGTAGAACGCTTCACCGTCAGGGAATTTCCAAGCACCATCACGGTCATCAGCGCGTTTTTCTAACTGAGCTAAGAAGTTAATTAGCTTAGTGTAAGAAGGTTTTACTGCTGCTTTTAAGGCTTTTTCAGCGTCGCTGATAAGTGCAGATTTTTCGCTATCGGCAATCTCTAATGCATTAACTTTTCGTTTAAAGTCGGCAAGTAACGTTGAGTCTTCACCATCATGGAATGGTGCGCCGCGTAAGATATTATTGCTTGAATCAATCACGTGTGGGAAAACAAACTTAGGCGCGATAATGCCTTTATCTGCTCGTACTTCAAGGTCTTTGATTAGCTGATCAATAACCGTTGTAACACCATTTAAACGTGAGATATACGCTTTAGCATCAGATACATCGGCAATTTGATGTTGGTTGATTAAAAACGCAGGGATCATCGAGTGAACACCAAACATTTGGTTCACAGGGTAGTTGTAATGACGCCATTTGAAATCAGCAATTTCGTTTTCTAAATCTTGCTTTTTAAGGTCGTAGCTTACTTTTGTTGCGTCATCTAATAGGTCACGGTTAATTGCGTTAAGCGCAACTAGGTCAGCTTTAGTTTGTTCAAAGTCTTCTAAAACGCGCTCTTCGCTGCCATCGTCCCATTTGTCGTAATCTTTTTTGATGCCCATGTATGTTTGATAGATCGGGCTTTTCATTACATCACGGTTAAAAGTATCTTCGAAGAAGGCATTAGCTTTATCGATTTCACTTTGTACAGGTTGGCTTTGTACACTTGGTGCAGGCTTCGGTTGCTCTTGCATTTGTTGGCAGCCGCCAAGTAATGCAACACTTACCGCCGCAGCGATGAAGGTCAGTTTACGCATTATCGTTCCTTTGTAGTTGTTAGAAATTTAATTATAATTCTTAAACGAATAATTCTAGCAGGTCATTTAAAAAGCGGTGGCCTTTTGGGCTTACCTGCCAGTTATCTTTATCATCAATTAGTAAGCCTTTTGCAATTGCATCAGTCAAGGCTTGTTCCTGACTTTGCAGTGACAAACTTGTAAGCAAAGGTAAATCAGCTTTGGGGCAGGGTTCGACTAAACGAAAACGATTCATAAAGAATTCAAAAGCTAAGTCGTCTTCTGCTACTTGCCATTGTTCGTATAAATACGGTTTGGCAAGATCCATATAACCTCGAGGGTGTTTTACTTTCACCGTACGGGTGATGAGTTTATTTTCATCAGTAATTTTACCATGGGCACCGCAGCCGATACCGAGATAATCGCCAAATCGCCAATAATTCAAGTTATGACGGCATTGGTAGCCGGGCTTCGCGTAGCCTGAGATCTCGTATTGCTCATAACCTGCTGCTGCGAGTAACGCTTGACCTTGTTCTTGAATATCCCAAAGGGTGTCGTCATGAGGTAAGGTCGGTGGCTTAGAAGCAAACTGAGTATTTGGCTCAATTGTTAGCTGATACCACGAGATATGAGGTGGATTAAGGGCGATAATTTTTTCAAGGTCGCTTAAGGCGTCTGCAACAGATTGCCCTGGTAAGCCATGCATTAAATCAAGGTTAAAGCTGTTTAGCCCTGCTTGATGCGCCTGTTTAGCCGCATAACTTGCTTCATCAGCACCATGAATACGGCCAAGGGCTTTTAGCTTGTCGTTTTGCATGCTTTGCACGCCAATCGAAATACGATTGATGCCAGCGGCAACATATTCTTTAAAGCGACCTGTTTCGACGGTACCTGGGTTTGCCTCTAGGGTAATTTCACAGTCATCAGTTAGGCCAATTAATTTGTCGACTTCACCAAGTAGGCGAGTATATGCGTCACCGGTTAATAAGCTTGGGGTGCCGCCGCCAATAAAAATGCTGTGGATTTTACGCCCTTGCACTAAGTGCAAATCGGCCTTGAGATCATCAATAAGATGTTGAACGTATTCTTTTTCGGGGATCGTGCCTTTTTGGCCATGGCTATTAAAGTCACAGTATGGGCACTTTTGCACGCACCAAGGCACGTGCACATATAAACTTAAAGGCGGTAAACTCACAGGCCGCCTTTTTGCTGCAATTGCGCAAGTAGTTGTTTTAAAGCTTGGCCGCGATGGCTAAGGGCATTTTTTTGCTCTTTAGTTAACTGAGCGCTAGTGCGTTGCTCAGACGGTACGTAAAAAACAGGATCATAACCAAAACCACCTTGACCATCTTGGCTATAAGTGATTTCGCCTTCCCAGCTAGCACTACAAATAAGTGGTGTAGGGTCGTCAGCATGGCGCATTAATACTAACACACACCAAAAACGCGCACTGCGAACTGGGTTATCAGCAAGCTCTTTCAGTAGCTTATCGATATTATCTTGATCGCTGGCACCCGCTCCGGCAAAACGTGCAGAGTACACTCCTGGTGCACCATTTAGACCGTCTACTTCAAGACCTGAGTCATCAGCAATGGCAGGCAAGCCTGTGATCTTTGCTGCATGGCGCGCTTTAATAATGGCGTTTTCAACAAATGTTGTGCCTGTTTCTGGCACGTCTGGCACTTGAAAATCGCTTTGTGGAACTACGTTAATATTAAGTGGGCTGAGCATACTTGCCAGCTCTTTTACTTTGCCAGGGTTACCCGTGGCTAAAACCAAGGTGTTGTTCATAGGTCTACTAATCTACGTAAAATTTTTGCTGAAACTTCAGCGTTTGTACTTTGCCATTTTGATTAATTTCGATATCAAAACGGTAAATTTCTTCGTTGCTGTAATCGATTTGCGCGAGGTAATAAATCGCATCGCCTTCAACAACTTCTTTAAATGTAAGCTGTTTTTTATTACCAAGTAGGTTACGTGCAGTGCCAGTTAAAGTTGCAGTCTGCGCTGTTTTATCGCTGTTTTTTAATACCGAAATATTAATAATCCCTTTGCTAGGGCTACGCTCTAAATCATAGTTTTTAGCAATGTTTGGCTGAATAAAAGTCGATGGAAATGCAATGTAATGAACTTCCCAAGGGCCAAGAACCTTGTACTGGGCGCCTGCTTGTTCATCAGCTTTGGCAAAGGTTGTAAATAAACTCAATACAATCAAAGAAAAATAAATAAATTGCTTCATGGTATATCTCACTTAACAAAAGAGGCCTTTCGGCCCCTTACTGCTTAACGTTAAACGCTTAGCCAATTAAATCCATTACTAAAAACTGTAAAAACTGTAGACCAATAATCAACACTAAGATTGATAGGTCTAGACCACCTAGTGGTGGGATAACCTTACGAATGGGACGTAACATCGGCTCAGTTAGCTGGTGGAATACAGCCTCAATAGGGTTGTAACCTTGGCTTACCCAACTTAGTAAAGCACGAATAATTAATACCCAAAATAGTAAGTTTAGGCCTTCTTTAACTACCGTAATTAACGCTTGAATAAATACCGGACCTGGCGCCCAAGCGTTATAAAACATCAGAAAAATAACACTGAGTTTTGCTACAGCAACTAAATAAGCAAGCACTAACGAAGCAATATCAAAGCCACCCACTCCTGGGATGATTTTACGAAGTGGGTTCACTGCGAACGAAGTGGCTTTCACCACAAACTGGCTCATAGGGTTGTAAAAGTCAGCTTTTGCCGCTTGTAACCAAAAGCGTAAAAGGACCACCATTAAAAAGAGATCAAAAATAATCCCAACTAAAAAGTGCATGGCTTGCATAGTTTTACCTTCAAAAAGTAAGCTTAAAGTTCTTTTTCCATCGCTTCAGCGCGAGCAATACAGGCGTCCATTGCATCTGCAACTGTGCCGACTAAACCTTGTGATTTAAGATGCTCAACAGCTTCGTGAGTCGTACCCCCTTTAGAGGTTACGTTTGCACGTAGCTGAGAAATACTGATGTCTGGTTGCGAAAGAGCCATTTCGGCAGCACCCAGTGCGGTTTGTTGCACTAAACGGCGCGCATCTTCATCACTAAAGCCAAGTGCTTTCGCTTTTTCTTCAATAGCTTCCATAAATAAGAAGAAGTAAGCAGGTGATGAGCCTGTAACAGCAATGATGTCGTTGATTTGTGACTCTTGCTCAACCCAAACAACAATGCCTGTACACTCAAAAACTTGTTGTACAAACTCGTGCTCTTCAGCGGTTTCATCCGCGCCATATAGACCAGAAACACCACGGCCTAGTAATGATGGTGTATTTGGCATACAACGCACCATTTTCACATCTTGACCTAACATTTCACGTAAACGGCTAACGGTAAGGCCAGCGGCCACTGAAATAAATAGCTTGTCGCTAAAATCAACGCCTGAATCTTGGAATGATTGGCAAAGATCGCCCATCATTTGTGGTTTAACAGATAAGACAATCACATCTGCATCGCGAAGTGCCGCGTTGTTATCCGCGGTAGTTTGCACCCCGAAATCAGCAGCAACCTTAGCTAATTTTTCTTGGTTGCGATTGGTTGCAATGATGTTTTTTGCTGCAAAACCGTTCTTTACCATGCCGCCAATGATGGCGTAGCTCATGTTACCCGTGCCTATAAATGCGATTTTTTTGTCTGACATATGTCTGTTATCACCTTTTAATTTCGTTGGCCAAATATATCCGTGCCAATGCGTACCATGGTTGAACCTGCTGCAATCGCCGCTTCAACATCATTACTCATACCCATCGACAAGGTGTCTACTTGGGGATATTGGGCCTTTAGTTTATCAAAGCAAGCGCTTAATTGCTCAAAATATTGTAATTGTAGCTGGGCATCATCGGTTTTGGCAGGAATCGCCATCACACCGCGCAGGCATAAATTAGGACATTGATTGACGAATTCGGCCAATGCCATTAGCTCGTCTGGGTGGCAGCCTGACTTAGCCTCTTCTAAACTAATATTAACTTGAATTAATACATTGAGCGGGGCTTTGTCGGCTGGTCGTTGCTCATTAAGGCGTTTTGCAATTTTAGTGCGGTCAACACTTTGTACCCAATCAAAATGCGTGGCTACTTGGGCACTTTTATTTGATTGAATAGGGCCGATAAAGTGCCAAACAATGTCTTTATAATCAGCCAATGCTGTGACTTTTGTTACCGCTTCTTGAACGTATGATTCGCCAAACTGGCGTTGACCATGCTTATAGGCAGCAATAATATCGTCGGCAGGTTTTGTTTTTGAAACAGCCAATAGGTTGATTGATTGCTCATCGCGGTGATTATTTTTTGCAGCTTGAGCAATTCTTGCGTAGGCGGATGTAAGTCGTTCTGCTATTGTAACCATATAATTATCAGTTGGTTGTGGAGTCATAAATGGATATTACCGAATTATTGGCCTTTAGTGTGCAACACAAAGCCTCGGATTTACACTTGTCATCAGGCGTATCACCTATGATACGTGTTGATGGTGATGTGCGTCGTATTAATATTCCAGCATTAGAACAAAAAGATGTAAATAGTCTGGTATACGATATTATGAACGATAATCAGCGTAAGGACTACGAACAAAATCTCGAAGTGGATTTTTCTTTCGAAGTACCAAACCTTGCGCGTTTTCGTGTTAACGCATTTAACTCAAACCGTGGCCCTGCGGCGGTGTTTCGTACTATCCCAAGTGATGTTTTAACACTGGATGATTTAGGTGCGCCTGATATTTTTAAAACCATTTCCGATAATCCTCGTGGTTTGGTGCTAGTCACCGGGCCAACGGGGTCGGGTAAATCAACCACATTAGCGGCGATGGTTGATTATATTAACCAAAATAAGCATCACCATATTTTAACTATTGAAGATCCAATCGAATTCGTACATGAGAATAAGCTGAGCCTTATTAACCAGCGTGAAGTTCACCGTGATACGCATAGCTTCTCTAATGCACTTAGAAGTGCACTACGTGAAGATCCGGATGTAATCTTAGTGGGTGAGCTGCGTGACCTTGAAACGATTCGCTTAGCGATGACCGCAGCAGAAACAGGTCACTTGGTGTTTGGTACCTTGCATACCACATCAGCACCAAAAACCATTGACCGTATCATTGACGTATTCCCAGGTGAAGAAAAAGACATGGTACGTTCAATGTTGTCAGAATCATTACGTGCCGTAATCTCGCAAACTTTACTAAAAAAAGTGGGCGGTGGCCGAGTTGCAGCTCACGAGATCATGATAGGTATTCCTGCAATTCGAAATCTGATCCGTGAAGATAAAATTGCACAAATGTATTCATCAATTCAAACCGGTGCATCGCATGGTATGCAGACCATGGATCAATGTTTAGCAAACTTAGTTAACTACGGCATTATTACAACCAATGATGCGCGAGCTAAAGCGCAAGATAAAACCCAATTTGGTGGTTAACGGAGCTATTTAAAATGTCTTTACCTTTAAATCATTTTTTACAAGTTATGATCGACAAAAAAGGCTCAGACTTGTTTGTTTCGAGCCAGCTGCCTGTCAGTGCAAAAGTAAACGGTGAATTAATACCTTTAAGCGATGAGAAGCTCTCTGATGAGGATTCACTCGCTTTGGTCGAGTCAGCAATGAACGACAAACAGCGCAAAGAATTTCATGACAGTAAAGAGTGTAACTTTGCAATTGCGACTGATGAAGGCCGTTTCCGTGTTTCTGCCTTTTGGCAGCGTGATAGAGCGGGTATGGTTATTCGCCGTATCGTGACGCAAATCCCAGATGTCAACGAACTAGGTTTGCCATCAACATTAACCGACGTGATTATGGCAAAACGTGGTTTAGTGCTGTTTGTAGGTGGTACAGGCACGGGTAAATCAACCTCGCTCGCTGCGCTTTTAGGTTATCGTAACCGCAATCAACGTGGTCATATTCTTACTATTGAAGATCCTATAGAGTTTGTTCACGAACATCGTAAAAGTATCATTACCCAACGTGAAGTAGGCTTAGATACAGAAAGCTTTGAATCAGCTCTAAAAAGCTCGTTACGTCAAGCACCTGATGTGATCTTAATTGGTGAGATCCGTTCACAAGAAACCATGGAATACGCACTCAGCTTTGCCGAGACGGGTCACTTGTGTGTGGCGACACTGCATGCGAATAATGCCAACCAAGCCATTGACCGTATCATGCACTTAGTACCAAAAGAAAAGCACGATAAGTTAAAGTACGACTTAGCACTTAACCTTCGCGCCATTGTTGCTCAGCAGTTGGTGCCAACTTCCGATGGGGAAGGGCGTGTTGCTGCTATCGAGATTTTGCTTAATTCACCTATGGTGGCAGAGCTCATCAAGCGTGGTGATATTGGCTCTATCAAAGAAACCATGGCTAAATCGAAAGAAATGGGCATGCAGACCTTTGACCAAGCCTTATTTGAGCTTTATAAACAGCGCCGTATTAACTACGCTGATGCGTTACACCATGCTGACTCGCCAAATGACTTACGCCTAATGATTAAGCTGCAAAACAATGAACAAAGTGGTGCGGGCTTCTTACAAGGCGTGACTATCGATGGTCTTGATGGAAAGAGTGACGAATAAATGTGTTTGCGAGTAAATTTAATCGGTTGGTTATTTTTATTGCTGAGTACCTTTCAGGTATATGGCAATGATAATAAAAGTGTGGTTATTTTTATTCGCGATGATGTTTATGACGATTACAGTCGCTTTTTGAATGGTCGCAAACCTCTTGAAGTTAAAGACTTCAGTGGTGCTTACATTCGCCGTGATGTGGTCGATATGATCATAGCTCAACAAGCATTGAGTTTAGGCGGTTTTACCAAGCCATTTCGTTATCACAAAGGCAATGTTAATTATCGCAATACCAAGCTGTTAGAAGATGGCCAGCTACTATTAAGCTTCGATAGTGTTTGGTCTGTTGATGCAAAGCAGCTAGTTGAGTCGGTATATATCTCTGATCCTGTGATTAGAGATGGTGAGTATTTTGCGGGTATATTCACTTCACCGAACAATAAGAAAGTGCAGCAAGTAAAACAGCTTGCTGACTTTAAACAATTAACCGCAGTGTCAACGCCACGCTGGCAAACCGATTGGCAAACGTTATCTGCTCTGCCCTTAAAAGAGTTGCTCAGAGAAGATGAGTGGCTTGGGCAAGTCCGCACTGTATCGATGCAGTGGGTTGATTTTATGATGATGCCCTTAATGCCTAGCCTCAATAATCGCTACATATTAGAAAACATTGAACTGGTAGCTGTGCCAAACCTAGTGCTCCAGCTTAATGATAGCCGTCATTTTATTATTTCGAAGAGTCACCCCGATGGAAAAGCGGCCTTTGTTGCAATTCAAAAAGGGCTTGCGCAGCTTCGTAAAACAGGCGCAATTGAAAAAGCCTACCGAGAGGCAGGCTTCATTCCAGATTTAAACAACTATACGGTGATTAATAAAGCGCCTTAGTCGCCATAAAACTGCTCAAAAAAGCTTTCTAAGATGATCACCGCTGACATATTATCCACATTACCTTTACCAAGGTTTCGGTAGCCACCTTGTTCAAATAAACGGGCTTTGGCATCTGCTGTTGTTAGTCGTTCATCCTGCGTTTCAACCGGTATAGCAAAGTGGTTGTGTAAGCGGTTTGCGAACTTCTTAGCTTTAAAAGTAACTTCTTGATTGGTGCCATCCATATTAAGCGGTAAACCAACCACCATTAAATCAGGTTGCCACTCATCCACTTGTTTTTTAATAAGTTGCCAATCAGGGATCCCATCTCTCGCTTTTACAGCTTGTAAGCTTGATGCTGTTCCTGTGAGCTCTTGACCAATGGCAATACCAATACTTTTGGTGCCAAAGTCAAAACCCATTACGGTGCGTTCACCGAGTGGCTTAAAAGTTCGTTTTGTCATAGTCTTAAAATTTATAAATGTTAGGCGTGGCCAGCTTCAGAGCTTAATTGCCCGATATCAAAACCCAGCATAGAAACGGCTTTTTCCCAGCGTTTTTCAACGGGTGTGTTAAAGATGATCTCAGGATCTGCTTTGATAATTAACCATGAATTCTCTAGCAGTTCTTGCTCTAGCTGCCCTTGATCCCAACCAGCATAACCCAGTGTGATAATAAATTGTTCAGGTGCTTCACTCGTGGTTAGGCTTGCTAACACATCTTTTGAAGTGGTGATCATAATATCACTACTAAGTTTTTGACTCGCTGCATAACCTGGCTTTGGTGAGTGCAAAACAAATCCGCGATCGGTTTTTACAGGTCCGCCTGCGTACACAGCTAAACCTGCAGCTTGCTTGCTTTTGTCGTTATCAATTTCGATTTTATCGAGTAGCTCGCCCACGGTGATATTGATAGGCTGGTTAATTACCAAGCCCATCGCACCATCTTGATTGTGCTCACAAATGTAAGTGACAGCACGCTTAAAAAAAGGGTCTTGCATGCTCGGCATTGCGATTAAGAAGTGATTCTCTAATGACTGCATAGGTCGCCCCTTTTGTTGTTTAATTTAAGTATGGCTCAGTTTTCTTTCAATGGCATCAAATAAGTGACCAGTGATTGAAATGTCATAAGCGGCTTCAATCTCTTTTACACACGTTGGCGCAGTGACATTGATTTCAGTTAAACGGTCGCCAATGATATCTAGACCAACAAAAATAAGGCCTTTTTCTTTCAGCGTAGGTGCTACAGCCTCTGCAATTTTACGGTCTGAATCGCTAATCGGGCGTGCTTCACCTCTACCACCTGCTGCCAAGTTACCGCGCGTTTCGCCATTTTGTGGAATACGAGCTAGGCAATACGGCATTACTTCACCATCAACCACAAGTACGCGTTTATCGCCTTGCTTGATTTCAGGAATATAGTTTTGTGCCATTGCAAAACGACTACCATGTTCGGTTAGCGTTTCGCAGATCACACCAATATTGGCATCATCTTCTTTAACTCTAAAGATAGATGCACCACCCATACCATCTAGCGGTTTTAAAATAATATCTTTATGCTCAGCTAAAAATGCACGAATGTCTGCTTGGCTACGTGTTACTAAAGTATCTGGCGTATGTTCGCTAAACCAAGCTGTGAATAGCTTTTCGTTAGCATCGCGTAAGCTTTGCGGCTTATTGATTATAAGCGTGCCAGCTTGCTCAGCACGCTCTAAAATATAGGTAGCGTAGATGTACTCAGTATCAAAAGGCGGATCTTTACGCATTAAAATAACGTCTAAATCTGCTAAAGCAATGGTGGCTTTTTCTTCTAATTCATACCAGTGATTTACATCATCAAACACACGGGCTTTGGCGGCTGTTGCAAAGCCTTGACCTTGACGTAGAGAAAGGTCATCCATTTCCATGTAGTAAATTTCGTAACCGCGCTGTTGCGCTTCCATCATCATTGCAAAGCCAGTGTCTTTTTTAATATTAAAGCCACTAATTGGATCAGAGATTATGCCTAGCTTAATTGCCATATTTTTGCCTTAGAATCGTATGCCATACTATGTTTTGTTACTTTGATATATGGGTATTTTTACGGTTTTCAATTCGCTAAATCGCCAAACTGTAATTGTAATGCGCTCAATACCGTCAGAGCGGCTGTTTCTGTTCGCAGAACACGTGGGCCTAAGCGAATATCAACAAAGTTTTGCTGTTTAGCAATGTCAATTTCTGCATCGGTAAATCCACCTTCTGGGCCGACTAAAAAGCGCACTCCTTCGTTTGGTACTTGAATAGTTTTAATACTGTGCTCAGCACGCGGGTGCAAAGTAAGTTTAATCGCATCACTTGCTTGTTCAAGCCAGTCTTTTATATCGATAGGAGGGTGTACAACAGGCACAAAATTACGGCCTGATTGTTCTGCGGCAGCAATTGCAATTTTTTGCCATTGTTGATGTTTTTTCTGCAGTCTGTCACCACTTAGTTTTACGCCACAACGTTGGCTAAAAATTGGGGTGATTTCTGTGATACCCAGTTCAACAGATTTTTGAATAGTGAAATCCATTTTATCGCCACGAGAAATGCCTTGGCCCAAGTGAATTTTTAAAGGCGATTCAACATCATGATCAACAAACTCTTGAGGCTCAACGACGACATTTTTTTTGCTGACTTCAATAATTTTACTGAGGTATTCACCTCCTTCACCATTAAAAATCGAAACCTTATCACCGACTTGCATACGCAATACACGGCCAACATGACCTGCTGCATCATCATCAAGTGCTACTGGGGTGTTTAAAGAAATCGCTGAAGGTTGGTAAATATGTGGAACTCGCATGGCTGTCACTTATCAATAAATTTAGCAATATGGTAAGTATACAGCGGCTTAGGTGCAATTATTTATTTGTTATTTAAATTCGTCTTTGGCACTTAAAACATGTGCAGTGGTTTCGGCAATCTCAGACTGGCAAGAAAGGTGGTTAATGTGAGCAGCATCCGGACAAGGTGTAAAACTAAAACTATGTCCATCTTGTTGCACTAAGTAACGTATTTTGTGAAGTGAGTTATAAATAAATTTTTGTGCATCATTCGCCAGTTGATAGTCAGTCTGATTAATCAGTACACCTTGAATATCGTGGTGTTCATGTAAATAGCTGGCGAGTTCTGAGACACTAATTTCATTACTAAAATCGCAATAGCAATAATCCTTAACGAGTTGATCAAACATGAGTTTAACCATATGGCGGCTATTAGCACCAGCCACAACTAGAGTCGAATTTTCGGCATTTGCAAAGTAGTGCTGAGCAAATGCGCGGCTAAACTCATCATCTATATCAACTAATAAATAATTATTAACTTTAAAGGGCATAATGCCTCACGATTCAAA
This sequence comes from Pseudoalteromonas sp. D15MCD-2, assembly GCF_038562745.1. NCBI lineage: Bacteria > Pseudomonadati > Pseudomonadota > Gammaproteobacteria > Alteromonadales > Pseudoalteromonadaceae > Pseudoalteromonas > Pseudoalteromonas sp. D15MCD-2. The sequence goes on along the minus strand of NZ_JBCFQE010000001.1, from coordinate 2,966,287 downwards.
TACTTCCGTATCAAATTGAAAACATACTTATTAGTAAATAGCCTATTGCACCGAAAACGGCAAACTCTATACAGGCTATGCCAATGTTATCTTGGTGATCTACTTCTAACGATGTGTCGATATTAGGTAGAGAGATATATTTAATAATGTAGCTCAAAATATATAACAATACCCACATTGCACCGCAATGAGATACTAGAGTGAATAAATTTTCTACCATCTTACCACTAATAAATGATGCACTGGCAAGACCAGCATAGCCCGCAAGTGCTAGGCCGATAGACTTACCCGCGTAGCGAATGCCAATAGAGGTATTTTCAAGGTTAAAGTTACTTTGTAGTGATGCACCTTGGTTGGCTTTTGCAAAGCGATATTCACGAATTTTACTATCAAGGGCAAACATACCTTGCAGCACAAAAAAGCTCACAGTGGCGATCAATAAGCTGCTGTAACCTTGGGTATGGCACCAGTTATAAAGGCCAAGAGCGATAATGCAGTTTGCGATTAACATGCCTGAATCAACTAAAGCAGCGCAGACATTTTGCTTTAGAATGGCTGCTTCTTCATTAAAGCGATGCAAAATCCATTTACGATGAATTAAATGGCCTATTTTTATAAAGGCAAACAACAGCACAATGAGTAAAAGTACTTTTAGCGGGTTAGATTGGGCTGCACTTAAGCTAATTTCATCAAATATATAAGCGATAGTGGCTATAACGACCATAATTTCGCTGGCAAAGCTGATCCCCATGGCAAAGTTATCATGTTGCGCAAGCTCTTCTTTAAGCGCTTGTTTTGCTTTGATTTGCGTTAGAATACGTAGCAGTACTATAGTGACGCAAATTACAGCGAAACTAATAGCAATCGCGACTAAACTAGTGTTAGATAGTGATAAATATGACATGCAGGTCCCTGCTAAATAATTCTTTGATAATCATTCTAGTACGGTTATTGGCAAGTTAAAAGAGAGTATTTAATGAGTAATTTACACGCGCTTCCCGAGTCACTTCATCAGTTAGGCCAAACCCGCTTCGCGAGCTTGTATGAGGGGCAAACTGAGCAACAAAAGATTATTAACTTGCTGTCTTTAAGTGACTTTGCGTGGAACTGCTTACAATCTCAGCCTGATTTAAAAGACTGGTTACTTGATGATAAGGAGCTTGCTAATCGTGCAGTTGAAGCTCCGTTAAGTAATTCTGAAATCAATGAACTGGATGACAATGCTGCGCTGGCAAAGTTACGTTTGTATCGAGAAAAATACTGGTTGAAAGTGGCTTTTCTTGATTTGTGCTGTGCAAACCCAATTGCCGATAGCATCGCTTATATCTCGGCCCTTGCAAACCAGCTTATCGATAGTGCCAATCAGTGGGCCTTTGCGCAGGTCGCAAAAGTCAGTGGCATGCCGCTTGATGATGACGATAATGCAATGCCAATGTTAGTTTTAGGTATGGGCAAACTTGGTGGGGGAGAGCTTAACTACTCATCTGACATAGATTTAATTTTTTCTTACCCTCGCGATGTTGCAACACAAGGGGGGCGCCGCTCCATTGAAGCGCAAGTGTTTTATACCAAAGTGGCGCAAAAGCTAATTATGGCGCTTAACCAAACCACGGTAAATGGCCAAGTGTTTCGGGTTGATATGCGCCTGCGCCCATTTGGTGAAAGTGGGCCTTTGGTAATGAGTTTTCATGCAATGGAAGATTATTACCAAGAGCAAGGACGTGAGTGGGAACGCTACGCCATGCTAAAAGGGCGATTAATTGGCACAGAAAATAGGTATTGGGATGAGTTTTATGAATTGCTAAGGCCGTTTGTGTACCGCCGCTATATTGATTTTTCGGTGATTGAATCGCTGCGCAAGATGAAGCAAATGATTGCTCAAGAGGTACGCCGAAAGCGCCTTACAAACAATATCAAATTAGGTGCTGGCGGCATTCGAGAAGTAGAGTTTGTAGTACAAGCGCTGCAAATGGTTCGAGGCGGCCGTGAAGCGAACCTACAAACTCAGTCATTACTGGTTGCTTTAAAAGAGCTGGTTAACAACCAAGTGATGTCGAATAAAGAAGCTGAGTTATTAACACAAAACTATTTAGACTTACGTCAAATTGAGCAGTACCTACAGATTTTCGACGATAAGCAAACGCAAACCTTACCTGATGACGAGTTAAACCAGCAGCGTTTATGCTATTTGCTCAATAAAGATGATTTTGATCAGTGTTTAACTAGCATTGAGCAGACCATGTCTCAAGTCCATGGTGAGTTCGAACAAGTGATTGGCTTTGAAAGCGAAACGGCAGAACCGTGTGAAAGTGAGTACATTAGCGCTTGGGAAATGACAGATGTTAGCCTGATGTGTGAGCCAAATCTTGACTGGCAAGCGGCACTTGAAGATTTTAAAGCGCGCTTAACTAAGGCGAAAATTGGCAGTCGAGGTCGTGATATCCTCGATAAATTAATGCCGCTTTTACTTAAACAGCTAACAGTTACAAAAGCCAGTAGCGACGCTTTTACCATGATCTGCCAAGTGCTGAACAAGATTATCTCACGAACTGCCTACCTAGAGCTGTTATATGAAAACCCAGGTGCCTTAAATCAACTGGTGGCACTTTGCTGTCATAGTAAATGGATTGGCGAGCATATCTCTCGTTACCCAATTTTACTTGATGAGCTGATTGACCCCCAGGTGCTTTATAAACCGACGCCTTTATCTGCTTACAAAGATGAAATTAGGCAATATTTCTTGCGTATAGAGCATGGCGACTTAGAGCTGCAAATGGAAGCACTTCGTCAGTTTAAACAAACGCATCAGTTACGCATTGCTGCAGCCGATGCAACCGGTGTACTGAGTGTGATGAAGGTAAGCGATCACCTTACTGCACTTGCTGAGGCTATTGTAGAGCAAGCGGTCAATATTGCATGGCATGCATGTGTTGAGCGCTTTGGTCGGCCAGCGAATACCTCAGATCAAGAAAAGGGCTTTGCGGTTATTGCTTACGGCAAAACTGGCGGCTTTGAAGTTGGCTACGATTCAGACTTAGATCTGGTATTTGTGCATAACCACGATGGTAGCAGTTATACCGATGGTGATAAGTCGATTGATTCCCGTCAGTTTTACTTAAAGCTTGCGCAGCGCTTAATGCATCTATTCAACACCCGAACTGCGTCAGGCATATTGTATGAGCTTGATACTCGTTTACGTCCTGAAGGGGCATCGGGTTTACTAGCTATTAATTTAGAAAGTTACTACCACTATCAGCAAACTCAAGCATGGACCTGGGAACATCAAGCTTTGGTTCGTTCACGCATGATTTATGGGCAAGATTCGTTGCGAGAGCGTTTTGCACAAATCCGCAAAGACGTTTTGTGCCAAGCCCGCGATAATGAGAAGCTTAAGACTGATGTGGTTGAGATGCGTGAAAAAATGCGCGCTCACCTTGCTAAAGGTAATGATGATCTGTTTGATTTAAAGCAAGATAGGGGCGGTATTACAGATATTGAGTTTATCACTCAGTATCTGGTGCTGAATAATGCAATGCAGCACTCTGAGCTAACGACCTGGTCTGACAATGTGCGTATTTTAGCTGATGCTGCACGTTTAGGCTGTATTACTGAGCAAATGCAGCAAGAATTAGTGGCTGCGTATATTGCCTATCGTTCACGTTATCATGTAATGAGTTTGAATCAGCAAGGGCGTTGTGCGCAACGTGCTGAGTTAACTCAGCACATCGAATTAGTAAGTCAGGCGTGGCAACAGGTGTTTTAGCTTTTTAAGCGACGGCAGTTTTCGCGCACATAAGCAGAGGGCAGCTCAGTGATAACTGCGGCTCTTTGCTTAAAGCAAAAATAGGTGTAAACCTCATTTTCGAAATCATCGTTGATGGCGCGGCCAACCTGATAAAGGGTTGAGACAAAGTTACTATCAACGCGAAAATGATCTTTTACAACATAGTCTTTGCTTAAATACCAGTACAGTACGATATCTTCGTGACGAGCATAGTCAGAGAGTACATCTTTTAAGGTGTTACCATTTTCAAAGCGGCGCGGTTGAATATCACCAGTCCAGTTAGGTGATGAAGGCTCTACGACTTTTTCGCGTTCAAAAAGTGCGACATCTAAGCTGGTTTCTGGCGTAGGTAATTTAAGAACGTATTTATCGCGCTCATTATTCTTGTTATTTACTTGGTTACGTAGCGCCGCATAAAAGCGCGATAATCCTTGCGCTGCAGCATTTTTGGTATCTTTAATGTCCATTACTGGACCACTACCAAATAAAAAGTAAATAGCAGCAGCAATCAAAATAACAGCTAATGATAAATGCTTAACCCAAAACCACATTTCTAATACTCTTGTTGTTGATTAGCTTTATAAAACCATACAAACGGTAAAATGTCACTCTACTTGTAATAAGAAGGTGCATTCTTATCAGGGCGAGTTTTAAAGCGACGGTGAAGCCACATATACTGCTCAGGCGCTAAATCGATAGCTTGTTCCATACGCTGATTTACGTGGGTAACGTCTGCAAGGTCATCGCCACTTGGGAAGTTTTCAAGTGCAGGTAATACCTCTAGATGGTAGCGACCCTCTTCATCACGACGGCTCGTTAAGCTTACTGTTTCGCAGTTACGGCTACTTGAAAATAACAGCGTTCCTGTTGTTGTTGCTGCTTCTTTTACCGCATAAAAAGGCGCAAATTCGCAGCGGTTACGGCCGTAATCTTGATCTGGCAAATAGTAGCAAACCTTTTTATTTTTAAGCGCTTGCAGCAAGCCTTTAACATCTTTTTTGCCAATTAAGTATTCGTTAGAACGAAGACGACCGTTAGTCGTGAAATATTCCATTAAAGGGTTGTTATGCGGGCGATAAAAGCCAATACCTTGGTGTTTAACACCCATAATACGGCTCGCCATTTCTAGGTGTAAAAAGTGTGGCACAAGCAACAGCACACCTTTACCTGATTGCTGAGCTTTTTCAAAGTGCTCTAGGCCTTTAACAGAACCAAACACTTTATTGATTCGCCACTGGGGCCACCACCAAGCCATGCCGGTTTCCATCATTGCAATACCGGTATTTTCCATATTCTTTCGAACTAGTTCGCGTTGTTCATGCTCTGGCATATCAGGAAAACATAAACGAATGTTTACCTCAGCAATATGGCGACGACGTTTCATAAAACGGTGTACTAAACGGCCAAGCAGTTTTCCAAGCGCTAGTTGTAATTTATGTGGTAACCAAGAGATAAGATATAAAAAGAACACGCCAATCCAAGTTAACCAGTAACGAGGGCCTAAAAAAGACGCTTTAAAAGGAGATGAACTAACCACAAAAAAATCTCTAAAAATAAAAAAGCTAGTTTAACTGTATGTCCTTAAAAACACAAAAAAGCCAGCACGAGGCTGGCTTTACAATAAGGACTTTATAGAAGAAATGCTTAGATTTCTTTTAAACCTTGGTTAATTGCAACAAGGTCTTCGCTAGTTAGTGTACCAGCAGCTTGTTTCAAGCGAAGTGTTGAAACAACATAGCGGTAACGAACGTTTGCTAAATTACTTTTTGCATTGTAAAGGTTTTGCGTGCTGATCAGTACGTCTACGATAGTACGTGTACCAACTTCAAAGCCTGCTTCAGTTGCTTTAAGCGCACTTTCAGCAGAAACAACAGCTTGTTGTAGCGCTTTATAAGTAGCAATGTCAGACACTACTTGGTTGTACGATGTGATAACCGAACGAGTTACTGCACGTAAGCTTGCTTCTAAATCTTCACTTGCCGCAACATAGAAAGCGCGTGCTTGATCTGTCGCTGCTGTTGTTGCACCACCTGAGTAGATAGGTAGGCTGAAGTTAACACCAATACTTGTACTATCTTCGCGTGGCTGGTGTGAGTTGCTGTTTAGATCAGTTAGGCTGTCACCGTATGAAGCACTTAATGTTAGCTTCGGATAGTGACCTGCTTTTGCTAAATCGATTTGATCTTTAGCAATATCAACCGTTACTTTTGAAACTTGCAGATTTAAGTTTTGGTCTTTTGCAATTTCAATGTAGTCAGTTGACTGCTTTTTAGGTGCAACAGTTGAAAACGTTTCAGTATTCAACATGTCTAATTTCGCGTGGTATTTACCAGTGATTTCGCGAAGTTGCTCACGCGCTGTTTCAACACTGTTCTTAGCAACGATTTCTTGTGCTACAGAGTTATCGTACTGAGCTTGCGCTTCGTGTACGTCAGTGATAGCTGTTAAACCTACTGCATAACGCTCTTTAGTTTGTTGTAATTGGCGCTCGATGGCACGTTTTTCTGCTTGAACAAACTCAAGGTTATCGATTGCGCTTAGTACGTTGAAGTAACCTTCAGCAACACGAACAATTAAGTCTTGGCGTGCAAAATCATACTGAGCGTTTGCTTGTAATGCTTGTTTATCTGCAATACCGAGTGAATTCCATGCACCTAAATCAAACAGCGTTTGGTTTAAGCTAATACCACGGCTAAATTCATCAGGATCATAGTCATAACCTGCATAACCCGTAGCATCATTACCCTCGTAAAGATCTGATTTGGTTGATTGGTAACCAAGGCTTAAACCAATTTGTGGTAATAGTGCACTTAACGCGCGATCGCTCTCATAGGCTTGTGCATCTGCTTGGGCTTTTGCTTTAAGTACGGTAGGATCGTTTGCTGTCGCAATTTCGTAAACTTGTAGTAAGTCTTCAGCGTAACTAGCTGTTGCAGTCAGTGCGCTTGAAAACCCGATCAGCGCAGCGAGTAGTGTTTTTTTCATTGTTCGTTCAGTCCTTAGACAATTTTGTACTGTGACCATGGTACTCTTTTTTAATGAATAACCAAAAAAAAATTACGTAAATCTGCATGTCCAAGTGTAACAGAATATAATTGGCCGTAACATTTACTTAAAACGCAAAGGAAATAGTGAATGAAAATATCAGCAATCTCACAATTTAATCATGATGACATAGAGTTAAAGCCGATTGAGCGTGTTTATGATGGTTTCTTTAAAATTAATACTTATCGCTTTCATCATGCCTTGTTTGCGGGTGGTAAATCAGTAGAAGTTAAACGCGAAATTTTAGAGCGTGGCCATGCTGTTGCTGTACTTCCTTATGACCCTAAGACTGACCAAGTTTTATTAATCGAACAAATCAGAATCGGAGCGCTCGCATCAAAGCAGTCACCTTGGTTACTTGAGTGTATTGCAGGCATGGCAGATGGCAGTACTGATTATGAAGATGTAGCTAAGCGCGAAGCATTCGAAGAAGCCGGTATTGAGCTTAACGAGCTAGAATTTATGATGTCGTATCTTTCAAGCCCCGGCGGCACCACTGAGCGTTTGTATTTATATTTAGCGCGCACTGACTTAGCAGGGTATCAAGGCGGTATTTTTGGCCTTGATAATGAAGATGAAGATATCAAAACCCATGTAATGTCATACGATGAAGCTATGCTGCGTCTAGAACAGGGTGAAATAGACAATGCAGCGACAGTTATCTCATTACAGTGGTTAGCACTGAATAAGCAACGTATACTGTCTGATTGGAAAAACTCATAGGGGATTATTTTGTCGTACGTCAGTGCCCAGCAGCGTTATATTCAAAGCTTACCTAAGTACTTAACTTTGTGTGAGCATAATTACGTGCGTGCGCTCAAGCTATTACCTAATGAGCGCCGTATAGGTCAGGAGCGAAAGGTACAATTAGGGCACAGCACTTTTGCGGTTAAAGTTGACGATACAGCAAAATACACCACAGATATTTCTATCAAACAAGAAGCCGGTAATTTGCCTTCGGTTAAGCCTTTGTATTTAACGGTACGTATGTATCATGATGCGAAAGTCGCTGAAATTGTGCATCATGATTTTCATCAGCGCATCAAGCCTTCCTATGCTTACCCGAATCCGAATATGCATCAAAAAGATGAAAAATATCAACTTAACGCCTTCTTATATGACTGGCTGGTGGCTTGTGTTGAAAACGGCCGAGCAGTTTTAAATTGGGATGTAAATAATGGCTTGGTTTAGTAACGCCTACCATTTTGATAAAACAGCACTGAAAGTTGCCCATATCACTGATTGCCACTTATCAAAAGACACAACGGGTGAATACTTTAACGTGAATACGGCAGCGTATTTTGGGCGCTGTTTACAGGCTATTGCTGAGCTCGATGTGGATTGTGTGGTATTTGGTGGTGATTTAACACAAGATCACAGCACTGAATCTTACCAGCTTTTTGCTAAATTAATAGCAGACTCAGCGCTGAGTTGTCCGGTGTTTTGGTTGCCGGGGAATCATGATGAACTTGCCGAGTATGAAAAGCTTACAAGCCCGCAAATTTTAAACAATAAACGCATTACCTTTTTAGGTGGGCAGCTGCTGTTGGCAAACTCAAAAGGCCCGACGCCAGCAGGTTGGGTAACACAAACGCATTTAGATGAATTAAGCCAAGCGGTAGGGCAGGTACCTAGCGTGGTGCTTTGTCATCATAACCCGCTGCCTATTCAAGCCTACCTAGATAAACATATGCTAGAAAATGGCCCGCAGTTTTTAAATACCTGTGTTAATACTGAGCAGTGTGTGGGGGTATTTCATGGTCATGTGCATCATGAGTACACGCAAACCTACCGTAATCTTAGTGTGTATGCGACACCGGCCAGCTCAATACAGTTTACCAAACACACTATGGCGTGGCAGCAAGAGGATTTGGGCCCCGCATTTCGAATCATCGACTTAATAATTGATGAGCAACAAAACTTACTGTTAAGCACGGATGTAGTATGGCTAAACGAGTAATTTATATTCATGGCTTTAATAGCTCAGAGAAGTCTTATAAAGCCGTTCGTTTTGGTGAGCACATGGCGCAATTTGATGTTGATTATCAGGTGCCGCGATTAACTCATGAGCCATTACATGCAATTTTACAATTAGAACAACTGCTAAATGATGATACTGTATTACTAGGTAGTTCATTAGGCGGTTTTTATGCGACCTATTTGTCGCAACGTTATTCGATCCCTGCAGTGGTCATTAACCCTGCGGTTCGCCCATTTGAGTTACTCGATAATTATTTAGGGGAAAATTATAACCAGTATCAAGATAGTCATTATGAACTTGATACTCGTCACATGGATGCATTGCGCAGCTTATATTTGCCGCAATTAGACACCCCTTCATTGATTTATTTGCTACAGCAAACGGGCGATGAAGTACTGCCGTTTCAGCAGGCGGTTAAATATTATTCTCAGTGTAAGCAACACGTTGAATTTGGAGGCGATCATAGTTTTATCGGCTTCGAACAAACCTTTGCAAGTATTGTAGATTTTCTTAAAATCACGTAAAACATAGCTAAGCGCATAAAAGATATAAAAACTATGAGTCAGCAAAATTATAACGCCGAAGCAATTGAAGTCTTAAACGGATTAGAGCCCGTAAAACGCCGCCCAGGTATGTATACCGACACGGTTCGACCTAATCATTTAGGTCAAGAAGTTATCGATAACAGTGTCGATGAAGCAATGGCAGGTCATGCCACTAAAATAGATGTCATCCTTCATGAAGATAACTCCCTTGAGGTTATCGATGATGGCCGTGGTATGCCGATTGATATTCACCCTGAGGAAGGTATTCCTGGTGTGGAACTTATTTTTACCAAGCTGCACGCCGGTGGTAAGTTCTCTAATAAAAACTATCAGTTTTCGGGTGGTTTACACGGGGTAGGTATTTCGGTTGTAAATGCGCTATCGACTCGTGTTGAAGTCACTGTGCGCCGTGATGCGCAGCAATTTCGTATGGCCTTTGAAAACGGTGACAAGGTTGAAGACTTAAACGTCATTGGCACTGTAGGTAAACGTAACACAGGTACAACCGTGCGTTTTTGGCCTGATGCTAGCTATTTTGACTCAGCTAACTTTTCTATCACTAAGCTTAATCACTTATTAAAAGCCAAAGCGGTATTATGCCCAGGCCTGCGCATTAAGTTTACTAATAAGCAAACCAAAGAAAGCCAAGAATGGTATTACGAAACTGGCTTAAAAGATTACCTAGTTGAAGCAGTTAAAGGTTTTGAAGTATTACCAAAAGAGCCGTTTATTGGTGACTTTTCAAGTTCAACAGAAGGCGCTGACTGGGCTGTTGTATGGCTACCTGAAGGCGGTGAATCAATCGCTGAAAGTTATGTAAACTTAATTCCTACAGCGCAAGGCGGTACGCATGTTAATGGTTTACGCCAAGGCTTGCTTGAAGCAATGCGTGAATTCTGTGAATTCAGAAACTTACTACCACGCGGTGTAAAGCTAACGCCAGATGATATTTGGGAGCGCTGTAGCTACGTATTATCGGTTAAAATGCAAGACCCACAATTTGCAGGCCAAACAAAAGAAAAGCTTTCATCTCGCTCATGTGCTGCGTTTGTATCTGGTGTAGTGAAAGACTCATTTAGTTTATGGTTAAACGAGCATACAGAAACGGCAGAATTATTAGCTGAGTTATGTATCTCAAATGCGCAGCGCCGTTTACGTGCTGCTAAAAAAGTCGTGCGTAAGCGTGTTACCTCAGGCCCTGCATTACCGGGTAAATTAACTGACTGTAGCGCCCAAGATAATGACCGTACTGAACTGTTTTTAGTAGAGGGTGACTCAGCGGGTGGTTCAGCAAAACAAGCGCGCGACCGTGAATTCCAAGCAATCATGCCGCTGCGCGGTAAAATCTTAAATACCTGGGAAGTTGAATCTGGGCAGATTTTAGCATCGCAAGAGGTGCATGATATTTCTGTCGCTTTGGGTATTGACCCTGATTCAAGTGATTTATCTGGTCTGCGTTATAACAAAATTTGTATCTTGGCCGATGCTGACTCGGATGGATTGCACATTGCTACCTTGCTTTGTGCGCTTTTTGTTCGTCACTTTCCATCGCTTATCAAACAAGGCCATGTGTATGTAGCTATGCCGCCGCTATTTCGTATCGACATTGGTAAAGAGGTTTACTACGCCCTTGATGAAGACGAAAAGAACGGTATTTTAGCGCGCATTGAAGCTGAGAAAAAACGCGGTAAGGTTAATGTTCAACGCTTCAAAGGGTTAGGTGAAATGAACCCGTTACAATTACGCGAAACCACCATGGATCCTAATACGCGTCGTTTAGTGCAACTAACTTTAGACGAAGAAGAACAAACCATGGAAATGATGGATATGTTACTTGCGAAGAAACGTTCGTCAGACCGTCGCCAATGGTTAGAAGATCACGGTAACCGCGCAGAAGTTTAATAAAGGGTGTAGCAACTTAGTTGCTAGCAAAGAATTAAAGGGCAAGACAAAAATGAAAAAACTACTGACCTCATTATTATCGCTGAGCTTGTTATCAGCGCCTGTAATGGCAAAAGATATTCTCGATAAATTAACAGTTGCTGATGGCTTTTCTATAAGCCTGTTTGCCGATGATGTTGAAAACGCGCGTCAAATTGCGGTATCAAAAAGAGGCATTGTTTACGCAGGTTCGCGTAAAGCAGGTAATGTTTATGCACTGATTGACCACAACAGTGATGGTGTTGCAGATAAAAAGATTGTCATTGCTACTGGCCTTGAAATGCCATCAGGTTTAGCGATTAAAGATGGTGATTTATATGTGGCTGAAGTGTCACGTATCATTCGTTTTAAAGACGTAGACAAAAACCTAAAAGATCCTAAATTTGACGTGGTATACGACAAGTTTCCAACTGATCGTCACCATGGTTGGAAGTTTATTAGTTTTGCGCCAACCGGTGAGCTAATTGTGCCAGTGGGTGTGCCATGTAACATTTGTGCGGAAGACGACAAATACGGCCGTATCTTCTCGTTAGATGTGGATACAAAAGAAATTAAAACCATCGCCAAAGGTGTTCGTAACTCAGTTGGTTTTGATTATCACCCTACAACGAATGCATTTTGGTTTAGTGATAACGGCCGTGACATGATGGGCGATGACATGCCACCATGCGAAATTAACCGTGTTGGTGAAGGTGAAGAGGGCGCGCATTATGGTTTCCCTTATGTTCACGCTGGTGCGATTTTAGATCCTGAGTTTGGCAAAGGTAAAAGTATTGCTGACTATAAATCGCCAGCCCTTGCACTTGGTGCTCATGTTGCTCCTCTAGGTATTCATTTTTATAACGGTAAGCAGTTTCCTGCTAAATACAAAGAGCAGCTTTTTGTTGCTGAGCATGGTTCGTGGAACCGTAGTAAAAAATCAGGCTATAAAGTGATGCTAGCGAATGTTGAACAAGGTCGTATTACTAAGTACACCCCGTTCATCACAGGCTTTATGCAAAACGAAGAAACATTTGGTCGCCCAGTTGCATTTGCAGAGCTTGCAGATGGCAGCTTATTGATCTCAGACGACTTTGCTAATGTGATCTATCGCGTTAGTGCTAAGAAAAAATAGGTAAGCGTTAATGAGTGATACAGATACCTTGCTGATGCAAGGCGTAGAACAACAAACAATGGGGCGCTTTACTGAAGACGCCTACTTAAACTACTCAATGTACGTCATCATGGACCGTGCTTTACCTCATGTAGGTGATGGTCTTAAGCCTGTACAGCGTCGTATCATCTATGCAATGAGCGAGCTGGGGCTATCGGCGCAAGCAAAATATAAAAAATCAGCCCGTACCGTGGGTGATGTACTGGGTAAATACCACCCCCATGGCGATAGTGCTTGTTACGAAGCGATGGTGTTAATGGCGCAGCCGTTTTCTTACCGCTACCCGCTGGTGGACGGTCAAGGTAACTGGGGGGCTGCCGATGATCCTAAATCATTTGCTGCAATGCGTTACACCGAAGCGCGTTTATCTAAGTTCTCAGAAGTTCTGCTAAAAGAGCTGGGTCAAGGCACTGTAGATTGGACCGCAAACTTTGACGGTACACTTGATGAGCCAATGGTGTTACCTGCGCGTTTACCACACATCTTACTTAATGGTGTAACGGGGATTGCGGTAGGTATGGCAACCGATATTCCACCACACAATGTGCGTGAAGTTGCCAGTGCCTGTTGTCTATTACTTGATAAGCCAAAGACAGAAATCGAAGAGTTGCTTGAGTTAGTGCATGCGCCTGACTACCCAACAGAAGCTGAAATCATCACACCAAAAGACGATATTCGTAAGATTTATCAAACCGGACGTGGTTCTATCAAGATGCGTGCAATTTACACTGAAGAGCAAGGTGACATAGTGATCACCGCGCTGCCTCATCAGTGTTCAGGTGCAAAAGTACTTGAGCAAATTGCAGCGCAGATGAATGCTAAAAAGTTGCCAATGGTTGCTGATTTACGTGACGAATCTGATCACGAAAACCCAACTCGTATCGTGATTGTACCGCGTTCAAACCGCATTAAAGCTGAGCCACTAATGGCGCACCTATTTGCAACCACAGATTTAGAAAAGAACTACCGCGTAAACTTAAACATGCTTGGCCTTGATGGTCGTCCGCAAGTTAAAGATTTACGTAGTATTTTAACCGAGTGGTTAACGTTCCGCCGTGAAACAGTTCGCCGCCGCTTACAGCACCGTTTAGATAAAGTATTAGCTCGCTTACATATTTTAGAAGGTTTATTAACGGCCTTTTTAAATATTGATGAAGTTATCGAAATTATCCGTACTGAAGATAAACCAAAGCCTGTATTAATGGAGCGTTTTGGTTTAACTGATATTCAAGCGGAAGCGATTTTAGAGTTAAAACTACGTCATTTAGCAAAACTTGAAGAGTTCAAGATTAAAGGTGAGCAGGATGAACTTGCCCTTGAGCGTGACAAGCTAGAGCAAACGCTTGGTTCAGAACGTCGTATGTCGACCTTGATGAAAAAAGAAATCCAAGAAGCGGCTGAAATGTATGGCGATGATCGTCGCTCACCAGTTGTTGAACGTTTAGAAGCAAAAGCGTTAAGTGAAAAAGACCTTATCCCTTCAGAGTCAGTGACCGTTGTGTTATCTGAAAAAGGTTGGGCACGTGTTGGCAAAGGCCATGATTTAGATGTTGAAGGGCTAAGTTACAAGTCAGGCGACAGCTATAAAGCCTCAGCGCGCGGTAAGAGCAATCAACCTGCAGTGTTCTTAGACTCAAGTGGTCGTGCTTTTGCTACTGATGCACACAGTTTACCTTCAGCTCGAAGCCAAGGTGAGCCAATGACAGGGCGCTTTAACTTAAGCGCAGGAGCCAACTTTGAGCATGTGGTGATGGCAGAAGACAACCAAGTGTTGTTAATGGCCTCAGATGCAGGTTATGGCTTTATAAGCGACTTTAAAGATCTGGTGAGTAAAAATAAAAACGGTAAAGCGCTGGTCAGTGTTCCTAAAGGCGGTGAATTACTCGCGCCAATTAGAGTAACTGATGTAGCAACAGATTACTGTATGGCAATTTCTAATGAAGGCCGCATGTTGTTATTCCCACTGCGTGATTTACCTAAGCTTAGTAAGGGTAAAGGAAATAAGATTATTTCTATCCCAAGTGCGAAAGTACAAGCCCGAGAAGAGTTTGTAAAAGTACTGGCTGTGGTGCCTGCGGGCAGTAGCGTAACCCTGCATGCAGGGAAACGAAAACTGACACTTAAACCGGCTGATCTTGAGCATTATCATGGTGAACGTGGTAGACGAGGTAATAAATTACCGCGTGGCTTACAGCGTGTTGATGAAGCTGTAGTCGAAGTGACTCAAACAGATGATAGTGATGAGTCGCCAAGCGAAGTAACAGAGTAAAAAATAAAAGGTCTGCAATTGCAGGCCTTTTTTATTGTTAAAACGTTATGAAATTTTAAGCGTACACATGTGCGCTTAAAGCTATGGAAATGGTATTTTTCACGTTATAATGCGCGCTGATTAGTACGAGGAGAATTCGTTTGTTAGCTATTTTTCGCATAATTTTCATGGCGTTATTCATTGTTTTGAGCTGTGTTTTTGGGCTGCTTTTATGCATCGTTAAGCCGTTTCATACTAATAACGTGCATATTATTTCGGGTTGGTTTTGCAAGGTAGCTAAAATTTTAGGTGTCAAACTAGAGCTTAAATATCACGAGGCTCCAAAAAATATTGGTCCTGCTGTCTATGTAGCAAATCATCAAAATAACTATGACCTATTCACTTTACCTGCCATGGTGCCAGAGAATTGCGTAAGCCTAGGTAAGAAAAGCCTCAAATGGATCCCATTTTTTGGTCAACTTTATTGGTTATCGGGAAATATCTTAATTGACCGTGCTAACCGCTCAAAAGCGGCAGGTACAATTTCTAAATCAGCTGAGAAAATAAAACAAAAAGGTCTATCGGTTTGGATGTTTCCTGAGGGCACGCGAAGCTATGGTCGTGGTTTATTACCCTTCAAAACTGGGGCATTTCACACAGCAATGAGTGCTGATGTGCCAGTTGTGCCTGTTTGTATGAGTACAACGCACAAAACTATTAAGCTAAATCGCTGGGATAATGGTACAATTTACCTCGAAATGTTAGCGCCGATTTATCTTGATAAAGACGTATCTGCTCGTGACCATGCTTCACATGTTCATCAGATTATGGCTGCTAAAATAACTGAATTAGATGCTCAAGTGAGAAACAAATAATGGAAAATTGGCGCGAAATTACTGAAGACATCGTTACTTCATTACTTGAAGATGGCTCAGATCCTGAAGTACTTTATGAAGTGGAACACCACTTTGTTAGCGAAAATTTTGAAAAGTTAGAGCAAGCCGCTTTAGCCGCTTTTAAACTAGGTTACGATGTTGAAGAACCTGCAGAACTTGAGCTAGAAGACGGCGAGAAAGTGTGGAGCTTTGACGTGGTTGTTGAGTGTGAACTTGAAGTAGAAGCGATTATGGAAGACGTAGACAAGCTAGAAGCGCTTGCTCAGCAAACCGACGTTGAATACGACGGCTGGGGTACTTACTTTCAGGAGTAAAGTTAGCGAGTTGCTAGGGATGGGAAGTTAGCAAGTTTCAAGAGTAAAGTTAGCGAGTTTCTTGAGTCGTTAGCTAAGCGATTCTAGCTTTACTCTTTCTAACTTTCCCCTAGAAACTTTCCCCTTTCTAACTTTCCCCTTTCTAACTTTCCCCTTTCTAGCTTTCCCCTTTCTAACTTTCCCCTTTCTAACTCTTCCCTAATACCTATTTCGTATTCGCTACCCAATCTATAGACATTTGTAATCAATTAGCGATAATAAAAAACTCGATGTTTTTATGCGCTAAGCTCACATATGCTTATTACCTTACCCATTGCCGAACTTGTACCAGGGATGTTTGTTGACAGTGTCAGTAAGCAACAAGAGCATGTAAATAGTATTAAGATCAAAACACGTGGTTTAGTGCGTGATAAAACGATTATTCAACGCCTTATCTCTGAGGGGGTTGAAGAGCTACTCATCGACTTTACACAAAGCGATGTTGCACTCCCTAAAAAATACCAACCAAAGCCTGAACCGGCTAAACCTAAGGTTGAACAAAAGCCTGCAGCTAACGAAGCACCACAAGGGATAACGGTTCAACAAGAGTTTCTAAAAGCCAGCGTGCATTACGAGCAGCACAGCCGAAAATTGCAAGGTTTCTACTCAGATATCACATCGGGTTTAAAGGTGAATGTCGCTGTGCTTGATGATATCGCCGTTGATATAGTCAGCTCGGTATTTCGTAATCACAATGCCTTAACTATTTTAACTCGCCTTAAAGATAAACATATTTATAACTGGCGGCACATGATCAACACCGCTATTTTGGTGAGTGTGTTTGCTAAGTACCTAGGTTACAAAGAAAAGACAATTAAAGAGCTGGCAATGGGTGCATTGATGCACGATATCGGTCAGGCGAAAATGCCACAAGGTGTATTGTCTAAACCAAGTGCCTTGAACGACAACGAAATGCAAGTTGTTAAAAAGCATGTGGCGCAGAGTTTAGGTTTAGTGAAAGGTGAAAAGGGCATTACGCCGTTAATGCTCGATATGATAGTGAATCACCATGAGCGTTTAGATGGTACAGGTTACCCTCGCGGTATTGCAGCTGAAAAGCTGAGCCGTGCAGCCCGTATGATGGCAATCGTCGATGTTTATGATGCTATGACAGCAGACAGGCCGCATCAAATGGGAGAAGAGCCAATCTCAGCGCTGCGTTATTTACTTGCCAATAAGCAATTGTTTGACTCTGAGTTGGTGCAACGCTTTATTAAATGCCTAGGGGTGCACCCTGTTGGAACGATTGTGAAGTTGAATAATGAGCGCTTGGCGTTAGTGATGGAAGGTAACCACGAAAACCCAATTAAGCCGAAAATAAAGATCTTCTATAATGCCAAGCATAAGCATCATATTACTGCCAAAGATGTCGATTTAAGCGTAGAAAAAGAACTAAAAATTATTGCGAGTATTAAGCCTCTAGATTATCAGCTTAATTTGGCTCGTTTGTTAAAAGAGCATCTGCTTGTTTAGACTTAACACAGCGTTTTTTGGCACTGCGTTTTGCTGATATAAATGCACCACTAAAACAACTCGTCATTAATACCAACCACAGCAATGTGCCTTTTTCTACATGTAAGGCCACACAACATAACAGTAGTGATAAAACAGCACTCAGCATGGCGCCTAGCCAATAGTGATTGACTGGGTTATCGCAATCACCCGCTTTAGTGCACGCGCAATAGTTTGCTTTACAAAAATAATGAACACTCACACCACATAACATCAGTGCCGCAATAATCAATGCGATTTCCATACTCAAACTCAACAGTAAAACCTTTATTTTTAGTCTAAAGGGACAAGAAATAGATGTCAATGCAAATGATAATTACTACTGTTTGTTGCTTTTGTAATCAGAGCTCTGATGAGTTTTAATAAGTTGTTGTCTTGTTGTTAAAATGCGGGTTTTTTACCTATTTCTAACGAAAAATTACAGTTTTTTGATCTTAATTAAGGTAATGTTCGAAAGTTTGTAATCATTAGAATAAAACATCTAATACCAACATACAGCGCTAATCTTTTATGCTTAACTAATAGGTTGCCCTCATTGTTGGATTAGCTTTCGCACAAGTTTGCAAGAGGACACAGATTTATGAAGTTCACTAAAACACTAATTGCAGCATCACTTGCTGTTGTTTCTGCTGACAGCTTCGCTGCAGCTTTCCAATTAGCAGAGCAAAACGTTTCAGGTTTAGGTCGCGCATACGCTGGTGAAGCAGCTGTTGCAGATGACGCATCAGTTGTTGCTCGTAACCCTGCACTTATGTCTTTATTCAAAGACAAGCAAATCTCAGTAGCAGGTATTGCTGTAATTCCAGATGTAAGTTTAAAAGGCGAAAGTGCTGCATACGGCTTAGATGAAAGCTCTATCGATGACGATAGCATCGCACCATCTGCATTTATCCCTGCAGGTTACTTCACAATGCCTTTAAACGATAAAGTGTCTTTAGGCTTTGGTGCTTTTTCAAACTTCGGTCTTTCAACTGAGTTTAAAGATGACTACGCGGCAGGCTCTATTGCAGGTGAAACTGAAATCGTAACAGTTAACATGAATGCTAGCGCTTCATATAAAATCAACGAACAGTTCAGCTTAGGTCTTGGTTTAAACTATGTTTATGCTGATGCAAAAGTTGTTCGTAATGCAGGTACTAATCCATTTGGTTTACCAGCTAGCACGCAAATTGCTCACCTTGAAGGTGACGACTACGGCTTTGGTTGGAACATTGGTGCGATGTATCAGTTAGACGAAAACAACCGTTTTGGTTTTAACTACCGCAGCGAAACAGATATCGACTTTGAAGGCGAGTACTCAAACCAACTTCCAGCTGCAGTTGGCGGTTTAGCGGGTACTACAGTACCGGGTGAGTTAAAATTGACTTTACCAGCAATTGCTGAATTTTCTGGTTCACATCAACTGGATAAGAAGCTAGGCGTACACTACAGCATCTTATGGACTGGTTGGGATAGCTTCCAAAAATTAGAAGCTTATACACCAAGCCTTGAAACGCCTGTATTCTCTAAAGAAGAGAACTTCTCAGATTCAATGCGTTACTCTATCGGTACTGACTACCAGTACAGCGATGCACTTTTACTTCGTGCAGGTATTGCATACGATGAGTCACCAGCAGACCAATCACACCTTTCAATCTCTATCCCTGATACAGATCGTTTCTGGTTCTCGTTTGGTGGTAACTACGCATTCAGCGAAAACTCAAATGTTGACTTAGGTGTAAGTATCCTTCGTGGTAAAACACAAAACTTCTCTGAAAAAGACAGCCTAGCTGCTTCTTTAGGCCAAGATGTTTCATGGGAATATGAATCAAAAGGTCACGCAGTTCTAATTGGTGCTCAGTACAACTACAAATTTTAATTTTGACGCGACGTAAAGTCGCTGCTACAGAGCATTAAAAAGCCGCGCTATAACAATGTTATAGCGCGGCTTTTTTGTAAGCGCGAATAAATCGCGCTTTATATATGCTGTTATAGACTTTCGATTTTCGCTTTTTGCGCTAATAGTTTGTCTTTCGCATCTGTAAACTCAGCCAGCTTAGCATGCTCTTTAGCAAGCACGGCTTCTGGCGCGTTATTTACGAACTTCTCGTTAGCTAATTTGTTATTAACTTGAGCTAAGCCTTTCTCTGCTTTTTCAAGCTGCTTCGCGATACGAGCTAGTTCAGCTTCAACATCGATTAGGCCAGCCATTGGGATCATGATCTCAAGGTTACCAACATACGATGTTGCACACGCAGGTGCTTCGTCTTTGCTATCAAGAAGCGTGAACTCTTCAAGCTTAGCAAGAGACGCTAAGAAAGCTTCGTTTTCCGTTAAGCGGCGTTTGTCTTCGTCAGACGCATTAGCAAGCAATACCGATAATGGTTTGCTTGGGCTGATATCCATTTCACCACGGATGTTACGAATAGCAAGAATGAATTGTTTAACCCACTCTAGGTCGTCCATCGCTTGGCTATCAACATTTGCTTCATTGTATACAGGGAAACCTTGAACCATGATGCTAGTGCCCGCAGTTTCGATACCTGCAAGTGGTGCAACACGTTGCCAAATCGTTTCTGTGATGTATGGCATTAACGGGTGCATTAAGCGAAGTAGGCTTTCTAATACCGTGATTAAGGTATGACGAGTGCCACGTTGCTGTGCTTCGTTGCCTTTAAACAATACTGGTTTAGTAAGCTCTAGGTACCAGTCACAGAATTGGTTCCAAGTGAACTCATAAATAGTGTTTGCGGCTAGGTCAAAACGGTAGTTTTCTAGATGCTCAGTATAGGTTTTAACAGTTGCTTCAAACTGGCCTAAAATCCAACGATCAGCGAGTGAATACTGTTTCTCAGCATCTGTAGCGAAACCACAGTCTTGCTCTTCTGTATTCATTAATACGTAACGACTTGCGTTCCATAGTTTGTTACAGAAGTTACGGTAACCTTCAAGACGGTTCATATCCCAGTTGATATCACGACCCGTTGAAGCCATTGCTGCAAGGGTGAAACGCAGTGCGTCTGTACCGTGTGCTTCGATACCGTTTTCGAATGTTTTACGAGTGTTCTTCTCAATCTTCTTCGCTAGTTGTGGCTGCATCATGTTACCAGTGCGCTTTTCAACTAGGCTTTCAAGATCGATACCGTCAATCATGTCGATAGGATCAAGTACATTACCTTTCGATTTAGACATCTTATCGCCGTTTTCATCGCGGATAAGGCCAGTTACGTAAACGGTTTTAAATGGTACTTGTGGCTTGCCGTCTTCATCTTTGATGAAGTGCATGGTCATCATGATCATACGAGCAACCCAGAAGAAGATGATATCGAAACCTGTTACCAATACGTCAGACGGGTGGAACGTTTTTAAATCATCAGTGTTTGCCGGCCAACCTTGCGTTGAGAAAGTCCAAAGCGCAGATGAGAACCAGGTATCTAAAACGTCTTCGTCTTGCTTAAGTGCAACATCATCAGCAAGGTTGTTATCGCGGCGTACTTCAGCTTCGTCACGACCAACGTAAACGTTGCCTTCGTTGTCGTACCAAGCTGGGATGCGGTGACCCCACCAAAGCTGACGTGAAATACACCAGTCTTGTACGTCGTTCATCCACGAGAAGTACATGTTCTCGTATTGTTGAGGCACGAACTTAATGTCGCCATTTTTAACGGCTTCTTTTGCAGGCTCAGCAAGTGGTGCTACGCGCACGTACCACTGATCAGTAAGAAGTGGCTCAATCACTACGCCAGAACGGTCACCGTAAGGTACCGTTAGGCTATGATCTTCAATTTTTTCTAATAGACCAAGTTCTTCAAATTCGCTCACAATCGCTTTTCGTGCATCAAAGCGGTCAAGGCCATGTAGGCGTTCAGGAATTGGCGCATCTAATTTAAGCTCTTTACCGTCGAATGTGTAGCTTTCACCTTCGCTTAATACCGCAGCATCTTTATTGAAGATGTTGATCATTGGTAGTTGGTGACGTTTACCTACTTCGTTATCGTTAAAGTCGTGGGCAGGCGTGATTTTCACACAACCTGTGCCTTTTTCCATGTCTGCATGCTCATCGGCAACAATTGGAATACGGCGGTTTACGATAGGCAGTAAAATTTCTTTACCGATCAGATCTTGGTAACGCTCATCATCAGGGTTAACAGCAACACCTGAATCACCTAGCATTGTTTCAGGACGTGTTGTCGCAACAATGATGTAGTCTTTACCATCTTTGGTTTTTACGCCATCAGCAAGTGGGTAACGTAGGTTCCACATGTGACCTTGTTTGTCTTTGTTTTCAACTTCAAGATCAGAAATCGCAGTGTGTAGCTTAGGATCCCAGTTAACTAGGCGCTTACCACGGTAGATTAAATCTTCTTTGTGAAGACGTACGAATACTTCTTTAACCGCTTCAGAAAGGCCTTCGTCCATAGTGAAACGCTCACGGTCCCAATCTACAGAAGCGCCTAAACGACGTAATTGTTTAGTGATCGTGCCACCAGAGTGGTTTTTCCACTCCCAGATTTTATCGATAAATGCTTCACGGCCAAGGTCGTGACGTGTTTTACCTTCTTCAGCTGCAAGCTTACGCTCAACAAGCATTTGCGTTGCGATACCCGCGTGGTCAGTACCTACTTGCCATAAAGTGTTGTTGCCTTGCATACGCTTTAAACGCGTTAGCGTATCCATGATGGTATCTTGGAATGCGTGGCCCATGTGTAAGCTACCCGTGACGTTTGGTGGCGGGATCATAATTGAGTATGCGTCACCTTGGCCAGACGGTTTAAAGTAGCCATTTTCTTCCCAGCCTTGGTATAAAGACTGTTCAATATCTTGCGGATTATAGGTTTTATCCATTACACAGAACCTTAAATAAATGCTTAAATGTCAATTTCTTGCGTTGCAATATGGGCGCCCAGTTGGCGAAGCTTTTTAAACCGCTCACGGGCGGCTTGTTTAGCATTTGGCTCAACGGGTACGAAATCATAAACCTGCTGAAAACGGCGGATAAAATCCGGTAGGTGTTCAGCTAAGTTGATTAATATTTTTCTGTTGCCGACAGGTGGAGTCATACCAATTTCAACCGGAGCGCCACCTTTAGGGCCTTCACCTTGTAAGTTGTGAGGTACAAAACTATCTGGTTCAAATGACCAAATGATGTCGTCGATTGTGTGGGCCGTGTCGGTGTTATCAGCGTAAATAAATACGCGATGACCTAGACGATACTGATCCGCAGCAATTTTAGCTGCCAGATCGAAAACAGCGCCAGCCGTTTGGTGGGCACTATCATCTTGTTTTAGAACGTAAAATTGTGCGTTCATATTCATAGTGACTTTCGTCCCCACAGATACACAGATCAAAGCAGGGATTTTGACATAGAACGCGAATTGCTTCAATTAATAAGGCGCCATTTGGCGCCTTATTTAGGGATAGTTTTAAGCTTGCGATAAGGCTTAATCGTGACTTGCTTCACTCACGCCTGCGCGGTTTAGTAAATACTGAGTCAACATAGGTACCGGACGACCGGTTGCACCTTTGTTTTTACCACCGCTGCGCCATGCCGTACCTGCGATATCCAAATGCGCCCAGTTATATTTTTTGGTGAATTTAGATAAGAAGCATGCCGCTGTAATGGTGCCTGCGGCACGGCCACCTAAGTTGGTGAAATCAGCGAATGGGCTTTCAAGTTGCTCTTGATAGTCATCCCATAAAGGTAACTGCCATGCGCGGTCGCCACTTTGCTCAGACGCTTTTAGTAGGTCATGGGCCAGTGGGTTGTGGTTTGATAGTAAACCTGTGGCATGTGAACCCAGCGCGATAATACACGCACCAGTCAGTGTTGCTACGTCGACAACGGTATCAGGTTCAAAGCGCTCAACATAAGTGAGTGCATCACACAGTACTAAACGGCCTTCAGCGTCGGTATTTAACACTTCTACTGTTTGCCCCGACATAGTTGTTAAGATATCACCCGGGCGATAAGCGTTTGAGCCTGGCATGTTTTCACAACCCGCTAAAACACCGACAACGTTAATTGGTAATTGCATTTGCACTAAAGCGCGCATAGTACCAATAACACCTGCTGCACCACCCATGTCGTATTTCATTTCATCCATGGCCTCGCCTGGTTTGATCGAAATACCACCTGAGTCAAAGGTTAAGCCTTTACCCACTAACACGATTGGCGCTTGGTCTTTGTCGCCACCTTGATAGTTGATCACTGACATAACCGATTCATTAGCACTACCACGGCCAACTGCTAGGTATGAATTCATGCCCAGTTCTGCCATTTTTTCTTCGCCGATAATATCAACGCTTACATTATCGAAGTTATCAGCAATTTCTTGAGCTTGCTCACCTAAATAAGCAGGGTTACAGATATTTGGCGGCATGTTGGCAACATCTTTACATAACTTGCTACCTGCAGCGATGGCTAAGCCATGCTCAATTGCACTTTCGCCAATGGTTAACTCGCGACGCGTTGGTACGTTGAAAACAATTTTACGTAGTGGGCGACGTGGGTCGCTCTTTTTGCTTTTCAGTTGATTGAAGGTGTACAAGCAGTCTTGAGTTGTTTCAACTGCTTGGCGTACTTTCCAATAAGTGTCACGGCTTTTAACGTGTTGCTCAGTTAAAAAGCATACCGCTTCCATCGAACCTGTTTCGTTTAGCGTGTTAATCGTTTTTGAGATGATTTGTTTATATTGTTTGTCATCAAGCTCACGCTCTTTACCACAACCTACTAGTAGTACACGCTCGCTCAGTACATTAGGTACATGATGCAATAGCAATACTTGGCCAGGTTTACCTTCAAGGTCACCACGGCGTAGTAAGTTTGAGATATAACCGTCACTGATTTTATCTAATTGTTCACCAATGGGGGATAAACGACGTGGCTCATAAACGCCTACTACAATACATGCGCTACGTTGCTTTTCTGGACTACCACTTTTTACGCTAAATTCCATTGTTACTCCTGATATTGAGTCGTATAACCTTAGTTTATAAGGGTAAGAAATTCTTTTTCGAGTCCTTTCTTACATTTTTTAGTTTAATAGCACTAATCTTAGTACATAAACTATGACTCTATTTATGTGTTTTTGAACTTTATCTTAATGTGAATATCAATATCACATAATAGACGCCATCTGCACCATTTATGCAAGATTATATGTTCTTGCTAGGTATGATATTTAACTTTGATGGCATATAATAAAGTGAGTAAAATAACTAGTTTACTCAAAATTCCTTACTATTCCAGTGAAACTCGATGTTTAACAGGGGCGAGCATTGCTAATTTTTCGTTATTTGACCACTGAAGTCTTCAAGTCGCAGGTCGCCGTATTTTTAACTTTGATGACTATTTTTGTGTCTCAAAAGTTTGTTGTTATTTTAGGAGACGCCTCAGAAGGGGGTCTTCCAGCTAAACTTGTGCTTTCGATGATTGCACTAAAACTTCCTCAACTTGCTTCACTTATCTTACCTTTGAGTATTTTCTTAGGGATTATTTTGGCCTACAGTCGCATTTATGCAGACAGCGAAATGACAGTTTTCAAAGCCTGTGGTGTCAGTGAGTGGTATGTGGTTCGGGTAACCCTTATCTCAAGTACTGCGATGGCTATTTTAGCCGGTGCGCTTACTCTTTATGTTGCGCCATGGGCCAGTGAGCAAGAATATCAATTAAAAGAGCAAGCCAAAGCTGATGCCGGCTTATCGGCACTACGTGCAGGGCGTTTTCAGCAAACGGGTAACGAAAAAGCGGTTGTTTTTATTCACAATATTGAAAATAGCGGAAAAGAGCTACACAAGGTATTTGTTGCACAGCTACCAGATCGTGAAAAAGGTGACTTAGCCCGTTTAGTGTATGCAGAGCGTGGTGTGGTGATTGAGCAAGATAACGGTGAGCAGCAACTTGTTCTTAACGATGGTAAGCGCTACGAAACAGATGGCGAGTCTGCTGCGTTAAACCTAACAGAGTTCGATGGTTACAGTGTACAAATTCAAGATCAAGAAATTGAGCACCAGCGTCGTAAATTAGAAGCTATACCAACGTTTGATTTATTCAAAATGAAAACCTCTGAAGCTATTGCGCAGTGGCAGTGGCGTTTAGCTATTCCGCTTTCAATTCCATTATTAACTTTACTTGCAGTACCTCTGAGTGTGGTGAATCCGCGCCAAGGTAAATTCGCTAAATTAGTGCCTGCAATCAGCTTGTATTTAGGGTACTTCATTTTATTGAATGCAGCTAAGTTTGCTGTTGAAGATGGTAAAATTCCACCTTCAATTGGCTTATGGTGGATCCATTTATCAGCCTTGTTTATTGGTGGTTTCTTGATTATTAAAGGTCGTCCGCTCGGCGCATGGTTAAAGGCAGTTGTGACTAAGCGGGAGTTAAACGCATGATGAAAACACTCGACTGGTATTTAGGTCGCAGCATAATTCAAACCACCGGTTTTGCATTAATGGTGCTGGTAGGTATTAGTACCCTCATTAAGTTTATTGAGCAGTTAAAATCAGTTGGCCGTGGTAGCTATGATATTGCAACTGCGCTGATTTACACCCTGTATAGCATGCCGGGTGATTTAGTTATCTTCTTCCCAATGGCAGCCTTGATTGGTGGCTTAACAGGTTTAGGTGCATTGGCCTCAAACAGTGAGCTGGTCGTTATGCAAGCGGCGGGTATGTCACGCCTGCAAATTATTGCATCAGTCATGAAAACCGCGATGTTTATGGCGATTTGTATGATGGCGCTAGGTGAATGGGGTGCCCCAGAAGCACAGCTCAAAGCAAAAGAAATACGTAACCAAGCGATTTATGGTGGTGATGTATTTAATGCTAAGCAAGGTGTGTGGGCGAAAGATGGTAGCAACTTCATTAATATTGAAGATGTCGATCAGCAAGGCACTTTACGTGGCGTGCATATGTATCACTTTGATAAATCGTTACAACTTACTCAAATTACCAAGGCAGAAGAGGCAATAAACCGTAAAGATGGTTGGTTACTTCGTGATGTAAATAAAGTAATGATCACGCCAGAGCAGATCAATACTGAGCAGCATAAAGAAGAGTTTTACGACTCGCAGCTGACCGCCGAAAAATTAGGAGTGGTGTCGGTTAAGCCCGAAGCGCTGTCGTTTACTGGGCTTTGGTCATATTTAGGTTATTTGCAGCAAAATGAGCAAGACACCAGCACTTATGAGCTAGCGCTTTGGCGTAAGATCATGCAGCCAGTATCTATCGCCGTTATGTTGTTAGTTGCTTTATCGTTTATATTCGGCCCGCTTCGCACAGTAACTATGGGCGCACGTATCATCATGGGTGTTATAACCGGTATTACTTTCCACTTAACCAATGAGATATTTGGTCCTGTGGTGATGGTTTACCAAATTCCAGCTGTGGTTGGTGCCGTATTACCAAGCCTGCTGTTTATTGGCTTTGCGACTTATTTATTGAATAAACGAGTGTAATGCTCGTTTAAAAAGCATAAAAAAAGCGTGGGTTGAGCCACGCTTTTTTGTGCTTGATGTGTAGCTTAATCACTTAATCAAGTGAGCGATAAATACGTTTATTTTCTTCTTTGGTGAGGGTGATCACTTCAGTTTTTGCGATGTAATCTTGCAAGGCACGCTTATTTTTAAAATCGACCAACACCACTAAGTTACCTAAACCTAATAGTGCAGTAATGGCTCTAAGTGCGCCTTGATGCCAGCTAATTAAATGACCATCGAGAGTTTGCACCTTTAAACGCCATGCACGCATACCAATAGTTTGACCGCTCTTAGCCCAAAAATAGCTAAAGAAACTAACACTCACTATCACCAATAACACACTACGAATGCCATACAATAATGGTGAATTTTGAATGAAAGCAGATACATCTTCAGCGTCACCAATACTTAGTAAGTCTAAAGAAATTAGCCCTTGAACAGCTAACAAATACAGTACGGTTGTCAGCATCGCAAAGGCAATGATAACCAAGGTATCGTAGATTAAAGAGGCAAAGCGGCGCCAGAAACCGGCACGTGGAAACTCAGCTGACATAAACAATCTCGTCCAATTAAATTGCGCAGTAGTTTAGCAAAGTCCTTCGCAAACAAGAAATACTTAACGGCTGTTTAGCAAGTCGACAAACAGGTCTGACCTGCTATAGTTGAGAAAATAATAAAAAATGAGCACACAATTATGGCCGTTTCTCAAAGCGAAACCCACCAAGTATTTAATCAACCCAAACCACTTGAAAACTACAACACCTATGAGGCCGACACGGTACTTCAATATTGGCAAAATCGTTTTACAGGACAATGGGGAACTGCGCACTTAACAGCGTTTGGGGAGCAAGTGGGTGGAGCATTACTGCAAGCAGGGTTTTTAGCAAACAAACACTTACCAGAATTAACCACTCACAGCCGCTTTGGCGAGCGCATAGACCAAGTTGACTATCATCCAAGTTACCATCAGCTAATGCAGCACGCTATAGAGCAAGGGCACTGCGCATTGCCTTGGCAGCAACAAAAAGCCGGTAGCCATGTTGTAAGAGCCGTTATGGCGGTGCTGCACAATCATGCTGATCCGGGCTCCGGCTGCCCATTAACCATGACCTTTGCCAGTGTGCCTGCCATTGCGAGTCAAGAAAATGTAGCGGCTATGTGGCTACCTAAAATACTGGCAAATCATTACGATTCAGATAATAAGCCTTGGACCGAGAAAAAAGGTGTCACCATAGGTATGGCGATGACCGAAAAACAAGGCGGCTCTGATGTTCGGGCGAACACCACCAAAGCAGACGCCATCAATGAAAGTGGTGCAGGGCAATTATATGCTTTAACCGGCCACAAATGGTTTTGCTCAGCGCCTATGAGCGACGCCTTTTTGGTACTCGCTAATACAGATGACAAGCAGTTATCTTGCTTTTTAGTGCCGCGCTGGCTCGAATCTGGCGAGAAAAATGCCATGTATATTCAGCGCTTAAAAAGTAAATTGGGGAATCAATCAAATGCGAGTTCTGAAATTGAATTTAGAGGTGCACATGGTTGGTTACTCGGTGAGCCGGGGCGAGGCATTGCCACTATTATTCAAATGGTTGCTTTAACCCGTTATGACTGCATGTTGGGTTCAAGCTCGCTGATGTTACAAGCAATAAAAGAAGCAATTTGGCATACATCTGGGCGCAGTGTATTTGGTAAAAACTTGCATCAACAGCCGCTCATGCTCAATGTATTGGCTGATTTAGCTATCGAGGCCGAAGCTGCACTCGCCATTTCAATGCGTATTGCCCATGCCCTTGATAAACAAGATAATAGTAATGAGGTGGCATTAATACGCAGTGCCACAGCAATCGGTAAATATTGGATCTGTAAGCGGGCAGTGCAGCACACTTATGAGGCTATGGAATGTATTGGTGGTGTGGGTTATGTTCAAGACAACATTACCAGCCGACTTTATAAAGAAGCACCGGTAAACTCTATCTGGGAAGGCTCTGGTAATGTGCAATGCCTTGATCTTTTACGCGTGTTTAGCCGTGAACCAGAATCACTTGAGGTGCTTATTAATGAGCTTGAAAAAGCGCGCAGTTTGCACCCTGATTTTGCGATAAAACTCGATGAGCTTAAAGGTATGCTTACAGATACTGCAAACCTCGAAATGCATGCTCGGCGCATAATTGAGAAGCTCGCGCTACTTTGGCAAGCAGCAACACTATTACAATTTGGCGAGTCACTTATTGCCGATGCGTTTGTAAAAAGTCGTTTAAGTGGTGCAGGGTTTAGTCAGTACGGCTGCCTGAGTCATGATATCGATTGTCAGGCGATTGTTTCGCGAATGATGCCAAAACTCTAAAGTTAACAACTTGTTTAATTATTGTGCGGTTGAGCACTGGCGCCGCACAAAACGCTTGCCGCCTTACCCATTCTTTGTATAATGCTTGGCATAGAGACAAAAGCAATTAAAAAAGCTCTTGCTCTAAAGTGGTTTTTCTTTATCTTCTCGTGTTTAGAAGGTTAAAGAAAAATGAAGCCAGTATGATGGAATTGGTAGACATGACGGATTCAAAATCCGTTGCCTTCGGGCGTGGCGGTTCAAGTCCGCCTACTGGTACCACTTTTGAACCCTAGCCAATTGGTTAGGGTTTTTTTATGCCTGAAAAAAGTAGTTAGCGGACTTGAGCGCCACGCAGGGCGTGGCACTGGAATAAGTAAAAGTCCGCCTACTGGTACCACTTTTTAACCCTAGCCAATTGGTTAGGGTTTTTTTATGCCTGAAAATAGTAGTTAGCGGACTTGAGCGCCACGCAGGGCGTGACACTGGAATAAGTAAAAGTCCGCCTACTGGTACCACTTTTATGACCCCAGCAGATTTGCTGGGTTTTTTTTATGCCTGAAAAACCCCAGCCATCAGCTATCAGCTGTCAGTTTTTAGCTAGAGCGGTGCGGTTGTTGGGTTTTGAAACCACCCTTAGCAATTTAATTCGTAAAAGCATTGTAGGAGGTAGTTTACTGCCGAACCAGCAATGCTGAAAAATATAATTCATGGCTAAAGCCATTCCTACGGGTACATTTTCCTAGCACCTAAAGCCTACAACTCAATTCTATATTCAGAGTTAATTAAAAGTTCAGCTATCAGCTATCAGTTTTTAGCCGAACGGTGCGGTTATTGTGTTTTGAAACCATCCTCAGCAATTCAATTCGTAAAAGCATTGTAGGAGGCAGTTTACTGCCGAACCAAGAAAACCGAACCAGCAATGCTGAAAAACATAATTCATGACTAAAGCCATTCCTACGGGTACATTTTGCCTAGCACCTAGCACCTAGCACCTAGCACCTAGCACCTAGCACCTAGCACCTAGCACCTAGCACCCAGAGCCTAACACCTATAACTCAAATCTAAGTACCAATTCAGGCTCTATTAAAGCAACTTTTGTTCTATTTATAAGCGGTCAAGTTCAAACTATGCTTAATCTACAAATAACCCTGAAAAATGTGTGTTTATTTGGTTGAAAATTAATCATTTAAGACTAGAGTACGATGGTGTTTGAATACATCTTATAATACAATTTGTGGCCTTAAGTATAAGTGAAGTCAATCACTTAGTGCACATTATCGGGTAAGGTAGCTTAGCGTGGGTACATACGACTTAAAGCGTATTGTTGAAAGCATTTCAAATCTTAAAAGTGAGAACTTTTATAATGCAATATGCCTGTCTTTATCAGAAGTGCTTGGTGCTTCTCATGTTTTTTTAGCTCAAGTTGATGAGTCAACTTTGCATGCGACGACCATCGCTTTGGCTGCGCATGACGAAATCATTGAAAATATCAGCTACGATATTCGTAGTACGCCATGTAATGATGTTAGTTGTGGCTGTATTTCAAGTTACAGCTCGGGTGTTCAGCAGCTATTCCCACATGATCAGCTACTTGTCGATATGGGCATCGAAGCCTATGTGGGTGTTCCACTACAAAGTATTTCGGGCAAAACCGATACTATCCTTGTCGCGCTATTTCAGCATGAAATAGGCGATGCACTACAGATTGAATCGTTCTTTTCGCTCTTTACTGGCCTTATCCAGCGTGAAATCGAAAAAGACCGTTTTATTGCTAAATTAGATTTCTCAAACCAACTGATTGAGCAAAGTCACGAAGCGATTTTTATTTGCGACCACAATGTACATATTACCTACGCGAATACCGCATTTACTAAAATGACGGGTTATTCGTTGGATGAAGTCTTAGGGCAAAATCCAAAAATTTTAAGCTCAAACAAGTATGACCCGCATTTTTATAAAGCAATGTGGCACCAAATTAATACTGAGGGAAAGTGGTCTGGTGAAATCACCAATAAAACCAAACAAGGTAAGTTGTACACGCAGTTTTTATCGATAACCAAAATGCAAAATAATGGTGAAGATTGCTATGTGGCGTTTATTTTGGATATCACCGAGAAAAAAGAAGCCGAGGAGAAAATTTATTTTCACGCAAACCACGACCAACTTACCGGCTTAACTAACCGTTTTTACTTTAAAGAGTATTTGTGCAAGCTAATATCGTCTTTGTCGTACCAAGACGATGCAAATACTAACCTAGCCGTGATCTACTTTGATGTTGATAAGTTTCAAGATATCAATACCGTTTATGGCTTAACCTTTGGTGATAAGGTTTTATGTGAGCTTGCAGAACGCCTCGACGGTAGCTTCAAAGAATCTGCTTTTTCGCGTATCGATGGTGATAGTTTTGCTATCTTACAAACTTATCAGCATGTCAGTGAACTTGAGCATGTTTGCAAGCAAATTACCGCGTTACTTGTTGAGCCTGTTTCTATAGGCGGCATTAGTCAGCAGGTTTCAGTTACGCTGGGCATTAGTCAATTTGAGCAAACTGGAACGGCGACTTCACAAGAAAAAATCGAAAAAATAGCCCGTCGCTTAGTTCGCCAAGCTGAGCTTGCCACCTTAAATGCAAAACAAACAGGCGATGAATATCTGTTTTTCTGCAAAGAGATGGATAACAAGGTTAAAAAGCACAACTTACTGGTTGAGCAGCTTACACAAGCCGTGAAGAACAACGATATTGAAGTGTATTTTCAACCTATTATTGATATTGAAAATAACACGGTCGCTAAATTCGAAAGTTTAGTGCGTTGGAACAACCAAGGACAATGGGTATCACCTGCCGAGTTTATTCCGCTTGCAGAAGAGTCGCGGGTGATTATTCCTCTCGGTGAGCTTGTGTTGATTAAAACCTGTCAGCAAATAAAAGCGTTAGAAGCACAAGGATATGAAAACTTAGTTTTTAACGTAAACCGTTCTTTATTTGAGTTTACTGAGTTTAATCCAGAGCGTAATGCATGGCTTGAAACCATTAAAAGCCAAGGGGTTAAGCCATCGCAAATTTCATTTGAATTAACCGAGAGTGTTTTAGCGCCAGAAAATACCAACCACCTAGACGTGCTTACGCAGTTGAAGCAAGCTGGGTGTTTAATTTCGCTAGATGATTTTGGTACGGGTTATTCGTCTCTTAGCTACTTGCGTCGTTTTCCGGTTGATGTACTTAAACTTGATAAGTCATTTATTGATGAAGTACATGTTGATTTAGGCGACGAAGCGCTGGTTAAATCGATTATCCAAATGAGTCGTGTTTTGGGTATTAAAGTCGTTGCTGAAGGGGTTGAAGAGCGCGAGCAATTGGCTGTGCTAACCGAAGCCGGTTGTGACTATATACAAGGCTATTACTTTTCTAAACCATTGCCAGCAAATGATGTAATTCCATTTTTAACGCAATTTTCTCGAGAGCAGTAGGTAATTACTGTATGATTTTGACATCAAACAGTTAGCAAAGCTTGTGATGTCAGAATTAACCGCAAAGCAAAACATAAAGGCGATTGTTACAGCCATTAAGGCCGAAGAGCAGTCGCTTAGAGCGCGTTTCCCTATACTCAACCAGCAAAATACACTTGCGATGTTTATTCTGCTGGTGTCGTTGTGCTCACTAATCGGTGTTGCAACACTTTATTACTTAGCGGTTATTCCCTCGTGGCTGTGTATCATTCTGGTTGCCTTTATTACCTCGGTATCGCATGAGCTTGAGCATGACCTTATCCACAAGCAGTACTTTAGTAATCGTCCTTTTATACATAACTTTATGATGTTAACCGTGTGGCTTATGCGGCCAAATACGGTTAATCCTTGGTATCGCAGAAAGATTCATTTACATCACCATAAAGTATCTGGCACGTCGCAAGACTTAGAAGAGCGTTTGGTGGGCAATGGCATTAAATCGCCATTTTTGAGAGCCTTGGTCATCACTGATGGCTTGCTAGGTTTGCTAGTTAATACCAAGCGATTTAGTAAAGAAATTAGCGGTTTTAAGTTTTTACGGGTATTTAATGCGGGCTTTCCGATTGCAACCGCATATTTTGCGATTCTTTATGGGGTAATTGCTTATTACGCTGTGCAGTTTTTGCAGCCATTTACATTGCCAGATTGGGGAGCTGAGTTATTGGCGATGGCAGAGTTTTTAATGGTGGTACTTATCGTGCCTAATATTATTCGTTCTAGTTCTCTTAACTTAGTGACATCTTCAATGCATTACTATGGCGGTGTAAATAATTTGCTTGAGCAAACACATGTGATCACCAGCCGCTGGTTTTTACCGTTTCAGCTATTTTGTTTTGATTTTGGCCGAACCCATACAATCCATCATTTTGTGCCGAATCAGCCCTTTTACATTAGACAATTGATCAGCAAAAAAATACGTCCTATTATGGCCCAGCACGGGGTACGTTTTAATGACTTACAAAGCTTAAAACAGGCTAATCATTACCCTGTAAAAGGGCAATCATCTCAACAAGGAGTTTAATATGAAGGTCACTGGTCGTTGTCATTGTGGTGAGGTAACTTATCACGCAGAAGTGGATGAAAATAAAGTGATTAACTGTCACTGCACTGACTGTCAAATTATCTCGGGTGCGCCATTTCGTACTGTTGTTGTGTCTGTGCCTGATGGGGTTACTTTTACAGGTGCTGAGCCAAAAGAATATATAAAAATTGCCGAGAGTGGTAATCAGCGTGCGCAAGGGTTTTGTGGTAACTGTGGTACAGCCTTGTACGCGACTTCTGTAGGAGCTGGCGAGCGTATTTATGGCTTACGTATTGGCGCCGTAGAGCAAGCTGATGAGCTTATTCCAAAAGCGCATATTTGGTATCGCTCATATAAACCTTGGCTAGATAACCTAAGTAATATGAGTGCCTTTGAAACCGCACCTAAGTAGCTGCGGTTTTATTTCTCTTGTTGGTCGATGGTGATATTTCGGCCGCTTAAGTAACCAAATAAAGCACACAACAGGCTAGATGCAATACACAGCCAAAGTGCTCCTGCCCAGTTATTAAAATAACTATGTAAGGCGCCCGCAATAATAGGGCCTGTTGCAGCCAATAAATACCCGATACATTGTGCCATACCCGATAACGCTGCAGCTTGCATTGAGTCATGAGTGCGCAGGCTTACAAATGATAAGCCCAATATAAAACAGGCACCTGAGCAAAAACCTAAGGTGACTGACCAAAGCATCGCAAAGCTAGGCGCAACTAATAATCCAACAGAACAAAGCGCGCCAAGTAATGCCAAGCTTAGGGTTAAGATGCGTTGATCTTTTAATTTGGCAAGTAGTGGAATAAGCACAATACCTGGTAGCGCTGAGGCTACTTGAAAGGCGCCTTGCAAAGCACCCGCGTGCTGCGCACTGTGGCCGCCTTCTATTAAAATGCTAGGTAGCCAACCTAGCATGATATAAGTGAAAAATGAGTTAAAGCCGAGCAATAACGTAATTTGCCAAGCAAGTGCAGAGTGCCAAATTTTGCTTTGTGTACTGTTTGAAACGGATGCCTGTTTTGGCATGGTATGTTGCTTAAGTTGTGGTAACCACACCACAATAGCTAGCACAACCAATAAGGCATAACTGGCAAGCGCCAATTGCCAACCAAGTTCTTTATACTCAGCCAGCGGAATGATGAGTGCTGAATAGCTGCCACCAAATATGCCCATTGCCAAAACATAACTAGACGTCATTACTGCCACTTTGTGTGGAAAGTCTCGTTTTATCAGGCTTGGCAATAACACATTACCAATCGCGATACCGACACCAATCACTGCAGTGCCAATAAATAATACGGTGGCAGAATCAATAACACGAGAGACAACCCCTATGCCTATTAATACAAGGGCAATGAAAAGTGATACTTCAAGGCCACATTTTTTAGCAAGGCTTGCTGCCATAGGTGAAGCAATAGCAAATGCAATTAAAGGTAAAGTCGTCAACATGCCTGCTTGTGATGCATTTAACTTAAATTGATCAATGATCTGTTCAAGTACTGGAGCAATACCAGTGATAGGGGCTCGCAAACTGGCTGCAATAAGAAAAATGCCCAGCACTAAAAGAAGGTTACGAATTAGATTTTGAGAAGATGACACGCTGTTTAGGAACTATAGCAATAGGTACATTTATCATACCAAAACACTAAACAGCGTGGGTGAACTATGAGATAGCTCACCAAATAATGCGGTTATTTAAAACTGATAACTTGCTGATAACATGGCGTTGCGCGGTCTACCCGGAAAGTAGCGATCGCCACTAAATGTTGTGTAGTCAGCGCGCTCTGCATAACGTTCGTCGGTTAAATTGTTTATACGTGCAGTCACAGTAAAGTTAGCTGATAGCTGCCACGCCGCTCTTAAGTTTACTAATGAGTGACCTTCGTAGCTATGCTGGTTTTCAGGATCAGTAAAGTAGCTGCTGGTGGTATGTAGCTCAAGCCCAACACGCGTGATGTCGTTTGCTTGCCAAAGTAGTTGTAAGTTAGCGATGTTACGCGGTGCAGTATCAATGAGGTTGCCATTGATATTAACCCCACTGAGTAATTGGTCATAACTGTATGTATGCTTGGCGTGGCTCGCGGCTAACTGCATCGATAAGCTTGGCGTAATGGCATAAGCTAACTCTAGCTCAACACCACGGTGCTGGGTTTGGCCATCATTGACGTAATAAAAATCACTGTCGCGGAAAATCGTGTTCTTTTTGTTCATTGCATAAATACTAACTACATAATGCAGCTTAGCTTGTTGGCCTTTTAAACCAAGCTCTAGGTTTTTAGCTGTTTCAGATTTAAGATCTGCGACATTTTGTTCGCGTTGTAACTGATAAAGCTCTGCCGCTTGCGGTGCTCGATAACCTTCTGAAGCATTGGCATATATAAACTGGTTTTCAGCATATTGATAGCTTAAACCAAGCTTAGGCGAAAAGTTAGTAAAGCGATTTTCGCCGCTGCCTGGTCGAGAATAGCGGCATCCGCCCATTGCGCATGCTGTACCATCTTCTTTTGTGCGACCAGCCAACATATGGTTGTCGTAGTCATAACGCATACGCTCGTATCGACCACCAAGGCTGATGAGTAACTCATCAAGTTGCCAATCAAGATTCACAAACGGTGCTAATAGGGTGCTTGTTACTTGATAATCATAATGTTTGCCTTGTGGCACGGTGGCGACTAAAAACGCTGAGCCTTCAGTTGGGCTATCCTGATATTGTAAAAAATCAGCATCCGTAAGCTCACCATCAAAGCCAACTGTTAAGAGGCTAGAGCCTGTTAACTTATGCTGCCAGCTTGATTGAAGGCCAACACCTTGCTGAGCATTTTCTTCAAGGGGAGTACCCGGTAAAAAGTGCTTAAAGAAGGTCATGTTTTGATCGCGGATATAAGGCGTTAGGGTAAAGCTGTTAGCCTCATCTTGTGTCCAATTTAGCTTGGACCAAACACGCAAAGAGCGAGCTTTACGAAATGCATCAGGATCAAAATTAGACTGAGTTATTTGCTCATCCTTATAGCTTTCAAAGCCTTCGATGTAGCCAGCCGTTTGTTGATCTAAATGGGTGTAAGTCAGGCCTGTATTTACACTTAGTTTTTCGCCATCAAAACGGTGACGCAGTGATAGCTTTTCTTGATCAACACTTTCGTCATCACGATAACCCGTATCTCGGGTGATCGTGGCATTAATGCCTAAACCTTGCTGGCCAAAGTCACGGCCCGTACCAAGTTTGTAGCGAGTGTAGCCAAACGAGCCGTAATCAAAACCAAGTTGGTTGTGGTCATAGGTTGTATCTGGCGTGATCACGTTGACTACACCATGCACTGCATTTGAACCATAAAGGGCAGAGCCCGGGCCTTTCAGTACTTCGATACGTTCAGCCATTTCAGTGTGAGCTTCGAATAACTCATTGATGTTGCAAAAACCAGCTGCGCGAAGTGGAATACCATCTTCAGCAGTAAGTAAGCCACCGCAGGCACCTGCGCCAGAAAGTACAGGTGAACGTAAAGCGGGTAAATACTCCTGGCCATTACCGTGTTGAAGATTAGCACCGGCCACTTGCTTAAGGGCTTGTTCAATATGGGTAGGAGCGATAAGCGCCAGTTGCTTTTGTGAAATACTGCTGACCACAACAGGCAAAGGATCTGCCAACACTTCGCTGCGCGAGGCGGTCGTTGTAATATGTTCTAGCTCATTATTAGCGAAAGCTTGATGGTTAAACAATGAGGTGCTCACAAGCACTGAGAGTATCGACAACTTCATGAAAACCCTTTGGTTAGGTACAACAAAAACCAAAGGGTAACTGCTTTTTAGGATGGGTAAAAGCTTTCGCGATTAATAACTTTGTCTGTTATGCGCTACGGCGATGTACGGCAAAACCAGCCAGTGCTGCAACTAACCAGAACAAGCTACTGCCGCTACTGCCGTTTCTGTGCGTGACATTAGCTACTTTTTCTTCTTTAACGCGGGTTTTAAATTGCGCCAATTCAGTATCTAGATTTGTGATCATGTCATCAACAGCGCCATTAAAGCTTGCCAGCGATTGCTCTTTAGCGACTTCATCGATGCCAATCGCTGTGCTGCGTTGCTCTGCTTTATGTATACCTGGAGCGCGAAACAGCATTTTTCGGCTTTTTACATCAAATACGGCGGTATCTACAAAGGTTTGTACTGAGTTTTCATTGCCCGGAATCACATATAAACCAACAATCGTTAGATATAAAAAAGCGGCGTTATTTTCTAAGCTTTGCGACACTTGGTCGTACGAAACAAGGGCCATAATATCCACATCATATAATCGTGATACTTGCTCTAATGCGGTAAATCCTTCGCCGCCTTTTAAATAAGTACTTGGGATCACTTCAATGCGGTCAATATAGTCATATTGCATAAACTGCTTTTTAACTTTGTTCAGCAGTGCCACTTCGTCACCGTGGTGTAAGCCATCATTGTACTTGTTAGGAATAAAGGCAATCCCTACAGTAGCAGGTAAGTTCAAAGTTGGGATCGTTGCTTGATGGGCTGCTCTGTCTTGCTGGTCTGGGTAAAGGTACTCAACCAATGAACTTGATTGCGTTTTTTGATTACCATATTGGCTCATCATGGCACTACAACCCGTTAGTGCAGTAATGCTAATGACCAAACACCATTTTAGTACATTCATAAATTATCCTTATTATGTTGTGAAGAAGCGTTTGTTTATGTTGCAAATATAACGACAGACGCCCAAACGGAACTGTAACTCAGACTCGGTTTTTCGTAAATAGTGCCAAAGTAGTTTAAAGAAATGTAAAGGTTGGCTTTCTAATGTGTTGATATATACCCAAGCCACCTCAAGATGCAGAATTCAGCGTTTCACAGGTGCTTAATATCAAGGCGTTACTTTGCAAGAATGGCATCCCCTTTTAAGAAGTAACAACGATGAGAGTAAGTGCCTGTGAAGCGCCCAAAGGGTTGGTTTAAAAGCGATTTATACTGCGTTATTGATTTTAACAATAGAACCACTATTACTTGCAATCAATGCCTTGCCTAAATCGCTTTTAATTCCAACTGAAACTCGCATCTTGAGGTGGTTTGGGTATATAAGTAGTTACGTTTTTAAATTGTAACCCTTCATCTATGATTCAGGCTAAAACGTTAGGCTTTTTACCAAGAGCAAACGTTGAGGGTCTCTATTATGAATAAATTACTTACTATCTCAGTTGCCGTTTTAGGTTTGAGTTTGATACCTATGGAAGCAAACGCGAAACATGATCGTGACCATGATAGATACGAACATAAACACGAACGTAAAAAGCATAAAAAGCATAAAAAACACCACAAACATCACCATCATGACAGATATGATCGTTACGATAGATACGACCATTACAGCTACCGTGATTTACCACCCGGTTTATACAAAAAAGTAGGGCATGGTGGTGGCTTACCACCAGGTTGGTATAAGCGTTATCACCATGGTGATATTCTTGACCGAGATATATATCGCCATGGTCGAGTGATTAAACGTCGCGACCGAAATGGCATTATTGCCATCGAAATCGACGACCGCCTTATTCATCTAGTACACGATACGCGAGAGATTTTATCAATCGTTACTCGCCATCGTTAATCCTGTCAAAAGCCGCTTAGCGGCTTTTTTTAGCTGTTTCATACCCAGTTCAGAAAAACTTGCTACGCTTAACTAGGACTAACAAAAGGAGCACTCGTATGAAAGCATTGTTAACAGTTGCAGTGATTGGTTTAAGCCTAGTGACGGCTGGCGCACTTGCAAAAGACAAGGATAAGGACAAAGGTAAAAGTCTGCCACCTGGCCTTGAAAAGAAACTTGATAATGGTGGTGATTTACCACCCGGTTGGCAGAAGAAATTACGCAAAGGCGATATTCTTGACCGTGATATTTACCGCCGCGGTAAAGTGATTAAATCACGAGACAGAGATGGTCTAATTTCAATTCAAGTCGACGATACTGTCGTGCGTTTAGTGGAAGATACCCGAGAAATTATTTCTATTTTGAGTCGCTAATTTTGCTTGAATCGATCATGACTTATGGATTGAGTTCACTATTGGCCATGCTGCTAGTGGTCTCAATCTTGCCATTTTCATATTCCCAACATTATTTAATTCGCAGTTGTGACTTTGTACGCTTGCAAGTGGTTTACCTTGCTTGTGCGAGTTTAATTGCTGCAAGCTATTTAATCAGTCGTACGGGATCAATGCTTTATATTGGTTGTGCTCTGGCGAGTATCATCGTGCTGCTTTTACAAGTTGGCTGGATTTATCCTTACACAAGACTAGCTAATAAGGAAGTTGCCTCAAGCAATAAAAGCGATAAGCACAGTATTCGTATTATGTCGGCAAATGTACTGATGTCGAACACCGAATATGCCAAACTAATTGGCTTAGTCAAAACGCACCAACCTGATTTCCTCATTACGTTAGAGTCTGATCAAACTTGGCAAAATAAACTGAGCAGTTTAGAAAAAGAGTACCCATATCGTGTCTACTGCCCAAAAGATAATCGTTATGGCATGCACTTGTACAGCAAGTTCAAAATTAAACAACAGCAAGTTTGTGAGCTTATCGAAAGCGACATCCCCTCAATTCATATTTTGTTTGAAGATGCAGATGGCGCAGAAGTACAAGGGCACTTTATTCATCCTGCTCCTCCGAGCCCCACAGAAGAAGATAGCTCACGACCGCGTGATACTGAGCTGATAATTTTAGCTAAAGCACTTAAAAACAGACAGCGACCTTGTATTGTTGCAGGAGATCTAAATGATGTTGCATGGTCGCGTAGTACCCGCTTGTTTATGCGTATCAGTGGTTTGTTAGATCCACGTAAAGGTCGCGGCTTTTTTAATACGTTTCATGCCAGTTATTTCTTTATGCGCTGGCCGCTTGATCACCTTTTTCATAGTAATGAGTTTAGCGTTAAGCGTATTGAGCGTTTGGCAAAATATGGCTCAGATCATTTTGCACTACTTACTGAACTTGTTTATAACCCCGATTCTGACAATCAAAAACAACAAGAGCAGATTGATAAAGAAAAAGCAGTGGATGAGTTAAAAATGCCAGCAGCGTCTAAGCAGCAAGTGCCAATGTTTAACAAGTGATAACCTTATTCAGGGCGGACAATTAGATATAAGAAAGGGCTCTAATGAGCCCTTTTTTTGTGGTTAGTCGTTGACCATAATGGTTTTGATATTAACAAATTCACGTAGCCCAAAGCCGCCGTGTTCACGGCCATAGCCACTGTCTTTTACACCACCAAATGGTAAGTTCGGTTGCGCAAGGCCATAACCATTAATATTCACCATACCGGTATCAAAATGATGCTTTGCAAGCTCAATAGCTGCTTGTTCGTCTTTTGAGAAAATACCGCCACCAAGACCATAGCGAGAGTCATTAGCAATTTGCATTGCCTCATCATTATCTTTTGCCCTGATAAGCGATGCTACAGGTCCAAATAATTCATCATCATAGGCGGGCATGCCCGGTTTAATGTTTTCAAGTAGAGTCGGGGTGTAATAAAAGCCTGTGTGCTCAGCAACTTTACCGCCAGTAACAATGCTCGCACCTGCATTGACTGAATCAGTCACTTGCTGATGAAGTTTATCGCGCAAATCTTTACGGGCCATTGGACCGAGCGTGGTTTTTTCATCATTCGGGTCACCAAGAACAACTTGTTCAAATTGATCTTTAATTAAGGCTTTAAAATCATCGTATAAAGCATCAACCACAATAAAGCGTTTTGCGGCAACACAGGTTTGCCCGTTATTGATCAAACGCCCTTGTGTACATGCGGTAATCGCCGTATTTAAGTCAGCATCATCAAGTACAACATAGGCATCGTTACTGCCAAGCTCAAGTACCGTTTTCTTAACCTGTTTACCTGCAAGCTCAGCAACTTTTTTGCCTGTTTCGTCGCTACCAGTAAATGTCACACCTCGAATAGCTGAGTGCTCAATCAGTTTGCTTGCGGTTTTTCCGTCAATCAGTAAGTTTTTAAAGCAATAGTCATCAAAGCCTGCTTGAGTAAATAACTGCTCAATTTTTTCAGCCATGCCAAATACATTACCAGCATGTTTTAGCACTGTAGTATTGCCCGCCATGATATTCGCGCAAGCGTAGCGAATGACTTGATAAAGCGGGAAGTTCCAAGGTTGGATACCTAAAACGACACCGATTGGTTGGTAGCTAATAATTGCACGGCCGTCTTGCATATCACGGCTTTCATCAGCAAGCACTTTTGGCCCTTGCTCTGCGGTATAGCGACAAATTGCAGCGCAAAGTTCAACTTCTTGTAGACCTTGCTGATATAACTTGCCCATTTCATCGGTCATCAATTGCGCTAATTCTTGTTGATTAGACTCAATCACTTGTGCAAGTTGATTGAGTAATTTAGCGCGCTGTTCATGGGATGTTGTGCGCCACTTTAAAAAAGCTTGATGACATTGGTCAACTTCACTCTGTGCTTGTTGCAATGATAATAAATTATACGTATTTAAGGTTTGCTCATTGGCTGGATTGATTGTAGTAACAGTATCAGTCATCATTATCTCCTTACAAAATTGTAGGAAAAGGTTTGCAAGGCTAATACCTATTTTTCGCTGCTCTAGCTATCTGATTTAATTCTATTTTATTTAATTTGAACTTGGCTAGACACTTTTTTTTCTGTAAAAACTGCAACAGGCTGCAAAACTTACAAGGAATACGTAATGACAAATTCTGTGTTAAATACCGAGCTTGCGATTATTCAAGCGCCAATGGCGGGTGTGCAAAACGCCAAACTGACAGTGGCTGTGTGTGAAGCTGGGGGGCTTGGTTCGTTGCCTTGCGCTATGCTCTCGGCTGAGCAGCTTGCCTCAGAGCTTGATTACATTAGTCAGCATACTGATAAGCCGTACAACCTTAATTTCTTTTGTCATCAAACACCTGACT
This sequence comes from Pseudoalteromonas sp. D15MCD-2, assembly GCF_038562745.1. Lineage (NCBI taxonomy): Bacteria > Pseudomonadati > Pseudomonadota > Gammaproteobacteria > Alteromonadales > Pseudoalteromonadaceae > Pseudoalteromonas > Pseudoalteromonas sp. D15MCD-2. The sequence continues at coordinate 2,923,571 of NZ_JBCFQE010000001.1, read as the reverse complement.
ATACACTGGCTCAGCAAACTGCTTGGCATAATGTGCTTGAGCCTTATTTTGATGAGTTTGCTGTCGATGCCTCACAATTTACCCGTAACGCTTCACGCCAGCCAATTAATCAACAAGTGATCGATATTATCGCGCCTTATAAGCCCGCTGTTGTGAGTTTTCACTTCGGTCTGCCCAGTAAAGAGATTGTTTCTCAGATTAAAGCGTGGGGTGGGGCTGTTTTTTCATCAGCCACAACGCTTGACGAAGCGCGCTGGTTACAAGCAAATGGTGCCGATGCGGTTATTGCACAAGGGATTGAAGCTGGTGGTCACCGAGGTCATTTTTTATCGATGGATTTATCGCTGCAACCAACCACAGCGCAATTAGTGCGAGAATGTGTAGAGCTTGAAATACCGGTTATTGCAGCAGGTGGAATTTGCTCAGCTGAAGATGTAGCTCAGTACCAAGCATTAGATGTATCTGCTGTGCAGGTGGGGAGCGCTTATTTACTTTGCGAAGAAGCGACAACAAGTGCTTTACATCGTGAAGTATTAAAAACGGCTAAGCCAGACTCAACAGAATTGACAACCTTATTCTCTGGTCGCCCAGCACGAGGAATACGCAACAGAGTGATGCAAGAGTTAGGGGCGATGCCAGAGCAAGCGCCGCCCTTTCCATATGCATCGATTGCGATGACGGCATTACGTGCAAAAGCAGAGACTAAAGGCGACAGTGGTTTTTCTCCGCTTTGGTGTGGTGAGCGCTTTGTGGTTCGAGAAGGGGTTAACGCCCAGCAAATTACTGAATTACTAATGCAAGGTTGGCAGTCTTGACTGATACCCAGTTACTTCCGCTCGGTGATAGTTATCATCAGCTAGCCGGTGAATTTCGTAACAAACTTGCAGGGCAATGCGCTATAAAGCGGTACGCTAAAGGTGATGTTTTATTGCAGCAAGGCGACGAACAAGATGCAGGTTACTTAATTATATCTGGGGTGCTTGGGGCATTTCATGCATCCTCGCAGGGTACGCAAAAGTGTAAAGAGTTTTACTTTCAAGATGAATTTGCACTGCTTTATGGTAACTGGTTAATTAAAACCCCAGCGCTTTATCAGCTAAAAGTAATACGTGATGCTGAGCTTATTAAGGTGCCTTTGGCTTTACTTGATAGTGCCGACTGGCAAGCAATAAAACATCAGTTAATTAGTCAGCAATTATTGTTTAAAGAAGCAAAAGAAGCGTTTTTATTACTCAATACCCCTGAGCAGCGTTACCAATATTTACTAGAACAAAAGCCGCATTGGCTTGAACAACTGAGTTTAAACGAGATTGCAATGTATTTAGGGATCTCTGCGATTTCTTTATCGCGAATTAGACGGCGTCTTAACTTAAGTTAAGGCGCAGCAAAATAGTGAACATTACACTGTTGATTTTTCAGGAGTCGTTATGTTTATTTTATCTCAGTGCTTAGTTGCCATTGCCACATTACTCGATTTGGCTTCATTTCAGTTTAAACAAAGGCAGGCAATTTTAGCTTGTTTGTTTAGCTCGGTTCTACTGACATCTGTGCACTTTATGCTGCTCGATAACTTCAGTGCAGCGAGCTTAATGCTGATTGCAGCACTACGTTATGGCTATTGTATTTTTGCCCGCAAAACCTGGGTGATGATAGCTTTTATACTTTTGAGTATTAGCGCAGTACTATTTACTTGGCAAAGCTGGGTTAGCTTTATCGCGCTGTCGGCAACGTTACTGCAAACTTATGCTTCATTCCAAGGCAAAGATTTTACCTTACGCATACTGATGATTGTTGGCACGATTGGTTGGATAGCCCATAACACTTTGGTTTTTTCACCACTAGCAGTGGTAATGGAAACGGTATTTTTAATAAGTAATTTAGTGGGCTTATGGCGTTTTTATGCTCACCCTAAGCCCGCTTAAATTTGATTTAAGACTTACCTAGCATGCGACTAAGCATGCCATCTTTGTCAACAAACTGGTGTTTAAGTGCTGCGGCAATGTGTAAGGCTAAAATCACCACGATAATAAGCACTGAACTGTGATGCACAAAGCTGCCTGCATCAGCAAGCCAAGGTGTTTTCTCTGGTGCGCTCAATAGCTCAAACTCAAAGAAGCTAATTGCACGACCACCCGCATAGCTCATGATAAAACCAGATAACGGCATAGCTAGAGTTGCAAGTAATAATAAGCCATGAGTGAGGTGAGCAATCGCTGTTTGCCATTTAGGCATTGCAGATGTCGCGGGTAATGCACCTTCTTTAATACGCCAAATAAGCCTTGCAATGGCAAAAACTAATACCACTAAGCCCATTGATTTATGCCAACCCATATAAGTAAATTTAGCGGGTGGCTCGGCAAAATCAGCAACATAAATGCCCATCGCGAATACGCCGATAAACAAAATGGCAACGGTCCAATGTAAAAGGATGGTTGGTTTTGAAAGGGGGGCTACCTTACTCATGGTTTACTCTCATAATTGGCTTTAACTATAAGTATAGACTGCCACAATATCTGATGGTTGCGTAAAGTAATGTAAAATAACTTAAAGAATGTCAGCAATGAGCTTTAATAAAAAGGTCTCGCGCTGAATCGATAGTCCCTGTTTTTCACTCATTGCCGTGGTGGTTTCGTTGTGTGCGATGGCATCAAAAATATTCACCCACTTAGGGTGCATGCCATTTTGCACTTCGTAATGCTCCATTTTAGGGTCTGCAAATTCATCGCTAATTTCACAGAAGTAGCAATAGGATTTGATATGAACACAATCAAAGTCGTCTTTATACCAAGGCCTGATTTCTTCGTATAATCCTAATGGCTGCTTTATTTGAATTTGTAGTGCACCCGTTTCTTCATGTAACTCTCGCAGGAGTCCTTGCTCAATGCTTTCGCCTTCATCAACGCCACCGCCAGGTAGGCTATAGTCATCATAACGGGCGGTATATAAAAGTAGTATTTGTTCACCTTTTAAAACAATGGCGCGGGCAGTGTGACGAATGAACACCGTTCCATAGTCATTACTTAAACTTGGGTGAATTACTTTTCTTAATAACTTCATAGGATTACAACTTTAAATTAATGCAAGTACAGCTTAGCTTAATATTGAACGTGCCATAATAACCTTTTTTTCGCATTTAATTCATTATGCTTACCCCAAATTGAAACTAATAAGGTAAGATAATTGGAATTAAGAACTATTTAGGTATCTAACGTTTAGTTTTATTTTCGAAAAAACTTTGCGTAGAATGGTAGAAAAAGCTTAGGAAATTAATATGTTGAACGTACTTTTAGTTGATGATGACAGTGAATTTAGCGATGTAGTTTGTCATATAGTTGAGTTCCTAGGGCACAATATAAATACCGCAGCGAACCTTGCTGAAGCTGAGCAATGGTTTGAAAACAACACGTTTGATCATGTCTTTTTAGATTTTATGTTGCCAGATGGCAGCGGCCTTCATTTACTAGAGCACTTAAAAGCTATCGGTCAATCGCCTCGTGTTACGTTAATTTCAGGTCACCCTTCAGTAAAAGGTAAGTTGGCTGAAATGTGTGAGCCAAATGTTGGCCACCTAGTTAAGCCACTGCAACGCGAAGACATTGAGCGTGTACTTAACCCTAAAAAAGCAGCCCCTAAGAAAAAAGCAACGCCAGCGATTAAACGCCACTTCGGCACTCTAATAGGTGAATCTGAGGTGATGCAAAAGCTTTACACTATGATTGAACGTGTTGCAGCCACTTCTGCCAATGTAATGTTGATGGGTGAAAGTGGTGCCGGTAAAGAAGTGGTGGCGCAGGCGATACACAATGCGACTGAGTGTGATGGCCCTTTAGTGGCAACTAACTGTGGTGCATTTTCAAAAGAGCTGATTGGTAGCGAGCTTTTTGGTCATGAAAAGGGCGCGTTTACAGGGGCTATTGCGCGTAAAGAGGGTGTGTTTGAACAAGCTGCTGGTGGTACTTTGTTTTTAGATGAAGTAACTGAAATGCCAATTGATATGCAGCCAAACTTACTACGTGTACTTGAAAGCAAAAAAGTAACCCGAGTGGGTGGCACAAAAGAGCAAGCAGTAAATTGCCGTGTTATTTCTGCAACCAACCGCACCTTGACCGATCTTGCGCAAAACAATGTTATACGTGAAGACATTTACTTTCGTTTAGCGGTATTCCCCATTGATATTCCACCGCTTCGTGAGCGCAAAGAAGATATTCCACTGCTTGCCAATGCCTTTTTAGAGCAGCTTAATGAAGAAAACGGCACCGACTTTAAATGGCAAGCGGTGCAAATCAAAGAGCTTGAAGCCCATGATTGGCCAGGTAACGTGCGTGAGCTTCGCCACGCTATTCACCGCGCCTTTATTATGAGTGACCCTAAAGGCACAGCTATTACTTTACCTGAATCGCTAGAGTCGCCATTCTCTAAAGTGAATAAAGAGAGCCAAGCAAACCAAGTTGTTGCAGGGCAAACCATTGAAGAAGTTGAAAAAGAATTGATCCACGCTACTTTAGATAAAGTACAAGGTAACAAGACGATTGCAGCACAAATGCTGGGGATCAGTACGAAAACACTTTATAACCGTTTAAATGCTTATGGAGGCATTGGCGAATACAAATAAAAGGATAGCTATGAATAATAACGAGTCTTTACGAAAAATGGTGCACGATGCCCGTGCGCCGCTGAACCGTATCTCAATGAATGCAGAGTTAGTTAAGCTCGTATTAGAAAATGATATGCCAAAACAAAAAGCATTAGAGGCATTAAATAAAATAATAGCTAATTGTCAGCAGTGTAGTGAGCACTTACAAGAAATAAGTGACACTCACGCTGCAGATTAAGCACTCATAGATTAGGAAGCAAATGCAAAAACAAAAAGGAAAGATAGCGGTCAATTGGGCAGGCTTTATAGCCGTGGTGCTCTGTATCGTGGTGGCTAATGCGTTTTTAGCTCTTAATAGCATTCGCTCACTCACCGAAACACAAAGTAGTCTTGATAACACCAATTCACTGAATACTGCGATAGAGCGACTACACTTGTCTGTAGTTCAAGCCGAGTCAGGTCAGCGTGGTTATTTACTTAGTGACCGAGAAGATTATTTACTCCCTTACAATGATGCAATCGCTTCAATGCAAGCGCAGATCATGCTTGTGAAAAGTTTGCATTCAGAAATTGAAGGTCAAGCAGACCGCATTGCTCGTTTAATACATTTGGTAAACGACAAAGTGGCGGTAATGACTAAAACCACCGACCTGGCCCTTGCAAATAAAGACGTTAAAGCTCGCCGCTTGTTATTAACTGACCAAGGTCGCGATTTATATAAAGATATTCGTACAGCAGTTGATGAAATACAAATGCGAGAGCTTAACTTTAAGATAGAGCAGTTTGCAAAGCTCTCGCAAATCAAAAACGAAGCGAAGATTACATTTGCTATTACGGCTGTGACCAGTACCTTATTGATTATAGGTATGTTTGTATTAACACGTATCAACTTACGTAACCAAGCTAAATACAGAGCTGAGCTTGAAAATCAAAACGAGAATCTAGCGGCAAAAGTTGCAGAACGTACGCAAGAGCTAACTATCTATTCTGATGAGCTAAGCCGCTCAAACAGAGAGCTTGAAGACTTTGCTTTTGTTGCAAGTCATGATTTACAAGAGCCACTGCGTAAGATCCAAGCCTTCAGTGACCGCCTTGAAAAGATGTTCAAAGATGAACTAGGTGAAAAAGGCATCGACTATATTAGCCGGATGAAAAATGCGGCTCAGCGTATGTCTAATTTAATCAATGACCTGCTTGAGTTCTCACGCGTAACCACCCGTGGTAAAGATTTTACTGATACTGATTTAAATGAAGTTGTTGCAGAAGTTCTTGATGATCTTGAAATTGCGATAAAAGAATCTGAAACTACGGTTAATCTTGATACTTTACCGCATATTCAAGCCGATCCAAGCCAAATGCTGCAATTGTTCTTAAATATTCTTTCAAATGCGGTGAAGTTTAGACGTGAGAATGTTGCGCCTGTGATTGATATTATATACCAGCGAACGTCAGAATTTAGCGAAGCTCACAATAGTGATGTGGAGTGGGAAGTTATTACCATTTCAGATAACGGCATCGGCTTTTCTGAAGAGTATCTTGAAAAAATATTTGTTCCGTTTCAGCGACTGCATGGTCGTTCTCAATATAAAGGCACAGGCATAGGTTTATCGGTTTGTCGTCGTATTGTTGAGCGTCATGGCGGAGAAATAACCGCAAGCAGTCGCGTTGGTGAGGGTGCAAGCTTCACCCTTAAACTACCCGTGGAAGCATCGCTTTTCACATTACAAGGAGAGGCGTAATGCCACTTAATAAAGTTAAACCAATTACCATTTTAATGGCTGATGACGACGAAGATGATCGTTTATTAACCCAAGATGCATTGGCCGAAAGCCGTGTATTGAACGAGCTGTTTTTTGTTGAAGACGGTGTAGAGTTGCTTGAATACCTTGAGCGTAAAGGCAAATTTAGTGAAAAAGAAAACTCGCCTCGTCCGGGCTTGATTTTACTCGATTTAAATATGCCGCGTATGGATGGCCGAGAAGCATTACAAGCCATCAAAGCCAACCCTAACTTAAAGGGTATTCCAGTAGTGATTTTAACCACATCAAAACAAGAAGAAGATATGGTTAAAGGCTACGACTTGGGCGCTGCATCATACATCACTAAACCGGTTACTTTTGAAGGTTTAGTTGAGTTAATGCAAACACTAGGGAAATACTGGGTAGAGTTTGTAGAGCTACCACCCTCACAGAACGATTAAGTCCAATTCGCATAAATACTTAATTAAGCTAATTGGAATAAGGAATAAGAATGTTAGACAAGGTAACCCGATTACTCTTAGTAGAAGACGACGAAGACGATTATATTCTTACTTGCGACTACCTAGACCAATTAGGTTCCCATACATTCGATGTTGAGTGGTTAAGTTGCCCTGAAGAGGCCATTAGTGAGCTTAGCGAAAACAAACATGATATTTGTTTGTTAGATTATCGCTTAGGCGCATCAGATGGCCTCGAAGTACTAAAACGGGCTGTGGCAAATGGCTTTCGCGGCCCGATTATCATGCTTACCGGGCAATCAGATGAAGCTCTCGATTCTGCAGCGCTCGATGCCGGTGCGGTTGATTATCTGGTTAAAAGCGAGATGAACTCTAGCCGCTTTGCCCGTGCTATACGCTACGCTTTAGCTCGCCGAGATGTTGAAGATGAGCGTGTTGAACGCTTAAAAGCAGAAGCCGAAAACCGATCTAAAGACCGCTTTTTGGCCCATTTGAGTCATGAGTTACGTACACCTCTGTCTTCTATCTTGGGTTACACTGAGTTACTCATGCAAAGTGATAAAAATCAGCATGCTCAAAATGAGTTGGGTGTGATTTACCGAAATGGTAAACACTTACTGAGTTTGCTAAATGATGTGCTCGACCTATCAAAGATTGCTGCCGATAAACTGGAGCTCAATTGCAGTGATGTTAACTTAGATAGCCTAATGGCTGACGTCTATACCTTAATGCGCGTTTCTGCGCTTGATAAAGGCTTAACTCTTAAGTTTGAGTCGCAGCAAGCTCTGCCTTTAGTTATAAACACAGACGCTACACGGTTACGCCAAATCCTCATTAACATCATCAACAACGCAATCAAGTTTACCAACCAAGGCGAGATCACAGTGCGAGCTTGGACTGCTTGGGTTAATGAACGAGAAATGCTGTTTTTTAGTATTAAAGACACAGGCCTTGGTATTCCAGCTGAAAAACAAGCACTGATTTTTAAACCATTTGAACAAATTGCCGATGTAGAATCACGAGATGTCGGTGGAGCAGGATTGGGCCTTGCTATTTGTTCAGAGTTACTTAGTCGTATGCAAGGTTCTATTGAACTTGAATCAACGCAAGGGGTGGGCTCTGAATTTACTCTTTCGATTTACCCTGGCAATATTCGAGATATTGAACGCCAAGTGCTGCGCTTTGATTCAAACCCCGATTGCCAGCAAAAACTAGCAACGTTAAAAACCACAGGGCGAGTATTAGTGGTGGACGACCTAAAAGATTTACGTAATCTCGTTGGCCATATGATCACCAGCACTGGCGCAGAAGTGGAGTATGCAGAACACGGTAAACAAGCGATTGAAAAAGTAGCTAATGCAGAGCAAGCGGGTAAGCCTTTTGATATTGTATTTATTGATTTGCATATGCCGGTTATGGGCGGAAAAGAGGCCACTATAGAGCTACGTAAAATGGGCTATCAAGGGCCGATTATTGCACTTACAGCCGCCACCATGAAAGGGGTGAAAACTGAGTTAAGCGCGCTTGGTTTTAACGATATGATTGCAAAACCGGTTGATTCTGGGCTGCTTTACCAAGTGCTCAATCATTACATTTGCGAAGGCAATACTGCACCTGTGGTTGAGCAAGACGACAGTCCTGAAGTGACATTACAGAGTACACGCTATTTATTGGTTGAGGACGACAGTGATGCGGCGCAAATCACTCAGTTATTGCTTGAAAGCTTAGGTGTTGAAACTGTTATAGCGCCAAGTTGTGCTGCATGTCTTGCGACCCTGAGTGACGATCAAAACTTTGCTAAAGTGTTACTCGATATGCATTTGCCGGATGGTGAAGGGCTTGATTTAGCCCATGAGATAAAGCAGCGCCACCCTGACTTAAATCTTGTCATTGTTAGTGGCGCAGAGCCAGAGCCAGAAAAAATTGAACAACTTGAGATTGAACAAGTGTTATTAAAGCCGATTAACCTTGGCTTGTTATCTGAGCTGATTGGCGGCTAATTGAATGTCTAACTATCAGCTCTGGTTCAAATAGCGTTTGTAGTGGTGGGGTTTGTTTTTGATAAACATGATTTAACACCCAATCTGCTGCCATGCGACCCATCTCATCTATTGGGTAATTAACGGTGCTCAATTGTGGGTAAACGTGACGGGTGAAAAATACGTTATCGTAACCCATAATCGACAATTGCTTAGGTAAAGTTAACCCTAAATCCCGCGCGCTAGCCATTGCGCCTACAGCCATTTCATCATTGGCACAGATGAGCGCTGTGAATGGATGCGTTTGTTGATGAAGTGCTTTTAAACCTTCGTAACCACTCGCTTCCATGAAGTCACCTTGGAATAATAGGTTTTCATCAAACTCAAGATTAAACTCAGCAAGGGCCTGTTTATGTCCTTCTAGACGGTCTTTGGCATCTTGTTTCCAAAGCGGCCCGCTGATGTAGGCAATATTTTTATGACCTTGCTCTAACACATGCTTCGCCGCTAAATAGCCACCTTTAATGTTGTTAAGCAAAATACAGCGGTCACTGAGTTCGCTGATATAGCGGTTGATCAAAACAAACGGCGTGCGACCTTTACTGAGTTTTATAAGGTAGTCGTCGCTGACCGCTTCAACATGCAAAATAAGGCCATCGCAGTTACGGCTAATTAAAAATTCAATCCCTTGTTTTTCGCGTTCTTCATCACTGTGACCCGCAGCAATAATCAGATGTTTGCCTTGGTTACGAAAGGTATTTTCAATGCCGCTCATCATAGGCCCGTAAAACGGACCCTGTAATTCAGAGACCAGTAGGCCAACACTGTTCGAGCAATTTGATGCCAATGACTGAGCAATTGAGTTAGGTCGATAGCCAAGTTCATCCATTGCGGCAGTGACTTTTTTACGTGTTGCATCACTGACATTTGCATTGTTGTTCATTACTCGTGAAACGGTTGCAAGAGAAACACCTGCAAGTTTCGACACCTCGTAAATGGTGGCCATGTTATTCCTTTTTAAACAAAATTATGGATGCTGCTTTGACGATAAATCGGCACTGATCTGCTCAACCGTTTGGTTATCCAGAATATACCTTTTCATTATGAAAGCGACAAGCATACTACCTATTGCTGGGTAAAGGGTAAACGAAATTAAGATACCTGAAAGCGTGTGTTCACTGAGTTCGGTATTAGCTTCATAGCCATAAAATGCCAGTAACCAACCTGCAATGGCACCGCCAAGGGCAAGACCAAGCTTAATAAAAAAGACCACGCTTGCGTAGACTAGGCCTGTTAGCCTTTCACCGGTTTTCCATTGCCCGTAATCTATGGTGTCGGCCATTTTTGCCCACAGTAGCGGGGTTGCCATTTGCGTGAAGAAACACCATAAAAAATACACCGCAAAGGCAAGTATCAGCTGTTCGCCCGGCAACCAAAATGCCACGCAACTAATAGCTGCAGAGATATATTGTAAACGAATATAGGCGGTTTTCTTATCAACACGTTTGCTGAGTGGGTTTGCACAGGCACAGCCCAAAATATTACCTATCATGCCGATGGTAACAAAGTAGGTGACCAGCTCGGCTTCACCAAGTACATATTTTACATAGTAAATGGCAAGGGTAGTGCGCAGTACCATACTGGTTAACAGCATAAATGCAGCAAAGCACAATACTTTAAATGGGCCATTTTGCCATAGCGTGTTCATGCGGGTTTTCCAGCTCAACGATGAGCTGTTATGCGCCGCTACGCGCTCTTTGGTAAAGCGAAAACAAATTAAGAATAAGATCACACCTAAGCCGCTCATCAGGGCCATCGTGAGTTGGTAGCCCGTAGCGTTATCACCTTTGCCAAGCCAGTTTACCAAAGGTAAAGTACAGGCACTGACAATTAAGCCGCCCAGCATACCAAACACAAATCGATAAGATTGAATGGATACTCGCTCTTTCGGGTCGCCACTTAATACCCCACCTAACGCTGAGTAAGGAATATTAATCGCGGTGTAAACTAGCATCAGCAAAGTGTAAGTGACAAAGGCGTAAATGACTTTGCCTGACTCTGGTAGGTCTGGTGTGGTGAAGGTGATCATGCTGATCACCCCAAATGGTATAGCAAGCCAAAGCAAATAGGGGCGATAGCTTCCCCACTTAGTGCGGGTTGAATCAGTTAAAGCTCCCATTAATGGGTCGGTAATTGCGTCAACGATTCTCACCACCAAAAACAAGGTGCCAACAATCGCGGGTGAAATACCAAAAATATCAGTATAGAAAAAAGTTAAAAATAACATCACCGTTTGAAAGATGATATTACTTGCTGTGTCGCCTAATCCGTAGGCTATTTTTTCTCTTTTTGTCAGCATGTGTGTTCTCGATTGTTGTTATTTTTATCGCTGTTTGAGCAGCGCGCGATATTGTTTTGCGCTTTCTTTTAAAATGCGTTGTTGGCTTTGATAGTCAATATAAACTAACCCAAAGCGCTTTTCGTAGCCATACGCCCATTCAAAGTTGTCCATTAAGCTCCACGCAAAGTAGCCTTGAATATCGACGCCTTGGCGAATTGCATCACATACCGCATTTAAGTGAGTGTGATAATAATCTACTCGTTCTATATCGTTCACTTCACCATTTTCTAACGTATCGGCCATGGCTGCGCCATTTTCGGTAATATACATTTTTGGTAAATCATATTGCTGATGAAGTGATACCAAAAGCTCAGTTAAACCTTGTGGGTAAACTTCCCAGCCCATATCGGTGACGCGAACATCCGTAAGGTTTGCTTCTTCAAACCAGCCATCAGCGGTATTTTTGTAGTGTATGCGGGTATAATAGTTAACGCCAATAAAGTCGACAGCTTGATTAATAATCGCCATATCGCCAGCAATTATAATTGGTTTAACTTCATCTGCTAAATCATCCAGTAACGATGGGTAAGCACCTTCTAAAACCGCTTTGATATACCATTGATTATGGTATTGATCAGCAAGCTCAGCGGCTTTTTTATCATCGGCGGTTAAAGGATAAGTTGGACTGAAGTTTAATACGATACCCGCTTCTGTGTCAGGGCAGTTTTTACGTAATACTTGCATAGCAAGGCCGTGGGCAAGTAATAAGTGGTGCGCTGCTTGTCGGCCAGCTTGTTGTGATTTTATGCCAGGTGCATGTACACCCACCTCATAACCTAAATAAGCACTACAAAATGGTTCGTTCAAGGTGGCGAATGAATCAACCAAATGGCCTAAATGTTGAGTAACAAGCTCGGTATATTCTTTGAATTTATAGGCCGTATCGCGGTTTAACCAACCGCCATTATCTTCAAGGTATTGAGGTAAATCCCAGTGATATAAGGTGACGTAGGTCTTAATATTACGTGCTTTTAACGCCGATAATAGCTGAGCGTAAAATGCCATACCTTGCTCGTTAACCGAGCCATCTTGCTGCATGACTCTCGGCCACGAAATAGATAAGCGGTAAGCATCGACAGCCAAATCTGCAATCATCTCGATATCTTGTTGCCAGCGTGCAACATGATCACAAGCTACATCGCCATGGCTGTTATCTGCAATGGTGCCAGGCTTTTCGCAAAATGTATCCCAGATGCAATCGAGGCGCTTATCGCGTGCCCCTTCAATCTGGAATGAGGCTGTTGCCACACCGAACGTGAACTCGGGCTTGAGTAAAGATGAATCTGGTAACAGTGAAATTGATTTATACACAGTTGATACTCGTCCTTCGGGTTAAGTGTAAGGCTTGGCTAATTAGAGCTTAGGCTCAACTGTAAGCGCTTACAATTTTTCTGCAAATAAATTGCTAAATATGATTTATATGTTATAAATGTAAGCGCTTACATTTAATGTTGCAACATATTTCGCTATTTGTTGTTAGTGATTAAGTACCAAACGTTGCTGTAACAAACTGATAAATATAATTAACTAGAGAAGAAAAATTATGGCTCATGTTTCAACCCCTGTGTCGGCTGCTGCAAGCCAAGCAGATATGCCTAAGCAGCACTTTGCGCTGGCATCATTGACCACATTATTTTTTATGTGGGGATTCATCACCTGTCTGAATGACATTTTAATCCCTTATTTAAAAGGTATGTTTTCACTTAACTATACGCAGGCTATGCTCATTCAATTTTGCTTCTTTGGTGCGTATTTTGTGATGTCGATCCCCGCTGGTAAGTTGGTCAGTCGTATTGGCTACCAATTTGGTATTGTGGTTGGCTTAGTGGTTGCAGCCATTGGTTGCGCGCTGTTTTACCCAGCTGCTGTTGCTCATGTGTATGAGTTATTTTTACTGGCTTTGTTTGTACTTGCCTCGGGTATCACGATTTTGCAAGTATCTGCTAACCCTTATGTAAGTGTTCTTGGTCCACAAAAAACAGCGTCCTCGCGTTTGACTATGACGCAGGCTTTTAATTCTTTAGGAACAACAGTCGCGCCAATTTTTGGTGGTTGGTTAATTCTATCTGAAATTAGCCAAGCTACAGCAGAGGAAGTGAAACTCCCTTATTTAATGTTGTCGTTAACCTTACTTGTGCTTGCCGTTATCTTTGCGTTTTTAAAATTGCCAAAATTAGGTAAAGAAAGTGATAGCGAAGCCGCACACCAAGATTTAGAAGACTTTGTTGATTTAGGCAGTGTTTGGCGCTATCGCCACCTAATTCTCGGTGCTGTTGGTATTTTTGTGTATGTAGGCGCAGAGGTGGCAATTGGTAGCTTTTTAGTCGGCTTTTTGACCCTAGATAACATTGCGGGTTTACCAGAAAACGAAGCCGCTCATTATATTAGCTACTATTTTGCAGGAGCCATGGTGGGCCGTTTTATTGGCGCAGTGGTAATGCAAAAATTTAATGCAGGTAAGGTGTTAGCATGTCATGGCTTATTGGCTGTTTTACTGGTTGTGATTGCTATGACTGGAGAGGGCAGCCTGGCTATGTGGGCAATTCTGCTTGTGGGTTTATGTAACTCGATTATGTTCCCAACCATTTTCAGCCTTGCTTTACACGGCCTTGGTAAGTACACATCAAAAGGTTCTGGTATTTTATGTTTAGCGATTGTAGGTGGTGCAATTATTCCATTACTACAAGGTGTGTTAGCCGATTCTATTGGCGTACAAATGGCGTTATTCTTACCTATCGCCTGTTATTTATATATTACTTACTTTGCGCTGGTTGGCTCAAAAGTATCGACTCAGACTCAGCAATCTTCATAGGTGTAAAAATGAAATTGAAAAAAACATTCACACTCTTCTCGTTAATGATGGCAGGCGCCTGCATGACAGCTTGCACTGGGCAAGATAAGGTGACCAACGTGAACGCTGAGCAAGAAATTTGGCCAAACATTGAAACGGGTATTGCTGCAAATCCAGAGATGGAAGCAAAAATTGCAAACATGCTGGCAAATATGACCCTTGAGCAAAAGATTGCGCAAATGATCCAGCCAGAAATCCGAGATATTACTGTTGAAGATATGCGTAAATACGGCTTTGGTTCTTACCTCAATGGCGGTGGCGCATTCCCAAATAATGATAAACATGCCAGTGCTGCAGATTGGATTGATCTTGCTGAAAAAATGTATCAAGCCTCAATTGATGACTCGCTCGATGGTAGCTCAATTCCGACTATGTGGGGCACCGATGCCGTGCATGGTCACAATAATGTTATTGGTGCGACACTATTCCCTCATAACATTGGTTTAGGTGCAACAAACAACCCTGAGTTAATCGAAAAAATTGCCGCCGCTACTGCGCAAGAAGTGATGGTAACAGGCATCGATTGGGTATTCGCGCCTACGGTTGCGGTTGTTCGTGACGACCGTTGGGGCCGTACTTATGAAGGTTATTCTGAAGATCCTGAAATTGTGAAAGCATATTCGGCAGCCATTGTTAAAGGATTGCAAGGTGCAGTTGATGACGACTTTTTATCTGATAAGCGTGTGATAAGTACCGTTAAGCACTTTTTAGGTGATGGCGGCACAGAAGGCGGTGATGACCAAGGTAATAACACAGCATCTGAGCAAGAGTTATTTGATATTCATGCGCAAGGTTATGTAGGCGGCTTAAGTGCTGGAGCACAAACTGTAATGGCGTCATTTAACAGCTGGAACGGTGAAAAAATTCATGGCAGCAAATATCTTCTTACCGACGTACTAAAAGGCAAAATGGGCTTTGATGGTTTTGTTGTTGGTGACTGGAACGGCCATGGTCAAATTCCGGGTTGTACTAATGGCAACTGCGCGCAAGCAGCAAATGCCGGTCTTGATGTGTACATGGTGCCAACAGATGCATGGAAACCTCTTTACGAAAACCTTATCAAACAAGTTAAAAGTGGCGAAATTGCTCAAAGCCGCATCGATGATGCAGTAACACGTATCTTACGTGTAAAAATGCGCGCAGGTTTGTTTGATAAGCCAAGCCCCGCTAAGCGTCCGCTGTCAGGTAAAACGGAGATCATTGGTAGTGCAGAACATCGCGCAGTTGCAAAACAGGCAGTCCGTGAATCACTGGTTCTTCTGAAAAATAAACAACAGTTGTTACCGCTATCAGCAAATTCAAACGTATTAGTTGCCGGTCAAGGTGCTGATAACATTGGTATGCAGTCAGGTGGTTGGACAATCACTTGGCAGGGTACAGGCAACGAAAATAGCGACTTCCCTGGTGGCTCTTCAATTTTTGATGGTATCAAAAATACCGTTGAGCAAGCCGGTGGTCAGGTTCAATACAATGTGAATGGCGAATTTGAAACTAAGCCAGATGTAGCGATTGTGGTGTTCGGTGAGCAGCCTTATGCAGAAGGTAATGGTGATTTAGATAACCTTGAATACCAACGCGGTAATAAAACTGATTTAGCCCTGCTTAAAAAGCTAAAAGATGCTGATATTCCTGTGGTGTCACTATTTATTAGTGGTCGCCCAATGTGGGTGAATGCAGAGCTGAATGCCAGTGATGCGTTTGTCGCAACTTGGTTACCAGGCAGTGAAGGTGATGCAATCAGCGATGTTATTTTTAAAAAGCAAGATGGTTCTATCAATCATGACTTTAAAGGTAAGTTATCGTTCTCATGGCCAAATAACCCTGTAGGTAACCAAAACCGTGGTGATAAAGATTACGCACCACTATTACCTTATGGCTTTGGTTTAACTTACCAAGATAAAAATACATTAGCAGATGACTTAAGCGAAAAATCACAAGTTGCCTCTAAATTAGAAGACTTAGTACTATTTGAACGTGCCGTAAAAGCACCGTGGTCACTGCAACTACAAAGTGGTTCTGAGCAACAAGCCATGACCAGTAGCCGTGCAGCACTTAACGCTGTTAGCGTAAAAACCTTTGATAAAGACGTGCAAGAAGATGCGCGTGCAATCACTTTTAACGGTAAAGAAGCGGCTGCGGTTCGTTTAATGGCGGCGTTCCCATCGGATTTACGTTCATACGTTGAAAAAGCGGGTCAACTGCAAATGCAAATTAAGGTAGACCAAGCTGCTGATGCGCCGCTAATGCTGGGTATGCAATGTGGTGAAAACTGTGACGGCCAATTTGATATTAGCAAACAGCTTAAAGCAGCAAATGATTGGCAAACGCTAACCGTGGATTTGAGCTGCTTTGCAGAGCAAGGTGTGCAGCTTGGGCAAGTATTCTCGCCTTGGCAATTAGCCACTGAAGGTTCATGGCAAGTCTCAATTGCTAAACTATCAGTAACGAGCGCGCACACCGAGGACGCAACAGTCTCATGTCTGTAAAATCGTATGCTGTTATTTTGCTAACAGGTGCGCTTAGTGCCTGTCAGCAAACCCCAGCGCCTGTCAAAGCCAGCCTAGGAGAAGGCTGGCAGTTAGTTTGGCAAGACGAATTTTCGCAAAATGATCTCGACCTAACTAAGTGGCAACACGAAGTAAATTGTCGAGGTGGCGGTAATGATGAGCTGCAATGCTATACCGCGCGTAGCGAAAACAGTTTTGTTAAAGATGGCATATTGCATATTGTTGCTCGCCAAGAGCAATACACTGGGCCATTGCATAATAGCGATGAAGTGAGTAGCGATGCTGAGCGAGAAAAACAAGCGACTCAGCCGTTCACTTCTGCACGTTTACGCACTAAAAACTTAGCTGATTGGCGATACGGGCGTTTTGAAATTCGCGCTAAATTACCAGCAGGGCAAGGTGCGTGGCCAGCAATTTGGATGTTACCGACTGATTGGCGTTATGGTCGCTGGGCATCATCAGGCGAAATAGACATCATGGAAGCAGTTAATTTAAAGACTCTCACTGATGACAAAACAGCGCCAGCTGGCAGCCTTGAAACGCGGGTACACGGCACCTTGCATTACGGTGGTCCTGCACCCAAAAATGTTTACAGCGGTACGCCGTACCGTTTCAGCGAAGCTAATAACCCGGCTGATAACTTTCATGTTTATGCCCTTGAATGGCAGCAAGATGAAATTCGTTGGTATGTTGATGATGTTCACTATGCGACATTTCGCCACGACCAGTGGTATTCAACATCACAACAACAAGACGGCTCGTTTATAGAAAATACCGGCTTTGCTCCGTTTGATCAGCGTTTTCATTTACTGCTTAACTTTGCAGTAGGCGGAAACTGGCCAGCAAATGTGAATGATAAAGGCGTTGATTTTTCCGGTTATCCTAAGCAAATGCTGGTGGATTACGTACGTGTTTTTCAATGTAGTAAAAATAGTGAGACAGGTATCGGCTGTGCAACAAAGCAGCCATCAGCAGTACAAATAAAGGGTAAGACCAATCCGCAATAGTACTTAATTAAGCGGATTGCTATAAGTGAATTATGAACCAAGAGCCTGCAGATGCTTCGCCGAACTCGTTGCATCCGCTGGCTTTTGGTTCATTCTATCGGTTGAGCTTTTGTAGTAATAGCTGTCTTATTCTTCTGGCTGTTAGTTCGTCGATATCCGCTAATATCCCTTGCGCAGGCTCAGCAACGTGGCTTGCTAAATCCACATCATCAGCAAACACATAATGATTAAAGAGTTGCTGCCATTTCTGTTTATGCTCGTTTGGCAAGTCCTTAATTGCCAGCATACTGTGCAGCATGGCATCAAATGGGTTTGCTAAATACTCTGGGGCCTGTCGCCACCAATAGTTCACCAACACATTAAACGGACTGGTTGCGCTAACCTGATGCCACCAAAGCGCTGGAATATAAATAGCATCGCCAGGGCCAAGAGTTGCCGATTGCGTCTTTGCTATAGCCTCTTTAAAGCGTGGAAAGCGGCTGAAATCGGGGTTATTAAAATCAACCAAGCTAACCGCTTGCCCAGCGGGTGTAAATTCGAGTGGACCAACGTAAAGATTATTGACCTGATCAGTTGGCAATAGAGTAAACGTACGCTCACCTGCAGCAACACAAGCTAGGTTATCGGCGTTGTCATAGTGAGCCGCAATCTGACTATGATTTCCCACCCAGAGGCTGGTTAGGCAGTTATAGTCGGTCACTGTTAATGGGTTTTCAACACTAAAGCTCGGAGCGCAATACTCCACAGCAGTAGAGCCCATATACAGTGAATCACTGTCGGTTTGTGTGAGTGTTAGTGCTAATTTTTGCAGCACAGAAAGTAGGTTATCGGCGTGCTGTGAAAAATTAAGCCCCGAGAAATCAGCGTTATAAAAATAGCGTCCCTGATGAATTGCTTGGCTGCTAAAACTGCGTACTGGGGCGGTATTAGCAAGCCCTAAAAGATAGTCTAAGGCGTTTTTAGAACCTTGTTTAGCGGCAATGACTTGGGGCCAATTAGCGCAGAGATCTCTGATGACCAGTGGCTCAGTTAGCTCAGCTAAAAACGCTTTTAGATCAGTAATGCTTGAAGCCTGGCATTCTTTTATTGGTGCAGCCGCAAACATTACTGTTGAGCCCATTTTTTATTAAGCAAATGAGGAATGTGCTCCATTGATGCCAGCACCATATAAACAGCTTGTAGGTCACCTTGCTGTTGTAACTGCTTAAGTTGTTCAGCGGTTAAGCCATTGAGTACCTGTTGGTTAATGGTATAAAAGCCGCTCACTGTGACTTTTTCGCCATTTTTATCTGCATATTCAAGACTAAAAGCTTCGAGTAGATTAACGCTAAGCAAACGCTCAAAAAACTGATTAATTGTTTGGTGTTCTTGATGTAATGCGTTAAGTACTTGAGCAATATGATTTAAGTATTCGCTATTTCCACCATGTTCAAGGAAAATGGCTTCGCCATCACGTGTACTTATGCGTGGGCTGTCTAAATCAATATGTACCACCAGAGATTGCTCAGGAATACCATTGTTATACTGGGTTTGTTGGCCAATTAAAAATGGCTGGCGCTGCATACTTAGTGGTAAGTAACTCAGTTGTAATTCGCCTTGCTCGTTTAGCAGCAAGTTCTCGCCATTTTCAAAACCAAATAAAGCGAGGGCTTCGAATTGACCTGTTTGCGGGTGCTTACGAAATACGATAGGTTGATTTGCTTGAACTTTAGCAAACTCACTTGGAAATACGGTAGCGCAGCTAATATTGTCGCCCCAGTTAGCACCGCGTGTGGTGATCACTTTTAGGTCTTTATGGCTGATGTTATCAAGTAAGACATGATTGGCCATTGGGCCTCCTAATACTGAGATTAAATAGGTTGTATACCAAATTGCTGAATATGATTTAACAGCTCGCGGTTAGTGGGTAGTTGTTGTAATCCGCGTTTGGCTTGTTGTTGGTTAGCACTAAAATGCTCAATAATTGCCGCTGGCATTGC
This sequence comes from Pseudoalteromonas sp. D15MCD-2, assembly GCF_038562745.1. Lineage (NCBI taxonomy): Bacteria > Pseudomonadati > Pseudomonadota > Gammaproteobacteria > Alteromonadales > Pseudoalteromonadaceae > Pseudoalteromonas > Pseudoalteromonas sp. D15MCD-2. The sequence goes on along the minus strand of NZ_JBCFQE010000001.1, from coordinate 2,904,035 downwards.
AAGTACAGGAAATTGTGGCAATTGCTTCATTCCATAAAGTACATACTGGTAACTGGCTGCAGAGAAGACCTCTTGAGCGCGGTCAAAGTCGTTTAACCACGGACTTTGATATTGCCAAAGTGCTAAGTTTTCTTGAAGTTGCAGAGGGATTGAGTTTGCCTCTTTATGGGCTTGCCAATAGGGGCTAGTGCGCTTTGACAACACATAATGCAGCTTTAAAAATTCAATGATACGTTGCCAGCGATAATGGCACTGCTCATCAAACCGCTTTGCCAGTGTCGGCATTGCAGCACGATGTGTTGGGAAATTAGCAAGTAAGTTATTCAGGCCAAGCTCCACCATGACTAACGCTGAGGCTTCAAGTGGTTCAATAAAGCCTGCAGACATACCAATAGCTAAACAGTTTTTATACCAAAAACGGCGTCTATAGCCGGGCGTAAAACTGATTTCACGAAATGTCAGTTCATTTTGCGCGGTGCCGGGCTGGGTTTTTGCAATGTAGTGGCTAAGCGCTTGTTTCGCATCTTCGCTGCTGGCAAAACGACTTGAGTACACCATACCTAGACCACGGCGGCTTTGTAAGCCGATATCCCAAATCCAACCGGCATCTTGCGCAGTGGCTTTGGTATAAGAAAGGAGCTCTTGCTGCGGGTTTAAATAGGGCACCTGTACGGCAACGGCTCGATCGTTAAATAACACATCGTGTTGCTCAATTAGCTCTATCCCGTAATGTTGATGTAACAGCTTTGCGTGGGTGCCAGAGCAATCAATAAATAAATCACCCGCAATAGTGCCATGATCGCGGGTTTGCAATGAACTAATATAGCCATCTTCATCACTATTGATACTTTCAACATGACTGACTATATGCTCAACGTTTAGATTGGTCGTGCAGTGCTGTTGTAGCAGCATGGCAAACTTACCGGCATCTAAATGATAGCCATAGTTTGCTTCACCTTGATAGGCGCTATGCAAGTGGTTTTTCGGTGCTTTATGGTGATCGCATAAGTAGGTTTGGCTTGCCACTGCGTGGCTGAAACTCACGGCATCTTTGTTGGCAAACCAGTAAGGTGCAATATTTAATTGCTGATATGCCACCGGTAAGCTGAACGGGTGGTAATAATGTGCGTCGCCTTCATCGTCGCACCAGCCATCAAAGCGTGAGCCTTGTTTAAAAGATGCATCACAGCGTTGAATAAATTCACTTTCGCTAATGCCGATGGTTTTTAAGGTTTGTCGCATGGTTGGCCAAGTACCTTCACCGACACCAATGGTGGCAATATCGGGCGACTCAATCAGGGTGATCTGTGCGTTGTGAGTTAAATGGGGCTGGGCAGCAATTAAACCTGCAGACAACCAACCTGCAGTTCCACCACCTAAAATGACGACTTTTTTTACTTCATTCTTTTGCATGTTTAAGGCCATCTCAAATGCTATGTAGACAAACTAGCATAAATACGAAAAAAAAAGCCGCTGTTGAGCGGCTTTTTTTGACAACAAAATGCTAGAACGAGTAGCGGAAGCCGATGTTGTAGCGCGCACCGTATTGGTTTGCACGTAACAGCTGCTCAGAGTAACGAACGTAAGTACGTTGCGTTTCATCAGTCAGGTTTAGACCTTCAACAAACACCGTTAGGTTCTCATTAACAGAATAGTTCACGTTGATATCCCACTGGCCATAAGACTCAGTAAAGATAGGTGAAGCATGTTGGTCAAAGCCAGTTAAGAACTCATCACGCCAGTTATAAGAAATACGAGCCGATAAACCATTTAAATCATAAATCGCAGAGAAGTTAGCTGAATCACTTAAACCCGGTAGGGCAAATTGATAGCCGATAGCATCTCGGTCTGCTTCAACATCACCAAATACGAATGTCGCGTTAGCGGCAATACCAAAGCCTGTTTCACCAAACATATGTTGCGCTGCTAGTTCCCAGCCCCATAGGTTTGCTGTTTCAACGTTGTTATCACGCGATACGAAGAAGCTTGCCAGTGGATCTGTATCGTTACCAACGATAGGCGTGCCTTCTTCTGTGCCTTGGTTTTCGTTGATCTTATCGTGAATAGCTTGGTCAGATGGTTGCTCACCCGCTGCTGCTAAATCTTCACGCGCTTGCTCTGCACGATCACCAATAAATGGGTCTGTAATACCGTCAATCGTTTCTTCGGTTGTGATATTTACAAGGAAGTTATCAACTTGCTTACGGTAGTAACCAGCAGACACATAGCTGCCTTCACCGTAGTAGTATTCAAGTGACAGGTCGATATTATCTGAAGTATAAGGTTTTAAGTTCGGGTTACCCACAGCCACTTTACGTTGACCCACTTTCGGGTTACCTAAGAATGACGTTGTTGAGCGAAGCGCGCCAACAGGAGGACGAGCAAGGCTGCGGCTGTAAGAGAAACGTGCAATAACGTCTTCAACTACTTCGATGTTCATATCAATGCTAGGTAAAAACTCTTTGCTGCTACCTTCACCGTTTGAGAATGAACGTTCATCAGCGTAAATGTAAGACCATTCGTTACCGTTAACCCACTCCATTGCAACAGCAGGACGCTCTAAGCTGTTTGCTGTAACATCTGTTGATTCGTAACGTAAACCCGCAGTGATGTTCACTGGCATACCGTTAAATTCTGTTTCGAAGTTAGCTTGTGCGTATACCGCAGTTGTTTCTTCGCTTACACGGTGATCGTCATCGATTGGACCCGCTTGCACCATGCCGTTTACATCAGCAGGCCAGCTACATGCGCCAATACCGCCATCTGGGTGATCACAGTCAATACTTTCGGCAATCGCGACAATGTCATCAAAATCAGCATCGTAGTAGTAATTCAATAGCTTATCACTACCACCACCAGAGAAGCCATCAAGTAAACCTGAGCTATCGACACGAGTGAACATGCTGTCATCGTACCAATCCGCAGAGTTTAACCACCAACCAGCAGCAAGCTGACCTGAGTAGGCTGTTGTTGTACGGAAATCAATTTTTGTGTGTGATACGCCAAAGTTAATGCTTGATAGGGCGCCGCTGTCTTCGTTATACCACGTACCTTTTAGCTGATATTGGTCAAGATCGTTGGTGTTAGTGTCTTTGTTTACACCGGCGAAAAGGGTCCCCATGTCGCTCGGTAAAATTTCTGCTTGGCCATTGGTTAATGTCATATCGATAAGCGGAATTTCGCCTTTGCTGAAGTCAGCCATTTTTTCGTCGATATTAACTGTTGGGTTCTCACACCATGAACATGATGTGTTACCAATAATCATAAACGCATCATGGCCGATACCCACACCGGCACTTTCAGCTGATGAGTTGTGAGCATCAAACTCGATGTTTAAATTGTCTGTTACCTGCCAATCAATGTTTAAACCAAGTGATTTATTTTCGTTAGTTGTTGCACCGCGGTTTAAGTTTGTTGAGTAGTCACCACCAATTTCAGTTACTTGCGTGTAAGTACCGTTTTCATTGATAGTTGCTGCACTAACATTACCACCATTGTTGAACCACACACCAAAGCTACGGCCATCTTTTTCAAACTCTAGCTTTGAGTAAGTGTAATCAACGGTTGCAGTAATGCGGTCATTCGGTGCGTATTGCAGCACAAGTTGACCATTGGTACGTTTACGTGAATTGTCTGAAAATGCATAACCAGCATTTTGCGGATACCAGGTTGCGCCATCAGCGCGTTGGTTGTTATCTGTCAGTGCTAAATCAGGAGACGATGAAATATCAACATTTGGGATCCAGTTATCAACCGCCATTGATTGTTCGCGGTTGTCACGCTCTTGAACTGAGCCTGAAATTAAAATACCGAATTTGTCATCGTTGAATGTATTGCTGTAGATACCTGATAACTCAGGCGTTACATCATCACCTGTTTCGTTTGATGTGTCGTGAACTGCTTTTGCACCAATCGAAGCGTGTAAACCAGGGTTAGAAAGAGGTTTAGCTGTGGTGATATTAACTGTTGCACCAATACCACCGCTAGGGATATCAGAACGCGCTGTTTTATATACTTCAACACCGCTTACACTTTCTGTTGCGATGTCGCCAAAATCAAATGAACGACCGCCAGTTGTTGGCATTTGGCGATTGTTAAGGGTTACTAAGTTAAATTCAGGACCAAAACCACGAACCGTAATTTTGCTACCTTCACCATTACTACGGTCAATAGACACACCGGTAATACGTTGTAAAGATTCAGCTAGGTTGGTATCAGGGAATTTACCAATGTCTTCAGAGGTAATTGCATCTACAACACCCGCAGATTGACGTTTGATATCCATTGATTTTACTAGGCTTCCGCGAATACCTGATACTTGTATTACTTCAATATCACTTGCTTTGTCGGGCTGTTCTTCGGCGACAGCTGAGTGAGGAACTAGCGCGCTTAGACCCATTGCCATAGACAGGCTAATAGCAAGCTGCTTTTTCTTGAAAAGTGTGTGGTTCATGCAAATCTCCAGATTTGGTTTTATTTTATGTTGTTGTCTATTTTTGTAAGCGCTTACATTTTCTTTCAAAAAAAATCGCCGAACCCGATTTTATAAATGTAACCGCTTACATTAAGTTATTAGAAAGTAAAACAATCGTCAACATAAATAACGGTTCAAGATCAGAGGTAATATCTATGTTTATGTTATTATGGGAAATATTTCATCAAAAACTTTCTATTTTTTTAGGTACAAAAGCAACGTCTTTCAGCTAAAATTAGAAAATGAGAGTTTTTTACATTTGTTAAAACAAGAGGTATTTTCGTGCAATCAGTGAAATGGAATGAAGGTCTGTTTACCCCAAGCAAAATCATTTGTGTTGGCCGTAATTATGCAGCGCATATTGCAGAGCTTAACAACGAAACGCCTACAAGTATGGTGCTGTTTGCAAAACCAAATAGTGCTATCACCGATTCCCTCAATAGTGAACACTTAGGTGAGGCACTCCACTTCGAAACTGAGCTTTGTTTTTTAGTTAAAAATAAGCAACTGGCTGCGGTCGGGCTTGGGCTTGATTTAACCAAGCGAGGCCTACAAAGCACGCTTAAAGAAAAAGGCCTACCTTGGGAGCGCGCAAAAGCATTTAATGGTTCTGCGCTTTTTACTGAGTTTGTTGTCGTTAATTCCAACTTACACTATCAATTTAGTCTAAAGATTGATGGTAAAGACACCCAACTAGGCGATACAAAGTTAATGCTGCATAACGCAGAGCAAATCTTAGCTGAAATCAGTGAATTTATGGACCTAGAAGATGGCGACATCATTATGACTGGCACGCCTGAAGGAGTAGGGAAGGTTGTCGCTAATTCAACCTTTGCTGTAACACTTATGGATGGTCAGCAGGAGTTGTTATCTCATCAATGGCAGGCTCTTTAAGCGGGTCTAAAATGTAGCGCTGATAATACGATGAAAACTCAGGAAAGCTTTGTTTGAGCCAAACTCGTTGGCTTTGCTGGTATCTCTCACTTGGTAATACCTTGTTTTTCAGTGCTTCATTAATTTCTGCTAGCACTTTTTCGGCATAATTATTAGGTGCGCTTGTCGAGCAGCCTATGGCACCAAAAACCACATTCTGGGCTGGGTTAACAATAGTAAGCTTTTGAATATTCTTTTGGTGTTGTTGGTTGTAATAATCAGCTACAAATGGGTAATCAATGGTGTAATCAATGTAGCCATGCTCTAGCTGTGATAGCAAAGCAAAATTTGGACTACTGCCATTACCACTTAGTGCTGCACTTTCGTAAAGCTTGGTATTTTTCGCTATCTTATCCAATTTACTGCCAAATTTACGTGCATCGTTTTGACCATAAATAAAGTTGGCATCTGTGAATAAAGAAATCAGTGATACAGGATTACCGTGTTTTTGCTTAATTTTTAGTGTTTTTTCTTCGGTACTTAATACGCTAAACGGGGGGTACACTGTGGTTGGGATTGAGTAAGTAGCACGGTTGGTTTTTTTATCACGATGGATCATACATGCATAGCATGCCATATGTCCGTCATCGAGATATTTACTGCCACGTTTTTGCGGCAACATCACTTTGCTGTGGTTAATGTCAGGTAATGCTTCAATCAACATATCGGTAATTTCATTGCATAGCCCACCATGAGAGGTGGTGCTACTTTTCTCGATAAAGAATGGCTTACCATCATTTTCAAGCCAGGTAATAGAGAGCTGGTCGGAGGCATGAGTAATTGGGGCTAGCAACATCCCTGCAACCACACATAATACTTGTTTTATGTATTTACTCATTAACAACCTACATAGTGAAATGTTATGAATAACTATACACCAAAGTATGGGTAAACTTGTAGGTGGAACGGAAAAATGATGAATTAGTGTTAGTGAGCCTACTGAGGGTAGACTCACTTATACTTTCGAAGATTAACTAGAAAGGCATAGGATAGCGGGTAAATACGTCAGCGATTTTATCGTTGGCTTCATCGCTTAATTGCACTGAGAAAGCATCGATATTTTCTTTTAACTGCGCCATTGATGTTGCCCCAATAATTGTTGAGCTTACTCCATCCACTTGATCACACCAAGCCAATGCAAGTTGTGAAGGTGTTAAATTAAAGGCGTTAGCAATTTCAACATATTCAGCAATCGCAGCACGTGATTGTGCTGTGTCTCTAAATAGGCCATTACGCTGCACTAGCGTCCAACGGCTACCTTCAGGGCGAGCACCATTTAAGTACTTACCACTTAGCATGCCGCCACCTAGCGGTGACCAAGGTAGGTAAGCAATATCTTCATGAATACATTGTTCAATCAAATAGGGCCAATCTTTGGCGTGCAATAAACTAAATTCGTTTTGAATCGATACCATGCGCGGAAGGTTATGCTGCTCACTTAAGCGCAGGTACTGGCTGATGCCCCAAGGTGTATCGTCTGATAAACCACAGTGCTTAATTTTACCAGCCTTGATACAGTCATTCAGACCTTCAAGAATATCTAACATGCCAGCAATATTTTGCTCAGTATCAGTCTCAGAGAAGCACACTTTACCTGGCCACTGTTTACCAAAGTGTGGTGATGTACGGTTAGGCCAATGTAATTGGTATAAATCGATAACATCAGTTTGTAAGCGCTTAAGAGATGCATCAACGGCTTCAACCACTGCTTGGCGAGTAATATCGCCTGCATCGCGTACCCAAGGTAAGCCGTTACCCGCAATTTTAGTGGCAATGACAAGATCATCGCGTTTGTCTTTATTACGCGCTAACCAATTACCGATGATCTCTTCTGTCTTACCGTAGGTGTCTGGAGAAGGGGGAACGGCATACATTTCGGCAGTATCAATAAAGTTAACGCCTTTATCTAATGCATAGGCGATTTGTTCATCGGCATCGGCTTGGTTGTTTTGCATACCCCATGTCATGCTACCTAAGCAGACACGAGATACTTCAATACCACTTCGACCAAGTGGGCTATAAAGCATAATAGATCCTTGTTAATCGCTAGAATGGGCTCTAAGTGCAGTTAATAACTCATTATTTAACTGAGCTTTTTTACCCGTTTTAAAATTAAACATAACCACTTGTGATGAGCCAATGGTTGTTACTGCGTCCTGGCTTTCACTAAATACAGTGTAATGCATCATAAAACGATCTTGTTCAATGTCACTAATCTTTACACCAACATGCACAGTATCAGGAAATGTTACAGGGCGTTTATAGCGGGCATTGTTTTCGCTGATCACCGGACCAACACCTGTTACTTGTAAATCTTTAAGGAAACCCAGTTGAGTAAAGAAATCGATACGGGCTGTTTCAAAGTAGCGAAAATACACCACATTATTGACGTGCTGCAGGGCATCCATTTCACCCCATGCAACATTAATTTTTGTTCTGATAGGGTGTTGTTCTATAAACGATTGCATAGTAAATCTTCGTTGATTGTGAGAAAACTTAGGTTAGCAATATGCTGCTTTTAGCTCAAGGAAATTAGAAAACTCAGTAGATTGTGCTAGATTTATAAGTTCACGCTTACGTAAAGTGTGAGCAAAATGAACACACATTAAAGGACCTTAATTATGCAGCAACTAACCTTGAGGGTGATAAAGTGGATTGCACTTTTCATCTTGCTAGCTCTAGCTTTGCTCTGTTATAGCATGGGCACAATGTCAGGATTTATCGCTTTAATTGTCGTGGGCTTGTTATTCGAAGCCGCGTTTTGGTTATTTGGTTCACGGCTTATTAGCCGTAAAAAACCAAACCAACAAACAAGCCAAACCTCTTAGCTTGCACTCTCAGGAAGTTTAAATATAATAACTGTATATATAAACAGTTGTTGTATTCCTGATGAAAAAATTCATTCACATCGATATGGACTGCTTTTATGCAGCCGTTGAGATGCGTGATAACCCCGCGCTTGCCAATGTGCCACTGGCTATAGGTGGTAATAGTCGTCGCGGGGTGCTTTCAACTGCTAATTATATTGCCCGTAAATATGGTGTGCGCTCGGCGATGTCGAACTATCACGCCAAACAACTGTGCCCCGATCTGGTTATCGTTCCCGGACGAATGCAGGTTTATAAAGAAATCTCCACGCAAATTCGCGCCATTTTTGCAAAGTACACCGACCTTATTGAGCCGTTATCGTTAGATGAAGCCTACCTTGATGTAACCGACAGTACTGCGTGCAAAGGCAGTGCAACACTGATGGCGGAGCAAATCCGCCAAGAAATCTATGACACCACCGGACTAACAGCCTCAGCAGGCGTCGCGCCAATTAAGTTTATTGCCAAAATTGCCAGCGATGAAAACAAGCCTAATGGTCAGTTTGTGGTATTGCCCGATCAAGTTGATGACTTTTTGGCGAGTTTACCGCTTGGCAAAATCCCTGGCGTTGGCAAGGTGACATTAGAAAAGCTGCAACTTAAAGGGCTTTACACAGGGGCTGATGTGCGCGCGAAAGGGGTAAATTGGATGCAGCAGCATATTGGTAATTTTGGCGTGTCTTTATATCAAAAGTGTGCAGGCGAGTACGTTGGCAAAGTGTCAACTGAGCGAGTACGAAAGTCGCTCAGTGTTGAGCACACCTATGAATACAACAAAAATAATTTAGATGAGTGTTTAAGCCAGTTACCCCGCTTGATGGATGAATTAACTCGCCGTCTTGATAAACAGCAATTAAACAACCGCATCAATAAGTTATCTGTGAAGGTCAAGTTTGCCAATTTTGTCGTGACCAGTGCCGATCAAAGCCACCATCAATTAGACGAACGCATTTTTACTGAGTTAATGAGTAAAGCTTATGAGCGCGGTAACAACCAGCCCGTACGCCTGTTAGGAATAGGTGTCGGAATAAAGAGTCAGGCTCACGAGCATTTTCAGCTAAGTATATTAGACTAAAGGTTAACACCTTGGTGCTTGAAAGTTTGTTAGTGTCTAGTTGGGGTGCTAGGCCTGCCTAGTTCAACACCTTAGACAACATTATAACTTAATAAGAGAGATGACTATGCAATCGGTCGTAATCGTGCTGCTCGGAATAGTCGGTATGTTGTTCGGATGGTTCTTTTATTCGAAATTCATCGCCGAAAAAATATTTAAAATGGATGATAATTTTGTCACACCCGCTCATGAACTTGAGGATGGTGTGGATTATGTGCCAACTAACAAAGTTGTGTTATGGGGCCACCATTTCACCTCTGTTGCAGGTGCTGCGCCAATTGTTGGCCCTGCCATTGCCGTATATTGGGGCTGGGTGCCTGCGGTACTGTGGGTGGTATTTGGTACTATCTTTTTTGCTGGTGTTCACGACATGGGCGCTCTATGGGCCAGTGCGCGTAACAAAGGCAAATCAATGGGCGCTTTGTCTGAAAGCGTAATTGGTAAACGCACCCGTGCATTATTTATGATTGTGGTGTTCTTAGTATTGTTGATGGTGAATGCGGTATTTGGTGTGGTGATTGCCAAATCATTTGTATCGCAACCTAACGCGGTATTCCCTGCTTGGTCAGCGATTGTTGTGGCCTTAGTTATTGGCCAGTTACTACGCCGTAAAGTGTCGTTAATTCCGCTTTGTTTAGTTGGTGTGGGAATTCTTTATTACACCATTTACCTTGGTAGTGGTATGCCAATTTCATTACCAGATGAAATGTTTGGTCTAAGTGCGAATGCGAACTGGATCATCATCTTATTTATCTACGCAGCCATTGCTTCATTATTGCCTGTGTGGATGCTGTTACAGCCTCGCGATTTCATCAACGGTATGCAGTTATTAGTGGGATTAGTACTGCTTTATGGTGCGGTGTTTGTGTCAATGCCGGATATCACAGCCCCTGCGTTTAATACTCAAACTGCGGTAGATACACCAAGTATTATTCCATTGCTATTTGTGACCATAGCCTGTGGTGCGGTATCGGGTTTCCACGGTATTGTGTCTTCAGGTACCAGCTCTAAGCAGTTGAACAAAGAAACTGATGGTCGCTTTGTGGGTTACTTAGGTGCGGTAGGTGAAGGTATGCTTGCGCTTATTACACTAGTTGCAGTAAGTGGTGTTGCACTTGCAGTATCACCTGAAGAATGGCACGAAATTTACAGTCACTTAGGCGCCGGTAGTGTGAGTGCCTTTATTAATGGTGGCGCTAACTTAATTGAAAGTGGCTGGGGTATCTCACAAGAGGTGGCATCAACCTTACTTGCCGTAATGGTGGTATTGTTTGCGGGGACTACCATGGACTCTGGCGTACGCCTGCAGCGTTATATCATCCAAGAGTGGGGTGATATTTATAATATCAGCATCATTCGTAATGGTATTGTAGCTACACTCATTGCAGTGCTTAGCTGTTTACTGCTTGCCTTTGGTGCTGGTGGCGCTGACGGTAGCGGCGGTATGATCATTTGGCCATTATTCGGTTCGACTAACCAAATCTTAGCCAGCTTAACCCTACTGGTTATCTCGGTAATGCTAATTAAAGCGAATCGCCCAGCTAAATACACCTTGATCCCAATGAGTTTTGTATTAGTTATGGCGTTCTTTGCTGGGGTTATTAAACTGGGCGAGTACTACCAACAAGGTAACTGGTTACTGGTGACACTTGATTTGTTAGTACTGGTTGTGAGCGTACTGGTTATGCTTGAAGCTTGGTCTGTGATTGTTAAGCATCGTAAAGACTCAGCACACATTACAGAGCAGTAAACTTAGCTTGCCAGCCATATCGTAAGCTGTCTTACTTGGCTGGCAATAGCGCTCTAAATCAATGATAATAAGGTCCTATGTTTCTAACAGCAGGACCTTTTTTATGGCATACCCTCATGCAGTTGCAGCCCCGCAATTAGCGGATGCAAATCACGATGCATTGATTATTATCGGTGATGATTTTTCTTCTTTAGCAGATGCAAGCTTAAGCCAAGCTATTAGCGCTCAACAAGCTGTAGACGCACGTATTGGCAAACAAGTGACATTACTTGTTATTGATTCTAAACGCGTTATTTTAGCGCCTACAGGCCCTCTAAATCGTGATTATGATGATGTACGTCGTTACTTTGATGCAGCGAAGCAAGGTGTACTAGAGGCGAAAGCATCGGGTAGCACTCAGCCTGCAATTTTACTTGCTAACGTAAATCAAGATAGCCGTTACAAGCATGCCCTTGAAGTGGCTTATTTAGGTGCTTGCCAAGCGCTTTGGCAACCACTTGAGGCACGTGAGTTCCACGGCCAAGCGATTGAACCAATTAGCCAAATTAGCCTAGTGGGTGCAGATGAGGCAATGAGCAAAGCGCTTAATGCTATTGCTGCGGGTCAATACGCTGCACGTGATTTATGTGGTACAGAACCTGAGCGTATGGCACCACCACGTTTTGCTGATTACTGCGTTGAGTTATTTGCGGGTAGCAAGGTGTCTGTTGAAGTGATTTCAGATATCAACACTATCGATAAAGATTACCCAATGATGAGCACCGTAGCGCGCGCATCTTACGCTGTTGAGCGTCATCACCCACGTGTTGTGAAACTAGAATACGTGCCTGAAGGCGACGTTGAGCGTACCTTAATGTTTGTTGGTAAAGGTTTAGTTTACGATACCGGTGGTGCAGACCTTAAAGTGGGTGGCTTTATGGCAGGTATGAGCCGCGATAAAGGCGGTGCAGCTTCTGTTGCTGGCTTTATGAAATCAGTGGCTGACTTTGCACCAAAAGGCGTAAAAGTGATTGCTTACTTAGCCGTAGTTCGTAACTCAATTGGTTCTGATTGTTTTGTTCCTGATGAAATCATTACCAGCCGTGAAGGTGTACGTGTACGTATCGGTAATACCGATGCTGAAGGCCGTTTAGCAATGGGTGACCTATTAAGCGAAATGAAAGATCGTGCTTTAAACGAAGTGAATCCAGAGCTATTCACTGTTGCAACACTAACAGGCCACGCAGCACGTGCGATGGGTCCTTACAGTGCGTATGTTGAAAATGGTCCAGCTCGCGAAGCGAAAATTTCGCGCCAAATTGCTGACTTAGGCGATTTATGGGCAGATGGCGCCGAAGTATCTCGTAGCCGTCGTGAAGATTATGACTTCATTCGTCCTCGCACGTTAGCTGACGATGTTTTATCAAGTAACAATGCTGCTTCTGCAGTGACAGCTCGTGGTCACCAGTTCCCAATGGCATTCTTAGCGATTGTAGGTGGTTTAGATAAACATGGTACTGAATCAGCGCAACCATTACCGTATGTTCATATGGACATCGCAGGTAGCGGCGTAGAAGGCGGTGATTGGCAACATGGTAAGCCTACCGCAGCAACAGTAAGCAGCTTATTCGCTCGTTATTGTTTATAAGCTAAAAGCTATAAGTTTTTAGTTTGAAAAGCCCCGCACAGCAGTGCGGGGCTTTTTTGTGGCGTTAATCGAGCTTGAAGCGGTTAACGACATCACTTAACGCTTGTGAGCTTTGCTTTAAGTTTTCACTGGCGGTCGAAAGCCCTTCGGTATTCGACAGTGATTGCTCAGTTGATTGTGAAAGCTCATTAATCCGTAAATTAACCTCATCTGCTGCGCTAGTTTGTTGCTCGGTAGCGCGGGCGATTTGGCTGTTCATATCTTTAATAATAGAGACAAGTCGCTCAATCTCACTCAGCGAGCTATTTGCTTCACCTGCTTGTGAAACCGTTTCAGTTGATAACTGTTGGCTTGCCGATACAGCATCAACAGCAGCTTGTGCGCCGGTTTGTAGTTTACTGATCATGGCTTGAATTTCGTCGGTACTTTTACCTGTACGGCTTGCTAATGTACGCACTTCGTCAGCCACTACGGCAAAGCCTCGCCCTTGTTCACCAGCACGAGCCGCTTCAATGGCAGCATTGAGTGCCAGTAAGTTGGTCTGCTCAGCAATGCTACGGATAACATCAAGTACTGAGCCTATGTTGTTACTCTCTGCAGCAAGATCCGCCGTTACCTTACTCACTTGTTCAATATTATGCGACAGGGTCTCAATGGCGGTGATGGTCTTGTTGAGAACCTGCTTGCCCGCTTCGGCATTTTGCGCCGCTTCATTGGCGGCATGTTCTGCTTGGTCGGCATTTTGACTAACATCGTGAATTTGATGAGTCATCTGTTCCATTGCGGTTGCAACTTGAGTCGAGCTGTCGTTCTGTAGCTCAATAAAAGAGTGATTTGTTTTACTCGCATCATCAACGCTATGGGCAAACTGATTTACTTGCTCTGCATTGTGGGCAACATGTTTGAGTGACTCACGCATTTTTGCGGTGTACAAGTTAAAGTAGCGCGATAGACGAGATACTTCATCATTACCATTTTCATCAAGCTTTTGGGTTAAATCGCCTTCCCCTTGCGAGATGTCTTTCATCATGTTTGCGGCAAGTTGGGTCGGGCGAAGAATGCTATTGGCAATTAGGTAGCTTAGCGCAACCAGTAGGGCAATGATCACTACCGCGGTAATAATCACATGGTTACGTAGCGAAGAGAATGCCTCTTCAATAGTATCAATATAGACACCAGAACCTACAATCCATTGCCATTTATCAAAGCCTTTTACGTAGGCAATTTTATCAACAGGCTTATCTTTACCTGGCTTTGGCCACTTGTAGGGAATAAAGCCTTCACCTTGTTTTTTGACGATATTAACCATATCGACAAATAACAACACGCCATCTGGATCTTTACTGCCCGCTAGCGATTTACCATTTAATTCGGGCTTAAATGGGTGCATGACCATCACGGGTTGATAATCGTTGATCCAAAAGTAATTGCTGTTGTCGTAACGAAGTGCAGAAATTGTTTCGAGGGCTGCTTGTTTGGCTTGTTGCTCACTCAACTTACCTTGCTCAAACAACTCATAATTATGCTCAATAATAGAGTAAGCAGACTCAACAAGGTTTTGGGTCTTAATGTATTGCTCTTGCTTTAGCGAGCTGTATTGCTGCGTTAAGCTCGAGACGCTCAAAAATATCAGCCCTATCACGACCACACTCACTAACATGGCGAGGCGCTGAAAAATTGTAAAACGGCGTAAATTCATGTGTATTCCTTCGTCATGCTCATAGGAGCAATGTATTAAGCGTAGCTAAAATAGGTCGAAAATCTAGTTAAATAGTAGAATACATTGAGACAAAAAAAAGGCTGATTTAACAATCAGCCTTTAGTCTAAGTCACCGAAATTAAACGTGATTACTCAACGTTAAAGTGTCGGTTGAAGAAACTTGTGATGGTTTGGTGTAAGTGCGTTTGTACGCTCTTGCCACGTAAACTGTGTTTTGAACCCGGGTAAGTCATCATTTCGAACTGCTTTTCTTGATCTTGCAGTTGTTTGAATAACTTTGTGGCGTGAGTGAATAACACGTTATCATCTGCCATACCGTGGTAAATCATCAGTGGGCCTTTTAAGCCTTCGGCATATGGGAAAACTGCACTTGCTTCGTAACCTTTCGCGTTAGTTGCAGGGTGACCTACATAACGCTCAGTGTAGTGAGTATCGTAAAGTGCCCAATCAGTTACTGGCGCACCAGAAACACCGGCTTTGAAGTAGTCGCCCGCTTTAAACATAGTCATAAGCGCCATGTAACCACCGTAGCTGTGGCCATAAATACCAATACGTTCAGGGTCAACGTAATCAAGGGTACGTAAGAACTCAACCCCCTTGATTTGGTCTGCCACTTCAGCAACACCTAAGTGCTTATAAATCACGTCTTCAAACTTTTTACCACGGTTGTATGAACCACGGTTATCAAGTTGGAAAATAACATAGCCTTGTTGTGCCATGTACTGGAAGTATAAGTTTTTACTACGCCAGCTGTTCGTTACGCGCTGAGCATGAGGGCCGCCATACACGTTAACAATAACTGGATGCTTTTTACCATCTTGGTAATTAGTTGGCTTGAATAAACGGTAATGCATGATTTGTCCGTCTTCAGCCTTTAACGTGCCGTATTCAGGCGTGATCAAATCAGCTAGGTAAGGCGTTAATGGATGTGACTTATCTAACTTGTTTTCTTCAAGCCAAGTGATAAATTCGCCATTAATTTTACGTAATGCCGCAGAACCAGGCTTATTCACTGATGAGCTGTTATCGATAAAGGTTTTGTTATCTTTAGCAATCACCACATTGTGGTAAGCACCTAGCTCTGTTACGCGTTTAATTTCGCCTTTTTTGAATAGCGGTACGCTGTAAAGGTGGCTCTCAAGTGCTGTATCTTTGCGACCTGCAAAATAAACGATGCCTTTTTTCTCGTCGATACCTTTTAAGCTATCTACAACCCATTCACCTTGGGTGATTTGACGGATCATTTCACCATTTGTGCGGTATAAATAAAGGTGTTTAAAACCGTCGCGCTCAGATGCCCAAACAAAATGTTTTTTATCGTTTAAGAACTGCAAATCAAAGTGCAGGTTAATCCAAGTATCACTGGTTTCTGTTAGGGCAACCGTTTGTTTTTTAGTGTCGCTATTATAAAAACGTAACTCTAAGTTATGTTGCGAGCGGTCTTGCCACTGATAAGAAAGTGTTTTGTTATCTTTTAACCATTTTGCGCGAGCGATATAAATATCTTGCTCGTCGCCTAAATCAACCCAGTCAGTTTTTTGATTGTTGATGCTTACAACACCTAACTGAATTTTAACGTTGTCGGTACCTGTAAACGGGTAGCGTTGATTAAATAGCTTTACTTCATCCGCGTAAATCTCATTACGGATCGCTTCTTTTACTGGGCTTTCATCAACACGGGTATAAGCGATTTTAGACTCATCACCAGACCACCAGTAGCCAGTCATACGGCCCATTTCTTCTTGCGCAACAAATTCGGCCATACCGTTTTTAATAACGCCGCCACCATCTTTACTTAATTGGATTTCTTGACCCGTTTTTAAGTTAAGTGCATACAAGTTTTGCTCACGAATAAACGACACAAAGTGCCCTTTAGGTGAGAAACGTGCATCGGTTTCAAATGCTTCTGTGTCGGTTAATTTGCGGCTTTTAGCTGAAGCAAGCTCATAATAGTAAAGGTCGCCATTAAGTGGGAATAAAAGCGCTTTACCATCTTTAGACCATTTATATTCTAAGATCCCTTTACCAAAAATACGCTGGCGCTCACGGCGTGCTTTTTCTTCGTCAGATAAGTTTTCTGGACCAGAAAATAGCGCAGCAGAGTCAACTAATAAGCGGTTTTTGTTATCTTTTAAGTTGTATTCCCATAAGTCGTAACGGTTGTAATCATCGGTTTTACCTTGCAGGTAAGTAACACGACTTCCGTCTGGAGAGAATTTAAGTTGTACAGGCGCTTTGCCTGCTAAGCTTGGATCGTCAAAAATACGCTCAAGAGTAAGAGGTTCAGCGGTCACACTGAATGCTGTTGCCACCACTGGCAAAGCAAGTGAGAGAGATTTAATTTTTTTTAGCACAGGAGTACCTTCGCTCGAATAAAAACTGCCACGATGGTAATGGTAAGCTTAGGCAACTGCAACAAAATGCTATAAAGTAGGGGTTGTTTACCCAATATCAAAGGATTTATTGATGAAAAATACTGATACGCCGTTTTCTTTGGCCCCAGAACTACAACGCGACTGCATTGAGCTTGCTGATTGGCCATTGTGTAAAGTATTGCTGATGAATGATAGCCAATATCCTTGGTTTATTTTAGTGCCAAGAGTCGCTGGCGTTAAAGAGATAATCGACCTTTCTGAAGAGCTACAAATTACCTTATTACAAGAGTCGGGCAAACTGAGTAAATTATTACAACAGGTATTCAACCCAGACAAACTCAATGTAGCAGCACTAGGGAATATGGTACCGCAATTACATGTTCATCATATTGCGCGTTTTACAACTGATGCAGCTTGGCCAACACCAATCTGGGGGAAATTACCTGCAGTGCCTTATACAGACGAACAAATTGCCGTATTAAAAGCGCACTTTTAAACTGTTTGTTCTACTAAGATTGGACTAAGCTAAAATGGATGATGCGCGAAGGGGTACGGAATAAATGAAACACACAGTGTTTGCCGTGTTGCTTATTCTGAGCTCTTTTTCTTGTTTAGCAAAAAGTTATTACTTTGTTGGTAGTCACTTTCCAGCGATTTTAGAGCAAGACCAACAAGGCACAGTGGTCGGCTTAGGTGCCGATATCGCACACGAAATTTGCAGGCGTTTAGGGCATGAGTTGGTTATAGATATCATGCCACTAAAACGCGCTCTAAAAATGGTAGAGCAAGGTCACGCTGATGCCATTATCGGTCCTTACAAATCCCCTATGCGTCAGCAGTATATGCAATTTAGTGACTTGCCCTTTTACGAAGACCCGATTGTTTTATATACCAAAAAGAACAATGATGTGACCTGGGTTGGTAATTTTGCTAGTTTACGAAAAGATATTATTGGTACCATTCGAGGCTGGAACTATGGCCCTGAATTTAAACGTAACGAGGCAAATTTATCGCTATCTGAAGTGGGCAATGTGCGGGCTAGTTTTTTACAGCTGATGTATAACCGAGTTGACTTAATTCTCACCCACCCTCGGGCAGCAAAGCCTGTCATCGACAGTTTAGCTATTGCAGATAAAGTGATTATGTTATCGCCGCCGGTGACGGTTAATCAGGGCTACTATGGCTTTAGTAAACAACGCGAACTCGATGAATTTATTGATGCTTTTAATGCCGAGTTTCAAAAAATGCTGATCAACGGGGATATTGTAGAACTAAACTCCAAATATGGTTTGAACTTCGTTGCACACTAGTCGTGATTTACTCGACTTCAGGCAATAAAAAACGCTGCAATTGCAGCGTTTTTTTATTAAAGGAGAATAAGGCTTAAAGACCTAATACTTCTTTACCTTGTTTGAAAGTAACATCAACAGGGATATTAGCTTGGCTTAGTTTTTCTAAGTCTTTAGCTAGTTCAGCTTTGATTTCGCCATGAGTTGCGATTAGCTGATCAACTTTTTGGTAATCACCGTCACCTTGAATAGTAAGGATTAGGTTAGATAGTTTCTCCATTGCTTGGCTCATTTTCTCCATGTTAACGCTGTATAAGCCGTCAGCATTTTTAGAGAATGCACCTTCTTCAGCGAAGAAGTTAAAGCGGATCATGTTCGCTTTACCGTGTGCGCTTGATGCACCAAAACGCACTGAGCGGAAGATACCAGCCATAAAAGTGATGTAGTAATCTTCTAATGTGCCCTCTGTGATCTCGCCTTTCTTAAGCAATTGTTCAACCATGTAAAGACCTAAGATATCCGCTTTACCTTCTTCAAGGGCACTTGCATGCTCTTGCAATGATTGGCGAACAGTTCCTTTACCAGTAATGGTGTTTTTAATACCTAAACCGTGCGCTACTTCGTGGAACATTGTGTTTGCGAAGAAAGCATCAAAGGTAATGTGTTTACGCTGCTCAGGAACAATTAGCTGCTCTGAAATTGGCACTAAGATTTTATCGAATTTAGCGCGCATTGCGTTTTTAAGCTGTAATCGACGTGTGCCTTTTTCCAGTTGTACTTGCTCATCATTTGGTAGGTTGATAGCAATTGTTTTACTACCTGCATTTGAGTGGCCTGCGTAATAAACAACATCGTAAGCATTTAGGTCAGCATCAGAACCAGGGACTTCTTGTTTGTATTTTTCGTCTACAGGTAAACCTTTTTGTAGCTCAGGTAAGAAAGCGGCAAATTTAGCTAAACGCTCGCTCCATGCTAAATCTTTAATTAGTACATAAGATTCATACGCTGCACGGTAGCCAAATAATTGATCTTCATAGGTTTCGATAGGGCCAATAACCACGTCAATTGGGTTATTTTTCATATCCATCCATGCAAAATCAGATGGTTGGAAATCATCACTTACTAGTGCGTCTGCGCGCATGCTTAGGTAGTTAGCAAATTCTTTATCATCAGCCAGTTTACTTGCTTCGCGTAATAAATTAGCTGCTTTTTCTAGTTCTTGTGCGTACTCAACTGAGTAAGCCACGCTATAAAGAAGGCCTTTTTCATCGCGCTTGATTACCGAGTAAAGACCGGTTTTGTCATCCACGGTTGCGTTGTTTAATTCTTCTTTAGTGATATCGCTCGGGTAAAATTCAGCGCCTAAAGGCTTTTCTTCATAGCCTGACAAGAATACTTGGTCACCGTTTAAGCGATCCCAAGGGCCGTAGTTGATATCTGCAAACTTCTGAACTTTTTCATCATTAATTTTTGCTAAGAAAGCGTCTTTGCTCTCACCAAATGCTTGGCGCCAAAATAGCTCATCCATGATTTTTGAAGCATCGATTAACTTGCCAATCATTTGCTTCTGGTTATCGCTTAAGTGGCTAAGATCAGAAGTAAGCGTAAAGTCAGTGTAAATGTCTAAGCGGCTTTTCTCAGCATTGATAAGTTGTGGATTGTTTTGTTCAGTAGTTTGCTTTGTTTGCTCTGCAGCAGGCTTAGTTTGAGAAGTGGTAGCTTGCTGGTCAGAACATGCACCAAGGAAAACAGCACCTGATAAGATAAGTGCTTGGCTAATTTTATTTAATGTCATTTTTTTGCCCGTTAAAAAAGTGAGAGTCATTGCTTAGAAAACAAAAAGTCTATGCATTAAAGCAAACCTGACATATATATGGCAAGTTTACAGCACTAGAAGCAATATTTATTTATGAGTTAAGAAGTTAAAAAATATAAAAAATAGATAATTTCTGTGAATTTCTTAACTTTAGCGCTAAGTTAGACAATACTAAAACTATAACTAATCTAATAATGTCAGTCATTAGTCTGTCTTTGTTTGGGCGGGCTAACCCAAGAGGATGGCACACATATGTCAACAGAAAATGCATTACTGACCATATTGGTCGACAGAATAAATAATGACACTTTAGTGTTACCTACCTTACCAGAAGTTGCAGTGAAGGTAAGGCAAGCCGCGGATAACCCCGAGGTAAACTTGATGGATATGGCAGATGTCATCTCTCATGATCCGGCATTATCAGCACGAATGATCAAAGTCGCCAACAGTGCATTTATGGGGCGCTCAGTTAAAGTTACAAATCTACACCAAGCTGTAACACGAATTGGCCTACGTCAAATTAAGAACATTGCAACTGCAATGGCAATGGAACAGCTGTTTGTATCGCATAATGAGCTTATCAAAGGCTATATGGACAAGGCATGGCAAAAAACCCTTAAAGTAGCGTGCCACTCAATTACCTTAATGGATTTCTTCTTACGCAGAAATAAGCAAACCTCGCTTAATCGCGACACAATTACCTTAGCGGCATTAGTTTATAACATTGGCGTACTGCCCATTTTAACAGAAGCTGAAAAGCACCCTGAGGTGTTCGCAAACCCAAGCTTCCTTGCTCATGCCATTCAAAAGCTGGGTGGTAAAGTAGGTGGCGCAATTATGCGAGCTTGGGGCTTCACTGATGAGTTTGTAGAAGTAGCTGAAAGCTGGGCAAATCCAAACTATCGTCCAGAACATATTTGCTATGTTGACTTCATTCGTATTGGCGCGATTTTAGAAGGGATCTTACAGGTTTCTGATAAGTCTGCGGCATTGCAAACTTACATTGACAAAGGCGTGATTGAATCACTTGATATGTTCAGTGACGATGAATATAACGATATGCTTAACGAAGTAAAAGCGATTTTTACTGAATAACAGCAACAAAAAGCGCGACTAAGTCGCGCTTTTAATGTTAACCATTATCTGGGTTAAATTTATAAATCTTCTGCGTCGCCTAAGCCTTGAGTTAGCTCTTCTAGCAGCTGTTTAATTTCTTCTGACGCTAAGATAAAGTCAGCATCAAGTTTTACTGCCATATCTTCTTTTGGAATGTCGGCGTTTTCTTCTTTTAATGTTTCTGAGTAGCTTAAACGCTTAATTGAACCATCGTTTTGAAGCATGAACTTAACGCGTTCTTGCCAATCAAGAGCCAGCTTAGTTACGCGCTTACCATTTTCTAAGTGTGACTTTACTTCGTCGCATGATAAGTCATGGCCTTTTAATTTAACCTGAGCGCCACTGTCATCGGCTTCTTCAAGCTCTGCATCATTACCGATAGAAAAGCCTTCAGGGGTACTGAAATTAGTTAACCAGTCAGTTAAAAATACATCTAAATCGTAATTCGCAAATGCAGGTACGACAGGTAACGTGCCAAGTGATTTACGTAATAGGGCTAAAAGCTCTTCTGCTTTATTAAAGCTTGCGCTGTTAACCACAACCCAGCCATTCTTTTGATCAATAAACGCAAACTGTAGGCTCGATTTTTTGAATGCTTGAGGCAGTAAAGTGTGCAGAATATTTTCTTTTAGTTCGTCTTTTTCTTTTTTCTTTACTGGACGGTTTTCTTCCGCTTCGATTTGCTCAACTTTCTCTGCAACTAATTCGTTGATAACGGCAGCTGGCAGTACTTTTTCTTCACGTTTAGCACATACTAAAATGCTGTCTTGAGAGAAATGAGATAGGGTTTGACCATGCTTACCAAAGGCTTTTGTCCAACCAAATGTTGAAAGCTCTTGGCCTGTACATGAGCGGAACAAGTCTTGTTCTAGGGCTTTGTCGAAGTCTTCTTGAGAGTATGAAACGTCTTGTTTAAAACGGTAACAGATAAGGTTACTAAACCACATAATTAGGCTAATCCTTTCAATAAATTTGCCCAATCATAGCAATAAAAAACTGATGCCGAAATGAATCATTTCGGCATCAACGCTAATTGCTTATGAGTTAAACATTGAAAGTGGTTTTGGCATGTTTTTCGGAAAACTAATATGGTAGTGCAAGCCTTTACCGACTTCGCTAGATACCTCAATATCGCCACTTAGGGTTTGTTTAACGAGGTTAAAAGTAATATGTGTGCCTAAGCCACTGCCGCCTTGGTCGCGCTTGGTTGTAAAGAATGGGTCGAATAGCTTTTCTAACTGCTCTTTTGATACGCCATTACCATTGTCTTTAAAGTCGATAACGACTTCGTCATCTTCTTCTTTGATAACAATATCAATGATGCCACTTTCAATCCCTTCGAAACCATGAATGAGTGAGTTCATAATCAAGTTTGTGAAAATTTGACTAATCGCACCCGCAGGCAGGTTAAGTGTTAAATCATCAGGGCAATCTAAATTAATATGATGCGATGTTTTCTTTAGCTTTGGATGGAGTGAGCGGATCACTTCACCTAAATACTCTTTAAAGTTAATGGTACGTACCGCTTCACTGGCTTGGTCCACTGCAATTTGCTTAAAGCTTGCAACCAGCTCAGAAGCTCGGTCTAGGTTACTAGTGAGTAGGCTAGTACTTTGCTTGGCGTCATTAATAAACTCTTCAAGCGCTTTTGGCGATAGGGTTTTTTCTTTATATGCCGCTTCAATTTGGTCCAAGCGTTCTTGTAAAAATGACGTTGCGGTAACACCAATCCCAATAGGTGTATTAACATCATGAGTAATACCCGCCACTAAGCCACCTAATGCTGCCATTTTTTCTGAGCCAACTAAGCGCTCTTGCGCCATATTTAGTTCATCAAGGTAGCGTTGTAATTCAGTTTGCTTGGTAATGAGCTCTTGTTCAGTTTGTTTACGTAAATCAATTTCTTCAGTTAGTGTCAGCTTTTGTTTTTCAAGCTCGTATTTTTGTTGCTGCAAGTCCATCATCGCTTGGCTTAGGTTTGATGTTTTGCGCGCTACTTCTTGCTCTAACTGTAAGTTATGTTGGTCGAGCTTTTCGTTGCTTATTAAAAGCTCTTTTTGCGTATGTTCGAGCTCTTCACGGTAAAGTACTACCTTATCTATTAAGCGGTTGAAAGACTCTTCCATTACTTTTAATTCGTTGTGCTCAACAGTTTTGATCTCGATATGGCGGCCTTCTAGGTCGTTTAGTTCAAGATCTTCAATTTGTTCTGTGAATTGTGCCAATGGCTCGGTTAAGCGCTTTCTAAATGCAAGTAAGAAAAGAATGATCAAAAAGGTGGTTTTGATCATTGCATTACCAATTAAAAAGTAGATAGAAATCATGATGCGGCTAAATACCACTTCACGACTTGAGAACAGGGTTACATCACCTACTTGGGTTGTTTTACCCGAAAATTCAAAAATGAGTGGGAATGTGTAACCGAATAAGCCTGATGGCGTATCTTCGATAATCGCTTCTTCTTGCACTAACTGTTGACTGTATAGCTCGTGAATATCTAACGAGCGACCTAACTGAGAGAGTACCTCGCCGCTATCATCACGCACAATAATACCCTCGATCATAGGGATTGCCAGTAAGCCCTCAGCCGTGGTGATGGTTTGTTTATCGTTCAGTTCCCAAATAGCGCGGGTTAAACTACGGCTAAATGTTTTTTGTAAAGTCGTTAACTCGTCGCGAATATAATCTTTGGTATTAACGTACTCAGCAATAACTTGTCCACAGGTCACTACAAAAGTAAGTAAAAAGTAGACTGAGAGTACATTTGTTAATAATTCTTTGGACAGGCTTTTTTGTAGCATGGAATATCCATAGCTCCTTGGTGACAATTGTAATACATTCAGCTAGTTCTAAAGTTAGCTAATAAATGGTTAAAAAGAAATAAATATATCCTTTTTTACTGGAACATTTATAAATTGTTAGTAAATTTTGAAAAAACTTGCCCTTACTGCGCTTGAAAAAGTGTGTTATAAATTTATTCCATCTTTAATTTAGCCTTTTTTGATGTTGTATTTGCTACAGCGAAGATTTTTATTTCATGAATAATCCTAATTTTTCAGTACTGGTCTGTGATGATTCAAATATTGCCCGAAAGCAGGTAGTACGCTGTTTAGGGGATTGCTTGGATGCAGATGTTCAACAAGCCACAAATGGCCGCGAAGCTCTTGCCTTATTGCGCGAGCAAAACTTTGATCTATTGTGCTTAGATTTAACCATGCCAGAATTGGATGGTGTTGCAGTGCTCGAAACGATCAAAGCAGAGAAAATTGAGTGCTTTGTTATAGTAATTTCGGCTGATATTCAGGCTGAAATGAAACAAAGAGTAGTAAAATTGGGTGCTATTGACTTCATTGATAAACCGATAGATCTTGTGCGACTAAAAGCAACTTTGCATAAATTTGGTATTCACTAATCTTTTATATAACACAAACGCATAATTTATCTTTTCTTTAAGGGTTGACAGGCTGGCTATATTTAAGGCAGTCTACAGGCTATGAAAACATTTAATCGCGCAACGACCATTATTATTACAACCATCATCCTTACGGGATAGTGGCATAGGTCGGTGCAACAAAATTATAGGCCTGTGTTCACTAGAACACAGGCCTTTTTCGTTTATGGAATGAGGAAACATAAATAATGCGAGTATTAAAATTTGGTGGGTCGTCCTTGGCCGACTACGCATGTTTGCAACAGGTAGCTCAGTTAGTCAAAGAAGAATTACGCGATGAAATGCTGTTAGTACTGTCAGCACCGGGTGGTATGACAGATTCATTAGTAGCATTAGCAAGCGCTGCAGAGCAGGGACAAGATTTTAGTGAGTTATGGCAAGCATTGGTTGCGCGCTGTGAACAACTAAAAGCTGCTGTTGAAGCTGACTTTGGTCAGGTAGCAAGTTGGCCTGATTTGAGCGAACTTAAGAATAAACTAGATGGTGTTGCACTTTTAAAGTGCTGCCCAGACCAAGTACGTGCTTATGCAATCAGTTTTGGTGAGCGCGTAAGTGTAGCCTTAATGGAGTGTATGCTTAAAGAAAGTAATGCTCGTTATTTAGAAGCGACAGATTGCATAGCTTCAGTGGGTGGCTATATTGATGCTGAAGCTGACTTGGCTGCAAGTAAGTTACGTTTTCAAGCAGCATTAAAAGCGGCACCGAGCACTATTTATATCATGCCGGGTTTTACTGCTGCCAATGAGCAAGGTGAGCTAACAACACTTGGTCGCAATGGTTCCGATTACTCAGCAGCTATTGCGGCAGCATGCCTAGAAGCTGAAGTATGCCAAATCTGGACTGATGTTGACGGTGTTTACAATGCAGACCCGCGTTATATCAAAAAAGCATCTAAGGTTGATTCGTTATCTTATAAAGAAGCAATGGAGCTGTCTTACTTTGGTGCGAAAGTATTGCACCCGAAAACGATTTTACCTTGTGCCAAAGCGGGTGTGCCGTGCGAGATCAAAAATACTCATAACCCACGTGCAGAAGGTTCTGTGATCAGTAACGACAGTGTGTCGAACGATCCAGTTAAAGCATTATCAAGTTTACAAAACCTCGCTATGTTAACGGTGTCTGGCCCAGGTATGAAAGGCAAAGTTGGCATGGCGTCAAAAGTATTTAATGCACTGGCGCACGACAATGTTTCAATTGTACTAATCACTCAATCTTCGTGTGAATTTAGCATCAGTTTCTGTGTGCATGAGAGTGACCTATCTCTTGCTTTAGAAGCATTACAAACTGCTTTCGAATTAGAATCACAAGCCGGCTTAATCGAACCAGTACAAGTGCAGCGTAACCTTGCGATTGTTACTCTAGTTGGCGATAACATGCGTGCGCACAAAGGTTTAGCGGCTAAGTTCTTTGCTTCATTAGCTCAAGCGCAGGTTAACATTGTTGCCATTGCACAAGATTCGACTGAAAGCGCCATTTCAGCGGTTATCGACGGTGAACTATGCAACGACGCAGTAAAAGTGTGCCATGAGAACTTCTTTACTCACATTCCTTCAATCGATGTGTTTTTGCTTGGCTGTGGCTTAGTGGGCCAAGAGCTTATTCAGCAGTTAGAGCGTCAGCAAGCATGGCTTGAAAAACGTAACATCAAGCTGAACTTGTACGGTGTTGCTAACTCAAGACAGCTTTATCTAGATAGCGAAGGCATCGCTTTTGATGGCTGGCAAGACAAACTAGCCGAGTCAGAACAAGCATTTGATTTAAATCTGGTTGAGCAATTTGTTAAACAAAACCATTTAATTAACCCTGTGATCGTAGATTGTAGCTCAGCCGATAAGCTTGCTGCGCAATATGTTGATTTCTTGAATGCCGGTTTCCATGTGGTTGCGGCAAACAAAAAAGCCAATACTAGCTCGTATGCTTACTACCAAGATTTAGTAGCAGCAACACAAAAGAATAACCGTAAGTTTTTATACGAAACAAACGTAGGTGCAGGCTTACCAGTACTTGATAACTTGAAATCACTATTTGGTGCCGGTGATGAGCTTATTAAGTTCAGCGGTATCTTGTCGGGTTCATTATCGTATATGTTTGGTGCGCTACAAGATGGTTTATCTCTTAGCGAAGCAACGTTAAAAGCAAAAGAAAGTGGTTTTACAGAGCCAGATCCACGTGATGATTTATCAGGCACTGATGTTGCTCGAAAACTACTGATCATTGCTCGTGAATCGGGTCTTGAGTTAGAACTAAGCGATATTGAAGTTGAATCAGTTTTACCAAAAGGGTTTGCAGAAGATGATTCTGTAGCAGATTTCATGGCAAAACTACCATCACTTGATGCACAGTTTAACGACCGCATTCAAAGTGCTGCAAGTGAAGGTAAAGTACTTCGTTATGTGGGCACTATTGAAAACGGTCAATGTAAAGTAGGCATTGAAGCCGTAGATAGTAGCCATGCTCTTTACGATATCCGTGACGGTGAAAATGCATTGGCAATCTTAAGTCAATATTATCAACCACGTCCGTTTGTGATTCGTGGTTATGGCGCAGGTGCTGAAGTAACGGCTGCAGGCGTATTTGCTGATATCTTAAAAACATTAACACGTTAGGAGCTGGTCATGATCCGTGTATATGCACCCGCTTCAATCGGGAATTTTGCTGTCGGCTTTGATGCACTAGGTGCTGCGCTGGCACCTATCGATGGCACTTTATTAGGCGATGTTGTAGAGGTGAGTGCCGCTGAGCAAGATACTTTTGTCTGCTCTGGCGACTATGCCCATAAACTGCCTGCTAATGCTGAAGAAAACTTGGCTTATCAATGTTTAATTCATTTTAAAGAACACGTTGCGCCGGCTATGCCAGCGGTAAAACTTGAGCTTAAAAAGAACCTACCAATTGGCTCAGGTTTAGGTTCAAGTGCTTGTTCTGTGGTGGCAGCATTTGCTGCCCTTGATAAATTTGCCGAAACCAACTTATCTCAAGAGCAACTTATCGAGTTGATGGCTGATTTTGAAGCCATTGTTAGTGGCGGCCGTCATTACGATAACATCACACCCTGTTATTTAGGTGGTTTGCAATTAACTGGTGAACTGATTCCGAACAAGTCAATTTCGTTACCCGTTGATAATCAATGGTATTACGTAGCAGCTTTTCCAGGTTTTTCACTGAATACTGCAAAAGCGCGTTCGGTATTGCCAGCGCAATTATCAATGCACGACAGTGTTGAGTTTGCACAGCGACTGTCTGCATTTAGCAGCTTATTGCTTACTGGTCGCTTTGATGCTGCGTTATCAATTATGACAGATGAAATCGCTGAGCCACATCGCGCACCATTAATCCAAGGTTTTGCTGAAGCTAAAAGTGCCTTGCCAGAGCTTGGCGCAGAGATTATCAGTATTTCTGGTGCTGGCCCAACATTATTTACCGTGTGTAAGAGTCTTGAAGCTGCTCAAAAGTGTGCAGCTTGGCTGAATGATAATTACGTAAATGAACAAGGTTTCAGCCACATCTGTAAACTTGATCAGCTTGGCACACGACAGCTTTAAAGAATTTAAGGAATAAACATGCAATTACATAATTTAAAAGATGAAACACAACAGGTGTCGTTTGTTGAAGCGGTAAAAACGGGGTTAGGACGTAACCAAGGGGTATTCTTCCCAGAAAGCCTTTCGCCAATTCAAGACATTGATGCGTTACTTGATTTAGACTTTGTTAGTCGTAGCAGCAAGATTTTATCGCACCTAATTGGCGATGAACTACCTGCCGATACCGTTGCACAGATGGTACAAAATGCTTTTAACTTTGATGTGAAACTGGTTGAAGTAGAAAAAGATATTTATTGCTTAGAGCTATTTCATGGTCCAACGCTTGCGTTTAAAGACTTTGGTGGCCGTTTTATGGCTGAGTGTCTTGCACAATTTAACCAAGGCGAAAAAGTAACAATTTTAACTGCAACATCGGGCGACACGGGGGCTGCGGTTGCCCATGCATTTTATAATAAGCCAAATATCGATGTCGTGATTTTATACCCGAAAGGTAAAATTTCACTAGCGCAGCAAAAGCTATTTACAACATTAGGCAATAACATTCACTGCTATGCTGTTGATGGTAGCTTTGATGATTGCCAAAGCATGGTAAAGCAAGCTTTCTTAGACGATGAAGTTAAACAAAAGCTAGGTCTAAATTCTGCTAATTCAATCAACATCAGTCGTTTAGTTGCACAGGTTTGCTATTACTTTGAAGCCATTGCTCAATTACCTAAAGAGCAGCGTAGTAAAGCGCATATCTCAGTACCAAGTGGTAACTTTGGTAATGTGTGCGCTGCGATGATCGGTGCTGTGCTTGGTATGCCAGTAGCGAAACTAAGTGCTACAACTAACCAAAACGACACGGTGCCACGTTTCTTACAAAGCAAAGAGTGGGCGCCGAATGACACACTTGAGTCGTTATCGAACGCCATGGATGTGAGTAAACCAAATAACTGGCCACGTGTTCAGTTTATGTTGGATAACAAATGGTTTAGCTATGATGATTTTTATTCAAGCTGTGTTGGCGAAGAAGAAACAAAAGAGGTGATGAAAAAAATTCATCAAACGGGTTACATCGCAGAGCCTCATACTGCAATTGCTTATCAAGGCTTGAAAGAAAATCTAGCAGATGGCAGTGCAGGTATCTTTTTAGCGACTGCACACCCAGCAAAATTTAAAGACAGTGTAGAAGAAATTTTAGACATCGAACTACCTATGCCGAAACCACTTGCTGATGCGCTAGCAAATGAGTGTTTGGCTGAAGATATTAACTTTGATTATCAATTGCTTCGAACTGAGCTGTTAAATAAATTAGCATAACCTTGATTATAGAGCGGCTAAGCCGCTCTTTTTTATGCAGTCTTTTAATAAAGCCCTCAATGAAGTAACGAATGGCTATGACGGTTTAAAATCCGCATGCTTAGAATGACCCCTGCCGAGATACACAGCAAAATACTGATCACCGAAACGAGTTCATTTTGCGTCCATTGCATCAAGGTGAATGCCGAAATAAAAATGATAAAAGGTTTAAATTCATAGTAATAGCGACGTTTTCTTTGCTTGACTCGCTGGCTTGAATGATCGGTTCTTCTGGCTTCAGAACGCATCCGCCAAATGTTAGCACCTAATAAAAATAAGATTACACCGATTAATGTAGGCACATAATTATTGGCTAATGTGATACAACTGATGCCGAGAAAAAAGTATCCGTAGGGGACTAATTCGTATATTGGTTTAGCTAACATGTACTTATACCATCCTTGATATTGACCAGTCTTATAAGCTTAGTTTGCCCTAATAAAAACGCAATTTAACAGAGCGATTTTTGTTTAAGTAACATTTTAAATATCTATGAAATATTTTAAATTTATAAATTTTTGTTATGTATCAATAAAAAAATATCATTATTAAAACACTGTGAAATAAATTCAATCCCTGTTTAAATATGTTCATCTTTACAAGATAGGCAAAAGTGCGTTTTAAGCGTACAATACAGCCTTTAAAAAACACCATACACGTTGCCTTAGGAGACCCCATGTTAGAACGTAGCATGAATATTTCGGATTTCGATCCAGAGTTATTTGCAGCCATCAATAAAGAGACGGCTCGTCAAGAAGAG
Source organism: Pseudoalteromonas sp. D15MCD-2 (assembly GCF_038562745.1). Classification (NCBI taxonomy): domain Bacteria; kingdom Pseudomonadati; phylum Pseudomonadota; class Gammaproteobacteria; order Alteromonadales; family Pseudoalteromonadaceae; genus Pseudoalteromonas; species Pseudoalteromonas sp. D15MCD-2. The sequence continues at coordinate 2,873,860 of NZ_JBCFQE010000001.1, read as the reverse complement.
CACATCGAACTGATCGCGTCTGAAAACTACTGTAGCCCACGCGTACTTGAAGCGCAGGGTTCTCAGCTTACCAACAAATATGCTGAAGGTTACCCAGGCAAACGTTACTATGGCGGTTGTGAGCATGTTGACGTTGTTGAGCAATTAGCAATTGACCGTGCAAACGAATTATTCGGCACAGATTACGCTAACGTTCAACCACATGCGGGTTCACAAGCAAACGCAGCTGTTTTCCAAGCTCTTCTTCAGCCGCACGATACAGTACTAGGTATGAGCTTAGCTCATGGTGGTCACTTAACTCACGGCTCACACGTTAACTTTTCTGGTAAAACGTACAATGCAATTCAATACGGCCTAAACGACGAAACAGGCGAAATTGATTATGCTCAAGTTGAAGCACTTGCATTAGAGCACAAGCCAAAAATGATCATCGCTGGTTTCTCTGCATACTCAGGCGTTGTTGACTGGGCTAAATTCCGTGAAATCGCTGATAAAGTAGGTGCATACTTATTCGTAGATATGGCTCACGTTGCTGGTCTTATCGCGGCTGGTGTATACCCAAGCCCAATCCCTCACGCACACGTTGTTACAACAACAACTCACAAAACATTAGCAGGTCCTCGTGGCGGTCTAATCGTTTCTGCATGTGGTGATGAAGAGATCTACAAAAAGCTAAACAGCGCTGTTTTCCCTGGCGGTCAAGGTGGTCCTTTATGTCACATCATCGCTGCTAAAGCGGTTGCTTTCAAAGAAGCATTACAACCAGAATTCAAAGCGTACCAAGCACAAGTTGTTAAGAACGCACAAGCAATGGTTGAAGTACTGCAAGAGCGTGGCTATAAAGTTGTTTCTGGTAAAACAGACAACCACTTATTCCTTCTTGACCTAATCGATAAAGATATCACAGGTAAAGATGCTGACGCTGCACTAGGTAACGCAAACATCACTGTAAACAAAAACTCAGTACCAAACGACCCTCGTTCACCGTTTGTAACGTCTGGTCTTCGTATTGGTTCTCCGGCTATTACTCGCCGTGGTTTCAAAGAAGCTGAGTCAAAAGAGCTTGCTGGCTGGATCTGTGACGTACTAGACAACATCAACGATGAGTCTGTACAAGCAGAAGTAAAAGAGAAAGTTAAAGCTATCTGTAAAAAATTACCAGTTTACGCTTAATTACTAGTTAAACCGTAATTAAGATAACAATAGCGTTGTTTTTTGCTATTATAAAGGCCGCTTACTAAGCGGCCTTTTTTTGTTTTTTATAAACGGAAGTTGAACCCTATGCATTGCCCTTTTTGCACCGCAAAAGATACTAAAGTAATTGATTCTCGACTAGTTGGCGGTGGTCACCAAGTGAGACGTCGACGTGAATGTAACGAATGCCATGAGCGCTTTACCACCTTTGAGGGCGCTGAACTTGTGATGCCAAGAGTCATCAAGCAAGACGGTAGCCGTGAACCATTCAATGAAGACAAGTTACTGAATGGCTTGCATCGCGCTTTAGAGAAACGCCCAGTGAGCACTGAGCAGGTCGACGAAGTCGTTAACATCATTAAATCTCAACTTCGTGCTACGGGTGAGCGTGAAATCTCTAGCCATTTAATTGGCGAATGCATCATGGAGTCACTAAAGAAACTCGACAAAGTAGCCTATGTGCGCTTTGCATCGGTTTATCGTTCATTTGAAGATATTCGCGAGTTTGGTGAAGAAATCGCTCGTTTAGGTGATTAATCATGTCGTTTACAGAGCTTGATACGGCTTATATGGAGCGTGCCATTGAGCTTGCTAAACTAGGTCGTTTTACTACGACGCCAAACCCGAATGTTGGCTGTGTTTTGGTTAAAGATGGCGAAATAGTCGGTGAAGGGTTTCATCAATTAGCAGGGCAGGGCCATGCTGAAGTGAATGCCTTGGCTGTAGCTGGCGACAACGCGAAAGGCGCCACTGCATATGTGACTTTAGAGCCATGTAGTCATTATGGACGAACTCCACCTTGTGCCGAAGGTTTAAAAGCCGCGGGTGTTAGCAAGGTGATTGCCGCTATGGTTGACCCAAACCCTGCGGTGAGTGGTCGCGGCCTACAAATTTTAGCTGACGCCGGTATTAGCGTTGCATCAGGTTTACTTGAACAACAAGCGCGCGATTTAAATAAAGGCTTTTTAAAGCGTATGGAAACTGGATTGCCATATGTGACTTGTAAAATGGCATGTAGTTTAGATGGTAAAACTGCGCTAAATAACGGCCAAAGTAAATGGATAACAGGCCCTAAGGCGCGCCAAGATGTGCAAGCATTTCGTGCGCAAAGCTGTGCTATCTTAACCGGTGCAGACACCGTTATTACTGATAATGCCAAACTTAATGTTCGTGTTGATGAGTTGCCATTTACCATGCCAACCTCTTTGCCTTTGCGCCAACCAACCCGAATCATTATTGACTCACAAAACAGGTTAACGCCTGAGCTTGCGTTATTCAGCATCGAGAGCCCGGTGATAATTTTTACCACTTCGCTTGATAATCACACCAAATGGCCTCACTTTGTTAAACACGAAGTAGTACCAGCAATTAACAATAAAGTTGATTTATCGGCGGTTTTAAAGCGTCTTGCTGAACTACAATTTAATCATATTTGGCTCGAAGCGGGGGCAACCCTTGCTGGGGTGTTCGCAGAGCAAGATTTAATTGACGAATACATTGTTTATATTGCCCCTAAGTTAATAGGTGATATGGGCAAAAGCTTACTAAACTTTGCAGAAGTCACCATGATGAATGATATCACTGAACTGAACTTTACTGATACAGTGGTGATTGGCGACGATATTCGCTTAACAGCGATAAAAGCAAAGCAAGCCACAGACATTGAAAATAAAGAGTAGCACTATGTTTACTGGAATTATTGAAGCAACAGGTAAAATTGTTGAACTAACACAAAAGCAAGGTGATCTAGCTATTCGTATTCAAAGCGCTAATTTGGATATGAAAGACGTCAAGCTCGGTGACAGTATTGCCACCAATGGTGTGTGTTTAACGGTTGTCGCTAAACATAGCGATGGTTTTAGTGCTGACTTATCAAACGAAACAATTAGCTTAACTGGGTTTGCACATTATAAAAAAGGTCAAACAGTTAACCTCGAAAAAGCCATGCAACCGGTTTCTCGCTTAGGAGGGCACTTAGTGTCAGGGCATGTTGATGGTATTGCGACTGTCGAAAGTATTAGTCCCAATGCTCGTGCAACCGAGTACTGGTTAAGCACAGACAATGATTTAATGAAGTACATTCCGTACAAAGGTTCTGTGTGTATTGATGGCATTAGCCTAACCGTCAACGAGGTTGAGCAAAATCGCTTTAAGCTGACGATTGTTCCGCATACTGCAGAGCAAACAACGATTGCAGAATTTCAGGTGGGGACTCAGGTGAACTTAGAAGTTGACCAGATTGCTCGCTATTTAGAGCGCCTAATTAAAGGGGCTGAACAACCTTCCCGTTCAGACATATCAATGAGCTTGCTAGCACAAGCTGGCTTTATTAAATAAGCAAAGATACGTCACTATTAATCATACTCTCATGGGCACATTATGAATTTACACAGCGCGCAAGAAATTATCGATGACATTAAAGCCGGTAAAATGGTTATTTTAATGGACGATGAAGACCGAGAAAATGAAGGCGATTTAATCATCGCAGCAGAGCACATTAGTGCTGATGCTATCAACTTTATGGCAACACATGGCCGTGGTTTAATTTGTTTAACAATGACACAAGAGCGTTGTCAGCAGTTAGAATTACCACTGATGGTGAAAAATAACGGTGCAGCTTTTTCAACTAACTTCACTATGTCGATTGAAGCGGCGAAAGGTGTAACTACAGGTATTTCAGCGGCCGACCGTGCACGTACCGTTCAAGCCGCAATCGCTAAAGGTGCCGTGCCGAGCGATATCGTACAGCCAGGGCATATTTTCCCAATTATGGCGCAGCCTGGTGGCGTGTTAACACGTGCAGGTCATACTGAAGCAGGTTGTGATTTAGCGCGTTTAGCGGGTCTTGAGGCGTCATCTGTGATTGTTGAAATCTTAAACCCAGATGGCACCATGGCGCGTCGCCCTGATCTTGAAGTATTTGCTAAAGAGCATGACTTAAAGATTGGCACCATTGCAGATTTAATCGAATACCGAAACCTAAACGAAACCACCATTGAGCGCGTTGCTAAATGTAAACTGCCAACAGATCACGGTGAGTTTGATTTAGTGACCTACAAAGACACCATTGATGGTCAGCTTCACTATGTTTTACAAAAAGGTGAAGTATCGAAAGACGAGCCAACGTTAGTACGTGTTCACTTACAAAGTACCTTTAACGATATTCTATTATCAGATAGAAGTGCTGATCGTAGCTGGGGCTTATCAGATGCGATGGCTTATATCGCTGAGCACAACGGTGTGCTGGTTATCTTGGGTAAACAAGAATCAACTGAAGACCTAGAAGCAACCGTTAAAGCCTTTGCCGCTGAAGATGCTGGCGAAAATGTGAGTCATCGTAAATTCCAAGGTACATCGCGTACTGTGGGTGTGGGCTCGCAGATTTTGGCTGATTTAGGTATTGAAAAGATGCGCTTAATGAGCCGTCCTAAGAAGTACCATGCGTTATCTGGTTTCCACTTAGAAGTGGTTGACTACGTTGAGCCTAGCTCTTAATTAGGGAAAACAGATTTACTAGGCTACTTTTATATTTTTGTGGTATTATGCGCCGTAATTTTTGCGCAATCGCAACCGCTTAAACTTATTTTTTAGGGTTATTAAATGAAAATTATTGAAGGTAACAAATACGCACCGGGCAAAAAATTTGCCATTGTCATTTCTCGCTTTAATGACTTTATTGGTAGCAGCCTATTAGCAGGTGCTGTTGATGAGCTTAAGCGCACAGGTGGCGTATCTGAAGACGACATTACAGTTGTTTACGTACCAGGTGCCGTTGAATTACCTTTAGCAGCGAAACGCGTTGCAGCAAAGAAAGAACACGATGCAATCATCGCTCTAGGCGTAGTGATCAGAGGTGGTACACCACACTTTGATTTAGTCGCTGGCGAATCAAACAAAGGTCTTGCGCAAGTATCTCTTGAGTATGATATCCCGGTTGCATTTGGCGTATTAACCACTGAAAGCATTGAGCAAGCAATTGAGCGCGCAGGTACCAAAATGGGTAACAAAGGCGGCGAAGCTGCTTTAGGTGCGCTTGAAATGGTTAATGTGTTAGACAAAATTTAAGTTTAAGGAATCTCTGTGAAACCAGCAGCAAGACGTAAAGCACGTATCTTAGCACTTCAAGCCGTATACTCTTGGCAGTTAAGCGGTAACCCAATTGCTGATATTGAACAGCAAATGTTAATTGAAAATGATGTGACTAAGATCGACGTCGAATATTTCAAAGACCTAGCACGCGGTGTTGTTGTTAACTGTAAGCAATTAGATGAAATCGTTGCACCACATTTAGCACGCCCAGCTGATGAGTTAGACATGGTCGAAAAAGCAATTTTACGTCTGTCTGGCTATGAGCTGAAATTCCGTGAAGACGTACCTTACAAAGTGGCAATCAATGAAGGCATTGAGCTTGCTAAGATGTTTGGTGCTGAAGACAGCCATAAGTTTGTCAACGGTGTACTTGATAAAGCAGTGAAAGAACTGCGTAAGTAAGTAACCCCGTAAAGGAGAGCCGGCTTGGGCCGGCTTTTTTGTGTATGAAGGAATTTGAACTAATCAATCGTTACTTTAAGGGGCGTGGCATTATTCGCCGTGATGTGAACCTAGGTATTGGTGACGATTGTGCCTTAGTAACTGTGCCTGAAAACTGTCAATTGGCGGTAACAACAGACACCTTAGTTGCGGGCGTACACTTTTTTGATGACATCTCTGCGCGTGCCCTTGGGCATCGAGCTTTAGCTGTTAACTTAAGTGACCTTGCGGCAATGGGCGCTGAACCTACGTGGATTTCGGTAGGCCTTACGTTGCCTGAAGCAAATATCGAGTGGCTTGAAGAGTTCACTGAAGGCATGCATGAAATTGCAGAGTACTTCAATGTGCAAATCATTGGTGGTGATACCACTCAAGGCCCTTTAACTATTACGATTTGTGCTAAAGGCATCGTGCCTGAAGGCAAAGCACTGCGCCGTAGCGGTGCTAAAGTTGGCGATTGGATTTATGTAACAGGTCCATTAGGAGATGCTGGTGTAGCCATTGAAGCCCGTAAACAAGGCCTCGATATCGCCCCTGAACACTTAAGCTATTTAAATAATCGCTTTGATTATCCGACTCCACGTGTTGCAGCTGGTCAGGTTCTGCGAGGCGCTGCCTCTGCAGCAATTGATATTTCCGATGGCTTATTAGCTGACTTGGGCCATATTTTAGCGCTATCGCAAGTTAGTGCGGTGATCAATGTTGATAAAGTGCCTGTTTCTGATGCATTAAACTCGTCGATTCCACGAGCAGAGCAATTTGACTATATCTTAAATTACGGTGACGACTACGAGCTGCTGTTTACTGTGCCAGAAAGCAATAAAAGCATGGTTGATATGAAGCTACGCCAATATGGTGTTGAAGCAAGTTGTGTAGGTCAAATTAAAAGTGGCGAAGGTGAGATTGAGCTATTACTTGATGGTGAGCAATTTAATTATCAAGGTAAGGGCTTTCAGCACTTTACGAAGGAGCCGGTTTGAGCAGTAACCGATTATTCAATTTAAAACGCCCACACCAATTTTTTGGTTTGGGTTTTGGCTTAGGCCTTGCCCCTAAAGCACCTGGCACCTTTGGTACCTTTGCTGCCTTGCCATTTATTTTTACTACTATGTACTTTCCACTGTGGTTACAGATTGTGTTTGCCATCGTGATCAGTGTATTTGGTATTTGGGCATGTGGTAAAACAGCAGATGACTTAGGGGTACATGATCATCCAGCCATTGTTTGGGATGAAGTTGCTGGTTATTATATCACCATGATTGGTGCTGCACTGAGTTGGCAGTCACTGTTGGTTGGTTTTTTATTGTTCCGCTTTTTTGATATCGCTAAACCAGGCCCTATCCGAATTCTAGATAGACGTTTACACGGTGGCTTGGGCATCATGGCTGATGATATTTTAGCAGGTATATTTTCATTAATTTGTGTTCAAGCCTTGTTTAAAGCAGGCTATTTGCCTTTTTAAACGATGAGTTAAGTGTTACTTGGTGGCAAGTATATGATGCGATTTCTAGTTGTCTGTTTGTTGATGCTTTGCAGCACGTCTGCGTTTGCATCTATTACTGACTATGTCGTCAAACAGTGGAACATCCAAAATGGCTTGCCATCGCAATCTTTAAAAAGCATTGCTCAAGATGAGCAAGGTTATATGTGGCTAGGTACTCAGTTTGGCTTAAGCCGCTTTGATGGTAACACCTTCACTAACTTCAATACGCAAAACAGCGATTTCCTACCAAGTAATGGTATTAATAAGCTATTAGTCGATAGTACTGGGTTACTTTGGGTTGGTACCAAAAATGGCTTGGTAACACTTGATCCTAAAACCATGATGTCGCAAACCTTTAACGTCAAAGGTCCGGTTCGCGATATTCTTGAAGACTCCAAAGGCAGTATATGGATTGCAGCGAATGGCCTTTATTACGTTGCTCGAAATCAAGTCACACTCAATCAAAACTCAGCGTTAATTGTACCTGTATCTAATGCCACAGCAATTACGCAAATTGTTGGTTCAGTGAGCCAAATGGCGTTGTCGCCAGAAGGCATTTGGCTGGTCAATGAGCGTCATTTATTGCGTTTAACCAATACCTCTTCTGACTTTGCAAAGTTACGATTAGAGCTGACTGCCAAAGTTTCATTACCTGAGCGTTTAGCACAAACCATTATTCATGATATGGCTTGGCTTGAAGGGAACTTATACCTAGCTTCAGAGCTGGGTGCTTACTTTCTTGATTTAGATGACGAGCTGCGCCCATTCCCACTGCCAAATGCCAGTAACTCTGCCGTTTATAAGTTTATGAGCGACTCAGATGGGGCGCTTTGGATTTCGACCTATGGCCGACTGTTATTTCGTGATAATTCAGGGGATTGGCAATGGGTTGAGCCAAGCCAGCTCGATCAAAGCATTTGGTTTGCCGATATTTTCCGTGACAATCAAAATAATATTTGGCTGGCAAGTTTCAGTGAAGGCTTATGGCTTGCTCACGAAGGACGTATTGAACGTCACTCAGCTATCTCAAATATGACCGAAGCGGTGATGGCGATTAGCCAAGCACCTGATGGCAAACTATGGGTGGCTAACCGCAGCGGTGTTGGCTACTTTGATTACAACAAGAATTTTGTAAATCAAATTCCGAGTAACCAGTTTGGTCTAGCTGCAGTGCACGACTTACAATTTGATGGTGATCGTTTGTACATCGCAACAGGCCGCGGTGTGTTTTATTACGAAAATCAAAACTTGTATACGGTACCGGGGCGAGCGCTGCGCGATAACCCAGTATTCGCAATTAGCCGTTCTAGCAAAGGCGGTTTTTGGCTCGGTACTGGCCGTGGTATGTACCGCTTAAGCTACGGTGGTTTAACACCCTTTGCATACAATGCATTCTTAAGCAGTAAATTTATTACCTATGTTCTGGATGAGCAAAACTTTGGCTTAATTGGCACCAGTAAAGGGGCTTATTACTTTACCGACCGCGGGATTGAAAAAATTGGCGACCAAACCAGCTTAGAAAGTGCCTACGTTACTAGTATTTTGAATATTGAAGGGGTGGGGATATTAATTGGCTCACTTAACGATGGTTTATTTTATCGCAGTACCAAAGGTCAGTGGCGTCAGTTAGATGCGACAGATGGTCTGCCGTATGGCTCTATTTTTAGTCTTGTTTACGATAAGCAATTAAAACGTATCTGGGTTAGTACCATGAAAGGTGTATACCGCATGCCAGTAGAGCAGTTTGGTACTGATATCGAGAGCTTAAAAGTAGAACAAGTGATCTCATCGTTCGACCGTCAACTTGATGGTAAAGCAAGTCAGTGTTGTGCTGGTCTGGGTCATGACGCTGTAGCAGATACCGGTAACTCTATTTGGTACCCAAGCCTACAAGGTGTGGTAGAAATACCAAAGAGCGTTGAGCTTTTTGGTGTTCAAGCTCTTAAGCCTCGCATTGAAAGCTTGATCACGCCGCTTCGTCATTTAAGTACCGCAACTTTAGGTAATAAACCAGAGCTGCAAATTGATGAACGCGATGTAACGTTAAAATACACTGCGATTGATTATTATGCTCCTTCAAGTATTGAGTTCCGTTACCGTTTAAGTGGCTTAGACAGTGACTGGCGTTATGCCAATACTCGTCGTGAGGCAATCTATACCAACTTACCGCCGGGTTCGTTTTTATTCCAACTTGAAGCAAAACGCCGTGGTGAAGATTGGCAAAAAGCACGTCGTACTGAGTACAGCTTTGTAGTGCCGCGCCGTTTTGATGAGACTATTTATTTTAGACTCTTGATCACTAGTAGCTTTATTTTACTGTTCTACCTTGTATTTTGGGTATTTAGAGCGCAAGAGAAACGTAAGCAATTAGCCCTTGAAAGCTTAGTAACAGAACGTACCGTAGAGCTTCGAGAAGCTAACGATAAACTTAACCAAGTGAACTCACAGCTTAAGTTAGTTAGTCACTCAGATGAGCTTACAGGCCTACGTAGCCGCCGCTTCTTGTTTGATCAGCTCCCTAAAGATATCGAACACTTCCAGCGTAACTCGCAATCATTGCAAGCGCAGGGTAAGTCGCTCGTGCTATTGATAATTAACTTTGATAACTTCAGTCGCATTAATGATGCATATGGCCCGCTTGCCGGCGATAGCTGCTTACAGCAAATGGCGACTTTATTGAATAGTCGTACTCAAGGTTCTGACTATGTTGCACGCTGGAGTGGCGATGAGTTTTTACTCTTACTACGTGATTTCAAACGCACAGCAATAGACAATTATGTGGCCGATTTATGTGAAGCAATTGCAGCAAACCCATTTAGATTACCGAATGGAGAATCGACCACGATTACTGCGTCGGTTGGCTGGTCTTTCTATCCTTTACCTTTATTAGGTGGCCAAGTTATTGGTTGGGAAACCTCAGTTAACCTTGCTGATATTGCATTGCATCAAGTTAAAAAGCGCGGTGGTGATGGTGTAGCAAACATTACCTTTGACGAGCAATTAGATGCCTTTGAATTCGAGCAGAGCCACAATGTTGATCAGCAGCTTAGTGCACTTCAAGCTAATGGCTTAGCCGATATTAAAATTTGGATGCGTTAGCGTTTCTATTGGTATTAAAAAAGGAGCCTTAAGGCTCCTTTTTTGTGAATGCTGTTTGGCTTAAGCCATGAACTCTTTGATGCTAGTTAAGATACCACTTGCATCTAGGCCCATTTCGGCGTGCATTTCATCTTGCGTACCATGCTTAATGAACTCATCTGGAATACCTAAATTTAAGATAGTCACATCCGCTTTGATTGCAGCTAAGTATTCATTTACAGCAGAACCCGCACCGCCTGCAATGGCGTTGTCTTCTAGGGTAACAATGACATCATGACTGCCGAGTAATTCACTGATAGCGTCAGTATCAAGAGGCTTAATAAAGCGCATATCAATCACTGTTGCGTTAAGCTCTTCTGCAGCTACCTTGGCGTTCTCTAGCAGCGTACCAAACGACAATATGGCCACTTTATTACCTTGTTTGATATTACGCGCTTTACCAATTTCAATTGCACTCATGGTTGATTCAACCTCACAATTACCGGCACTACCACGTGGGTAACGAACAGCAACAGGTTGATTGCATTGGTAGCCAGTGTAAAGCATTTGGCGGCACTCGTTAGTGTCGCTAGGCGCCATGATAATCATGTTAGGAATACAGCGCATAAAGCTTAAGTCATAGGCGCCTTGGTGAGTTTCACCATCAGCACCAACAATACCGGCACGGTCAATAGCAAATAGAACAGGTAAGTTTTGTAATGCTACATCGTGGATAAGTTGGTCGTACGCACGTTGTAAAAAGCTTGAATAAATAGCAACAACAGGCTTCAACCCATCACAAGCAAGACCAGCTGCAAGCGTTACAGCATGTTGCTCAGCAATTGCTACATCAAAGTATTGCGCTGGGTACTCTTTAGAAAAACGTACCATGCCTGAGCCTTCACGCATGGCAGGGGTAATTGCCATTAGCTTGTCGTCTTGAGCTGCCATATCGCATAACCAGTCACCGAACACATTTGAGAATGTGGCAGCGCCCGGTTTTGATTTTGGTAATTTCGACATGCTCGGATCAAATTTTGGTACGCCGTGGTAGCCAATTGGATCTGCTTCAGCAGGCTTATAACCTTTACCTTTTTGCGTTTTAATATGTAGTAATTGCGGGCCTTTAAGGTTGCGCATATTACGTAAGGTATCAACCATCATATTAACATCGTGGCCATCAATTGGGCCGATGTAGTTTAGGCCTAACTCTTCAAAGAAAGTGCCCGGAATGACCATACCTTTTAAATGTTCTTCCATTCGGCTGGCAAGTTCTTTCACTGGCGGTAAACCAGAAAGAAGCTTTTTACTGCCTTCACGAATATTGGTGTAGAAGCTGCCAGATAAAATACGGGCAAAGTGATTGTTTAGTGCACCTACGTTTTCTGAAATCGACATTTCATTATCGTTTAAGATAATTAACACGTTAGGGTTAACATCACCCATGTGGTTCATCGCTTCAAATGCCATACCAGCAGTGATCGCACCATCGCCAATAACAGCAACTGTTTTACGATCTTTACCTTCTTTTTCGGCAGCAATGGCCATGCCTAAGGCTGCTGAAATAGAGGTGCTCGAATGGCCAACACTAAATGTATCGTAAGGGCTTTCTTCACGGTATGGGAAAGGGTGCAAACCGTCTTTTTGACGAATAGTATGCATTTGGTCACGACGACCCGTTAAGATTTTGTGCGGATATGCTTGATGACCCACATCCCATACTAAACGATCTTCAGGAGTGTTATAAACATAATGCAGCGCAACGGTTAGTTCAACAGTGCCTAAACCTGATGCTAGATGACCACTACTTTGCGAAACTGAATTAAGTAGGTATTCGCGTAACTCTTTACTAAACGCAGGTAACTTGTCTTGCGCTAAATCACGCAGCTGTGCTGGTTCGTCAACCAAACTTAATAATGGATACTTGCTACTATCAAGTGTCATGATTTTTTATACATCCTTCGCTAACCAGAGTGCATTATAGCCCATTGCTGCTCTGATTTTTTAGTTATTTTGTCTTTCTTTTTTAGGCATTAATAATTACGTTCAACGATATAGCTAGCAAGGCTCGCCAGTTCGCTGGTGTCGTAATCAATTGCCTCAAGAGCTTGATGAGCTTGAGCTAGTAAATCTTGTGCTTTTTGCTTTGCACCAGCCATACCTAATAAAGCAGGGTAAGTTGCTTTATTAGCCGCAATATCTGAGCCTTGTGGCTTACCTAATGTTTCAGTATCAGCTTCTACATCAAGGATATCGTCTTGTACCTGAAAAGCTAGCCCTATTGCTTGGCCAAATAGGTTTAATTGCGCGAGAGTATGTTCATCACAGCTTTTTGCACTCAATGCACCGAGTGTAATAGCACAATTAAGCAAGGCGCCCGTTTTTAGCTGATGAATGCGCTCTAACTGCGCAACGGTAATTTCTTTATCGGTCGCTTCAATATCCAGTGCTTGCCCACCTACCATACCTTCAATACCTGAGGCTTTGCTTAATGAGGCAATCATTTTTACTTGCTGGCTCGCAGGAACGGCAAATTGATGGTTGGCAATTAAATCAAATGCCAGCGTTTGTAATGCATCGCCCGCGAGTATGGCTTGCGCTTCGCCATAAACAATATGACAGGTAGGGCGGCCACGTCTTAAGTCATCATCATCCATGGCAGGTAAGTCATCATGGACTAAAGAGTAGCTATGAATACACTCAATAGCGGCAGCAAGAATATCAAGATCGGTCTTGTCTGCGCCCATCATTCGACCCGTTGCGTATACAAGGTATGGACGTAAGCGCTTACCACCATTTAAAACACCGTAATGGGTGGCTTCTTTGATGGTTTTTTCGGTATTAAGTGGTAGTTCGAAATAGCGATTTAAATGTGCTTCAACGTCTTCACGAGCGCGTTGTAGTTGTTCTTTTAATTGCACTTAATTAGTCCAAGTTTGAATCAAAATTGCTAAGAGGAGCTTGGCTATCGTTACCCATTAAAATGGCAACCTTTTGTTCGGCTTGCTGTAACTTACCAGACGAAGCATTCGCCAGTGCAATGCCGCGTTCAAATTGTTTTAGCGATTGTTCTAGTGACAATTCACCTTGCTCCATTTGTGCAACAATTTGAGATAATTCATCCAGCGCTTCTTCAAAGCTTAAGTTTTCTGGTTTCTTTGTTGCCATTGTGGCCTCGATAGCTGTTAGAAAGTGAGGCCAATTTTAGGTGGAATGCTAAACTAGGTCAAAGAATGATGTGTTTTTTTACGCATAATCCATTTTCAATATGCTATTTTTACGGTTTTAGATACAGCTTAAACTTGTAGCTTAAAAATCTTACATTAAAATAAAATTAATTCATTTAATGATTTAAGTATTTCAACTGCTTGCCGATAAGCAGTTAATAATAAAAATTTGATACCTGAGGGTGTCGTGTAATTGTTCCTCTGGAGGGGTATGTGGATTTAGCAACCATAATAGGTATTCTTGGTGCCATAGGCTTAATTGCTATGTCGATGGTGTTAAGTAGTGACGGCCAAGTTGCAATGTTTTACAACACGCCTTCGGTGGTCATTGTATTTGGTGGTTCGATTTTTATCGTATTATCGAATTTCACTATGGGGCAATTTTTGGGCATAGGTAAAGTCGCTGCAAAAGCCTTTATGTTCAAAATCGAATCTCCAGAAGAATTAATTGAAAAAGCAGTAGAATTAGCTGATTCAGCACGTAAAGGTGGTTTCTTAGCATTAGAAGAAGCCGAAATCCCCAACGGTTTTATGCGCAAAGGGGTCGATATGTTAGTGGATGGTCATGATGCTGATGTTGTTCGTGCCACCCTACAAAAAGATATTTCTCTTACAGCTAACCGTCATGAACTAGGGGCTGGTTTATTTAAATCACTTGCCGATATTGCCCCTGCGATGGGTATGATCGGTACGCTAATCGGTTTGGTTGCTATGTTATCAAACATGGATGACCCAAAAGCAATCGGCCCTGCAATGGCGGTTGCACTTTTAACTACTCTCTATGGTGCGTTCTTAGCAAACGTTGTTGCTATTCCAATTCAGGTAAAACTAGAGCTACGTAAAGACGAGGAAGCGCTTAATCAACGTTTAATTCTCGACGCGGTACTAGGTATTCAAGATGGTCAAAACCCGAAAGTAATTGAAGGTATCTTGAAAAACTACTTAGCTGAATCAAAACGTAAAGTTGATACCGAGGAGTAGGGCATGTCAGATCAAGAGTGCAAATGTCCACCACCGGGTTTACCCGCCTGGATGGGAACCTTCGCAGATTTAATGTCATTATTAATGTGCTTCTTTGTACTCTTGCTTGCTTTCTCAGAAATGGACGTACTGAAGTTTAAGCAAATTGCCGGCTCCATGAAGTTTGCTTTCGGTGTACAAAATAAAATTGAAGTAAAAGATATTCCAAAGGGAACCTCGGTCATTGCCATGGAGTTCACTCCGGGTAAACCTGAACCCACACCTATTGAAACGATTCAACAACAAACCGTAGAAATGACGCAACAAATGCTTGAGTTTCAGGCTGGCGACGAAAGCTCTGCCGGTGGTCGACAAGAACAGCGCGGTAATAAACGAGGTGGTGAATCGCAAAGTACGGCTCAGCAACAAGCTTTAGAACAGTCAATTTCAGCAGCTGATCAAGAACAAACAAATGAACTTGTGAAGAAAATTGCTCAGCAACTAGAACAGCAAATTATGGATGGTGCGATTGAGCTCGAGTCATTAGGCCAGCAAATTATTATTCGTATCCGTGAGAATGGCTCATTCCCATCAGGTAGTGCTTTTTTACAGCCAAAATTTAAACCTATTATTCGTGATATTGCTACGCTGTTAAAAGATGTGCCGGGTGAAATAACCGTGTCAGGTCACACTGATGACTTCCAAGTATCGAATGAACTTTATACTAATAATTGGGATTTATCATCAAAACGTGCGGTGGCAGTTGCCAGTGAAATGGAAAAAGCGCCCGGTTTTGATAAATCTCGTATGATGGTGGTAGGTCACGCAGAAACAAGGCCTCTTGTACCGAATGTGACCGATGAAGATCGCAAGCGTAATCGCCGTGTTGAAATCTCTATTATGCAAGGTAAAGCACACGAGTCTGACCCTATTGATGTAAGGCAATAAATCAATTAAAGTGAAACTTCATTAACACATGTAATGGAGTATAAAAATGAAAAAAGTTGATAAATATAGCTATATGCCAGGCAATGGTGATGGCGGTGATGATGATAAAACTGATTAAGGCACTGCATTTTGCCTGATTGGTTTGTAGAAATTAGAGTTATATTAAGCAATAGCTGGGTGTTCATTTTGAGCCCGGCTATTATTATTTTTTACCTTCGTAAAGATTGGCCCGCTTTTTATTTCTCTATCATTACTGCTGCTTTTTTCCTTTATGGAACTCTTATTTATTCTGCTTTAAGAGAGTTTGATGATATCTATATCTGGCGCTATGTAGTCTGGGCTTTTAATGATATTGCTTGGATGGCAATCATTGCTTACTTGGGTATTAAAGATAAAGTCTACTTATGGCAAAGTGTTTTAGGGCAGTTGGTTGTGATAATGGCGCCCATTCTACAGTTGTTCCGTTTAGTTGACCGCCACCTTTGGGATTTGTCTTACAGCACCTACATGTACAAGACCCTGCTACCGCTAATCAATATTGGTACTGTGGTCGTATGTTACCTACCGCTTATCTACCTCTTTACTCGACGAAGCCAGCAAGCATAAGGCGTTTCTTCGTTAAAAATCCTGTGCTAGACTACTGTTTATAAAAACAGTATTTAGTGTTGCGTTATGAAACTTTACATTGCCGAAAAACCATCCTTGGCGCGAGCCATTGCAGATGCACTGCCAAAACCACAAAAAAAGCATGATGGCTATATAGAGCTAGGTAATGGTGATTGTGTCTCATGGTGTATTGGTCATTTGCTTGAACAAGCAGAACCCGATGACTACGATGCAAGTTTTAAAAAGTGGCGGTTTGAGCATTTACCTATCGTGCCTGAACAGTGGCAATTAAAGCCTAAATCAAAAACACGTAAACAACTCACTGTATTAAAAAAGCTAATCAAGCAGGCAAATATAATTGTTCATGCCGGCGACCCTGATAGGGAAGGCCAGCTATTGGTTGATGAAGTGATCGAACAGGTTAAACTTAGCCAAGTTAAAAAACAGCAAATTCAACGACTCTTGATCAGCGACTTAAACTTAGGTGCAGTTAAAAAAGCGCTGAATAATTTAAAATCGAATCGCGATTTTATTCCATTGAGTGTATCTGCTTTAGCTCGCTCACGTGCCGATTGGCTATTTGGCATGAATTTAACTCGCGCTTATACGCTTGCTGGGCAAAAAGCTGGGTTTGGTAATGTGTTATCTGTTGGGCGTGTTCAAACTCCTATTTTAGGTCTAGTTGTAAATCGTGATAATGAAATAGCTAACTTTGTAGCGAAACCTTTTTATGAAGTATTAGCTCATCTTGAAACTCAGCAGCAGCAAGTATTTTCTGCAAAGTGGCAGCCAAGTAAAGCATGTGAACCTTATCAAGATGAAGAAGGGCGGGTATTACATAGAGGGCTTGCTGAAAATGTTGTGTCACGCATAACTAATCAGCCAGCGAAAGTAGTTGAGCTTGAACAAAAGCAAAAAAAGCAACAAGCGCCACTGCCTTATAACTTGTCGGCTTTACAAATTGATGCGGCAAAGGCGTTTTCAATGCCAGCACAAAAGGTGCTAGATACCTGTCAAAGCTTGTATGAGCGTCATAAGTTAATTACGTACCCTCGTTCAGATAACCGCTATTTACCAAAAGAGCATCATAAAGATGCAGCGAGTATTATTGCCGCCATCACTAATAATGAAGGTCAAGTAAGTGAAGCTTGCAAGCAAGCTGATACCAATAAGCGGAGTAAATGTTTTAATGACAGCAAGGTTGCAGCTCACCACGCTATTGTTCCTACCGAAAAACAGCTTCGCTCAGCATCATTAAATAGTGATGAACAAAAAATCTATCGGTTGATCTGCCGTCATTATTTAATTCAGTTTTATCCAGACTATATATTTAACGAAACTAAAGTAACGGTTGAAATTGCGGGTGGGCTTTTTAAAGCTGCTGCTAAGCAAGATGTTAGCTTAGGCTTTAAAACATTAATGGGCAAAACAGAGTTAAAAGATGAGCAAACCTTACCGCCACTTGAAAAAGGTCAGCCGCTACATTGCAATCAAGGTGAAGTGGTAGACAAAATGACGACACCGCCAGCGCATTTTACTGATGCTACCTTATTGAGTGCTATGACAGGCATCAGCCGCTATGTGAAAGACCCAGAAATTAAAAAGATCCTCAAAGAAACTGATGGCTTAGGCACTGAGGCTACAAGGGCTGGTATTCTTGAGCTTTTATTTAAACGACGCTTTTTAGAGCGTCAGGGTAAAAACATTCTAGCTACCGCAACAGGCAAAGCTCTTATAAGTACATTACCAGAGCAGCTTGCTAGCCCTGACTTAACAGCTAAGTGGGAAGCATCGTTAGGGAATATAGCTGAGCAACACATGAGTTATCAGCAATTTTTAACGCCATTGTTGGCAGAGTTACATGCTTTAGTTGAGCAAGCCAAGCAGTGCGACAGCCAAGTCTTTGCTCAGTTACCAAAAACGCCGCAAAAGCGACGTTTTAAAAGAAAAACTAAGCCTAGAGCTAAGTCAGCCTAAACTATTTTTTGTTGAATAGGGCAACCGCAGCATTACTCATCGCTGTAATCCCTGTAGGAAGAGCCTTCTTGTAATCAGGTGCAAACTTGCTTGAGTGTAAAGAAGGTAATGTTGCGCCAGATTGCATTGCTGCATCATATTGACTCGGTTCAACACCGCCTAACCAAAACAAAGTAATTGGCACGTGCTGCTCTGTACGACCGTATAGACCAAAGTCTTCGCCAGCCATTACAGCTTCAGTTTCAAGAACATTGTCTTCACCAATAGCATTAGCAATTGCTGAACGCACTACATTGGTTTGTGCAGGGTTATTGTAAGTCGAAGGAATTGACTCATCTTCATGTACATATACTTCAGGCGCTAAGCTTTCATCAAGGCCAGCACTTAATGCGATACCTTTAGAAATTCGTTTAATCGCCGCGATTTGTTGCAAACGTACTTCAGGGTTATAACTGCGAAGTGTGAGCTGTAGTTTTACTTCATCAGAAATGACATTGTGTTTAGAGCCACCATGAATTGAGCCAACAGTGACCACTGACGGTTCAAGTGGTGACAATTCGCGACTAGTAATAGTTTGCAGTGCCAATACAATACGTGAAGCAATCACAACAGGGTCTATTGTTGTATGTGGATAGGCACCGTGACCGCCTTTACCCTTTACAGTAATATCAACAGAGTCAACACTTGCCATCGTATACTCAGTTTTCATGCTAACTTTACCAGCAGGAACACTCGCACTTACATGTAAACCAATAACATGGTCTGGAGTAGGGTACTTAGTAAAAAGCCCTTCTTTAAGCATTGCTTTTGCACCACCGCCTACTTCCTCTGCAGGTTGTGCGACCATCATTAACGTA